>NZ_CP040814.1:1200000-2400000 GCF_019443965.1 Salinibacterium sp. M195 | reverse complement strand
TGGGTACGCGGTCTGAACGACGCGATCGTGTCGGATGCCTCTGGTTTCGATCTGAACTTCCTTGGCCAGTTGGGAGTGATTCCGGGCTGGCCCGGGGCTGAGGTTGCTCCGCCGCAGCCGATGATCGAGCAGACCCGTGCCGTTTTCGACCGCTATGTCGCCAATGGCGGCGAATATACGGAACTCGCGTGGGAAAACTGCGGCCATTCTGCCCACCTCGAGCGCCCAGCTGAGTTCGTTGAGGCACTCACTGCTCATCTCGCCGCGCGCTAGCGTTCCGCAGATGTTCAGGAGTCGGCTTTAGGATGGGGTAGTGCCAGCAATCAATCTTGGAATGCCGAAAGTTCCCGAAGTCCTCGCTCCCCGTCGCAAGACCCGCCAAATCAAAGTGGGTTCGGTAGGCGTCGGCAGTGACTCGCAGGTCAGCGTTCAGTCGATGACCACGACGCAAACGACGAACATCGACGGAACTCTTCAGCAGATTGCCGAACTCACGGCATCGGGCTGCGACATCGTTCGCGTTGCCGTTCCCCACCAGGACGACGCTGATGTGCTGCACATCATCGCGAAGAAGAGCCAGATTCCGGTAATTGCCGATATTCACTTTCAGCCGCGCTACGTTTTCTCGGCGATTGATGCTGGAGTGGGCGCCGTGCGCGTCAACCCCGGTAACATTCGCAAGTTTGACGACAAGGTTGGCGACATCGCCAAGGCCGCGAAGGATGCCGGGGTGAGCCTGCGAATCGGTATCAACGCCGGTTCGCTCGAGCCGAGCCTGCTGCAAAAATATGGCAAGGCTACTGCTGAGGCGCTCGTCGAGAGCGCGGTGTGGGAGGCAAGCCTCTTTGAAGAGCACGACTTCCACGACTTCAAGATCTCGGTCAAGCACAATGACCCCATCGTGATGGTGAAGGCGTATCGCATGCTCGCTGAGCGCGGTGACTGGCCCCTGCACTTGGGCGTCACCGAGGCTGGCCCGGAGTTTCAGGGCACCATCAAGAGCGCGACTGCCTTCGGCATCCTGCTCTCTGAAGGCATCGGTGACACGATTCGTGTTTCGCTGTCAGCACCCCCCGCCCAAGAAGTGAAGGTCGGGTTGCAGATTCTGCAGTCGCTAAACCTTCGTGAGCGCAAGCTCGAAATCGTCTCGTGCCCCAGCTGCGGTCGCGCTCAGGTCGACGTGTACAAGCTCGCTAACGATGTCACCGAGGGTCTCGAAGGCATGACCGTCCCGCTGCGCGTTGCCGTGATGGGCTGTGTCGTCAATGGGCCAGGTGAGGCTCGTGAAGCTGACCTCGGTGTTGCCAGTGGTAATGGCAAGGGTCAGATCTTTGTGAAGGGTGAAGTCATCAAGACGGTGCCAGAATCTGAGATCGTTGCGACGCTTATCGAAGAGGCCAATCGCATCGCAGCCGAGATGCCTGCCGGTGAGATCGGTACTCCGCAAGTACTGACCCCGTAGCGCCACTAACATTGAGACGTGTCTACACGTCTTTCTCAACTCTTTGTCCGCACGCTCCGCGAAGATCCCGTCGATGCTGAGGTAGCCAGCCACCGCCTTTTGGTGCGTGCCGGCTACATCCGCCGTCAGGCTCCTGGTGTCTTTGCGTGGTTGCCGCTTGGTCTCAAGGTCCGCCGCAAGATTGAGGCGATCATCCGCGACGAACTCGAATCGTTCGGCGCTCAAGAGGTGCACTTTCCGGCGCTGTTGCCGCGGGAGCCTTATGAGCTGACGGGGCGCTGGACTGAGTATGGCGACGGTATTTTCCGTCTCCAGGATCGCAAGGGTGCCGACTATCTGTTGGCCCCGACGCACGAAGAGGTCTTCACGCTGCTCGTGAAAGATCTTTACTCGAGCTACAAAGATTTGCCACTTTCGCTGTATCAAATTCAGGACAAGTACCGTGATGAGGCGCGCCCGCGTGCCGGCCTTCTGCGCGGTCGCGAGTTCACGATGAAAGACAGCTACTCCTTCGATTACACGGATGCCGGCCTCGACCTGTCGTATCAGCAGCACCGTGACGCTTACGAGCGCATTTTCACTCGCCTCGGTCTCGAGTACGTCATTGTGTCGGCGGATGCTGGAGCGATGGGTGGTTCGAAGAGTGAAGAGTTCTTGCACCCCACCCCCGTGGGTGAAGACACGTTCGTTCGCACCGCTGGCGGATATGCGGCAAACGTTGAGGCGTATCGCACGACGCCGCCTGAAGCGCTGCCGATTGACGGCTTGCCCGCGGCGCTAATTTTCGACTCGCCGAACACACCGACGATCGAGACGCTTGTTGCGCTCGCTAACGAGCAGCAGCCGCGCGAGGATCGCCAGTGGACAGCGGCAGACACGCTTAAAAACATTGTTCTTGCGCTCAAATCGATCGACGGATCTCGTGAGCTCGTTGTCGTTGGTCTTCCCGGTGACCGTGATGTCGACCTCAAGCGTGCCGAAGTCGCCTTCGCCCCCGCTGAGGTTGAAGCTGCAACGGCTGAAGACTTTGCTGCGCTAGCCAAGCTCGAGGGAAACCCCGGCTTCGTGAAGGGTTACATCGGTCCGTGGTCCCCTGAGGGCGCGGTGCTGGGTGAAAAGTCGGCAACCGGTGTTCGTTTCGTGCTCGATCCTCGCGTCGTTGACGGCACGCAATGGATTACGGGCGCAAATCTCGACGAGAAGCACGTGCTTGGTCTTGTTGCCGGTCGTGATTTCGTCGGCGACGGCATCGTTGAGGTGTCGGATGTTCGTCCTGGCGATCCTGCTCCCGACGGCAGCGGCCCCATTGAGACTGCTCGCGGTATGGAGATCGGACACGTGTTTCAGCTCGGCCGCAAGTATGCCGAAGTTCTCGGGCTCAAGGTTCTCGATGAGAACGGAAAGCTCGTCACCGTCACGATGGGTTCGTACGGCATCGGTGTCACGCGCCTGATGGCAGCGATTGCGGAGACCACCAACGACGGCAAGGGCCTCTTGTGGCCCAAAAACATCAGCCCGTTTGACGTGCACATCGTCGCTGCGGGCAAGGACGCTGTTGTCTTCGAGACCGCTGAGAACCTGGTCACCTCACTCGAAGCCGCAGGCCTTGATGTGCTCTTCGACGATCGTCCCAAGGTTTCTCCCGGCGTGAAGTTCGGCGACGCCGAGCTACTCGGTGTGCCCAAGATCGTGATTGTCGGCCGCGACGCCGCCAATGGAATGGTCGAGGTCTGGGATCGCATTACGAACGAGCGCACCAGCACGAGCATCGACGAGGTTGGTGCGGCGCTGCTCAAATAAGGCGGCTAAACTAGCCTATTCGGATCCAGTAAGGATCCGATTTATCACCCCTAAATGAATATCGGAGGCCCTCAATGGATATCGACTTGAGCGTGCTGCGCATGATGGAGCGCGAACGAGAGATACCGTTCGACGAACTGGTGCAGATCATTGAGCAGGCAATCATGAGTGCCTATCTCAAGCATGTTGAGGCTCCCGAAGGCACGGTTGCAGAAGTTGCGCCGACGGCACGGGTTGTTCTTGACCGCAAGACTGGCCACGTCAGTGTGTGGGTTCCTGAATATGACGACGAAGGTGCCGTTATCGGCGAGGCTGAAGATAGCCCAAGCGATTTCGGGCGCATTGCGGCGTTTGCAGCAAAACAGGTCATCAACCAGCGTCTTCGCGACATTGGTGACGACAAAGTTCTTGGTGAGTTCAAGGGTCGTGAGGGAGACATCGTTGCCGGTGTAATCCAGCAGGGTCCCAACCCGCGCATGATTCACATCGACCTGGGCACGGTGGAAGCGATTATGCCTCCAGAAGAGCAGGTGCCGAGCGAGGAATACAAGCACGGTTCTCGACTCCGCGTCTACGTCACGGCCGTGAACAAGGGTGACAAGGGTCCTCAGATCACGGTCAGTCGCACTCATCCGTCGCTCGTTCGCAAGCTCTTCGCCCTTGAGGTTCCGGAGATTGCCAGTGGACTGGTGGAAATCACCTCGGTTGCTCGCGAGGCAGGTCATCGCACCAAGATGGCTGTTCGCGCCACAGAGGCAGGCATCAACGCCAAGGGTTCGTGCATTGGTGAACTCGGTCAGCGTGTTCGAGCAGTCACTGCAGAGCTCAACAACGAGAAGATCGATATTGTCGACTACTCGGAAAACCTTGCCACCTTTGTTGCTAACGCGCTCTCGCCCGCAAAGGTATCGAGCTCGTATGTGATCGACGAGGCGACCAAGGCAGTTCGTGCACTCGTGCCCGACTACCAATTGTCGCTAGCGATTGGCAAAGAAGGCCAGAATGCTCGATTGGCCGCCAAACTCACCGGCGCGCGCATCGACATCCAGCCAGACTCGATTCTCGACGAAGAATAAATGCATCGTGCGTGTCGGCTCTTGTCTCACGACGGGGAAGGGCCGACATGCCGCACGTGGCCGCAGCATCTTCTGGCATGAGGGTGCGGGGGGGGAGTGCGCGATTGCAGAGTAGGGGTATCATGGGTGCAGTAAGAACGTGTATTGGCTGTCGCGCGAGCGGCAGCAGATCCTCGTTACTGAGGGTTATCGCATCTCACGGTGCGGTTGTGGCCGACCAATCGGCCACACTTCCGGGTCGCGGTGCGTGGCTTCACCCCACATCCACTTGTTTTGATTCTGCGGTCAAACGCAGAGCTTTTACTCGTGCGTTGAAGGTGGATTCAGCACTAGATACCGGAGCACTTCTTTCAGTGTTAGCTGAATATGAGGCGGGGCATCAACCGATGTCCCCTAACGAACAGGCTGATTGACCTATGGACAACTAATGAGCGGCTCGAAATGAGTTCCGTCCGTAATTAGAGGCCTGCCCCCTGTCTGGGAGCAGGCTCAGACAGGAGAAAAGTGGCTGCCAAACCACGCGTACACGAAGTTGCCGCCGAAGCAGGCGTCGATAGCAAGGCTGCACTAGCGAAGCTCAAAGAAATGGGCGAATTCGTTAAAGGCCCTTCGTCAAGCATTGAACCGCCCGTCGCACGACGGTTGAAAGCTGCTCTCGAAGCAGACGCCGCGAAAGCCCCAGCAGAGCCCGAGAAGCCCAAGGCTGCTCCCAAGGCCGAGCCTAAAGCTGCGCCGAAACCCAAGACGCCCGTACCAAGTGCGCCGACCCCGGCAACAGTTGCTCAAGAAGCTCCTGCTGTCGAGTCCGAGCCCGAACCCACTCACGAACCAGAAGAGGGTGCGGCGCCCGCACCGTTGACGGTCGCTGAGCGTCAGGCTCAGGCACTTGCTGCAGAGAAGGCTTTGGCCGCGGAGAAAGCATCCGCTGAGTCAGGGGAGAAGCCCGCAGGTAACGCTGCTGCCGCTCCGAGTCCTTCCTCTGTTCCTCGTCCGGGCACGCCCCGTCCGGGAAATAACCCCTTCGCTTCTAATCAGGGAATGGGACGCCCCGCTGCTAGCGGCGGTGCTGGTAGTTCGATTCCTCGCCCAGGCGCACCTCGCCCCGGTCTTCCTCGTCCAGGATCGCCGCGTCCCGGTGCTCCTCGTCCAGGATCGCCGCGTCCCGGTGCTCCTCGTCCAGGAGGACCCGGTCAGGGAACTCGTCCCGGTGGCTTCGGTCAGCGTCCAGGCGGCCCCGGTGCTGGTGCTGGCGCACGTCCAGGCGCAGCGGGAGCCGGTGCACGCCCAGGTGGCGCACCTAACAACTTTGGTCCGAACCGTCCGCCAGCTGGCGGACGCGGTCGTGGCCCCGGCGGAGGTACCGCAGGTGCCTTCGGCCGTGGTGGCGGCAAGAGCAAAGCACGTAAGTCGAAGCGGGCGAAACGGGCAGAGTTCGAGCTGAGAGAGGCCCCTTCGCTTGGTGGCGTTAGCGTCCCCCGCGGAAATGGCAAGGAAGTTATTCGCCTTCGTCGTGGCGCTTCAATAACCGACTTTGCCGACAAGATCGACACAAGCCCCGGAAACCTCGTCACTGTGCTGTTCCACTTGGGACAAATGGCTACGGCAACGGAGTCTCTCGATGAGGCAACGTTCGGCATCCTGGGTGATGAGCTCGGCTTCAAGATCGAAATGGTTTCTCCTGAAGAGGAAGACCGCGAGCTCCTGCTCGGCTTCGATATGGACCTCGATCAAGAACTCGAAGACGAATCAGAAGACGAACTTGTTATCCGTCCTCCCGTCGTCACGGTCATGGGTCACGTCGACCACGGTAAGACCAAGCTCCTCGACGCCATCCGTAACGCCAACGTTGTTGCTGGCGAAGCCGGCGGCATCACGCAGCACATTGGTGCCTACCAGGTCGTCAAAGAGCACGATGGCTACGAACGTCCCATCACGTTCATTGACACCCCCGGCCACGAAGCGTTCACCGCTATGCGTGCTCGTGGTGCCCAAGTCACCGACGTTGCCATCCTCGTGGTTGCTGCTGACGACGGAATCATGCCCCAGACGGTTGAAGCACTCAACCACGCTCAGGCAGCAAACGTTCCGATCGTTGTCGCAATCAACAAGATCGACAAAGAGGGCGCAAACCCGGCCAAGGTACGCCAGCAGCTCACCGAATTCGGCCTCGTTGCCGAAGAATACGGTGGAGACACCATGTTCATGGACGTCTCGGCGCTCAACAAGATCGGTATCACCGAGCTTCTTGACGCTGTGCTCCTGACCGCGGATGCTGGACTCGACCTGCGCGCAAACCCCAACAAGGATGCTCGTGGTGTTGCGATTGAAGCCAAGCTCGACAAGGGTCGCGGTGCTGTTGCTACCGTGCTCATCCAGTCGGGAACGCTTTCGGTCGGAGATCCGATCGTTGCCGGTACCGCTTACGGTCGCGTTCGTGCAATGTTCGACGAGAACGGCGATTCGGTCCTCAAAGCTGAACCGTCGCGTCCCGTTGCTGTGCTTGGTCTGACCTCAGTGCCCAAGGCCGGCGACGTGTTCTTGGTTACCGACGATGACCGCATGGCTCGCCAGATCGCTGAAAAGCGCGAAGCAGCAGAGCGCAACGCAATGTTGGCTCGTAGCCGCAAGCGCATCAGCCTCGAGGACTTCACGAAGGCCCTCGAAGATGGCAAGGTCGAATCGCTCAACCTCATCATCAAGGGTGACGTTTCGGGTGCTGTTGAAGCCCTCGAAGAGTCGCTGCTCAAGATTGATGTCGATGACTCGGTTCAGCTGCGCATCATCCACCGCGGTGTTGGTGCTGTTACCGAGAGCGACATCAACCTCGCCACGGTCGACAACGCGATCATCATTGGATTCAACGTTCGCCCCGACCCGAAGGCACGCGAACGTGCCGCTCGCGAAGGCGTCGACGTTCGTTTCTACTCGGTCATCTACGCAGCCCTCGAAGACGTCGAGAACTCGCTCAAGGGAATGCTCAAGCCTGAGTTCGAAGAAGTTCAGTCTGGTGTTGCCGAGATCCGCGAGATCTTCCGCTCCTCCAAGGTCGGAAACATCGCTGGTGTCATCGTGCGCTCGGGAACGATCACGCGAAACGCCAAGGCACGAGTTATCCGCGAAGGTGTCGTCGTTGGCGACAACCTCGCGATCGACTCACTGCGTCGCTTCAAGGATGACGTCACTGAAGTTCGTACTGACTACGAAGCCGGTATCGGACTTGGTAAGTTCAACGACATCCAAATCGGTGACGAGATCGAGACAATCGAAATGAAGGAAAAGCCGCGGGTCTAGCTCGTTGGCTTATGACGGCAACCTGAGCAGGAAGCGGAGCTACGCAGGCTCCGCAAGCTTCCTGCTCAGGTTGCCGTCAACGCCTCGGTACACCCCGAGGCAGCACAAGTTATAGAAGGAGTAGAGATGGTTGACGCAGCTCGTGCGGCGAAAATGGCCGACCGCATCAAGGTGATTGTTGCGAAGACACTAGAGCGTGGCATCAGAGATCCGAGACTGGGGTTTGTCACGATTACTGACGTTCGCGTCACTGGTGATTTGCAGCATGCTTCCGTTTTCTTCACCGTCTATGGCTCAGACGAAGAACGCCTCGAGAGCGCGGCTGCTCTGAAGTCCGCGACCGGACTGGTCCGCCGCGAGGTGGGCAAGAACCTCACCGCGCGCTTGACTCCGTCAATCGAGTTCATTCCCGACGGTATTCCGGAGAATGCGGCGTTGATTGACTCGCTTCTCACTGAAGCGCACCAGCGCGACGCCTCAATTGGTTCGCTCAAGCAGAATGCGACCTACGCCGGCGACGAAGATCCCTACGTTAAGCCTCGCGACCTTGCTGCTGAAGAGGAAGCAGCAGGCTTCGACGATGACGACGACGATGATGACGCGGTCTACGTCAGCAAAGACGACTAAGGCAGCTCGTAGTCAGAATCGACCCGCACGACAAGACCGTCTCGCAGTAAGCCGTTGAGTGCCCGCTCGCGCTGCTCGCTCTCAGCCCACACCTGAACTATTTCGGCTGCCGAAACGGGCACGTCGCTGGCACGCAGCTCGGCCAAGATAAGCCCCCGAACTTGGCGATCTGAGCCCTCGAAACGTTTCTGAGTTGCCTGACGTTTACCTTCATATGGTGGGTAGCCCGTCGCGCGCCACTGGCACAGGTTTTTCACCGGGCAATCTTCGCACAGCGGCTTTCGCGCCGTGCAGACGATAGCCCCCAGTTCCATTACCGCAGCGTTGGTGGCTTGAGCCTCTCTCGCATCAGCCGGAAGTAGTTCTTCCATCGCAGCGAGGTCCCGTTTAGTCGAGGGCGGCCCAGCCTCGCCCTGCCCGAGCACAGCGCGGGCAATGACTCGCCGAACGTTCGTATCGACGACCGGATGGCGGTGACCATAAGCAAAAGCAGCGACAGCCCGCGCGGTGTAGTCTCCGATGCCGGGCAGAGCCAAGAGCGAGGGGATGTCCTCAGGCACAATGCCCCCGTGCTGCTCGGTGATTGCCGAAGCGGCAGCGTGTAGGTTCAGGGCCCGGCGGGGGTAGCCGAGTCGTTCCCAGGCTCGTACCGCGTCCCCCGGAGCGGCAGCGGCGAGATCTGCGGGCGTTGGCCAGCGCTCGAGCCACTGGGCGAGTCGGGGGATAACGCGCACTACTGGAGTCTGTTGCAGCATAATTTCGCTGACGAGGATGCCCCATGCTCCGAATCCGTCATGGCGCCACGGGAGATCCCGGCCCTGCGCGGCAAACCACTCGCGAATCAGAAGAGTGAGTTCGTCGGCCGTCGACTCAGTGCCCACGCGCGATCGCCCTTACGCCTTCAGCGCCGCGTAGCGGGCCGAAACCTCGCCAGCGGAGAAGAACGCGCCCTTGGCCTCTACGGCGTGCACAAGTTCGACCATAAGCGCATTCACTTCCGCACCGCGATCTACCGTCGCCGCTGCGCGAACGACAGCACCGTTGAGGGCGTCAACTTCGCTTGGTTGACCGCGGCGAATGCTTTGGAGCGTTGATCCCGGGTTGGGAGTGATCCCCATGCGTCTCGACATCTGTCCGGGCAATAACTCGCCCAGCCACAGCGGAGACCGTGCAAAATTACGCAGTCGGCCATGAGTGAGCCCCTGCAGCGTCTCAAAGCGGATGCCAGTGGCAAGACCAACGCGCACCGTCTCTCGCATGCTTGCCGTCATGACGCGACGCAACGCGGAGTTTGAGACGACGGACTGCACGCTTGTTCCGGTGATGGCGGGCAGTGCATTGACCTGGTTGATGACCAGCTTCGTCCACTGAGCGCCGCGGAAATTGGGGACCGCAAAAGTCGGCATGACGTCGTTGAGGATGCGCGCGGCATAGCGAGCAGGAACATCGTTCTCTCCGGCCACTCCGAGATAACTGGGGCCGGCGGCAGTCACATGAATTTCGCCGGGGGAGAGAAATGATGACGCAAACGTCGCAAGACCGCCAATGATGTCTGATCGTGGCGTCGCACGCTGTGCCGTCTCGAGCGAGTCAAGGCCGTTCTGAAAAATGACGACAGGAACATTGCGGAGATGTGCCACATTGTCGCGAAGAGCCTGTTCCGCATCATGCGCTTTAGTGGCGACGATCACCAGCTCATTGACGCGCGTCAGCGTCGCTGCTGCGCGCATTCGCGAGGTGCTTTCGCCCCATGCCCCGGTGAGGGCAAGGCCTGATTGGCGGATGGCGTCAAGGTGGGCCCCGCGTGCCGTCACTTCTACATCGTGACCAGCGCGAGCTAGCAACGCCGCAATGGCGCCGCCAACGGCACCCGCCCCAATGATGCCAATTCGCATAGTCGAAGTCTAAGTGCACAAGCACGCAAATCAGGGGGCAGTCGCGTCGCGGTGTCGATGCGTGCGTGAGGTGCGAGAGAATTGGCTAAAGTTGTTGCGCTGCCCATCCGGGGCCGCTGGGTTCGGGAGGTGCAGTCATGGCGAAGCCGCCACGCAATCCTGCCAGCGGAATTCTGTTCATTGACAAACCCCAGGGCATCACGAGTCACGGTGTTATTTCCCGTGCTCGGGCATCCGTCGGCACTCGCAAGATTGGCCACGCGGGCACTCTCGATCCGATGGCGACCGGTCTTCTTGTTCTCGGTGCCAACAATGCCACGCGTTTACTCACTTATCTGGTCGGTCTCGACAAGCAGTACTTGGCCACGATTCGTTTGGGAGCATCCTCGAACACGGATGATGCTGACGGCGAACTTTCGGAGCCAGCGGACGCCGTGGCGATCGCGGCGATCACCAACGACGACATTGCTGAAGCGGTAACTCAGTTCACGGGCGCGATTATGCAACGGCCGAGTTCGGTGAGCGCTATCAAGGTGGATGGCCGTCGCGCCTACACGCTGGTGCGTTCAGGGGAAGAAGTAGTGCTGGCCGAGCGGGCCGTAACAATTTCTGCTTTCGACGTTCTCACGGTGAAACGTGGTGAGTTTGTGGATGTGAACGTTCGTGTTGACTGCACGTCTGGCACCTACATTCGTGCCCTTGCCCGTGATCTTGGTGAAGTTTTGGGAGTTGGTGGTCACCTCACCGCGCTGCGGCGAACCAGAGTCGGGCCGTTCACGGTCGACACCGCGTGCACGCTCGATGACGATCTCGAGACTCGCCTGGTTGCGCCAGCAAAGGTCGCTGGCACGCTCTTTGACACAGTAGAAATCTCTGACGACGAAGCGTTTGATCTCTCGCGGGGGCAGCAGATTCCTTTGGGGCCTGTTGGCGCTGGCCCTCTTGCCATTGTGAATTCAGCCGGCCGGTTGGTTGGCCTGGCGGAAGTCGTCAACGGGCGCACTCGCATTCTCTCCAATTTTCCGGTTGATGCGGCGGCAGCCCCGGTCGAGGCCGAGGCGGATAGTTCTGCCGAATCGGTGAAACCCGGAGCTGGCTCTGTGAAAGGCGCGTCGAGCGATGGTTGAGTGGTTCGTTTGGGTGCAGATTGTGATTGCGGTACTCGCCGGCGTTGCGGCCATTGTCGTCGGATTCGCGGGGGTTAAACCTAACGACTACACCCTGGGCGCCACACTCCTCGTCGAGGCGCTCTTGGTGGTGCAGTTGGTGATGGCAATCATTGCCCCGCTGGCCGGGAACGTCGCTACCGGTAGTGCCTTGGAGTTCTGGATCTATTTGGTTTCGGCGATCCTCATTCCACCGGCGGCGGTCATGTGGGGGCTCATTGAGCGCAACCGTTGGAGCAGCGTCGTGCTCGGCGTTGCGTGCCTCTCGATTGCCGTGATGGTTTACCGCATGAGCCAAATCTGGTTTGTGCAATTGGCCTAGGCCAGAGCGCCTAAAGTTGATTCGATGACTAGCAAGAGTTCTACTACCACTGCGGGCGTTGGTCGCGTGCTCATTGCCGTCTATGCGGTGATGGCATTGGCCGCTACAGCGCGCTCGCTTTTTCAAATCGCGACCAAGTTTGATGACGCACCGATTGCCTATCTCCTTTCGGCGGCAGCTGGCGTTGTCTACATCGTCGCTACTGTTGCGCTTATCCGCTCTGGACAGCGCTGGTATCGCGTCGCCGTGATCGCGATTGTCTTCGAACTCGTGGGGGTGCTCACGGTCGGAACGCTCAGCCTCGTCGATGCGGTGTTGTTCCCGGCAGATACAGTGTGGTCAGCGTTTGGCGCTGGCTACCTCTTTGTGCCTTTGGCTCTTCCGATTCTTGGCCTCGTGTGGCTCTATCGGGTGCGTATTTCTCAGGAGAGTCGCTGACATGGACGTGTTTGATTCACTGGGCACCGTGCCGAAGTCGTATGGTCAAGTGGCGGTAACGATCGGCAAATTTGATGGCGTGCATAGCGGCCATCGTGCGGTGCTCGCTCGATTGCGCGACGTAGCTGCTTCCCACGATCTGCGCTCCGTCGTTGTCACTTTCGATCGCAACCCGATTAGTCTGCTGAACCCGGCGGCGTGCCCAACGGCGTTGCTCAGTACAAAACAAAAGCTTGAGCGGCTTGCGACAACCGAGGTCGACGCGACTCTCGTGTTGGCGTTTGACCGCGCGCTCAGCGAGGTGCCGGCTGACGACTTTGTCGCGACAGTTCTTGCCGGGGCTCTCGATACCAAGGTAATTCTGGTCGGTGCCGACTTTCGGTTTGGTGCGCGCGGAGCTGGTGATGTTGCCTTGCTCCGTGAACTCGGTGACAAGCACGGCTTCGAGGTCGTTGTGGTCGACGACATTGCGCTCGAGGAGGGTCGGCGCGTTTCCTCAACGTTCGTGCGCGAACTTCTTGCGGAGGGTCGCGTTGCGGAGGCGGCGCAATTACTCACGGCAGCGCATTCGGTGCGGGGAGTGGTCGTACTCGGCCAGCAGCGTGGGCGCGAACTCGGGTATCCGACCGCTAATCTCGAACGAAACCCGGAGGGATTCATTCCCGCAGACGGTGTGTATGCCGCCTGGCTCGTCGTCGATGGTGTTCGTTTCGCGGCAGCGGTATCAATCGGCAACAACCCGACGTTTGACGGGGTGCCTGAGAAGCAAGTTGAGGCTCACGCCCTGGATCAAGACTTTGATATCTACGGAAAGCGCGTAGAGATTGAGTTCGTGGAATACGTTCGGGGAATGGTGAAGTACACCACTGTTGATGCCCTAGTCGAGCAGATGTGCCTCGATGAAGTTGCCGTGAGAGAAATCTTGGGCGTCCCCGCGAAAGCGACGCCCAAGAAGTAGTTTGGTGACAGTTAGCCCTTGACGAGCTTGCTGAGGGGAACCTTCACACCATTCTTGAGGTTCTCGACTACATCGTCTGGCACATTGCCGACGAGTGGCAAGTTGAGGTCTTTTGCCCAATTGGCGACAGTGTCAAGAATCGTGTCGGTGTCGAGGCCCTGCAGGGTTGGCTGGATACCCTCCCAGATGGGCTCGAGGGCTTCAACGTCGAGTCCCTTGCCTTTTACTAGACCTCCAACGACGTCACCGATGTCACCGAGATCGAATCCGCTGTTACCCATGTGTGTCTCCTGAGTTGTCGGCCGACACGAGTTGTCGACGATACCCACCATCGTAGGGGTCGCGATAAAACTAGCCGTAGACTCGTGCGAATGATCACTCCCTCGCGCACTCTCTGGAGAGGGCGTCTTCTTGCGCTGGCTGGCATACTCTTTGTCGCCCTCAACGTGCGCACCGCGGTCGCGGCGATTTCTCCCATTATTGGCGTGATCGAGAATGATATTCCGATTTCTAGCCTCGGACTCGGTGTGCTCGGGATGTTGCCGCCGATCGCTTTTGCGATTGCGGGAATCGCCGCTCCGGCACTTGCTCGCGCCAGGGGTCTTGATGCCAGTCTGCTGATTGCGGCGGCGTTGATGGTTGCGGGGTCGAGTATTCGGGCCGTGAGCGATGACTACCTGGTGCTCGCTCTCGGCAGCTTTATCGCTCTTGCCGGAATGGGAGTGGGCAATGTTCTTCTCCCTCCCGCCGTCAAGAAGTACTTTCCTGACCGCCTGGCTACGGTCACGGGCGGCTACGTCATGCTTATCTCGCTTGGTGCCGCAATCCCGGCGTTCTTTGCCGCACCCATCGCGGGGGTTTCAGGTTGGCGAGTTTCGGTTGCTGTCTGGGCTGCTCTTGCACTGACTGCATTTGTTCCTTGGTTTGTGCTGACGCTTCGTGGCCGCAATGCCAAGCGTCGTGCGGTCAGCGACGCAAGCATTCTCCCGTTGACACCGCATATTTCGGTGTGGGCCGTTGCCCGTTCCAAGACGGCGTGGGCGATCACGATCGCGTTCGCTGTGTCGTCGATCGGGTTCTATTCCTTCTTTGCGTGGCTTCCCGAAATCCTGATCGAGTCGGCACAGTTCACCCCGGTGCAGGCAGGGGCGATGCTGTCGCTGTTCGGTCTGATCGGCATTCCGTTGGGCATCCTGAGCCCGATTCTCGCCAGCCGCATTTCTAACATCGGGCTGGTGATTGCCGGGGGAGTGCTCGCCGGTGTGGCCGGATATCTGGGGCTCGCCTTGGCTCCCACCACGGTTACGTGGCTGTGGGTGACACTCGTCGGTATCGGGTCAATACTGTTCCCGCTGTGCCTTGTGCTCATCAACCTGCGCACGCGTAGTCACGAAGGCTCTGCCGCGCTCAGCGGATTTGTTCAAAGTGTTGCGTACACGGTTGCCGCGCTCGGGCCATTTGCCGTCGCGCTCGTGCGGGAACTGAGCGGCGGCTGGGTGTGGCCGCTCATGTTCTTGCTCGTGACAAGTCTGATGGCGCTGGTCAGCGCCGTCATGCTGAGCCGTCCCAGTTTCGTTGAGGACGAACTGCGCATACCGACTGCCGAGTTCGACAGTTAGCTAGTTGCGCCCTCTAACGCTGAGTTGCTCAGCCGCTCGGGGTGATGAACCAGCGACGCCGCACCGATCAGCGGGCCATCGCTCGAGAGCCCAGAGGCGACGACGCGCACTTTGGTGATGAACGGGAACGGTGTCCGATCGGTGATCGCTTCAGCGACGAGGTCAATGTAGTCGGCGGCGACGTGCGAGAAACCGCCACCGATCGCGACGAGTTCGAGGTCTACGAGAGCCGTTGCTGAGGCGATGCCATGGCCGACGGCACGAGCTGAGCGGCGCACCGCACTAATCGCGATCTCATTGCCCGCTGCGTAGTCCGCCGAGAGTTCTTCACCGGTCGATCCGGTCCAGCCGCGAGCTTGCGCCCACTCGACAGTCTTCGGGCCAGAGGCGACCGCCTCGACGCAGCCGGTACCGCCACAACCGCAGACGACAGTTTCTCCACCGACTTCAACGTGACCGAAGTGGCCACCGTTTCCGGTGGGGCCGTCGATGAGCTGGTTGTCGAGGATGAGGCCACCTCCAACGCCGGTCGACACAACCATCCCCATGAAGTACTTCACACCCTGGGCTGCACCGATCCAGTGTTCGGCCAGGGCGATGCAGTTGCCATCGCCGCGGAGTGCTACGGAAATGCCAGGAAGCTCTGCTTCCACGAGAGTACGAACGCCATAGTCGCGCCAGGCGGGCAAGTTGAGGGGGGATACCTCGCCGCGAGAAACCGAGATGGGGCCGGCGCTTCCGATGCCCACGCCGAGCAGTTCGGCGCCATCCGGCAGAGCGGCGGTTGACTGGCGCACGACGGTGAGCACACTCTCGGCGAGTTGATCACTCGAGGAGGCGCGACCGGTGGGGGCACGGAAGCGGCTTGCCGCGAGAACGACGCCGTTCGGGTCGACGAGGGCAGCCTCGACTTTGGTGCCGCCGATGTCGATGGCGAGGGCATAACGATTCGATGTGGTGGTGGTCACGGCATCAACCTTATTGGGTGCAGGCGGTCGCGAGTACACCCAGAGGAGCGTTCGAGTGGTATTCAGGTTGACGGTGTTTGCTGCACATGTGCGCATCACCACTTCGCGCGCGCTGCTCATCTGCGCACACGTCCCCGCATATGTTGCAAGTTGGCGTGTCTGACTCTATCGTTGACGACAGGAGGCAACAGTGGATGAATCAACCGAACTCTTGGCTGTGCGTGTTGCCGAGCTCTATTACGAAGAGAACAAGACTCAAGACGAGGTAGGTGCCCTCTTGGGTATCACTCGGTGGAAGGTCGGTCGACTCCTTACGCGCGCTCGTGAAGTGGGAATCGTACGCATCGAGATCATTCACCCTCGTGCCCGTCGACTCGATGTCGAACGCCAACTACGAGACCGCTTCGGGCTCAAGGATGCAGTCGTTGTTCCGCTGCCAACCGATGATGAAGAGGTGAGTCCTCGCGTCGCTCAAGCCGCTGCAGACTATCTCGCAGCAGTGCGCCCCATTCCTCGAACTCTCGGGGTGAGCTGGGGCCGCACGCTCGACGAAGTCGCCCGCCTCCTTGCTCCCGGCTGGACCGTTGGCGTGCAGGTCGTCCAAATCAACGGTGGCGTGAGCCTCAACAGCAAGCAGGGCACCGCTGCCCAGACTGCCGTCACAATCGCACAAAAAGGGCACGGTCAAGCAACGCTGCTGCCGATCCCTGCAATCTTGGAACAGGTTGAAACGAAACGTGCGATCGAACGTGACCGCGCCGTTGCGAGCGTTCGAGCGCTCGGTGCTTCGGCATCCGCCTATTTGTATAGCGCCGGGGTTGCCGGAGCAAGCTCCGTGCACGTCGACAGTGGCTACTTGACTGAAGCGGATGTCGATGAACTTGTTTCTCAAGGTGCCGTCGGAGATGTTGTCGGCCGCTACATCGATGCCCAAGGCGAGATCGTTGACACCGCGCTCGATGAGCGCACGGTAGGGATCGGTCTTGATGAACTCCGTGCTGCAGAGCACGCAATTTTTGTCGTCGCAGGCGACGCTAAACATGACGTCGCGCGCGCCGTCGTTACGAGTGGGTTGTGTTCCGTCATCGTCACCGATGAGGCCACCGCCCACGCCCTTCTGGAGGAAACCACATGACAATCGAACAGGCCATCGCGCTCGCTCCTGCTGAGCGCGCGGTCAATCTCATCGGTTCAGATCTGACCGAAAAGTCTCTCAAGCTTCACCTTGAGGGGCTATCAGGCGTCGACGCAGTTGGGCTCGAGCAGCGTGCTGCCGGTCTCGGCACTCGCTCGATCAAGACCACGTCAAAGGCGTGGGCTCTCGATACCATCATCAAGCTCATTGACCTCACGACACTTGAAGGCGCTGACACCCCAGGCAAGGTGCGCTCCCTGGCAGCGAAAGCAATGCTGCCTGACCCCTCGGATGCTTCGACCCCACGGGTTGCTGCTGTCTGCGTCTATGGCGACATGGTTCCCTACGCGGCAGATGCACTTGGCTCGGCATGGTCGAACGGCTCAGACAACGGAATCAACGTTGCCGCTGTTGCCACGGCATTCCCGAGTGGTCGCTCATCGTTGCCGATCAAGATCATGGACACCAAGGAAGCCGTCGCCAACGGTGCAGACGAAATCGACATGGTCATCGACCGTGGCGCCTTCCTGTCTGGCAAGTACGGGGTTGTCTTCGACCAAATCGTTGCCGTCAAAGAGGCGTGCCGCCGTGATGATGGTACCTACGCTCACCTCAAAGTGATCCTCGAAACCGGCGAGCTCAACACCTACGACAACGTGCGCAAAGCATCATGGTTGGCGATCTTGGCTGGGGGAGACTTCATCAAAACCTCCACCGGAAAAGTCGCGCCGGCCGCCACGCTACCCGTCACTCTCCTCATGCTTGAGGTTGTGCGCGACTGGCACCTCCTCACGGGAGAAAAGATTGGCGTCAAGCCTGCTGGCGGCATCCGCACGTCCAAAGACGCGATCAAGTATCTCGTCACCGTCGCTGAGACAGTCGGAGAAGAATGGCTTCAGCCGCACTTGTTCCGCTTCGGCGCATCCAGTCTTCTCAATGACGTTCTTCTTCAGCGTCAGAAGCTCACCACCGGCCACTACTCCGGCCCCGACTACGTCACGATCGACTAAGGCACACCATGACTGAAAACAACAAGGCTCTGACGACGAAAGCACCAAGCTTTCTCGACTACGCGCCAGCCCCAGAATCGACTTCGATTCTTCATCTGAAGAAGCACTACGGTCTCTTCATCGATGGTGAATTTGTGGATGGTCGTGGAGACGCGTTCACGACCATTTCGCCCGCAACCGAGAAAGAGATTGCCTCGATCTCCAACGCCAACAACGCTGATGTGGATGTCGCTGTTGCGGCAGCGCGCAAAGCGTACGACCGCACGTGGTCGAAGCTTTCTGGCGCAGACCGCGGCAAGTACCTCTTCCGCATCGCGCGCCTCGTGCAGGAGCGGGCTCGTGAGCTTGCGGTCGCTGAGAGCCTCGACAACGGAAAGCCGATCAAGGAGAGCCGCGACGTTGACGTACCTCTCGTCGCTGCGTGGTTCTTCTACTACGCCGGCTGGGCAGACAAGCTCGACTATGCCGGCCTCGGCCCGAACCCGCAATCGCTTGGCGTTGCTGCTCAGGTAATCCCATGGAACTTCCCGCTACTCATGCTCGCGTGGAAGATTGCTCCGGCGCTCGCCGCAGGCAACACCGTCGTGATCAAGCCAGCGGAGACGACTCCACTGAGCGCAATGATTTTCGCTGAGATCTTGCAGCAGGCCGACTTGCCCAAGGGCGTTGTCAACATCGTGACGGGTGCTGGGGAGACGGGCAGCGCGCTCGTCAACCACCCCGACGTTAACAAGGTTGCCTTCACCGGCTCAACCGGTGTTGGTCGTGCAATCGCCAAGTCCATTGCGGGCAGCGGCAAGAAGGTCACGCTCGAGCTTGGCGGCAAGAACGCCAACATCGTCTTCGACGACGCTCCCATGGATCAGGCCATTGAGGGCATCGTCAACGGCATTTTCTTCAACCAGGGGCACGTCTGCTGTGCAGGCTCGCGTCTTCTGGTTCAAGAGAACGTTCACGACGAAGTTGTTGACCGTCTCAAAGCGCGACTCTCGACCTTGCGCATGGGCGACCCGCTCGACAAGAACACTGACATTGGCGCGATCAACTCCAAAGCTCAGCTCGACCGCATCCGTGAACTCAGCAATGTCGGCGAAGCCGAAGGTGCCGAGCGGTGGACCGCCGGCTGTGCGATCCCCGAGAACGGATTCTGGTTCGCGCCGACGATCTTCACGAACGTGTCGACCTCAAGTCGCATCGCTCGCGAAGAGGTCTTCGGGCCAGTACTGAGCGTGCTGACGTTCCGCACCCCGGCAGAAGCCATCGCCAAGGCCAACAACACGCCCTACGGGCTTTCTGCGGGCATCTGGAGCGAGAAGGGCTCCCGCGTACTTGCGGTCGCTGACAAGCTGCGTGCTGGCGTCATCTGGGCTAACACGTTCAACCGTTTCGATCCTGCGTCGCCATTTGGCGGCTACAAGGAGAGTGGCTACGGCCGCGAGGGTGGCCGTCACGGACTGGCCGCTTACCTAGAATCCGCTGGATGGGCCGCGCCCGCCGTCACGAAAGGTAGCAAGAAATGACCCGTCTCACGGTTCCTAAGACCTACAAGCTCTACATCGGTGGCAAGTTCCCGCGCAGCGAGAGCGGTCGCACCTATGAGGTAGCAACCAAGAAGGGCGTGTTTCTCGCGAACGCGTCACTGGCAAGCCGTAAGGACGCTCGGGATGCGGTCGTCGCCGCCCGTGCTGCTGTCAGCGGCTGGTCGGGTGCTACTGGCTACAACCGCGGCCAAGTGCTCTACCGCATTGCAGAGCTCTTGGAGGGTCGTCGCGAGCAGTTCATTGACGAGCTAATGGCAACAGAGGCGCTCTCAAAGCCGGCAGCGACCACCCAAGTCGACACCGCCATCGATGCGTGGGTTTGGTATGCCGGCTGGGCTGACAAGTACGTTCAGGTGGCGGGAAACGGAAACCCCGTGTCTGGCCCGTACTTCAACCTTTCCACGCCAGAGCCCAGCGGCGTTATCGCCATCGTTGCGCCTCAGGATTCATCGTCGTTGTTGGGCCTTGTGAGTGTCATTGCTCCGGCGCTCGTCAGCGGAAACACTGTTGTCGTTATCGCTCACCAGGGCGCACCGCTCAGCGCGATCAGCCTCTCTGAAGTTCTTGCGACGAGCGACGTTCCCGGCGGTGTCGTCAACATCCTCACGGGGTCACCGGCCGAGATCGCGCCGTGGCTTGCCAGTCACGCGGACGTCAACGGTATCGATCTCGCTGGAGCGGAACAGCTCGAGTGGGTTGATCTCCAGATCGCGGCTGCCGACACGCTTAAGCGCGTCTCCGGGCCGGTTGTCGGAGTTCCTGCACCATCCGTTGAACGCATCGTTCAGTGGACCGAAACTAAGACTGTTTGGCACACGAAGTCTCTGATTTAGCCGAGAAGTGCGGCGTGACTGTTGCCCAATCTGAGAATCTGCGGATACTTGCTGGGTAATGAATTTTTCACGCCGCACTCTTTCTCGTGTGAGTAGCGCTCTTTTTGCCCTGCTCATCGCGGCATTTGTGCTGCCTGTCTCTACAGCGGCGCCGGCAAGTGCAGCCCCCGCTGACACGATTCACTCTCTGGTGAATCAAGCGAGATGGGATTCTGGTCAGCGCGGGCTTATCCGCAATCCGGCGATGGATACTGTCGCGCTCAATTGGGCAAAACAGATGGCCGCGAATAGCACCATGGCCCATAATCCGAACTACTCGACTCAGATCCCGCAGGGCTGGAATAAGGCTGGCGAGAATGTGGCTCAGGGGTACCCAACGGCGCAAACGATGCACACTGGCTGGATGGAATCGCCGGGTCACAAGGCGAATATTCTGGGATCATTCACCGACGTCGGCATTGCGTTCTACGAAAGTGGCGGAACGACCTGGGGTGTGCAGGTGTTTGCTAACTATGCCGGAAACACCGGGCCGGCGGCTCCCGTAGCAGCACAAGCCCCCGCCGCCGAAGAGGCTCCCGCCCCGGCTCCCGAAACATCAGCAACCACGGCGCCGGCGCCCACGGCAACGGCGACCCCGGTGGCGAGCGGCCATGCCGAGGCAGCGCCCGGTGCGACGCTGGCACCGTCTTCCTCCTCTGCCAGAAATTCAGAAAACGCCGAAACCGGATCACCGTCTACGCTGTCGCCTTCCGCGATTCTGGCGAGTGCCTACAGCAAATCTTCGGCTCCGAGCTGGCTGATTACGTCTGTCTTCTGCGGCATTCTGCTGCTGGGGGCGGCCGCAGGATTTGCCGTCTGGCGCTGGCGAACTCGACGGTGAGCTGAGGGTCACTCGACGGCGGCCTCACTGCCGCCACCGGACGTTTGTGCTGCTTCCCAGTTCCGCTGTCTAATCTCGTGTCATGCGCGTTCTTGTCACTGGAGCAACAGGATATTTGGGTGGCCGACTGGTACCTCGGCTGATCGACGCGGGGCATACCGTCCGTGTTCTTGTGCGCAACCCGCGCAAGCTTCGGGACGTGCCCTGGCGCGATGATGTTGAGACGGTTGTCGGTGATCTCACTCAGGCGGCGACGCTCAGCGATGCGGTCGTCGGGATTGACGCTCTCTACTATCTGGTGCACGCGATGGGGGCTAAGGGCGATTTCGAGAAGGCCGAGCGGGCATCAGCCACGAACCTCGCGAAGGCGGCAAAGCAGGCCGGTGTTTCGCGCATCGTCTATTTGGGTGGTCTCCACCCTGAAGGAGACGTCAGTGAACTCAGTCGTCACCTACGCAGCCGTGCCGAGGTGGGGCGCATTCTTCTCGATTCTGGGGTGCCGACTATCGCTTTCAATGCCGGTGTCGTCATCGGCTCTGGTTCGGCATCGTTCGAGATGATCCGCCACCTCACCGAAGTGCTGCCCTATATGCCTGCACCCCAATGGGTGCGCAATTTCATTCAGCCCATCGCGGTGCGTGATGTTCTTTACTACCTTGTCTCGGCGCTGGCTCTAGACGAAGACCTAAATCGCAGCTTCGACATTGGCGGCCCTGATGTGCTCCGCTATGGCCAGATGATGAACGGCTACGCTCTCGAAGCTGGCCTGCACCAGCGACCGATCGCGTCTCTGCCCGTATTGACGCCGTGGCTTGCGTCTCAGTGGGTCAATCTGGTTACTCCGATTCCGCGACTTCTCGCGGTGCCGATTATCGAGTCGTTGCAGTTTGACTGCGTCGTTCGTGATCGATCGATTTCGGAATACATTCCCGAGCCCGATGGCGGGTTGACTGGCTATCGGGCCTCGGTGCGCTTGGCGCTCGTCAAAATGCGCGATGGCGAGATTGAAACAAGTTGGCAAGATGCCACCGTGGCTGGAGCGCCAAGTGATCCGATCCCGAGCGACCCCGAATGGACAGGCCACACTGTCTTTACTGATCTTCGCGAGCGGCGCACGTCGGCGGCTCCTGCTGCGCTCTGGGCAGTGGTCGAGGGCATTGGTGGCGAGAATGGCTGGTATTCCTTTCCGCTGGCGTGGGCGATGCGCGGCTGGCTCGACAAGCTCGTTGGCGGGGTTGGTCTTCGACGCGGACGTCGTCATCCGAGCTCTTTGAACACCGGTGATGCTCTGGATTTCTGGAGAGTTGAGAGCATCGATCGTGGGCACAGCCTCCGATTGCGTGCCGAAATGAAGCTTCCAGGGCGGGCGTGGCTTGAGTTGACCGTGGATGACGATGGTGATGGCGGTTCGCTCTACCGCCAGCGCGCGGTGTTCTTTCCGAGTGGATTAGGTGGGCGACTGTATTGGCTGGCGATTCTGCCCTTTCACGGAGTGATTTTCAGTGGGATGGTCAACCGGATTGTGGCGGCGGCAGAAACAGACTCAGCGGAGCAAGAATAAGTCGGGATCGTTAGTAGTGCGCTACTTTTGACGGATGTCTGGAATTGTCGTTGTCGGTAGCGCAAATATCGATCAAGTCTTTAGCGTGGATCGCATCCCGTCGCCCGGTGAAACCGTCCTTTCACACGGGGTGAGCACGGCGTTGGGCGGCAAAGGCCAGAATCAAGCCGTTGCTGCAGCTCGTGCGGGCGCTAAAACGTGCTTCGTCGGCGCGGTTGGAGCCGATAATTTTGGCGAGATGGTGCGGGCGGGGCTGACCGCCGATTCCATCGATGTTACCCAGTTGCGCACCTCACACAAGCCAACGGGCACGGCATTAATCGCCGTCGATGGCACTGGCGAGAACACCATCATTGTCGAGCCAGGAGCAAACAGTGAAGTCACTGTGCTTACCAGCGCGGATGCCGCAGCGATCAGTGCTGCGTCGGCTTTAGTGATGCAGCTGGAGATTCCGCTCAAGACTGTCGTTGAGGCAGCGCGTGTTGCTCAGGCAGCGGAAACTCTCGTCATTCTCAACGCTGCTCCCATCCAGGAGCTGCCGCGGGTGTTGCTCGATGCTCTCGATGTGCTGATTGTGAATGAGCATGAGGCGGCCGACTTGGCTCGCGATAACGATGTAGCCCCTGAGCTCGAGGGGCTAGGGCAGCGGCTGCTCGCACTCGTTCCGACGGTGATTGTTACCTTGGGCTCGAAGGGCGCGTCATTGCACCGAGTGGGTTCCGCTGAGGTGCTCGTGCCGGCTCATCGCGTAACGGCGGTTGATGCGACTGGTGCTGGCGATACTTTCTGTGGGGCTTTTGCGGCGGGCGTTATCGAGGGAATGTCGGCGGATGACGCTTTGCGATTCGCGGTTGCCGCGGCATCCATCTCTGTGGAGAATCACGGTGCGGTTCCGTCGATTCCGTTGAGGGCCGCAATCGAGACACGCGCAAAAGAATCTCGCCAGCAGGTAACGGATTGATAACAGACTCGCTATAGTGGGGGCACCGTGAACGTACGGCAACCCGACAAAGGATGGCGAGTCAATGGTGACATCGCAGAACCCGGCACCCGCATACCGTGACCAGCGCGCACGCAGGGCTGCTCTAGCGGCAGCAATCGTTACAGCGCTCACCCTCGTGCTCGTGCTCAACGCAAACGTCACTCGCGTGCATGCAGCCGGCGCTTTCGCCTCGCTTCGTTCTCCGGGAGAGGCAGCTTTCATCGCGGGGCACCGCGGAGACAAGACAGTTGCTCCCGAAAACACGCTGGAAGCCCTCGGGCAGGCACTCAACAGCGCCGCAGACTACGTAGAAACCGATGTGCAGCTGACGAACGATGGTGTTCCGGTGCTGATGCACGACTGGACGGTTGACCGAACCACAAACGGTACCGGTCCGGTGTGGCAATACAGCTATCAGGAACTCTCCGAACTCGACGCCGGGTCGTGGTTCGGCGAGGAGTTTGCGGGGGCTACCGTGCCGTCGCTGGAAGAGTTTTTGAACTTGCTGCGGTGGTCGACCAAAAATGCGATCCTCGAGTTGAAAGGTTCGTGGACCGACGAACAAGTCACGCTGGTCTCAGAACTCATCGCCCGTCACGGAGTTAACGATCACGTCATCATCGGCAGTTTCGACATCATGACGCTCCAAGCTCTGCAGCGCGTAAATCCCGAGATTCCCGGGATGCTGATTGTGCGGGACATCGTCGGTGATCCCAGCGCACTTGCCGTGGCATCAGGAGCCGTGGCGCTAGTCACGAGCAAGAAGGCGATCACGCGCAACCCCGAACTTGTTGAACTCGTTCATGCTGCCGGGCTCGGCATCCTCATTTATACCCTCAACGATTCAGAAACGTGGTCGGATGCCGTATCGCTGGGAGTCGATGGGATTGTCACTGATAGGCCGGCCGAGTTAGGGCAATGGATCGCACGCGAATTCACTGAGACCGACGATTTACCCTTGGCGACGGGCGTCCGCTAGTCACGCTAGAGCAGTTGCGTGCGAACGCGATCAGCTACAGCGACGAGATAAGTGCGCGATAGAACTCAATTCCATTCAGGTAACTACTGATGAGCATCCGTTCGTTTCGCGCGTGAAGGGTGTCGCGAACGTTACGGGCCATAGCAAAAGGGGTGAACCGGTAGACGCCCTTGCTGATCCGAGTGAAATGGCGGCTGTCAGTGGCCCCGTTTTGCACGTACGGAGTGACGATGGTTCCCGGGAAGCTTTTCTCGATGGTCGATCGAAGCAGTTCCCACGCGAGGCCCGTGGTGGGTGACACGGGGGAAGGTTCGCCAGGGGATTCCACGGTAATCCGGACTCGCTTGTCCTTGATAGCGCGAGTCACGTGCGCCACCGTTGCGTCCAAAGTGGAGTTAACCGCGATCCGAACGTTGATGGTGGCGCTTACGCGTTCCGGCATCGCGTTCACGGCGTGACCGCCGTCGAGCATGGTCACCGCCTGCGTGGTCCGCAGCATTGCGGCGAGTTCGTCGCTCTTGCGCACCAAAATTGGCAGCAGTACTGGGCTCGTCCACGACACGTTGCGCAGTAGGTAGCCGGTGACACCCCCAGCATGCTCACCGAGAGTGCGCAGCAGGTCGGCACCGGTTGAGGTGAGATGCGCGGCGAAGGGACGCGAATTCAGGCGGACGATCGCTTGTGCAAGCCGAACGGATGCGGGCATCCGTGGCGGAGTAGAGGCGTGTCCGCCTGATTGATCAACTGTGAGTCGCAGAGTTGCCGTGCCTTTCTCCGCAACTCCGACTACGGCCATGGGGGCATCCACCTGGTCGAAGACATCGTCGACGATGGCTCCTCCTTCGTCTAAGACCAAGACAGGTTTAACGCCGCGAGACTGAAGTAAATCCACAATCGCCGAGGCGCCGGTGCCGTGAGTTTCCTCGTCGTGTCCAAAGCACAGATAGATATCTTGAGAAGGAACAAGGCCTTCTTCGAGTTGCGACTCAACCGCTTCAAGGATTGCGACCAGAGAACCCTTGTTATCGAGCGTGCCGCGGCCCCAAATGAGCTGATCTTCTCCCTTGCCGCTCAGCTCTGCCGCGAACGGCGGACGTTTCCAACCTTCAGCGGATGCTGCGACGACGTCATAGTGGGCTAACAACACGGAAGGTTCGGTCGACGATCGACCGCGCCAGCGAAACACTAACGAATGTTCGAGCACAGTTTCACGTTCGAGACGGCTGTGGCACAGCGGATAAAGTTTGCGGAGCGCTTGAGCGAAGCGAGTGAATTCGGGCCATTCTGTGGTTTCGGCGTTTTCGCGAGAAACCGTGGGGATTCGCACGAGCTCTTGCAAATGTTCGATAGCCAGTGCACTCTTCATACGTCGACTCTAGCGAGCAGATGGCAGGGCTCGTTTCTTGTCACCGGTGCACTTCTGCGACAGCGTTGCTGTTGGCCGGGGTGTAGCCGCCACGCTCACGTTCACTTGCTCTCGATGTGGCGGGTATATTCGAACGAGTGAGTGCAACGTATCCCAACCGACCGCGCCGAGTAGTTCTTCCGGCGGCGATAGTCGCAGTGTTGGCGCTGCTCGTTGGCGCAGCCATTATCGATACGGAGATTTTCACTGTCGTTCGCTACGTTGTGAGCATCTTGGCGCTCATTTGCGTTGTACTTGTTGCGCAAGCGCGCCAGTGGTGGTGGGCTATCGGGCTGGTTCCGATAGCGATCCTGTGGAATCCAGTATTTCCGATTGCGATCGCCGATACTCAGTTATTCGCAGGACTGCACTACGGCGCGGCTCTGATTTTCATCGTTGTCGGTGTCTTCGTGCGGGTAGTTGACTCCACAAGTCGAGGTTAATTCGCTCAAGTAGCGCACTGTCGCTGATTTTTGCGTACACTGGTAACGCATCCCTTGAGACCACCAATCGCACCGCAGTTGGGTCTGGCTCACTCGAGTAGATGTTGCCACTCAGCTAAAGTCCCATTCGTGTCAACGTCTTTGAGTCTTCGATCCGCGTGACTGAGCCGTATGCCTAGCGCCAGGAGAATAATTGACCAATCCGTCAAAGACCGATCCCTCGCAGCGCAATAAGCGACCCAAGAATTCGGGGCAGCGACAGGGCGGCACGCAACGTAGACGTACGCGACCTGGTGACGACACGGGGGTAATCCCTGTTCTGGCGCGCGCTGCGCGTGAGGTCGAAACTGCCGTGCAGAAGGGTCCGCTCAAGCCAGCGAACCGTGCCCGCTTTCAAGTCGCCGCGCTATTGCTGCGCGAAGAACGCGCTCGCGTCAAAGTTGACGCGACGTTGACGGAATCTGAACGTGCCAATGAACAAAAGCGACTCGATGGGCTCGCCGGCATTCTGGCAAAAACTGCTGCTCGTGACACCAGCCTGCTCTCGATGTTGGGGGAGGCCGCGCCGATAACGGCTGCCGCACAAGCGCTCCGTCGTGACCTGCTTCTCGCCGCTGGTGTGGAGCTGAGTCCAGAAGAGCTGATTATTTCGGCCGAGCCCAAGCCGGTCGACAAGCAAGTAGAGAAGCAGGTAGTTCCTGCGTCAGTTCGCCAGATGCAGATGGCTAACCCATTTTTGGCACCTGATTTCAGCGCCGTAGCGGCGAAGCCTGAGCATGGCAACCGCCTCGCCAACTGGGAACTTATTGACCCTCTGTTCCGTGCCTTCGAGCACGGTTCCGGTGGAGGTGGTGCCTCGATGGATCTGCCAGAGGCAGCATCACTTCACACCAGGGGAAAACTAGACCTGATGCGCCACCAGGCTCGCTTCGTTGAAGTTGTCAAACAGGGGCAGCGCACTTTCCTGCTCGCAGATGAGCCGGGGCTTGGCAAGACTGCCCAGGCTCTAATGGCAGCAGAAGCCTCGAACTCGTATCCGCTCCTCGTCGTCGTGCCCAACGTGGTGAAGACGAACTGGGAACGCGAAGTTGAGTTGTGGACCCCCGGCCGCACTGCAACGGTGGTGCACGGAGACGGTGACACTGTCGACGCGTTTAGCGACGTCGTTATCGTCAACTATGAAGTGCTCGACCGCCACGTCGGGTGGCTTGGTCGTTTCGGGTTCAAAGGCATGGTTGTCGATGAAGCCCACTTCATTAAGAACCTCAAATCTGAACGGTCGAAGCACGTGCTGAGCTTGTCGCGCAGCATCCGTGCCACGTACCCTAAAGCGCTTATGATGGCGCTCACCGGAACGCCCCTCATTAACTCGATTGAAGATTTCCGCGCAATCTGGCAGTACTTGGGGTGGATCGACGGCACGAAGCCGCTCGCCCCGCTCATGGCCAAGCTCGAAGATTCCGACCTCACCCCGGCAGACCCCGGCTTCTTTTCCGAAGCTCGGCGGGCCGTGATCGAGATGGGAATCGTGCGCCGCAAGAAAGTGGATGTCGCTGCCGACATTCCTGCACGCCGTATCGCTGACATCCCGGTTGAACTCGATGACGACCTCGGTCGCTCGATCCGGGCCGCCGAGCAAGCACTGACAGCGCGCCTCCTCGACCGGTTCACTCGAGTGCGCAATCTCAAGCCTGACGTTGCCGTCGAAGACCTCATTCGGGTGGTTGCCCATGCTGAGCTCGAAGAGTCCAAAAGCGCGACCACCGGTGAGAACGTCTTCACGATGGTTCGGCGGATCGGTCAAGCCAAAGCGACGCTGGCCGCCGATTACACGGCTCAGTTGGCGCGTTCCGTCGGCAAGGTGGTGTTCTTCGCCAAGCACATTGACGTGATGGATACCGCTGAAGCCCATTTCGCTAAAGTCGGCCTCAAATCAGTCTCGATTCGGGGCGACCAAAGCGCCAAGGCACGTCAGAATGCGATTGACTCCTTTGCCAACGATCCTGAGATCTCCGTTGTTGTCGCGTCGCTGACTGCCGCCGGAGTCGGGCTGAACTTGCAAGCAGCGTCCAACGTCGTGCTTGCAGAACTCAGCTGGACAAACGCGGAGCAAACTCAGGCCATCGACCGCGTGCACCGCATCGGGCAGGAACTTCCCGTTACAGCGTGGCGAATCATTGCCGCCCACACCATCGACGCGCGAATTGCTGAACTCATTGATAGCAAAGCGGGTCTTGCAGCACGGGCACTCGATGGTTCGGATGTCGACGTTGTTGCCGAATCCAACATTCAGCTGCAGGCTCTTTCGGCGCTGCTTCGTGACGCGATAACCGAATAACGCCGCGTTAAGAATTGACCTTCTGGTCTCCTCTTTCTCGCGGTGGTGAGGTCGCGTGACGCGTAGACTGAGACGTGTGAATGGCGCGCAGATTTCGTCGCGCCGACCGTCAACGGAGATGAGAACTACCAGTTGAGCAACGACGTTTCGCAGAGTACCGCTACCCGAATTGAATCCGACTCTCTCGGTTCTTTAGAAATTCCGGCAGATGCTTATTGGGGAGTTCACACTCTTCGAGCGATGAAGAATTTTCCGATAACGAGACGTGCGATTTCCGTTTATCCTGACCTCGTGCGCGCCTTGGCGCATATCAAACAAGCGGCGGCTCGCGCTAACGCTGATTTGGGTGTAATTGAGTCCAAGAAAGCACAGGCGATTGACGCCGCTTGCCAAGAGATTCTCGATGGCGCGCTGCACGCAGAGTTCTGTGTCGGTGTCATCCAGGGTGGGGCTGGCACCTCAACCAACATGAACGCCAATGAGGTCATTGCCAACCGGGCGCTCGAGATTCTTGGCCACCAGAAGGGCGAGTACTCGTTCCTTCATCCTATTGACGATGTGAACCGCAGCCAGAGCACGAACGACGTGTACCCGACAGCGATCAAGCTCGCGATGGTGTTTGGCGTGCAGCGACTGCTCGCCGAGCACGAGTTGCTGTCCAATTCCTTTGCGGCGAAGGGCCGTGAGTTCGTCAGTATCCTCAAAATCGGTCGAACGCAGATGCAAGACGCGGTTCCGATGACGCTGGGCCAAGAGTTCACTGGTTTCTCGCACACTCTCGAAGAAGACCACGCTCGGCTCACCGATGTCATGCCATTCATGAGCGAGATCAACATGGGGGCCACGGCAATCGGCACCGGTATTACTGCCGACTCTCGCTATGCGGAAGCTGTGCGTCGGCACCTGACAGATGCCACCGGAATTGAAATGAAAACGGCGTTCGATCTGATCGAAGCGACCAGTGACGTCGGAATTTTCATGTCCCTGAGCGGAATTCTGAAGCGCTCTGCTGTCAAGCTGTCAAAGATTTGCAACGATCTCCGTTTGC
Organism: Salinibacterium sp. M195; assembly: GCF_019443965.1. Classification (GTDB taxonomy): domain Bacteria; phylum Actinomycetota; class Actinomycetes; order Actinomycetales; family Microbacteriaceae; genus Rhodoglobus. The sequence goes on along the minus strand of NZ_CP040814.1, from coordinate 2,370,223 downwards.
TGTCTAGCGGCCCGCAGGCCGGATTCGGCGAGATCAACCTCCCGGCCAAGCAGGCAGGCTCGTCAATCATGCCGGGCAAGGTAAACCCAGTTATCCCGGAAGTTGTCAACCAAGTGGCGTTCAGCGTCATCGGAGCGGATGCCACGGTCACGGCTGCGGCTGAAGCCGGCCAATTGCAGCTCAACGCCTTCGAGCCTGTCATCGCGCACTCACTTCTCCAATCGCTCGCTTGGATGACAAACGCGTGCCGCACGTTGCGCGAAAACTGCATTGATGGCATCACCGCCAATGAAGAACGTCTCGCAGCCCAGGTCGAGTCGAGTGTTGGTGTTGTTACGGCACTCACCCCATATATCGGCTACGCCGCTGCGGCAACACTGGCGCACACAGCATTGACAACCAATGCCTCGATCGCGCAACTCGTGGTCTCTGCCGGCCTCATGAAGGAAGAGGACGTCGCGCGTGTACTCACTCCGGAACGACTCAGCGGTGTTTCGCCCATGACCGCAGCGATAACGCTTCCGTGGCTGGCCGAAGAAGAATAATCACGCACTAACGCAGAAGACGCCGTGCTCCTCCTAGTGAGGAACTCGGCGTCTTCTTACGTTAACGGTAGGTACTCGCGCGCACCGTGCTACTTCTGTGCGGTATCTACACCGTTCTCTGTAGCGTCGTCATCGTCATCGTCATCGTCATCGAGAGTGGCGAGTGCTTCGTCACGTGCTTTGCCAGCACTGAGGAAAGCGCGATCAATTGCGGTCTCGCCACGTTCGCGCAATTCAGATGCAGTCTTCGTTGCGTTGTCGCGAACATCGTCTGCGGTTTCGGTAACACGACCGACGGCACCACGAGCAGTCTCTGATGCCCGATCGGTAAGTTCTTTCGCGGACTCGCGAGCGTTTCCGGCGATTCTCTTAGCGGTACCGCTTGCCGACTCCGCGAGTTCTTTCGCGGTCTCGCGAGCAGAACCGGCAAGGTCACGAGCATTCTCGGCAACATCCTTTGCCGTCTCGGTGACAAACCCCGGAGTCGCCTTCACGACGGCTTCGGCCCGATCGCGCAGGATCGGAGCTTGAGTGCGTGCATAATCTTCAACAGAAGTGCGCGCTTTCGACACTCGCGGGCTCTCCCACACTTCGGTGGCTTTGCCCTTCATCTGGTCGTAGCGTTCACGCCCTGCGCGTGCGCCAACAACGTAACCGACAGCGATACCGAAACCGAGAATCAAGAGTCTTGCGTTCATGAGTCCACCCTACGGTGACGTCGGCTTGTGCTCCACCCGAGTTGGCCGTGATCGCCACAGATGCATGCACGCATAGCTGCGCCACGGCGCCCATTGGCTCGAGTACTGCGTGAGCGCTGACGCGCGCGCGGGGAGCCCTAGTTCTTCAGCACCTTGGCGCACAACAAGATCACTGCTGAGCATGATGTCTGAGTTTCCTAGTACCCGCATAGCCATGTAACCGGCGGTCCACGGACCTATTCCGGGCATCGCGACAAGTTTTGCTGTGAATTCGTCGACAGGGGTCGATACGTCAAGATCGAGCTCGCCACTAGCGATGGCTTTAGCGACGCCCACAATGCTAGCGATACGAGTCTGGGGGCCGCGCAGAACGTCGGCTCCGGATTCCGCGAGCACAGCTGCTGTGGGAAACAGTCCATCGCTACCGAGTTCCCTCGTGAGCCGAGCATGAACCGTGCGGGCCGCAGCCACGGAGATTTGTTGGCCAATAAGAGTGCGGAACAGGGTCTCTTCTGTATCGACGCTCCCCGGAAGACGCATTCCCGGAACCCGTGCCACCGATCCAGCGAGGGCGGGGTCCGCACTCAGCGCTCGGTCGATGGCGAGCGAATCAGCGTCGAGATCGAACAGACGACGCACTCGTGCCACTAGCGGCGCGACATCCGAAATTCGAGCCAATTGCGCCGTGCACATGATGCCGTGATCTCTGAGCTCTAATCGCACACGAGCGACACCGCCGGGCAGACGGATGGCGCGTTCAAGGCTGGTTTCGGTGGCCTTCTCGATCCCCGCGACGGAATGGTTCGCGAAGAACGACATGAGGCCAGCACCGTCGAACGGCGCACGAGTGGGCAGGCGAAGAGTCAGGGCCGACGGCCGTTCGTGTGCCTCGTGGGGATGGGCCGCCGCCCCACGGCGCGAGAGTAGCCGAAGCTGGCTTGGTGTCGTTTCGTACACGGCTTGAATCGTGTCGTTGAACTGGCGGATGCTGGAAAAACCGGCGGCAAAGGCAACATCAGAGATGCTGAGTTCGGTCGCGCCGAGCAGGGTGCGTGCAGCCTGGGCCCGGTGAGCCCGTGCAAGGGCGAGCGGGCCGGCACCGAGTTCTGCAGTCAATACGCGGGTGAGGTGGCGACTCGTGTAGCCGAGGCGTGTCGAAAGCCCCTCCACGCCATCTCGCTCGACCACGCCGTCGGCAATGAGACGCATGGCGCGAGACGCAAGATCATCGTTGAGGTTCCACTCGGGCGAACCAGGAACGGCGTCTGGCTGACAGCGTTTACAGGCGCGGAGCCCTGCTTCGTGGGCAGCTGCGGCTGTGCGGTAGAAGCGCACGTTGCGAGGCTTCGGGGCGACAGCGGGGCAGCTGGGGCGGCAGTAGATTCCTGTGGAGTGCACCCCGGCAATGAACTGCCCGTCGAATCGAGCGTCACGCGAGCAGAGGGCGCGGTACTGTTCGTCGAAGCTGAGCGTGGGGGAGGGCATGGGTTAAGACTCTCACTCTCAGCCAGTGCTGACCAGCGGAATTCGGACATCACCGCGGCGACCGATCTGCGCGACAGTCGTTCTCGAAAGCACGCTGAGCGAGACGAAGCGACTACAGTCGCACCGTGGAATCTTCCTGGACAGCCCTCACCGTACTCGCAGCGCTCTGGCTCATCTCGTTCTCGGCACAGATCGCTGACTACGCGACCGCGCGCTTCGACCACCTGCGACTTGCCAGAGGTGTGCGCACGCGACTTCGGCTTCATCCCATCGCGTGGACGGTCCCGACTGCCGGTCTGGGTATTGTCGCCATGACGATTGCTGCCGACTGGAGCACTCGACTTTTCTTCGCGGAACCAACTCAAGCGCCGGCAGCGATTCTCATTGCGCTCGGCACAGTCGCGATCGCAGTCGCGATCGTCGCGATCATCGCCGTCGTGGTCGTGCGCCCACCGGCGGATAGCTACCGCCTCGTGCGCGACGAACTTATCGAGTCGACAGGTCTTCGCATCCATCAAGACCAAGTTGACGAGTTTCGCGCTCGAGTTGCGGCCATTGACAGTTCCGTGCATGGTCGCGTGAACGCAGACTCAACGACGACCGCGGCCGTCGTCAGGCTAGGCGTGCGCACGCCGCATCGATTGATCGGTCCGCTTATCTCGATCGCGTTTGTCGTCGCGGCAGCAGTCGAAATGGCGCAAGAAACCTCTGAGCCCTTTGTGCTCGCGCTAGCAATTGCGGCGGCCGTCGCCAGCGTCAGCGTTGGAGCCTTAGCGGCACGGGCATCGTTAGCTCTTGCCGTATCCGTTCGTTCGACTCAAGACGTGTACCGGGGTGAACTCATGAGCTTGATTGTGGAAGCTGAGCGCTCATCCAAGAAGCGGGTTGCGGGGCTGGGGGATCGAGTAGCGCGAGCCCTTAGTATCTTGCGCGAGCAACAAGAGGCCGAGTAGCCGTACTCAGGGTCGCGCTAGCTGCACGCTAGTCTCGTAGTCATGACCGCGAGCGAATATTCTTCTGCGACTCCAGATCTCACGGCCTCGTCAGGGCGGTCAGCACCGGCGCCGACAGCGGCGTCTCCCGAAGTTGCTCACGGTGCCAAGTCGCACCAGATGCCGCTTCACACACCTCAGCCCCGAGGGCCTGGGCTGATGATCCTGGGCATTCTTGGCGTAGTCGCGCTCGCGTTCGTTTTGCTCTTTGTAATCGTCTATGTGATCTCGGGCATCGGCACCGACGCATTCGCAATCGGTGGAATTCTCGCGATTGTTCCGCTCGCCGTGGTGTTTTTCGCTGTCCGCTGGATTGATCGCTGGGAACCCGAGCCACGACTTGCTGTTGTATTCGCGTTTCTTTGGGGCGCAGGGGTCGCAGTGCTTCTCACCCTCATCATTGGTGGACAAATTGATAACGTCATCAGCGCGCTAGGAGGCCCTGGTCCAGCCTACGAATTCTTCTCCGCAGCGATTCAAGCTCCTGTCGTCGAGGAGGCAGGAAAAGCCCTCGGAATCTTGGTGATTTTCTGGGTAGCGCGCCGTCACTTTGACGGACCGGTCGACGGTCTCGTTTATGCGGCGTGGGTGGCCGGAGGCTTTGCCTTCACCGAGAACATCCTGTACTTCGGAAGTGAACTGGCGAGCTTCGAAAGTGACGGGGCAGGCATCCTGCAACTCTTCCTCGTTCGCGGTCTTATGTCACCGTTTGCGCACGTGATGTTCACGGCGTGCACGGGAGTAGCGTTGGGCTTTGCTGTGCGTTCCCAGAGCGCCGCACGCAGTGTCGGTATTTTCGCGACCGGTCTTGCTATCGCCATCGCCCTTCACTCTCTGTGGAACGGCGCACTTTTCTTTGTGAATGATTTTTTCGGGTACTACGCCATTGTGCAGTTTCCCCTCTTCGTGATTGCGATCATCATTGTCGTGTACTTGCGTCGTCAAGAAGCGCGAATGACATTCGAGCGCCTTGCCGAGTACGCGAATGCCGGTTGGTTCAACCAGGATGAAGTGGCGGTTCTCGCGACGGCACAGGGGCGGCGGCAGGCTCTGGCGTGGGCTGCAAAAAACAACAAACGTTCAACGATGAAGGTCTACATTCAGGAGGCCACCAGGCTTGCGTTCGCGCGCCAGCGAATCATCACAGGGCGAGATCAGATTGGTGCAATCGCTGATGAGGCCGTATTGCTCGGGGCGATCGTGGAAGCACGCCACGCACTCATGGGCACGAAGCAGCCCACCCGCAGCTAGCGTCAGAATGAAACGTGAACGTCTGCGAGTAGGTTCACAAGCTAGTTGAACGAATCCAGGAAGAATTGCACGGCCACCCAGGCCACGATGCCTCCGGAAAAAACCACGATTGCCAACGTCGAAGTTCTAGTTTTGAGTCTTTGCCCCCGTGGTGCGATCAGGTTCACTAAAGGATCACCGATCTGTTCATCGGCATAATTGCGGGATTGACGAAGAGTCTTGGAACCCACGGTGTCCGCTATGCCCAAGAGGCGCCGGTGCTGCGCTGGGTCGACCAGATCGAAGGGTTTTGGGGAATACACCAATAGCCACTTGTCGATGACTTCGACATCGAATGGTGCTGCATGATCAATGAGTAGCGCCATGAGGTCAGGCGTGAAGACATACAAGGCATCACGTTCGTACTGCTCGGGGCAGTAGAGGGTGAAATGAGAATTGAAGTCGCCCTCGAGCTTCAGCACTTGATTCTTGCTGAAAGTTAGAGGCAGGTTACTGATCCCAAAGAGCTGGTTATTCGCACGAGCATCCAACACCATGTGGGGAAGAGCCCGGTCGAGTTGCAGCGCAAGATAACCCCAGTTATGGGTTCGCCTGTTCTTTCCAGAGCCAGTGGTGTACTCGTAGTTTCCATAGTCGAGACCGCGGCCGCTTGCGCTCTGAAAACGGTTGCGAATCGCGCGAGCCCCACCCTCGCCGAAGATGAGCCCTGGGTAGCTAATTTTCGTTTCGAGTGGCGCAAAGCTCAGATTGTTTGCCTCGGCGAACCTGCTCATTCGGTAAAACCGTTGCCACGGACTTCCATTGCGACGAACGAAACGAACACCGACGTAGATCCCGCTGCCAGCGATCACGAGGAGGGCCAGCCCGATAAACAATAAAGGAAACGCATCGTTCAGATCGCTGCCCAAGAATGCAGCACCGAGAATGCTGCCGATGCCAGCCGAGAGCGGAACACTGGCGATCAGAACGACCAGCACGCCGACGCCGGCGACGAGCAGTAGTTTGGCGGTGTCGCCAAACTGAGAGTAGCCAAAGTGATCGCGACGTACAGCTCTAAACTCGGAAACCGCCTGCGGGTTCATCGGATCGATCAGTCCGGAGTAGTCGATAGAGCGAAGCATTCGTCCATCGTAGAGGTGACAAGCGCGTTATGAGGGCCCATCATGACTCATCGCCCACCGGTGCGGCATTGCCTGCGACTCTGGTGAGCGATGAGTGTTACTGACTTCAGCCTGCCACTCTGTCGGGAGAATCGCAAGTGTTAATCGGTGAATCGGTCCTGACAAGCGGCGTACAATTGAAGGTCGCAATTTTGAGAGGACCCGGATGTCATCGAGTGAGCTTGCACGCGAGCGGGACTACGTCCACACGCTTTATCGCCGCCTTGATTCGCTTCGAGATGCGGCGCAGCAACAACTTGAGGCGGTGCGCAGAAGCGCACCCGGGGGAACACACCAGAACCGTTCTGAGCGCGACGCCTTTGCGCGCATTTATGAAGACCGCGTGGGCCAGCTGCGTGAGATCGATGAACGTTTAGCGTTCGGCCGACTCGAGTTGGAGCCGGAGGAAGATGAAAACGGCCGCATTTTGCGGTATATCGGCAGGATCGGCCTCCGCGACGAGAACCAGTTGCCGCTACTGCTCGATTGGCGCGTTCCGCAAGCGCGAGCGTTCTATCAGGCCACGGCCGCGACTCCGCTCGGCGCGCGTGCGCGGCGCCATCTGCAGAGCAGAGGGCGCGACATTGTGCGAATCGACGACGAAATATTCGACACAGAGATCCTCGAAAGCGATGCGGTATCGCTTCAGGGAGAGGCAGCGCTCATGGCAAGCCTCACTGCTGAGCGCACCGGGCGTATGGGGGACATCGTCGCCACGATTCAAGCCGAGCAGGACGCCATTATCCGCTCCGAGCTGAGCGGCGCACTCGTTGTCCAAGGTGGGCCAGGAACCGGCAAAACAGCGGTCGCGCTGCATCGCGCTGCCTACCTGCTGTACTCGCACCGTGAACGGCTCTCGACATCCGGAGTGCTGATCGTCGGCCCTTCGCGCTCCTTCTTGCGCTATATCGAAGCGGTGCTGCCATCGCTTGGCGAGACCGGCGTTGTGCTCGCGAGTTTGGGGCAGCTGTTCCCCGGCGTTGATGCTCGGCATGAAGACGTCGACGCGGTAGCGAGTCTTAAAGGTTCTCTTGAGATGGCAGCGCTTATTCGGCGCGCGGTGCGGTCACGTCAAGTGGTGCCGACTGAAACGCAGCGTATGGAGATCAATGGCGAGATTCTTGATGTTCCTGCCGAGTTGATTCGTCGCGCCATGCAGAAAGCGTGGGATTCCCACAAACCGCACAACCTTGCGCGGGTTTCGTTCAATAAGGCGGCGATTGCGGCCCTGAGTAGCATGCTCGCCGACCAGCTCCGCTCTCATGGCAACACGATTGATGATTCGGATCAGAAATGGTTGCGAGAAGACGTACGCACCGCCCACGATGTCAAAGTCGCGCTCAATACGGCGTGGATGCCGCTGTCGCCCCAGAAACTACTCAACGATCTCTACGCTCGCCCCGCATGGCTGAGCACGTTGACACCACGCTGGACGCCCGAAGACAGACACCTCCTGCTGCGTGAGAGAGATGTCGCGTTCACTGTCAGCGATGTTGCGCTACTGGATGAAGCAGCCGAGTGGCTTGGCGAAGTAGACGTCGCCCACACCGCGGCGGAATACGAACAGTCTCAACAGCGCAAGCGCGACCTCGAGAACGCGGCGGCCGCCATCGAGAACATGGGGGTGGAAGGGATGATCGATGCCGAGACTCTCGCCGACGGCTTCGAGGTAACCGTAGACCGAGCCTCGACTGCCGACATCGCTGCCGCGGATCGATCGTGGGCTTATGGGCACATTGTCGTAGATGAGGCGCAGGAATTGTCTCCCATGCAATGGAGGCTTTTGGCCCGTCGCAACCCACTCAAATCATTCACGATCGTTGGCGATGTGGCGCAGGCGAGCGCCGCCGCGGCGACAACGCGGTGGGATACGGCGCTTGCAGCCCACGTCGGCAGCTCGTGGAGACTCGAAGAGCTCACGGTTAACTACCGAACTCCGTCTCAGATCGTGGCTGTTGCCGAGGCCGTAGCACTGGCGCACGAGGTATCGATCACGCCGTCGCGGGCGGTTCGCGAGAGCCCCTGGCCTGTGGCGGTCACCACTGTTTCTCAGGAGAGTCGCGCAACCGCTGTTGTCGACGCGGTGCGTGTAGATCGAGAGATCTCGGCCGAGGGAACCTTGGCGGTCATTGCGAGCGAATCTCTCACCGCTGACATTATTGCTGCGCTCTCCAGCGAGTACCTCGGCGAGGTTGGCGAGGGGGCTGCCGGCCTCAATAAGCCAATCGCCGTATTGACGCCAAGGGAGTCAAAAGGTTTGGAGTTCGATTCAGTCGTCGTCGTGGAACCACAACGTATCGTGGACGAGATTGCCCGCGGCGCTGCAGCACTGTACGTGGCGATGACGCGACCAACCCAACGCCTCAGTATCGTCGCTTCTGAGGGCCTTCCAACGGGTATTCCTGCTCCGCAGTAAGGTGCCCTGGGCTGTTTACCCCCACTCGGGTATGCCCATTAGTGGGGGTTTCATGAAATTCTCAGGTTGGGCATTATGTATCTAGAAGTCATTCCTCGGGGGGAGGAAACTTCACTCGGGAGCGAGTTATCGCCACGAGTCGGGCCGGAGGCGGGGGAGCCTCCGGCCCAACGTATTTCTCCATGCATTTTGATGCATGTAAGAGCTGGAGGTCTGCTTGCCGCAGAATAATGATCTTCGCGGCCGGATCGCTGGTCAATCAGCCATGGCCGCAGTAGTCGAGGCGCAATCGCTTCGGGCGCCGAGAGCGTGGCTGGCGCGCTTTCTTGGTGCGTCACCTCTTAGCGGGGAAAGTAAAGCGCACTACCGTGGTGCGGTCGGCGAACTGCTGGTGGGGTCGATCCTTGATCGGCTCGGTGACAGTTGGGATGTCCTTCACGGTGTTCCGCTTGGCGCTGCCACTCTCGATCATTTTGTCGTGGGGCGTGCCGGTGTTTTCGCCTGTGTCGTCGTTAATTGCCAAGGCGATGAGGTCGCGGTGAATGGCGATGAGTTGATTGTGGCCAGGGATACGAGTGACGGCATAGTGGCTGCTCGAGTTGCGGCAAGAATCGTGGCGGCATCGCTGAGTAGCGCCCTGAACGAACAGATCGTGGTCATCCCAGTGCTTGTGCTCGTTGAACCAACGAGAGTTTTGACCTTGAATTCTCCCGACGACGTTCATGTGTTTACTTCGATGCAACTTGAGCAGTGGTTACTAGCCTCTCCCCAGACGCTTCACGGTGAGGATGTCGCGAAGATTTCTGGTGTCGCCGAGGCGAATAGTACGTGGCCGCAACCTCAGCAAAGCGCCCGCAAGGCACGAAACCTTACGCGCGCGTTCGTGCGTATCCATCATGAGGTGCGCGCCGCGGCATTGAGACGCTTCTTGTGGATCGTTGCAGCGTTGATCCTCACTTTTCTTTCGGTGTGGATTCTCGTCTCGATACTGGCGTCTCTCTTCGTCCGGTAGCGCCGGGTCGGTTATACCTGACCGTTTCGCCTGCGTCCTAAGCTGGTGCAATGCCTGCTGCGCGATGGTTCATCCCGTACCTCGCTGTGTCTTTCGTGCACGTGGTGAGTTTGGCGATCGGAGCCGACTACCTAGCTCACCTCACTAAATTTCTCCTCATGCCTGCTTTTTGATTGGTCTTGGTGTGTTTTGGCGTCAGACACGTCGTTGGCTTGGTCGTTATTTGCGCCGACAGGGAAGTAGTGGAACTCGGATGCGGTGATCATGCTTCTGTACTCTGCCGGTCGGCGGCTGATTGTTGCGGGTTTTCTCCGCAGCCAGGAGCATTCGCGGGAGGCTGCTAGCGTGTCCGGGTGACATCTGAACCCCCGCTAGAGCCCGTGCACCGCCACGTTGCTGTCGTTCCCGTAGTGGTCGCTGTTCTCGCGTTGTTAGTACTCTCCGTGGTGGTGACCGTGGTAATTACTCTCGCAACGGCGACGACTGCAGGTAATACCTCGCAGCAGCCTGATCCGAGCACGACGCCGTCGGTGAACGCTGGAGATGGTGAATCGCCATTAGAGGCATCGCCAATCGCTCCGACGAGGGAATCCACGGGCGCACGCTGCGTGGATTTCACCGAGGAGACTAAGTCTCTCGATCTGGATGAGGTGTTGATCTCTCAAGCTGACAAAGGCGAGCTAAGCGTGCAGTTCACTGTGGCGTCCGCGCTACCTTCTGGCGCGTCACGACTGGGAATCGTTGCGGAACGGGCGGATGCTGAACGCGCCTATGAGTTCTCCGTCGAGCTCGTCGATGGAGAGATTGACAGCGTTACCTCCATCGAGCTCGACGGCGACAAGCGGGAAAAATTGGACCTCGACGAGGCGGAAGTCGATGGTACGGCTGTTCGCTTTACAGTGACCCGCAGCATCGGAAAGAAGCTCGGTGACGACTGGTCGTGGTTTGCCTTTTCCGAGGTGGACGGCTCAACTGTCGATGTGTGCCCCGGTGCGCCTGGTTCGCGGGAAAGTTTAACGTTTGAGCGAGACTCGGAGTCATCCGACAGTTCCGATCGCGACGACTGACCGACCACTAGCGCGGGTGCTACGTGAACGGCAGCGAGGCAGGGCTACTAGCCGGGAATGCATGCCCCGCTTGAGACTGCGCTTGTCAGCGTCGGTGCTTGATCCGCAACCGGTTGAAGCTCGGTAAGAGTCATCGCGTATCCGACGTTCGCTTGGTCAGCGCTGCGGGCGAAGACAGCACCGACGACGTCGCCGTCAAGGGTGAGCAATGGGCCACCGGAATTGCCCGGATTGACTTGTCCGGCAAGGGTGTACACCTCGCGAGGAGAACTTCCTGAGCCATAGATGTTTGGGCTATTGGCGGTGCTGACATGTTGTACTAGTGCGGCCTCGACGCTGATTGGTCCGCCGTGCGGGTAGCCCTCAATCGCGGTATTCGTGCCGGGGCGGGCAGTAATGCCGAGTCGTAGGGGATCGGGCGAGAGTCCAGGCACTGCGATTACGGCGAGGTCATCCTCGGCATCGAAATAGACGATGGTGCCGCTGAGTACCTGACCGTTGAGGGCTTCGATGACGGGGCGCTCAGTACCTGCTACGACGTGAGCGTTGGTAACGACTCGTTCCTCAGAGACAATGAATCCCGTACCTGTGTGGGATTGACCACATGCGTAGGCATTGCCCGTAATGCGTACAACTGACTCGGCGGCAGCGGCGAGCGCTGGGCTCTCTGTATCTATGGCGGGGACCGTCGAGTCGGCAACCGTGAGTCCCGAGGTGAATAGCGGCACAGCCTGATCAGCCAATACGGTGCGTAGCTGGGCGATTCTTTCTTCGACTACGTCGGGGGTCACCTCTTGAATTGTGCGGATAACTGAGGAGCCAGCGATGGAACGTGAGAGCAGCGGAGACCCTAGTTGCGCCGCGCTGAAGCTGACTGTCGATACGACTAGTGCCGCCAAAACGCCAATCGCTAGGCCGCCGGCAGCTCGATCGATTCCTCGCAGTTTGCTCGTTGCGAGTTCGTCACGCAGCGCGCGTGCGATCGCGGCTCCGATTGCGTGGCCAATAGCAATTAGTGCGATTGCGGCGAGCATGGTGACGACGACGCGAACCTGAGGCGACGGAACAGCGCTAGCTAGTGTCGGGGCAAGCAGCACCGCGGCAATTACTCCGGCTGCGATACCAGCAATGACGAACACGCTTCGCGTAAGCCCTATGGCGAGGCCGTAGATCACGTACCCGAGCAGCAGCACGACGAGCAGCAGATCGAGTAGTGGGGAAACGTTCACTTCACTACCCTAATCGGCTCGTCTGCCAGCGGGCGTCGAGTTTGGCGAACTGCCAGATCGAGATATTCTCTGTCACGAAGGTTCGGGGGATCCAGATGAACAGTGTCGAACGTGCAGAGAGCATCCACCGTGTCTCTGCAGACATTGATGAATCCCGCGTCGAGTTCGGCGCAGCCATGACGGCGTGTCTCCGGGCGCAAGCAGCGAGCGATCCGCTGAGCGAGCGCGCGACATTCTTCGGAGCAAATCCGCTTTCTCGAGCGGCAAACGAGTTCTATCCCCATGCCCTCAACGAGCTAGAGACCGCGATTGCCTTGTCTGCCCTCGGCCCGGAGTGGACTGTAGCGAGCGCAACAAGTGGCGATGATCCAGACAGCGTTGGCCAGCAGTTCAGCGTCGTTCAGCCGGAGACCGCTGATCATCTTGTGTTGGGCCCCGCTGGGGTATTTCTCGTGCTGAGCAGGAGGCAGCATCAGGCGCGAATTGTGACCGTCGGCCGGATGATCGCGGTGAACGGTCACCGTGTCCCGTATGTCCGCGATGCCTTGGCCGGTGCGATTCGTCTGACTCAGGTTTTCGAACGCGAGGGGCTAGGCTCCACCTCGGTGCAACCGTTAGTAGCGCTTCTTGGTGCCGCAGGAATGATGAGTGGCCGTCTCCGCGCACCGGTTCCTGTGCTCCACCTTGGTGACGTCGTCAACTGGCTCATTCACGAGCCTGCCGTGTACTCGGCGGCGGAGGTCGCTGAGCTTGTCGCCGTTGCTGAACGGAGTGAGGTGTGGCGAATTCGTCCGGCTGCTCGTAATGACAGTGTGCGCCTCACTGCGCGGTTCGAACGACTTCGAACCGAAGTGGATGCCGCCAAACAACGAAACTGTCTCTTTGTGGTGACCGGGGCGATCTTTGCGATTTCGGCGGCGGCGGTTGCCGTGGCAGCGGTTGGTCCCAGCGTTGTTGGCTGGTTCGTCTGATAGGTCGCGACTGATTCTGGCAACAGCTCTGACGCGGCCATTACTCTGCTAAACTTTCAAGGTTGCCGTCTAACGGCCGCGGATAAAGAGAGCTCACGCATTCAGCTATGGGCACCGCGCAACGACTAGAAAGGGGATCACCTTATGGCTCTTGAAGCTAGCATCAAGAAGGCGATCATCGAAGAGTACGCAACCCACCCAGGTGACACGGGATCCCCCGAGGTCCAGATCGCGATGATGACTCGTCGCATCCTCGACCTCACGGAACACCTCAAGATGCACAAGCACGACCACCACTCACGTCGTGGACTGCTTCTTCTTGTTGGTCAGCGTCGTCGTCTGTTGGGTTACCTTCAGAACGTTGACATCACGCGTTACCGTACGCTGATTGAGAAGCTGGGACTGCGCCGCTAGTCGACTCGTCACACTTGCCAAAGGCCGTCATCGCAATGCGATGACGGCCTTTGTTGTTTGCCAGCTAGACGGTTGTGGCTGTGGCGTTTTCTGCATCGATCTTGGGCTTGCGCGGCAGCGTGAGCAAGGTGGTGAGGCTCACGGCAATCATCAGGATCGCCCCGATGGCGACGAGCGAGAAGACACCAGCTGCGGGGAGCACGAACATCGCAACACCGGCGGCCATCGAGACGATGCCGCTGACCCAGCCGAACCAGCGCGGGTGGATGGTGCCGCGCACTCCACCGACGAGGTCGACGACTCCTTCGAGAATCCAGCCGATTCCGATGACGAGAGCGAGCGCGATGAGCGTCTGGAACGGGTTGGCGAGGCACAGGATGCCGGCGATCACGATGAGGAGTCCGAGCAGACCGGTGGTCCAGCGCATCGGGGAGTCAAGGTTGTTTGCGACGAACGCAGCAGTCACGCGGTACATGCCCGACGCGATGAGGTAGATACCAAAGAGCACCGCGATGGTGAGCAAGGTCGCTCCGGGGAACAGCAGCCCGATGACTCCGAGCACAAGCCCGATCACGGCGACCGCCATGAGTTGTCCGCGGTGAACGCGCAATAGCCCGGGGAGAAGATCCTCAGCCGAGACGGGGCGGGAAGTGGTGCTGTCAGACGAGCTCATTACGGTCCTAACCAGAGTTGTCAATGCGTGCCTTACGTTGCCTATTCTCCCAGTTCGATTGCCCCGGTGTGCAACTGCGACGCACCGGTTAGGCTCGGAGCATGTCGCGTCGTGTTACTTACTCTCAGCTCGGTGGGCCTGAAGTGCTCACGATTTCCGAAGTTACCGAACCTCACACCGGTGAGGGCGAGGTGCGGGTGCGCGTGAAGTGCGCCGGCATCAATCCCTTCGACGCGAAGGTTTTTAGAGGAGCGGCTACGGCTAATCCCCAGAGCGTGGAATTTCCGAGTGGTAACGGCAATGACTTTGCCGGTGTCGTCGACGAAGTTGGCGCGGGAGTCGAAGAGTGGGCTGTTGGCGACGAAGTGCTCGGTGGCAAGGGGTTCAGCGGTCAGGCAGATTTCGTTGTTGTTCCCGCGGCCAAGCTCGTTCGCAAGCCGGCTGATTTGAGTTGGGAACAGGCGGGCGGCCTCGATATCGCCGGTCGTACGGCCTGGGCGAGCGTCGAAGCGGTCGCTCTCACGCCGGCCGACACTGTACTTGTGAGCGCTGCGGCGGGTGGCGTCGGCGTCATCGCCGCTCAGCTCGCCAGGCTCAAGGGTGCGAAAGTGATTGGCTCCGCCAGCGAATCGAATCACGAGTTCTTACGTTCGCTCGGCATCCACCCCGTCACCTATGGCGAGGGCATGGTCGAGCGCATTCTTGAGATCAGCCCCGAAGGCGTCACGGCTGCTCTCGACAATAACGGCCGCGAAACAGTGGATGCTGCGCTAGCGCTGGGTGCCCCGGCCGACCGCATCAACACGATCGCTGACTATGCGGCGGTCTCGGAGTACGGCACCTCGGGTGTCGGTGCGGCGGGGGCAACCCCGGCTGACCTCGCGTCGCTTGCGGCCCTCGTGGCCGCCGGAACCGTTGAGGTTCCAATCGACTCGGTGTTCCCGCTCGAGCAGGTCTCTGAGGCCTACGCCAAGCTTCTCGAAGGCCACTCCCGCGGCAAGATTGTGCTCACGCTCTAGAGAGGCATCCGCCATTTTCCAGCTCTTTTCTACCGGCGTCATCGCCGGTATCGCGGGCTTCGCATCATCGTTCACCCTCGTGGTCGCTGGGTTGCACGCGGTCGGAGCAAGTGACGACCAGGCAGCGTCTGGCCTGTTGATTCTGACGGTAACGATGGGGCTCGTCACGATTGGTCTGGCGTGGCGCTACCGGATGCCGATTACGGTCGCGTGGTCGACTCCCGGTGCCGCTCTGCTGATCGTTGCGGCGCAGGGCGACGTCGAGTTTCAGGCTGCGGTTGGTGCCTTCATCGTGTGCGGTGTGCTCATTATGGTGTGTGGCCTCGTTCCCGCGCTCGGGCGGCTCATCACTCGGATTCCGCAACCGATCGCGAGTGCGATGCTCGCGGGCATCCTGTTCCCGATCTGTCTTGCGCCCATCACCGCGTCGGTGGAGTACCCCTGGCTTGGCTTGCCGATGGTCGTGGCATGGTTGATTCTGTTGAAGGTTGCCCCGCGGTGGGCAGTGCCGGGAGCGCTCGTCGCGGCAATTGTCGCAATCGCGCTGACGACCGACGGCAACCTGTTCGGCGATGCCGCCGTCGTGCCACAGCTCACGACCGTTGTGCCAGTCTTTGACCCGATTCTGATCGTCAGCCTCGGCATCCCGCTGTTCATCGTCACGATGGCAGGGCAGAACGTGCCGGGCTTCACCGTGATGCGCACCTACGGCTACGCGGTTCCCGCCGGCCCCGCTCTCACTGTCACCGGTGCCGCGTCTGCCGTGAGTGCGTTCTTTGGCGGTCACGCGCTCAACCTTGCCGCTATAACGGCAGCACTCACCGCGAGCGAAGAAGCACACGATGACCCCAAGCGCCGCTGGATCGCGTCCGTGGCGGCGGGCACTACTTACGTCGTGATCGGTCTGGGTGCTGGTTTCGCCACCGCCCTCGTTTCGGTGGCGCCTCCCATCGTGGTTGTGGCGATCGCGGGGCTTGCGGTCATCGGTGCTCTCATTGCCTCGGTGCGCACTGCTCTGGATGCTCCCGAGCACCGCATCGCGGCCATCGCCACCTTCCTCGTTGCCGCGTCGGGCATCACCGTGATCGGAATCGGCTCCGCGTTCTGGGCGCTCATCGTCGGAGCGATCATCATGGCGTGGCTCGGCTGGCGCCGAAAAGCGGGCGCCACAGCGACGCCGGCGGGCCCGACTTCCGCCCCTGAGAGTGCCGTGCCGGCCGCCCCAGAAAAGAAACTTTAAAGTTTTTTGAGATTGCTGCATCCAAAACAGGGGTTCAGCCGGAAGTACTCCATGTAAGGCGATTTACGCCCGACCATGAGAGGACAAGAACAGTGCGAAACAAAATTTTTGCCGGTGTAGCAGCCGGAGCGATTGCCGCCGTAGGAGTCGCCATCCCCGCCAACGCCATCTCGGACACCACCGCTGACCTGTACGTTCTGCACGCAGTGCCGGGACTCACCGTAGACGTGTACGTCAACGGCGAACTCACCCTCGACGACTTCGAGCCCGGCGACCTCGCAGGCCCTCTCGACCTTCCGGCCGACACCTACACGGTCGCCATCACCGCCTCGGATGCAGCCGACGACTCGTCGCCCGCCATTGGCCCGATCGACCTCACGCTCGAAGCCAACACTAGCTACACTGCGGTGGCTCATCTCGATGAATCGGGTGACCCCACGGCCAGCCTCTTCACCAACGACCTCAGCACTGTTGCTGCGGGTGAAGGCCGACTGACCGTTCGCCACACGGCTGCAGCCCCCGCCGTTGACGTGCTCGCCAACGGTGCCGCTGCTTTCGAGAACCTGAGCAACCCCGACGAAGTGAAGACTGACCTCGCAGTCGGAACGATCTCCGCCGCCGTTGCACTCACCGGAACCACTGACCCCGTCATTGGCCCGGCCGACGTTGATATTGCCGAAGGTGTCAACACGATCGTGTACGCCTGGGGCAGCGCAGCAGACGACAACCTCACCCTCGCAGTGCAGACCATTGACGGCCTCCACTCGAACCCCGGTGGAGTAGACGCCGGAACCGCAGGACTCGCCGCTGACAACAACAACGGCATCCTCGTCGCCGGTCTCGGTGGCCTCGCAGCGCTCCTTGCTCTCGCAGGATTCGCCGCAACCCGACTCTCCGCCGCACGCGCAGCGAAGTAGTCACAGCACAACATCCACAGCACGACCAGTACGACCAGCACACACACCCCAGCAAGGAGAACGTCATGGCCCCGAGAACACTAGCCCTCGCGGTCATGGCGCTTCTCCTTGCTGGCTGTGCTGCAGTCCCTGCAGAATCCATCGCCCCGGCGCCGGCGCCACTGCCCACGGCAGAAATCGATGTGCCCCGCCAGTCGAGTGCACTTGCGCCGGTAGAGCAGCTTGCTGCCCCGGTTCGCATCCAAATTCCTTCTGTCTCCATCGATATCCAGATCACGCCGGTCGGAGTCGAGGATGACGGCCTCATGCAGATCCCCGAAAATATTCGGGTCGCCGGCTGGTACCGCTACGGTCCCTCACCCGCCAGCGACACCGGTTCGACCGTGATCACCGCCCATGTCGACGACTTCGAACAGGGCCTTGGCCCCTTCGCGAGTCTCAAAGAGATGCCCGCGGATGCCGAAATCATCGTGACAACAGATGACGGCGTCGGTCACCGCTACGTTCTCGAATCCGTGCAGAACATCGAGAAGAAACAACTGCCCCTCGACCAGGTCTTCGACCGCGATGGAGCACCACGAATTGTGCTCATCACGTGTGGGGGACAGTTCGATCAGAACGTCTTGAACTATTCTGACAACGTCATAGCGATCGCAAACCCGCTATGAACACCTTCAACCGGAGAGCTATGACCGACGACGAAGCCGCAGACGAAGCCCGCATGACG
Source organism: Salinibacterium sp. M195 (assembly GCF_019443965.1). GTDB lineage: Bacteria > Actinomycetota > Actinomycetes > Actinomycetales > Microbacteriaceae > Rhodoglobus. Next base: position 2,352,407 of record NZ_CP040814.1, on the reverse strand, counting down.
CAGGCGTTCATCGCGGGCGACGAAGCGGCGCTCGCGGAGGTGTACAAGCGGTGGTCATCGCTCGTCTTCACTCTGGCGGTTCGCTCGCTCGGCGATCGCGGCGATGCAGAAGACGTCACTCAAAAAGTCTTCGTCTCAGCCTGGACCGGACGCTCAAGTTTCAGGCCTGAGAGATCGAGCCTGTCGGCTTGGCTCGTCGGAATCACCAAGAACAAGATCGCCGACACGCACGAAGCTCGCGCTCGGATCCGCCGGCTTCACGAAGAACTCGCGTCAACGACATCGAGGGGAGAGGCCGTCGTGGAAGACTTCGACTTGGCCGACACCCTGATGGTTGCCGACGAGATCTCTCGCCTCGAGCCAGATGCTCAAGCAATCATGCGATTAGCATTTTTCGACGATCTCACCCACAACCAAATAGCTGACCGTCTCGAACTACCTTTAGGCACGGTCAAGAGCCATATCCGGCGCAGTCTGCAACGGATGCGAACACGATTGGAGGCGACCTATGCGACACGTTGATCCTGAGGTCCTTGCGCTGCTCGCCCTGGGTGAGCAAGTTGCCCTCCCCGAAGACAGTGTGCACGTTAGCGGATGTGACCAGTGCCGCCGCGAGATCGAAATCCTCTCGCGTGCTGCAATGATCGGCCGCTCCACTTTCGATGCGGGTGAACTCCTCGAAGCGCCCTCGCGCGTCTGGGATCGCATCAGCGACGAGCTGTCGTTGGCACCGCCCGCCGCGGGAGTTGAAGCCGTGTTGGCTGCCGTCGACACGCTCGACGATGTCTCGAATGACACACGCTCTAGTGACGACCTTGCTAGCACGCGTGCGGCACGCAGCCATGACACCGTTGATGCTTCGATCGCACCCAGCGCAACTCCGGATGCTGCCGATGGCGTTGCCGATGCTCCCGCCTCTCATGATGTCTCGGCCGCAGGCGCAACCGTGCACTCGCTCGCCGAGCGCCGACGTCGCCCGTGGGTTGGCATCGTTGCCGCCGCGGCCGCTGTAGCCCTTGTCGCGAGCGCCGGTACCGCGTTGTGGTCAACTTTCAGCCCCGCCGAACAGCCGACCATCCTCGCGAGCGCAACTCTCGACGCGTTCCCGGCGTGGCCAGATTCCACTGGTGAAGCCAAGCTTGAGCAGCTGCCCGATGGCACGCGCGTCATTGACGTCAACTTCGATGCTCCCGCGACCGACGGTGGCTATCGCGAAGTCTGGCTGATTACGACGGATGCCACGGCTCTCGTCAGCCTCGGAATCGTTGAAGGCACGTCAGGCCAGTTCACTGTTCCCGACGGCCTCGACATTTCGAGCTACGACCTCGTCGATATCTCTGAGGAACAGTTCGACGGAAACCCGGCTCACTCCGGCGACTCCATCGTGCGCGGTCAGCTCTCAACCGAGGCGTAGCGAACGCCGCTGCTCTTCCCTGTCGGCTAGCGCCCGAACTCCGATTAGTCGAAGTGAGTGGTCTCGAGCCGGTGAAGCGCCAGAGCAACGGAGAGCCGGGTGCGACCGCGCGACGTGCGCACGTCGAAACCGAGCTTGGCGCTGAGTTCTTCCGCACGCGACTGCACGGTTGAGTGATGAAATCCGAGGGTAGTCGCGGCTGCACGGAGGCTGTCGCTTGCGGCGAGAGTGTCAAGCATCGGAAGGATGCGCGGCGTCTCACGAATCACGACGCCAAGCGACTGCAGATCGCAATTTTCCGGAGCTCCGGCGGGACTGATCTCGGCGAGCAACAACAACGAACCAAGATCGTCGCCATGAAGTACGGGCTCATGGTCGGAAGTCAACCGCAGCGCCGTGAGCGCCGATAGCCAAGAGCGCACAAGGTCAGCGGGGGAAGCAGCGATGCCGATGCCAGCACGCGGGGCGACCACGGCATCCGTGCTCAATACGATTTCGGCGCGCACAGCACCCGCCACGGTAGAGATGACGGCGGACGGTCCGGCCGCGGCGTTGGTTGTGCTCGCCGGCTGAGCGATAACGCGATAGCGGGTTGTGGAGACCAAATGGAGAGTCTGGGCTGCGGCTTGCCGGTGCTCGATGGTTTCGGCAGGGTCGAGAAGGGGTTCGACGGGATTATGAACCGACTCGGTAGGGCCGGTGCGTTCGAACAGGATGCCGAGGGCGAGCGCGACGCGCTCAAGGATCATGTCGTCGTTCGCGTGAGCATTTCCGTCTCGCTCGAGCCAGACAGTGCCTCCACCGGTAACGGCGCGAGCTGGCCACGACTCCGGCGCTCGTGAATCGGCACTGCGGCGCCCTCGTTCATCAACGCGAAGGCCGAGGGCTGGCGAGGTGATCCCGGCGGGGCATCCGGCGAGCATACTGGCTCCGCGCAAAAGCACTTCAGCACTCGCGTGGCCTGCGGTGAGCGCATCGAAGTACGAGATCACCCGCAGAGTTTCGCTGGCTTCGGGGTCGAGCGCTTTCAAGCGTCCGGCTAGTTCTTGCATTCTCGTTCCGCCCTCTGTGGTTCGAGCCCTACTCTATTGCGGCCGCCCCTGAACAGACAGTCGCAGTCAGGGCTCGAACCTCAGCGGTACCGCTGGCGGTGCAGCCTGCCGGCTTGTTACACGCCAAGCGTGCGGCGAAGCCAGTTGAGTCGAGCGTCCTGAGTGGCGACGGACAGCGCGGCGAAGGGGGCCATCGAGTCGTAGCCGTGGAAGCCACCTGGCCAGACGTGAAGCTCACAGTTTCCGCCGGATGCCCAGATAGTCGACGCATAAGCGACATCCTCATCGCGGAATACCTCCGATGTCCCCACATCGATGAACGTGGGAGGCAGATTGCTGAGATCCGTAGCGCGCGCTGGGGCAGCGTAGATCGAGACCTGATCGGTCTTGCGGCGATCACCAAGCAATGCATCCCACCCGGTGTCGTTGCTGCCGCGATCCCACACCCCGGTTCCATCAATTTGATGGCTAGAGACGGTTTCGTTGCGGTCATCAATCATGGGATAAATCAGCACCTGAGCGGCAAGGTGCGGTCCACCGCGGTCTCGCGCCAGTAGAGCGGTGCCTGCCGCAAGGCCGCCACCGGCGCTTCCGCCGGAGATAATCAACTTGGCGGGATCGATGCCGAGTTCAGCGGCGTTGGCTGCCGTCCACACGAGGCCCGCATAGCAGTCCTCAACCGGTGCAGGGTCAGGATGCTCGGGGGCCAGCCGGTACTCGACAGAGACGACTACAGCATCCAGCTCGTTGATCCACGACAGCATTGTTTCCATGCCGGTGAAGCGGTCCCCAATGATCATGCCGCCGCCATGGGTGTGGAAAATCCCCGGACCGGGCGCACTGTGATCGTCGCGCGCGAAGATCGAGACGATGAGGTCACCATCGGGTCCAGGAATTGTTTGCTCGCGATGACTGATCGAGCGACCGTCAAGCAGCGCAGGCACATCGGTGACGAATCCCGCGCGCAGGAGGTCAATCATCTCCGGAGTGACTGTTGGCGGGAGTTGTTCGTTGACAACGCCGAGAACTGCGGCCAGCTCGGCGTCGAACGGGGGAGCGGGATGAACATTGTTCGTAGTCATGAGACCTCCATTGGTCTGCGTCACGCCAGTGTGACGGCCTATCTCCACGCTAGAGCCTGCGGGCGCCACGACAGTACCGCCAGTCATTCCACGTTCAGCGTTCCTTAACCGCCATTTGGCGGTACCCGGCCGGAATTATCGGGAAACAGCGTGGTTGAACCGGATAACTGATTCATCCAGCCAGATTTTGGGAGACCGGAGCACACCATGCAGTTCGGAATTTTCACCGTTAGCGACGTCACGACTGACCCGACAAACGGCCGCACGCCCACCGAAGGCGAGCGCATCAAGAACATCGTCACGATCGCAAAGAAAGCGGAAGAAGTCGGGCTCGACGTCTTCGCCCTGGGGGAGCACCACAACCCGCCGTTCGTCTCCTCAAGCCCGACAACGACACTCGCGTACATCGCGGCTCAGACCGAGAAGCTCATACTGTCGACGAGCACGACGCTCATCACGACGAACGATCCCGTGAAGATCGCGGAAGACTACGCCATGCTTCAGCACCTCTCCGATGGTCGCGCCGACCTCATGATGGGCCGCGGAAACACTGGCCCGGTCTACCCGTGGTTCGGCAAAGACATTCGTGAGGGCATCCCACTCGCTATCGAAAACTATTCGCTGCTGCACAAACTGTGGCGTGAAGAGTTCGTGAACTGGGAGGGCAAGTACCGCACACCGCTGCAGGGCTTCCAATCAACCCCACGTCCGCTGGATGGCGTACCTCCCTTCGTCTGGCACGGCTCGATTCGCAGTCCTGAGATTGCTGAGCAGGCCGCGTTCTATGGAGACGGTTTCTTCGCGAACAACATCTTCTGGCCCAAAGAGCACTACATGCGCCTGGTGAGCTACTACCGTCAGCGCTTCGAGCACTACGGCCATGGCAGTGCAGCGCAGGCCATTGTGGGACTCGGTGGTCAGGCGTTCATGCGCAGCAGCTCACAGTCGGCGAAGGCAGAGTTTCGTCCATACTTCGACAACGCTCCCGTGTACGGCCACGGACCGTCGATGGAAGACTTCACCGAACAGACGCCTCTCGCTGTCGGCAGCCCCCAGGAGGTCATCGACAAGTACGCCGGAATGCGCGAACACTTCGGTGACTACCAACGTCAGCTCTTCCTCATGGACCACGCCGGCCTACCGCTCAAGACCGTTCTCGAGCAGCTCGACATTCTCGGTGAAGAGGTCGTGCCCGTACTCCGCAAAGAGTTCGCGACCAACCGCCCCGCCGAAGTTCCGGATGCCCCGACCCACGCCTCGCTCGTTGCCAAGCGGGATGCGGCGCTCGCTGCCTCCGCAGCCGGCGCCCCCGCAACCGTCTAGTCATGACACCCGCCGCGCAACCACCCGCACTATTACGCACTGAGAAAGAAGCACACCATGTCTGACGTCAAGAAGATTGCCGTCATCGCCGCTGGCCTCAGTCAGCCTTCATCAACCCGACTGCTCGCCGACCGGCTCACCGAGGCAACCGTCAGTGATCTGCGGGAACGCGGCATCGAAGCAGACGTGACGGTGATCGAATTGCGCGACCTCGCGCACGATGTGACGAACAACCTGCTCACGGGCTTCCCGAGTGCCAAGCTCGACGCGGCCATCGCCGCTGTCACGGGCGCAGACGGACTCATCGCCGTCACGCCCATCTTCACCACGAGCTATAGCGGACTCTTCAAGTCATTCATCGACATACTCGATCCGCAATCGCTCACGGACCTGCCAGTGCTGCTCGGCGCGACCGGCGGAACCGATCGCCACTCGCTTGCGATTGACTATGCGATGCGACCGCTATTCAGCTACCTGCACGCCGTGGCGGTGCCTACCGGGGTGTATGCGGCATCCGCCGATTGGGGAAGCGGGGGAGACAGCGCAGCCAGCACTCTCCCGGGGCGAATTGCTCGTGCAGCAGGGGAGTTGGCGGCGCTCGCCGCGGTATCTGATCGATCTGACCAGGCGGTCGATCCTTTCGCGTTGCCTGAGGGCTTCAGCCCGGTGGGCAGTTTCGGCGCCCAGTAGTAGCGAGCAGTGCTGCACTAGTTGGTTGCGCTGCAATGACTAGCCGCGCTGCTCGGCGAACTCCGCGGGGTGTAATCCACGCGGTGTCGCCGGGCGGCAGCGGTCGTTTCGCTTGCTTATCCCGTTTTGCGGCGGAAGTCGCGCTTGTGATCTGCGCGGTCTTGCGTGCCGTGGATAGCCGATTCGGCATCCAAGTGGCCGGGGCGCGATGTTTCTTTGCCCTGCTTGCGATCAAGCGCCTCGCGGAACCTGCGCTTGTTCTCTTCGCTCGCAGAGGGTGTTTCTTCTGTGGGTTCCATACCCCCAAGAGTAAACGACGGGGCGGCTGCGCGTGTCGATACCGCTGATTTCAGGGGTCGGAAGGTGCCTAATGATACGATTGTGGGAGTTGTCCACGTAGTTGTAGGGCAACGTACGGAGCAGGCTGGCAAGAAGCTGGTCACCGGTGGTAATTTTCCGAGTCGTTCGGAGGCTTTCTACTGTTGACCAGACATGCGCCGCCACTCTAGGCATGCGCATGAACCATCGCGTCCTTCTGCCCGCTCCTGCTCCTTGACGAGTCGCACACCACACGGGTGCGCGACGTAAAACAAAGGAGAAACCCCCGCATGGAGGGTCCAGAAATCACATTCGCCGAAGCCGTTCTCGATAACGGTAAGTTCGGCAAGCGCACCGTGCGCTTCGAAACCGGTCGACTCGCTCAGCAGGCACAGGGTGCCGTCGCTGCGTACCTCGACGAAGAAACAATGATCTTGAGCGCGACAAGCGCTGGCAAGCACCCGCGTGAAGGCTTCGACTTCTTCCCACTCACTGTGGATGTTGAAGAGCGTTCATACGCAGCAGGCAAGATCCCCGGAAGCTTCTTCCGCCGCGAGGGTCGTCCCTCGACGGAAGCGATTCTCGTTTGCCGTCTCATCGACCGCCCGATGCGTCCGACCTTCGTTGAGGGACTCCGCAACGAAGTTCAGATCGTCATCACCGTTCTGAGCATTGCTCCCGACGAGTTCTACGACGCTCTTTCGATCAACGCTGCATCGCTCAGCACCCAGATCTCGGGGCTTCCGTTCTATGGCCCGATTGCCGGCATTCGCCTGGCATTGATCGGTGACCAGTGGGTTGCCTTCCCGAAGCACAGCCAGCTTGCTGACGCTGTCTTCGACCTCACTGTTGCTGGCCGCATGGTCACCAACGACCAGGGTGAAGAAGACATCGCCATCATGATGGTTGAAGCAGAAGCGACCGAGAACAGCTGGGAGCTCATCAAGGCCGGCGCAACCAAGCCAGATGAGGCCGTTGTTGCTCAGGGCCTCGAAGCAGCCAAGCCGTTCCTCAAGCAGCTTGTGAAGGCTCAGCTCGAGGTTTCGACCAAGGCCGCAAAGCCTGTTGCCGAGTTCAAGCTCTTCCCGCCGTACTCCGACCAGGCGTACAACGCGGTCAGCGAAATCGCTGAGGCAGAGCTTCGCGATGTCTACAAGATCGCTGACAAGATCGAGCGCCAGACCGCAGACGACGAGCTCAAGGCTCGCGTCAAGGCTGAGGTTCAGTCGAAGGTTGACGCTGAAGAACTCGGCGAAGACGTTCTCGCGATGGTTGGCGGCGCATACAAGGCTGTCAGCAAGAAGGTCATGCGCGCCCGCGTGCTCACCGAGGGAATCCGTATCGACGGCCGTGGCTTGAGCGACATTCGTGCGCTCGACGCCGAGGTCGAGGTCATTCCTCGCGTTCACGGTTCGGCAATCTTCCAGCGCGGCGAGACTCAGATCTTGGGTGTCACCACGTTGAACATGCTCAAGATGGAGCAGCAGATTGACTCACTGGCCCCAGTGACCAAGAAGCGCTACATGCACCACTACAACTTCCCGCCATACTCGACTGGTGAAACCGGTCGAGTTGGCAGCCCGAAGCGTCGCGAAATCGGTCACGGGTTCCTTGCAGAGCGTGCCCTCGTGCCCGTACTGCCGCCCCGCGAAGAATTCCCTTACGCGATCCGCCAGGTTTCCGAGGCTCTCGGTTCCAACGGTTCAACGTCAATGGGTTCCGTCTGTGCGTCAACTCTGTCGCTGCTCAACGCTGGTGTGCCGCTGCGCGCACCGGTTGCGGGTATCGCCATGGGTCTGATCTCGGATGAGGTTGACGGCGTTACTCGCTATGCAGCTCTCACCGACATCCTCGGTGCTGAAGACGCACTCGGCGACATGGACTTCAAGGTTGCCGGTACGAGCGAATTCGTTACCGCTATTCAGCTCGACACCAAGCTCGCTGGTTTGCCTTCGTCGGTTCTCGACGGTGCACTCAAGCAGGCTAAGGAAGCGCGTACGGCGATTCTTTCGGTGATCAACGCTGCAATCGATGCTCCCGATGAGATGGCCCCCACGGCGCCTCGCGTGATCTCGGTTCAGATTCCGATCGACAAGATCGGTGAGCTGATTGGCCCTAAGGGCAAGAACATCAACCAGATCCAGGATGACACCGGAGCCGACATCTCGATTGAGGATGACGGAACCGTCTACATCGGCGCTGTTGATGGTCCTTCTGCTGAGGCTGCACGCGCGGCGGTTAACGCCATCGCGAACCCGCTCAACCCTGAGGTTGGCGAGCGCTTCTTGGGTACGGTCGTCAAGATCGCTACCTTCGGTGCATTCGTATCGCTTACTCCTGGTAAAGACGGACTGCTGCACATCTCTGAGGTTCGCAAGCTTGCCGGTGGCAAGCGTGTCGAGAACGTCGAAGACGTGCTCGGAGTCGGCCAGAAGATTCAGGTTGAGATCACCAAGATTGATGACCGTGGCAAGCTTTCGCTCGCACCGGTTACCGATGAGTCTGACGCAGAAGCAGCGGCTCCTGCTGAGGAAAGCTAAGACCCGCAAGTAACGCGTACGTAAACGGCGCCCATCCTCATTGAGGGTGGGCGCCGTTTCGTTGGCGGCTGAAGTCGTGAAATTGATGCCGCTGTTGGGGATCAAATTCCCTAGGAATCCGCGGGTAGTCACCCCTGTCTGCCCTAGGTTTGGGTACCGCTCCTGCCCGGTAGAGGCGATACTCTGTGCTTGTGACCCGAATCACTACACCTCTCGATGCTTTCATGAGCGACATGCTCCTGTGGCTCGATACCGCGTGGTATCTCTGGGTGGCTCTCGGTGTGGTTGCCGTCGTCGTGATTGTTAGCGTGGTCGTTGCAAAGTTGCGCAGCCGAGGCTATGAGCGCGTACCGCACTATTTCCGCCAAGAGAACTGACGCGGGCACCTCAGGGCATATCCGACTTTCGCACCCTGCAGCGAATGCGGAAGGTGCCTAGTTGGCTACCTTCGCGTTACTCCGTGCTTGAGAGTCCTATCAACTGGGCTCGAGCGACGATGTGATCGCGGAGAACAAAACCGAGCATCGCTGGTGTGCTTCCTACCGGAATCTCTAGGAGCTCAGTGTTCAGAGCGCTCAGGGTGAAAATGTAGCGATGGTCTCCATGGCCGGCAGGAGGTGCCGCGCCCTGAAATGCCTCGAGCCGCAGTTCGTTCGGGAGGGTGATCGCGCCGTGAGGCATCGATTCGCCATCGGCACTTCCCGCATTCTGTGGCAACGACTCGATAGACGCGGGGATGTTGAACACGGCCCAATGCCACCAGCCACTACCCGTCGGCGCATCGGGGTCGAATACGGTGAGGACGAAGCTTTTGGTGCCGGAAGGGAATCCGTGCCAGTGGAGTGTGGGGGAGCGGTCCTCGCCTCCGGCGTGCGCGATGCCGGAACGTGCCCACTGCGGCAACCTCCCATCAGCCTCGAAGTCGGGGCTTTCGAGCGTGAACGTGGGTACGTCGGGAAGATTCCAGTTCGGGTCATTCACGGTGGCAGTCCTCTCAAAGGGAAATACTGTGCTGCTGCCATTATTGCGAGGATGCAACGGAAACGACACCGGCTACCGGCTAATCGAGCGGATATGACTGTTTTCGACACGGACTAGTAACGATCCCTCCGCGCGTCACGAATTAGGGACTGGCACGACTTATCCTTGCCAAAAGCCTTGTGGGAGGCACACATGACGCAGGTACACCCGACGCGATCACTGCCGGGTACGACAAGCGCGCGAGCAGATGCTCAGCCGCACTTTGTGACTCGAGCTATCGGTTCGTCATCGCTTCGCGTGTTCCCGCTCGCCCTTAGCGGCAATGTCTTTGGGTGGACGGCCGACGACGCTGCCGCCACTTCAATCCTTGATACCTTCGCCGAGGGCGAGGGTAACTTTATCGATACCGCTGACTCGTATGCAGCCGGTCGAAGTGAATTGATGATCGGCCGGTGGATGCGAGAGCGTCGCAATCGCGATGCGATGGTCGTTGCCACCAAGGTTGGCAAGAGCCGTGAAAATCCGGGCATGCATGCTGAAGCGATCAAGCGCTCAGTCACGGCATCCTTGAGCAGGCTCGGAACCTCGCATATTGACCTGTTGTATCTGCACATCGACGATGAAAGTGTGGATTTCGACGAGACACTCTTGGCGGTTGATGAGCTGATTGGTGAAGGTAAAGTGCGCTACTTTGGCGGCTCGGATCACACAGGGAACCGCCTCATCCAGGCGCGCATCGCGTGTGGCCAAATGGGCGTTGCCCCAATGGTGGCAATTCAGTCTCACTACAATCTGCTGCACCGTCAGGAGTATGAGACGGGGCTTGCCCATGTCGCAGCAATCCAGGGTTTAGGCATGATGCCTCGATTTGCACTCGCCAGTGGCTTCCTGAGCGGTAAATACCGGCAGCGCGCCGATCTTGCTTCCAACCCGCGGGGGCACGACGCAGCCAAGTATTTGCGGCGTAAGGGCTTCAAAGTGCTGAACGCCTTGGATGAAATCGCCGAAGAACATGACACCGCGGTCGCGACGATCGCGTTGGCGTGGCTTCTCAATAAGCCAGGAGTCGCTGCACCGGTCGTCAGTGCGAGTCGCGCGACTCAGGTTCCGGAGTTGCTCGCCGCCGCACGGGTACACCTGACGCGTCATCAGTCGGCCGAACTCGATCGAGCCTCCGCCTATTAGAACGAAGTCGTGGTTTCTACTGAAGCGCTAAACGGTGACTGCTTCTGCGAGGACTCGCTTGACCACGCGAGCCATTGCGGCTCCGGCAGCAATAGTGTCGCCGGCATTTCCGCCAACGAGAGCACCATCTTTGGCAAGCATGAGTTCGTCAGCAGCGTCACCAGCGAAGGGGTGGCCTGCGCCGCGCATCAGTTCGTAGAGTGCTTCGTTGTACCAGTCGCGGTGCTCGGCGATTAGCTGACGCACCGGATGCGTGGGGTCGGGAAATTCCGCAACGACGTTGGCAAACGGGCATCCACGAAAATTGGGCTTCGTGAGTTCTGCGGCGACGCCTTCAAGGAGTCCGAGCACTGCATCGTGAGGAGATGCTGCATTGTCGATGACCGACTGCACCTGAGTCTCTACAGCTGATCGTTGGCTCTTGACGTACTCGAGAATCAAGTTGTCTTTTGAGCGGTAGTGCTTGTAGAAGGTCGCCTTCGTCACGCTCGACTGAGCGATGATGCGGTCTACTCCAACGTTCAAAATACCGTCTTGGTAGAAAAGTATGTTGGCCGTGTCCAGAATGCGGCCCTTGGCCGGAGCGCGCTGTGCGGTCTCTGGTGTCTCAATTACCATCACAGCGCACTCCTTCCGGGGGAAATTCGGATCAGGAACTGTTCCCCATTAGTGCATCGCTAGATTCGGGTCAGACGATGCGGTTTATTTATGCACAACCCGGTTCGGGTCCGGGTTGTGCTGTTACACACATCACTTGGTTCGGGGCCAAGTGACGAGTTGTTGGCTTCGGGTGCCTATAAAGAACAATAACATATGAGGACATACAGACAAGCCTGTCTGTCCCCTGATTCTTACCCCAATTTGGGGGACTCTCCTTACGGTGCCCGATGTGCCGCCGTAAGTCGGACACAAATGACGTAGGCTCATACCGATGAACGACGCTGTGATTCTTCCTCTTGACCTTCCCGAACTGTCGTTCACCGCAACCGGTGACAGTCTGGTTCGCCGAACTGTTTTACCGAGTGGTGTTCGCATCCTCAGTGAGCAGGTGCCAGGTGCGCGCAGCGCAACCGTTGGCTACTGGGTCGCGGCTGGGTCGCGTGACGAACAGCCCGGCACTTTTGGAGCCACTCACTTTCTCGAACACTTGCTGTTCAAGGGCACACCGTCGCGCACTGCGCTCGATATAGCAGTGAGCTTCGACGCCGTCGGTGGCGAGCACAACGCTATGACGGCCAAGGAATACACCTGCTACTACGCCAAGGTCCAAGATATTGATTTGCCGATGGCAATCGAAGTCATTGGAGACATGCTCACGTCGAGCGTGATCGATCCGACCGAGTTCTCCAACGAACGAGGAGTGATTCTCGAAGAACTTGCTATGGCTGACGACGACCCCACCGATGTCGCCAGTGAGCGATTCTTCGAGTCGATCTTCGGCGACCATCCCCTTGGTCGCCCGATCGGCGGTAGCCCAGAAACGATCAACGCCATCTCCCGAGACTCGGTTGTCGAGCACTACCGTGGCAACTATCGTCCTCAAGACCTGGTAATCACGGTGGCGGGAGCCGTCGATCACGACGAGCTTGTTGCCGCAGTTTCCGCCTGCCTCGTCTCCGCAGGCTGGGATCTCACGCTGCCGGCGACACCGGTGTCGCGACGGAGCAGCTCAACAGCGGCGTCAGCCTCAGGGCAACGCCTTCAGGTGACTCATCGTCCGATCGAACAAGCAAACATCATTGCCGGTGTCGAAGGCCTCTCGGCCACTGACGACCGGCGCGCGACGCTTACGGTGCTCAACTCCATTCTGGGCAGTGGAATGTCGTCACGACTGTTCCAGGAAGTACGCGAAAAGCGTGGCCTTGCCTACTCGGTGTATTCCTTTGCACCCAGCTACTCCGATGCCGGAATCTTCGGAATCTATGCCGGATGCTCGCCCGCAAAGTCTGCGCAGGTCGCTGAACTCATGCTTGAGGAATTCACCAAGATGGGCCAGACACTCGTCACTGATGAAGAAATCAGCCGTGCCGTTGGCCAGCTTCGAGGTGCCTCGGCACTTGCGCTGGAAGACTCTGATTCACGTATGTCGCGACTCGGTCGTAGCGAATTGACGCTGGGGGAGTTCATCGATCTCGACACGTCAATTGCCCGTATCTCGGCCGTCACTGCCGACGGTATCCAAGAACTTGCTCGCGAACTGTCTTCACGCCCGCTGTCCATTGCGGCGGTTGGTGCGGTAACTGACGATATGTTTTCCGGGCTTGCTCTCGGCAGCGTTGCCCAGAGTTAGATCAATAAAGGAATGGTGATGGCTCACTACCTGTACCTCGTACGCCACGGCGAACAGCTTGATGCAGAACATGGCTTGCCCGACGGCCCCCTCTCCGGCAAAGGGACTCGTCAGGCGATGGCGATTTCTGAGCGCCTCAGCGGAGTTCCGTTCACTCGCGCGTTCCACTCTCCGCTCCAGCGGGCTGCTGAGACTGCCGCGATCATGACGGAGCGGATGCCAGCGTTAGAGTCACAACCCACGACGTTGCTCATGGACTGTATTCCCAGCGGTCCAACGTCTGACATGCCGGCAGCATTCGAACCTTTCTTTGGGGCGATCACCCCAGAGGAGATCGACGCGGGGCAAGCGCAAATGGAAGACGCCGTAGCGGAGTTTCTCACGCCAGCGCGCGAGGATCGCCACGATCTCCTCATCACTCACAACTTTGTTATCGCCTGGTTTGTGCGAGAAGTTTTGGGGGGAGACCAGTGGCGTTGGCTCGGACTCAATCAAGCCAATTGCGGGCTGACGATCATCCGAGTGCGCAGCAATAAGCCGCCGGTTCTGGTTGCACACAACGATCTTGGCCACTTGCCCGCTGAACTCCGAACTGGGCTGCCAGAAGAGCAGCCGTACTAAACCAGCCATACGGAGCTGCCGTGACTGAGGGCGCTGACGTGTCTCCGTTCGAGCGCGGCATAATTTTGCGGTGTGGGGAAACTAGTTGAGTGCTTTGCGATACCAGGTTGTCGCGTTGGGGTTGTCGTTATAGGGCTCTACAGAGACGAACCCGCTTGAGCGGTAGAGTCCGCCGGCTGCTGCCAGGCTCTCGTTCGTATCTAAGACGAGTTCTGATGCACCCCACTCACGAGCGCAGCGTTCGAGTTCGCCGAGCAGCTGTCGCCCGAGTCCGGTTCCGCGACCGGCTGCCCGTACCCACAGATGTTTGACCTCAAAGCGTCCGGCATCGAGTTGTCGGATGCCGCCGCAGCCAAGAGCGTTGCCTTCGCCTTCGACGACAAGGAACACGCCGGCTGGTGGTTCGAACTGTTCGTTGGTCGGAAACGTGGTGACATAACCTGCTGGTGTCGGAAAGCTCTCAGCGCGATAGCTGAAGTACTCGGTGAGGAGTTCGTGGGCGAGAGCATCCGTGACGGGGATGGGACGAAACTGTGGCACGGCAACCAGAGTACTCGCGTCAAGAGCAGTCAGCGGTCTCGCTCAGCGTTGATAGATTTAACCAATGACAACGAAAGTAGCGGTAGTCGGCGCATCCGGTCGCATGGGAATGTTCATCAGCGACGTGGTCGAGAGAGCAGAAGACTTTTCGCTCGTTGCCTCCCTCAATTCTCGGTCGGATCTCAGCGAAATGCTTGAGGCTGACGTTGTGGTGGATGTCACAGAGCCCAGCGTCTCGCCCTCTGTTGTCGAGTTCGCGACCTCCCACGGCAAGAACGTTCTTGTCGGAACCTCGGGCTGGAGCGAAGACCGCATTCAGCGTGTGAAGTCTTCGTTGACAGAGCTCCCCGACGTTGGCGTGATCTTTATTCCCAATTTTTCCCTCGGTTCGGCACTGGCTACGTCCTTCGCGGCCGCTGCTGCGCGCTACTTCGATTCAATCGAGATCATCGAGAGTCATCACGCTGGCAAAGTCGATTCTCCGTCCGGCACGGCGGTTCGCACAGCAGAACTGATGGCAGACGCGCGTCACGAACGGGGCCCTGCTGCGGCACCGCACCATGACCAGCGTGCTCGCGGTGAGCAAGTCGCAGGGATTCCGGTTCACAGCCTTCGGCTGACGGGCGTCGTCGCCCATCAGCAAGTCATCTTCGGTGGTCCAGGCGAAGTGCTCACGATCGACCACCGCACAATGTCTCAGGAATCGTATGAGGCGGGAATCCTCCTGGGACTGCGCGCTATCATCACGTCGCGCGGGGTCACGGTCGGTCTCGACGAACTCATCGATCTTGCCCCACGCGTCGGTGCGGTGTCTGAATGAAAACACGTATCGCAGCCCTAGTAATGGTTGGCCTGCTCGCCCTCTATTTAGTCTTTGCAATCAACTACTCATTCGTGCTGATTGGCACAGGGATCGTTATTGCGCAGGTGATGGGATGGGCACTGCTGGTATTGCCCCTTATCGGGTTGTGGGCCCTTGCTGCCGAACTCTTTTTCATCTTCCGGGCTGAGCGACTTTTCACCATGCTCCGTGACGAGGGCACCCTGCCGGATGAGATCGACGAACGTCGGCCAAGTGGTCGCCCCGATCCTGACGCTGCCGACCGAGCATTCGGGCGTTACCGCGACGAAGCCGAAGCGAGCCCTGAGTCATGGCGTGCGTGGTTACGTCTCGGTCTTGCCTACGACGCCAGCGGCGATCGGAGACGAGCACGTTGGGCTACCAGGCGCGCCATCTCGCTATCGCGCGCTTCCACAACGGCTGATTAAGCGCTCCGTCGCGGTCGTCGTCTCTCGGCGTCGTTCTCGCGCTTTCCGAGGCCGGAGCTCGCGAGCCGCTAGTCGACGAACGCCTCGATCGCCTGGTCGATCGTGGTGTGAGTAAAGCTAAACCCCGTGCTGAGCAGAGTGCGCGGCTCCACGTATTCGTCGACCAAAATGAGATCGTTTCCGGCATCTCCCAACACCCGTAGGGCAAAGCTGGGCACGGTGAGCCAGTGTGGTTTGTGCATCGCACGCGCAAGGGCTTGAGTAATCGTTCCCGCGGTTGCCGGGGTCGGTCCGGCGAGCGACACGGCTCCGGAAAACTCGCTTCGAAGCAAATGAACAATGGCCGCAGCTTCATCGTGAAGACTGATCCAAGGCCAATACTGGTCACCGCTACCGAGCCTGCTACCGAGACCACAGCGGGTAAGCATATTGAGCGGGGTGAACGCTCCGCTCTCGCCGACGACGATTCCGGTGCGGAACATGACGAGTCGGGTGCTCGAGGGAGTTAGTTTGGCTGCCTGCTCCCACGCGTCGACGACGTCGCTGAGGAAGCCCGTACCCTTGGTGGATTCGTCGTTCAGCACTTCTCCGGGTCTGCTGCCGAAGTAGCCGACGGCCGAACCATTGAGAAATGAGGTCGGGGGAGTGACCGATCGGCGAATTGCTTCAGCGATTGTGCGTGTGCCGTTGACCCTCGAGCGCAAAATTTCGCGCTTGTAGGCCGGTGTCCATGGCAGCTTTCCGGTGCTTGCGCCGGCCAAGTTGATGACGGCATCAGCGAGCTCGATCGCTCGATCATCGATTGTCCCCGACAGCGGATCCCAGTAAAACTCGCTCGCGGAACGGGGCTCGCGACGCACGAGGCTAATGACCTCGAAACCGCCTGCCTCTAGCTGGGAGACAAGCTCTGTGCCGATATACCCCGAGGCGCCAGCGACCAACACGCGAGTTGCTGATGACTCCGTCACCGCTAAGCCAAACTTGCTTCAAGCGTGATGGGAATGCCGGTGAGGGCGCGCGAAACGGGGCAACCCTCTTTGGCTTCCTCAGCTAATCGCTGAAAGTCGTCGTCGCTCAGATCGGCGACTTTCGCGCTAACCAAGAGGTGGCTTCCGGTGATTCCGACGGCGGGATCGAACGTCACGGCCGCGGTCACCTGCAGGCTTTCGGAGGGTGTTCCGTTGGAGGCGAGACCATTAGAGAAGGCCATGGCGAAGCACGAAGCGTGGGCGGCGCCCAAGAGCTCTTCGGGGTTCGTCGTTGATTCTTGACCTTCTGATCGTGCAGCCCACGTGACGGGAAATTCTGCGGCGTCAGAAGAATCTAGCGATGTCGTTCCTTTGCCGCTAAACAGGTCACCAAACCAGAGTGTTGTTGCTTCGCTCGTAACAGGCATTGCCGTTCCTTTCGTCGTGCTCAACCCTAGGCGCTGGTCGCCCCGAGTGCATGAAAAACCGGTGTGAACCTAGTGCTGTCATTTTCTCTGAAATCGGTACTATTGATTCGATGGCATCCACGATCGCAACTCCGTATGAAGACCTACTGCGCGACACTCTCAAGAACGGCGCAGTCAAAGGTGATCGAACTGGCACGGGCACCCGCAGCGTGTTCGGGCGGCAGTTGCGGTTCGATCTCGCTGAAGGATTCCCCTTGATCACCACGAAGCGGGTGCATTTCAAGTCGATCGCCTACGAGCTGTTGTGGTTCTTGCGGGGTGAGAGCAACGTGTCGTGGCTGCGAGACAACGGCGTGACGATCTGGAACGAATGGGCGGATGCCGCTGGCGAGCTTGGTCCCGTCTACGGCGTTCAATGGCGGTCTTGGCCGACCCCTTCCGGCGAGCAGATCGACCAGATCTCTGATGTCATTGATCAAATCACGACCAACCCCGATTCACGGCGGCTCATCGTCTCGGCGTGGAATCCGGCGGATATTCCAAACATGGCTCTCGCGCCGTGTCACGCGTTCTTCCAGTTCTACGTTGTCGACGGCAAGTTGTCTTGCCAGCTTTATCAGCGCAGCGCTGATCTCTTCCTGGGTGTTCCCTTCAATATCGCTAGCTATGCGTTGCTCACCCATATGGTTGCTGAGCAGACAGGTCTTGAGGTCGGCGATTTCGTGTGGACTGGCGGAGATTGCCATATCTACGACAACCATGTCGAACAGGTCACTGAGCAGCTCTCTCGCGAGCCTTACGCGGCGCCGCAATTGTCGATCGCGAGAAAGCCCGCGAACATTTTCGACTACGCGTTCGAGGATTTCGAGATTGTCGGCTACGAGCATCATCCGGCGATCAAAGCTCCGGTAGCGGTGTGAACAACCCGGCTCAGAACGTCTCCGTCGCCCTCATTTGGGCGCAGTCGGCCGGGGGAGTCATCGGCCACGATGGTTCCATGCCGTGGCACTTGCCAGAAGATCTGGCACACTTCAAATCGCTGACTCTCGGCAGTCCCGTGATCATGGGGCGCAAAACGTGGGATTCACTGAATCCTCGTTTCCGCCCGCTACCGGGAAGACGCAATATCGTTGTCACCCGCCAAGAAGCCTGGGCCGCGCCGGGCGCCGAAGTGGCGCACAGCGTTGAATCCGCTATCAAGCTCGCTGCGGCATCCGATCATTCTGCTGACTCCTCAGGCACTGCAGCGTCTGGCGAGCCCGCTGCTGTCGTGTGGGTAATTGGCGGAGCGCAGATATTTTCGTCGGTGCTTGAGAGCGCTGATCGGCTCGAAGTAACGGAGATTGACAAATCGTTCGAAGGCGACACTATTGCTCCCGAGCGTGGTGACCAATGGATGCTCGTCGCCCGCGATCCGGTCGAGGGCTGGCACACGTCAACCACCGAATTGCGTTACCGATTCTTGCGTTACGAGAACCAGCGCGCTCAGCAGCGGTAACCTAGACGGGTGTCTAAAGAGAATCCCTTCGGTCAAGTCCTTGTCGCGCTCATCACGCCATTCACTGCAGACGGTGAAGTGCATTGGGGTGACGTCGAAAAACACATCGATGATGTGATTAGTTCTGGGGCGGACGGCATAGTCGTCACGGGCACCACCGGTGAGACAAGCACGCTGACCGATCCCGAGAAAATCAAGCTTGTCGAGGTCGCTAAGTCCGTTTCGGCTGGGCGCGCCAAGATCATCACGGGTGGCGGTTCGAACGAGACTGCCCACGCGATCGAGCTGTACAAGGCGAGCGAAAAGGCCGGTGCTGACGGCGTGATGTTTGTCACTCCGTATTACAACAAGCCGACTCAGGCGGGCGTTCTCACGCATTTCCGCATGCTGGCTGATGCCACTGACCTCCCGGCGATTCTGTATGACATTCCCGGGCGCACGGGAATCCCCATCATGTACGAAACTATTCTTCGTGCGGCAAAGCACCCAAACATCCTTGCTGTCAAAGACGCGAAGGGTGACTTCAGTGAGGTGAGCCGTGTGCTCAACCAGACTGATCTCTTGTATTTCTCGGGCGACGATTCCAACGTTTTGCCGCACCTGGCAATCGGTGCTTCGGGGCTCATCGGGGTCACGGCCAACATCGCGCCGGCTCCCTACCGAGTAATCGTGGATGCCGTCAATGCTGGCGATCTCGCAACCGCGACTGCCGCTCACCAGGCCCTCGAGCCCTTAGTGCGGGCGGCGATGACTCACATCCCCGGCACTGTCGCTGCCAAGTACATCCTTCATGGCCTTGGTCGTATCTCTAGTCCACGAGTGCGCCTGCCGCTTGTCGGTCCCGAAGACGCTGAGGCCGCTCAAATCGAAGATGAGTTGGCATTGGTAACGGGAATCAAGGGTCTCGATCTCACGAATTTCCGACCTGACCGCAACGCCGCGGCTGGCGGAGCACTTCCCAAGGTCGCCGGCGCGACCCGCTAGGTCTACCCGCGAAGGGTAGGCTGTGCCACGGGCACGGCCCACATTTTTCGCACGGGGGCTGACGGCCCCACACATCTATCTGCAAGGTACTGAATGTCAGTTTCGCTATTTGATCCACCCGCCCTCGAGCAGGGAACGCTTCGTGTCACCCCGATTGGTGGTCTCGGCGAAATCGGTCGAAACATGACTACCTTCGAGATCGATGGCAAGATTCTCATCGTCGACTGTGGCGTGTTGTTCCCTGAAGAGCACCAGCCCGGCGTTGACTTGATTCTTCCGGACTTCAGCTCGATTCGTGACCGCCTCGACGACATCCTCGGCATCGTGCTTACGCACGGCCATGAGGACCACATCGGTGCCGTGCCATATCTCTTGCGTTTGCGCCAAGACATCCCGCTGATCGGTTCGACTCTCACGCTCGCCCTTATCGAGGCGAAGCTCAAGGAGCACCGCATCAAGCCTTATACCCTCAACGTTACTGAGGGTCAGAAGGAGAAGATCGGACCCTTCGATCTCGAGTTTGTTGCTGTCAATCACTCGATTCCGGATGCTCTGGCCGTGGCCATCACTACCGTTGCTGGCACTGTTTTGCACACCGGTGACTTCAAGATGGACCAGTTGCCTCTCGACAACCGCATCACCGATCTTCGTGCGTTCGCGCGACTCGGCGAAGCTGGGATCGACCTCTTCCTCTCCGACTCGACTAACGCTGACGTTCCTGGTTTTACGCCGAACGAGCGCGATATCGGCCCAGTGCTCGAAGCGGTTATTGCCAAGGCTCCGCGCCGTGTCATCGTGGCGAGCTTCTCTAGCCACGTGCACCGTGTTCAGCAGGTTCTGGATGCCGCCATTGCCAACAACCGCAAGGTTGTTCTGATGGGGCGTTCCATGGTGCGCAACATGGGCATCGCGTCAGATCTCGGATTCCTCAAAGTGCCAGACGGCGTTCTGTTGGACGCCAAAAAAGCTGTCAACTATCCGGACAACCAGCTCGTCTACATGTCGACGGGAAGCCAGGGTGAGCCGATGGCGGTTCTGGCGCGCATGGCGAACATGGAGCACCAGATTGAGGTCGGCAAGGGTGACACCGTCATTCTCGCGTCGAGCCTCATCCCCGGTAACGAGAACGCGGTTTACCGTGTAATCAACGGCCTGACGAAGCTCGGTGCCAATGTCGTCCACAAGGCGAACGCCAAGGTGCACGTTTCTGGTCACGCTGCCGCAGGGGAGTTGCTGTACTGCTACAACATCTTGCGTCCCAAGAACGTTCTGCCGGTTCACGGCGAGTACCGCCACTTGGTGGCTAACGCGAACCTCGCGATTCAGTCGGGAGTTCCGGCCGAGAACACGATCATTGCCGAAGATGGCACCGTCATCGACCTCAAGGACGGCCATGCCGCTGTCGTTGGCCAGCTCGACGTCGGATTTGTCTACGTCGATGGCTCCAGCGTTGGCGAGATTACGGATGCTGACCTTAAAGACCGTCGAATCCTTGCCGAAGAGGGCTTCATTTCCATCTTCGTTGCCGTGGATGCTCAAACGGGCAAGGTTATCGTGGGGCCAGAGATCCAGTCTCGCGGCTTCGCCGAAGATGAAGACGTGTTTGATGCTGTGCTTCCCATGGTTATCAAGGCGTTGACTGATGCTGCCGAGAATGGAACGCGCGATACTCACGCGTTTGCTCAGGTGGTTCGTCGCACTGTCGGGCGCTGGGTTAACACGCAACATCGACGCCGTCCCATGATCGTTCCGGTCGTCATCGAGGTGTAGTTTTCTGACGTTCTGGCGCGCCAGAGCGTTGGGCTTGTTTTCTGCTTCATTCAGTGTTCTCATATGAATATTGCTCGATTGTTTTGTCGAGCCGATTCTGAATTCGGGGTATCGGGTGAGCGTTGCGCGTCGGTGGGTTTTTCCCATCATCTGGATGGTCATTTTCGCGGTAATTGCTGCGGCGTTGGTGAAGTTTGCTTTCTTCGGGGATGCGCTGAAGGCTGACGATCTCGAGTTCCCCACCGTGGCTATCGACGAGCAACACTACGACGTCGCTATCGGCACCATCACGAACGACGTAGAACTGAGTGGCAGTATCGCTGCCGCGGCGAGCATTCCGATCCCGGCGACGCTCTCGGGCGAAGTGCGTGAAGTAGCCGTGAGCCCTGGCCAGTCGGTAAAAAAGGGTCAGGAGATCCTGAAGCTTCGTGCGGAAGTCGTTAATCCGGATGGCACTCAAGGCACGCAGTGGAAAATCGTCGTCGCGCCGGCTGCGGGCACACTCACCGACTTCACGAGTTTGGTCGGCTCATCCTTCCAGGTCGGTTCGCCGGTGGGGAGCATTTCGCCGCCGTCCTATATCGTGACGGGAACCGTTCCTTCAGAGCAGTTGTATCGCCTGGTTGATCGACCAAGCGAGGCGAGCGTCGCGATCAACGGAGGCCCGGCGCCGTTCACCTGCACCGGGTTGAGCATCACCTTCGCGACCGCTGGCGAATCGAGCGGGGAGGCAGCAGCCGGTCCCACCGTGGCTTGTGTGGTTCCCAGCGACGTTGTGGTGTTCCCGGGATTGACCGCTCAGATCACCATTGCCGGCGGTATCGCAGAAGATGTCATGGTGGCGCCGATCACCGCAGTGGAGGGCACCGCTGTCAGCGGAAACGTTTATTTCGTTCTGCCCGACGGCACAACCGAGCTGCGTGAAGTGACCTTAGGTCTCAATGACGGCATTACTGTGGAAGTCGTTTCTGGGTTAGAAGTCGGCGATACGATTTTGCAGTTCGTCCCCGGTGCGGAGGCGCTCGACGAAGAAAACCTCCCCGAGAACTGTTACCAAGACGGCGACAACGTGGTGTGCTACTAATGCCCCTCTTGTCGCTCCAAGGTGTGACTCGCTCCGTTGAACTTCCCGATTTCAGTCGGCTCGACATCCTCAAAGGTATCGATCTCGATGTGGAAGTCGGTGACCACATCAGCATTGTCGGGCGGTCGGGCTCCGGTAAATCGACGCTCCTCAACCTGCTCGGGCTCATCGACAACCCCACAACCGGTCGCATCATTTTCGATGGTGCCCCATTAGAGAAGCTCTCGGGTGGCAAACGGGACCGGAAGCGTGGTCGCGATGTTGGCTTCATCTTTCAGCAGTTCAATCTGCTCGCGGGGCGGACCGCACTAGAGAACGTGATGACACCGCTTCTGTACGCCACTGGTCGCCAGTTCTGGCACCGCCGGGCACTCGCCGAAGAGATGCTCGACCGGGTTGGGCTCAGCGAGCGGATGGCGTCGATGCCCGACAAACTTTCTGGCGGTGAACAACAGCGGGTCGCCATTGCGCGCGCGCTCGTGCGTAGTCCGCGCCTGATTTTGGCCGATGAACCGACCGGTGCCCTCGATGTTGAGACCGGTGCGACAGTGATGGAGTTGTTGGATAACGTGGCCGAGCAGTCGGGCGCGGCGCTCATCACGATCACTCACGATCCGAATGTGGCAGCTCTTGCACGGCGGCACTATCGCCTCGATAGCGGAGTACTCTCGCCCATAGACGTGAACCGGATGCTCGCAACGTCGCTCCCGGAGGCGTCGCTATGAGGTGGCGGCGCAAGAAAGCGAGCGAACCATCGGATGCCGTCGAGCCCACGGTTGAGGCGACGATCGAGCCGAGTGACGACGCAACATCCGCCGGGGCATCGCGATCTGCTGCTGACGACCTCGCCATCCGCCAAACGTCGGAACTGGCCAAGCCGACCAGAGAACCGCGAGGCTCCCTGCTGAGTAGCATCGTAGGTTCGGTGGTTGAGGCGTGGGACGAAGTTCGAATCAACCGCACGCGAGTGCTCCTGAGTCTGATCGGGATTGGCGTTGCAGTGTGCGCGCTTGCCACAGTGGTTGGTGCGGGCGCTGTCTTTGGTCAGGCCCAGACGGAACAGTATGAGAAGTCCAGCGGGCGCCCCGCGACGCTGATGGGCTACCCTCCGTACTCGCAAGCGACACAGCAGCCGGTTGACGCTGCACAGTACTTCGAGCTCATGGATACCCTCGCTGAGCGCTATCAAGTGAGTCATTCCACTGCGGTTCGTCGCGGCAGCGCCTCCGTTCAGCTTCCCAACGGCACTCAATTCACCGCTGTGCAGGGCGTCAACGACAAGTTTGGTGTCATGCACCGCGTCGATGTGGTCGTGGGGCGTTGGCTCTCAGAGCAAGACGGAACCAGACTCGCTCCAGCGGTCGTAATTAACGACATCTTTTACGAGGAGCTCGGACGGCCTGATCTGCGCACGCACCCCGCGATTGAAATCAAGGCAGAAACTCTCACTACCGCGGTCATTGTGGGAGTTCTCGCCCCCGAGGCGAACCAGACCGGATTCAGCCTGTCCATGCTCGATGAGCCCTATCGCCATCTCGTGGGAGCCGCGGCCGCAAACGAGGGCGACATGTCCTACGAGATCTGGGTTCCCGAGGAGCAGGCTGCCCAGCTGGCTGACCTTCTCAACCGTGACATCGCTGCCGTTTTTGGCGACGACATCAACCCGAGTGTTAATCGAAACGACTATCTCGCGTGGGGAGGGCCGAACCCGCTTGAGCCGCTCCAGTGGGCGATTGGAGGTATCGCCGCCCTCATTCTTCTTCTTGGAGCATTAGGGCTCATCAACATTTCTCTCGTCACCGTGAAATACCGAGTGAGAGAAATCGGGGTGCGCCGTGCATTCGGAGCAACGGCAGGTCGCGTATTCTTCGCCGTGATGATGGAGAGCGTCGTCGCGACGATTGCCGCTGGAGTTATCGGCGTTGCGGTGTCGATCGCGATTGTCCAGAACCCTGCCATTCAAAACCTCATCGCCCCTGGTGTTCAGGATTTGCCGCCGTACCCGCTCGAGGCAGCGTTGATCGCACTCGGAGCATCCGCCGCTGTTGGGGTGCTTGCGGGATTTATGCCTGCTCTTGTCGCGGTCAAGGTAAAAGTGATTGACGCGATCCGGTATTAGTACTTGCCGTGAGCGGAGCCGCGCGGGTCGAGTGTCGCTGCACCTCTCTGACAGAGGCCACCGGTAGCTTTGAATTATGGCTACGCGTACATCGTCGACCTCGCGCTCGGGTGCGTCGAAACCGCGCGCCAGAAACACCACGAATAAGACACAGGCGACTAAGCGCTTACCCCGAGGCAAGCAAGCTCCGGTCGAGCCAGAGGGCCCCCTCACCAAGATGTGGCTTGCACTTGCGCACATGGTTGGTGGCGCATTCCGGGTGTTTGGCCGTGAAGAGCTGACAAAAGACGAACGTCGTGACGGCGTTCCGTTCCTCTTTTTTGTGTTGGCGATCGTTGGCGCGATCGTCGAGTGGTTCAACCCCCTCGATTCTGTTGCAATCGCGCTTGATGCCTACACCTTTGGTGGCCTCGTCGGCCGCGTTGCTTTCGCTCTGCCCGTGATTTTGCTGTTGCTCGCAGTCTGGATGTTTCGGCATCCGTCGAGCGTTCATGACAACGGCCGCATCGGCATCGGGCTGAGTATTCTCATCGTTACCGTTGCCGCGCTGTGCCATGTCTTTAGCGGTCAACCGCACCCGTCAGAGGGGGCAGAAACCATCGCGCGTGCCGGTGGCGTATTCGGCTGGCTGATGGCGAATCCGCTGATCTGGCTCGGGTCAACGCTGCTGGCAGTGCCGGTGATCGTTTTGCTCTTGGTGCTCTCACTGTTCATCATCACTAAGACACCGCCGAATCGGTTGCCGTCGCGGCTCCGCGAGTTGTATGCCTACTTGTTTGGCGCGCAGCTTCAGAGCGACGAAGAGCGGGCTCAGACTAAGGCCTTGGCCAGCGCCGGCAAGAACGATTCTGTTCAATTTGGGTCGCTGACCGACATTGGGCTCGGCGGAGACAACGACACTTCCTCGTTGCCGTGGTGGCGACGCAATAAGTCACAGCACACCGAAGATAAGGCATTCGACAGCCCGGTTATCTCGCGTGATCAGCCCACCGAGGTCGTCAATCCCACGCCGCCTCCAGCGGCTAAAGATCTCACGAAGAAAGAAGAACAGTTCGGGGTCGAGCTTCTTGAAGACCTCCTCAAGGCCGAAGAAGCGGTCAAAAAATACAACACCGGTGAAGTGGATGTTCCGGCCACTGAAGTGCGTGACGACGGCCCCCGCGTGCTGCCTGGCTTCACGACAAAAGCCAGCGAAAAGGGTACGGCTGGAGAATTCGACGGACCGCACGAAACCACGCCGCAAGCATCACAGGCTGTCTATCGTCTGCCGCAAGCAGCCATGTTGTCGGCAGGCACGCCACCGAAATCGCGTTCTGCCGCGAACGACGAGGTAGTGGCGTCGATCACTGAAGTGCTCAAACAGTTCAGCGTTGATGCCACAGTCACGGGGTTTAGCCGCGGCCCCTCTGTCACTCGCTACGAACTCGAACTTGGGCCAGGCGTCAAGGTCGAACGTGTTACCGCCCTTGCGCGCAATATCAGTTACGCGGTCGCCAGCAACGAGGTCAACATCCTCTCGCCCATTCCGGGCAAGAGCGCGATCGGCGTAGAAATTCCGAACAAGGATCGTGAAATCGTCTCGCTCGGTGATGTGCTGCGCTCAAGCGCCAGCACGAAGAGCGAACACCCGATGACAATCGGCCTCGGCAAAGATGTCGAGGGCGGTTTCGTTGTTGCCAACCTCGCCAAAATGCCCCACCTTTTGGTCGCGGGATCGACCGGCTCGGGTAAGTCGAGCTTCGTGAACTCCATGATCACGTCGGTATTGATGCGTGCCAAACCTGCTGAAGTTCGCATGGTGCTAATCGACCCGAAACGCGTTGAGCTCTCGATTTATGCTGGTGTTCCGCATCTCATCACCCCCATCATTACGAACCCGAAAAAGGCAGCAGAAGCGCTCGCCTGGGTCGTTAAAGAGATGGACATGAGGTACGACGACCTCGCGAGTTTCGGCTATCGCCATATCGACGATTTCAACCGTGCCGTGATCGCTGAAGAGATTAAGCTGCCTGAAGGCAGTCAGCGCAAGCTCAAGCCATACCCGTACTTGCTCATCGTTGTCGACGAGTTGGCAGACCTCATGATGGTTGCGCCTCGGGACGTCGAAGACTCGATTGTTCGCATCACTCAATTGGCGCGGGCATCCGGAATTCATCTCGTGCTTGCAACGCAGCGACCAAGCGTCGACGTCGTTACCGGTCTTATCAAGGCCAACGTGCCCTCTCGGCTTGCCTTTGCGGTGTCGAGCATGACGGACTCCCGCGTGATCCTCGATCAGCCGGGCGCAGACAAGCTCATTGGGCAGGGGGACGCACTGTTCCTACCAATGGGCGCGTCAAAAGCGATCCGGGTGCAGGGTGCCTGGGTGCCCGAGAGTGAGATTGCCGAGATAGTGCAACACGTCATTGCTCAGGCGCAGCCGGAGTACCGCAACGATGTTGCTGTGGTCGCTGAGAAGAAAAACATTGACGCCGACATCGGGGATGACCTTGACGTGCTACTCGCGGCAACGGAACTCATCGTCAGCACGCAATTCGGGTCGACGTCGATGTTGCAGCGAAAACTTCGAGTTGGCTTCGCCAAAGCCGGACGTCTCATGGACCTGTTGGAGTCGCGCGATATCGTCGGTCCCTCCGAGGGATCCAAGGCGCGAGACGTTCTCGTCTCGGCAGAACAGCTTCCCGCAGTGCTCGCTCGCTTGCGCGGCGAAGACGAACCAGGACCAGTGGACGCAGTTGAGGAATCTCTCAGCGGTTACGATGAAGTAGAAGGCGGCTCAGATGAGGACGCTTGGAATTTGACCGATCGGGAGTGATCGCGTGAGCGACCAACCAGTTTCACCGTCTTCTGTGCCCGAACGATCTGGTTTTCTCAGCGGTCGGATTATCAGCAAGGGTGATACCCCCGCCTCGAATGCGAATATCGCTAATATCATCACCGTGGTGCGAATTCTCCTCGCACCAGTCTTTATCTGGCTGTTGTTGCTCGATGACGGCGAGATGGGGCTGATTCGCTATCTCGCGGCTGCACTCTTCATTTTCGCGATCGTGACAGATACCGTCGACGGTCATCTGGCCCGCGGTCGAAACCTCATCACGAATGTCGGAATCATTTTGGATCCGATCGCCGACAAGGTGCTCACGGGCGGAGCTCTCGTCGCGCTCTCGATCTTGGGCGAACTGTGGTGGTGGGTCACTATCCTCATTCTGGCGCGCGAGTTCGGTATTACGATCTACCGTTTCGCTGTCCTCTCCAAGGTCGTCATCCCGGCCTCTCGCGGCGGCAAGTTGAAGACAGTTCTTCAAGCCGTGGCGATCTCACTGTTCTTGGTCCCGTTGGCGTCCGTTCTCGGTGACTGGGTCTTGTGGATCAACTACTCAGTCATGACGATCGCAGTGGTGCTTACCGTGTACACGGGAGTCGACTACTTGTGGCGAGCATGGCGTCACACCCGCAAATCCGATTCAGGAGCGTGACCCTTCACCAGTGAATACTGAAGAGCTCGCCACAAAAATTGTGGCGATTCTCACCGAACAACGACACTCTCTCGCGCTTGCGGAATCTTTGACCGGCGGATTGCTCTGCGCGTCTCTGGTCGCGGTCCCTGGTGCATCGGTCGTGCTCAATGGCGCAGTAGTCGCGTACAACACAGCGATCAAGCACCAAGTCTTAGGCGTCGATGCAAGCTTGCTCGCAATTCACGGCACCGTGCATCCGGATGTCGCAGCCCACATGGCCACTGGTGCGCGTGACGTGCTCGGGGTTGGCGAGCAGCAAGCCACCTATGGTTTGGCGACAACCGGCGTCGCGGGCCCGGAGGCTCACGAGGGCAAGGACCCGGGCACTGTATATGTCGGATTTGCGGCGACCAATTTTGTCGTCGCTCGTGCTTTCGCTTTCGACGGTGATCGCGCTGCGGTGAGGCGCCAAGCAGTTCATGCTGCCTTGGAGTGCCTGCACGAACATCTCATCGATGACAACTGACGACAGTTGCCGTCAGCGTGTTCTGCACCCAGAACTGGTGACAAAGTTCCGCGTGTGGCGGGAATAATGCACGTTTCGGCTGGGTTACAGTTAGCGAACTCACAAGGCCTCTCCAGTTTGGAAAGGCTAGAGTTCTGAACAGATAGTGACTGTAGTCTTGACTATCCAGAATGATCTGGTCGCGCTACACAGTCAGAGAGGGAGTGTCCAATGGTTCTAGTCCGTCAGGAAATCGGTGACGTTCTCCGCGACGTGCGCCTGCAAAAGGGCCGTACCCTTCGTCAGGTCGCCAGCAAAGCGAGTGTCGCCCTCGGATACCTCAGTGAGGTTGAGCGAGGCCAAAAAGAGGCCAGCTCAGAAATTCTCGCTTCGGTAGCCGAAGCCCTCGATACACCAATCTCCGTAATCATGCGTGAGGTTGGCGATCGTCTCGCCGTCATCGAAGGCGCAACGACGATCCCCGATACCTTGCCCGATGAGCTCGTCGCCGAATTTGATTCAACTTTGGTTTCGCGCTAAATATTCTTCACGGAATGCCTCGCTCTTCTCAGGGCGGGGCATTCGTGGGTTAACGCGAGGGTTTCGAAAAGCGAACGTAGGGTAGTTGGATGCGATTGAGTGAGTTTTGGACAGCGGTTGCCGATGAGTTTGGCGAACCCTATGGTCGCGTGCTCGTCAACGACCAAGTATTGGGCGCCATAGGAAGCGTTACGGCGGCGCAGGCCCTTTCTCGAGGCGTTCCTGCCCGTCAGGTGTGGAGCGCGCTTTGCGACGCGATGGACGTTCCCGCAGATCGCCGTTACGGCGTAGGGCAACGAGAACCCAAGAAGCAATAGTTTTCTCCCCGCGTGGCGTGTTCGAACGTTTGTTCTATATTGTTAGTCTTCTCCCTAACACCCAATCGAATATAGCTTTCGAGCGCACACGGAACGTCGCTTCTCTGCAATGTCAGAGCAGGGCCGTAACGTGGCATTCAGCAACACAGCCTTTGTCGGGAGGTTGCGGACCTTGCAGTATCGGTCCGTGCGAATCGCGACAGCCTATGGGCAGCAACCTACGACCAATGGAGAAGAATTAATGCCATCAGCAGCAGACCGCGAGAAGTCCCTCGAGACCGCTCTCGCACAGATCGACCGTCAGTTCGGCAAGGGCTCAGTTATGCGTCTGGGCAGCGATGAGCGTGCTCCGGTCGAGGTTATCCCCACCGGCTCTATTGCCTTGGATGTCGCGCTCGGCATAGGCGGGCTTCCCCGTGGCCGCATCGTTGAGATCTATGGACCGGAGTCCTCCGGTAAGACCACACTCACCTTGCATGCGATCGCAAATGCTCAGCGCAACGGCGGCATTGCGGCCTTCATCGATGCAGAGCACGCCCTCGACCCTGAATACGCGGCGAAGCTCGGTGTCGACATCGACGCTCTGCTCGTTTCTCAGCCCGATACCGGTGAGCAGGCACTGGAAATCGCCGACATGCTGGTGCGAAGTGGGTCAATCGACCTCATCGTTATTGACTCGGTTGCAGCTCTTGTCCCTCGCGCTGAAATCGAAGGTGAGATGGGCGACACGCACGTCGGTCTTCAAGCTCGACTCATGTCTCAAGCTCTGCGTAAACTCACCGGTGGTCTCAGCCAGACGAACACCACCATGATTTTCATCAACCAGTTGCGTGAAAAAATCGGTGTCTTCTTTGGTAGTCCCGAAACCACAGCCGGCGGCAAGGCGCTTAAGTTCTACGCTTCTGTTCGACTCGACATTCGTCGTATCGAAACGCTGAAGGACGGCACGGACGCTGTGGGTAACCGCACGCGAGTCAAGGTCGTCAAGAACAAGATGGCCCCGCCGTTCAAACAGGCTGAGTTCGACATCCTTTACGGAATCGGAATCTCGCGCGAAGGTAGCCTTATCGACTTCGGTGTCGACCACGAAATCGTTCGCAAGTCTGGCGCTTGGTACACCTACGACGGTGACCAGCTGGGTCAAGGTAAAGAGAAGTCACGAGCCTTCCTGCTCCAGAACCCCGCAATCGCGCTGGAGATCGAGCAGAAGATCATGCGCAAGCTCGGCGTCGGTGCTGAAGCGAAAGCAGCGAATGCTAGCGAGGCGAAAGCTTTGGCCGATGCTGCGGTTAAGGCCGAGAAGGCAGAAAAAGCGGCGAAGGCCAGCGCTAAGGCCGACGGGCCCGTGCTTCCGGTCGCTGACAAAGCGGCTGCGCCCCTCAAGAAGGCTGTAGGCCAGTAGGTTCTGCCATGACATCCTCCGACGACGAATACCTCGCACCAGTAATCAACCTGTTTGGCGACCGTTCGGGCGCCAAACTCACCGAAGCAATGGACTCGTCGTTGGAGGAGTCGGCGGCGGCCGAAACTGGAGTGGCCGCGAACACGACAGCAGACGACAACACCGCAGACGACAACACCGAGGCAGGAATGCCAGTGGTCGCGCTCGCCCCAGTTCGGGCGCTCCCGACTCTGGCTGACTTCAGCCCATCTCACTCCGATCTCGGTTCGCTCGAAAACGACGAGCATTCACGAGAACCGGCTGCTCGTGACACCGTCGATAGTGCGGAATCAATGTCGGCTGCAGGGTCAGCGGGAACGCAATCGAAGGCGCAACGACGTCAAGCACGCGACGGCTTTTCTGAGGTTAGTCGCGTCAGCATGCGCGCACTGGCCCGCCGTGGAATGTCTTCCTACGAAATGACCCAATTTCTGGGAACCCGCGAATTCGAATCAGAAGACATCGACAACGAGATCGCCCGGCTCGAAGGCTGTGGTCTCCTCGACGATGCCGCGCTTGCCGAAACCCTGACACGAACATTGCGCGACCGTAAGAAACTCGGGGCATCGGCGATCCGGGCCGAGTTGAGACGTCGCAAAATAGACCAAGACCAGATTGCTGCCGTGCTTGATGATGATCGCGACGAAGAACAAGAGCGCGCGACCGAAATTGCCCTCAAACGTGCGCCTCAACTTCGCTCGTTGGACGGCGTGACCGCTAAGCGTCGACTTACCGGGTTCCTCATGCGAAAGGGGTACTCCGGCTCGGTCGTCTCAGCCGCAGTAGCTGCCGCGCTGGCACCAAGTTCTAGTAATTCGTCCGGCGGTCCCGTCTTTCGCTAGAACTCCGTCAGATCGAGTCGCCCCAGAGGCTTAAGGTGGAAGACATGATTGACGAAAAACTGGCATCCCCGCGCAGCTACGAGGTGCGCACGTACGGCTGCCAGATGAACGTGCACGACTCCGAACGGCTCAGCGGCTCCCTCGAAGCCGCTGGTTACATCCGCGCAACCGATGGCCAAGCTGACGTGGTGGTAATAAACACCTGCGCGGTGCGCGAGAACGCTGACAACAAGCTCTATGGCAACCTCGGAATGCTCGCCAGCGTAAAAAAAGAGCACGAGGGCATGCAAATCGCCGTCGGAGGCTGTCTCGCCCAAAAAGACAAAAACGTCATCCTCGATAAAGCACCCTGGGTCGACGTGGTGTTCGGAACCCACAACATGGGGTCTCTGCCGGCGCTGCTCGAACGCGCTCGCCACAACGAAGAAGCACAAATTGAGATTCTCGAATCTCTCGATGTCTTTCCGTCAACGCTTCCCACGCGTCGCGAATCTACGCACAGCGCTTGGGTCTCTATCTCTGTGGGCTGCAACAACACCTGCACTTTCTGCATCGTTCCTGCGCTGCGAGGTAAAGAGAAAGATCGCCGCCCTGGCGATGTACTTTCTGAAGTCCAGGCCATCGTCGATGACGGTGCGATTGAAGTCACGCTGCTTGGCCAGAACGTCAACTCCTACGGCGTAGAGTTCGGCGACCGCCAAGCTTTCAGCAAGCTATTGCGCGCGACCGGAACGATCGAGGGCCTCGAACGTGTTCGTTTTACCAGCCCGCATCCCGCCGCCTTCACCGACGACGTCATCGATGCCATGGCGGAAACCCCCAATGTGATGCCCCAGCTCCACATGCCGCTTCAGTCGGGCTCAGATCGCATCCTGAAAGCGATGCGTCGCAGCTACCGCTCTACTAAGTTCCTGGGCATTCTCGAGCGAGTTCGCGCACAAATGCCAGACGCGGCAATCACCACCGACATCATCGTCGGCTTTCCCGGTGAGACCGAGGAAGACTTCCAAGAGACACTGCGCGTCGTGGAAGAGTCTCGTTTTGCCTCCGCCTACACGTTCCAGTACTCCATTCGGCCCGGCACTCCCGCTGCCACAATGGATGATCAGATTCCCAAAGAGGTGGTTCAGGAACGCTACGAACGTCTCGCTGCGCTTCAAGACCGCATCTCGCGCGAAGAGAACGACAAACAGATCGGGCGTACCGTGCAGGTGATGGTTACCGCCGCCGAAGGGCGCAAGCAGGCTGAGACCGCCCGGCTCTCTGGTCGTGCTGAAGACTCCCGACTTGTGCACTTCAATGTTCCGGAAGGTAGCGCCATCCCGCGTCCCGGTGATGTGGTGACGCTGACGATCAGCGCAGCTGCCGCGTTCCACCTTGTCGCCGACACTCCTGCCGGTGACACCTTGGATATCCGCCGAACTCGGGCCGGAGACGCGTGGGATCGCGCAGAGGCCGAATCTTGTGGTGTTCCGACTAGCGCAGCCACAAACGATGCTGGACCACGAGTGTCACTGGGACTACCGACCATCCGTGTTGTGACATCACCAATCTATGATCCAACCGACTCCCTGCGCTAACCGTGGGCCACGGGTAGAACGGGGTCGAGGGATGGCGACGTGAACCCCACGGCGACTGACGCCAAACTAGCAACGAGCCCTGAGCTCGTCGTCGTAGTCGGAGCGACCGGTACGGGAAAGTCCGAACTCTCTCTTAATCTTGCTGAGGCACTCGCACAGCAGGGCACCCCGGCAGAGATTATTAATGCAGATGCGATGCAGCTCTACCGCGGCATGGATATCGGCACAGCGAAGCTTCCCCCCGATGAACGTCGGGAGATCCCGCACCACCTGCTTGACGTACTTGATCCATTGGACGACGCGAGCGTCGCCCAATACCAAGTAGATGCCCGCCGCGTCATCAGGCAGGTTCAGGCGAGGGGACATGTGCCCATTTTGGTCGGCGGGTCTGGCCTCTATGTCTCCAGCGTCATCCACGATTTTCAGTTCCCTGCACGCGATCCAGCGGTGAGAGCGAAGCTTGAAGCAGAGCTTGACGCTCAGGGAATCGGAATTCTCTTTCGCCGACTCCAGGCACTTGACGCCGACGCGGCGCTGTCGATTGGTGCGAGCAATGGCCGAAGAATTGTTCGTGCTCTCGAAGTTATCGAGATTACGGGCGAACCATTCGGAGCGGGGCTGCCAGAGGAGAAAAAGCTGTGGACCCCTGCCCGTATTTTTGGCGTTGCAGCACCGCGCGACGAATTGGTGCCGAGGCTCAACGCTCGAGTGCAACACATGTGGAACGTGGGTCTACTCGATGAGGTTCGCGCGCTTCGCCCCCGGGGACTCGGTGTCACGGCTGCGCGAGCGATCGGGTACGCGCAAGCAATCGAACAGCTGGATGGCGCGCTCACTGAGGCTGAGGCAATCGAAAACACTGCCGCACTCACTCGCCGTTATGCGCGCAGACAAGTCGGCTGGTTCAAGCGTTATGACCAGTGTCATTGGTTGCAGTACGACGACCCAGAGCGTGCAACGCGAGCCCTGTCGATTGTGATGGGGGAGAATGGAACGCATGGCAACGCTTAACTTCACTAAAGGTCAGGGAACTGGCAACGATTTCGTTTTGTTCTCAGACCCCGACGGCGAGCTCGATCTCACCCCGCAACAGGTGGCAGCTATCTGCGACCGCCATTTTGGGGTCGGAGCAGACGGCATAATCCGTGCAGTTCGCTCGCGTAACCTCGACGCCGGAGCGGCAGCGCTAGCCGAAGATGCCGACGCCGAATGGTTTATGGACTACCGCAACGCTGACGGAAGTATTGCCGAGATGTGTGGCAACGGCATCCGAGTGTTCGCGCACTATCTTGCCGAGAACGGGCTTGTCGATTTCGAACCGGGCGATACTTTGGCCATCGGTACCCGGAGTGGCGTTCGCGATGTGCAGCGCAATATGGCGGGCTACCAGTCAGACATGGGGCGATGGTCGCTGGATGGCGGAGAGCCGCTTGTGCGCGCTAAGGAGCTAGATGTGGCTCGCCCCGGTCTCGGCATCAACGTGGGAAACCCGCACGTGGTTGTTGCCTTGGCCGAAGATGCAGAACTTGACGGAGTTGACCTCAACTTCATTCCCATAATTGATCCGCTGCCGGAAAATGGCGCGAACGTAGAATTTGTGGTTCTGGCCGAGCCGCTCGTTAAAGATGGAGTCGGCTCCATTCGCATGCGCGTGCATGAGCGAGGAAGCGGAGAAACTCTGTCGTGCGGCACAGGTGCTGTGGCGGCTGCCTTGGCGATTCGCCACTATGCGGGGCCGAACGCCCCTCACCAGTGGCGCGTCACCGTTCCTGGCGGAACGGTCGTCGTGCGAATGTTCCCCACCGAAGACGGCGAGCATGTCTCGCTCAGTGGGCCGGCTGAGCTCGTCTACACCGGGAGCCTCGAGCTCGCTTAACGGGCTTCTTGCGCTCGTTTGTGGGCGCGGAGCAATCGGTAGCCTTTGTTGGTCGAGGCGCGAGTGAATACGAAGTTGTCGGGGAACTCTGACTGCATCCAACTGTGGAGGGAATCGGAGCCCAGATTCTTCTGCACGACCAACCACGCGTCGGCATCGTTTTCGAGTCGAGGGAGCCACGTCTTCATAATGTTGTGCAATTCGGCCTTGCCGACTCGAATCGGCGGATTAGACCAAATAGACATAAACGTTATGTCTTCGGGAACATCCTGAGGCAGAACCGCGTTAATGTTGGGTATGGACAATTTCTTGGCGTTTGCGCGTACCAGATCCAGTGCGCGCTCGTTCACGTCCACCGCCCACACCGTTGCGTGAGGTGACTCGAGGGCAAGGGTGAGCGCCATCGGACCCCAACCGCAGCCGAGATCAAGCAAGTTTCCTCCCGGAGGAGGCGCTGGCACGTTCGACAAGAGAACTTGGGTTCCTGTGTCGATGTGTGCGGGGCTGAAGATCCCATTTGATGTGAAAAGTTCGCGCTCGACACCAGCAATGGTCGCGTGAATCGTCCGCAACTTGAGATCACTCTCGGGTGTTGACGAGAAGTAATGCTCGTTAGTCATGAACAGAACTTACCGAAAACTAGAGAAGTAGGGTTAACCCAATGACGCGAAATACGACAGAAACCAGTATCGAGGCCGAGAACGGCGACGACGCCGAGCGTTCAGTCGACCGTGTTCTTGCCAACGAAAACTCCGACCACGCGGCAGTGACGCGGTTCGGACCCGGCGCATCAGGCGCACAAGCGCTTCAATCGGATGCTCACTATGAGTCTGATCGAGACGGCGACCAGTTTGATCGAGACGATCGACATGCCCTCAAGCGTGTTCGGGGTCTTTCGACAGAGTTGGATGACGTCACCGAGGTTGAGTACCGCCAACTACGAATCGAGAACGTCGTTCTCATCGGGATCTACGGTCAAGGTTCTCTTCGGGATGCGGAGAATTCGCTGCGTGAGTTGTCCGCGCTGGCGGAGACTGCTGGCGCTGTGGTGCTTGACGGCCTCTTGCAGAGCCGTTCCCACCCCGACCCGAGCACGTACTTCGGTAAGGGCAAGGCCGTCGAGCTGCGCGATGTCGTCGCCGCTACGGGCGCTGACACGGTAATCGCTGATACGGAGCTAGCCCCCAGCCAGCGACGCGCACTGGAAGACGTGGTCGGGGTGAAGGTCATTGACCGCACCGCAGTCATCCTCGATATTTTCAGCCAGCACGCTACGAGCCGTGAGGGCAAAGCTCAAGTCGAGCTGGCCCAAATGGAATACCTCCTTCCGAGACTTCGTGGTTGGGGTGAGTCGATGTCGCGTCAGGCGGGTGGTCAGGTCGGTGGCGCCGGAGCCGGGATGGGTAGCCGTGGCCCCGGTGAGACCAAGATTGAACTTGATCGTCGTCGAATTCACACTCGTATGGCGCGCTTGCGCAAGCAGATCAAGGGCTTTGCTCCGGCACGCGAGGCCAAGCGTGCAAACCGAGATCGTTTCGAGGTACCCAGTGTCGCTATTGCTGGCTACACGAACGCCGGCAAATCGAGTTTGCTTAACCGTTTGACGCGTGCCGGTGTGCTCGTTGAGAACGCCTTGTTTGCGACGCTAGACGCCACCGTGCGGCGTTCAGCTACGTCAGATGGTCGACTCTTTACGCTCAGTGACACTGTGGGCTTCGTTCGCAATCTGCCGCATCAACTGGTGGAAGCTTTTCGTTCGACTCTCGAGGAGATCGGCCAATCCGATGTCATCGTGCACGTCGTTGACGCCTCACACCCTGATCCTGGCGCTCAGCTTGCGACGGTGCGCGACGTCATTGGTGAATTGGGAGCCCGTGACATTCCGGAGATCGTGGTCTTCAACAAGAGTGATCTTGCGGATGATGACCAGCGTCTGCTGATCCGTGGGCTTGAGCCAACGGGCATCTTCGTTTCGGCGCGATCGGGAGAGGGCATCGAGGAACTCAACGCACGCATCTCGGAGCTCCTTCCTGCCCCGGAGATCGAGGTGAGTCTGCTCGTACCGTACGACCGCGGCGAAGTTATCTCTCGGCTGCATGTGCAGGGCCGAGTGCTGTCGACCGACTATCGCGAGGAAGGCACCTTCGTCACTGCGCTGGTGCATCCAGCGCGCATACCTGAAATCGAAGAGTTCGTGACGAAGCCATAGGCGCTGACGAGAGAGCTCTCAGGTCCGCGGTGAACGGGGATGAGAAAGCCCTCTCGTGACGCTGCGGTCTTGCGAGTCGTGGGAATCGCGAGTCGTGAGCCGCCGCGGGGAGAGCGC
The DNA here is from genome assembly GCF_019443965.1 of Salinibacterium sp. M195. Classification (GTDB taxonomy): domain Bacteria; phylum Actinomycetota; class Actinomycetes; order Actinomycetales; family Microbacteriaceae; genus Rhodoglobus. The sequence goes on along the minus strand of NZ_CP040814.1, from coordinate 2,315,366 downwards.
TTTAGAGAGCGCGCAGCACGGTGACGACCTTACCGAGCACTGTGGCGTAGTCGCCAAGGATGGGCTCGAAGTTCGAGTTGCGGGGGAGTAACCAGGTGTGACCGTCGCGCTGACGAAACACCTTGACCGTTGCTTCCTCATCAAGCATCGCGGCAACGATGTCGCCATTCTCGGCGGTTTGTTGTTGACGCACAACGACCCAGTCACCGTCGCAAATGGCCGCGTCAATCATGGAATCCCCGACGACCTTCAGCATGAAAAGTTCGCCTTTGCCGACAAGCTGCCGGGGGAGGGGAAAGACTTCTTCAACGTGCTGTTCAGCAGTAATCGGGATACCGGCAGCGATGCGACCGACGAGCGGCACCATCGCGGCATCGCCCATTGACGGGCTAATGGTGCTCGATTCATCGACGGCGCTGGGAACATCGATAAGAACTTCGATGGCTCGCGGGCGGTTGGGGTCGCGACGAACGTAGCCACTGAGCTCAAGTTGGTTGAGTTGGTGCGTCACGCTCGACAGCGATGAGAGGCCGACAGCATCGCCAATTTCTCGCATGCTTGGGGGATACCCCTGTGTAGCGACCGCACGTTGGATCATTTCAAGAATCGCGAGCTGTTTAGCACTCAGGCTGGTGCGCCGCCGGGTTCCACGTTCTGTGGGTTCACCGTCAGGGGCTGTTGGGTTGGTCACGATCCCTCGATTTCTGCCACGAACGATTCCAATGTCGGTGGCTCATTCGAAACTGTATCCGCAGAAGAAGCCAAAAACAAACATTTGTTCGAGTGTCGTAGAGCAATGTCGGTGGCCTGTTCGAAGATGTACTTGAAATTCGAACAATTCGAATGTATGTTCGGAACATAGCTTCGCACCCGGCTCTCCCGGCCGAGAGTCGGGTGCGAGAACCTTTGGAGGAGAGAATGATGACAACAGCAGTGATTGCACCTAACGCGGCATTCCGTGCTCGGCAGTCCTCGCCACGTCTTCGCCTCACTACGCGTGGTCGTGTGGTCCTGATGGCGCTTGCGGCCACCCCGTTGGTTATTGCCGCTCTGTTGTTTTCGCTGAACAGCGGTGGCGCTGCAGCGACGATCGAGTCGAACGACAACGCCTTCGTGTACGTAGACGTCAGTGCAGGGCAGTCGCTGTGGAACATCGCTGAGACACACGCTCCGGGGCACGATCCTCGTGAAGTAGTCGCTCAGTTGATCGACCTCAACCAACTGCCGTCCGCCGATGTCTTTGCGGGTCAAGAACTCGCTATCCCGGCCAGCTTCTCGCACTAGCTGTTCGTACCAGCTAATCGCCAACCGCGCGGTGAGCTTCGCATTTAGTGTCGGCGTGCGAAATTCGGTTGGCAGGGCTGCATCTAGCATTGTGGTGTGACTTCGCTTTCAGACCTTCCTATCCGTGACGACCTTCGAGGGCTTAAGCCGTATGGTGCGCCCACCGATCCCGTGAGCATCCAACTCAACGTTAATGAAAATACGCATCCCATTCCTGAAGCGGTAGCAACCGACATCGTGATGGCTTTGGCCAAGGCGGTGATGACAGCGAACCGCTACCCTGATCGGGAATTCACCGAACTTCGAGTTGCCCTTGCCGGTTACCTCGGTCACGGTCTCACCGCAGACAACATTTGGGCTGCCAATGGCTCGAACGAAGTGCTCCAGCAGACGCTCCAAGCTTTTGGCGGGCCGGGCCGTCGGGTGTTGGGTTTTCCCCCGACCTATTCGATGCATCCCATCATCGCGTCGGGCACCGGCACCGAGTGGGTAACTTCGCCGCGGGACCCGCTCTATGCCATAACTCCAGAAACTGTCACTGCGGCGATTGCGGAGCACAACCCTGACATAGTGTTCCTGTGCTCTCCTAATAACCCCACCGGTACTCCTGTCAGCAACGAAACGATCGCCGCGGCCTATGACGCCACCGCCGGCATTGTGTTGGTCGACGAGGCGTATGCCGAGTTCTCTGATCGTGAGTCAGCGCTCTCGCTTCTCGAGGGTCGCCCACGTCTGATCGTCTCTCGAACAATGAGCAAGGCTTTCGCCTTCGCCGGAGCGCGGGTCGGATACTTAGCGGCAGACCCGGCGATCGCCGATGCCCTTCGTCTTGTGCGTCTGCCTTACCACCTCTCGGCGCTCACTCAAGCTGCCGCGGTTGCTGCTCTTGCTCACGCACCCGAAATGCTCGCGATGGTTGACGAGATCAAAGCACAGCGAGACCGGATGAGCGCTGGGCTCGCCGCGCTGGGCTTCACCCCGGTGTTGAGCGAGGCAAACTTCGTTCTCTTTGGCAATGTTGCTGATCCTCAGGAACTCTTCAAGAAGCTCCTAATCCAGGACATCCTGATCCGCGATGTCGGTATCCCCAACCATTTGCGGGTTACGGCGGGAACACAAGCAGAAACCACGGCGTTCTTAGATGCGATGACTGACCTTCAAGCGCTCGGTAGAGTTGAGTAATGACTTCACAGCGCACCGCGACGATCACGCGAGAGACTAGCGAATCGAGCATCGAGCTTTCGATCAATCTCGATGGCACCGGCACTTCGTCCATCGAGACCAGCGTCCCTTTCTATGACCACATGCTGACGGCATTCTCGAAGCACTCGCTCATCGACCTCACGGTGAAGGCAACGGGAGATACCCACATCGATGTGCACCACACAGTGGAGGACATCGGCATTGCCTTGGGGCTCGCGATCAAGGAGGCTCTCGGAGACAAAGCCGGCATCTCGCGCTATGGCGACGCTCTCGTACCGCTCGACGAGGCTCTAGTGCGCGCGGTTGTCGATGTGTCTGGTCGTCCGTACCTCGTCCACAGCGGAGAGCCTGTTGGCTTTGAGATGCACCTCATTGGTGGCCACTTCACTGGATCGATGGTTCGCCACGTTTTCGAGGCGATTAGCTTCAACGCCGGAATCACCGTTCACGTCACAGTCCTGGGTGGCCGCGACCCGCACCACATCGCGGAAGCTGAATTTAAGGCTTTCGCTCGGGCAATGCGTGCCGCAGTAGAGCCAGATACTCGTGTCACAGGGATTCCGTCGACAAAGGGTGCGCTCTAGTGGCTGCTCCCTCGGTTGTCATTCTGGATTACGGTTCCGGAAACATTCACTCGGCGGCAAAGGCGCTTGAGGCTGCCGGTGCGAACGTCCGCCTCAGTGCTGACCGTTCTGTTGCCGAATCGGCCGATGGTCTCCTTGTTCCCGGAGTTGGCGCTTTTGCGGCTGTGATGTCTGCGCTCGAGACGGTGCGCGGAGGAGCGATTATCGAGAAGCGCCTCACGGGTAGCCGGCCGGTGCTTGGCATCTGTGTCGGCATGCAGGTGTTGTTTTCGTCTGGCGATGAGCACGGTGTGCAGACCAGCGGGCTCGACGAGTGGCCGGGTGTTGTAGAAAAGTTACCCGCGCCAGTTTTGCCCCACATGGGATGGAATACTGTCGAGACGCCGGATGACACGACTCTGTTCGACTCGATCCGCGATGAACGTTTCTACTTCGTTCACTCCTACGCTGCACAACAGTGGAGCCTTGATGTGCAGCCCCCATTTCCGCAACCGAAGCTCACGTGGTCCGATCACGGCGGGCGGTTTCTCGCCGCCGTAGAAAACGGGCCGCTCACGGCGACACAGTTTCATCCAGAGAAGTCTGGGCAAGCCGGAATCCAATTACTGCGCAACTGGTTGACGTCGCTGTGATTTTGCGACACTTCGAGTTGGACTAGTATCGGATGCTTGTGCGCGGCGTTCCGCGATCAGGTCTTCAGAGAGTAAATCTATGAGCGAGTTCAATAAAACCCCCAGCCTCACGCTGTTACCAGCTGTCGACGTCGCTGACGGCAAGGCAGTGCGCCTTACTCAGGGCGAGGCAGGAACTGAGAAGAGCTACGGCGATCCTTGCGCGGCTGCGCACGACTGGGTCGACCAGGGAGCCGAGTGGATCCACTTGGTTGATCTCGACGCTGCATTCGGTCGAGGCAATAACCAAGCGATGATCAAGAAGGTCATCAAGTCGACGCCGAAGCGCGTCAACATTGAACTTTCTGGCGGCATCCGCGACGACAAGTCGCTAGAAGCTGCACTGGCGACCGGTGCAAAGCGCATCAATCTCGGCACGGCCGCTCTGGAAAATCCCGAGTGGGCTGCACACGTCATCGCCGAATACGGCGAGGCAATCGCTGTTGGCCTCGACGTGCGAGGCACGACGCTAGCGGCACGCGGCTGGACTCAAGAGGGCGGCGACCTGTGGACGGTTCTCGAACGACTCGAGGCTGCCGGATGCTGCCGCTACGTCGTGACGGATGTCACTAAGGACGGCACGCTTCAGGGGCCGAATATCGAGCTGCTTCGCCAGATCATGGATCGCACTCACCGCCCCGTGATTGCTTCCGGTGGGGTGTCGAGTCTCGATGATCTCATCGAGTTGCGCGAACTCGTGCCGCAGGGCCTTGAGGGCGCGATTATTGGCAAGGCATTGTACGCCAAAGAATTCACTCTCGCCGAAGCGCTCGACGTTTCGTCGCAGTAGCAACCTGATCGAATGGCTCGCTGACATGAACTCCACAGATTCTGCAGGTGTTCCTTGGGCGGGACGATCGTTCGAGCCTAATCCGGCGCCCGACGACGACGGCACAGCCCCAGCCACTCTTCTTGCCGCGATCACTCGCTTTCATCAAGGCGATTCGGGTGAGGCTGACGTTGTCGATGTCATCCGGGAATCTCGGTTTCTGATCCCCCTGCTCGCTAAAGCGGGGGAGACGACCACCTCAGATGCTGGACTCACTATCGATAAGACTCAAGAGCTGTCGATTGTGACCGTCACCGGGCCAGATGGTCGCGCTGTTCTGCCCGTATTTACTTCGGTTGAGGCAATGAGCAAGTGGAACCCTGTAGCAAGGCCAGTGCCGGCAGCAGGAACCCGTGTGGCTCTTGCCGCCGCGAGCGAAAACACTGACCTCGTTGTTATTGACCCTCTCAGCGACACTGAATTTGTCATCCGTCGGCCTGCGCTGTGGTCAATTGCCCAGTCGACGCCGTGGATCCCGAGTTTCTTGCGCACGGATGTGCGTGACGAGTTCGCCGCATCGGCCGCGAACGAAGAGAACGTTGCTGATGTACAGCTCCTTCCCGGAGATCCCGGCGCCCGGCTGCAAGGGCCTGAGCTCATCGTTCAGATCGCCATGCGGCCTGGGCTTGATAAAGAAGCGCTCGACGCAACCATGGATCGACTGCGCGAGCACTGGGCAGCATCGGAACTCATTGCGCAATCGGTCGATTCTTTGGCAATGCAGGTAGTTCGCGCTCCCGCTCCCGACGCCGATCAGTAGCGGCGCTGGCGAAAAGTAGCGCCAGAGGCATCAGCTGGCCATCCCTCTAGTTGCCGCCCCTCTAATTTTCGTGCCGCTAGTTGACGGCGCCGGTGTACTTCTCGCCGGGGCCCTTTCCGGGTGCGTCGGGGAATGTCGATGCTTCGCGGAACGCTAATTGCACCGAACGGAGACCGTCGCGCAGGGGGCGTGCGTGGTGGTTGCCGATCTCGGGGGCTGCTGCGGTAACTAAGCCGGCGAGGGCGGTGATGAGTTTGCGTGCCTCATCGAGGTCTTTTTCTGACTCGGCGTCTGGACCGTCGGAGAGTCCGAGTTTGACCGCTGCGGCGCTCAGCATGTGTACGGCAACGGTGTTAATTACCTCCACTGCGGGCACTTCAGAAATGTCTCGAACTTCGTTGACGTCGTCGTTGGTGGGCTCGCTCATGATGTCCTTCGCTAATTGGGGTTCGCTCTGCTATCCTTATGCAGGCCCGGGGCTCGCCCCGGATACGAAAGTGGAGATTCTCCCACCTGTCAACCGCATACAAGGTTACCGGGTAGTTACACCCCGCACAGTTCGCTTGCGGTGCAATGCTTGTGATCAGTCTTCTGGTCGCTTGATTTGTTCCGGATGTCGGCTGCGCAGCTTTAAAGGGTGATGCAGCTTTAGCTGCGAGACGATCCTCTTTCGTGCCACGGCATCCGCCGAACTGTGTTGTGTGTAACGCTCTGCGTTCACGGAATGCATCACGAACTGTAAGGAGAACACGCATCAGCGATCCCCGTACCAACGACCGAATCCGAGTCCCCGAGGTCCGTCTTGTCGGACCCGCCGGTGAACAAGTCGGTGTCGTCTCCATTGACGTCGCCCTCAAGCTCGCCCAAGAGGCAGATCTTGATTTGGTCGAGGTTGCTCCCAGCTCCAAGCCTCCCGTTGCCAAGATCATGGATTACGGCAAGTTCAAGTACGAAGAGGCGCAGAAGGCGAAAGAAGCTCGTCGCAACCAGACGAACACGATTCTCAAAGAGGTTCGTTTCCGTCTGAAGATCGATAAGCACGACTACGAAACCAAGCGCAAGCGTGCCGAGGGCTTCCTCGCTGGCGGCGACAAGGTCAAGGCAATGATTTTGTTCCGTGGTCGTGAGCAGTCGCGTCCCGACCAGGGCGTGCGCTTGCTTCAGAAGTTTGCTGAAGATGTGTCCGAGTTCGGTTCGATCGAATCAACCCCGACTATCGACGGCCGCAACATGGTCATGATTATTGGCCCACACAAGACCAAGGCAACAGCTAAGGCTGAAGCCGAGGCCCGCAAGGCAGCTAACAAGAAGCCTCGTGAGGCAGAAGTTCCAGAGAAAGAGGAGAAAGATGCCTAAGCAGAAGACGCACTCAGGCACCAAGAAGCGTTTCAAGGTCACCGGTAGCGGCAAGGTCATGAAGCAGCAGGCGGGTATGCGACACAACCTCGAGGTTAAGAGCAGCAAGCGTAAGCGCGCGCTCAACCAGGATCAGGTCATTGCACCGCAGGACGCCAAGACAATCAAGAAGCTTCTCGGTAAGTAAGGGTTTAGGAAATACATCATGGCAAGAGTTAAAAGGGCGGTAAACGCTCACAAGAAGCGTCGGGTTATTCTCGAACGCGCCAAGGGTTACCGTGGACAGCGTTCGCGTCTGTACCGCAAGGCCAAAGAGCAGGTTACTCACTCGCTCCTCTACGCATACCGCGACCGTCGCGCCCGCAAGGGTGAGTTCCGTCGTCTCTGGATCCAGCGTATTAACGCTGCATCGCGGGCAAACGGCCTGACGTACAACCGTCTTATCCAGGGCTTGAACCTGGCTGGTGTGCAGGTCGACCGTCGTATCCTCGCTGACCTCGCCGTCACCGAGCCCGCTACGTTCGCCTCGTTGGTTGCAACGGCTAAGGCTGCACTTCCTGCTGACACGTCAGCACCGCGTTCGGCTGCGTAAGCACTCGCACCACACATCGTGCAACGGCACGCTGTACTGGCCAATTTGGTCAGCACAGCGTGCCGTTTCTCTTATATCTGCGTGGGGAGTCTAGGCTTAGCCGCGTGATTGATAACCCGCGTTCACCACGCGTACGAGCAGTGGCCAAACTTGAAAAGAAGAGCGCCCGGTCCGAGACCGGGCTTTTTCTCTTGGAGGGCCCACAGTCAGTCTCTGAAGCCCTAAATTTTCGGCCAGAGTTGATAGTTGAGCTCTACGCAACGCCAACGGCGCTTGAACGCCACACAGACCTTGCGCGTGCGGCCGAAGAAGCCGGCATCGAGGTCGAGTTCGTCTCGGAGCAAGTGCTCGAGACAATGGCTGACACCGTAACCCCACAGGGCGTTATCGCCGTGTGCCGCCAGTTCCCGACCTCGGTCAAGGACCTGTTGGCCGGCGGCCCGAAGCTTATTGCGATCCTCGAAGAGGTTCGCGATCCCGGCAACGCCGGAACGATTATTCGAGCCGCGGATGCCGCTGGCGCTGATGGTGTGATCTTCACCGGCCGAAGCGTCGATTTGTATAACCCCAAGGTTGTGCGAGCCACAACAGGTTCCTTGTTTCACGTGCCCGTCGCAGTAGGAGCCGAACTTGACGCGGTGCTTGAGCGAGTTAAAGGCGCCGACCTGAGAGTGATCGCCGCAGACATCAAGGGTGGCGATCTTTTGGCTGCCCGCAACGATGGAGTGCTCGATCATCCAACCGCTTGGCTGTTCGGCAACGAGGCACGCGGTCTCACTGACGAGCACTACGCCCTTGCGGACTGGGTCATCTCGGTGCCCATCTACGGGCATGCGGAATCGATGAACTTGGCTACTGCGGCGTCAGTGTGCCTCTATGAAAGCGCATTCGCACAACGCAGCAACTGAACTGTGTCACGAGCGTGTTACATCTAGGCGCGCCGTTTGACCGTACTTGCGCCCGTGTGGTTGTCTTGCCGTATGGCAGCACAGAGCGGTGAACCTCTGGTCGTAATCGACCATGTCAACAAACATTACGGTGAGCTGCACGTGCTCAAAGACATTTCCACCACGATTAAACGTGGCGAGGTAGTTGTCGTTATTGGGCCGAGTGGTTCGGGAAAGTCCACGCTGTGTCGTGCGATTAACCGCCTCGAAACTATTGACGATGGCACCATCACTATCGATGGCAAGTTGCTCCCCGAAGAGGGATCCGGGCTAGCGAAGCTTCGTGCAGACGTTGGCATGGTTTTCCAGTCGTTCAACCTCTTCGCCCACAAGACGATTCTTGAAAACGTCACGCTTGGCCCGCGCCGTGTTCGCAAAGTGTCCAAAGCCGAGGCCGATAAGCACGCGATGGAACTCCTCGACCGTGTCGGTATCGGCAACCAGGCATCCAAGATGCCAGCCCAGCTTTCCGGCGGCCAGCAGCAGCGCGTAGCTATTGCTCGTTCCCTCGCGATGGACCCGAAGATCATCCTTCTTGATGAGCCCACGTCGGCGCTCGACCCAGAAATGATCAATGAGGTTCTGGATGTCATGGTGCAGCTGGCGAAAGACGGCATGACCATGCTCGTCGTCACTCACGAAATGGGCTTCGCTCGTAAGGCAGCCGACCGCGTCATTTTCATGGCGGATGGCGAAATTGTTGAAGAGGCCGAGCCCGAGCAATTCTTCACGAACCCCCAATCTCCGAGGGCGCAAGACTTCCTCTCGAAAATCCTTACTCACTAAAACAGCGAGTAATTTCACCACAGCATAAGGAGAAAAAAATGAGGCTCAAAAAAGGCCTATCGATCTCTGCTATTGCGCTTGTTGGCCTCCTTGGCTTGAGCGCTTGTGCAGCAGACACCGGTACCACTGACCCCGAGGTTGTTGTTCCTGAGTTCGAAGCAGGAACCACCATGGCTGACCTTGCCGATGCTGGCAAGATCACTATCGGCACCAAGTTCGACCAGCCGCTGTTCGGCCTCAAGGGCCCATCCGGCGAGCCAGTCGGTTTCGACGTTGAAATCGGCAAGATCATTGCGGGATCGCTCGGCATTAGCGAAGACAACATCGAGTGGGTAGAGACAGTTTCCGCTAACCGCGAGACGTTCATTGAGAACGGTACGGTCGACATCGTTATTGCGACCTACACGATCAACGACAAGCGCAAGGAAGTTATTTCCTTCGCGGGCCCGTACTACAACGCCGGCCAGGACATTCTCGTTCTTGAGGGCAACCCCGAGGGCATCACTGGTCCAGACGACCTCGCAGGCAAGAACGTCTGCAGCGTTGCCGGCTCGACGTCAGAGAAGAACATCGCTGATTACGGCGTCAACCTGATCACGACCGACACGTACTCCAACTGCCTTGAGCCGCTTCGTAACGGCAAGGTCATTGCGGTTACGACCGACAACGTGATCTTGGCTGGACTGGCTGACCAGAACGCTGGCGAGTTCGAGGTTCTGAGCAACCCGTTCACCGAAGAGCCTTACGGTATCGGTCTTGGACACGATGATGACGCATTCCGCGATTACATCAACGATGTTCTCGAGACTTCGTACGACGACGGTTCATGGAACTCGGCTTGGGAAGAGACTGCAGGCAAGGTCCTGAAGCTCCCGACCCCTCCGGCCGTAGACCGCTACACCAACTAGTGTTTCCGGTGCCCGCTCGCGGCTAGGCCGCGGGCGGGCACCACTCACGCCACTACCCATTATTCTTCAGGAGGCTCTGGATGGACGTCATCTCTAACGCGATCGACGCAATCATCGGCGTAACGCCGATTTACTTTCAGGGCTTTCTTCGGACGCTCCTCTTATTGGCAATCGCCGGAGTAGGCGCGTTTTTCCTCGGCATATTGGTTGCTGCCATGCGCATCTCGCCGGTGCCTTCTCTTCGATTGTTCGCCACGATCTACACCGAGCTGCTGCGCAATATTCCACTCCTGCTCGTGCTGTTCTTTTGCTCCACGGTTCTTCCCATCCTCGGCGTTGACCTTGACTTCTTCCTCTTAGCTGCTCTGGGGCTGACGCTCTACACCTCTCCATTCGTTGCTGAAGCGGTCCGTTCTGGATTCAACGGCGTTCCCGTTGGCCAAGCTGAAGCCGCCAGGAGCATCGGTATGGGCTTTACCCAAACAGTCGGGCTCGTTGTCTTACCCCAAGCGAGTCGGATGGTTGTTCCTCCGCTCATCAATGTTTTCATCGCTCTCACCAAGAACACCTCTGTCGCCGGAATTTTCTTCGTCAACGAGCTATTCAAGGGCACGTATGAGGCTGCACGCGACTATGGAAATGCGGTCGTGATCACGTTGGTTTATGCGGCAGCTCTCTACTTGGTCATCACCGTTCCGCTCGGCCTCATAGCCGGAGCGATTGAGAAGAAGGTCATGGTGCTGCGATGAGCATGAGCGTTCTTTATGACGCCCCTGGTCCCAAGACCAAGCGCAACTCGACGATCGCCTCGGTAATTGGAGCGGTCGCCATCCTCGCTGGCCTGACGTGGGTCGTATTGGTGCTCGCGGCACCCCGCGCCAACGCTAACGGCGCCGAGCAGCCCGGTATGTTCGATCCATCTCGCCTCGACATTCTTAGCGACCCTGAACTGTGGGGCGCATTCGGGCGTGGTGCGTTGGCGACGCTGCAAATGGCTGGTGCCGCAGCGGTGCTGGCGATCATCGTGGGAATTCTGTTCTCCTTCGGTCGTACTTCAGCGTCGAAGTGGATTCGGATCCCCACCTCAGTGCTCCTCGAGTTCTTCCGCGGTATGCCGCTGCTACTGCTCATCCTTTTTGTCTCGCTGCTGTTCTCGACCGGAAGCTACTGGGCCGGCGTGCTCGGGCTCGCGATCTACAACGGTGCGATTATCGGAGAGGCATTGCGCGCAGGCATCAATTCCTTGCCTAAGGGGCAGCGCGAAGGTGGGCTCTCTGTCGGTCTCACGTCGCTTCAGACCCGCTTTATTATCGAGTTTCCACAGGCATTCCGTCAGATGCTTCCGATTATTCTCGCGCAGCTCGTGGTGCTCCTTAAAGACACATCACTCGCCTACATCGTGGCCTACCCCGAGCTTGCTCGAACCATCAAGAACCTTCAGAACTTCTATGGCAGCCGCTACCTCTTTACGTTGTTCGCGGTGGGCTTTGTGATCTACCTCGTCATGAACCTCACTCTGTCGTTCATCGCTCGCTACGTGGCAAAGCGCAGCGGGCCGAAGCTCGGCAAGATCACGCCAGACACTCCAAAGGTTCCCGGAGCCGACGGTACGCGTGCCATAACCATTCCGCGTGGGCGAAACAAGGATCGCGAGCGCAACGAAAGCGACCGGCTCCGCTAAACTCGGTTCCTGTGTCTGAACCTTCCCCAATCACAGAACCAGCGGTAACCGCAGCGGTCGAAGCAGCTCTCGCTGCCATCGAATCCGCTGCGACAATGGCCGACCTCAAAACGGTGCGTGGCGCCCATCTTGGTGAGGGCTCGCCGCTAGCGGTGCTCAACGCCCAGATGAAGCACGTAGCGCCTGCGGACCGAGCCGCCAGTGGCAAGCTCATCGGAGGTGCTCGCGGCCGTGTCAACGGTGCTTTTGGTGCACGGGAGGCCGAACTGGCCGTCGCTGAGGAACAAGCCAAGCTTGCGGCAGAAGCTGTGGACGTTACGGCCGTTGCCACTCGTTATGTGAAGGGAGCCCGGCATCCGCTGAGCCTGCTGATGGAGCACATGAGTGACATCTTCGTCGGCATGGGGTGGGAGGTCGCAGAAGGTCCCGAGCTCGAAAACGAGTGGTTCAACTTCGACGCGCTCAACTTCGATGAAGATCACCCCGCACGCGCGATGCAGGACACGTTCTTCATTGACCCTGTCGACTCGCACTTGCTCCTGCGCACGCACACGAGCCCGGTTCAGATCCGTTCGTTGCTCGAGCGCCCGCTGCCGGTCTACGTGGTGGCTCCCGGGCGCGTGTTCCGCACCGACGAGCTCGATGCGACTCACACGCCTGTCTTCCACCAGCTGGAGGGCATCGCGATCGACAAGGGCCTCACTATGGCCCACTTGCGTGGCACGCTCGAGCACCTCGCTCGCGCGATGTTTGGCGACGGTGCCCAGATTCGTCTGCGCCCTAACTACTTCCCGTTCACCGAGCCCAGCGCCGAAATGGATGTCTGGCAGCCCAATGCCAAGGGTGGTGCACGCTGGGTTGAGTGGGGCGGCTGTGGAATGGTCAACCCCAACGTCTTGCGTGCGGCTGGGATCGACCCCGAGGAATATCAGGGCTTTGCCTTCGGTATGGGAATTGAGCGCACGCTCCAGTTCCGCAACGAAATGAATGACATGCGAGACATGGTTGAGGGCGACGTTCGCTTCTCCCAGCAGTTTGGAATGGTGGTCTGATGAAAGTTCCCATGAGTTGGTTGCGGGAATTCGTTGAGATCCCGGCAGACATTACCCACGAGCAAGTTCACGCCGCTTTGGTCAAGGTCGGCTTTGAAGAAGAGGACGTTCACGACTTCGAGATTTCTGGTCCGGTTGTTGTCGGCCAAGTTCTCGAGTTCGTTGGCGAGCCGCAGTCCAATGGCAAAACCATCAATTGGTGCCAAGTGGATGTCGGCGAAGCCGAACCCCGCGGCATCGTGTGCGGAGCCCACAACTTTGTTGTCGGCGACAAGGTCGTTGTCACGCTTCCCGGTTCGGTCCTTCCCGGTCCGTTCCCGATCGCTGCGCGCAAAACTTACGGTCACGTATCGGACGGCATGATCGCGTCTACTCGCGAGCTTGGTCTCGGCGACGAGCACGACGGCATCCTTGTTCTGTCCACTCTGGGTCTTGACCCGGAGGTCGGAATGAGCGCGATTGAGCTGCTCGGTCTCGACGACTTCGCGGTGGAGATCAATGTCACGCCCGACCGCGGGTATGCCATGTCGTTGCGTGGTGTCGCACGCGAATACGCTCTCTCGACGGGCGCGACGTTCAGCGACCCCGCTGACGCTCCGACCATCACCGAGGCGAGCGGTTTTCCTGTTGTTATCGCCGATGACGCCCCCATTCGTGGCGACGTCGGGGTGCGAGCTTTCGTTACCCGCGTGGTTCGGAACGTGGATGTCACCAAGCCGACGCCCTCGTGGATGATCACGCGTTTGACGCTCGCCGGCATCCGCTCGATCTCGCTCACGGTCGACGTGACTAACTACGTCATGCTCGAGCTCGGACAACCGATCCACGCCTACGATCTCGATCGTGTGGTTGGTGGATTGACGGTTCGTCGCGCCCAGGCGGGGGAGACCCTCACGACGCTCGACGACAAGACGCGCACACTCGACCCGGAAGACCTACTCATCACGGATGAGTCTGGCCCGATCGGCCTTGCTGGCGTCATGGGTGGTGCCAGTACTGAGATCACGGATGCCTCCACCAACATTCTCATTGAGGCCGCAAACTTTGAACCGGTGTCGGTTGCGCGCACCGCTCGTCGTCATAAGCTCGGCAGTGAGGCTTCGCGCCGTTTCGAGCGCGGTGTTGACCCGCTCGTTGCCCCCGCTGCAGCTGCTCGCGTCGTAGCGCTCCTGGTCGAGCTCGGTGGCGGAACCGTCGATGAGCTCGGCAGCGACCTGCTCGCCGATCACGTTGTGGATGCCGTCGAATTGCCCGAAGGATACGCCCAGGGGCTTATGGGGGTGCACTACTCGGCAGACGAGATCACCGAGTCATTGCAGGCTATCGGCGCGACGGTCGAGTCGGCGGAGACCGGCTGGAGCGTCACGCCTCCTAGCTGGCGCCCCGACCTTGGCGACAAGACCACTCTCGTTGAAGAAATTGCCCGCATTGTGGGCTACGACCGCATTCCTGCTGTGCTTCCCGTCGCGCCTCCGGGCCGAGGGTTGACGCGCGCGCAGCGACTGCGCCGTACTGTCTCGAACAGTCTTGCGGCATCCGGTCTCACTGAAGTGTTGGCCTACCCGTTCATCTCGCAGCACTCGAACGACCTCTTTGGGTCGTCCAAGGCCGGGGGAGCGACCACGATTAAACTTGCGAACGCTCTGGACCCGGATGCGGCAACGATGCGTCGTTCGTTGATTCCCGGTCTCGCGGTGATCGCACACCGCAACGTCTCTCGCGGGCTGACCGATTTGGCGCTCTTCGAGGTTGGAACAGTGTTCCTTCCCGAAGCGGATCGAAGCTATGGCAGCACGTCGTTGCCGCTCGGTAACGAGTTGCCGTCTGACCACGTTCTCGCGGAGCTGCGCACAAGCATTCCGGAGCAGCCGTGGCATGTCGCCGCGCTGTTCCTCGGCGACGCCGTCACGCGCCAGCCCGGCCAGCAGCCGGTAACGCGGGGACTAGCGGATGCTCTGGCCACCGTTCAGCATCTTGCGGCAACGCTTTCGGTCGAAATTGACGTCGTTACCGGCAGCCACCACTCAATGCATCCCGGTCGCACTGCGGAGCTTCGCGTTGGCGCACAGACCGTGGGTTACGCCGGCGAGCTGCTTCCTGCTCTCGCTCGTGAGCTGGACTTGCCTCGCGTCGTTGCCGTGCTCGAACTCGACCTCAGCGTGCTCATTCAGAGCGCTGCCGAGGATGTTGCAGCAACGCCGATCGTCTCGTATCCGGCAGCAACGCAGGATCTTTCCTTGGTTGTTCCGACAGCGGTGCAGGCGGGCGAGCTCTTGGCGATCATCCGTGAAGGGGCCGGCGAGCTCTTGGAGCAGGTGCGCCTGGTCGATGACTACCGCGGAACGGGTATCCCTGAGACGCACAAGTCGTTGACGTTTGCTTTGCGTTTCCGCGCCGTCGACCGCACCCTCACGCAGGTGGAAGCGACCGACGCGAAGAACGCCGCGGTAGCGCTGGCCGGCGAACGTGTCGGAGCCCAACTGCGCGAGTAATAGCGAGAGAAGCCGGTTGTCATCCTCGCGGTGACAACCGGCTCTTCGCACTGTGAGCGGAATCTAGCGCTTGCCTCCGCCGAGAAGGCCGCCAATGAGGCCTCCGACGAGGTCTTGGCCGCCGGCGTTGCCCAGCAGCCCGCCAAGCAAACCACCGATGCCGCCCGCACTAGCCTTCTCTGACGTGACGGCTGCGGGAGCCGCTTTCTGACTCAAGAACTGCGATCCAACCCACGAGATCACGATCGGGGCAACAATCGGGAGCAGCTTGCTGATGAGCTCGCTTGTGACGTGGGAGTCGGCATTGTTGTCGGCGACGGCGGAAGCGACAGCTGTCTGCTTTGCTCCGAAGACATTTGAGACAATTTTGGCACCGTCGGTGATATCGATGTCGTCAACGGTCAGCGCACGCGTGACTTTCGTGCCGTGCGAGGAGAGCGCGCCTTCGAGCGATTTCGCGCCCGTCTCATCCTTCGCATTCGCTGCCATCCCGCCGATAAGCGTGGGAATGACCTGTTTTACGGCGGACTCGGCTAGCTTTTCGTCGACGCCCAGGCTGCTCGCAATGTCACCGATCGGGATGAGTTTGAGTAGGCCAGTGAGATCAGTCATGAGTGCTCCTTCGTGGGATATCGACGCGATGTTGGTCATCGCTCCCAGAATATCGATTAGCCTGCGTCGGTGTCTGGGCACTATCCTAGAAATGTGACCGACTTCCGCACTTGCAGCCAGCGATTCTCGCTGAGCTTTGTGGTGCCGTCTTCGCCGGTTCTCCGCGGGGCTGACGAGCGACGATAGGCGGAGTTTCGCCGCGACCCACGAGGTCGTGTCTGAATCACCGCCGCAAGTGTTCTCGTTTCCGAACCCACCTCGAAGGTAATTCCATGTCTATTTCGGTCGCTGTGGCTGGTGCCAGCGGTTATGCCGGTGGCGAGCTTCTTCGTCTCCTTTCCACCCATCCTGAGTTCGATGTCACAACCGT
The DNA here is from genome assembly GCF_019443965.1 of Salinibacterium sp. M195. Classification (GTDB taxonomy): domain Bacteria; phylum Actinomycetota; class Actinomycetes; order Actinomycetales; family Microbacteriaceae; genus Rhodoglobus. The sequence continues at coordinate 2,299,239 of NZ_CP040814.1, read as the reverse complement.
GACCGCGTTCAGCAACGCAGGTCAACGGCTCATCGACGTGCAGCCGCATTTGCGGTCACTCGCACACCTTGTGCTTCAACCGACTGAGCCATCGGTGCTCGCCGGGCACGATGTTGTTTTCTTTGCGCTTCCGCACGGAAAGTCGGGAGCCTTGACGGCTGAACTCAGTCCCGAGACTCTTGTTGTCGACTGCGGTGCAGACCACCGCCTCACCAGCGAGGAAGACTGGGCTGCGTTCTACGGTGGCGAGTTCTTCGGTGCCTGGGACTACGGGATGCCCGAACTGCTGCACTCCGCTGGGGGCACGCAACGGCAGGCTCTCGTCGGTTCGAAGCGTATTGCGGTGCCCGGCTGCAACGTGACAGCGATTTCGTTGGCGCTGGCTCCCGGCATCCGTTCATCGTTGATCGAGGCGGAAGACATCGTCTCAGTGCTCGCCGTTGGTCCCTCGGGGGCAGGCAAGAGTCTGAAAGTGAACTTGCTGGCGAGCGAAATGATCGGTTCCTCCTCGGCATATGCCGTTGGCGGTACGCACCGTCATACTCCCGAGATCGTCCAAAACTTGAAGGTGGCGGGTGCCGCGTCAGTGACGGTCTCGTTCACGCCGATGTTGGTTCCCATGTCGCGCGGAATCTTGGCGACGTCGACGGCCAAGCTGGTCGATGGCGTTACTGCCGCTCAAGTGCGCGAAGCGTGGGAGACGGCCTACGCCGACGAGCCGTTCGTCCATGTTCTCCCCGAGGGCTCCTTCCCTCGCACCGCTGACACCTTAGGCGCGAACACAGCGCTGATCGGCCTCGCTATCGACGAAGTCACCCGTCGCGTCGTCGTCGTCAGCGCGATCGACAATCTTGTTAAAGGCACCGCAGGCGCCGCTATTCAATCGACAAATATTGCGTTGGGGCTCGATGAAACCCTCGGCCTTGCGCTGGACGGAGTTGCACCATGAGTGTCACATCAGCCGCAGGATTCGAAGCAGCCGGAGTTGAAGCAGGGCTCAAGGCAAGTGGTGGCCTCGACGTCGCCTTGGTGGTTAACCGGGGCCCGCGTTTCGATGCCGCCGCCGTATTTACGAGCAACCGGGCTCAAGCGCATCCGATCATCTGGTCAAAGCAGGTCATCGACGATGGCATCGTTTCGGCCATTGCCCTCAACTCGGGTGGTGCGAACTGCTTCACTGGTCCGCAGGGTTTTCAGGTAACCCACGCCACCGCTGAGCACGTTGCCGAGACGTTGGGTTCGTCGGCTGGCGACATCCTCGTTTGCTCGACTGGGCTCATCGGTGAACCGCTTCCTCAAGACAAGGTGCTCGCAGGCATGACGGCGGCTGCAGCAGCGCTCAGTGCTGATGGTGGCGACGATGCTTCACGCGCCATCATGACGACAGACAGCAAGCCCAAAACATCCGTGGTTACGGGAACCGGGTACACGATCGGTGGTATGGCTAAGGGAGCCGGGATGCTCGCGCCGGGGCTTGCCACAATGCTCGTGGTAATCACCACTGACGCCGCTATCGCCGCTGCTGAGCTCGACAGTGCGTTGCGCCAAGCCACCCGCGTCAGCTTCGACCGTCTCGACTCCGATGGCTGTATGTCGACAAACGACCAAGTCAGCGTCATGGCGTCTGGCGCATCGGGCGTTACGCCGGAGACAGCAGAGTTTTCCGCTCTCCTTACGAAGATCTGCAGCGACCTTGCCGAGCAACTGCAGGCAGATGCTGAAGGGTCGAGTCACGAGATCCGGATTGAGGTCGTCGGTGCGCTGAACGAAGACGAGGCTGTGGTTGTCGGCCGCTCTGTAGCCCGCAATAACCTGTTCAAGGCGGCGATCTTTGGCAACGACCCCAACTGGGGCAGAGTGTTGGCGGCGATCGGAACCACGGATGCCGCATTCGACCCCTATGCGGTCGATGTCTCGATGAACGGTGTGCGAGTGTGCCACGCCGGTGCCCCTGATCGTTCGCGCGACGAAGTCGATCTCACGGGACGCGTCGTTCACGTGCTGATCGATCTTGCTACCGGCGATGCCGAAGCAACCATTTTGACCAATGACCTCACGCACGATTACGTGCATGAGAACAGCGCGTACTCCAGCTGATGCCGGCTTTTACCCACGGCGCTGACCACGAGCAGGCTATGACGAAGGCGGGAGTGCTTATTGAGGCGCTCCCGTGGTTGAAACGATTCCGTAACCGCATCATTGTGGTTAAGTTTGGCGGCAACGCCATGATCAACGATGAGCTGAAGCGTGCGTTCGTGCAGGACATGGTTTACCTGCGCCTCGCGGGCGTTCGTCCGGTGATTGTTCATGGCGGAGGCCCCCAGATCACGAAGGAACTGAAGATTCGCGGTATCGAGTCGGAGTTCCGTGCTGGTTACCGAGTGACGACGGAAGAGTCGATTGACGTCGTACGCGATGTGCTCACCGATCAGGTCGGTGCTGAACTGGTTGACCTCATCAATGAGCACGGCGACCTCGCCAATGGAATCGCCGGTCATGAACATTCGCTGTTCATCGGTGAGCGCATGATCAAGCACATCGAGGGCGAGCGCATCGACCTCGGTCTCGTCGGTAACGTGACTGAAGTTGATCCGCAGCGGGTGATCCACGTGTTGGCCGCCGACCGCATCCCGGTGGTGTCGACTCTTGCCCAAGACGGTGGCGATATCGAAGACGATGGTTCAGGCCTACTCAACGTCAACGCAGATTCTGCTGCCGCGGCGCTGGCTATTGCCCTTGATGCGGCGAAGCTCGTTATTCTCACGGATGTGTCTGGTCTCTACAGTGACTGGCCGAATCGCGAATCACTCGTCTCGATCATCAACACCGATGAGCTGCGCGAACTTCTGCCCAGTCTTGAGTCGGGAATGATCCCCAAGATGACAGCCTGTCTTGCCGCGGTGGATGCTGGAGTTCCGAAGGCCGCCATCATCGATGGCCGAGCCCCGCACTCGATTCTGCTCGAAGTATTCACGCAAGATGGAATTGGCACCGAGGTGGTACCCGCATGACCTGGCAAGACGACTATTCGCACCGCATGATGAACACTTTCGGCACTCCCAAGGTGGAGCTCGTGCGCGGAGAGGGCTGCGCGGTCTTCGATTCTGATGGCAAGCGCTACCTTGATTTCCTTGCTGGTATCGCCGTCAACTCGCTTGGTCACAATCACCCGGCGATCGTGAGTGCGATCACTAACCAAGCGAATCTGCTGCACATCTCCAACTTCTTCGCCTCTGAACCGCAGCTCGCGCTCGCGGAACGACTTTTGCGCATTACCGGTGCTGGTGACGAAGGCCGAGTCTTTTTCGCGAACTCAGGCACCGAGGCGAACGAGGCCGCTATCAAGCTTGCTCGTCTCACCGGGCGCCCACGCATCCTTTCGCTCATGGATTCGTTCCATGGTCGCTCATTGGGGGCGCTGTCGATTACGGGCAAAGCGGCACTCCGCGAGCCATTCGAGCCGTTGCTGCCCAACGTCGAGCACATCGATTCCACGATCGACGCGCTTGAGGCAGCGATCGGGTCGGATGTCGCAGCACTCATTGTTGAACCCATCAAGGGCGAAGCGGGGGTGCGTGAGCTCCCCGCTGGCTATCTCGAGGCGGCTCGTGAACTGACGACCCAACATGGTGTTCTGCTCATCATCGATGAAATTCAGACGGGTGCCGGACGAACCGGAAGCTGGTTTGGCTTCCAGGAGAGTGGCATCATCCCTGACGCGATAACTCTCGCGAAGGGAATGGGCGGGGGAGTTCCGATTGGTGCTCTCGTGACGTTCGGGGCGGCATCCACTTTTCTTCAGCCCGGCCAGCACGGAACCACTTTTGGGGGAAACCCGCTGGTCTGCGCCGTTTCGAATGCTGTGCTCGCTCAGATCGAGACCGATGGCTTGGTGGCTAATGCCGCTCAACGTGGTGCTGAACTGCGCACCGCTTTGGCACGCATTGATTCGCCGCTGATTGTTGAGCTTCGCGGTCGCGGTCTACTGATCGGCATTGGACTGGCAGAGCCGGTCGCGCAGCGAGTTGTCGCGATCGCGCTCGAGCATGGCCTCATCATCAATGCGCCAGACGCATCGACGGTTCGCCTCGCGCCACCGCTGATTATTGGTGACGACGAGATCGCCGAATTCATCGAGACGTTCAGCACCGTGTTGAACGTAGTAACTAACGAAGCACTTACGGAGGCATCATGACCAGGCATTTTCTTCGCGATGATGACCTCACCCCCGCCGAGCAGTCCGAGATTCTTGATCTCGCGGAGAAGGTTAAGGCAGACCGTTGGGGTCGCAAACCTCTCGAGGGTCCGCAGACGGTTGCCGTGATCTTTGACAAGTCATCGACTCGCACTCGCGTCTCGTTTGCTGTTGGTATCGCAGATCTGGGAGGTTCGCCGCTCATTATCTCGACGGCCAACAGTCAGCTCGGTGGCAAGGAGACTGCCTCAGACACAGCTCGCGTTCTTGAACGTCAGGTTGCTGCCATCGTCTGGCGCACGTATGGCCAGCAGGGCCTCATCGAGATGGCTCACGGAACTCAAGTGCCGGTGATCAATGCGCTCAGCGATGAATTCCACCCGTGTCAATTGCTCGCCGACCTCCTCACGATTCGTGAACACAAGGGTGAGCTCAAGGGGCTCACCGTTGCGTTCCTCGGTGACGGTGCCGACAACATGGTGCACTCGTACCTTCTTGCGGGAGCAACCGCGGGGATGCACGTTCGTATCGCGTGCCCAGCGGACTACTTGCCGCTGGCGGATGTCGTCGCTGACGCCGAGAAGATTGCGGCGACCACCGGCGGTTCCATTTCGATCCTCACGGAGGCGGCCGAGGCCGTGACCGGTGCGGATGTTGTAGTCACCGACACGTGGGTGTCGATGGGCAAAGAGGATGAGAAGGCCGCGCGCGTTGCCGCCCTCAGTGCCTACAAGGTCGACAGTGCGCTGATGGCGCTCGCTAAGCCAGACGCGGTCTTCTTGCACTGCTTGCCGGCCGATCGCGGGTATGAAGTTGAGGCCGATGTCATCGATGGTCCGCAGAGTGTCATTTGGGATGAAGCGGAGAACCGTCTGCACGCCCAGAAGGCACTGATGATTTGGCTGCTCGAACAGGCCGCCTAGTTTTCGGCGGCATGCGCCGCCGTTGTAGTTCCCTAAACTGATTCACGACGTCAAGGAGAAAAACACATGTCAGAACGCGTAGTTCTCGCCTACTCGGGCGGACTCGACACTTCAGTAGGTATTGGCTGGCTCAAGGACGCCACAGGCAAAGAGGTCGTCGCACTTGCGATCGACGTCGGCCAGGGCGGCGAAAACATGGATGACATCCGCCAGCGTGCCCTTGACTGTGGTGCTGTTGAGTCGATCGTTATCGATGCGAAGGATGAATTCGCTGATGACTTCCTGATGCCCGCGCTGAAGGCAAATGCTCTGTACCAGAAGCGTTACCCGCTGGTTTCCGCGTTGAGCCGTCCGGTGATCTCGCGCCACCTTGCTCTCACTGCTAAGGCACTCGGTGCTGACAGCGTTGCTCACGGTTGCACAGGTAAGGGCAACGACCAGGTTCGTTTCGAGGCTGCTGTTGCCGCTCTCGCTCCCGACCTCACGAGCATCGCTCCGGTCCGCGACCTCGCGCTCACTCGCGACAAGGCGATCATTTACGCCGAAAAGCACAACCTTCCGATTCGCCAGTCCGCCGCGAGCCCCTACTCGATCGACAAGAATGTCTGGGGTCGCGCTGTCGAGACTGGATTCCTTGAGGACCCGTGGAATGCTCCGATTGAAGAGCTTTACGAGTACACCGCTGATCCTGCCGCTGGTCTGCCCGCCGATGAAGTGACCATCACTTTCGAAGCCGGAATTCCTGTCGCCATCGACGGAGTAGCCATGTCAGCTCTCGCCATCGTTGAGCACATGAACGCGCTCGCGGGCAAGCACGGCATCGGCCGCATCGATGTTGTTGAAGATCGTCTCATTGGCATTAAGAGCCGCGAGGTCTACGAAGCTCCTGGGGCCATGGCCCTCATCGCCGCCCACGAAGAACTTGAGTCGCTCACGATCGAACGCGACCTCTCCCGCTACAAGCGCGGAGTTGAAGCCGAATGGTCGAACCTCGTGTACGACGGACTCTGGTATTCAGGTCTCAAGCGTTCACTCGATGCGTTCATCGACGACACCCAGCGTTACGTCAGCGGAGAAATCCGTATGACACTCCACGCTGGCCGTGCCGTACCGACTGGCCGCAAGTCAGAGCAGAGCCTCTACGACTTCAGCCTCGCCACGTACGACACCGGCGACACCTTCGACCAGTCGCTCGCTAAGGGCTTCATCGAACTCTGGTCACTGCCGAGCAAGATCTCGGCTCGTCGCGACGCAAAGCAGGGCTAATCATGGCGCAATCTGCCGAAACTGGTGAAGGACAACTGTGGGGGGCCCGCTTCGCAAGCGGTCCATCGCCCGAGCTTGCCCGGTTGAGCAAATCGACTCACTTCGATTGGCAGCTTGCGCAGTATGACCTCGCCGGCTCGCGAGCGCACGCTGTTGCGCTCGCGGCCGCGGGGTACCTCGACCGCACTGAGCGCGAGACGATGCTGGATGCCCTGCAGTCGTTAAGCGAGGCCGTCGCCGATGGCAGTTTTACTTCCCTCGAATCGGAAGAAGACGTGCACGCCGCTCTCGAGCGTGGGCTGATTGAGCGCGCGGGAGCTGAGGTCGGAGGCAAGCTCCGTGCTGGCCGCAGCCGCAACGACCAGATCGCGACTCTCGTTCGTCTCTACCTTCTCGACCACGCGGGCGCTATTGCCGCGATGGTCGTTGACCTGATCGACGCACTCGTAGCGCAAGCAGAGAAGCACGACACGGCGATCATGCCGGGCCGCACGCACCTCCAGCATGCGCAGCCAGTACTGCTCGCGCATCACTTACTTGCTCACGCGTGGCCTTTGGTGCGCACGCTTGAGCGACTGCGGGACTGGAAGGTTCGAGCATCCACATCACCGTACGGTTCTGGTGCTCTTGCCGGCAGCACGCTGGGGCTCGACCCCGCGCTTGTCGCTCGGGAGTTGGGATTGGCTCGCCCGACCGAAAACTCGATCGATGCCACGGCGAGCAGGGATGTCGTTGCAGAATTTGCGTTCATCACCGCTCAGCTCGGTATCGACATTTCACGGTTGAGCGAGGAGATTATTCTCTGGAACACGCGTGAGTTCGATTTCGTTCAGCTCGATGATGCCTACTCGACGGGCTCGTCGATCATGCCGCAGAAAAAGAACCCCGATATCGCAGAGCTCGCTCGCGGTAAGGCCGGGCGACTGATCGGAAACTTGACCGGGCTGCTTGCGACTCTCAAGGCGCTGCCGCTCGCTTACAACCGCGACCTTCAAGAAGACAAAGAGCCAGTATTCGACTCGGTCGAAACGCTTGAGGTTCTTTTGCCCGCCTTCACCGGAATGATCGCTACTCTCCGTTTCAACACCGCGCGTATGGCAGAACTGGCGCCGCAAGGCTTTTCGCTCGCGACCGATGTTGCTGACTGGCTTGTGCGCCAGCACGTTCCGTTCCGGGAAGCCCATGAAATCAGCGGCTCGCTTGTGCGCTTCTGCGAAGACAATTCCCTTGAACTTCATGAACCGACCGACGCTGACTACGCCGCTATTTCACCGCACCTCACGGGCGATGTGCGCGCCGTTCTTACCGTCGAAGGTTCTGTATCGAGCCGCGCCGGTGTTGGTGGCACCGCTCCGGTGCGCGTCGCCGAGCAGCGCGCTGAGCTCACCGAGCGTGTTCGTGTGCTCGCGGCCGCTCTCGATCCGCAGGTTCTCAACTAGACGTGTTCGAGCTGCTCAGCAGGCCAGCGACTGAGGTTGCTCCGCTGTTGCTGGGTGCTGTCGTGCGCGTCGGCGATGTCGCAGTGCGACTCACCGAGGTCGAGGCGTACCTGGGCGAGGTTGATCCTGGCTCGCACGCTTTTCGAGGGCCAGGCAAGCGCAACGCGGTGATGTACGGCCCGCCCGGGCATCTCTACACCTACTTCACCTACGGAATGCACACGTGCGCAAATGTCGTGTGCATGCCCGAGGGCGTTGCTTCGGGAATCCTCTTGCGCGCGGGAGAAGTAGTCGAAGGGATGGATGTTGCGACCGAACGTCGCGCAACGTCCAAGAAGGCGGCCGACCTCGCAATGGGGCCGGCTCGACTGGCGGTGGCGCTCGGCATCCGGTTGGATGACGCCGGCACCAATCTAGAGTCCGGTCGCGTTCGCCTAGAACTGCCTCAGTCGCAATCTCCGTTCAGCGCTGGTCCGCGCACGGGGGTCGCGGGCGATGGTGGCACTGACGAGTATCCGTGGCGTTTCTGGATTCCGGGGGAGCCGAGTGTTTCCCCGTATCGTGCTGCGGTGAAACGCAAGCGCAGCTGATGGCCCGCTTCACCACGCTCGAGCAGCGCATTGACGAGTGGGCGCATCATCGTCTCGATCGAGCACGCGGCAGCGCTTCACGCGTTCAGCCCACCGGCGGCCGTGCCTCGTCGCAGCGCCTCCGTATGTTGGCGATCGAATTCACGGTATTCGTGCTCAAGCAAGCCTGGGCCTGCGTTTTCGGGGGAGCGCTGCTTGCAGTCCTCGTGCTCACGCGCCTCTGGTATCCGGAGTCGGCGACTCTCGCCCGCAACGACTTTTTGGTGCTTGCCGCCCTCGCCATCCAAGCGCTCATGGTCGTTTTCAAGCTCGAGACCTTGCGAGAACTGCGGGTGATCATCCTGTTCCACATTGTGGGTACGGTGATGGAGATTTTCAAGACGGATGCCGGATCCTGGACCTACGAGGGCGACGGCGTGCTGCACATTTTCGGTGTTCCGCTCTATAGCGGCTTCATGTATGCGGCGGTCGGCTCGTACATGGTGCGCGTATTCCGACTCTTCGAACTCCGCTTTGATAAGTACCCGAGACGCTGGATCACGGCCATTCTCGCCACGCTCATCTACATCAACTTTTTCAGCCACCACTTCATCGTCGACGCTCGCTGGTTCCTGTTTGCGGCAATCGCGGTGATCTACTGGCGCACCGTCATGCACGTCAGAGTCTCTCGGGCACGATTCCGGATGCCCATCCTTGTGTCGTTCGTTCTGGTCGCGTTGTTTATCTGGCTCGCCGAGAACGTAGCGACCTGGTCGAACGCCTGGGTGTACCCGAATCAGTCAGAGGGCTGGGAGCTGGTGTCGATCGCCAAGCTCGGTTCATGGTTCCTGCTGATGATCGTGTCGGTGGTGTTGGTGACGTGGGTCGAAAAGCCGCGGGCTCCGGAACCGATCACCGAGAACGCGCCCTTGCAACCGTAGCGAGAAGCCCAGCCCGTGCAGAGTGAGCGGTCAACTGGCCCCGTTAGCGTCCGATGAGTAACGCCGCGGTGCACAACCCGGCCCATACAAGGCTCACGAGGGTGCCGATGATGAATCGTTCGCGCGCGGCCGCGTTTTCTAGTTCGGCGAAGCGACCGAGTCCTTTGATGGCGACAATGACGGCGATCGCGCCGGGCTGCCACACCATGAACGAGGCGATGAAGGCGAAGCGCTCGAGGTAACCAATGGTGGTTCCGCCGCGCAGGATCTCACGTTCGGGCAGGGGCGAGTCGGCGTCGATCACGAGAATGCCGCCGTGCTCGCCACGGGGTGCCGGATACGAGGCCAGCGAGAGCACGAGTGCCACGAGAGGACTACCTGCGATTGTCGCGAGAGCGACAAGGGCTGCACTGAGCAAGATGACGAGCCCGGAGACATCGCCGGGCACGGGGTTGCCGGTGGAACCCAGAATGAGAGCGATCCCGACGGGGAGCAGCGAGACGGTGGCGAGCCAGTACTTGTCGGTGCGGGCCGCAATCATGGATGCGCCGATCGCGCCGATCGTGAGAACGAGTACCGCGATCCACCAGCCGATCATGATGTGCCTTCCTCTGCGCTGAGCGCGTTATCTGTTGCTACTCCACTGTGTGCTCTGTCGAGCAGGTTCGCAAGGGCGCGAACGGCCTCTTCCTCGGTGCGCAATCCGGCGACGAGTGCGCGCTGGCTCGCGGACTGCGGCGAGATGCCGAGGCGTTCAGCGGCATCGACTTGAGTCATGCCGTTGTTGAGCAGGTCGTAGAGTTCCCAACCGTTGGCGGTGCGCCGGTTGCGCATCAGAACCAGTAATTCGAGTAGCGGTTCAATGTCACGGGCAAGTTCGCTGGCGGGGTCTGACTCGACGGCACATTTGGCTGGACTCTTCTTTGCGCGGTCGATGGCATCGCGGGCGGCGAGAAAGGCGGCCCCACTAGTAGCGCGCACGCTGGTTCCGTACGGCAGCGGCACTGCACCGATGCCGATTCCTACGCTCCACTGTTCCGTGCGGGTGAGTTCAAGAGTGATGTCGAGAGCCGCTTGCGCTGAAGTCAACAGCATTTGGGCTTCGTCTCCGGCCGTTCGTTCCGCGGGCAGGGCGAGGTCATCCCCGCGCTCGGCGTTGATGCGCTGCAGGGTCTGCGCTACGGCATCTGGGTTGCTGCGGCTGTTTCGTTGGTCCGCTGTGATCACAAACATAACTAAAGGCTACAGCATTGATTTCTCAATATCAGGCCCACAAGCCTGATTTCTCCAAATCAATGCCTCAGCATTGTGGGCGCTCCCAATCTCATTGCTCTCAGCACCCTTCCGATAGGCACTACGGTTAATGACGTGTCAGCGACAGCATCAGAATCCCTCAGTACTCAAAGCAACGACAGCTCTTTTGAGAGCCTGTGGCAAGAACTCACGTGGCGCGGCCTCGTGCATGTTTCCACCGACGCGGATGCCCTCGAGAAGCTTCTCGATGGCGACCCCATCACGTACTACTGCGGATTCGATCCCACGGCACCCAGCCTTCACTTAGGCAACCTCGTGCAACTGCTTCTGCTTCGCCGCCTTCAGCTGGCCGGCCACAAACCCCTCGGACTCGTCGGGGGAGCGACTGGCCTTATTGGCGATCCGCGCCCCACGGCAGAGCGCACCCTCAACGACAACGAAACTGTCGCCGAGTGGGTCAGTTACTTGCAAGCCCAGGTCTCCAAGTTCTTGAGTACCGAGGGCGACAACGCCGTGCGGATGGTCAACAACCTCGACTGGACAGCGCCGATGAGCGCGATCGACTTCTTGCGCGATGTCGGCAAGTACTTCCGTGTCGGCACGATGATCAAGAAGGATGCGGTCAGCGCGCGTCTCAACAGTGATGCTGGCATCAGCTACACCGAGTTCAGCTACCAGGTCATGCAAGGCATGGACTTCTTGGAGCTCTACCGCAACTACGACTGCGTATTGCAGACCGGTGGCAGCGACCAGTGGGGCAACCTCACGAGTGGCAGCGACCTCATCCACAAAGCTGAGGGCGCCAGCGTTCACGCCATCGGCACCCCGCTCATCACTAACTCGGATGGCACCAAGTTCGGCAAGAGCGAAGGCAACGCCATCTGGCTCGACTCAAATATGACGAGTCCCTACGCGTTCTACCAGTTCTGGCTCAACACTGACGATGCGGATGTCATCCAGCGTCTGCGCATCTTCACGTTCTTGTCGCGCGAGCAGATCACCGCTCTCGAGACTGCTGTGGCAGAGGCGCCGTTCCGGCGTGAAGCGCAAAAGACTCTCGCGTTCGAAGTCACGTCACTCGTGCATGGCCGCGCAGCAACGGAGGCGGCAATTGCGGCTTCCGCTGCGCTGTTTGGCCAAGGCGAGTTAGCCTCGCTGGATGCAGACACTCTTGCTGCAGCATTGCGGGAACTTGCTCACGTCGAGACGACGGCGGATGCCACGATCGTGCAGTTGCTCGTCGACACCAAGCTGGTATCGAGTGCAAGTGAAGCCCGGCGCGCAATCTCGCAGGGCGGCGTCTACCTCAACAACGTTGCAGTAGCGGATGACCAGGCGACGGTCGGCAGCGACCTTCTGGCCGGAAACGTGGCGGTTCTCCGCCGCGGCAAAAAGACTCTCGCGGGTATTTTCGTCACGTCCTAAGTTCCCGTGCGTCTCATGTGCGTTCCGGTTCCGGGGCGGCAGCAGGGCGAGCGCGGTTGTCGTAGGTGCTGCCTAGGCTGACGATATGCCCCGCATCGTTTTTGAAACCGCAGCCACGCTTAATGGCTTTATTGCTGATGAAGAAAACTCGCTTGACTGGCTGTTCGCGGTTGTCAGCGACGAACAGCCACCCGTTGCACCAAACGCGACAGTCCAGGTCGAGGGCTCAACCACTTATGAGTGGGTGCTCGAGCATGAGAATCTGATGGCCAACCCGCAGAAGTGGGCCGAATACTTCGGCGAGAAGCCGACCTTCGTCTTTACCCGTCGCGACCTCCCCGTTCCCGAAGGGGCGGATGTTCGTTTCGTTCGCGGAGCGGTAGCGGATGCCCTGCCCACGATTCGCGAGGCTGCGGGTGACGGCGACATCTGGATCGTCGGCGGGGGAGACCTAGCAGCGCAGTTTTTGGATGCCGGCGCGCTCGACGAGATTTCGGTCTCGTTCGCACCGGCCACGGTAACGGGCGGTGCTCCACTATTTCCGCGGGGGTTGAATGCGGATCGTCTGCGCCTAAAGTCGGCGAAGGCTGTCGGCCAATTCGCTCATCTAGTTTTTGACGTGTTGCCGCCGAACTAGAGGTTGCTCTATCTACAGCTGCAGGCGATTCCTGTGCTGCCGGCCGCCTGCTGCCCGCCGTCCGCTGTCATTCGTGATCAGCTCTCACCCGCTCGGTTGGACCCCAACACAGTGTTTTCGGGGCCTCATTTTTGCGACACGCCCGGGATGCGGTCGGTGTTGGCGAGGGGGCCAGAATGCACGTAATGTTTCCTCTTGTCACCCCAAAGGTGCGGAAGTCCCGGGCAGTTTTGCTGCTAGGTTTCCGGCCTCAAGTGGGGGCCACCATCCTCTAAAGCTGGTATAGTTTTAGTCCGGCCAGATCGCGGAGTTCCTCTTGTAGGTTCCGGTTTCGGGTCGTGGGATGTCTTGCCGCTTTTTGCGTGTGTTGGTCAGTTGTTGTGTGCCGTTCTGGTGCGGAATTGCTGGTTTGACAAGTGCGCTGAAGCTGGTAAGTTAGACAGGTTGCCTCCTGCAGTTATGCGGGGGTTGCCAACACAGGTTTTGAAAGCCCTGGGGTGAAGCCGTTTTGCGGTGGAGGTCAGGAGCGTCCGATCCTTGAGAACTCAACAGCGTGCACAATGTCAAATGCCAAAAACCCGACTGTGCTTAGTGAGATCGTCCCATTTCGGGTCGTGATTGCTGGTGCAGCGGATTCCTTTGGAAAAGATATAAACAACAAAGCAAGTCAGTATTGATTTGTTCTGTCAGTTTCAAACTTGTTGCCTCGACACCCTATTCCGGGTGCGGGTAACGCAAGATGTGCATCGGTGGGCTTCGGCTTGTTGGTGCAATCAAACATTTATGGAGAGTTTGATCCTGGCTCAGGATGAACGCTGGCGGCGTGCTTAACACATGCAAGTCGAACGATGAAGCCGGAGCTTGCTCTGGTGGATTAGTGGCGAACGGGTGAGTAACACGTGAGTAACCTGCCCTTGACTCTGGAATAAGCGTTGGAAACGACGTCTAATACCGGATACGAGCTTCAGCCGCATGGCTAGGAGCTGGAAAGAATTTCGGTCAAGGATGGACTCGCGGCCTATCAGGTAGTTGGTGAGGTAATGGCTCACCAAGCCTACGACGGGTAGCCGGCCTGAGAGGGTGACCGGCCACACTGGAACTGAGACACGGTCCAGACTCCTACGGGAGGCAGCAGTGGGGAATATTGCACAATGGGCGCAAGCCTGATGCAGCAACGCCGCGTGAGGGACGACGGCCTTCGGGTTGTAAACCTCTTTTAGTAGGGAAGAAGCGAAAGTGACGGTACCTGCAGAAAAAGCACCGGCTAACTACGTGCCAGCAGCCGCGGTAATACGTAGGGTGCAAGCGTTATCCGGAATTATTGGGCGTAAAGAGCTCGTAGGCGGTTTGTCGCGTCTGCTGTGAAAACTGGGGGCTCAACCCCCAGCCTGCAGTGGGTACGGGCAGACTAGAGTGCGGTAGGGGAGATTGGAATTCCTGGTGTAGCGGTGGAATGCGCAGATATCAGGAGGAACACCAATGGCGAAGGCAGATCTCTGGGCCGTTACTGACGCTGAGGAGCGAAAGCATGGGGAGCGAACAGGATTAGATACCCTGGTAGTCCATGCCGTAAACGTTGGGAACTAGATGTAGGGGCCATTCCACGGTTTCTGTGTCGCAGCTAACGCATTAAGTTCCCCGCCTGGGGAGTACGGCCGCAAGGCTAAAACTCAAAGGAATTGACGGGGGCCCGCACAAGCGGCGGAGCATGCGGATTAATTCGATGCAACGCGAAGAACCTTACCAAGACTTGACATATACGAGAACGGGCTAGAAATAGTTCACTCTTTGGACACTCGTAAACAGGTGGTGCATGGTTGTCGTCAGCTCGTGTCGTGAGATGTTGGGTTAAGTCCCGCAACGAGCGCAACCCTCGTTCTTTGTTGCCAGCACGTAATGGTGGGAACTCAAAGGAGACTGCCGGGGTCAACTCGGAGGAAGGTGGGGATGACGTCAAATCATCATGCCCCTTATGTCTTGGGCTTCACGCATGCTACAATGGCCGATACAAAGGGCTGCAATACCGCAAGGTGGAGCGAATCCCAAAAAGTCGGTCTCAGTTCGGATTGAGGTCTGCAACTCGACCTCATGAAGTCGGAGTCGCTAGTAATCGCAGATCAGCAACGCTGCGGTGAATACGTTCCCGGGCCTTGTACACACCGCCCGTCAAGTCATGAAAGTCGGTAACACCCGAAGCCAGTGGCCTAACCCGCAAGGGGAGGAGCTGTCGAAGGTGGGATTGGTAATTAGGACTAAGTCGTAACAAGGTAGCCGTACCGGAAGGTGCGGCTGGATCACCTCCTTTCTAAGGAGCATGTGCAACTCGTTTTTTCGTCTCTGCGGTATACACAGAGTTAAGAGATTCGTATTATGTTGCCAAGTCGTACTGCCCTGTTCGGGGTAGACGGCGCTCATGGGTGGAACATTGACATTGTGGCCAGAGGAACTGTTTCCTCTTCAGTACATCAACTCTTCGGGGTTGGTAGGAACGAGAGGTTTCCGGGGGTGCTGGTCTTTGCACGTTGTTGGGTCCTGAGGGACCGGGGACGGATCGGAAGATTCGTGTTCGTACCTTAGGACCTGGGACATCGAAAGGTGTTCCTGGGTCTACGGATCCTGGTCTTGTTTCCTGCAGGTTGGGGGATGAGGGAGGATACCGCCCGTATTTTGAGAACTACACAGTGGACGCGAGCATCTTAGATTCGACCGAAAGGTCGGATCACATAAATAACAATAACTTTCAACACTTTGTGTTGGGAGTTCATTGGTCTATCTCAACACTTTGGTGTTGCGATCGATTCTTATACTCATGTGATAATCAATTTTCTAAGGGCAAACGGTGGATGCCTTGGCATCTGGAGCCGAAGAAGGACGTATAAATCTGCGATAAGCCTCGGGGAGCTGATAATAGAGCTTTGATCCGAGGATTTCCGAATGGGGAAACCCCGCTGGGCGTTGCAAGACGACTCAGTGACTCCCGCCTGAATATATAGGGCGGGTAGAGGGAACGTGGGGAAGTGAAACATCTCAGTACCCACAGGAAGAGAAAACAACCGTGATTCCGTTAGTAGTGGCGAGCGAAACCGGACGAGGCCAAACCGATCATGTGTGATAGCCGGCAGGCGTTGCATGGTCGGGGTAGTGGGACTTTTCAGCTGTTACTGCCGTACAGCAAGAATTACAAAGTGATATAGACGAAGTGGATTGAAAGCCACGCCATAGAGGGTGCCAGCCCCTTAGTCGAAATGTTGCAATGGTTCGAAGAGTATCCCAAGTAGCACGGGGCCCGAGAAATCCCGTGTGAATCTGTCAGGACCACCTGATAAGCCTAAATACTTCCAGATGACCGATAGCGGACAAGTACCGTGAGGGAAAGGTGAAAAGTACCCCGGGAGGGGAGTGAAATAGTACCTGAAACCGTTTGCTTACAAACCGTTGGAGCAGCCTTAGTAGCTGTGACAGCGTGCCTTTTGAAGAATGAGCCTGCGAGTTAGTGATCAGTGGCGAGGTTAACCCGTGTGGGGCAGCCGTAGCGAAAGCGAGTCTTAATAGGGCGTTATAGTCGCTGGTTCTAGACCCGAAGCGAAGTGATCTATCCATGGCCAGGTTGAAGCGTGTGTAAGAGCACGTGGAGGACCGAACCCACTTAGGTTGAAAACTGAGGGGATGAGCTGTGGATAGGGGTGAAAGGCCAATCAAACTTCGTGATAGCTGGTTCTCTCCGAAATGCATTTAGGTGCAGCGTTGCGTGTTTCTTGCCGGAGGTAGAGCTACTGGATAGCTGATGGGCCCTAAAAGGTTACTGACGTTAGCCAAACTCCGAATGCCGGTAAGTGAGAGCGCAGCAGTGAGACGGTGGGGGGATAAGCTTCATCGTCGAGAGGGTAACAGCCCAGACTACCAACTAAGGTCCCCAAGCGTGTGCTAAGTGGGAAAGGATGTGGAGTTGCACAGACAACCAGGAGGTTGGCTTAGAAGCAGCCACCCTTGAAAGAGTGCGTAATAGCTCACTGGTCAAGTGATTCCGCGCCGACAATGTAACGGGGCTCAAGCACACCACCGAAGTTGTAGATTTCGTATTATAGGTAAGCCTTCGTGGTTCAGCCGTACGGAGTGGTAGGAGAGCGTCGTGTGGCGAGTGAAGCGGCGGTGTAAACCAGCCGTGGACGCTACACGAGTGAGAATGCAGGCATGAGTAGCGAAAGACGGGCGAGAAACCCGTCCTCCGAATGATCAAGGGTTCCAGGGCCAGGCTAATCCGCCCTGGGTAAGTCGGGACCTAAGGCGAGGCCGACAGGCGTAGTCGATGGACAACGGGTTGATATTCCCGTACTGACGAAGAACCGCCCAAACTAATCCAGTAATGCTAAGTATCTGAATCCCCTAGACCGATCCCTTCGGGGTGAGGCGTGGGGCCTAGCGTACGACCCTATTCTGGTGCGGTTAGCGTATTAACAGGTGTGACGCAGGAAGGTAGCTGAGCCGGGCGATGGTTGTCCCGGTCTAAGAATGTAGGCCGAGAGATAGGCAAATCCGTCTCTCATTAAGGCTGAGACTCGATGGGTAGTCCTCACGGACGAAATCAGTGATCCTATGCTGCCAAGAAAAGCATCGACGCGAGGTTCAAGTTACCCGTACCCCAAACCGACTCAGGTGATCAGGTAGAGAATACTAAGGAGATCGAGAGAATCGTGGTTAAGGAACTCGGCAAAATGCCCCCGTAACTTCGGGATAAGGGGGGCCTAAGGCGTGAACGGACTTGCTCCGGGAGCGCTGCAGGGCCGCAGAGACCAGTGGGAAGCGACTGTTTACTAAAAACACAGGTCCGTGCTAAGTCGCAAGACGATGTATACGGACTGACGCCTGCCCGGTGCTGGAAGGTTAAGAGGAACGGTTAGTCGCAAGACGAAGCTGTGAATTTAAGCCCCAGTAAACGGCGGTGGTAACTATAACCATCCTAAGGTAGCGAAATTCCTTGTCGGGTAAGTTCCGACCTGCACGAATGGCGTAACGACTTCCCAGCTGTCTCAACCGCGAACTCGGCGAAATTGCACTACGAGTAAAGATGCTCGTTACGCGCAGAAGGACGGAAAGACCCCGTGACCTTTACTATAGCTTTGTATTGGTGTTCGGTGTGGCCTGTGTAGGATAGGTGGGAGACTGTGAAGCTTGGACGCTAGTTCAGGTGGAGTCATTGTTGAAATACCACTCTGGTCATATTGGATATCTAACTTCGGACCGTAATCCGGTTCAGGGACAGTGCATGGTGGGTAGTTTAACTGGGGCGGTTGCCTCCCAAAAAGTAACGGAGGCGCCCAAAGGTTCCCCTCAACCTGGTTGGTAATCAGGTGTCGAGTGTAAGTGCACAAGGGAGCTTGACTGTGAGACTGACAAGTCGAGCAGGGACGAAAGTCGGGACTAGTGATCCGGCAGTGGCTTGTGGAAGCGCTGTCGCTCAACGGATAAAAGGTACCTCGGGGATAACAGGCTGATCTTGCCCAAGAGTCCATATCGACGGCATGGTTTGGCACCTCGATGTCGGCTCGTCGCATCCTGGGGCTGGAGTAGGTCCCAAGGGTTGGGCTGTTCGCCCATTAAAGCGGTACGCGAGCTGGGTTTAGAACGTCGTGAGACAGTTCGGTCCCTATCCTCTGCGCGCGCAGGAAATTTGAGAAGATCTATCCCTAGTACGAGAGGACCGGGATGGACGAACCTCTGGTGTGTCAGTTGTTCCGCCAGGAGCACCGCTGATTAGCTACGTTCGGAATGGATAACCGCTGAAAGCATCTAAGCGGGAAGCCAGCTTCAAGATGAGATTTCCATGGCTTAGGCCGAGAGACTCGCAGCTAGACTACTGCGTTGATAGGCTGGATGTGGAAGCAGGGACTAACGACCTGTGGAGCTGACCAGTACTAATAAGTCGATAAATTGATAACCACCCCACCTCACTGGGCAGTCCTAGACTGTCGAATGGTGAATGAGAAGAATTCTCGCGTCCACTTTGTGGTTCCCGATTTACGGTCGGGAACTGCGCCCAGCTAACACAGCTAGGCACCATCCTTCGGGGTAGTGTCAGAGCATGTTTCTGGCCCAGACTGATACATAAATCAATAGTGTTTCGGCGGCCATAGCGAGAGGGAAACGCCCGGTTACATTCCGAACCCGGAAGCTAAGACTCTCTGCGCCGATGGTACTGCAAGGGGGACCTTGTGGGAGAGTAGGACACCGCCGGACTTAAATTGTAAAATGGCCACCCCTGTGTTGAATAAACACAGTGGGTGGCTATTTTGCGTTAAGTTTTACCCATAATCAGGAGCAACAAGTGAGCGATTCATCAGGTAACGACGGTCGGCGCGACAGCCGACCCCACGGAAACCGTTCGGGTGCGCCCCGATCTGGTGGACGCCCCACCGGCGGACGCCCTGGTGAAGGCCGACCAAGCGACGGAGGGCCGCGCCGCGACAATGCCGCAGGCGGACCCGCCCGCGGTAAGCCCGCATCCGGCGGAGCAGATCGTCCCTGGCGCGCAAAGCCCGAGGGCGATGACCGTCGCCCCCGCCGCGATGGCGCTTCCGGCGATGACCGCGCACCGCGCCGGGATTCCTCTGGGGACCGCGACAATCGTCCGCCACGCTCAAACGATCGCGATGGCCGCCCACCACGTTCCGGGGATCGTCCCGACCGCGGTGACCGTCCGCAGCGTTCCGGTGACCGCGATAGCCGCCCACCGCGCTCGAACGATCGACCTGACCGTGGCGACCGCACAGGTGGTCCCGAGCGCAGTGATCGTCCGGCTCGACCTCAGCGCAACGACGGCTCCGGCCGTCCGGAACGTGGAGGACGCCCCGATCGCGGTTCAGGACGCAACGATGGCCCGCCGGAGAATCGCTTGTGGACCAAAGGCGGAGCGCCAGCGCGCGGCGACCGCGACGCTAGTGCGCGCGAGCCTGAAGAGGATCGCGACCCGTTCGGCATCCGTTCAGTTCGGGCCTACCACCAGGCACCCGAGATTCCTGAGGGAATTACCCCCAAAATGCTTGACCGCGTTGCGTCCAACGAACTCAAGACGCTCAGCAAGGAAAACGCTGAAGGCGTCGCCCTGCACCTCGTGATGGTTTCGCGGCTGATCGAAACCGATCCAGAACTTGCTCACCAGCATGCGATTTCGGCGGCCCGTCGTGCCGGCCGTATCGGCGTTGTGCGCGAAACTCTCGCGATCACTGCCTACGCGACCGAAGACTATGCACTCGCGCTGCGCGAGTTGCGCACCTACCGTCGAATTTCTGGGCGGGACGACCAGCTGCCGATGATGGTAGACAGCGAACGTGGACTTGAGCGCCCGGAGCGTGCTTTGGAACTGGGGCGATCCGTTCGCCGCAGTAGCCTGTCGATTGGTGTGCAGGTTGAGCTCGCCATCGCGATGTCTGGTGCGCGACTTGACTTGGGTCAGGCAGACGAAGCTCTTGTCGAGCTTCAGATTCCGCAACTCGATCCCACCAAAGCCTTCAGCTACAGCGCCGCACTGTTCGGCGCCTATGGCACAGTGCTCGAAGAACTCGGTCGTGAAGACGAAGCCGCGACCTGGTTTGAACGGGCAGATATCGCCGAAGAGGCACTCGATGACGGCGGCGAAGCCACAATCGAGATCGTTGAAGAAGAGCTTGAGCTCGACGACTCGTCGTTCGTGGACATTGACGTTGATGCCGATGCCGATGCCGATGCCGATGCCGACGCTGACACTGACACTGGCGTTGACGACACTGCCGCCGCTGAAGACACGGTTGCCGTTGACGCTGCTGCAGGGCCCGACGCTCACGTTGAGACAGAAATTGAGAACGCCGATGGGACTCTGGACGTCGTTGACGAAGCGGACGGGAACGACAGCGAAAACGGCGAGCGTGCCGAGTAGAACACCTCTCACTGGCATCTCGCTCGTCCTCGCCGATCTTGACGGCGTTGTTTACCGCGGGCCGAATGCGATCCCGCATGCCATTGACAGCATCAATGCGATCGAGGGGCTGCAAGTCGCCTACATCACCAATAATGCGTCGCGCACTGACGCCTCGGTCGCGACCCATTTGAGCGAGCTTGGTCTCACTGTCGATCCCCGCGACGTCGTGACGTCGCCGCAAGCAGCAATGGCCTTGCTGCGTGAGCTCGTGCCCGCTGGCTCAACCATCATGGTTGTCGGGGGAGACGGACTCACGAGCGAGCTCGAGAAATCCGGATTCGTGGTGACCAGGTCCGCTGAAGAATCACCGGCGGCTGTCGTGCAAGGATTCTCGCCCGATGTAGCGTGGTCTCATCTGGCAGAGGCTGCGTTCGCGCTCAAAGGTGGCGATGCCGGCATCCCCTGGATCGCGACCAACACTGACTGGACAATTCCCCAGGCCCGCGGAACTGCCCCCGGAAATGGCACCCTTGTTTCCGCGGTCCACACTGCGGTCGGTCGTCTACCGATCGTTGCCGGTAAGCCAGAAGTGGCGATCTTCGAAGAAGCGTTTACTCGCTACTCGTCTCGCGAAGCGCTAATGATTGGGGACCGCCTCGACACCGACATTCTCGGTGCTAATCGCGCTGGCATCCCCTCGCTGCTCGTGCTCACGGGCATCGATCAAGCGAAGCAAGTGCTGGCGTGTATTCCCGAAGAACGTCCGACGATGATCATTGATGATCTGCGCGGGCTGCATGAGCTGTATCCCGAAACTGTCGTCACGCACGACGGTGCTGCTGTCGTGACGACAGTGGGAACGGCGACAGTGCGCCTCGAAGCGCAACGCCTCACCGTGACCTCGGCCGGAACATCCATCGACCGATTGCGGGCAGGATCCGCGGCAATTTGGAACTCTGGGAGCGCCATCTATGCCCTCGAGGTGCCTGCGGAGCTATATTCGTGAGCATGAGCGATGATTCACCGGTAGACGGATTGATGTCCCGCTTGAGCCTGATCGAAGATCAGCCACTTGAGTCGAGGGCGGCATCATTCACCCAGATCCATGACGAGTTGCAGCAGCAACTTGAAGGAAAGGACGCGTTCTCGCGCAATGGCTAATATGCGTCTCGACGCGGCTCTCGCCGCCCGTGGCCTCGCACGGTCGCGCACTCACGCCGCGAAGCTCATCGCCGATAACCTCGTGACGGTCTCGGGGGTTGCGGTGCCTAAAGCCTCGACGCCAGTAAACGACGATCACGTCATTGAGGTCGCCGAAACCGACCATTACGTCAGTCGTGCTGCCCACAAACTCGTCGCCGGGCTCGAAGCCTTTGGTATCGATGCCAAGGGAAAGCTCGCCCTCGATGTTGGTGCTTCCACTGGCGGCTTCACCCAGGTATTGCTCGAACGTGGGGCCCGTGAAGTCATCGCGCTCGATGTCGGGCACGGCCAACTCGTCGACCTGATCCGGTCAGATCCTCGCGTGCGCACCATCGAGCGAGAGAATGCCCGCTATTTGACGGCGGACTCACTTGCCTCGCTGAGCGGGACATCCGAAAGCCCCGCGCTTGTCGTTTCTGACCTGTCGTTTATCTCGCTGCGCACCGTGCTGCCCGCGCTCCACGCCTCAGCGGGGGATGGTGCTGACTACGTTTTGCTCGTGAAGCCACAGTTTGAAGTTGGCCGCACCAACATTCGTGAAGGGATCGTGCACGGATCAGCGCTGCGCGACGAAGCAATCATGGGCGTTCTGTGGGCGGCCTGGGACGTGGGGCTCGGTACGGCCGGCGTCATCTCCTCACCCATTGCGGGAAATGCGGGAAACCGTGAATACCTTGTCTGGTTGAGCGCCCCAGCAGGCAGCAACCCGACCGAATGGATATCGCAGGTTGCTGCCATCGCCTAAACGGTGAGCGCTTCGAGCCAGTCCTACTTGCTACTGGCGCCTTCGATAGCTGCCAGAGCGGCCCGAAGTTGTTCATCCGCTTGATCGGCAACAGCCTGAACTGCTGCGACTTCGCTCAGCTGAACCATGGTCTGAGGGTTGATCGCTTGCACCGTAGTGGTCTCGGCTGAATCGCTTCGGCGGATGACGACGTTGCAGGGCAGGAGCAGACCCATGTCGGGGTCGGCGGCGAGTGCTTGCTCGGCGAGGGCCGGGTTGCATGCGCCCAAAATCAGGTAGTCACCGACCGCATCCGCGCTTTCGATGCCGAGTTTGGTGTTGAAGGTCGCTCGGATGTCAATTTCGGTGAGAACGCCGAACCCCTGGTTTGCGAGTTCTTGTTTCGTCGTGGAAATTGCTTCTTCGAAGGGGAGCGAGACTGTGACGGTGTGTGCGTAGTTCATGGATATCTCCTTGGTGCTAGTTGGCGGCGATGATTCCCATCATCCCGTTGTCTTCGTGGTCGAGGATGTGACAGTGGTAGACGGTTTTTCCGCTGAAGTCCTCGAACGCGATCCGTACGCGCGTTGTGCTGCGTGCGGGAATGTTTACGACGTCTTGCCACATGAGGGTGTCGACGGGCTGCCCATCCTGTTCGATAATTTGCATTGGCCAGACGTGCAGGTGCAGCGGATGATCGAGAGTGCTGGTGTTTGTCAGCAGCCATTCCTCGACACTGTTGAACTGCACCGTGGTGTCGATGCGGCTGGCCTCGAATTGGCGGCCGTTGATTGTGGGGGACATCATGCTGCCGCCCATACCGCCGCCCATTCCCATGGCGAAGATCAGTTCGCGTCTCACGTTCACGGTTTCTGTTCGCAGGTCACGCTGCGCTGGCTGGTCTGGGACTGCCGGTTGTGTGTCAACGCCCTCACCGATCACGGTAAACGTGGCGAGCGGGACTTCTTCGCCGTTGCGAAGGCCGCCGCCCATCATCATTCCGCCAGCGGAGCCGCGGTCATAGGAGAGGGCGCGCAGTGTGGCTGTTCCGGCGCTGCCGGTAACGAGAAGGTCTGCCCGGTTGCCGGGTGCGAGCAGGATTTCGTCAACTTCCTGCGGGGATTCGAACCGCCCGGAGTCGATCCCGAGCAGGGTTAGTTGCTGCCCATCGAGTCGCAGTCGTAAGTAGCGGGACACGCTGGCGTTGACAATCCGCCACCGTTCACGTTCTCCGGATCTGGCAGTCAGGTCTGGCGTGAGCTGTCCGTTGACAAGCACGAGGTCTCCCTCACGCCCAGACATCTCGTCCATTGGTGATGCCGCCGGAATGTTTCCGCTGGCGTTCAGGGTGATGTCAGAGATGACGAGGAGGCGCTCCCTGTCAGCGACGATGGGTTCGGGGTCTTCGACGATGATCGCGCCATACAGTCCGCCGAATACCTGCTCAGCAACGAAACCGTGGAGGTGCGGGTGGTACCAGTACACGCCTGGGGGATGATCGGCAGGCAATTCGTACTGGTAGTCGAATGAGCTTCCCGCCTCGACGGTGACGAACATGTTGTCGCTGTTGTCTTCGGGGGAGACATGCAGCCCATGTACGTGCAGGTTACTGGGGTCAGTCAAGCCGTTTTTCAGGGTGACGGTGAGGGTGTCGCCCGCACGAACGCGCAGAGTGGGGCCCGGCACGCCACCGTTGTAGCTCAACGCATTCACCTCCCGGCCTGCGATCGTCACTCGTTGAGGTGCGGTTTCGAGGTCAACGCTGAGTGTGCCGTTGGTGCTGCGCAACTCGGTGGGCTCGACGAGGGGGTTCCCCGCGGCTGTTCCCGAAATTGAGCCCGATGAGTGACCTTGGTTAATGAAGAAACCGGTTCCGCCGACAGCGACACTGGCAACTCCGACTCCGCCGAGGAGGAGGGCGTTACGTCGACTGATGTCAGGCATTAAGGGGACTCGTCGAGTACCCGAAGATGCTCGCGATATTGCTCCGCAGTGAGCTCCCCGCGAGCGAAGCGTTCTTCGAGGATGCGCTTGGCGCCGGAATTGCTTTCGTGCTTCGGCGCTTGTGCTGCATCATTGCGGCTCGACGTCTTCGACGCTAAGCGAACAACGACATAAACCAGCAGGGCGATGCCTACAATTGCCAACAAGCCGTATCCCCAAGCCCATCCCATATTTCCGTATCCCCACATCATCAGATTTGGTTCCTCTCGTCTCGGGTTGTGCCGTACTCGCCACGATACCCCCGGAGGTATACAGGAGGCTGTGTGCGAACTGGTTCGGTGCCACAGTAAGTTTTGCCCGATCCGCTGGAGCAATATCCCCAGAATCGTGTGCTGAGCGCACTTGTCCGTGGGAATCCGACAGAATGGTTAACGCAGGTTTCTGCGATCGCCTTGAGCGCGAGTCACATCATCACTACGACTGAGAGGTGCACGGTGCAGTCCGAGAACTCTCATGCCCACGAACGTCACATCCTAGTAATTGCCCACACTGGTCGCGCTGAATCGTTGACTGCCGCTATTTCGGTGTGCCGACAACTCATTAGCGCCGGCATAGTGCCGGTACTCGCACCGGACAGCTACGAAACTATTCTTCAGGCTGAGCCCAGTCTCTCTCCGGTGTCCCGACTGGGCAATGAAGTCGAGACTGGCGAACTCGAGCTCGTCATTGTGCTTGGCGGCGATGGAACAATCCTGCGCGCCGCAGAATTGACGCGCGGCTGCAGCGCACCGCTGCTCGGGGTCAACCTCGGCCATGTCGGCTTCTTGGCCGAGAGCGAACGCGAAGAACTTACGTCGACAGTCGAACGGGCTCTCGCCCGCGATTACCTGGTCGAGGAGCGCATGACGCTCTCCGTGCGTGTGAAAGTCGACTCGGAGGTCGTCTACGAAACGTGGGCTCTCAACGAAGCCACTGTGGAAAAGGCGAGCCGTGAGCGGATGCTTGAAGTCGTCATCGAGGTCGACGGCCGACCGCTATCCTCGTTTGGTTGTGACGGTGTCGTGATGTCGACACCCACCGGTTCTACCGCCTACGCATTTTCGGCCGGAGGCCCCGTCGTGTGGCCGAGTCTTGACGCGATCTTGCTCGTTCCGCTGAGTGCGCATGCCTTGTTCGCGCGACCCATCGTTGTCGGTCCAGACTCGGCTCTCGCCGTTGAGGTACTCGATCGCAACATGGGGATCGGCGTGCTCTGGTGTGACGGCCGCCGCGCCTATGACCTGCCCCGTGGCGCGCGCGTAATCGTGCGTCGTTCGCCAGTTCCCGTGCGGCTTGCCAGGCTTGCGCAGGGCCCGTTCACTGATCGCCTCGTCAAGAAATTTAACTTGCCTGTCAACGGATGGCGTGGCCCAGCCTCGGAGGAGGGAAACCAGTCGTGATCGAAGAGATCGTTATTCGCGACCTTGGTGTCATCGCCTCAGCGCGCCTCCCTCTTGGTCCAGGGTTTACCGCGCTCACTGGTGAGACGGGTGCCGGAAAGACCATGGTGGTGACCGCGCTCGGGTTGCTGCTGGGAGAGCGCGCCGATGCGGCCGCGATCCGCGCCGACCGTGATCAAGCATCCGTTGAAGGTCGGTGGGCTATCGACCCCGAGTCGGCCGTTGCCGAACGTGTGCGAGATGCGGGCGGTGATCTCGATGACGGCGAACTTCTGCTCGTGCGTACTGTCTCGCGTGAAGGTCGCAGTCGGGCGGTGGTCGGTGGGAGAAGCGCCCCAGTGGGCGTCCTCACCGAACTTGGCGACCAACTTGTTGTGGTGCACGGGCAATCCGACCAGATTCGTCTTAAGTCAGCGACCGCGCAGCGCAACGCACTCGACCGCTTCGCCGGTGCCGAATTGGCGACAGTGCTTGAGCAATACCACACAGTTTTTCGCCGGTGGCAGTCAGCGCAGGGCGAACTCGATGTGCTCGTGGCCGAAGGTGACCTGCGCAGTCAGGAAGCCGACGAACTTCGCGTCGCAATCGACGAAATTGAGGCGGCAGATGTGCGCCGCGGCGAAGATGTTGAACTTACCGAGCGTGCCGATCGACTCGCCAACCTTGAAGGGCTCCGACTCGCAGCGGAAGGTGCTCACGCAGCTTTGTCAGCGGATGCCGCCGACGATAGCTCCGATGTGATTGCGCAGCTAGCTTCAGCCCATCGAGGGCTTGAGCGGGTCGCTGAGCACGACGGCAAACTGGCGTCGATTGCTGAAGCGTTGGCGGCAGCATCCATCACTCTGGGCGAAATTGCCACCGATCTCTCTGGCTACCTGGCCAGTCTCGATGCTGATGGCAGTCGCGAACTTGAGCAGGTAGAAGAACGTCGCAGCCAACTTGCCGCCCTCGTGCGTAAACATGGCCACAGCCTCGACGACGTCGTTGATGTGCTCGATACTGGCAGCCAACGTTTGCTTGAGCTCGATAACGACTCCACTCGCATTGATGGACTTCAGGAACAGGTCGAGGCTGACCAAAGCGAACTCATCGCGCTCGCCGATCAGGTAAGCGCCGTACGCTCGCGCAACGCCGAACGGCTGTCAGCAGAAGTGACGAGCGAACTTGCGCAACTTGCCATGGCCAACGCCGAGATCGTTGTCACCGTCGAAGATCGCAGCGACTACTCGTTCAGCGGAAAAGATGAAGTTGCTATTCTGTTGCGCCCGCATCCGGGAGCGCCGCCTCGGCCCCTGGGCAAAGGTGCCTCCGGGGGTGAGCTCTCGCGGGTAATGCTCGCGATCGAAGTTGTCATCGGCGGCAACGACCCCGTTCCCACCTTCATCTTTGACGAAGTGGATGCCGGAGTCGGCGGTGCCGCCGCCATCGAAATCGGCAAACGGCTGGCCCAACTCAGCCGCACAGCCCAAGTGATTGTCGTCACCCACTTGGCGCAGGTCGCCGCGTTTGCGGACAACCACCTCAGCGTCATCAAGGGCGACGACGGCTCGGTCACGGCATCCAGTGTGCACAAGCTTGAAGGGGAAGCGCGCATTGCCGAAATGGCGCGACTTCTCTCAGGCTTGCCTGACTCCGAGTCGGGGCTCGCTCATGCGCTTGAACTCATCCAGACAGCTCACGAACTCGAGAAAGCAAGCCGCTAATACCCAGCGCATTGCTCGTCGCAGGAGCATTCGCACGCCGGGGGATTAGCGGTCGCCGTGCGCCGCAGCTGGCCTGCCGAGCAGCGCATGCTGTTAAGCCGATAACGAAACGCCCTGACGCGGCGACAAAACTCCCCAGCGAGGCATAGGATGGAACCCCGTGGTGGATAATAAAAACGCGGTCGTAACAAAGCACATCTTCGTCACCGGAGGAGTTGTCTCTTCTCTCGGTAAAGGCCTCACGGCGGCGAGTCTCGGAAACCTGCTGACAGCACGCGGTCTCCGCGTCGTCATGCAGAAGCTGGATCCCTATCTGAACGTAGATCCCGGCACCATGAACCCGTTCCAACACGGTGAAGTTTTCGTCACCGACGACGGCGCCGAAACTGACCTCGACATCGGACACTACGAGCGCTTCCTCGACATCAAGCTCAACCAGGCAGCCAACGTTACTACTGGCCAGATCTACTCCGAAGTGATCGCCAAGGAGCGTCGTGGCGAATACCTCGGCGACACCGTGCAGGTCATTCCGCACATCACCGACGAGATCAAGCGCCGCATGCGCCTGCAGGCCGCCGGCCCCTTCAGTGACGAAGACCCGCAGCCTGACGTCATCATCACCGAAATCGGTGGAACCGTTGGCGACATCGAAAGCCTGCCGTTCATCGAATCGGCTCGCCAAGTTCGCCATGAACTCGGCCGTAAGAACGTGTTCTTCGTTCACGTCTCGCTTGTGCCATTCATGGCAGCATCCGGTGAACAGAAGACCAAGCCAACCCAGCACTCGGTAGCAGCGCTGCGCTCGATCGGTATTCAGCCTGACGCCCTCGTCTTGCGCAGCGACCGCCCCGTCTCCGAATCGAACAAGCGCAAAATCGCGCTCATGTGTGACGTTGAAGAAGACGCCGTCGTGAACGCGACCGACGCCTCCAGCATCTACGACATCCCCGAAATGCTGCACAGCCAGGGGCTTGACGCGTACATCATCAATCAGCTCAGCCTCGAAGCGAAGTCCGTCAACTGGGACGGCTGGAACGAACTGCTCGAAGTCGTGCACAACCCCAAGCACGAAGCCACCATCGGTCTCGTCGGCAAGTACATCGACCTGCCTGACGCGTATCTCTCGGTTATGGAAGCACTGCGTGCCGGTGGCTTTGCGAACAACGCGAAGGTCAACATCCGCTGGGTGGCCTCCGATGAGTGTGAAACTCCGGAAGGTGCCGCAAAGCAGCTCGGTGACCTCGACGGCATTGTCGTTCCGGGTGGATTCGGCGTGCGCGGCATCGAAGGCAAGCTTGGCGCCCTGAAATTCGTGCGCGAAAACGGCATCCCCACTCTCGGAATTTGCCTCGGCCTCCAGTGCATGGTCATTGAGTACGCTCGCGACATGGCCGGCCTTGAAGGGGCATCATCGACTGAGTTCGACGCCAACAGCAAGTACCCGGTCATCGCAACGATGGCCGAACAGGTCGACATCATTGCTGGCGGAGACATGGGCGGCACCATGCGTCTCGGTCTGTACAACGCTGACCTTGAGCCCGGCTCGATCGTCGAAGAGATCTACGGCGCACCGACCGCGGCCGAGCGTCACCGTCACCGCTACGAAGTGAACAACGAGTACCGTCAGCAGATTGCGGATGCCGGGCTCACGTTCTCCGGAATCTCGCCCGACCGCACCCTCGTCGAGTTCGTCGAGTTGCCGCGCGAAGTTCACCCCTACTACGTCGGCACTCAGGCACACCCTGAGCTGCTCTCGCGCCCGAACCGCGCTCACCCGCTGTTCCGAGGACTCGTTGCCGCGGCAATTGAGCGCCAAAAATCAAACCGCCTCTTTGAGGTGACAGAGCAGGATGATGCATAACGAGCTCAGTGACGATCGCGTCGCGCCGCGACTGCTGACCGCCGACACAGTATTCGCCGGTCACGTGTGGAATGTGGACCGCGAAACTTTTGAGCTTGAGGGCACCGCGATCACTCGCGAGTTCGTGAATCACACGGGTGCTGTTGCGGTGCTGGCTCTGGATGAGCGTGACCGTGTTTTGCTGATCAAGCAGTACCGGCATCCGGTGCGGCTGCGTGATTGGGAACTGCCGGCTGGCTTGCTCGATGTTGTCAACGAGTCGCCGCTTGTTGCTGCTCAACGTGAGTTCGCTGAAGAAACTGATCTTCAAGCAGAGTCGTGGAATGTGCTGAGCGAAATGCTGACCTCACCAGGCGGAAGCAATGAAGCCGTGCGCATTTATCTGGCCCGTGGTGTGAGTGCCACGGGGGACACGTTCGACCGGTCCGCGGAAGAAGCTGGCATCGAGATGCGCTGGGTCCCACTTGAGGACGCTGTCGAAGCGGTGCTCGACCGCCGTATTCAGAACTCGATTCTCTGCGTCGGACTTCTTGCGGCCCAGCTGGGGCGCGACCGCGGTTGGAGCACGCTGGGTGACGCCGATGAGGCGTGGCCGCGGCATCCGCGAAACTACGACAAGTAGCACTGCGCGGATAGTTGAGTCAGATGAGTGAGGCGAAACGCACCGGGGTGGGTAACGCCATTGCGGTCGCCTCTGACCGTTACCTTCGACATCTGGCCATCGAGCGCGGGCTGTCGGCAAACACGCTAGCCGCGTATCGCCGCGATCTTGGCTCCTACTTGGATTTTTTGAACGAACGTGAAGTCGCCACCCCTGACGCAATCACTGCAGATGACGTGACCGCATTTGCGCACAGCCTGCGAGCTGATCCCGAGCGCCCGCTTGCGGCATCCTCGGTCGCTCGCATGCTGTCGACGGTGCGCGGGGTGCACACGTTCTTTGTTGATGAATCATTGGCGGCGGTGGACGTTGCCCATGCGGTCGCGATTCCGAAACAGTCACTGCGACTGCCGAAAGCGATCACGATCGAGCAGATGTCTGCCGTGTTGGCAGCGTTCGATGGCGACGACGTGATTGCCCTGCGCAACACCGCGCTACTTGAGCTGCTGTATGCCACGGGCGCTCGGGTCTCGGAAGTTGTGTCGCTCAATGTCGATGACATGATCGATGGCGACATAGTGAGACTGCTGGGCAAGGGTAACAAGCAGCGGATCGTTCCCGTTGGCAGTTTTGCGCAGGCCGCCATCCAGAAGTATTTAGTGCGAGCACGCCCGGGACTTTCGGCGAAAGGGCCGTCAACGCCAGCACTGTTCTTGGGGGCGCGCGGAGCCCGGCTGTCTCGCCAAAACGTGTGGCTGATCATCCAAGCTGCAGCAGAAAGAGTGGACCTGGGGATCGACATCTCTCCGCACACTTTTCGGCACTCCTTTGCGACCCACCTGCTTTCGGGCGGCGCCGACGTGCGTGTGGTGCAAGAACTGCTCGGACACTCCTCGGTTGCTACCACCCAGATTTATACGATGGTCACCGCTGACACGTTGCGCGATATGTATACGACGGCGCATCCGCGAGCCCGCTAGTCCGCCAATGGGGGTAAAACGTGACCTCAGAAGCGCCGCAATGGTGCCGAGGCTGCTCGTTCGTCTGCGTGTCGCGCTGCCAAACCCTCAACCTTTGGTAGAGGTGACCATGCTGTGTCCGCGCGTGGGAGATCGAGCTGTGACGGATGCGCGTCGTAAACTTTTGGCATGACGACACAGCGTGAGAACAAATCGACGCTGGCGGGGTTGGATGTTCCGGCAATGGGCCCAACCGGCCGGCCCCTCACTATTTTTCCTGAGCCACCCCCGCTCACAGGCCACGGGCCAGCACGCATCATTTCGCTGTGCAACCAGAAGGGTGGCGTCGGTAAGACGACCACCACGATCAATCTGGGCGCCGCGTTTGCCGAATACGGCCGTCGCGTGCTCGCGATCGACTTCGACCCCCAGGGTGCCCTCTCAGCGGGTCTTGGCGTGCCTACGCACGACGTTCCCACCATTTATGACCTGCTGCTCGGCACGATCAAGAACCCGGCTGAGGCCATCGTTCACACCAAGGTTCCCGGTCTCGACGTCATCCCGGCGAACATTGACCTGTCAGCGGCAGAAGTGCACCTCGTCAATGAGGTTGCTCGCGAGACAATCTTGGCGCGCGTTCTTCGCAAGGTCAGCGACCAGTACGACGTCATCCTCATCGACTGCCAGCCGTCGCTCGGGCTGCTCACCGTCAACGCGTTGACCGCCGCTCACGGAGTCTTGATTCCCCTCGAGTGCGAATTCTTCGCGCTTCGCGGTGTCGCGCTGCTAGTGGAAACTATCGAGAAGGTTCAGGATCGACTGAACCCCGCCATCAAGCTTGACGGCATCTTGGCCACGATGTTCGATGCACGCACGCTGCACTCGCGTGAAGTGCTCGAGCGTGTTGTCGAGAACTTCGGCGACGACGTGTTGGAGACCGTGATCGGTCGCACCGTGAAATTCCCCGACGCCAGCGTTGCCGGAGCCCCCATTACGACCTTCGCCCCGGACCACTCTGCGGCGCACTCGTACCGCCAGGTGGCGCGCGAGATGATCGCCCGTGGCGCCGTCGCCTAGCGACGTGGAAGAAACCGAGACTCCTGCCTCGGGTTTCGCGGTCTCGCTCAGCAACTTCACCGGGCCCTTCGACCTGCTGCTGTCGCTCATCACGAAGCACGAACTCGACATCACCGAAGTCTCGCTGTCCAAAATCACTGACGAGTTCATTGCGTATTTGCGCAACTTCGACTCGACGGGCGACGGCAGCGGCGACGGAATCGACGAACTCGATCAGGCAAGCGAGTTTCTCGTGGTTGCTGCGACGTTGCTCGACCTCAAGGTTGCCGGCCTCCTGCCTCAGGGCGAACTGGTGGATGCGGAAGACGTGGCGTTGCTTGAAGCCCGCGACCTTCTCTTTGCCCGCCTGCTGCAATACCGCGCCTTCAAGCAAGCCAGCGACTGGTTTGGCGGACACTTCGAGACCGAGTCAACGCGCACCGTGCGATCGGTGCGTCTGGAAGAGAAGTACCGCACGCAAACTCCCGAACTGGTGTGGACGCTCAGCCTCGACGATTTCGGCGCTCTGGCGACTCTCGCCTTCACTCCGCGAGAGATTCCCACGGTGGGACTCGACCATTTGCATGCACCGCTCATCAGCATCCGCGAACAGGCAGCGCACGTAGTGGCCTTGCTGCGTTCGGGGGAGCCCATGACCTTCCGCCAATTGATTGCCGGTGCCGAGCTTAAAGGCGTGGTGGTCGCCCGTTTCTTGGCCGTACTCGAGCTTTATCGCGGCGCAAATGTGTCGTTTGAGCAGATTGAACCACTCGGCGAGCTGACCGTGCGGTGGACCGCGCAACACTGGTCAGACGATAGCCTCGCTAATCTGGGAGCTGACTATGGAAACTAACGCTGTAATGAACGACGCTCAGACTGAGACGGTCGCCGCTGAGCAAAGCGTGGCTGAGCCGACTGTCGCTGAGCCGACTGCCGACGAGCTTGAGGCTGGCCCCGTTGTTGATCTTGCGCGCGGTCTTGAAGCAATTTTCATGGTTGCCGATGAGCCCCAAAGCCTCGTGAGCTTAGCGACTGCGCTCAACGCGCCGGTTGCCGAGATTCGCAAGACAATTAGCGCGCTTCGGGCAGACTTCGATGGTGAAAGCGATGGACCCCGTCGTGGTTTTGAGCTGCGCGAAGTAGGCGGCGGCTGGAGAATTTACGTTCGTGCTGACTACGACGCCGCGGTGCGAGACTTCGTGTTTACGCAGAATCCTTCGCGGTTGAGCCAAGCCGCTCTGGAGACTCTGGCGGTGATTGCGTACAAGCAACCGATCAGCAGGGGAGCGATCGCCTCAGTGCGCGCGGTCAATGTTGACTCAGTAGTGCGTACCCTGTTAAGCCGTGGACTGATTACGGAGGCGTTTACCGATAACGAGACGGGCGCCATCCACTACGAAACAACGGAGCTCATGCTCGTGCAATTGGGGATCAACTCCATTGCCGAGTTGCCTCCAATCTCGCCACTATTATCTGATGGTTCGGACGGATTCGATGAACAACGCTAAAGGCGAGAGCCCCAGCAACCCCGAAGGCGAACGCCTTCAAAAAGTTATGGCCGCAGCAGGAGTCGCCTCGCGTCGCGTCTCTGAAGACCTGATTTACCAGGGTCGAGTCGCTGTCAACGGCAAGAAGGTTGAAGAAGCTGGCCGCCGCGTCAAGCCAACCGACCGTGTCACTGTCGACGGCACTGCTATCCAGCTCGACACCACCAAGCGCTACGTCATGCTCAACAAGCCTGTCGGTGTTGTGAGCTCGATGGCCGATGAAAGTGGTCGCCCCGACCTGATGCAGTACACGGGCAACTATGACGAACGACTGTTCAACGTTGGTCGGCTCGACGTGCAGACGTCAGGCTTGATCATTCTCACCAACGACGGCGAACTGGCGCACGTGCTCGCGCATCCCTCCTTTGGCGTCATGAAGACCTACATCGCGAAGGTTGAAGGCACCGTGAGTGCTCAAACTATTTCGCAGCTGATGAAGGGCATCGAGCTCGAGGACGGCCCCATTGCCGTGGATAAGGCGCGGGCGCTCGGCCGAGCATCCAACGACGAATCCATGGTGGAGCTCACGCTGCACTCAGGCCGCAACCGCATTGTGCGTCGCATGATGGAGGCTGCAGGTCACCCAGTAATCGAACTCGTGCGTCGACAGTTTGGTCCGCTCAACCTCGGCAGCCTCGGAATCGGCCGCACTCGCAATCTGACGAAGGTGGAGTTGGGCGCGGTGCTGACGATTGCCCGTGACGCCGAGGAACAGTCGTGAACCTAGGCCGCATCACGGGGCAAGTACGAATTGTTGGTGCTGGGTTGCTTGGCGCCAGTATTGGGCACGGACTGCGCGCTAAGGGTGTCGACGTAATTTTGCACGATGCGTCGCGCTCGAATGCGACGCTGGCGATTGACTATGGGGCCGGTCGAGCCCCGCACGCCGACGATAAGCCGTCACTCGTGATTGTGGCGGTTCCGCCGGATGTTACCGCCGACGTTGTTGCACGCGAGCTTCTGGCCTGGCCTCGCGCAACCGTGACGGATGTTGCCAGTGTGAAGGTTGGAGTGATCGACGAGCTGATCGCGGCGGGTGCCGATCTCGATCGCTACGTCGGATCTCATCCTCTCGCCGGTCGCGAGCGTGGCGGTGCGATTTCTGCACGGGCTGATCTCTTTATTGGTCGCCCTTGGGTTGTCGGTCGGGGAGAACCCTTCCGGCGTCGTGCCATTGAAGATGTTGTGATTGAGCTTGGCGCGATTCCGGTCACCATGTCAGCCAGCGAACACGACAACGCTGTAGCCCTGATTTCGCACGTTCCCCAAGTGGTGGCGAGTTTGCTCGCGCATCGGCTGGCGGGAGCATCCGACGCCGCTGTTGCCCTTGCCGGTCAAGGGCTGCGTGACACGACCCGCATTGCTTCAAGTGCCCCCGAGTTATGGGTACAGATCTTGGCCGCAAACGCCGGCCCAGTCGCCCACATACTGCGTGAGCTACAGACTGAACTTGGCGTTGCGATAGATGCGCTTGAGGCTCCGGATGCCCCGGGCTCACGCCGCGCGATCGCCGAAGTTTTGGCCGGGGGAAACGCCGGAGTCGCTCGCATCCCCGGAAAGCACGGCACGAGCAAACACTTCAGCCAGCTCGTCGTGATGATCGACGACAAGCCGGGGGAGCTCGCGCGTCTGCTCACCGAAATCGGCGAAGCGAACGTGAACATGGAAGACTTGCGCCTTGAGCACTCACCGGGCGCCCAATTCGGTCTCGCCGAAATCTCGGTGTTGCCCGAAAAAGAAGCCGAACTCATTAGCGAGCTTGCAGCTCGTGGTTGGAAGATTGCAGAGACCTTCGCGTGAACAAAAACCCGTCGTTTGTTGTCGTCGCCGTTGATGGCCCGGCCGGCAGCGGAAAGTCGAGCGTCTCCAAAGCCACAGCGCGTGAGCTGGGATTCGACTACCTCGACACCGGCGCTGCCTACCGCGGCCTTGCGTTGCACTGCCTCGATCGCGGTGTAGACACCCGCGGCCCCGGCGATGTCATCGAAACGCTCCCACGCTTTGAGTACTCCATCGGGATTGATCCAGACAACTACTTCGTGAAGGTTGACTCGGAAATCGTGACCAACGACATCCGCGAACCTCGCATCACGAGCGTGGTATCGAACATTGCACGGATTCCCGAAGTGCGCGCCTACCTGGTTGACCTCTTCCGCAGCATCATCGCGGGGAGCGAAAAACCGGGGATTATCGTCGAAGGTCGCGACATCACGACGGTCGTTGCTCCCGACGCTCAGGCGCGAATTCTGCTAACGGCCAGTGAAGAAGCTAGGATGGAACGTCGCGCCGCAGAACTCTCCGGAGAATCGAGCGCGACTACGGCGCAACAACTCAGTTATCGAGATGCGCAGGACTCCAAAGTCGTGGACTTCATGAACGCCGCAGAAGGAGTCATCACAATCGACTCCACCAATCTTGACTTCGATCAAACCGTGACGGCCGTCGCGAGTTTCGTTCGCTCCAGTATGTAACCAAAGGACTACCCATGGCCGATCACTCGCCCGCCGAAGACGATTTTCCCGAGCTGAACCCGGCTCTCGTCGAACGACTCTCCGGTATGAACGAGGAGGAGGCCGCTCAGCGTACTTCTGCTTTGCGCGCTGGACTCAGCGACTACGACCTCGAAGACGATGACCTTGAGGTTCTCGACTCCGCTAGCGACGACCCTGACGCGATTTACTACCTTCCGGCGCTTCCCGTGCTGGCCATTGTTGGCCGCCCGAACGTCGGAAAGTCTGCCCTCGTCAACCGAATTATCGGTCGTCGTGAAGCCGTTGTCGAGGACACCCCCGGTGTGACTCGCGACCGCGTGAACTACAAAGCGGAGTGGAACAACCGTCACTTCACGATCGTCGACACCGGCGGCTGGGAACCCGACGCTAAGGGCATCGACGCTTCCGTCGCAGCTCAGGCTGAGATCGCAATCGACCTCGCCGACGCTGTTCTCTTCGTCGTGGATGCCACGGTTGGCCCCACCTCAACGGACGAGCACGTCGTACGCATGTTGCGTGCCACCAACAAGCCCGTGATCCTCGTTGCCAACAAGGTTGACGACGTTCACCAGGAATCGGATGCCGCTTCACTCTGGAGCCTTGGCCTCGGACAGCCGTGGCCCGCATCCGCCGTTCACGGTCGTGGGGTCGCTGACCTTCTCGATCACGTGCTCACGGTGCTGCCGAAGATTTCGAATGTCGCCAAAGAAGAAGTGGGCGGCCCGCGCCGTGTCGCTATTCTTGGTCGCCCGAACGTCGGCAAGTCCAGCCTGCTGAACAAGACTGCCGGTGAAGAGCGCGTTGTTGTCAACGAGCTTGCCGGAACCACTCGCGACCCGGTTGATGAGCAGATCGAGCTTGGCGGCAAGTTCTGGCGCTTCGTTGACACTGCCGGTATTCGCCGTCGTGTCGCTTTGGCCCAGGGCGCCGACTTCTACGCCACTCTGCGCACCAGCGCTGCACTCGAGAAGGCTGAAGTTGCCGTTGTCATCTTCGACGTCAGCCAGCCGCTCAGCGTGCAGGACCTCAAAATTGTTGACCTCGTGCTCGAATCGGGCCGTGCGCTCGTTCTGGCCTTCAACAAGTGGGACCTGCTCGACGACGAACGTCGCGATCTTCTCGAGCGCGAAATTGACAAGGACCTCAGCCACGTTGCTTGGGCGCCTCGCGTCAACATCTCGGCCAAGACCGGTCGTCACATGGAGAAGCTGGTTCCGGCCCTCGAGTTGGCACTGGAGTCGTGGGATACCCGCGTTCCCACCGGAAAGTTCAACGCGCTGCTTGCCGAACTTACGCAAGAGCACCCTCACCCGCTTCGTGGTGGCAAGCAGCCGCGCATCCTCTTTGGTACGCAGGCCTCAAGTCGCCCGCCAACGTTCGTGCTCTTCACGACCGGATTCTTGGACCCGCAGTACCGTCGATTCATTACGCGTCGACTGCGTGAGATCTTCGGCTTCGATGGCAGCCCCATCCAGGTCAACATGCGTGTTCGTGAGAAGCGCAAGCGCAAGTAGGTTCTCTGGCCCACGAAGTTTGGGTTAACAGCGAAACGGCGAGTCACTCTCTTTCGAGGGTGGCTCGCCGTTTGGCGTTGTGCGGATAGTTCTGTGCGGCTAGTTTTGCGCGGATGGCGTCGCGCAGCTGACCCGAGCGCCACGCACTCCGCGGCCCTCGGAACCCGTTGGCTAGTGACCGGCTGGTGCTGTGCCCGGCTCCAGCTCGGAGGCGTTGCGCTTCACGAAGAAGGTGGCGACGATCGCGAAGAGCGAGATGATGCCACCGGCCATGAAGGCGAGGCGCACGCCGCCGGCGAGGGCGACAGTCTCGGTTGCGCCCTCGGACGCTAGGGAGACCGACTGCACGGTGAGCAGCGCGATGAACAGCGCGGTTCCTGCCGCACCAGCGAGTTGCTGCACGGTGCCGATGGTGGCGCTGCCGTGCGAGTACAGGTGCGGCTTGAGGGAGCCAAGCGCTGAGGTGAACAGCGGCGTGAACATGAACGCGAGGCCGATGCTCATGGGGATGTGGATGGCGACAACCATGAACGGCGAGCTGGTTTCGGAGAGCAGTGTGAAGCTCCACAGCGAAGCGCTCACGAGAATGGCGCCGGGGATCATCAGGGGGCGTGGGCCAACCTTGTCGTAGAGGCGACCGACGATAGGCCCGAGTAGCCCCATGACGAGGCTGCCAGGCAGCACGAGCAAGCCACTCTGGATGGGTTCGAGCCCGAGCACATCTTGAGTGAACATGGGCAGCAGGATGATGGTGCCGAAGAGGGCAGCCATCATGACCGTCATGAGGCCGATCGAGATTGCAAAGCCAGGAGCCGCGAAGGTGCGGAGATCGAGCAGTGCGCGATCGGTTTTCTGTAGTTTGAGCTGGCGCATGATGAACAGCGCCAAGCTGATGGCACCGGCAACGATGGGGATTGCCGGGGCGATGAGTACGTCGCCGCTGGCAGATTCTCCGAGGCTGGAGAGTCCGTAGATGAGTCCGGAGAACGCGACTGCAGAAAGGATGACCGACAGCATATCGATCGATGCCTTGGTTGGCTCAGTGACGTTCTTGACTTTAGTGATGCCGAGCACGAGGGCGATGACAGAGATAGGGATCATCACGATGAAGACCCAGCGCCAGTCGAAGACGGCCAAGACGAGACCGGCAACAGTCGGGCCGACGGCGGGAGCCATCGACATGACGATGGAGACGTTACCCATGGTCTTGCCGCGAGTAGCCGGGGGCACGAGAGTCATGACTGTTGTCATGAGCAGCGGGAGCATCATTGCGGTGCCGGAAGCCTGAATGACGCGGCCGATGATGAGCACAGCAAATGTGGGAGCAACAGCGCCCAGCAACGTACCCAAGGTGAAGAATGACATAGCGGCGATAAAGATCGAGCGCGTCGAGAAGCGCTGGATGAGGAATCCAGTAATTGGAATCACTACCGCCATCGTGAGCATGAACGACGTCGACAGCCACTGAGCGGTGCTCGGCTGAATGCTGAGGTCTTCCATAATGCGGGGGATCGCCACGACTAAGGACGTCTCGTTGAGGAACACCACGAAGGTGGCCGCGAGCATGAGCGCAATGACGAGACGGTTGCGACCGCTGTTATCTACAGCGCTGCCGGTGACAGCCGTAGTGGCTGCGGGGAGCGAAATGTTGCCGGTAATCGGCGCCGTGCTGGTCATGAAAATCCTGTCGTAGTGCAAGCGGTAGGACGAAGCAGCAGCCGGGATCGAAAAGGGTGCACAGATCTTGCGTCATCTTT
Organism: Salinibacterium sp. M195; assembly: GCF_019443965.1. Classification (GTDB taxonomy): domain Bacteria; phylum Actinomycetota; class Actinomycetes; order Actinomycetales; family Microbacteriaceae; genus Rhodoglobus. The sequence continues at coordinate 2,259,899 of NZ_CP040814.1, read as the reverse complement.
ATTGTTACCGAAGCCAACGACATCCGACAGTGGATTAGTCCACAAAGACTTGCGCCTGAGGCGAACACGGGGCCCAGCGCGCTCGGCCTCGGGCAGCACAGGCGGCGACGGGGAGCACTCCCACGGTCATCCGCAACCCGGTATGTTGGAGGCACAACTTGTGACACGGGGTGCCCTGCGGGGCTGAGAACACACCCGTCGAACCTGATCTAGTTAGAACTAGCGAAGGGATGTCGTGCATGTCGCGTACGCCACCAAACTTACTGACCGCCACTCAAGAAGCACTCGAGGCGGTGAGATCGACGTCGCCGCTCGTGCAGTGCATCACCAATAGCGTGGTGGTTGGCTTCACCGCCAATGCGCTGCTTGCGGTGGGGGCTGCACCGGCGATGGTGGATATTCCCGAAGAGGCAGGGATGTTTGCCGGAGTTGCATCCGGGGTGCTCATCAACTTGGGTACCTGTCGCGAAGAACAGCGTGCTGCCGCGCTCGAAGCTGCACCGGCCGCTAATGCTGCCGGAACGCCGTGGGTGCTCGACCCGGTTGCCATTGGGGCGCTGCCGGTGCGCACGCCCCTCGCGTATCGCTTGCGTGACCTCGGGCCTTCGATCGTTCGGGGCAATGCTTCAGAGATTCTGGCGCTCGCCGAGCTCGGTGCCGGTGGCCGTGGTGTTGATAGTACGAGCAGTGTCGATGAAGCCCTCACCGCCGCACAGGTTGTTGCCCGCGTGACGGGAGGTGCTGTGGCGGTGTCGGGAGCGACCGACATGGTGACCGATGGCGTGAGTGTTGTGAGGCTGTCGAACGGGCATCCGGTGCTGACGAAGGTGACCGGCGGTGGCTGTGCGCTCGGCGCGATGATGGCGGCGTTTGCTGCGGTAACTCCGGATGAGCTGACGGCGGCTGTGGCTGCGACGAGCGTGTACACGGTGGCGGCTGATCTCGCGGCCGAACGTTCGGCGCTGCCGGGAAGCTTTGCGGTTGCCCTGCTGGATGCTCTGAGCGAAGTATCGGTTGACGATATTGCAGCACGGGCGGTAATCGCATGAGCGGCTTCCGGGAGAACTTTGACCTCTCAACTTATTTGGTGACTGACTCGGCCCAGGCGAAAGCTGCCGGTCACGACCTCGTAGATCTCGTCTATGAAGCTGTCACCGGGGGAGTGACGTGCGTGCAGCTTCGCGAGAAGGACATGCCCGCCCGCGAGTTCCTTGATCTGGTGCTGCGAGTGTCTACGGCGGTGGCGCGCAAGGTTCCCGTGCTCGTCAATGACCGGGTCGACGTATATCTCGCTGCGCGCGAGATGGGAGCAAAGGTTGCTGGCGTGCATGTTGGCCAGCATGACCTGCCCTCAGGATCCGTTCGTGCTCTCGTCGGCCCGCACGCGATCGTCGGGCTCAGCGCTGCGACCGAAGATCAGCTGTATGAAGCGAGTGTGGGCTCGGCCGGTGTCGACTATGTCGGTATTGGCGCGCTGCACCCCACCACGAGCAAGAAAGATGCCCCCGAACAGTTAGGCCACGCCCGAATGGCGGAGCTCCTGGCGCTCAGTGCGCTGCCTGCCGTTGCTATCGGTGGAGTGGGACCGGATGACCTGGCCCAGCTGCGTGCTGGCGGTGCCGCTGGCGCTGCCGTGGTGTCCGCGATTTGTGGTGCTGCTGATCCGCGGGAGGCGGCACGAGTGCTTGCCGCGGCTTGGGCTGGAGAGGGTCGTGAAGGAGTGGGCGTGGGCGGAGCAGGATTCGGTGGTGCCGGAGTGGGCGGCGCCGGAGCCTATACCGAATTCGGTGCCGACGACGAGGGGGAAGACGCGTGAGCGGGGTATCTCTCGGTGCTGCGGTTCCCCGAGTACTGAGCATTGCCGGGAGTGACCCTTCGGGTGGTGCCGGTATTCAAGCTGACCTGAAGTCGATCGCCGCTAACGGTGGCTACGGAATGGCGGCGATCACCGCGTTGACAGCTCAGAACACGCAGGGGGTGCGCGGCGTGCATGTGCCGCCAGCTGAGTTCTTGCGAGAACAGCTGGATGCGCTCAGTGACGACATAGCGATTGACGCCGTGAAGATTGGGATGCTCGGCACCGTCGAGGTCGTGAGTGTCGTGCGGGCGTGGCTTGAGGCTGTGCGGCCTCCGCTGATTGTGCTTGACCCGGTCATGGTCGCCACGAGTGGTGACCGACTGCTGGATGCCGAAGCCGAGCAGGCGCTGCGGGACCTCGTGCGGGAGTGTGACCTTGTCACGCCGAACATTCCTGAGCTCGCGATCATCGCCGCGGAACCCGCCGCTGAGACGTGGCCCGAGGTGCTGGAGCAGGCGGCGCGAGTCTCTGCCTCCTACGGGGTGCGCGTACTCGCCAAGGGCGGACACTTGAGTGGGGCAGAGGCTCCGGATGCGCTAGTGGATGCTCGTATCGGGAACGCAGCTGTCGTGACTGAGTTTGCCGGCATCCGCATAGAGACCAGCAACACCCACGGAACCGGATGTTCGCTGTCGAGTGCGCTCGCGACACGGATAGCGGCCGGCGGTGAGTGGGCTGCCGCTGTGGGGGAGTCGAAGCGGTGGTTGAGCGAGAGCATCCGTGCCGGTGCGGCGTTGCAGGTCGGTGGCGGGCGTGGTCCGATTAACCACTTTGCCGGGTTGTGGGAGCGCGGAGGTGTCGAGACGGCGCTGACCGCGGCTGAGGTGCGCGAGCAGTGGTGGGCGGAGATTGCGTCGGTGCGCGCTCAGATCGATGATGGTGCCTTTGTGCGGGCGCTGGGTAACGGTTCCCTCGACCGGGGTGACTTCGTCTGGTACCTGGCTCAGGATGCGCTCTATCTGCGCGATTATGCGCGGGCGCTCGCCGAAGCTGCCCGACTGGCACCCACGGCGGCGGAACAAGCGTTCTGGGCTTCAAGTGCCGAGGGGTGCATCGTGACGGAACTGCAGTTGCACGAGTCGTGGTCTGTGGCCGGTGAGCTGTTCGCGGCTTCGCCCAGTGCGACCACCACCGGATACCTGAACCACCTGTTGGCGACGGCTGCCCGAGGTGACTATGCCGTGCTCGCTGCGGCCCTGTTGCCGTGCTTCTGGGTCTACCACGACGTCGGTTCGCGCCTGCACCCGCTGGCGCATGCTGAGCATCCCTACGCAGACTGGTTGACGACCTATGCCGACGATGCGTTCACGGATGCCACGGAGCAAGCCATCACGATAGTGACGGCGCTCGCGGCAGACGCCACCCCGCCGGTTCGGGATGCGATGCTGACGGCTTTTGTGGCATCGACGGAGCACGAACGCGAGTTCTTCGCCGCCGCGCACGGCATCTCAGCGAACTGATTTGACCTCGGTTGCCGTTTTGGCCCCATTCTGAACATCGGCGCTCAGAATTCGCGGTAAGCTATTCGAGTTGTCGCGGGCTGTAGCGCAGCTTGGTAGCGCACCTGACTGGGGGTCAGGGGGTCGCAGGTTCAAATCCTGTCAGCCCGACAATGTGATGTCGCAAGACATCGGAATAACCTGAACCCACGGATTGTGGGTTCAGGTTATTTTTTTGTGCCGGCGGGTTGATAGTCGCGGTTGAGGTCAATAATGAGCTCCCGCAGGATCTCTCCGGTGGCGGCGTTGATGATGGTGACGTCAAGTTCTTGGATGAGCAGGGTCACGTGGGTTCCGGCGTGGGTTCGGCCGACGCCGATGTGGCGCAGGTGGCCGGCAACGCGAAGGCTGACGGTGCCTGATTTGTCGATGCGGTCGTGGCGAACGCGGTGGTGGGAATCATCACGTGGGGTGTTGTTGGGTGTGGCTTTGATGCTGGTTGTGTAGGCCACCGCTGGTGTTGCGCGGTGCTCGAGTGATCGGTGTGGGCGCCGCTGGTTGTATTCGTCTGCGAACTTGTCCAGCAGTAGTTGCAGCTCGGTGAGCGTGGTCGGTTGCTGGGTTTGGGCTCGCAACCATTTCTTCAGGGTTTGTTGAAAGCGTTCGACTTTGCCTTGGGTTTGCGGGTGATGGGGCGAGCCGTTCTTTTGGATGATCCCGCGGCGGAAGAGTTCTGCTTCCAGGCTGGTGCGGCCGCCACTGTTCTTGCCGCCTGCCAGACGCACGGTGTAAACCATTCCGTTATCGGTCAGCGTTGAGGCCGGATAACCGTGCTTCTGAGCGGTCTGGGTGAACGTGTTCAACACGATCACCGCGGTCACGCGGTGGTGTGTGGAGAGGTGCAACGCGTAACGGGAGTGGTCATCGAGCCAGGTAATGATCTCGGTATCGGCGCCTGGTTCCACGGTAGCGGTGCTGAGGCGGTAGTGGGTGAAGTCGGACTGCCAACACTCGTTGGGTTGCTCGGCGGCGAAATGCAGGTAGGAACTCTTCGGACGTTTCTGTGGTTCGGCCTCGACCAACCCGTGCCGCGTGAGGATGCGGTGGATGGTGGCGCGGTTCAGGGTGATCTGGTGGGTGTGGGTCAGGTGCCAGCCGATGGTGTCAGCGCCGGCATCCAAACCAGCGTTGTCGAGTCGTTGTCGCAGGGCCGTCACGAGGTCGATGACCGCCGCGGGTGTTGCGGTGGGGCTGGTGTGAGGACGCCGGGATCGGGGCTCGAATGCGGCCTCGCCCTCGAGCCGCCAGCGGGTCATGAGTTTCGAGATCCAGCCCTGAGAGACGCCGTAGCGACGGGCGACGTCGGACTGGCTTTGTCCGGCAAGAACGGCGGTGATCACGAGGCGCTGTTTGCTCATGCCTCAGCCTGAACGTATGCCTATGACCTGCGACAGGGTATTCCGATGACGTGCGACACTCTATTCCTATGTCCTGCACCAGAACACTGTCAGCCCGACAATATGAAAAAAGGATCGCCCTTCGGGACCGTCGTTTTTTCTTGTCTCGAGGTCTTGCAGGTGGGGTGCCGTCGCGCTGGGACGGCCGAGCCGAAGGGGTGCAGCCCGACAACTTGCCCCGGATTTCTCACGACGTCTTCTTACAAAGCCCGGGGGCGTTTTCTGCGGGATTTCGGCATTCCGGTGCGCAGGCCAACACGAACTGAACGTATTGCCAGCACGTGTACTGAACCGTCCCGGGCATGATGCCGCCGTTTTGTTTGCAGCTCCGTCGTTTAAATGGGCCGGTTGTTTCAGCGTAATAGTTGGTCTCGTAATCTCCCGGCGGCATGCTGTCGAGCGAGCTGTGAAGGCGACGATTGTTGTCCCAGTCCAGCCAATCGAAGGTGCGTTTCTCGACTTCGGACACGCCTTATAGAGGCCCGGCTGTGAACGGTGATCCCTCAGCGATGGCCTCGTTCGTGTAGAGAATCATCTCGGTTTCGGCGGCCGCGTTGTCGTGAGCGCCGCCGACGGTCCCATGGCGGCAACAAGACCTTCGAGGGCGACGATCTCGCTGAATCTGATGGATGTGTATTGAGATCCGGCGTCGCTGTGATGGATCATCCCGGGTGCTACCGGATGGTCAGCGCTGTCGCGCCGCCAGAACCCCGTCTTCAGGCACTCCTCCACGAACGGAGTATCCTTTACCGTCGACATCGACCAACCGGCGACCACCTTGAAAGACGGGACGATCGCGAAGTCAACGTAGACGAACCCGGCCCAGGTCGCGACATACGTTAAGTCGTTGACCCGGCTGCGCTCCGGGGACGGGGCCGAGAAATCGCCGTTCAGATGGTCCGCCGCCCGCTCTGATTGCCTCCCGTAAGCGGTCCACGACTTCGGTTTGCGGCCTCGGATCAGCCCGATCGTTCCTCCGCGCACATCGGCCGGTCGACGGTGTGTTTAGACAAGTCCGCAAATCCGCTGAGGGCAAGCCACGCCGTCATCTTCCGCTGCCCGTAGAAGAAATCGAGCGTGCGCCGCCATTAGCATCGCGGATCGACAAAGATTTGGGGGTGGCGGGGAGCACGGCGTCGCTGCGCGTGCGCGCGGATTTCCGCCCATGCTCTCCATGACCGATACGACCGCGAAGTGACTTGGATTCCCTGCTCGCGCAGGACCCGCGGGCCAACTCGACTCCGTGGCCGTCCTCCTTCATCTGAATGATGAGGGCGATTATCGAAGGGTGCGAGGAAGGACGCCGGTCTTTACCATTCCGCAGACCCATCACACGCTGATGCCGGAAATCTTGGAGCGCTGAACTTGAATCCGTACCGCCCAGCGCGAAAGGAAGAACTGGATTCATCGTTCGCTCATGCTTCCGATTCTCCTCCTATAGGCGTTCTAGGCGGCTGAGGAAATCTGAAGACGTGAAGCTTCCTGGCAGCGGATCCACACCGTCTTGAAAGACCATGTAGTAGCGATACTTGGGGCCTGCGGCTTTAGCCCAACGGTCCCCAAGCTCGATCTTGCTACGAGAGTCATCATTCTTGCGGTCTGCGCCTTTATACTCGACCAAGACGATCTTGCTGTCGTTGGTGCAAACGATAAAGTCTGGGTAGTGGTTCATCGGCCCGTTTATTTTGAAGGCCCCGGGTGCCCGTTCAGCGACACGATGCCACCACGCCACATTCTTGAGGGCTGCTATCTTCATGATGAGATCGCGTTCCTCGCCGTTCATCTTCCCCTCAGCTTCGTACAGTGAGCCGCCGACGGAGGTGTTGGCCTCGCTGAGGGTGATTTTCTCTGGCAATTGGTAAGTAGCGCGCACAGCGATCGATTCGTCATCGAGGCCTCTATCGAACTCGCCTAGGCGATATGCCGTCAGGAACGCGTCAATCTTGTCGCTGATACGGTTTGCCACTGCCCTCGGTGAGCTCTCTAGGGCTTTGAGCTGTGCGCCGTCGAGGTTTTCGACGACACGCAAGACGTAATCTTTCAAGTCTTGGTTGGTGATCGTGTCGTACTTCTTGTCTAGCAGCGCGACGATCATGCCAGCAGCCTCGCGTACTCTGCTCTCCATCGGTAGTGAGTCGAAGTGCTTACGTAGTTCTTGTTGCTGGCGGCTGGTCATGTTGAACGCTTTGGGCCTATCCCCGTTGTCTTTACGCACGTCGACGGTGACGATCTGCTCGGCAGCGTGAGTAACGTCCACATTCGAGTCTTGACTCTTGAGCGTAAACCCCTCGGTCAGGCTGGCCGGTGAGACCGCTGCAACCGATTCGCCCTCAATCGTTGAGAGTAGGTCGAACGCTTCACTATAGAATCTTGGCAACCGCAAAGCTAAAGCCTGTTCGAGGTACGCCGGATTCATCGCGTAATAAGGCACCTTGCCCTCCAAATCTGCTGGCAGATCGTTCTCGGCCTCACTGGCGAGTGCGTCTTCTGCCTTGCGTTCATAGTCATCACTGATCTGCTCGGCAGCTTTTACCATTTCTTCGATCGAGGCAGGCACCTCGGTTTGCTCATCTGGTGAAGTCCGTTTAGCGACGGTGGTCGCATCGAACTCCAAGAAATCCTCGTTTTCGGCCTCATTGCTGGTGTCCTCGATCGGCAGCGATGGCGTGGGCGGAGCAGGCGGCTCAGGTTGTTGTAGGTCTTCCATGGGGAGCTGGTTGGCTACCCGGTAGTCACGTTCGGTGAAGCCTGCCGCGTTCAGCCCAGACACGACGTTGTCGATAGTTGCCTGGAAGTCGTTGGACGAAGTCAAAACATAAGATGTATTGAGCAGGCCATTAGCGTGACGTTTAGTGTGCGGCTGTCGTAGAACACGCCCAAGAATCTGCTCTACGTCTACCTGGCTGGTTTTGTTTGCCAGCGAGGCGAGCACGTAGGCAAACGGGCAATCCCAGCCTTCCTTGAGAGCGTTGACGGTGATGATGAAGCGGATCTGACACTCAGGGCTGAGGAGGTCGACATTCTTCAACTCGTTGATATCCGCAGTCTTGATAGCAATCTGATCCGCGGAAACCCCCGCTTCGACGAGCTTCGCGCGGAGCTTCTCAAAAGAAGTAGCGTCCTCAGAAGCTCGGGGCTGAGCCTGAAACAAGACGATGGGGCGAATGTACTCGCCACCTGCCGCCTGCCCGGCGATTGCGGCCTGTTCCAACACTTGGCGAACGTCTATGGCATCGGCGATGACTTCTGTTTGAGAAGCCTTGTTGTACACCACGACAGGTAGCTTCACCATGTGCTCGGCCTTGAGCGCTAAAGCATCCACATAGGAAATGATGTTGGAATCTTTCTTAGGAGTGGCGGTTAAATCCAACACGAATGACGGGTTGAAGTTGCGCAGCATCTCCTTTGAGAGGTCGCTTCGTGCATGGTGGGATTCATCCACGATGACAACTGGTTCGAGCTGGTTGATCACCTGGAACAACGCGGTTTCATCCGCGTTTTCGATGCTCACATCGACTGGCCCGAGCGCAGTTCGAAATGGCTCCAACGCGCCGTTAGCCTGGAAAGCCTTACGACCCTCCTTGTTTGCGCTACGGAACGAATCATAGGACAGCACCATCACCGAGAGTTGCTCAGCAACAGTGGCTGGGTTGAAGTTCTGCCCGGCGAGCAGTTCCTTTTTTGAGTAAATCTCAACTCGCGAACCAAAATCAAGATTCAGTTGTTGCCGATACATGTGATTTGGGTCTTTGAGGGCGTCGAGGGTCTGTGTCAGAATCGCATCGGAAGGTACTAGCCACACCACAGCCTGGCGCTTGCGAGCGGGCAGGGCTTGCATGATGGGCTTGACCGAGGCGCAAGCCAATAACGTTTTACCACCACCTGTGGGTACCTTGTAGCAAACGTGTGGCACTGCGTCGATGATGTTTTGATATTGCGTGATTCCATCGCCGCCAATTGGTACCTGTTTGGATGCCCAATACTCCCGGTACGACTCAGAAAGCGAGTTTGTTTGGGTGAGAAAAGTCAGATAAGACGTGAGGTCACTGATCACGCGTTTTTGATACTTCTTGAGTTCCAAGGTGAGTCCTTCTCCTAGAGTCTTGTGATGTCGCGCGGGATCTTCTTAAACGTGATGTTCAAGGCTGAGAGTTCCTGGCTACTGAGCGTGCAGGTGTCCGCGTAGATCACTAGGGCATCTGAAGTTACGCTAGGGGTGAGCGAAGTGACGTACTTGCGTCCCAAGTTCGTGGTCTTGTCTGGCTCATAAATGAAGTGATAGACAGTATCGCGATGGGTGCCCATGTAAAACGGATGTTTTTCGACGCCGCTGGGCGGCAGTGGTGTCTGCGTCTCGGTGAACCAGATGTACTCACGCACCTGATCCACCGGCACAGCCGTATTCAAAATTCCGTCAACGAGCAACGGCTCACCCACCTCGTAGAACGAGAAAGATCCACCAGTTCCCGGCACCTCGTGGTCATGGGTTTGAGTGGCAACAACTTGCACAAATGGCTGCCCTCTCTTGCCTGTCACCTTTGTGACAACCCTGGGACGGGAGACCTTTATATATTTGCCTTTGGCGTCGTCGGCAACCTTTGCAGCTGCACTCAAAATCTCCGGAGCCTTCTCAAGGTTGGCTAAAGTCAATTTCTGCTCAAACAAAATCGCCACTTCGGTGCTCTCACCCGAAAAGCCGTCAATAACCCGGCGCACACGCTCAGCAGTAACCGTCTCGGCATAATCTCCAAGCTCGACCAAAATGAAACTGCGGTTTCCTCCGTCTTTCTTGTTCATATTGAGGACTGCGTGTGCAGTGGTCGCGGAGCCAGCAAATGAATCAAGCACAATGGCGTTCGGGTTGCTAGTTAAAGCCACAACCCACTCAATCAGTGACACAGGTTTTGGGGTGTCAAATTTCTTCGAGCCGAATATCGCCTTAATAACTGAAGTTGCATCCGCATTTGTGCCGTAGCCGTCCAACCAAGTGTTCCAGCCGAATGCGCGCGTTACATCGCGGACTTTTTCATAGGGAACCCACCGTTCAAACTGACCATTTACGGAGACACCTGAATCGTAGGGGGCTAGCTCCCAATGAGCGAAGTCTGGATCTTCTAGCAGTCGTGCCATTCCGCTATGGGCTGTACTCCACCGCCAGTATCCCTCAGTCCCATCATTTTTGAATGGCAGAACCTGGGTTCCATTTGGCGCAGTGATTGGAAACCACAACGTTAGTCTGTCTGAGCGATCGGAGGTAGCTCCCCATTTCCTGAGTTCACGCCCCTTCTTATATGGCCCAATCGTGTCGTTCAGATCAAGTAATCCAGTTGCTTTCTCTTCACGGGCGAGCGCGCTTTGGTCTCCTTTCGTGTAGACAAGGAGATACTCATGCCCGGTGCGTAGTGCTGTCTTGTCCTTGCCACCGCTCGGTTCGGAGCGCACAGGTGCGTAGGCAAGCCTGTTAGACGCCCCAAAGATCTCATTCATTATCTGCCCGAGGTTGGCGAATTCATTGTCATCAATAGAGATGAAAATGACACCGGTGGGGGATAGCAGTTTGTGTAACAAACGAAGTCTCGGATACATCATGGAGAGCCACTTGTCATGGCGGGAGAGGTCTTCGCCTTCTTTCCCCACAACGTCACCGAGCCATTTCTTGATTTGGGGGTCATTGACGTTGTCGTTGTAAATCCATGACTCGTTGCCCGTGTTGTATGGAGGGTCGATGTAAATGCAGTCAATAAGACCCTCATACTGCGGCAGGAGAGCTTTAAGCGCTTCGAGGTTGTCGCCGTGAATGATCATGTTCGGCGAGCCGTTGTCGCCTTCGTGCTGACCGCTCTCGTCGAAGGAATACTGCCGATTGAGGACTCTGAATGGCACATCCAGGTGGTGGGTGACTACTTTTGCTTTTCCAACCCAAGTCAGTTCAGGCATCGGTGTCCTTCTCGGTGGTCTCAATGGTGGCTGCTCCGCCAGTTCGGATCAATTCTCCCGTTTCTGAGATTCCGAATCGCCAGAACCTGCCGACCTTGTAGGCGGGCATGCCCCGTTTATTGAGACATTTGGGGACGGTCTCGCGGCCTATTCCAAGGTATTCCTTCACCTCGTTAGAATCTGCCCATTTGTCGACTGATTCTTCATTCATCATTTGGCCTCGCGTTTCGGAGCGTCGGTGTTCACGACAGAGACAACTGCACCAAATGGTGTTCCCTGGTTTGGAAAAACTTTGATCGTTGTCGCCGATAAGTGTCCAGTGGCTGGTTGCTTTACTTTCTCGGCAATGGGTCTCAAAGGTGCAACTCACCTTCACGACCCCATTCGGTTCGGTGGCAAGGATGGGTAATCGTAAGGTTGCGGGTCGCACGCCGTTCTCTTGTGGGTTGGGGCAGATCATGGATCTGCCCTTCAACGTAGCAGTTCCCGAATTTTGCAATACCCATTCGTGGGTGAACTCGCTCAAGAAAGGTTCGGAGTAGTCGTGCTGGTTATGTGGCTTCGACACGATCACCTCGTCGCGCCGTAGAGCGAAGTGAACGCGCTAGATGCTGGGTCGGACTCACCCTCCAACCGGCGCTGGTAGGTCGCCGCCAGGGTGTCGCTATCCCCGAGTTCTTTGATGATGGTTACAGACCAGTCCGCGAGTGCGGGAATGAACCCATCACGGTCCGTGTCGAGGGTGGTTGGTAGTCCCGCGTTCGCTGCAATCACCGAGCGGCGAGTAGTCAAAACTTCGGGAGAGAGTGTTGCATAGGCCAAGCACCTCCGACGAAATCTTGCCGCCTCGGCGCTGTCGATAGTCGCCGGAAAGGTGTTCTGCGCATCGTGCGTCAGCGGCTTGACGCCGTTACGCAGCTTGCGCCCGTACTCGTCACCGTAGGACCACTCGGCATCAGGGGCGTTGCACAGGGCTTCGAGAAATTTGAGCTGGCTGGCGAGGGGTTGCTGCTTGACATAGACGGCCTTATGAGAGATGCTCAGCTGACTCGTCGCCACGCAGTTCGCCCCTACTCCATCATTGGCCCCGAAAAGAGTCCTGCCAGTCCTGATACTTGCCGCTGCTGCCCATCGGCAGTACTGCTTTACCTCCATAATTTTGAAGTGTGAGGAAGACAGAACGGTTCAAAAGAGGGACAGCTGCCACTCAGTTTTCATTATTCCACTTAACCCGGCGTAGCCCTGCGCAAAACTGCATAGGAATGGATGTAACGGCCGAGCCGATCCGCCGCAGCCCAACAATACGAGAAAAGGACTGTCCATCTGGACGGTCCCTTCTCGTGCTTCGAAGAAGTGCTGCTGGTACCTCGATAACTGTCATAACCCATTGTGTTGGAGCGAAAGCTCAGCACCACCGCGGATGCAGATCGATTCGGTCGTTGTGTTGGTCGCCCTCCCAAATCGTTGCGGCGTTCTTCCCTCGATCACGGTCAACGAGAGTAGTTCGATTGATGTCGTCGCCGCGGCAAGAACGGTTTTCTTCGTGCGGGCGGCTATGAGGTGTCGATTCTCGGACACAGCCCCTTGCTCGCGCTCCAACGATGAACGCTTCGATAGGCTCGATCGACGAGGGCTGCAACGAAGAATCGCCCCGGAGCTTTGCGATTCTGAACGATGGGATTGGTCCTGCCATCGTCTACGGCGCACACGCCGATGACGCCGGGATCTTTCAGATCGCAACAACAGCGAAAGCAGAAGAATGTCGAAGTACAAAGTCACCCAATCTGCAGTTACCCAATTGCTCGAAGACGTTAGGCGAGAGCAGATTGCCATTCCCGAGCTTCAGCGCCCCTTTGTCTGGGACAGCATTAAGGTGCGCGACCTCATGGACTCGTTGTACAAGGGGTACCCGGTCGGCTACTTGATTACCTGGCAATCAGTGGGGGCTCACCTCAAAGGTGGCCAAGTCGCGGCGCATCAACAGATCTTGATCGATGGTCAGCAACGCATTACCGCCCTGCGTGCGGCGGTGGCGGGCATGCCTGTGATCAACAAACGATACAAGCAAGTGCGCATAAAGATCGCCTTCAATCCAATGACAGAGGAGTTCGCGACCACGACTCCAGTCATCGCGAAGAACCCCGAATGGATCTCGGACATTAGCGAGCTCTTCAATTCGACTTCGACGTATGGATTCGTGAAGTCTTATCTCGAATCGAACGCTGTCGAGGACACCGCGGTCGTTGAGGGGAACATTGCGCGCCTCGAGGCCATAAAGAACGCCCAGATCGGCATCATTTCTCTGAACGATGATCTCGATGTCGAAACCGTGTCCGAGATCTTCATCAGAATCAACTCAAAGGGTGTGCCACTGAGCAGCGCAGACTTCGCGATGAGCAAGATCGCGACCTACGGTGATCGTGGGCGTAACCTGCGCAAGCTCATCGACTACTTCTGCCATCTGGCGATTGCACCTCATGCCTACGCCGACATTGCGCAAAATGATTCGGAGTTCGCAGGCAGCCCTTATCTGCAAAAAATTGCGTGGCTGCAGAATGAGTCTGAGGACCTTTACGATCCCGGGTACAACGACATCATCCGCGTTGCTGGGTTGGTCGGGTTTAGCCGAGGCAAGGCATCCTCAATCGTGAGCGCTCTCTCCGGCCGCGACCCCGAAACCCGAAAGGTTGACGAGTCCCGCATCCCGCTCGCCTACGACCGACTCGAAGCGGCGTTGATGGAGATTGTCAATAAGTACCACTTCGACAACTTCCTCATGACGATCAAGTCCGCAGGGTTTATCACTCCCGGAATGATCGGCTCGAAGAACGCACTCAACTTTGCTTATGCGCTCTACCTTCGATTGCGCGCTGACTCCGATATGCCCGAGGGCGAGCGCAAACGAATAGTTCGCCGATGGTTTGTGATGTCCATGCTGACTGCTCGTCACTCAGGCAGTTTTGAGTCGACGTGGGAGCAAGACATGCGGCGCATCTCCTCTGTTGGCGCAGCCGAGTATCTGCAGCAGATCGAAGAGTCGGAGCTTACAGACGGATTCTGGAACGTAGCGCTTCCAGGGGCTCTCGAGACCACAAGCACTGCGAGCCCCTTCTTTCAGAGCTTCCTTGCTGCTCAAGTTGCCAGCCGTGCTCGCGGTTTCCTTTCTCGGAGCATCACCGTTGCTGCGATGCACCAGCAGTCTGGCGATATCCATCACATCGTTCCGAAGGCATATTTGCAGGAGAACGGTTTTGCGGACCGCGGAGACTACAACCAAGTGGCAAACTTCGCTCTAACTGAGACATCCATCAATATCAGCATCGGCAAGCGCGCACCTATGGAATACATGGCTGACGTCACGAGTCAAATCGTTAGCGGCAACCTCAAGCTAGGCGAGATCGTCGATGAAGGAGATCTCGCGGTCAACCTTGCCGAGAACGCAATCCCTGCAAACATTGGGGATATTACCGTGGATGACTACCGAGACTTTCTCCATGCGCGACGGCAGCTGATGGCTTCAATAATTCGGAAACACTTCGAACAACTATGAGTTCGCGTGCGACCACATCGAGTGGGATTGTCGGCCTTGCCCCGACCCGTTGACGGGGTGCCACTGATCTCGGGAAGGGCGTTTCCTCAAGCGGAAACGCTCTTCCCACTGACCGAGTTCTAGTCCTTGCGCTTGTTAGCGGCTTTATCCTTCTTGTCGGCGCGCTTCTCTTTGAGAGACTTGCTGGCTACAGTCTTGGCTGTGGCTTTTTTGGGCGATTTATCGGCCATGACGTTGTCCTCCTGTGAGCCGAGTGGCTCGTGCCCTGAGCGTACCCGTTAACGCTCGTGACGGGCGAGTCGGCGTAGCCCTTCGTCAATACTCACGGCGGGCGACCAGTCCAGGGCCTCGCGGATGTCGCGTTGATCGAACCAGTGCGCTGTCGAAAGCTGTTCGGCGAGAAAGCGCGTCATGGGCGGCTCGTCGGCTCCGGGGCGCACGGCCCACACCCGTTCAACGAGGGAGCCGGCGGTGCGGCCGACCCCGGCCGGGATACTCCAGCGTGGAGGCTGAACGCCCGAAGCGAGGCAGATTCCTGCCAAGATGTCGCCAACAGGGCGCGGTTCACCGTTCGTCAGAACGTACGCCTTGCCGTGCGCGACGTCGGCGCGGTGCAGGGCGGCGACGATTCCTGATGCTGCGTTGTCGACGTAGGTCGTGTCGATGAGGGCGGTGCCGCCATTGAGTAGCGGCAGGCGTCCACGGCGAGCTCGGTCGACGATTCTGCCGACGAGCTGGGTGTCGCCAGGACCCCAGACGAGGTGCGGGCGAATGGCAACCACGCGCATCCGGTCGCTGTCGCTGGCGAGTGCGAGCAATTCCGCTGTGGCCTTGGTGCGCGCGTATTCGCTGCGGGCATGTTCGGGTGACGCGGGTTCGGCGCCAACGCCAGCCAGCGCGGAGCCTGAGTGCGCGACCGATGGCGACGACACCTGCACGAAGCGAGAAACGCCCGCTGCTTCGGCCGCGGCGAGCACGAGCTGTGTGCCCTCCACGTTTACGGCGTGAAACGCGCGCGGATCGCCAGCGAGAGATACCTTCGCCGCCAGGTGGATGACGCCCTCCGCGCCCTCGATCGCACGGGCAACATGATCCGCGTCGGTGATCGAGCCGAGGATGTCGGTGACCCCAGCAACGCCGGACGGTCGTCGTTGCAGCGTGCGCACCTCATGCCCGGCGGCGACAGCCTCAGCGGCAACCGCGCGACCGAGAAATCCGGATGCCCCGGTGACGAGCACGATCACGGTGCGGTCGGCTTTCCGCCAGCCAGCAGTCGCTCAGCCCACAGCGACAACCGCGAGCGGTCGATCTTGGAGTTGTGGCGGATGTCGGTTGGCAGCTCGGGAACAGTGAGCACGGCCACCAGCGGGAGCGTTGTGCTCTCGCGAACGGCCGACGTCAGCTCTGGGCTGGCGAGCCCAGGATTGCGGGTCGGCGGGAGAGTTTCCACCACCGCGACAGCTTGTCGCAGCCCGTGCGGGCCAACGCCGACGACAGCGGCACGGCGCACGGCCGTGACGCCCTCAACATCTTGCTCAGCACCAACGGGCGCGATCGGACCGGTCGCCGTCACAATCACGTGGGGCAGTCGGCCTTCGACCCAGAGGCGGCCGAGGTCGTCGAGGTGACCAACGTCGCCTGTGCGGTGCCAGCGTGCGTGAGGCGCAGCCGGTGCATCCGTCGCGACTGGAGAGTCTGTGACATCCGCGGAATCCACAGCAGCCACCGCATCCGTGTCGATCGTGGTCTCACGAGCAGCTTCGCGATCGGTGAGCCACAGCCGGTCGTAGTGATCCTTCAGGTGCGGCGCCGAGATGATGATCTCGCCCAGAACGCCGGGCTCAGTGCTGGGTGTGCCGGTTGCGGCGCCGTCTGAATCGAGGGCGCTGACGCGAATGAGGTTGTCGCCGATCGGCATCCCGACGCAGACGCCCGTGTCCGCATTGCCTGCGACCGCGCGAATTCCGTCGAGCGTGATGTCGGTCACGAGGAGACATTCGGTCATGCCGTAGGGCGAGTGCGGGGTGGCGTTGGGCATGAGTGCCCCCACCGAGGTGAGCATTTCGGCGCTGATCGGTGCACCGGTAGAGAGGAAGGTGCGCACGCGCTCGAGTTCGCTGTGGTCCTGGGGTGTGAGATCTCCCGCGGTCGCTACGACGTTGAGGATCGCGGCGGGGGAGAGGAACACCATGCTGGCGCCGGATGCCTCCACCGCGGCCGCGACGGCGCGGGCAGTAAGGGTGCGGGGAGAGGAAACATCCATCTCGGGTGTCACTGACCGCGTACCGAGAGCCGGACCCAACAGAGCGAACGGTGCGAACCCTGTCACGAGGCCGGTGTCGGCCGTCACCTCGAAGTGGCGGGCAAGCACGTCGCGCATGGCGGAGAGTTGCCGGTGGCGGTACACGACACCCTTGGCAGGACCGGTTGATCCCGAGGTGAAGAGAATCGCGGCGTCATCTTCGGCGTGCGGCGGCACAGGGAGGGGCGTGTCTGCGCCGAGCGTGATGATGTCGCGGAGGCTGTAGGAGACACCGAGTGCTGCGGCGGAAACCTTCGGCAGTCGCGCGGTCGAGATGCGCACGCCGGGCCAGCCGAGCGTGCGGGCGGCGGTGAGGCCGGGGGCTTCGCCGATGACGAAGTCGGGCCATGATCCGCGCACGGCACGCGTCAATCCTTTGACTCCGAGGCCGGCATCCGCGACGACGACAACAGCGCCGATTCGGAAGCAGGCGTAGACCACGGCGGTCAGGGTCGGCCCTGGTGGGATCAGCAATGAGACCCGCTGGCCTTTGCGCACGCCAATGCTGGTGAGGCCGGCAGCGAGCTGACTCACTCGGTCGGCGAGTTGGCGCCAGCTGACCTGTTGAGCACCACGTCGTCCTCGGGTCGACATGTCGATGACGGCAGTTGCGGTGTCGTCGCGGCGTTGGTCGAGGTTGTGCCAGAGCGGCACGAAGCTCGAGTCGTCTGACTCAGCGGATGCGAGGGCGATCGCTTCCCGTGGGGACGGCGAGGCCGAGCCGGGGTTCGCGAGACTCACGGCGTTGTCGCCAAGCCACGTCAGCACCGATTCTGCATAGGGGGCGTCTTCGGCGACGAGGTGTCCGGCGCCCTCGAAGCGGTGAACATCCGCGTGCGGGAGTCGCTCGATGAGATCGTCGAGGTAGTAGTCACTGAAGATCGGATCGCGTGGTCCCCACAGCATGAGCGCTGGCAGGTCGAGCTTGGCAACGGCGGTCGCGATGCGGTCGAGCTCGCTGAAACTTTCGTGGCCGGCGTCGACAGGGATGTCGGCAACGAAGCCGCCGATTCCGCCACGACGTGCTGCCGTGCGGTACGGCGCACGGTAGGCATCCTTCACCGCTGGGTCGAGCGGTTCAGACGTGAGCGCGAGCGTGGTCTCTAAGAACGCGGGGGTGCGCACGGTGGATGCTGCCAGCATCCCGCGGGCTCGAGCGAGCCGCAGCGGTGCAGGGATCGGCTTGCCGGTCTCATGATGCACGGCGGTGTTTAACAGCATGACACCGGTGAGCTGCTCCGCGTGGTTGACGGCCCAGCCGAGGGAGACGACGCCGCCCCAGTCGTGACCGAGCGAGACAACGGGGCCGTCAAGAGAGAGTGCTTCGGTGAACGCGGTGAGATCGGCAACTCGCTGCGCGAGTGGACGATGGATGCCGGTGCGCTCCGAGTAGCCCATATCGAGCTGGTCGACGGCGATGACTCGCCACGCCGGCGCCCCAGCTCCGGACTCAGCCCCAGCCTCCGCAGCCTGCACGGACTGCGTGAGCAGCTCGCGCCAGTAGTACGACCAGGTCGGGTTGCCGTGGACGGCCAAGACAGTCCCGGCAATGGGGACGCCGAGACGCTCCAGCTCATCGCCGGTGTCGAGGTAGTGCCATTCACGGGTGAGTCCCGCATCCGTACCGCTACCGGGCACAGAAGCAACTCGGCTGAAGCGCGGGTCGAGTCCGGGTAGGTCGAGCGGTGGGCGGGAAGCGGGTTCGGTCACCATGCGAGCTCCATCATTGCGGTGTTGAGTCCGGAGCCGACGCCCATGAGGAGAACACGGTCGCCCTTCTTGAGGGAGCCCTGTGCTTCATCGAGGGTGATGGGAATCGACGCGGGGCCGACGTTGCCGTACTGGGGGAAGGTGGTGGGCACGCGATCGCGATCGAGCTTCGCAGCCTTGAC
Organism: Salinibacterium sp. M195; assembly: GCF_019443965.1. Lineage (GTDB taxonomy): Bacteria > Actinomycetota > Actinomycetes > Actinomycetales > Microbacteriaceae > Rhodoglobus. Next base: position 2,241,464 of record NZ_CP040814.1, on the reverse strand, counting down.
GATGGCGTTGGTGTGCACGGATGACACCTGGTGGGTGACGTACAGATCCATCTTCGACCAGTCCCATTCGGTGGATGCTTCTTTCCACGCCGAAACGACGAGGTCGAGGCCACCCTTGAGAAGCGCTTTCGCGTCGGTGAACATGCCGTCGACACTGCCGACGCAGAGTTCGTGAAACTGGGTTGCCGCGCGCGTGACTCCGCCGAGAATCGGATGTCCAGCAGGGTGTTCGTCGGTGCGCCCCAGTACTGCAGCAGCAGCTCCCGAGCCGAGCGTGAGCGATGCGAATTCGCTCATGAAGCCTTCACGATCAGAATCCTGCTTGAGCAGGCGGTCGATGGTGTTGGTTTGGATGGCGTCAGCGTCTTCGCCATTGACGATGATCGCGTACTTGATCTGGCCCGATTCGATCATGTTCGCGGCAAGGTTCATCCCACTGACGAAGCCGAGGCACGCATTCGCAACGTCGAAGTTGATGGCCGAGCTGGGCAGGCCGAGGCCGTGGTGCAAGCGCACCGCTACCGATGGCTCAAGATGCTTTCGGCTGACAGAGGTGTTGATGAGGAGGCCAACTTCTGAGGCATCCACTCCGGCTTCGGCTAGCGCGCGTTGGCCTGCTGAGACTGTGGCGTCGTCGGATGTTTCGCCGTCAGCCCAGTTGCGGCGCTCGAGTACACCGGCCACCCGCTGTAGGAGTCTGCTGGGCAGCGCGAGGCGCGAGAACGCCGGGGCGAGGCGCGACTCGAGGTCTTCTGATGTGGTTACCCGGCTGGGTAAGGTGCTCGCGACCGACAACAGTGAGACGTTGTTGAAGCGAGTGTTGGCATTTCCGGCCACGAAACCTCCGTCGAGCGAGCCCAGCGGGCTCAGTAAGCAAGAGGCCTAGTTTATGCCAGTTGTCTGAGCCTTACCTTCTGGCGGCGTGGGTGACGCTCGCAAGAACGGCGCAGCGTCACTTGTGCGTTTCTCTGACGTCAGTCTCATGCGCCGTAAACCGCGTGCCATGCTGGCGCGGGGCTTCGCGCAATAAAACACCGCCTAAGCGTCGTGCGGCTCAGGATCCGCGACGATCTCTGGCGAGAGCATCCGCCGCTTCGTGAGGGCTGCTTCTGCGGCGATGATGCCCAGCACGACCGCGGCACCGATGGCGATGAGTAGCAGCACGACTCCGAAGTCAGCTTCGGGTGCCAGCACTTCGCCGGACTCGGTCTGCCAGGGCCAGAGGGCCCGGAGCGAGCCGAGCATGAGGCCCGTCATGATAACGAGGGTGACGCGGCGGCGGTTCTTGAGGAGCCACTGCAGGCCCGAGACGAAGAGGCCGAGGCCGACGATGGCTCCGATGGCGAAGGCTCCGAGGTAGCCGAGGTTGCGGTCGTTCACGGCGGCGAGGGTGGGCGCATACATGCCGAGGATCAGCAGAAGGTAGGAGCCCGAAACTCCGGGGAGTACGAGCGCGCACACCGCGAGGGCCGCAGCGAGTGACACGATGATGAGGGTGGGGTCCGCTTCCCCGCCACGCGGCAAGCCGGTGAGCGCAACAGCGACACCGGCGGCCAGGAGGCCGATCAGAACCTCGGGGAACGTCCAACGTCCGCCGACCATGCGTGCCGGCACGATGAGCGACGCGGCGATGAGTCCGGCAGAGACTGCGCGGGTGCCAGTCGGGTATTGCTCAATCAGAGGAGCGAGCAGCGCTGCGCCGATGACGATGGCGGCGAGCATCCCGATGCCGATAGGCAACACGACATTCCAGCGCACCGAACGGAAGTGGGCGGCAGCGCGCGAGAAGCCGCGACCACGGATGCCGTCGGCAATCGTGAGCGCCACACCGCGGGCGAGATGCCCGGCGCCATCGATGAGCGTGTCGTAGACGCCGACGAGGAGGCCGATGGTTCCGCCACTGACGCCGGGAACGATCTCAGCGAAGCCGATCAGCATGCCGCGAAAGGCATCGCCGACAGTGCGGATGACGGGGTGAACTCGGGTCATCGCTTACTCATTTTCTTCTCATAGTCATCGCGCACAAGTCAGGGCAGTGTGCTGCCCTCGCGCGGGGAGGTCGATTTAGTTTAGGGGGCGCAGTCTGAACGCGTAACGCAGCCGAACCGCTTCGGACACGGCGACAGCGCAATGCGCTACTGAACCGCGTTGCCCCGTTAGTCGCCCACCTGCACTCATGTCTCTGCGCGCGTTCTTAGCCTCGAACGGTAGGCAGCGATCGGCCATTCGACTAGCAGGGCGGACGCAACACCAAAAAGCACACCCGAAAATAGAAGACTCCATTGGGGTAGGGACTGGCCATCGGGGAGGGTCCACCTCGCTAACCCTGTTGCCAAAAGCATCGTCTGGGTATTCTCAGGCTTAGCAGCGGTCTGCCATTGAACGGCGGCAGTTTCGCGGTTTCCGTTTTCGTCTGCAACCGGCCAGCCGGAGCCATAAACCACTGCGCCCTCGACCAATTCGGGCGGGGTGGCACCGTCAAATTGTTCGGTGACCGACGACGTCAACGCTGCTGTTGCGATCGATGAGGCTGACACCTCCATGAGATCAACATCGTTGGAGATGAAAGACACAGAGGGTGTTCGGGCGAGCCGCTGGCCAGCCTGCGAGTCGGTCCAAGTTCCTATCGGAACGCCGCTTAGCCGCGTCGAGCCCACTACGTGAATTACTTGACGTTGGCGATCCTCAGATATTTCTGAGTCAGAACTGCGGCAGGCGGACTCATCGCCGAGGCTTGTGACGTCCCTAAAGCCGGTCCCATCAGCGTTGACAATATCTCCATCCATATTCTGAAGTTGAGCGCCGCAATAAAGGATGAGAGTGAAGGCGGGATTAGGGAGGCCCGCAGCGCTTTCCGCGTATGCGCTGATTTCAACGAAACCGCTAGACGTCATGATCCAGAAGAATGACACAGTCACATCCCGCATTGACGCAACCGATGACTGGCTATCGTCCGCGGTCTGGCCTATCTCGATGTCCCAAACTGAGCCGATTGGGAGATCAACATGTGCAGTGGCTGTGCCCTGCACGCCGAGCCACACTCCCGCGGCGACGAGCGCAGCAATGAGGAGCCACTCAAGGGCGGCCAACCGCCGCCGTGCCGCTAATGCCGATCGGACCATGACGCCCCACCTTCGATGATTCAGCATAAACCTTGAGCGATAAAACCGGTAGAAAATTAGTGTCGGTTGTGACCGCGCACGTTGGGAGAAGATTTGGGCCCGTACCCGTACCCTTGAGACGTGACTACGGGCAACAATCGACTACGCGCATTCCAGCAACGGATCAGTCGATCCCTCATCACTATGGCCGGAGGAGCCCTGCGCTCCAACAATGCGCCCACTCAACTCTTGTCGTTGCCGGGAAGCGAACATCAGCTCTCCCAGCGTCACGCGCGCTCGGTCATCGACCTCTGTTTGCGCGCCGGCGAAGCGATGCTCGCGACCGGAGCATCCGCCGCTGACGTCGTGGCGACCGTGTTACGCATCAGCAACGCCTATGGCGTCACCGGAATGCACGTCGACATCACCTTCACCTCGCTCACCGTCTCGATACACCGGGGGATGAACGAAGACCCCATGTCGATCATGCGCATTGTGAAAGTGCGCACCATTGACTACACGCGGCTGCAGAACGTGTACTGGCTCATCGACGTGATCACTGGGCCCGACGGTCCAGGGGATGTGGATGAGACCCGCGAGGAGCTGGGCGCGATCCTCACCACGCCGCATCCCTACCGACGCTGGGTCGTCACCGCCGGCAAGGGCATACTCGCGGCAGGTGTTGTTGTGATCTTCGGCGCCAGCTTTGTGCTGGTTCTTGTGGCTGCAATATCCGCCGCCCTCTCAGACATACTGACGCGTCGTCTCGAACGTTTGTCTGTCCCCGCATTCTTCGCGCAGATGGCCGCAGCCGGCGTCATTAGCGTCATTGCGGTGTTCATGTTTTGGCTGCGGTCAATCGGGATCGATGTTCCCGGATCTAACAGCCCGACCGTGATTGTGATCTCCGGAATCATCATGCTGCTTTCCGGTGTCGGCCTCACGTCTGCCGCCAGCGACGCGATCGGTGGCTACTACGTCACCGCCACGGCTCGCGGCATGGAGGTCATCATGATGACCCTCGGTCTTGCGGTCGGTATCTCGATCGTGCTCAGCATCTCGTTACGCTTGGGTATCCCGGTGGCGATCGGAGACTCGCTGGGGGACAGCCGCAGTGTTATCTCGGGGATGGTGGGCTCGGCCATCATCGCCGTCGGCTTCGCCCTTGCCTCTTATGTGCGGATGCGGTTGCTCCCGATCATGGCGATGGGTGCCGCCCTCGTGTACGCCGTCTACTGGTTCGTGCTGCCCTTGGCGGCGTCGCCCGGGCTTGCTCCTGCTATTGCCGGAACAGCGGCCGGCGTCGTGAGCTACCTTCTCTACCGTTGGCTGAAAGTGCCAGAAGGCGCCACCAACATGGTTGGCATCATCGCGCTGCTTCCCGGCCTTGCGCTGTATCGCGGAATCTACGCACTCATGGATTCCGAGTTCGGCGTCAGCGAGGCGCTGCCCTCGATGGTCATGGCGCTGGCAACTGGGCTCGGTCTGGCTGCCGGAACAACTATCGGCGGCTTTGTTGCTCGCCGTACCTTCGGATTCGACCGCGCGGCACTGCTCGCGCTGAAGCGGTCGCGGACGCCGCGGTAGTTGGGCTCTCGCGAGTTAGAGCAGCGAACCCTCAACGCAGGGATGAAGGTGCTTCGACTCGAGAGCAACCACCGCCTGCGAGGCTGATGAGGCGAGCGCCCCGTCCGTGTCGGCGCCCGATAGCGTTGCGTGCAGAAAGCCTGCGAAGAATGCGTCACCGGCACCGTTTGTGTCGCGGATTTCGGCAGGCACCGCATCCACTCGGTGGAGTCCGTCGGCGTCGAATGCCATAGCTCCGTCGGCGCCTAGCGTGCACACCACCACGGTGGCGCCCGCATTCACTCGAGCGCGCATGAAGGGCAGGGGATCCGGCATCCCATCGGCGTTCATGAAGACGTGCGACGCCGCCTGAACGAATGGTTCGTGAAAGTCAGACCGGCCATCGTAATCGTGGAGATCGGTCCAGATGGGGAAGCCCGATGCCACAGCCTCGGGGAGGAGCGACCGAGATGTTTCGGATAGGTCCATGACGAGCGCCTCCGCGCCGTCGGCCAGCGTGCGGAACCGGGCAACATCTGGCTCGACGAAAGCGGGAGTCGACAGGTAGAGCGACACTCGCTCGCCAGAGCGGGTCATCAGATTCAGGTGGCGTTCGCTACCGCCGGGGACGACGATGCAATCCAGCTCAATGGCGGCCGACTCGAGGACGGAGCGCAGTCGGCTAGAAGCCGCGTCTTCACCGACAGTCGTAAGGCAGCGGACCTTTCGGCCCAGCCCGGCCAGGTGCAGCGCCTTACCCGCGGAGGTGCCGCCAATGGTCTCGAAATCTTCCAACGCAAACTGCATGTGCGGGCGAGGTGCGGGCAAGTGGTCGAGATAGACAATGCTGTTCCACGACACGGGGCCAGAGATGAGGATGCGGTTCGGCATCCTCACACAGTACCGATGCGAGCAGCGTTAGGTCGTGTGGCAGGTGATGGCGCACCAGTAACAGCCGTTGACCTGGGGGTACTGGCCCTTCGCAGCATCTACAGCATCGCTGCACGAGGCGAACTCGCCGAGATCGGTGCGATTCTCGACGCTAGGCAGACAGCCTCGGGTTGACGCCAAGTCGTGAACTTCGTGGTCGCCGGATTTGGGCTGGGCGTTCTTGTTTACGGTGAAGTAAGGCATGAGCTCCTCTTTTCCGTTTCACGTCATTGTGTGAGGAACAGAATACCGACCTATTCGGAGAGCGGCCAGATGTTTATGGTACCGTTCGGTACAGAACGAGAGTTTGTTTCCGGGTCGCCCTCGCGGCCCGTCCCCACAATAGGAAGGATCCCCACAATGGATCTCAACAACCGCCGCGGAATCATCACCGGAGCCGGCCAAGGAATCGGGCAAGCACTCGCCCTCGAATTCGCTGCCAAGGGCGCACACCTGCTGCTCGTCGGGCGCAAGGAAGCCACGCTGCAGGAGACTGCCGACCTCGTAAAAAACGCCGGTGGAACATCCGAAATTCTGGTTCAGGACCTCGGGCAAGCGGATGGCGCGCAGAACGTCGCTGACGCTGTGAAGTCGTGGGACACCATTGACCTTCTCGTCAACAACGCCGGAAACGTGCGTGCTGGACGACTCGAAGAAGCCACCGCAGCAGAAGCCACCGCGATGATCGACCTCAACCTCACCGCGCCAGTACTGCTCACGCAGGCACTGTTGCCGCAGCTTCGCACCAGCGGTGCGGCCAACGGCAGCCTCATCCTGAACATCTCGAGCGAGATCGCCCTCGTCGCGATGCCGTTCTACGCCGTCTACGCCGCCACCAAGACGGGACTTGCTGCCTTCGGTGAAGCAATGCGTCGCGAACTGAACGGCACCGGCGTGCACGTCGCAACCGTCTACCCCGGCGCTACCGACACCGCCATGATGAGCACCCAGAACGCAGACTGGACGCGTCGCCCCGTCTCCGACGTTGTCGCTCAGGTCATGACCGGGCTCGCTGCCGGAGAGCACGAGATCAACGCCTCAGCCCCCGACGGCCGCGGAATGCAGGAGCTCAATGCTTCTGACCCGCTCGCCGTTGATGCCGCGATGGCTCCCGGGCTCGCCGACATGGAAGCTGCTGTGAAGGACCACAACAGCATCTAGTCGTTGCAACTTCGAGAGGCGCCACATTTTTGGCGCCTCTCGGAATATCCGAAGCCCCATTCGCCTTGTCATCTGAGTAACTTCTCGTCACAAAACGATGACGCAACAGAAGCCCCCATACTCTTGAAAGGTGAACGCCGTGGAAACCCTGACTGTGCTTCTTGGCCTCGTGGCACTCGCCACCGCGCTGGGCCTGGTCTGGCGTGCTCGAACCGGCCGCATTAAGCACACTCGAACCACCAGCTCAACCGCCGCAACTGAAGAGAACCGCATCACGATTCCCGGTGCTGCCTCGTTCGGTAGCCGCGTCACTCTGGTTCAGTTCTCCACCGAAGCCTGCGCAATCTGCCCAACGGTCCGCACACAGTTGAGCGCCCTTGCCGATGACCTCGATGACGGAACCGGCTCAGTCGTTCACGTCGACGTGGATGTCACCTCGCGCCCCGAGATCGCCAACCAGTTCAACCTGTTGCAGTCTCCGACCACGTTCATCCTCGATGGCAACGGTGTGCTGCAAGCACGCATCGGCGGAGCCCCCAAGATCAACGACCTCCGTGCCGAACTGAGCCGGATGCTCGGCCCGGTGTTGGTCTAACGGCCAGTCACCGCACCCATCCATCCTGAGACAGCGCTCCGGTACGGAGCAACACAGATCGAGACACCAATGACTACGAATGACAGCCGCTCCGCCGGAACCACTCAGCTCTCTGGCTCCAAGGCAGCCCTCGCTGCCAAGCCAGGGCAAGCCGGAATCGACCCCCGCGGCCCTCGCTTCGGCGCCGGCATCACCGCAGTTCTGTTGCTCACCGTGATCGGACTCGGATTGGATGCCGCGGCAGCGCTCCCGGCCACCATTGCCGAGCGTGCCAGCCAGCCGGAATTCATTCTCTTTGCCGTGATCGCTGCGCTCTTTGCGTGGGGAGCTTTCGTCGGCATCCAACGTCACCCTTACGGTCTCTTCTTCAAGGCAGCAATTCGCCCGCGGCTGAGCGTGCCGAGCCACCTCGAAGACCCGCGCCCGCCGACGTTCTCGCAGGGTGTCGGCTTCGTCATCACCGTCATCGGCATCGTGCTTCACCTCGCGGCTGTGCCGTACGCCCTCGTCATCTTCGCGGGTCTCGCGTTCATCGCCGCGTTCCTCAACTCAGTCTTCGACTATTGCCTCGGATGCCAGCTGTACGTACTGCTCGTGCGCGCCCGGGTGGTCGGTCGCGGACGCACCGCGGCCTAAGCCCGGGATCGGGCGAGCACGCCCTCGTCATCCCCGTACTGTGGTTGGGGCTGATCTTGTTCGTTATTGTGACTGCTCGAAAGCTGATTCCTGCGGTGTCGCCGACTCATTCCGTCGACGCCGAACACCCCACACCGTCAGCGCGATAGCGGCTAATACGATGATGGCCACCATGTCGACGATGGGGTTAGCGAGAACGGTTCCGCGTTCCTGCATCCATACCTGCACGTCGGTCGGGATGAGACTCGGCAGGCTGACGAGCCCGTTGGTAAACCAGAACAGGGCACCCACCGCCACGATGAGGGTCCCGGTGATGACCGAGGTGCTGTGAAATTCGCGGCCGAGCACGGTGAAGGTTCGTCCGCGAAGCGCGCGCCGTCCGCGTGCGCTCATTTTCTGCCACAGAGCCGCGATGATGACCAACGGCACGACCATCCCGAGCCCGTAGACGGCGAGTAACGCTCCAGCGTTCCAGAGGTTGCTCTGGCCGAAGGCGAGAGTGAGGATCGCACCAAGAATTGGTCCGGCACAGAATCCGGCGACACCACCCACCGCACCTAAAAGGAGAGTGCGAAACAGTCCAGTACGGGCGGATGCTGACTCTTGCAGCTTGGTCGCGCCGGGCAGCATCCGCGATAGGTCGAATCCGAATCCGAAGATCTGCGCAAGACCGAGAATTACCAGCACCACCGCGGTCACCGCAATGATGAGGCCCCTCTCCGAGACGAGAAGCGAACCCAGCGCACCCAGCCCAAGGCCGAAAGGTACGAGGGTGAGCGCGAGCCCGAGATAGAAGACGGCGCCATGGACGAGCAATTGCATCTTCGTACCCACGGTGGAGGCAAAGAATGCGGGGAGGAGAAGCGCGCTGCATGGACTCAGCAGCGCGAGCATTCCCCCCAGGAACGCGGTCAGTAAACCGATCTCCATCTATTGCCCGTTTTCTGCTGCAGTGAGTGCATTTTCGATCGCGTCCACAAATACCTCGGTCGGCTGAGCACCGACAATTGGCACCCCGTTGAGGATGAACGTTGGGGTGCCGGTTACGCCGAGTTGGCGTGCCTCCGCGGCACGCTTGTTGATCGTTTCGACGACTGCGGGGGAGTCCATATCGGTAGCGAACTGCTCGGCGTCTAAGCCGAGTTCAGTGGCAAGCGCGACGAGTGCGTTTTTGGTGAGTCCCGCTTCGGGCAAGTGCACGCCGCCGGGGTAAAGCGCGTCATGGAATTGCCAAAACTGTGATTGGAGACCCGCAGCGTGGGCGGCACGAGAGGCGCGCTCGGAGGGTTCCCCATACATATTGATGTCTCGCCATTCGATGCGAAGATCTCCGGCATCGGCGTATTCCATCATCGTCGGCAGCGTGTTGTGTGTCCACTTTGCACAGAAGGCGCACTGATAGTCGGAGAAAACGATGAGTCCGATCGGGGCATCGGCTGGGCCAGTCGCCTGCACATCGGCGGGGTCGCGATACTCGAGCTGCGTGAGGTCAGGCTGCTCAGAAGGGGCGGTGCTGCTGTCGCCGGCTTCAGCGACCGTACCGGCTGGAGTCTGATCTGGTCGTAACTGCAGAATCACAATGGTGAGGAGCAAACCGGAAATCACGACGATGCCGATAGGAACCAACCAGCTGCGAAATCCGCGATCTTTTCTGCCGGTGGAGCTTGCCTGTTTACTCATCAATATTCCTTTCGGAGCAACATCAACTCCCCAACCTAGTCGACTATGCAGGATAGTAACCAATCGGGCATAGTGGTAAGTATGAATTTCACCCATCGCTGGCTTGTCGCGTCAAAAGAGTCTCTAGCGTTCGCCGGGCAGGCGCTCCGGGTGTGGACACCGCGGCAGATTTTCGCCGCAGCACTCGCAACGATTGCGGTCGGCGTAGTCATCGGTATCGCGACGGTACTCATCCCTAACACCCTCTTCACCCGCGAGATTCCGCCGGTCTGGTGGAATTACCCCGTGTGGATCGTCACTTCTGTGATGTCGGGCATTCTTATCGCCACCTATGTCCGCCCCTACGGGCGCGCGGCGAGCGTCGACTCAGACACAGCGGATACTGAAGAAGCGGTCGCAATGCCAGCCTCAGCCGACCGCGAAGAACGCCGCACCGGACGCTTCGCCCTGACCGGCGGAATGCTCGCCTGGTTCGCCGTTGGATGCCCGGTCTGCAACAAGATCGCCCTGCTCGCCCTCGGCTACACGGGCGCACTGACCTGGTTTGCGCCGCTCCAGCCATTTCTGGCGGGAGGCGCGCTCATCTTCACCGCTGTGGCAATGGTGTGGCGACTACGTGGTCAAGTCACCTGCCCTGTCACCCTCCCTCGTGAGACGGTCTCCGCATGAGTGCCGAAAATCGCTCCGAGCCACAGTGCCGACCGCTGCCCCTGGGCAGTTTGGAACAGCACGTGATGGATGCGTTGTGGGATGACGGGCCGCTGAGCATCCGCGACGTCATCACGCGCCTCGGCGAAAAGCACGCCTATACAACCATTGCCACGGTTCTGGGAAACCTTGACCGCAAGGAGCTTGTCGTCTCCGAACGCGAAGGTCGAGCCGTGAAATATGCGGCCCGTTGTACGCGCGAGCAACACACGGCGCGCCTGATGGAGGTCGCCCTCGACACCAGTCGCGATCGTGCCACTGCGATTCTGCACTTTGTCGATTCGATCGACCCGAACGACCTCAAACTCCTTCGTGACTACCTCGCCAAGCAGGACAAACTCGCGTGACCGCATTCCTCTTGCCTATCCTGCTCGCCACAACACTCGTCGTGACGATGCTGGCCGGACCGAAGCTCGTGCAGGCAGCAGCTCCCGCCCTCATGCGGGCACCCCGCGCAGCTATCGCGCTGCTGCTCGGCGCCGTCGTGCTCTGGTTGATGGCCTCGGCCGCATTGAGCCTCATGCTGGCGTGGATGTTCACCGGCCCCGCCATTCTGCCGGAGACTGTCGCTGGAATCTGTCAACGCTGTATCGCTGCGGCCACGCCCTTCCCCTCTGTTGGCGTGGTCGCCACCGTCATCCCTTCGGCAATTCTCATCTTCTTACCCGCTCTCACTCTGGCGGCGCTCGTTGCTGTCGCCGTCGTTCGCGGGCTGCGTCGCGGGCGAACAACAACAGCAACCGCGCGTGGCATTGCGGCGCGGTCGCAACGTGCACGCCTCCATGGGCACCGGGTGCTGGTGATTCGAGACCAGCGTCCGACCGCGTACTCCCTTCCGCAACACCACGGCGGAATCGTGATCTCCGACAGCCTGATTGCGGCACTCCGCACGGAAGAACTCGTGGCGGTTCTTGCCCACGAACGCGAGCACGTGCGCGGACATCACCACCTCATCCATGCCGCCCTCGATGTCGTGGTTGCGCCCCTGCGCTGGTTACCGCTTATGGCGGCCGTCATCAACGCGGTGCCGCACTACCTTGAAATTGCAGCGGATGACGCGGCTCGCCGCTCGGCAGGAACACCAGCGCTAGCGAGCGCATTGCTCAAGCTGGGGGAGCCACACGTCGGCATCACCGCTCAGCCGGATCGCTACACCGTCGGCACTCTCCTCCACGCCGCAGGTCCTAGTCGCATCGGCCACCTGATTACACCGCCATCGATCCGCACGGCCATCGCCCCCATTGCCGCCCTTGGTGTCATGGCTATCGGTTGTGCCGTGGCAACAACGGCAGTGCACGGGCCGTACCTTTACGTCATTGCTGCAGGCTGCCATTTCCCACTCTGATGCGGAGCGCGGCCGCAATCCGGTTGCGCCCGTGACTTGTGGCTAGCGTTCACGCGGCGGCGCTGATTATCCCGGTACGGTCTCGCTGGCCCCCTGTCTGCGTGGCCACTCGGTGACGTATCGCCGCAGCTGGGGATTTCTAGTAGCTTTCGCAGGACGTGATTCGCTAGGATAACTCACAGTTATTTCCAAGGTTCCCTGCTGTGCTCGCGCAGCGTCTAAGGGCTTCACCGGCGAGGGGCACAACGCGTGGAATCGAATAGCAGGCCGCAGTCGATGTTGTTCAGGTTTTCTCGATGGGGTCTGGCATTGCTGACCGTGGTCGCGATTTCGGCAGCGCCCGCGATAGTGAACCCGTCGCCCGCGACCGGGGCAGACGAGATCTTGGACAGCTACGTCCGCGCCGATGCGTATGTGTTCGAGACCGACCCTTACGCCTGGGACCCGAATCTCACGGTGAGGGCTCCGGGGTGCCGTCGTTTCCTAGAGGCGCAAGTGTGGGATGGCAGCGTCTGGAAAACTACCGCCGAAAAAGTGCAGGTCATCACGGACTTTTCTCTGCCGCTCGCAGAACAGTGCTATGACGCAGATGGAGAAATGGATGTGCTGGCGGTTCTGTCGTCGCATTTGGGCACGCCGCTAGTTCTCCCTGGCACCTACAAGATTCGCCTATTCACTCCAGCGGAAAGCGCCGAGTATGGCGGCGGTTTCGTTGGTGCAAACGGAGGCGAAGAGCGGACTATCTGGAACTTCTCCAGTGCAACTAGCGCGACGATTACCGTCAAGGTCGTGAAGTCGCCAACCAAGGTTGATCCGATTGAGGACAAAGATCGATGGATTCGATCGGGAGAATCTGCCGGAGACATCTATGTCTCGATTACTACTCCGCAACGTACGGGAAAAATGGTGGGGCTAGAGAAACGGGTCAATGGGGCGTGGGCCCTGCACGGGCTCTATCGCGGCGGGACCGGACTCTCAGAGGGCTATCACTTTCCCGTCCAGACCGAAGACACGGAGTGGAGACTAGTCCTTTACGAAACCCCGTACACGGAGCGAGCTGAATCGCCGCCGTGGTTCGTTCGGGTGTATCCCGTAGTCACGCGTCTTGCGGGTGCGAATCGTTATGCGACGGCGGCGGCTGTTTCTGCGGCGTCGTTTGAGCCGGGGGTTTCGGTGGCGTATGTCGCGAACGGTTCGAATTTTCCGGATGCTTTGGCGGGTGCTGCGGTTGCGGGCAAGGTTGGTGCTCCGGTGTTGTTGACGAGTGCGTCGAGTATTCCGGCGGTGGTGAAGGCTGAGTTGGTGCGGTTGAAGCCGCAGCGGATTGTGGTCTTAGGTGGCTCGGGAGTTGTCTCGAACTCGGTGCTGAATCAGTTGGGTGCTTTTACGAAGGGTGGCGTTAGCCGTCTTGCGGGTGCGAATCGTTATGCGACGGCGGCGGCTGTTTCTGCGGCGTCGTTTGAGCCGGGGGTTTCGGTGGCGTATGTCGCGAACGGTTCGAATTTTCCGGATGCTTTGGCGGGTGCTGCGGTTGCGGGCAAGGTTGGTGCTCCGGTGTTGTTGACGAGTGCGTCGAGTATTCCGGCGGTGGTGAAGGCTGAGTTGGTGCGGTTGAAGCCGCAGCGGATTGTGGTCTTGGGCGGCTCAGGCGTCATCTCGGCTTCGCTAGAGAAACAGTTGAAGGCCTACGCCGTTCCCTAAACTCTGTTCTGCAGTGGTTCACTGCCGCCGCGCTCTCCTGCTGTGCGGGTGTTGACATTAGGGTCAAGAGTCGTTGACACTAAGTACGTGACGAACCCCAACGATGAAGCATCTGGCACCGCAACGAACGCCACCAACGACAACCTCGCAGGCACCGCCGACCTCCGTGCGCTCGCCAATTCTGTGCGCCTCGACATGCTCAGGCTGCTGCGTGATCGCGAGTGGACCATGGCTGACCTCGCGACCGAGTTGGGACTCCGCAAAGGCAGCGTTAGCTACCATTTGCGGGTGCTTGAGCGTGCAGCGATCGTGCGCCAATCGGGCGAACGCAGCGTTCGAGGCGGGCGCCAGCAACTCTGGGCGCTGAGCGCCGCATCGATCGCGGGAGATCCAGCAATCACGACGCCGAGCTCACGACCCGCAGTGCTTCGGGCGCTAGCGTCGCAGATGGAATCACGCGCGGCCCAACGGCTGTTCGTCTCCTCCGTGCGACTGGATGCCGCAGCAACTGAAAAGGCGATCATTCTGCTGGAAGGTGCGCTGGAATCCATCCGCGAACTCGAGACCGACGCGGGCGACGTCGTCACTCTTGGTGCCTTCACTTTCAGTTCAGCCGCCGGATGACGATCTGAACGTGGACTCCCCATCGCAGCTCGGACGACCGTTCTGGGTTTTGTGGAGCGCGCTAACCGCCACGAACATCGGCGATGGGATCCGTCTCGTCGCGCTGCCGTTGTTGGCCACACAAATGACTCAGAACCCCGCGCTGATCGCGCTAGTGACCGTTTTCACCTATGTGCCGGCGCTGCTCTTCGGCCAGATCGCCGGGGTGGTCGTAGATCGGGTGCGCAAGCGACGACTGATCGCGTTTTCACAAATCATTCGCGCAGCGGTTTTGGCCGTCGTCGCGGTGGCAATCGCGCTCGGGGAACTCAGCATCGGAATGTTGTGTGCGGCAGCCTTTCTTTACGGCGTGGGGGAGGCTGTTGCTGATCCTGCAGCCCACGCGATGCTTCCACGACTCGTGCCTGCCAGAGACCTGAGCCGCGCCAACTCTGATCTGCAATCAGGCCAGATCATTGGCGAAATGTTCGTCGGCCGGGCCTTAGGTGGGATCCTTTTTGCCGTAGCCCAGCCATTGCCGGTGGTCGCGAACGCGCTGTTACTGGCCGCAGCGGCACTGGCGATGTTCTCGCTCGGCGGGTGGGAGAGCGATTCTGAGCACGAGTCTGAGCGTGAGCCTGAGCATGGGGGTGCGCCGGGCGAGCGCGCGGGCGAACATGCGGGAGGCGGCATCCGTCAGTTCGCCCGTGAACTAGCTGACGGCATCCGAGTCGTGACTCATTCCCGGCTGCTCGGCGTCATGGCGTTGCTGTTGGCAGTGTGGGCAGGAGTATCCGGAGCATTTTGGGGAGTCGCCGCGATCTACGCACTACGGGACCTCGAATCTGGAGAGATCGGATTCGGGATCATGTTGGCTCTGTCAGCTATCGGCTCCCTGGTCGGCGCTCGGGTCGCGATCAGGGTCATCCGAAAGCTAGGGGCGCCGAGTGCTGGGCTCACCGCCGTGCTCGTGAGCGGTGCCTCGATCATCGCCCTCACGTGGACGCGCGAGCTCTGGCTTGCCGCTCTGTTGCTCGCGTTCAACGGAACAGCGGTCACGCTTTGGAACGTCATGACGATCACCATCAGGCAAGCCGCTGTTGAGACGAACATGCTCGGACGAGTCAGCAGCACCTACCTGGTGATGGCCCGTCTTGCCTTGCCCATCGGCGCGGGGCTCGCCGGACTGCTCGCGACAGCAACGGATGCGCCGACAGTGTTCTTCGTGTTCGGAAGTGTGCTCGTGCTCGCGGCGGCCGTGCTCTTGCCTCTGCTGTGGAAACAGTTTGGGCACTCGTGGCCGCGCGGCCACGACTCGGCGCAGAAGGTGACTGCGCGCTGAGAGCGATCGAGAAGCAGCGTGCGCAGCCCAAGACGCGACGGGCGTGTCTTAGGCGCTCACGAAACTCTGGGTTTGATGGCCGAGGCCTTCGATCTCTATCTCAACGACGTCTCCCGCAGTCAGATACGGGAACTTTCCCGATAGAGCGACTCCCTGCGGGGTACCGGTAAGAACCAGATCGCCAGGCTCGAGCTCCAAGTATTGGCTGAGGTGCCAGATCAGGAAATCCACGGAGAAAATCATGTCGGCAGACGTCGAGTCTTGCCGTGGCTCGCCGTTGACCCAACTCTGCAAGCGCAGGTTGTTGTAGTCGACTTCTTCCGGAGTGACGAGCCACGGGCCGGTCGGGTTGAAGCCGGGTGCTGATTTTCCTTTGCTCCACTGGCCGCCGGAGACGGTGAGTTGGAAGTCTCGTTCAGACAGGTCGTTGGCGGTGACGAACCCTGCAATGTGATTCCGACTTTGCGTTGGAGAATCAAGATAGAGCGCGCGTTGCCCGATAACGATTCCCAGCTCGACCTCCCAATCGGTTTTGACGCTTGTGCGGGGGATCGTAACCTCATCGTTCGGCCCCACGACCGTATTGGGGGCCTTGAGGAAGAGGATCGGAACCTCTGGCGGCGCCGACCCTGACTCGGCCGCATGGGCTGCGTAGTTCATGCCGATGCAGTAGACCGCGCTGGGGCGCGCGATGGGGGAGCCGATTCGCAGGTTCCCAGAGTCGGGCAGTGGCGCTAGGGCTTCCGTCTCTAATGCCGTTCTGGCCTTCTCGATGCCACCAGCGTCAAAGAACGCGCCGTTAATGTCCTCGGTAATCGACCGAAGATCGTACGTATCGTTGTTGGCGATTAGGACCGGAATCTCTGAGCCAATGGGGCCAAGGCGTGCGAACTTCATCGGTGATTTCTTTCCTTTGTGTGGGGGTGGGCCAGTTGGGGTCCGCCGCGTTCGCTAGCGCGGTGCGACTACTTCTCTATCGTTGTGCCGACGGTGTCGATGCGATCAGCGGCGATCTCGATATGGCTGGCCATTGCCTTGCTTGCCTGTTCGGGATCGCCAGACGCTAACGCGGCGATCAAGTCATTGTGAGACATCGCGTGCGCGACGAGATCGTCCGGCGTGAGGGCTCCATTCGCCGCGCGAAGGAAGCCATTAATGCGGCCGCGAAGTTGCGAGGCTATCGAGAGCAGAAGCTTGTGATCCGCGATCTCCCACAGTTCTTCGTGAAACCGGCGGTCGAGCGCGAACATTCGATCGACGTCCCCCGCCTCTGCCGCGGCGATCATCGAGTCGACGATTTTGCGCAAACGGCCCTCGATTTTGTCGCTCCACATCGCTTGCGCGCGATGACACACGAACTGCTCGAGAACGATTCGCAGAGTGGAAATTTCTGCAAGTTCTTCTTGGCTTAGGGCCGCAACGCGGGCACCTCGGCGCGGAGTTCGTTCGACTAGGCCCTCTTCGGCAAGTTTCGCCAGTGCTTCCCGCACGGGGATGTGGCTCACTCCTAGACGAGCCGCGAGCGTGCGTTCGACGAGTCGCTCCCCGGGGGATAAGGAGCCATCGTGGATTGCTTCTCGGACCTCGTTCGCAACCTTTTCGGAAATATTCTGGTCGACAAGATTATTCAGGACCATGATGAACTCCTTTTCACAGTTGCGGCTTCTTCCTCTTGGGTTTCTCGGCGAGAAAGGTCTCGAGCGGATATTACCCTTTTGTTATCGTTCGATTGGGCTTTTAGTCTGGACTTCTGATCCGTTTTGCTACATGCTATAGCGAAATGCCCATCCCGGGCACTGTTCGGGACGATGTGGAGGAAAGATGTTCAATAGAAAAGCTTTCGCGGGGGGAATTCTCGCTGCGACTCTCGTATTGACCGCGGGGTGTGCCGCTGGCGACCCAGCAGGCGAAGCATCAACGGGCGGGTCGATTACCGTCGCCGCGGCTCAAGGAATCCCACAGCTCAATCCAGCTATTCGAACCTTTGCTTGGGAAGAGGTACTCTTCCCGCTGCTCTGGAACGGGCTGTCGAAGACTGACTCACAGGGCGACATCGTTCCCGACCTCGCAGAATCATGGGAATCTACGGCGGACCAGAAGACGTGGACCTTTGCGCTTCGGGACGGCGTCACTTTCTCCAACGGTGAGGCGCTGACCGCGGCAAAGGTAGTAGCAAGCTTCGAGTATTACCTCGACGGAGAAACTGCCACTCAAGAAGCCAACAAAATTTCGATGGTGTCCGGAGTCGAGGCAATCGACGAACTTACCGTCCAGTTCACGCTTGATGAGCCAGTCGCGACTTTCCCCTCGGCAATTGTCTGGGTGAAGGTTCTCGACATTGACTCTCTTGACACTATTGACAAGGATCCGATCGGAACCGGCCCGTTCACCGTAGAGGCCTTCACGCCCGATGACTCAGTCACTCTCGTGCGCAACGATGACTATTTCGGAGAAGCGCCAGCGCTCGACGAAATCGTGCTGGTTACCGCTGCTGAATCAACCTCAGCCGTAACGGGGCTTCGCTCCGGTGACCTCGACGTGCTCTGGTCAGTTCCCGCTGGTGACGTTGATCAGCTTGAGGGAGAGTCGTCGATTTCGATTGTTCGCCCAGAGAGCCCAAGCCAGTGGCCTTCGTGGGAGATGGATACTACGTCCGCCCCGTTCAACGACGTCCGCGCGCGCCAAGCACTGGCCTACGCGATTGATCGCGAAACAATTCTCGAAGCCGCTTATTACGGTCAGGGCGTCGTTTCGCCCACAAACAACGCACTCAGCGAGAACAACCCCTGGTTCAACGCAGACTTGACGGACTACTCGTACGATCTGGAGATGTCTAAGAAGTTGTTTGCGGAAGCGGGCGTGAACGAAGGCGACACTCTAGTCTGGTGGGGAATCGCTGGTTCCTATCCCGAGTGGAACACCAGTGGCGAAATCTTGCAGGCCAGCCTGAAGGAGATCGGCATCAACCTCGACATCCAAAATAATGACATCGGAACCTGGGTCGACGACTTCTACCCTGCCGGAAAGTCTTACCCGGGAAAAATCGTTCCTAACTTCCAGTCCACTCCGCCGGAGCCTGCATATTCGCTCAACTTCTACCTTCCCGGGCGTTGCGAGTGCAACTGGGTTGACGATGAGTTCCTCACGGCGTTCTCTGGAGCGCTTGCTGAGCCAGATGCCGATGCCCGTAAGGCACAGTGGGCAACAGTTCAGTCGGTAATCAACGAACAGGTACCGCTGATTGTTCCGCTTCAGTCAACAGTGGCTACCGGAACGAGTAGCGAACTGAGCGGTGTCTGGGTCGAAGGTGGCGGTCAGCTGCACCTAGAATCCGTCACGCGCTAGGGGCATCTTGACTCGTTTCATTATCAGGCGAGTGGCAATCAGCATCGTGATGCTGATTGCCACTTCGCTCCTCGTATTTATCGTCCTTAGGCTCTTACCTGGTGACCCGATCATCACTCGCTTGGGATCCACTCCGGGCGTTGACGCGGAAATGATCCAGCGTCTTCGCGAGGAGGCAGGGTTGGATGCTCCCATTTGGCAGCAGTACCTCAGTTGGTTTGGCGGGCTCCTTCGAGGCGATTTCGGTCAGTCGTATTTCAACCAGTTCTCGGTCAATGAATTAATCGCACTACGCCTGCCGGCAACCCTCGAAGTCACTGCGCTCTCAATCGTTGCCGCAATTCTGATTGCCGTCCCGGCAGCGGTCATCTCTGCATTGCGGCCGTTGGGGTGGGTTGATCGCTTTATCACCGCGGTTTCTACTGTCGGCATGGCTCTCCCTCAGTTCCTCATCGGGATCTTGCTGATTGTCGTTTTCGCGGTGAACCTCAAGTGGCTTCCCGCACGCGGCTTCATCCCCTTCGCAGAAGACCCGGGTGGCAACCTCATCCGGATGATTCTGCCGGCGTTGACGCTGGCTTTCGCCTCAGCGCCCCTCATGATGCGTTTTCTTCGTGCATCGATGATCGAGGTTCTCTCTTCCTCATTCATCCGGACCGCACGAGGGAAGGGCCTCAACCGATGGGCGGTCGTGGTGAGCCACGGACTCAGGAACGCGTTGATCCCGAGCCTCACAATGCTGGGCCTCGTAGTTGGATACACCCTCGGTGGTGTCGTGATTATCGAGTACGTGTTCGGAATCCCCGGACTGGGCTCATTAGCAATTGACGCCGTCTTCAAACGGGACTATGCCGTACTTCAGTCGGTCGTCCTCCTGATCAGCGCCATGTTTATCGTCACAACCCTGGTCGTCGATCTGCTGTACGGCGTCCTCGACCCGCGACTGAGAATCGGAGCACGCCGTGGCTGATCCCGCACTGATAACGCTCAAGGGGTCTCGTTCGTCGAGGCTCGTCCAATTGCGCGACACACGCTGGCAGACATGGCTGGCCGTGGGAGTGCTGGGGATCATCGTCATCAGCAGCATCGCTGCGCCGTTGCTCGCCCCGTTCGACCCAACAGCGCAATCCAAGGATCGATTCGCAGGCTCGAGCTTTGAGCACCTTTTTGGTACAGACGAACTCGGGCGGGACTTGTTTAGCCGGGTGCTCTATGGCGGACAACTGACGATGTTTATCGCTGTCGGAGCTACAGCAGTAGCGATGGCAATCGGCACCGTGTGGGGAATGCTTGCTGCATTCGCCCGTGGTCTTGCGGATGAAATCCTGATGAGGCTCGCCGACACAGTCATGGCCATCCCGCAAATGTTATTTGCGTTGGTCTTTATTTCTGCGTTCGGGGCTACTCCCGCGCGTCTGGCCCTCATTATCGGCATATTGCTGACGCCAACCACGGCACGTCTCGTACGCTCCACGGTCCTCGCCGAGATTCAAGAGGACTACTTCACCGCGGCCGTCGCCTACGGCGCATCGCCACGTCGTCTTCTTTTCAATGAAGTACTGCCCAACGTGCGTACGCCCATCTTGGTGCAGACCGCCATCAACGCGGCGAACGTGATTCTCCTGGAAGCGTCTATGAGCTTCGTCGGCTTGGGAATCCAACCACCCGATGCAACCTGGGGAACTCTGGTGCAGCAGGGCTACCAGAAGATGTACCAGTCGTTCTCGTACGTTCTCTTTCCGGCATTGCTTATCCTCATCACAATCTGGATGCTCAATCTGCTGGCCGATCAGCTCGGCGCCAACACCAAGTCGAAAGGACGCTCATGACTTCCGCAGGTAACGACGAGATAGTCCTCAACGTGTCAGACCTTACGGTGAAGTACGGCGACACAACTCCGGTCGACGGGGTCTCATTTGTTCTCCGCCGTGGAGAACGCATCGGATTAGTAGGTGAGTCCGGATCGGGAAAGTCGTTGACAGCGTTGTCGATTATGGGGCTCGCCGATCGTGCGAATCTCGGTGGGTCGGTTGAGCTCGCCGGCACGAACCTTCTGAAGCTTTCCGCTAAGCAGATGACCCGGGTTCGTGGCGGTCGAGTAGCGATGGTCTACCAAGACCCGATGTCATCGCTCAACCCCGTGATGACGATCGGCCGTCAACTTACCGAAGCAATTCGATTGCACTCTACGGCGACGAAGGCCGCAGCGCATATTCAGGCGGTCGAATTGTTGGCAGAAGTCGGGGTGCCGTTTCCCGAGGAACGGATGAAGCAGTACGCCCATGAGTTCTCGGGCGGGATGCGCCAGCGCGTCATGATTGCCATGGCAATGTCTGGCAAGCCAGACGTGTTGATTGCTGACGAACCTACGACTGCATTAGACGTCACGACGCAGGCCGTCATCATCGATTTGCTGGATCGCCTGGCGAGCGAGCATGGCACCGCGGTTGTGCTAATCACCCACGACCTCGGTGTTGCCGCCGGGTTCTGCGAAACGATCCACGTCATGCGCTACGGAAAGATCGTTGAGTCGGCACCGGCCACGCAGCTGTATGCGCACCCAGAAAACGAGTACAGCAAGGTACTCCTCCAATCAGTTGTCGACCTGACGATCGATGTCACACAACCTATTCCGGTATCAAGCACTGAGGCTCGTGCAACTCTTGCTCCGGTTGCTCCGCCGGCGGTGAAGGGTGCACCTGGCGAGGTGGTTCTCCGCGTTGACGGGCTAAACAAGACCTTCCATCTCGGTTCGGGGCGAAGGATTACCGCGATCGATAATGTATCTTTCCAAGTGCGTCGGGGAGAGACGTTTGGGCTCGTCGGAGAATCAGGATCAGGCAAGTCGACGGTGTCGCGCGCGGTTCTTGGATTGATGAAAGTCGACTCCGGCAACGTTGATTTTCAGGGAAACAACGTGCACGCCATGAAGCCGGCCGACCTCCGGTCGTTGCGCCGGCGGATGCAAATGGTGTTTCAAGACCCGTTCTCGTCGCTCAACCGTCGGCAGACCGTGTCGCAGATCATCGAGTCACCCTTAATCGCGCATCGGATGGGAACCCGCGTTGAACGCCAGGCCAAGGTTGCTGAGATGCTTGAGCTTGTCGGACTCGGCGCCGAGTTCGCCGATCGCTACCCGCGCACGATGTCGGGTGGGCAATGCCAGCGTGTGTCGATTGCGCGGTCGCTAGTTCTCGACCCCGACTTTATGGTGCTCGACGAATCGGTGTCGGCTTTGGACGTGTCGATTCAAGCCCAAGTGTTGAATCTCCTCCGCGAGCTTCAGCAGCGGCTCGGGCTGACCTACCTTTTCATCAGCCACGATCTTGCGGTGATTCGCTACATGGCAGACAACATCGCGGTGATGCGGCGTGGAGAAATCGTTGAACTCGCATCTCGTGACGAATTGTACGCAAACCCCCAGCACGAATACACACGGTCGCTCATGGCAGCAATCCCTGTGGCAGATCCGCTCATCGAGCGAGAACGTCGCAAGACCGCAGCGAAGTTGGCCGCCGCATACGAGGTTGAAGAGGTAGCACGATGACCCTGATCGGAAGCAAAATTCACGTCCCGCACTTCGTGGGCAGTGTCGGTCTTGCACGTCGAGACATTACTCCGCCACTCGGAATTCGTGCGCGAAACTGGGGCCCAGCCGAATGGGACAGGTCGGAAGGAACACACCTGCCGATGACGCTGACGGCGCTCGCTTTCGGCTCCTCTACTGGGCACGATCATGTCTCCATCGCCGTTGATGCGACATGGTGGCGACGAGTTGATGATGAGTGGGCCTTCCGCGGAGCAGTTCTCGAGGCTGTCGGCTTGCGCCCAGAACAGCTCACTATTTCGTTGTCTCATACTCACGCTGGGCCGGTGCTGTGTCGTGCCGATGAAGATCTCCCGGGCGGAGAACTGATCGGAGCGTATCTTGACACGCTGGCAGAGGCGGCGATCGAGGCAGCGCGTGAGGCACTCGCCAATCGACAGTCAGGGCGAATTGAGTGGGTGGAAGGTGGTTGTTCTTTAGCGGCGAACCGGGAGCTGGTCATCGACGGCCGCGCGCTGGTGGGCTTCAATCCAGACGAAGTGGCGGACGACACAGTGTTGGTCGGCCGCGTCTCGGATGCTTCCGGCCGCATCATCGGGACGATCGTGAACTATGCCTGTCACCCGACGACGCTCACTTGGCAAAATCGGCTTATTTCACCTGATTACATCGGTGAGATGAGAGAGATTGTTGAAAGTGACACTGGCGCGCCCTGCGTGTTCTTGCTGGGAGCAGCCGGAGAGTTGGCGCCAAAAGAGCAATACACCGGTGATACCGAAGTCGCGGACCGCCACGGTCGTTCGCTTGGTTACTCCGTGCTGGCAGCACTTAGTTCGCTGCCGGCTGTTGGAAGCCAGCTGGAGTTGACGGGGTTGGTGGAGTCAGGAGCGCCGCTAGCAATGTGGGAAACCACGGCGCAAGGCTCACACGATGCGCTTAGCTCTGTCAGGGGGGCAGTCGAACTCGAATTTGTCGATTTGCCCACCATTGCCGAGCTTGAATTTCAATGGGCAGATATCGATGAGGCCAGCAGGCGAGAGCGAATTAGTCGCGCGCGCAATCTGCGTGATGGTTACGTTCTTGGTTCGACTGTTCAGCATCCTGTGTGGGCATGGCGAGTTGGGGATGCTGTCTTCGTCGGGCATCCGGGAGAGGCCTACTCGAAGTTGCAGATCGTGCTGCGTGAGCGGTTCCCGTTGAATCCGATTGTGGTCGTCAACCTGACCAATGGCCCTGGTTTTGTCTATTTGCCCACAACCGACGCCTACGAACGCGGCGCCTATCAAGCTTGGCAAACGCCGCTAAAGCCGGGTTCACTAGAGCGGCTGGAAGCGTTCTCAATTCAACTAGTTGAAGAATTATTGGAGGGTGCTCATGAGTGATTCACGTCGCGTAGCGGTTGTCACCGGTGGCGCAGCAGGAATCGGTTGGTCCATCGGCCAGCGCTTGGTGGCGGACGGATACTTGGTGATTGCGGCAGATGTCGTCGCTGGGCTGACCGAGGGGGATAGCAGTATTCTCTGGCGCGAGCTGGATGTAACCGACCATGCGCACGTCTCTACGGTATTCGACGAGATCGTCACGGAGTTCGGTCGAATTGACGTGTTAATCAACAACGCGGGAATTCAGCGGCATCGTTCTCTCGAAGAGCTGACGTGGTCCGAGTGGGAAACGGTCGTCAACGTCAATCTTCACGGAGTATTCAACACGCTTCAGGCTGGTGGACGACACATGCTCGCGCAAGGTGAAGGCCGAATCGTCAACATTTCTTCGGTCGCGGCCCGCGGCTCTGCCGGCCGTGCTCCCTATGCGACAACAAAGGCTGCGGTAATCGGTCTTACGTCGACTGCGGGTGCGGAATGGGCATCTCGTGGCGTTCGAGTAAACGCTGTGGCGCCGGGCTACGTGGATACCGGGGTCTTTCGCGAAGGAATTGCGGCGGGAACGCTCAATATCGACACGATCCTCTCGCGAATTCCGGCCAAGCGGCTTGCGGATGCCAGCGAAGTTGCTGCTGCCGTCAGCTTTCTCGTCTCGGACGGCGCCAGTTACATGAACGGCCAAACCCTGTACGTCGATGGGGGATTCATGGTCGACTACGGCATTCCGCTGGCAAAGAAGCCCTCCTCGTGAGCGCTGACCGAAATATCGTCCGTGTAGCGACCGCTACGCGCTCACTGTCGCTGCCAGAACCGCTCCAGCTGGGGGCGATGACGGTGACTCGTCGCGAGTATTGCGCGGTTCAGGTCGAGAGCGCAGATGGATATGTCGGGCAGTCGTACGCATTGTCACGGGAAGCTCCGATGGCCGAGATCGTCTCGCGACTGATCGCCCCGACCGTTCTGGCACAGGATAGTGGCGCGCCCGAGATCGTGTGGGATAAAGCGTATCGAGGCAGTGCAATCGTTGGTCGTGTTGGTCTCGTGCGTCGCGCCATCGGGATGGTCGATGTAGCGACCTGGGACATCGCAAGCCAGCGCGCAGGACTACCGCTGTGGCAGATGCTGGGCACCAGTCCCGATCCGAGGCCGACGATGCTTGTCGCGGCATACCCCACTCCCGGCAGGTCAGTTCGCGACGTTGTCGACGAGGTCGTATCTCAGGCACAAGAGGGGTGGCCGCTTGTGAAAATTTCGCGTTCGCCTGATAACGACTTCATGAGGGAGTTGATCTCGACCCTTCGACAAGAGCTCCCGGAAAAAACGGGCCTTGTGGTGGACGTGGGATTCGGTTGGAACTCCAGCGATGAAGCGCTCAACGATGTCAGCCAGTGGGGAGATCCCGAGCTCGCGTGGCTGGAGGATCCGCTGTTGCCTGAGGACGTCGAAGGGTGCGCACGATTACGTCGGGGCAGTGGGCTGACAATCGCCGTCGGTGACGAGGTGACAGATCCGCTCGTGCTGCGCTCTCTTGTCGAATCAGAAGCGATCGACGTTCTGCGGCTTGACGTTATTGCGGTCGGAGGGATCACCCAGGCGCGAATACTGGTGGAGTGGGCTGCCGAGCGTGGGACAGAAGTCTCTTGCCACGTTTACCCGGAGGTTAGCGTTCACTTAGGTGTCGGTGTCGAGACCTTTAATAGGAGCGTGAACCCCTACGATCCGTCGCCCTCGCTCGTTCGAGGTGGACCAGAGTTTGTGGCCGGATATGCGGTGCCGCCGACGACAGCTGGCCTGGGGTTTACGTTGGACCCGGCTCTATTTGACTTTGGTGTGGAGAAATTGTGACTCGAAGTGTTGTGGTTACCGGCAGTGGCAAAGGCATCGGTCGCGGAATTGCTGAACGGCTTTCTGAAGACGGATGGATTGTGGTCGGCTTGGAACGGTCGCCGGGGTCTGGAACGCTAGAGGCAGGCATCTGCGCTGCTGTCGTTGTGGGCGATTCCCGCGAGTGTGAGGCTCATCGCGCTGCCGCACGCCAGGCAATGGACTATGCGCCTCTTGCCGGTTGGGTTAACAACGCTGGAATCACGCGGCCCACCGTGCTTCACGACCTCGACCAGGCTGTCGTTCGGGACGTGATCGAGACCAATGGGCTTGGCTACATGTGGGGCGCGTCAGCGGCTGTGGAATCGTTCACCGCGCAGCGTTCCGGTGGCTCAATCGTCAACATAGGCTCCATCCACGGTCGTGCGAGCCATGCGAACCACGCAGCGTACGAATTCACTAAAGGGGGAATCGACGCGTTATCTCGGAGTATCGCTGTTACCTACGGCCGATTCGGGATTCGCGCGAACACCATTGCGCCGGGTGGGGTGCGAACTCCTCATCTTGAGGCGCAAATTGCCGCTGCGGCAGATCCGGAAGCTGCGGAACGGTTGCTGACAGAGGGGCCGCCGATGCGCAGACTCGGCACCGTCGAAGAGATCGCGGGCGTAACCGCTTTCTTGCTCGGGCCGGACTCACATTACCTCTCCGGGGAATCAATCGCCGTTGACGGTGGATGGACGGCCGCCTTCGGAGCTCCTGATCCGGATCCCGAGTTGATGAAGCGCTATGGGCTCGACCAGTAGGAATCAGGCTTTGAGCATCGACGCACGCTGAATGAGTCCGTCCACTACGTCGAATGTCGCGATCGTTTCCGTGACGGCGTCGCCGTTTCGAACGTACTCTCGCGCTGTAACCCAGCGGTCCCCAAATTGCACGACGGTTTCGATCTCGCAGCTCAACTGGGGGTTCTCAAATCGTGGTCGGTAAAACTCGATGAGGGCCTCACGGCCAACAATCGGCTCAGCGATGACGCCGGTCACGACCGCGTCAGGGGAGTAGGTCGCGATAAAGGCATCGAGATCGTGGTCGTTAAAGGCAGCGAGTTGAGCAACGACGACATTGAGGGCATTCATAGTTTTCCTTTGTAGTCCTAATCGATCCGAACGCCGCCATTGACGTCGTACGTTGCACCGGTAACAAACCTTGCTTCCGGAGCGGCGAGAGAAGCGATGATCCACGCAACATCTTCTGGTTCGCCAAACTTTCCGAGGGGGATTGACGATTCGAGGGACGCCCTCGATTGCCCCGTGAGATTGTCCGTGATTGCGCTGACAACAGGGCCAGGCGTTACCGCATTTACCCTGATGCGTTCGTCTGCCAGCAGGCGCGCGAAGCTCCGCGTTATTGCCAAGATGGCGCCTTTGCTAGCGGCATAGTGCATCCCCGTTTTGAGAGCTCCAACTTGGCCGGCAATAGACGAGAGGTTGATGATGCTGCGGTCGGCATCAGATCGATTCTGTTGGGCAAGCCGCAATAGTGGCAGCGTCGCTCGTGACAGGAGGAACGTGCCGCGACCGTTGGTCTCCATTACCGCATCCCAGTCGTCAATGGTGATGTCCTCAAAGCTCGTATAGGGGCACACGCCGCCGTTGTTTACCAGTACGTGGAGCTCGCCCCAAGATGCAGTCACCTCAGCAACCAGCGCATCTATCGACTCTGGCGAGCGCAAGTCGAGGCGTGATAGCCGCACATCGGGCGCTCCGGCTGCGATGCAACGGTCGGCGACCGCTCGGCCGGCTGCTTCGCCGCCGGTGTAGGTCAGCCAGACGGCATAGCCCTGTTTGGCGAGCAACTCGGCGGTAGCGGCACCAATGCCGGAGCTCGATCCTGTAATAATTGCGCGTCGAATTGGCATGAATAGAACGCTATAGCATTCTGAAACAGAAAGCAGCCCGTAGCGAAATTTTGCTAGATGCTATAGCGTTTGCGTATGGTCAAAGAATCCGTCATCATCACCGATTGCGACCTCCCAGGGACGGCGATAACGGACGTTCTGAGTGAGGCAGGTTTAGGCGTCACGCACGCAGCATCGAACTCAGCCGACGATATAGTCGCCGCCGCCGGGGATGCCGAGGCGCTCGTGGTTCAGTGGGCGACGATCGACGATGCACTGCTCGACAGGCTGCCAAACCTTAAGTTCATCAGTCGTCTCGGCATCGGGTACGACATGATCGATGTCGGTGCAGCGACTAGACGCGGCATCGCTGTCGCGAATACTCCCGCTTATTGCGTTGAAGAAGTTGCCGCCCATACGGTCGCTATGATTCTCAGCCAAGCGCGAGGACTCAAAGCGTATGACGCGCAAGTGCAAGAAGGACGCTGGGCTGCGGTCGCGGCTCGGCCCATGAGCATCCGACCGTCGCTCTCTACGGTGAGCATCGTTGGCTACGGTCGAATCGGGTCACTCGTCGCGGCGAGCTGTGCCGCCCTAGGTTTTCAGGTCCTTATCGCCGACCCCTACCAAGACTCCGATCGAATTAGTAAGGCAGGATACGAGTTGGTCGAGGTAGCAGCCGCGATTGCGCGTGCCGATATTCTCACGCTCCATGCCCCGCTTACCGAGCAAACGCACCACCTCATCGATACTGATGCGCTGGCCAGCATGAAGAGTACGAGCTCGCTTGTCAATACCTGCCGCGGCCCTCTTGTCGACGAAAACGCTCTCGCAGACGCACTAGAGCACGGTGTAATCAGTGGCGCAGCGCTCGACGTCTTCGAGTCGGAGCCACTGGGTGCAGCGAGTCGCCTTCGCGGTAGAGGAAATGTGCAGTTGAGCCCTCACGCAGCGTGGTATTCGCCTCAGTCACTAGCTGATCTCCCCGTTCACGCGGCACTAAACGTAGTGAACTTCTTGTCCGGAAAAGACGTCGAAGCGATTGTTAACCCGAACTTCAGCTC
This sequence comes from Salinibacterium sp. M195, assembly GCF_019443965.1. Classification (GTDB taxonomy): domain Bacteria; phylum Actinomycetota; class Actinomycetes; order Actinomycetales; family Microbacteriaceae; genus Rhodoglobus. The sequence continues at coordinate 2,213,037 of NZ_CP040814.1, read as the reverse complement.
GCACAGTTTTGCTGGCTAGGTCGATCCGGCTATCCGGCGAACGCCGTTGCGGGTACGCCAAACGTTCCCGTACGTACGCGGAAAAGGGAACCAGCTTCTCGATCTTCGGTCGCTGTGAGGCCTTGGCGTGACGTCGTGATGTACAGAGTTCCTAAGTCGTCATCCCCAAAGGTGCACGCGCTCACTTGCCGTACCGGCAGCTCGATGGATGCCACATGCTCTCCGGCGGGGGAGTAAGCACGCACTTCGCTGGCACCCCAGATGGCGACCCAGACATTGCCGTCGCGGTCAACGGTGAGTCCATCTGGCAGTCCGTCGTCAGGGTCAACCTTTGCGAAAAGGCGTCTGTTTTCGATGTGAGAGCCGGCGTAGTCGAAGGCATCTATTTGCGATGTAAGGGTGTCGACGTAGTACCCGCTACTCCCGCTCGCGGTGAAGCCGACTCCGTTCGAGCAAGCCACACGATCGAGAACGCGTGTGAACGAGAGGTCAGGGGAGACCTTAAAAAGAAATCCGCTTGGTGAGCCGTCGTTCGACATCGATCCGACCAGTAGTTCGCCGTCCGGAGTAATTCCTCCGTCGTTCATCTGCTGACGATTGCTGCTCAGCAGCGTGGCATGGTGCGTGGGCGCGGCATCCGCGGTGTCTGACAAGGCTAGGCCGCGAAGGGTTCCCAGAACATAACCGCCTCCCTCTCGTGGGCGGACGAACGATGCGGAGTCTTCGTGGGTGTGCAGCCGCTCCACGTCCCCGGCGGTGAGGGTGAGCAGGTCGGCCGCATGGGCATCCACGAACCGCAGGCCGCCCCAGGCTGGCCACCAGACAGGGCTTTCCCCATGAAAAGCAATCGGCCCTGTGACGTTTTCTGCGCGCATGGGACCATACTGCCCGATACGGCTACTCGACGACGAGCAACGCGCGAAGCACGGTGCGAGTCGCACTTGAGACACCGAGTATGTCGAAAATCTTGTTCGTGTGCGCCGCCACGTCCTGAACGATGGGCAATTTGTCGAGCATCCATTCGTCCACTTCTTCGGATGACCGCACTGGCTGCTGATCTACGCCAGGTGCCAGCTGAGCAATGGTGGCCATCGTGCGCACAGAGTTGGCGTAGTCGGCTGCTACAGCAGCGGGTGCGACTCCGGCATTGCCGAGCAGGAGAGCGCTGATCATTCCGGTGCGATCTCGGCCGGCGCTGCAATGCACCAGAATTCCGGGAGCGGAGTTCGCGATGGCGTCGAGTGAAGCACGCACGAGCTGGGGCTGCAGTCGCCAGTTGTGCGCCCAGTATTCAGGGGAGTCCAAGATGGGGGCGCATGTCTCCCAGAATTCAGGGTCGTCTTGGTCTTCCGTTGGAGCATTGACGATCGTGATGCCCGCGAGCACGTCCTCGGCAATGGCGTGATCGCCCTCGCCGGGACCAATCTCCTGCGGGCAACGGAGATCGACCACGGATGCCAAGCCCCACCTGCGAGCATCGGCCCACCCGGCTGCCGTCAACCGTTCCCGTCGCGGCCCCCGAGCAATCCGTCCCGATATCGTCGTTCCCGTGGTGGAGAGCTCAGTGGGAAGGCCACCGAAGTCTCGGGCATTGATATAGCCATCCCATGTGAGTTCGTTCACTGTTTTGCCTTTCGGGGAGATCGACGCTGTCCTTATCGCCACGTGCCACTGAGGTTCGATGCTAGCCCCACACGCTCGTTGACGGTTGTTTGGCGACAGCCCGCCGCTGGCCGTTGAACACAACACGCGAAGGCGCCACCTGCACGTAGGCTCGACCCATGGCTATCTCCCGCTTCGAAGAGCTCGACTTTCAAGAAACTCCGATGGGGGAACTCACCCTGCGACGTCGACGCGAGCCAACGCTCGACGTTGATGTCTACGAGGTGAAGCTCGGCGACGAGTACCTCATGTCGAGCCTCTTCACTGTTGCTGAAATTGCGCTCTCCGACCTCGGGCTCGCCGCAGCCAGTGGCGACCGGTTGCGCGTCGTCAACGGGGGACTTGGCCTCGGCTACACAGCCGTTGCTGCTCTTGCCGATCCGCGCGTGGCCTCACTCGAAGTGATCGACGCGCTGCCCACCGTGATCGACTGGCACAATCGGGGACTCCTTCCGGAGTCTGCTGAGCTCACGGGCGACAGCCGCACGACCCTCACCCACGCCGACTTCTTTGCGGTGATGCGCGCAGCGCCGACCGATCCCTACGACGTGATCCTGCTGGATGTCGACCACTCACCCCGGCACCAGCTCGACCCCAGCCACGCCGACCTCTATACCGTTGACGGTCTGCGCCGCGTGCGGGCTCATCTCGCCGACGGCGGAGTATTCGCGCTCTGGTCGGATGACCCGTCTGACGACGAATTCATGGGACGCCTAGGCCAGGTCTTCGAGAACCCCACCGCACATGCTGTCGACTTTGATAATGCACTCACGGGTGGGGTGTCATCCAACACCGTCTACGTCGCGATTAGGGGAGCGTAGCGCTCAGCCCGATCCGGGAATTGTTATAAGAGAGGGGCGCTGGGCTGTGCGAGCCCAACGCCCCTCGATCAGTTCATCCGGCTCTGGGGGGAATACCTCGATGAACTGCTTCTGCTAAGTCAGCGGACGGAGGGTATTAGACCCGACCACCCGTGAGCTTGCGAGCGAGAAAGACGATGACGGCGATAACGGCCAACACAAGTCCCACCCAGAGGAGGAAGTTGAGCGACTGAACAAGACCGCCGGTGAGAAGCAAAATAACGGCGATAACGGCGACGATGATAAGAAGAGTATTCATAAAAGTAGGGTCCTTTCGAAGGATGAGGGAGGGGCGTGCTGAGGTTGGCGACGGCTATTCTGAGACGGCGTCTTTGACGTTCTCTGCGGCCTTCTTGAGGTCAGCTTTTGCCTGATCTGTCTTACCCTCAGCCTCAAGTTCTTCGTTGTCGGTTGCCTTTCCAGCGGCTTCCTTGGTCTTGCCTTTGAGATCTTCAGCTGAGTTTTCGATCTTGTCTGATGCACTCACGATTGAGCTCCTACTCGTGGGGGAGGCTCGCGAACGGGGGTTAGCGAAGCCATGAGCGCAGCCGAAAACCACGCCCACAACCTGAGAATATTCAGGACAGTGGCTGAGTGGCTTCACCCTAAAGGGTGAAGAAACGCATTCTTCGAGCTCTTCAGCAATATTGTTGACGAATGAATGAAGTGCGAGTCGCCCTGGTCAATGATTACGAGGTTGTTGCACGTGGGGTCGTCAGCATGCTGCGCTCCTATCGAAACCGAATTCACGTGGTCGAGCTTGACCTCAATAAGCAGGTAAGTGAGCACGTCGACATTGCGCTCTACGACACCTTCGCCTCCACTCGGGAAGACCGCGCTGCCGTTCGGGAGCTCGCCGCGAACCCTCTCGTTGCCGCCGTCGTTGTCTACTCGTGGAATCTTGATCCGACTCTCGTGAATACTGCGATTACTCACGGAGCTGGCGGCTACGTCTCCAAAGGGTTGCCAGCGGCCCAACTCGTTGCCGCTCTCGAAGCAATTCGCAATGGAGGCGAGCGCGTTCACCTCGGCGCAACGGGCACTGCCGGTGTTATTGGCGGCGACTGGCCGGGGCGAGAAGAGGGACTGACAGAACGCGAAGCCGAAGTGTTAGCGCTCATCACCCAAGGTCTCTCGAATACCGAGATCGCTGAGCGAACCCACCTCTCGATCAACTCCATCAAAACGTACATTCGAAGCTGCTACCGAACGATCGGTGTGAGCAGCAGAACCAACGCCGTGCTGTGGGGAATCGAACACGGCTTTCGTCCCGATCGCGTCAGGATCGAGCATCCAGAACCTGCACCCGGTGGCGGCGCGGATCTGATGGCACGCCCATGAGGCGACGTGAACTGGCCGACAACACGCTCAGGCCAGTAAAAAGAACAGCGTGGCGAATGAAGTCAGACATCACGCGGCTGCGGATATTGCAAGCGGCAAAGACTGCCCTCGCCGTCGGCATCGCCTGGACGATCGCGCCTTACCTGCCTGGAGTCGCCGACAACTACCCCTACTACGCACCGCTTGGCGCCATCGTCAGTATGTACCCGACCCTGATGGGGTCGATGAAGAACGCGCTGCAAACTCTCGGAAGTCTCGCGGTCGCAATTGTGCTCGCGGGCGCGGTGATTATCTTCAGTTCACCAAGCGTTCTCACGATGTCGCTCGCAGTCGGTGCCGGTGCCCTCATCGCCGCCACCGGCTGGTTCGGCGCCAACCGCGAATACATCCCCGTCACCGTGCTGTTCGTTCTCATCATTGGTGGGCCGGATGCCGACGACTATTCAATCGGATACCTCGAGCAAGTCAGCCTCGGTATTGTTGTCGGCCTGCTCGTGAACGTGCTCATTTTCCCGGCACTCAGCCAGAACGCCGTAGATCAACAGCTCACCAACTTTCGCCGAGTGCTCTCCGACCATCTGTCGGAAATTGCCGAAGCACTGGCCGAAAGCTGGCCACCAGAACGTGACGGTTGGGCATCCGCTAAAGACACCCTTGTCAGTGTTTCCGGTGAAGTACGATCAGCGGTGCAGCTCGCAGACGAAAGTCGCAAGGCGAACCCGCGAGCCCGGCGCTATCGACGTGACTTGCGGGCCGACTACGACGACCTCGCCGCCCTCGAAAACGTTACCTTCCACGTGCGAGACATCACCGATGTTCTTACCGGCGCGGTTTGGGGCACCCCCATCAAAATCCAGCTTCGCCCGGAACTGCGGCCGGTACTCAGCAAGGCGCTCGAAGCGCTGTCGACACTACTGCGCGACTGGGAATCAGAGGAGGAGCGTGAAACAGCCCACAGCGCAGCGGTTGAAGCCCTTGCATCGCTAACCGCAGAACTGGATGAACGACAAAGCACCGCAACGGCAACAACAATGGGAGCTTCCGCCGCAATTGCCATGGACCTCGCCCGGATCCTCGCGGCGTTGAATGCCCGCACCGAACAAACCGCGCAGCGGGAAGACCCCGACCCCGAGACGGAGACCGAGACCGAGACCGAGACTGCAGAATAGGTTGAACCGGCAGCGTGACCACCGCCACTACCGAGCTATGCCCGGGGCACGCGCATCCGCAACCCGGCCGGCTTGATACGAGTCTTGAAGGCGATCGCCTTTCCGAAGCTGTCACCATCGAGTTCAATTTCTTCGGCGTGATTCAGGCGCACGGTCATCTGCTTCGCCTTGACATAGTTCAAAGCACGCACGTCTTTAGTCGTGAGAGCTTCCCCGCCCTTGATTCGGCGAAGAACCCCGTTTTCCCAGAGGACTTTGCCCATGATCTGCAGCCAACCGACGACCCCCTCCGGCCGCATGACGGCAACGTCAAAGAACCCGTCATCCGGGGCGGCATCGGGAAGGAGAAGCACATTGGCCGTCAGAGAGCCGCAGTTTCCAATAATGATGGTGTGGGCTCGAGCGGCGTGAGACCGCCCGCCATCGAGTCGATATTTCAGCTGGAGTTCGCTCTGATCGGTCAGAGCCTTGGCGATTGCGCCGACATACGCGAGCCAACCAATCTTCTTCTTGAGATCCTCATCAGTGTTCACCAACATTCTTGCATCAAGCCCTAAACCGGCCATGACCACGAATGCGTGTTTCGACAGCTTTTCGTTCTCGTCACGAATATCGATCAGGCCGATGTCGACGAGGCGATCCTCACCCTCAAAAGCGGCCTGGACCGAAGCTTCGATGTCATCAAGGGGGAGATCAAGGTTGCGAGCGAAGAGATTGCCTGTTCCCGATGGCATCAGGGCCATTGCGGCCTCACTGTCGTGCAGAATTTCGGCGACCGCACGCACGGTTCCGTCGCCGCCAGCGACGATGACCACGTCGGCACCCGCATCCAGAGCTTGCTTCGTTACGCCCTGCCCCGGGTCCTTCTTGCTCGTCGCCAAATACTGGGTGGCATTCCAGCCAGCAGCCTCTTCGTGCACCGCGACGGCCGCTTTGATTGCCGCAAGGTCGACCTTTACAGGGTTGTAAATCACAGCAGCAGTCAAAGCCGGTGACGCAGTGGTGCGGGGCGATTCGGTCATCAATCCACCTCAGACTTTCTGGGCATCATCCGTCAGCTAACGGGGCGGATGTGATGGGATTCTGTCAGCGGATGTCGACAGTGAAATGACTCTAGCGGGTGATCGCTGTAGGTGTTCTTTATGTTTACCTTTCGCCCGAAGAAAGTTTTAGCATTGCGTCATGGTGAAGAAACATCCGGAAGCCGCCGCCACCGAGCGGGCACGACGCGTCCGTCGCTTTTGGCCGCTACTGAGTGGATTAGTGGCGCTGGGGTTGGTCGTGGCGCTGGGAGCCCTCATCGTGGTTCGCGACCACGGGATGCCCCTCGCCGTCGACACTTTCTGGATGACCGTGCTCTCTGATAGCCGCAATCCGCTCTGGCAATCGGTATCGCTAGTGATGAACTATCTGGGCGCGGGGGTCGTCGCGAGCTTTATCGTGCCCGGAGCAATAATCATCGCGCTGCTTCTCATCAAGCGGCCTTGGGGTGCGCTGTACTTCACGATTGCCACAGTCGTTACCGGAGGATCGGTGCAGCTGCTCAAGCACCTATTTGCACGAACGCGACCGGACACTATTCTCGTTACCGTCGACTTCGGTTCATTTCCGTCAGGGCACGTAGCGAACGCAGCGGTGATGGCTTTCGTGCTATCTATCCTCTTTCCCCGAGTGTGGGTGTGGATTGCCGCGAGTGTCTACACGGTCGTCATGATGCTCAGCCGCACCTATTTGGGTGCGCACTGGCTCACCGACACTGTTGGCGCGTTGCTGCTCGGCATCGGAATTGCCGTTGTGGTCGCAGCACCGCTAGCCGCAAAGATCGACGGGGAGCGCCGCATCCGAAAGCGTTCCCATTCTGGTCGGGTGCGCGACCTACAGCCGAGCGAAGCGAGCTCGGACGAAACAATATAGTCCGTAGGCGATCAGGCCGATCGCGATAACAATCAAGATGACGACGCCAAACGGAAGTGCCGCCAAGCTCGTCAGCGCACCATCAAGCCCCGTGGACCTGCTGGGATCGTGAGTCACCGCCGCTACGACGACAAGAATTCCTGCAATGCCAATAGCGATACCTTTCGCGACGTAGCCGGAAATGCCGAGGGCGAGAACGCCCTTTCGCATCGGCTCGCGGGGGAGCGAAATGTCTTCCGTGAACTTTTGGGTGACGCCCTTGCGCACAAAATAGACACCGACCCCGACCACCGCAACCCCGACAACAATCAAGACAATGACGCCGGCCGGGGACGACATCAGGGTGCCGCTGAGGCTGCTCGAGCTGCCAGACGAACTTGATGAGCCTCCGAGAGCAAACGGCACTGCGGTTGCTCCTAGGGCAATGTACGTCAGGCCCTTGGCCGCTTCGGCGACTCGACGTGCCCATCTGCGTTTCGAGTCGCCAGCTGGCATGAGAAACGCCGAAATGAGGAGCCACAGGCCTAGCGCGAACATTCCGACGACCACCGTCCACAGGAGAAAGACACCGCCCGGAGTCGAGGCGAGTTGCTGGAATGCGCCTGATTGGTCAGCGTCAGTGCTCCCGCCGCCCGTGGCAATACCCACCGCCAGGGCGCCGATGAGAATGTGTACCAAACCATTCACGGCGAAACCTAGTCGCGCCAAAACGCGGAGGGCGGTGCTGTTCTTTGCGCTGCGGGCTGCGCCCGACACGGATGCATCATTCATGACGGATAGTGTAAGCGAGCGCATCAAAGAGTTACTATCTCCTATGAAAAAATCTGAGTGGTCTGGCAAGCCAAGCGAGCTACTTCGGGTTGACAAGGGCTTCCGGCTTGCCGAAGTGGACCCACAAGCAACTCCCGGAATTGTTGCCACAAAAGAATCGGGAACGGCACTGCTCCGCAAAAACCGACGTGCGCTAGCGAGACTCCAAGGCAAGCTTTTCGCCGACAGCACCGTAGGCGGCAAACGATCACTGTTGATCGTCTTGCAAGGTATGGACTCCTCCGGCAAAGGAGGCATTGTGAAACATGCGCTCTCGGCCATGAACTCGTCAGGAGTAGTCGTTCACGGCTTTACGGCACCGACTGACGAGGAATTACGTCACGATTTTCTCTGGAGAATACGTAAACATCTTCCCGAACCGGGAATGGTTAGTGTCTTCGACCGTTCACACTACGAAGATGTTCTCGCCGCACGGGTTCAGAACCTTGCTGACCCAGACACCATCGAAGCGCGTTATGACACAATCATCGCCTTTGAGCAGGAGGCCATCGATAACGGCACGGTGATTGTCAAACTGATGCTTCAGATCGGTGAAAAACAGCAGAAAAAGCGGCTAGTCGCCAGGCTTCACCGCAAGTCAAAGTTGTGGAAATATAACCCAAGCGACGTCGACGACCGCGAGCGTTGGACAGCACTCCAAGACGCCTACCAAATCGCTCTAGAGCGAACATCCACGGCTGAAGCGCCCTGGTATGTGATCCCGGCAAATCACAAATGGTATGCCCGCCTTGCCGCACAAGAAATCATCATGAGCAAACTCAAGGAGTTGGATATGAAGTGGCCTCGCCCGGAGTACGACCTCGACGAGGAACGCGGGCGGGTTGCGCACGCATGAATACCACCACGAGCAGTTCAGGCTCATCATCAACGGATACGCGGCGCTCCCGCCTTCGTAGAAGGCTCTTTGTTGACGAACGAACGGTGCCTGCCGCCACAAAGGTGCGGCTCTATGTGATTGCGGCCTCCCTGATTTTCGTTGGTGTCACCAGCCTCTTGGTCCTGTGGTGGTCTGTGCTTCAGCCGGACGTTCTTACCGCTATGGACACCGCGATTCAGCAGTGGCTTGAGGAGCGACAGACAGCGATATTGACGGTTGCGATGATCGTCTTCACAGAGATGTTTGGGCCCATTGCGCTCCCCATCATCGTGCTGGCTGTGGTGATTATTTGGGGTGTCAGGTCTGACCGCTCATGGCGACCGTTTCTTCTGGCAGCAGGCACTTTGACCGGTGTGATCATCGTGCAGATCATCACACGCGTTGTCGGAAGAAGCCGGCCGCCTGAGGACCTCATGTTGTATGGCCCAGACATGACATTCTCGTTCCCCTCTGGACACGTTCTTGGGGTTGCCGACTTCTTTCTCATCCTGACTTTCTTAGTGTTTTCGCGGCGCAATAATCCCCGATTGGCGGCAATGTCTTATCTGGTAGCAGCGCTTCTCGTGATCGCCACCGCCCTCAGTCGCCTCTATTTGGGCTACCACTGGACCAGCGATGTTCTCGCCTCGATGGCACTCTCGCTGGTCATTCTCGGCACAGTGATTGCCGTCGACACGTATCGAACAGCGCGAGTCATTCCCGGTTCTCACCGGCGAGTGCCCGAGTAAAAGCTCGCAGCAGCATCCCAGCGTGCCGTTGCAGGATGAGTATATGAATCCCGCTCCCGGTTATTCTCGATCACACCGCCGCCCCAAGCCGATTGTGCCGAAAGTGGGTCAGGAGTCAGTGTGGGATTATCCTCGGCCGCCACGAGCTGAGCCACGTCACGAACGCGTTGTCGTGAAACTCGGAGGCACCGTGATCGTTGACACTACGGATGCCGTAAGAGTTCTTGAGACGAGTCATCCGCCCGTATATTACGTACCCATCGCGGCATTCCCCAGCGGAGTGCTCATGCCAGTCGAGGGCACCACGTTTTGCGAGTTCAAGGGAGAAGCGCAGTACTTCGATGTTGTTGCCGAGGGAGTGGTGGCGGCACGCGCTGCGTGGACCTACGCCACCCCAACGCGCGGCTTCGAATCGTTGGAAACCCGCGTCGCGCTGTATCCGAGCCAAATGGATTCTTGCGAAATTGACGGCGAGCAAGTGACAACCCAGGCCGGCGATTTCTATGGTGGCTGGATCACGTCGAGTATTGTCGGCCCGTTCAAAGGCGGACCGGGTACCGCTGGTTGGTGACGCTTCGCCACATTGCCAGTCCCTGTGGCAAACACCCCTATCGCTCACTTGTGCACATGCGAGACGATGAAGTCTGCATGTGGGCTAATGCCCGAATCGCTCCGGTGCTTCTAGCGAGGGAAAGACGACAATGACTGTGAACCCAGTGGACTCCACAGCAGGGTGGTATCTGAATGCGGCGGCGCGTTTGTGGCGCATGAAGCCATTAGGTTCGACAATTCGTGAGTTTCATCGTTCGCTGCCCGGCTATGCCCCTACTCCGCTTGTCTCCGTTCCCGAGATCGCGGCGATGCTGAACGTCGGGTTTGTGTTCGTGAAAGATGAGTCGCAGCGGCTCGGGTTGCCAGCATTCAAGATATTGGGGGCTTCGTATGCAATCTCACGCGCTCTTTCCGCTCGATTGGATGTTCCTGGAGTCGCTCTTCAGCTCGAGGAGTTGCGCGATCGGTTAGGGTCTTCCTCCCCGCTTTCCCTTGCCGCCGCAACGGATGGCAACCACGGCCGCGCCGTAGCGCACGTCGCGAACTTGCTCGGGCTGCCTGCCACCATCTATGTTCCCGACGGAGTCTCTCAAGCGGCTAAGGATGCAATCGTGGGGGAGGGCGCAACATTGGTTGTGCTTGACCTGCCCTATGACGATGTGGTGCAGCACGCCAAAAGTGCGTCTGTCGGCGACGTCGTGCTGATCCAAGACACAGCGTGGAGCGGATACACAGACATTCCCCAAGCGATTGTTGACGGCTACGACACAATGTTCGCCGAAGTTGACGATCAACTGCGTGAGATGGGAATCGACCACATCGATCTCGTCGTGGCTCCCTCCGGAGTCGGATCATTCGCACAAGCTGTCGTCGCGCACTATCGTTCCACCGAGAACGCCCCTGCAGTGCTTTCGGTCGAACCAGAAACCGCCTCATCGGTAACCACCTCGCTAAACGCCGGACAGCTGACCTCTGTGTCCACAGCAGACACGATAATGACGGGCCTCAACTGCGGCACTGTTTCAGAGATTGCGTGGCCGATTCTGCAGGCAGGGCTTGACTCATCCGTCACCATCTCCGATAGGCAAGCTTTCGCTGCGGTCCACGAGCTGGCACAGAACGGCGTCGATTCTGGGCCCTGTGGTGCTTCAACCCTCGCGGGTGCTCACGCCGTGCTCGCCGATGCCGATCGTCGAGCCGCGCTCAGTGTCGCAGCCGACGCAGTCATTGTGTTGCTGAGCACTGAGGGCCGCGCCGCAAACCCGAAAGGGCTCGTTGCAAATGCTTGAAGACCACGACTCGGTTATCACGGTGCTCGAAGACCTCATCCGAATCGATTCTTCTAACCCCGGTCTAGTTTCCGGGGCGCCGGGCGAGTCGCGCATCGCAGACTATGCAACGGCATGGCTCACTTCGCATGGCTTCGAATGTCATCGACTTGAAGAAACATCGGGCCGCCCTTCAATCGTTGCGATAAGCAGAGGCACGGGTACTGGGCGCAGCATCATGCTCAATGGACACCTCGACACGGTGTCGTTGGGCAGTTACGACGGTGACGGACTCGTGCCCCGACACCGGGATGGCAATATCTATGGCCGCGGCGCCTACGACATGAAATCGGGGGTGGCCGCGATCATGGTGGCGGCAAGCAAGGTTGCCGCTCGGCCTCATGCCGGAGATATCATCCTCGCACTCGTCGCCGACGAGGAATTTGCCAGTGCAGGAACCGAGGAAGTGCTCCGTCACTACAGTGCGGACTGTGCTGTTGTCGTCGAACCAAGCGGTCTCGACATCGTCACCGCTCACCGAGGGTTCGCGTGGTTTGACATCACCATTCACGGGCGTGCAGCACACGGATCCCGTCGCGACCTTGGCATCGACGCGATCGTCAAAGCCGGCGCATTCCTCACCGCGCTCGGCCAGCACGATCGCGAACTAGCGAAGCGAACTCCCCATCGGATGCTCGGGACGGCCAACATCCACGCCTCTGTCATCAGCGGCGGCGAGGAACAATCGAGCTATCCGGCGTCATGCAGAATCGCCCTGGAACGTCGCACCCTTCCCGGCGAGACGGCAGCCACGGTCGAGACTGAGCTGCGCGCTATTCTCGATTCGATAGCGGCGGATGACCCTGAATTCATCTACAGCGTGCATGCTGGGCTTGAACGCAACCCGTTTAGTGTCGATCCTCACGAGGCCATCGTGGCCTCCCTTATCGCGGCAGCTGAACATCACAGCGGCACTACGCCCACGGTGCGAGGCGAAGCGTTTTGGACCGACTGCGCTCTATTGGCTGACGCGGGGATTCCTACAGTGCTCTTTGGGGTCGACGGCGGCGGAGCCCACGCCGCTGAGGAGTGGGTGACGATCGATTCTCTCGTCTTACTCACCAGCATTCTGGAAGAAGTGGTTACCCACTCGATCTCAAAGTTGAGGGATCTCGCTTAACGCGCGACAGTGCACTCTGTTACCCGCTAGCATGCTGAGAGATTGTCGTTCACTCATGCACTAACGGGTTTTAGAGGGCCTGCACCTAGCGCCCGCGCGAACTCCGTCATCTGTGGCCGACCCAGCAACGAGTCGATGGGATAAGACGGATGGGATTCATTAAAGCTTTCGCAGGGGCAATCGGAGGAACTTTCGCAGACCAGTGGAAGGACTTCCTCACCCCGCCTGCTCAACTAGCTCCTACCGCAGCAATCTTCCCGGCGGTAGCACAGGGCACAAACGCCGGTCGTGGCTCAAATACGCAGGGCTCCGAGCACATCATCACCAACGGCAGCCGAATTGTCGTGCCTGAGGGCTATGGACTGGTGACGTTTCAAGACGGACAACTCACCGGTTTTGTTGGTGAACCCGGAGGGTTCATCTTCACCTCTGAAGATCAGAACGCCGAGTCATTCTTCGCCGGCGACGGGATCATCAGCTCCACGCTAAAGACCTCGTGGGAACGCTTCAAGTTCGGCGGCCAGCCTGGTTCACAGCAGCTCGCGTTCTATGTCAATCTCAAAGAGATCCCCAACAACAAGTTCGGCACGCAGTCAGAGATCTACTGGGATGACGCGTACCTCGGTGCGCAAGTTGGTGCCATCACTCGCGGAAGCTACTCCCTCAAGATCGTTGACCCCATCCTTTTGGTGAAGAATTTCGTTCCCCTCACGTACCTTGGCCAGTCACCCAAAGTCTTCGACTTCTCCGATCTCGATAATGACGCCGCAAGCCAGCTCTTCAATGAAGTCGTCGGCTCCCTTGCCGCAGCCTTTTCGTATTACACAAATGACCCCAGCAAGGGAAACCGCATCGCGCGCATCCAAAGCGACGCTATTGGGTTTGCTCAGTCGCTCAGCGCCGCAGTCGACGATGGCTACCAGTGGACCAGAGACCGCGGACTCACCATCGAAAAAGTCGCTCTTCAGTCCATCGAATATGACGAAGACACTCGCGCTCTGCTCAGCGACGTCAAGAAGGCGGATGCTCTCGGCGGTGCCCGCGGAAACTCGTTCATGCAGCAAGCTGCTGCACGTGGCTTCGAAGCTGCCGGATCAAACGAAGGTGGTGGCGGGGGAGGTGCAGGCATGGCGTTCCTCGGGATGGGAATGAATGCGGCCGGTGGCGCTGCGGCAGGATTCCAGCAACCCAACGCAGCACCCCAGCAGCCCGCCGCGGCACCGGCCGCTACGCCAGCAGCTGATGACCCGATGGCGAAGTTGCAGCAGTTCAAAACAATGCTTGATCAGGGACTGATCACCGAAGCCGACTACGAAGCAGCTAAAGCTAAAGTTCTCGGACTGTAGTCGGTCATGCCGACAGACGATGTTGAGCCAGAGGCTCAACCCGCGACGAGTACTGAAGATGCGCCGAACGTATTCCGCACCGATGACGGGGCACAGGACGGACTTGCCAAGTGTGCCCGGTGTGGTGCCACCGAGATCTCGCTCAACGTGGCCACCGGAAATCTGCGCTGCGGATTTTGTCGGTTCGAATGGGCGACCGACAACGCGATCGAGGCCTTCAACCTCAACGGCGACATCAGTAAACTCAGCGGGATTCTGGTCGGATCGGGCTCGAGCGATATCGTCCCGTCTACCGAGGAAATTCTTACCTTCAAGTGCAGCGCCTGTGGTGCTGAGGTCGTCATCGACACCAATAACAGCACTCAGGCTCGCTGCCATTGGTGCCGCAACACCCTGTCGATGAACCAGCAGGTTCCCAACGGCGCCGTTCCCGACATGATTCTGCCCTTCACAGTCGAAAAATCGACGGCAGTAGAGAAGATCGCCAGCTTCGTGGGCAAGCGCAAGTTCTTCGCGCATCCGAAATTTAGGGCAGAGTTCAATGCCGAAAACGTGATGGGCGTGTATCTGCCGTACATGGTCGTCGATATCAATGCTCACGCCCGCATGACGGGAGAAGGCGAGCACCAAACTCGCTCGTACACCGTCAAGGTCGGCGACAAACAGGAGCAACGCTACGACGCTGACCTCTTTAACGTGGTGCGAGAGTTCGACATCCAGGTGAACGACCTCACAGTGGAATCGTCAAGTGATCGTCTCGATCAGAACACGTCGCAGAACTCGAACAACATCATCAACACGATCATGCCGTTCGACGTCGAAAACTCTGTTCGATACGACTCCAACTATCTCGCAGGATTTACTTCAGAACGTCGTGACAGCAACCTCGATCAACTATCTCCGATCGCCCATACTCAGGCCGAGGACATCACGCGTCATCGCGTGAATGACTCTCTCGCGTTCTATGACCGTGGAGTGCGGTGGACAGCCGAAGAAGTTGATGTGCGCGGTCAACGCTGGGTCTCGGCCTATCTGCCGGTCTGGCTCTATAGCTACCAGCAGCGAAATTCGAGTGGAAAAACGTTCCTGCACTATGTCGCTGTGAACGCCCGAACGGGAGAGACGATGGGAAGCGTCCCCTTGCACCAGAGCAAATTGTTGCTCGTAGCAGGAGTTGTGCAGCTTGTCGGTACTGTTATCGGCCTGGTGCTCGTGGCGGTGGGGATCTGATGTTGACACATTTTGCGTGGATGACGGCAAGCGGCCAGTTAATCGCTGCCAGTTCGTCTGATGAGGGATCTCGCGGCTTCGGACTCGTTTTCTTGCTCTCCGGCTTCATCTTCTATGCGGCGATTTATCTGCGATACCGGAACGTCGACAAACGGCACAAGCACGAGTCTGAAACGGAGTCGGCCATGTTCAACATGCAGGAGACTAACGACTTCGTCGTCTCAAAGACTGGGCTCACTAATAGCAAGATCGCCGGGGCAAACAACAACGTCGTCCGTGGTGCTCGACGAAAATTCTTCTGATCTGATCTGATCTGATCAGGTCTGGGCGCGCAGCACGGCTCAGCGACGTCCCCGATTGCGTCGACGAATGTCACGAGGGGCTCGCCCGCCGAGAAACGACTTGGCGGAGTCGACAAGAAAGCCCTGGCTCAGAGCTTCGCGGCCAATGAGCATCCGGAATCCCATCTCGTCACGATTGGTGAGGCTAGTTTCGGCAACAACCGTGCGACCGGCAAGCTCAACATCGATGGTCACGACGATGCGATCTTCACTGTGGCCTGATGAACTGCGCACTGCACGGCGGTCGTGAATGACGCGTTCGACGACGACCGAATCCGCATCCGAGCTCTGCCAGCGCTTTACGTGAAAACGAACCCATTCGCTGCCGTCAGCGCCCACAAATTCTTCGATGTGGTCGGCGTGCAGGGCCGAGCTCTGAGCGCCGCTATCGATCTTTGCTTTGATCCACGGCACGCCGATGCTCGGGAGGGCGACCCATTCACGCCAGCCCACAATAGTGTTTGAATGGGTAGGTTCTATCACCCCCCTATCTTGGCAGGACCTCCGATGAAACTTGCTATTCTCTCGCGCGCCCCGCAGGCGTATTCCACAATTCGACTGCAAGCGGCTGCCCAAGAACGAGGGCATCAGGTCAGGATTCTGAATACCCTGCGCTTCGCTATTGATCTCACGGGCGACGAACCAGACCTGCAGTATCGCGGCAAGTTGCTCTCGGACTACGACGCCATCCTGCCGCGGATTGGCAACTCCATCACCTACTTCGGCACTGCTGTTGTTCGTCAATTTGAGCAGATGGATGTCTACACGCCGAACACCTCGAGCGGGATCACTAATTCGCGCGACAAGTTGCGCGCCACCCAAATTCTTTCTCGTCACGATATCGCCATGCCGGCGACCACCTTTGTGCACAACCGAGCGGATGTCGAGATGGCCATCGAGCGCGTCGGCGGTGCACCCGTCGTCATCAAGTTGCTCGAAGGTACGCAGGGCATCGGCGTGATCTTGGCCCCGGACACCCAAGTGGCGAAGGCGATCATCGAGACGTTGCATTCGACGAAACAGAACGTGTTGATTCAGAGTTTCATTTCTGAGAGCAAGGGCCGCGACATTCGTGCCCTCGTCGTCGGCGACCGCGTTGTGGCGGCAATGCGTCGAGTAGCAGTGGGGGACGAGTTCCGGTCGAACGTGCACCGCGGGGGCAATGTCGAAGCTGTCGAGCTTACGCCTGAGTATCACCGTGCGGCGGTCAAGGCTGCTCAAATCATGGGGTTGCGTGTTGCCGGTGTCGACATGCTCGAAGGCAACGAGGGCCCCCTCGTGATGGAGGTCAATTCGTCACCAGGCCTTGAAGGTATCGAGCGTGCAACGGGGCTGGATGTCGCAGGTGCGATCATCGACTACATCGCCAACCAGGTGGCGTTCCCGGAGATCGATGTGCGCCAACGTCTCAGCGTGTCGACGGGGTATGGCGTCGCCGAAATCGTTGTGCACAGTGACGCGGAATTCGTGGGCAAACAGCTCGGCGAATCGGGTCTCGGCGAAAAAGACATCACCGTGCTGACCTTGCACCGGGGCTCTAACGTTGTGCCCAACCCTCGCCGCAGCACTGTGCTCGAAGCCAATGATCGGCTTCTGTGCTTTGGCAAGCTTGAAGAGATGCGCGCGATGATCCCCGCGCGCCGTCGTCGTCGGGCGAAAGTGCGGAAACTGCCGCCGCAGCCCGTCGTTGAGGGCTAGACGCGTGGAGGACTAGAGCGTGGAGGCCCAGGCGCGGAGCGAGACTCTAGTTGTGCACTACCGCCGTGAATCGGCTATCTCGGTGACGAGTCGAGCAACCGTCTCAGGCGTGCGATTGGTTGTATCAATTACGGCCGTCTTGGCTCGAAGCCACGGAAGCGCCATCTTGTAGTGTTCACGATGATCGAGTCGCCATTGCCGCGCGCTGCTCTGGATCGTGTCGCTGTCGATTCGCCGCTCGAGTTCCCTTTTCTCGGCATGCAACGTCACCGCGACGCAGTCGAGACGGGAGTTGACAAGCCCGGATTGGATCTCATCCCAATGTCGTTCAACCAGCACTGACTGCGGAACAATCACATCGCGCTCGAGGAAGTCTGCGATCTCGCCGAGCGCCGCTATTGTCAAGCGTCGCCACGGGCGGAGCTCCTGAAAATCGCCGGCCGGAAGTGCGTGACCGAGAGCGTCCCTCAACATGAATCCGATTGCTTCGGTATCGAAGACGACTGCTTCTGGGCGGAGGGTGAGCAGCTCGACCACAGTCGCAGTCTTGCCGACGCCAAACGGGCCATTGAGCCAGATGATCATGAGGAAACATTACGACAGCGGTGGGGAGGAAACAATAAGCCGCATCGTCGACGGGCAAGCGCGGCGACGCATCCCGCGCCGTGAGTCCGCAGGGGTATCTAGCCTTTGATGGCCTGAGCCCAGCTAACTCGGCTTCCCACCTTCAGCAGCGAATTGTTGTAGATACGGGCGCCAAGAAGAATGGCGAGCGCGGCCGTGATGGCGAGAAGTGCGAGGGAGATCAATGGCTCCCACCAGACTGCGGTCCCCAAGAAGAGGCGCATCGGCATGCCGACTGGAGCGGAGAACGGGACGTACGACATTACGGCGAGGGCAACGGGATTGTCGTGAAGGAAGATGATCGCGAAGTACGGCAACATGATGAGCATCGTCACGGGAGTCATCGTTGTTCCCAAATCTTCTTGGCGAGACACCATCGCCCCGACTGCGGCGAATAGGGCTGCGAGAAGGATGAAACCGATGATGAAGAACCCGACAAACCAGAGCAGTGGCGCGCCCAAGAGTGCCAGCAGCTCCGCCTGGCCAGTGACGGAAAGGCCCACAATCGCGAGTACCGCGATCGCGATGATCTGAGCGAACGCCAGTAGTGAGTTGCCGATGACCTTTCCGGCCATGAGCGCTGAAACCGGTACTGCCGACATAAGAATCTCAACGATGCGGGTCTGCTTTTCTTCAACAACGCTCTGAGCGATCATCGGACCGAAGGTCATGCCCGAGGCGAAGAAGATGATACCGAAGCCGAAGGCAGCGAGGTAGCTCAGCAGAAAACTTGTATCGCTCGGATCGAGTAATACAAGTTCTGGGCTCACGCTGAGCCCCTGCATGAGCGAGGACGGTGCTTCGCTTTCAGCGATGACCGTGACGGGAATCGTGGAGCCTTCCGCAGACGGAACGACCGCAGCATCCACGGTTCCTTCGCTAACGAGGGCTTCAGCCTCTGCACGGTTCTCGACCTCAGTAATCTCGAGCCCGCCGATGTTGGTCAGCTCAGACGACAGCGAACTGACAACGGCGACCGGCGTAGTCGAGACGCTTTTCGACATGATTCCGCCAGCGATTACCCCGCCGAGAACGAGGAGGAGCAGGATGCCGGTGGTGATGAGGAAGCTTTTGGAACGCAGTCGCGTGGTAATTTCTCGTTCTGCTACGAGCGAGACAGAGTGGGTGAAGCTGGGGGAGCGGTGAGCTGTGGTCTTGGCGTTCATTAGATGACCTCTCGAAAAATTTGGGCGAGGGATGCGCGCTGAGGGCTGAATGACGTGACGTCTCCGTCGGCGACAGCGCGTCGCAATACTCGCTGCGCCGCGGCGGGCTCGACGGCATCGAAGGTGGCGTGGCCGCCGTCAAACTCGACCACGGTGATGTCTGGTTCGGCGCGGAGCCAGCCCAGATCGCTGCTGCACACGATCGCATAGCGCGGTGCCGAGTGTTGTGCGCGGAGAGCTTCGCGCTCACCAGAGGCGCGAATAGTGCCCTCGGCAATGATTACGAGGTCGTCACACAGCCGCTCAACGATTTCGAGTTGGTGGGAGGAGAACAGCACAGATGCGCCGGCTGCCGCTCGCTGCTTGAGTGCGTCAACCACGGTATCGACTGCGAGAGGATCAAGCCCCGAGAATGGCTCGTCGAGCACGAGCACTTCTGGATCATGCACGAGTGAGGCGGCGATCTGGGCGCGCTGTTGGTTTCCGAGGGAGAGGCTCTCGAGGGTGGAGTCACGACGCTCGCCGAGACCAAGCTCCTCAAGCAGACTGTCGGCGTTGCGGCCGGCGGCGGCCGACGTGAATCCGTGAAGTCGGGCGAGATAAACGAGTTGCTCCCGCACCTTCATCTTTGGGTACAGCCCACGTTCCTCGGGCATGTAGCCGAAGCGACGCCGTTGTTCTGCGCCGAGCGGTTCGCCGTCGAGGTGGATCTCTCCGGCATCCGAATTGAGAACGCCAAGCAGGATGCGCATTGTGGTTGTTTTTCCGGCACCGTTTCCTCCGACGAACCCGGTCATGCGGCTGTCACGCACGGCAAAGCTCACTCCGTCGAGCGCTGGTCGCGCCCCAAAGCTCTTGGTGATGTTGTCGAGTTGGAGCACGAATACCGCCTTCGTTCGCAAAGAATCTCTCTGAGAACAACGCTACGGCTGATTGCGTTCAGAGAGATCAGTCTGCAGGCGGGTTTGTGCCCTCCGTCTCACGGGGGAGTGACGCCGTGAGAGATCTGGTCTGGCATGCGTGGGCGAAGTGTGCGCGGGCTAGTCCCGGTTGCTGCTGGGCACAACGACGCCATTCTCATAGGCGAAGACAATGGCTTGGATGCGGTCACGCAGCGTCAATTTCTGAAGGACTTTGGAAACATGGGTCTTTACCGTCGCCTCGCCGACGAACAGCGCACTGGCGATTTCGGCGTTTGAGAGGCCCTCGGCAACGAGAACGAGCACTTCGCGTTCTCGAGTGGTGAGTTCAGCGGTCGTTGCGGCATCCGTCTGACGGGGTGCCTGGCGAGCAGCGCGGGTTACCCGTTGAAGTACCCGCCGGGTGACGGCGGGCGAGAGCAGCGCATCGCCACTGGCGAGGGTGCGAATTGCTGCAGCCAAATCGTCGGGCGAGGAGTTCTTGAGCAGGAACCCGCTCGCGCCGGCGTCGAGAGCGTCAAAGAGGTGCTCTTCGTTGTCGAAGGTGGTGAGGATGAGAACTGCGGCACGAGCCTCAGGGTCGGCAACGATCATCCGCGTCGCGTCAATCCCGTTGAGGTCGGGCATTTGGATGTCCATGCAGATCACATCGGGATGAAGTTCGGCGGCTAGGTCGACGGCTTCGCGACCGTTACGTGCCTCACCAATTATTTCCAAGTCGGGCTGCGCGCTAAGGATCACGCGAAAGCCGGCGCGCACTAATTCGTGGTCGTCGGCGAGTAGGACTCGGATTGGTGAAGCGCTCATGAGGGGAAGCCTGCGCTTTCACGCTGCGATGACGTGGGGAAGGGATCGGTGCTGGAGAAATTGCCCGTGCGCAGCGGCAATTCAGCACGCACCAGATAGCCGCCCCGCGAGCGAGCACGAAGTTCGAGCGCACCGCCAACAGCGTTCACTCGTTCATTCATGCCGATGAGCCCCAGTCCAGTCGTAGGTCGTTTGTTCGGAGCGCGGCCAGAGTTGCCAATCTCAATCTCGACGCTCTCGTGGCTCCACCGCAACCGCACGTCAGCAGTGCCAGTCGGCCCCGCGTGCTTGCGGGCGTTGGTGAGCGCTTCTTGCGCGATGCGATAGAGCGCGATCGAGGTTGACGCCGTTATCGCACGCCGGTCTCCGATCTCTTCGAAGCGCGTGGGAAGTCCTGCAGCTTGACTCTCGGCAACAAGCTCGTGCAAATTGTGAACGCCCAAAGTGGAGGCTGCTGCGCTGTCAGTTTCACGAGCGTCAGGCTCGCGAAGTGCCACTAAGAGTCGGTGCATTTCATCGATTGCTTGGCGGGATCCGGTCTCGACAGCCTTGAGGGATTCGGACGCGGCGTCAGGATCACGTGAAATCAGAGTACGTGCTGCCGCAGCTTGCACCCCCATGATCGACACGTGGTGGGCAACCACGTCGTGCAGCTCGCGAGCGATCCGCAGACGTTCGATAGTGACGGCCTGCGCCGCGATCAATTCACGTTCCCGCACCAGCTCCACTGAACGCTGTCGCAATGCTGTCCGCTCGAGCCGCGATACATGGGCCCGCTCTCCGAAGTAGTATGCAGCCCCAAAGTAGAGCACATTCGTCACAAACTGGATGAGGAGATAGGCCAGCAGAGGAGAAAACGCCCCAGCCCGCGACAACCCGCTGAGCGCATCGGGATCCGTCGTGATTTGAAAGAGTGCAATCGACAGCCAGACGAACATGACCACGATGATCGTCGTGCGAGCCATCGTGGCGACGCGACGCCGGCTTTCCCATACCCCGAGCGAGTAGATCGCGATGAACAGCGCGATGTTGCTGAACGTTACCTCGGGCACGTGCAGTGTGGCGCCGACAATGAACACCACAGAAATGATGATCGCGACTAGAAGTGGCTGCCGGCGCCGAAAGATCAACGGTACTGTGATCGCGGTTGCCCAGAGCAGCGTGATCACGGGATCGGCAACCTCGTCGACGAGGCCAGCGATTCGGGTGAGAACGGTGCTGAGAAGTGTTCCGGCGAAAAGGCCAACGGCAAGAACTACGTCCCACCGATTGATGCCGGCGGCAACACGTTCGGCAGGGGCAACATCAAGCATGTAGTCAGAGTACTCGGCACAGCGATCGACGCTGGCGAGAAATTACATGCCAGCACCTGCACAATAATGATCAAAAATCAAGCGCGCCACGCCGCAATCCCTAGATATAAAGCCGAGGGGAGAGTATCGTCGTTTTTCCGTTGCAGCCAAGGTTGTCGACACGTGCTCCATCCTTGACCGCATACGCGAAAGGTTGGTCCGACAATGCTGAGACTGAAAACGACTCGCATGAAGCTCGGCCAAGCCTTGCCCATCATCGTGAATATTTCTGTGCATCTACCCCGGGATGTTTCTCGACTTCGCACGCCTGCGCACTCCTTCCCGTCAGCTCAGGGTTACGGGATTAGATCTGAGTTTCGTCGTGAACTTCACGGGTACGTCAGATCACAAAAATCATCGGTTAGAGAACGCCCGCGTACGAGCCGTTACGGCAACGACTTCATGCCGCTGTGGGGTCATTGGGCGCAGATTCGATAACAATGCGGCGAACTTCGCTGCCGGGGAGAGGGATGAATCATGGGTACATTTCTGCAGAAAGAACTTGGAGTAGCGATGTCCGGCGTCAAATGGGACGTCGGCAACTACAAGCTTTGGCAAAGCACTGAACCCGACGTCATCCTGTTTACAGCCAAACAACCGAGCCTCGCCAAGGGCCAAAACGGTCGCTATCAGATGGCCGCCAGCCAATTCCGTCAGCAAGAAGACGAAACCTACAAGATCACTGGCGGGTCCGCCGTCTTCACCATCACCTCTGCAGTTCAGCATGATGCCGCCGGGTTCGCAGCGTTGAAAGAGCAGTGGTTGTCGGAGATGGCCGGCGTAGGGCCGCGTCCGCCCCGCAACCCTCGCTTCATTCCGCTGAACACTCAGAAGGGCACCGCTCAAGTGCTCATTAATCCCCTGTCGGGCACCCCTGATGCCGCCCACAATGATGTAAATATCGGCACGCCAGGGGGGACAAATTCGTTTCTGATGCAATTGACTCCGTTGGGTGCTCAAGAGTGGGTTCAGGGTATACGCGAGCAGACCGCCGTGCCTGCTGGCGTCAAGATGATGTATGAGTACCTTCGAATGTTGCCCACTGTGGGTGCCGAGGTAAAGGTGCACGCGGAAAGGATCTGGACGCACTTCTCCGCGTCACTGGGAATGAAGAGCGGCTTTTTGTTCGGCTCGAGTGCGCAGATTGATGCAGCTTGGGAGCGCATGAAGCGTGAGGGCGACGTTGAGGTTCGTTTCATCGGTACCGGACTGGCACCCGAATTGGAGAGCATTCGGCAAGAGATGGTAAATACCTTCATCGACCAAGTGCAGCAGCGAGTATTTGATGCGCTCTTTGCCCCAGCGCCGGAGGTAGCAGACGCTGACGCCGGTGACGGAGGTGGAGGCTTGCTTGGCGGTGCAAAATTTGCGGCCAAATTCAAGCGGGTCGAGGAAATCATTGACATCGATCAGAAAGTCAGTTTTGAGGGCTGGACCTGGCTCAAAGCCTCCATGGACGCCGACATGACGACGCTATTTAGCGAACTCGATGAGACCTATGTCACGGAGGTCAACACGGAGATGTCCTTCCCAGCAACAGTTGTGGTTGACGCTGATCCCCAGCTGGAAACCACCGCAATTAGCTGGACAGCTAGCGAAGGAAAGTCGCCTGAAACGCCGGTGTTCGGCGCCGACGGTGGTGTAGCTCGCTACATAGTCACTAGCGCTCGCTCCAACGAGGTGGAGATTAGTTGGCGAGCCCAGGTTAACTTTGCTCCAGCATCGTGGCCGGTCGTCACGACTTCTGGCACTGCAACCGTAGGCGGTGGTGGAAACCAAGTGGTGATCAAGCCGTCTAGCTGGATTGGTCGCCATATGATCTATCTCTTCGTGAGGGATGAAGCTGGTGAGGTTGTTTTCGATCCGGCGTCTCCGTTGCTCGCTAATTCCCGTCTTGTGGCCAATGTCAGCTACGAGGGGCCCCACCTTCCTCGTCCGATCTCAGAGTCGGCGCAGATTAGCCCATTCGATCCGTTGGAGTTTAGCTATCCGCTTAGCCCAGAGCATGCCGTGGGAATCGCAAAATTCAGCGCTTTTGGCGCAATCGGTGGCCGCATGGTGCGGGCTACGGAACAGGAAATCAATTTCGACGAGGAAGGCATTTTTATCGTCGCTTCGCCGAGCTCGATTCAACTTGTTAGCCAAGATGCTGTGTTCCCTGAGAGTGACAAGTTCCTAGCCAACCTGCGCGAGCATGGCGCGCATCCACGGTTCGATACTCCGTTAGCTGGCGGTCCGGAGAGTGAGTCGAGTATCCGCCCCAACGTTTCGCGCAGCGATAACCGAATCGATGGTGTCGTCACCGCTGTGGAGTACAGCGCGGAGGGCGCCGCGCTGCTTGTGGATACTGGTCACGGCCACGAGCGCGTGCTTCTGCGCAGTGCCGAGCTTGCCGGAGCGTTCGATGACTCGCGTAAGCGGGTTGTCGTCGAGCTAGATGCCCAACATTACGCGGACAGTATCCGCGTCCAGCTCTGATCGAGTCCGCCAGGCGTCTACGAAAGGAACCATTCTCATGAAGAAGAACCAGCAAGTAGCTGTGGTGCCCGCAGGTACGGAACTACCTGGCGGGCCCGACATCACGATTTTGCACACGTACGACAACGGGGATCAACTCGTAGAGGCGCCGGCCACAACTGTCGCTGCTACGGAGTCGGCCAGAGTCATACCTCCCCGGCCAGAAGCTCCGCAATCAGAGGCCGACCGATCCAACATTGAGTCGATTATCGGCGACGCTGACACGTTCGCGCTGGTTGAGTTAGCCGGACCGCCAGAGCGGTCTGTGGTCGAACGATTGGAGGCGGCCGGGGTCGCGCTGGTGACATTCGAGCCTCCCGCCAGTTACCTTGTGCGGGGAAAGAAGTCGGCGTTGGAAGCAGTTGCGGCGCTCCCGGTTGTGCGTGCAGTGTCGCTTCCCACTGCGCGGAGCAAGCCTCGCACGCGCATGCCAGAAGCCGGAACCAAAGACGTCTGGGTCGTGTTGCACTCGAGCACCGCGGAGCAGACGTTGACCGAGCTGAGGGGGGTAGCTGGGCTAAGTATCGTGGGCGATCTCGAACCTCCAGCCGGGCTCTACCAACGGATTAGTGCGATAGCAGATGGCACCTCCGTGGACTCGGCACTCGCACTGCCGGGGGTAGCGGCCGTTGAAGATCGTGTACCGATTCGGCCCGAAGATGAGGTTGCTGACCTCATCGTGGCGGGAATGATTGACGCTCAGCGACGTCCGGTCGGCAACTATTTGCGGTGGTTGGAGGACCGCGGGATCAACGGGGCGGGGGTGACCATCGGAATCGTGGATAACGGTGTCGACGAGACTCACGACGCCTTTACTGGGCGAATCGTCGCTCACGATGGGAATCGTCGCGACTGGCATGGCACGTTTGTTGCTGGTCATGCTGCCGGTGACTTTCGTACTGAGCGCGATTCGAACGGTTACTTGTACGGAGTGGGGATGGCGCCTGGCGCTGATCTCATCACCCAATCCAGCAGCGACTCATCAGCACTCAACTGTCGCCAGACCGTAACCACCTCGGGAATTTTGGGCGGAGCGAACGGCTCCGTCCAAAACAACTCTTGGGGAACGGAAACCATGCCGGGTGGGATGGACTACGGCTCGGCAGAGGCGACTTTCGATGGTTTGGTGCGCGATGCTGACGGGGCAAGCACTGCACTGACGATTTGTTTTTCCGCGGGCAACAGGGGCAGCGACGGCCTGACCCGACCCAAGGCGGCCAAGAATGTCATTGTGACCGGCAATTCAGAAAGCTATCGCCCCGAATTCCGGGCGGATAAACCGACTGCGGCGGCGGAGGCTGATGACCCTAACGAGATGTTCACCGGCAACGGAGCCTCTAGCTATGGCAACTGTCTAGACGGGAGAATTCGACCCCACGTTTGTGCACCAGGCGAGTGGACGGCAGCGGCGAATTTTGGGATGACTTCGTCATCGATCGAATTCATCAGTGCCCAGATGACGTGGGGTGGTGGCACCTCGGGGGCCTCACCGAAGACCGCCGGAGCATGTGCTCTCGCGATTGATTGGTGGGCCAGCAATATCGGTGGTGATGCTCCCTCGCCGGCCATGTTGCGTGCAATGATGGTGAACGGCGCCACCGACACTGGGTTCGGCGGACCGATCCCCAACAACCGTCAAGGCTGGGGACGTGTGAACCTCGGAGCAGTATTCGACGACTCCGTGCACAAGCTGTACGTCGACCAATCGATTCGGCTGGCCTCGATCGGAGAAATGCGCCAATGGAATCTTTACGCGTCTGACCCCAACAAACCGGTAAAGGTGACTCTGACGTGGACAGATCCACCCGGCACGGTGGGGTCAGGCACCGTTGACCGTCCGGCCATCGTGAACCGATTGCGGCTCCGGCTCGACCACAGCGGTAATACTTACTTTGGCAACGACTTCACCAATGGTTGGTCCCGCTCCGGTTCTCCGGGCGATGATGAAGGTACCGACAACACGCAGAACATTTATCTGCAGGGCGGTGAGATCGTTGGGGCGTTTACCGTGACCGTCGAAGCTCTGCAGCTAGCGATGAACTGCCTCACCAATCGGCCGACGAGTCCACAACAGGATTTCGCTCTCGTGGTGCATAACGCTCATATGAATGCGGGAACCACGCCGGTCGACACTACCGTGCTCGTCGATGACGCGAGTGGCATTCCCGGCGGCGACGACCATTGGGGCGGCGATGACAACGATGGCACAAACGATCGCGACGCTACTTGGGGCAACGGATCGGAACGTCCGTCGCTTCGTCGTGGTGACCGCGGGCAGGATGTGCGCGATTTGCAAGAACTGCTTACGGCGTTGGGGTACGACACCAACGGCATCGATGGCGACTTTGGGAGCGGTACACAATCGGCTCTGCGCCAGTTTCAGCGCGATCAAGGCCTCGGTGCCGACGGGATCGCGGGTGCACTGTCGTGGGCGGCGCTCGAAAACGCTAGGGCGAGGGTGCAGCCCCCTGTGGCAGGGGGAAACGGACCTAGCGGCGGCGGATCGGAGCCCGCTGGCGGCGGAGGAGCCACGCCGGTAGGTGGGGGGTCGGAACCCTCTGGCGGCGGCGGCGCTTCTTCTGGCAGCCGGATCGACGTCACTAACCGCCCGACATTGCGTCGTGGCGACCGGGGAGTAGACGTGCGTGTTCTGCAGCAGTTATTGACCGACCTGAGTTACGACACGAATGGCGTCGACGGTGACTTCGGCGCCGGAACCCAGTCGGCGGTTCGCCGATTCCAAAGCGACGAGCGACTGAGCGCCGACGGTGTCGTAGGTTCTGCGACGTGGCGGCGACTGGGTGAGCTATCCAACACCAGCGAGAGTGAGGGTTCGAATAGCGATTGGAGCGACTGGGACGACGGATCCGAGAGCTCACCGCAAGCCGAGATCACCGAGCGCAGTGCTGAACCGCCGCTGGTGACAACTGAGTTGCTCGCTGCTGTGGCCGCGGAGCAGTCCGCCCTCAGCCAGACTGAGACAGCTGACGAGAGAACTGTCGTGGGCCCTCTGAGCGGTGGGTTGGCCGCGCTTGCGGAGAGCTGGAATTCGCCGAGCGACGATCAGGGTGTCGTGCGTGCGCGTTCAGCTTTGGTGGTGGTTGGTCGCGGTAGTCGCTTTAGTCTGCGCGACCTCGTAGGGCTGCGCCGACTCGCGCATCTGGGAACGCTTTTTCTCCTGAGTGACGATCGGCAAGTCTTGGGCTGGTTGGCCCAGCGGTTGCACGTCAGCCAGGGAATCCACTACCGGCTGACTACCGGTCAAGATGGCGCGGCAGGTGCTGCTCGGGATGCGGTGGCTGAGGCCAACGGTCGCCACCGTGCGATTCTGCCCACACGCTCTAACGACGCCAGCAGCGCGGTGGCCGCCCGCCTTGACCTGACGGAGTTAGATCAGTACGCGGTAGTAGTGGTGAGAGAGTCCACGCGAGAACTGGTGGTGACCGATCCGGCGGGCAAAAAAGTCACGATTAGTACTCGTTCGCGAGCTAAGGGCGTGAGGCTTCAGACCCTGAATGACCATGAGATTCAATTATTGCTTGACGGATCCGTGGTGCAGCTCGCCGGGAGTTGGGTGATTGAGGCCACGCCGATCCCAGACGCCGTTGCGACGTTCCAGGCCACTGTCGGAGGTCGACCGTTGACGACAATGCGAGTTGGCGGCCAAGTCGAGGGTGACGGAGGTCCTGCCAGCGAATCTGGTCGAGTCAGCCCGAGCCTCGTCACCGTGACCGCAACAAGCGGCACGCTACTGCAGACTCGCGTCAGCGCAGTCTCATCTAGCGAGTCCAACCGAGAACGGGTCGAGCTTCGACCAGCTATTCGGCGCCTGAACCAGCTTGGCGAGACCGCGGTCTCCGCGGAGAGTGGTGGAGCGCCAGCAGCCTCCGCGCCGGCGCTTAGCGGCGCGCTCCCTGCTCCTGTCGAGCGAGGGATCACTGACGTAATTGTGGAAAGCCGTGGCGTGTCCGCAGAGGGCCACCCGTTTCAGCGCTCGCACCACGGTGACATTGTCTCGGTGCTGTCACGCAGCGAATACCGTCGAAATCGCGGGCGCACGGTGGAGTCGTGGGAGCTGCTGCGCGGGCACGTGCGTGAGGTGAAATACGACAGGGCGGGGCGTGTCATGGCGATGTTGGTTCGTGCGGCTGCCGGAGAACGTGTACTTCGCGTAGACGACGAAACCCTTCGCCGGCTGCTATCGGAGACAGATCTCGGTGCTCGAGAATTCATTTTTGGTGTAGACGGCAATATTGTGCGCTCCGTAGTAAGCCCGTTCGAGGGGGCAGCATGAATTGGGTCAATCGTGTGGGAGTTGCGTTGAGCGCCTCTGCTGACAGCAAGACCGCGTTCGCACGTGCGCCGGCGCTGCAGGCGAACGCGGAGGCTCGACAGGCGATCACGGTACAGAATGCTGCGCACAGCGCTATTCAACTTTCGCTGGCATCGCGGGCGTCGATCGTGCCAGCGGCGTCACGCAAGAAGCTCTCAGTTGCGCGTCCTCAGGTAAGGGAGAAAACGGTGCCAGCAACGGTCGTCGTTGCTCAGCTGCTACGCGCTCGTCCATATTTTGAGATTGGAGTTGTAGCGAACGTTCCCGTTCCGCGCCGTGTAGATCCGATTCTGGTCGGAGATGTCATGGTGTTTCCGGGTGACGGCACAGCCATGCTGCTTGCCACGGCTCCGATCGGGCGCGGCACCTCAGTCACCATTCGCTCCGAGGAAGTGGGCGGCACGGTGCGCATCACCGGGGGTGCTGCAACGGTGTCATGCACTGCCTTGCCAGTTTTCACTGATGAAGAGGTTGCCGCGCGAAGGGGAAGCTGGGAGGACGCGTTGGCGGCGGCGGGGTACGGCACACAAAGCTGGCATTTTCAGGCGTTAAACATGAGATCGGTCCGCCCTCGATTAGATCTTCCAGCCGAGCATATCGTCGGTCAGGCGGTGGTCTCGGCAGGCACCGACACCGCCGACGCGGTCTTCATCGTGGAGCTGTCGGCGCGCGGTGCGCAAGCATGGGAGCAGGCGTTAGTGGCGGGAATGCCCAGCGGGATCGTGGGGTCTGTGGCGTTTGACGTGTCGTTCGCTGCTGAATTAGGTGGAGCGTTGAGCACGCAGCAACATTCATTGTCAGGCTCGCTCGGCGCAGTGATCGCTAGCGGGTCGATAAGCCACCGAATCGTGCGCGCTGAAGTCGGGGTGCCAGCCAGGCTTTTGGTACGTGGGCACCCCACGATTGACCACGTCGCTATTACATTGCACTCTGGGGATGATGTCGAGACCGCGTCGATCGGTGCCGATGGCGGAGAGGTCACGATGACAGTCGCGACCACTGAGACTGGCGCGGAGGAGATTCGTTGGTCTGCTGAAGTGTCGTTTGCGTCTGCCACGTGGCCGACTATCGCAACCTCAGGCACTCTCAGCGATGCTCGCGGTTGGTCGTCGATTTTGGCCCCCGCGACGTGGACTCGAACTGTCGATGTGATGACGGTGTTGGTTGACGACGCGGGGCGAACTGTTAGCCCCGACGGCAGCGAGGTCTTATCGGGAAACGTGCGCTATCGGCCAGCGGATGTCAGCGGACGAGCTCTCGACACCGGGTTCGAATGCCGTCACCAACAGATGGCGACCGTGCTGATTCCTGATCCGCCCGCGGCTCCAGAAACGGGGATCGCGGAGGTCGAATTATCGATGATGATTCTCCGAGGCGACCGCCAAGCTATGACATCGACGACGGTTAAGGCCAACGACCGTTGGGTGCTGGCCCGAGTGCGCCCGGACGCGACCGTCAACTTTTCAACGAATAGTTCCCCATCGAGCGAAACGGACGTGCTCAGCAGCACTCGTCGAGCCCTCACCGAGCTATTGGGAGGCTTCACTTAGTGGGGCGATCGCCTCGCTCGATTTCTGCATCTTTTCCCCGTAGCGGATTAGGGCGCAACGCGGCTTCCAGCGGGGGCCGGAGTCTGCACGCCCATGCTTTCGATGTGCGCAAAGTGTCCTGCCTTGGCCGCTATCTGCTGCCTAGTGTGAGGGAGCGCAGACGCGAACCAGGCATCGTCTTTCGAACTCACGAAGACGTCTCGCTCGCCACGAACTAGCGTGACGGGGCACTCGATGCTCGCCCACTCGCTTTCGTCGTACTGTGTGGCGGCGTGGGCGCCCAACACGAAAGAGCGAGAGCGAATCTCTGTCACGAGGGAGTTGATCACCGACTCGTCGAGCTCGCGCCAGCGAGCGAAAAGGGGCGAACTAAGCGGCCCTAGGAGCCGTATCCGGTGCAGCGCGGGCACCAGCCAAGTTCCCGCCGGGTCAAGCGCCGAAAGAAGGCGCATTGCGCCGAGCATTCCGGCCAGCAGCGGCACATCGCCGAAGTGTCGAAGCGGGTGCCGTAGCACCGCTAATGCACCAGGTCCGGTCGCTGAAATGCCGACGACGCTGCGCGTGCGCTCCGGATACCGGGCCGCGAGGCTGAGCGCGAGATGTCCGCCAAGGGAATGGCCGAACACATTCCAGCGCGGAAAGCCGAGGGTCGTTGTGACGTGGGCTATGGCATCCACCATATCTTCGACCGTTGTATCGTCTCGGATCGAACCGCTTTCTCCCCAACCGGGGAGGTCGACGGCAACCACGTTGTGTAGTGGTTGGCCGGCATCGTGGGCAGCGCGGATGAAGGGTAGCCACGTGGTCCATGAGCCTGCTGCTCCGTGAAGTAACAGCGTTGCGGTATCGGAAACCCCGGCAGCATTGGGATGGACGTGCACCACCACATCGCCGAGCACCGCCGACACGACGACGCGCGAGAACCCGACCGTGGCAGGGTCGTGGGGGTCGCCGGCGTGGTAGCGCGTGCTGGAGGTAGGAATCGAGTTCACACTCAGTAGTTCGTAGCGGTCACTCCCGGAGTTTGCTGGGGATGCCGCGCCGTGACCGCATCGCTCGAGCTACTTCACGACCTCGATCTGTGTGGATGCCGCTGCTTCACCGATTGAGCCGAGATCGATCACGTTCTCGAAGCCTGCATCTTCCATCATCGCGACGGCCTGGCCGGAACGGTTGCCCGATTTGCAGTAGACGGCGTACTCCGCGTCGGCGTCGAGTGTGGGGAGCGCTGCCGCAAACTCGCCTCCGTTGAGATCGAGGAGCGTCGCGCCGTCGAGGTGGCCTGCAGCGTATTCAGCCGGAGTGCGAACGTCGACAAGGATGGTGTCAGCACTGAGCTCAATGCTGTCGTTGGTAGCCGAGCATCCAGCGATTGAGGCCAGCATGACGAGGGATCCCGCGAGAGCGGCGAGGGGGCGGAGCATTTTTCTCCTTGCGAAAAAGATGGTCGAGTGGAAGTGGAAGTGTGCGAAATTCTGATGAATTAGTGGCGTTTGCGCGCTAGCGCTAGCACTGGCAACGATCTGCTTCGGCGACGTTGGCGAGGGCATCCTCGATATGTTCTCCGCATCCAGCCCAGGTGGGCTTACGGCAGTTCTGGCAAGTGACTTGTGCGCACATGTAATTTCCTAACGACCGAAGAGGCGGGCAAAGAAGCCGCCTTGAGCGGATTTTGCGGCGTCAATTTCCGACTGCGAGTGCTTGCCGTTGCACCAGTTGGATGAGGGAACGCTGCGCTTGACGGACTGGATGTGGTCTCCGCATCCGGCCCAGGTTGTTTTGCCGCATACCCGACAGGTGACTGCTCTGCACATAACTCTTCTTTCGGTTTCTTGACTGGGTAAATTAATACCCTCGGGGGTATGCCGAAACTATACCCCACGGGGTATTCATGCTGTCAATTCCTCTTTGAGCGCGCTCACTTCCACAAGCTATTTCTTTCGCTCGCCTGGGAGTCGGCTAGGGCTGGCATCGCGGAGTGCGGAGTCGAGGGCGGCATGCCCCGCTCGAAAGTCCGGCAGTGCTAGGCGGAGCTGGCAGCGAGAATGAGGCGTGCGAGCTCGAGGATCGGTTCGCGCAGCGCTGTGGTGAGGATCGCAAAGACCAAGATGTTGAGAACGACCGTGCCCCAGAATGCCTGCCGAAATGTGGCTTTCTGGGTCTTGTGGCGAAGGTGCTGCTGGGCGACTATCGCTCCGGGCCAGCCCCCAAACAGTCCTAATCCGAGCAGGGCACTTTCGCTCACGCGCCACTGCTTTGTTTGCGCTGCCTTTTTGTCCGCAGCGTAGGAACCATAGGTGATGAGGCTCATTGTCAGATACAGCGCCGCGAATAGCCAGGGGAGTGCACCAATCGCCGTGACGATGCCGATAGCAACCGCGAACGTGACTAACACCACGTAGCGCATGCCGCCGGGACGGCGTTTGCGTGTACGAAGCGGCCGGCCGGAGGCGGCGAGATAGCGAATGTTGCGCGCGCGCACCTTGTCATCACTGGTGCGTTCGACCGCGAAGCTGAGGCGTTCGCCCGGTGCCGGACGGGCATCACGGGGAGGGAACGCCGAGATGTGAGCAAATAGTCGTTCACCGTCGTCACGAGTGACGAAACCGAACCCGCGTTCGTCGTTCCACGAGGCCAAGACGCCTTCACTGCGTGTGCTTCGCGAACCCATATACAGAGGGTAACCCGCGCACAGAGCTGTCGCGGTCACGGCATACCCGCTGAACCGTTGCGTTCAGCGGTCAGAGAAGGAATGCTTCTACACTGAGCGCACAAGCTCCAAGACGAGCGCGACTCTACTTCACGGAGTATGCAAGCACGATTCATCGCGACCACAGACAGGAAACCTCGTGACTGTTGCCCATTCGTCCCCTCGAACCCCCTGGTGCGCATCCCGATCGGGTGAGGTGCGGCCAGAGACTTTCGATCAGTTGGATGCGTGGTGGCGGGCAGCGAACTATCTCGCGGTCGGCCAGATCTATCTGCTCGATAACCCCTTGTTGCGCGAGCCACTTCGCCGCGAGCACACCAAGCCGCGACTTTTGGGTCATTGGGGAACGACTCCGGGTCTCAACTTTGTGTGGGCTCACCTCAATCGCATCATTCGCGATCGCGACACCGACACCATTTTCGTCTCCGGGCCCGGGCACGGTGGGCCAGCCGTCGTCGCGAGCGCGTACCTCGATGGAACGTACAGCGAAACCTATGGCGACATCGATAAGAGTGCGGATGGCATCCGCAAGCTCTTTAGGCAATTCTCCTTTCCTGGTGGTATTCCGAGTCACGCGGCGCCCGAAACTCCGGGTTCGATCCATGAGGGTGGCGAACTCGGCTATGCGTTGTCGCACGCGTACGGCGCAGCCTTCGATAACCCGAACCTGTTGGTCGCGGCAGTCGTGGGTGATGGCGAGGCCGAGACCGGACCGCTAGCAACGAGCTGGCACTCGAATAAGTTCATCGACCCCGAACGCGATGGAGTGGTTCTGCCGATCTTGCACCTCAACGGCTACAAGATCGCGAACCCCACAGTTCTGTCACGCATCCCCGAAGACGAACTGTGCGACCTCATGCGTGGCTACGGGCATACTCCCTACGTAGTCTCGGGCGGATTCGACGACGAAGACCCGCGCGCCGTGCACGAACGCATGGCGGCGACTCTCGATGACATCGTCGATCACATTGCTCGGATCAAAGCGGATGCCGCGGCGGGAACGCTCGAGGGGCGCCCGGCCTGGCCGATGCTGATTTTGCGCACGCCCAAGGGCTGGACGGGACCGCAAGTGGTCGACGGTCATCCCGTCGAAAACAACTGGCGTTCGCATCAGGTGCCCCTCGCCAGCGTGCGCGATACCGAGGAGCACTTGCAGCAGCTTCAGGAATGGATGGCGTCGTATCGTCCAGAAGAACTGTTCGATGAGAGCGGCGCACCGCGCGCGCTGACCACAGCGCTCGCGCCGACGGGCGATCGCCGCATGAGCGCCAACCCCGTCACGAATGGCGGATTGCTGCGTGCGCCATTGCGGTTGCCCGACTTTCGGGACTACGCCGTCGACGTGCCGAACCCAGGCGAAACGACAAGCTCGGCAACGGGCGCTCTGGGGGAGTGGCTGCGCGATGTGGTGCGCGACAATCCCGACAATTTCCGCATCTTTGGGGCCGACGTCACGGCATCCAATCGACTGAGTGCTGTCTTCGACGTGACCGATAAGCAGTGGGATGCCGGATTCCTGCCGATCGACTCCGACAATCATCTAGCTCGTGCGGGGCGCGTAGTGGAGATGCTCAGCGAACACCAGTGTCAGGGCTGGCTCGAGGGGTACCTTCTCACCGGTCGCCACGGCATGTTCAATTCGTACGAGGCGTTCATTCATATCGTCGACTCAATGTTCAATCAGCACGCTAAGTGGCTCGAGGGCGCAAACGCGATCCCGTGGCGTCGACCGGTGTCATCGCTCAACTATCTGCTGAGCTCGCACGTCTGGCGTCAAGACCACAATGGTGCCTCGCATCAAGACCCCGGCTTCCTTGACTTGGTCATGAACAAGAAGCCCGATGTCGTGCGCGCGTATCTGCCGTGTGACGCCAACACCTTGATTGCCACCTACGACCACTGCCTTCGTTCTGTCGACAAAATCAACGTCGTCATCGCGGGCAAGCACCCCGAGAACAACTGGCTCGATATGCCGGCTGCGATCGAGCACTGCACTCGCGGCATCGGCCTGTTCGACTGGGCAGGAACTGAAGTTGTTGGTCGGGAACCGGATGTCGTTCTCGCCTGTGCCGGTGACGTTCCGACGCTTGAGGTACTTGCTGCCGCGCAGATCTTGCGAGAACGGATCCCCGAGCTGCGGGTGCGAGTCGTCAACGTCATTGACCTGATGCGCTTGCACAGTGAATCGGAGCATCCGCATGGTCTCAGCGATGCCGAATACGATGCGATCTTCACGACAGACAAGCCGGTGATCTTTGCGCACCACGGCTACCCCTGGTTGATTCATCGCCTCACCTACAAGCGCGCTGGCCACGCGAATCTCCATGTGCGTGGGTACAAAGACGAGGGCACAACGACAACGCCCTTCGACATGGTGATGTTGAACGATCTCGATCGCTACCATCTGGTTATCGATGTGCTTGAGCGTGTTCCGGGGCTCACCTCGCGGCACGCCGCGTTCTGGCAAGAGATGCACGACACCCGACTTCACGCGCAGCAGTACACGCGGGAGCACGGCGAAGATATGCCCGCGGTGGCTGACTGGAAGTGGAAAAGGGCATGACCTTGATCGAGTTGATGGGCACCGCGCGGTGGACGACCGAGCCTGTTGCTGTCGAGTTCAGTGACGAAACGCTGCGCGTAACCGCCGCCGAAAACAGTGATGCGTGGCGCACAACGTCGTATGGATTTGTCCACGACACAGAACATGCGTTCATTTCGCCCCTGCCGGTCGATAGCGCTATCGAAGTAAGCTTCGTGCTCGATTTCAGTGAACAGTTCGACCAAGCAGGGCTGTTTGTGCGTGAGTCTGACAGCGAGTGGATGAAAGCTGGCGTCGAAATCTCTGACGGTGCGCCGCAGCTGGGCGCCGTTGTCACGCACGGCTTCTCTGATTGGTCGGTTGCTCCGGTCGCGGAGTGGTCTGGACGCACGGTCACGATGCGTGCGAGTCGCACCGGCAACGCGATCACGGTGCGCGCCAGAGTCGACGACGATGACTTTCGCCTCGTTCGCCTCGCCTATTTCTCACCCGAGGCAAATCTCGAAGCTGGACTGTATTGCTGTGGTGCAACCCGCGCTGGACTGGTCGTCACCTTTACCGGGTATCGCCAAACTGATGCGGATGTGTCGCTGCACTAGAGGAGGCGGAGGAGGCGGCCGAGGCAGGCGGGATGTCAAGAATTCGGCCGTTGCACAATTCACAACCAGGACTGTCGCCGATCGTCGAAAACTCGGTGGCTGACTGCCTAAAACTGGGGGTAAAAGAGGTTCTGGTGCGCAGCGCTTTTTGTGTTTAGAATTACCGAGACATCGCGTGGATGCCCAGCAATTTGTGCCCAATCCGGAGTTCTTCCTTGGGCCGTCAGAAAGAACGAGCACTCGGTATGGACATCACCGATTTCGCTATTAACGCACTCGGATTCGTGGGCACCACATTCTCGTTCCTGATGTGGGTTCCGCAGGCCAGAATCACGTGGCAGAGCCGTAACGATGCTGTGCGCCTTGCCGGTATTTCTGAAACCACCCAATGGTTGCTCGTGCTCGGCTATGGCGTTTGGGGAGCCTACGGACTTTTGAGCGCATCAATGTGGGTTGCCGCGCCCAGCGTGATTGCCATTCCACTCGCGGCTGCGACCATCGTGGTAATTCGACGAGGTCGCAGACTTCCTGATGAAGGGCGCTCGTTCCCCATTTTCTCCAGCACGGATGCTGATCCTTTCGTCACGATTAGCGACGGACTGATCGCGCTCACCGAATCCATTCCCATCATTCATACCCACGGCGAAACCCGCGCCGAAGAGGCCCTGGTTACGCACGACACGTCAGACGCTCTGGGCGAGCCATTGCCGCAGTCCGCGGGCTACACCGCGACGGGCACGATTCCGATCCTCGCCTAGAAGAGCGGGTTTTCGCTGCGGCTTCCCGGTCGCCTACGGCGGCTGCGGCTCGTTACGCTTCTTCGACGATGTGCGGCTCGTTCGGCAGATCGTCTTTGGTCTCCCCGGTGCTATTGGCGTGCAATTGTGCTGCGTCACCACGGAGCGTCATAGCGATCACCGGGAAGAGAAGCACCGACAACAAACCGGCGCCGACGAGCGCAGCGGCAGTACCCGCGTCGATGTATTCGCTGTCAAGGCCGATCGCTGTCACCGCGACGATGATGGGGAGCCCGGTCGCCCCTAAAAGACCGAGAGCGGCACGGTCGCGCGTGCGGGAACCCTTCGGGGCAGCGAACAGGGACGGGACTCCACGCACAACGAGGAGGAGCACGAGGAAGATGGGGACAAGCAGGGCCACGCTCGAGTCCGTTGTGAGGGCTTCTAGATCGAAGGACACTCCCGTGTTGATGTAGAAAATGGGAACGAGGAACCCGAAGGCGATCGCATCCAGTTTGGAATCGACCATAGCTCTGTCACGCTCGGGCGCTTGGCGCATCATGACCTGCCACAGCAGCCCGGCGACGAATGCGCCCAGAAGCATGTCGAGATCGAGCACGATGCTCAGCACTACGAGGGCGGCAACGATGAAGATAACAACACGGATCGCGAACTGGCCGGAGGTGTGCAGAGTGCCGGTGACAATCCGGTGGAGACCGCTGTGCTCAATGCGGGCAGCGAGGAACAGCAGAATCATCGCAATTGCGATGAAAACGCCCAACACGATAGTCGAGACACCGAGTGAACTCGCTCCGAGAAAGATTGAGATAGCGATCAGCGGACCAAATTCACCGACGGCTCCTAGCGCTACAGCGGCGCCGCCAAAGCGAGTGGGAAGTTCGCCGGCATCGCGCAGGATCGGCATGATCGCACCGAGCGCGGTCGAGCACAGTGCGATACCGATCACGACAGCGCCGAAACTTGGTTCGATGAGAAATCCAATGGCTACTCCCGCAGCCAACCCGATGAGCCATCCGAGTGACGCCCGCCGGCCATTGCGCCCGCGAATGGCACTCAGCCGGATTTCATTTCCGGCCATAAAGAACAGCATCGCAAGGCCGAAGTCAGAGAGCTGTTCCACGAACTTTGAATCACCGACCCAGCCGAGAACGCTTGGCCCAATCAGGATGCCGAGAAGGAGCTCAAAAACAACAATTGAAATTCGGACTACTGGCGCGAGCGCACGCGCTAACAGCGGCGCCATTACGGCGAGTATCGGAATGAGCACAAGACCCCAGCTGGTCATCTCCATTACTTCTTCGCCGCTATCCATTGCGAACAAAACTGTCGATTTCGGCGGTGATCACGTCACGCACTACGGAACTGTCGAGATCAGCAACCCCATCACCAGACTGCAGGCCGTAGTCGCCGAAGCGGGCGTGATTGGCGCCATCGATCGGAAAGAATGTTGTATTGGTCGGCAGTAGGTGTGCGGCATTCATTATTTTCTCCGGCGTGCTGAGGAGATCGTTGCTGCCGCTGAGGCTCAAAACGCGGGTGCCCACATCCGCGAGATCATTGGCGCAATAACTGGCGAAGAGCACCAAGCCACTCACATCAGGTTGGGCTGCGTACTGGCACGCACGCACGCCACCCAGAGAATGCCCACCAACAAACCAGCTGTCGATATCCGGTGCGGCATCCGTGAACGTGGTCAGCGGGCGCTGATCGAAGAATGCCAGATTAAGAATCGGCTTGGTGACGACAACAGTCAAGCCCGACTCGACGACTGCGCCCGAAAGCTTGTAGAGATAGGCCTCGGCGTTCACCTTTGCCCCGGGAATGAACACCAGTCCGATGCCGGATGCTCCATCGGTGGGGGAGAGGATGAAGGAATCAGGGGTCTCGTGCAAGGAAACCGCAGGGTTAGCGCTCACCTTTTCGAGCGGACCGGGCTCCGCTTGCATGACGCCAACATTAGCCCACACCAGAATTCCGATCGCAGCGAACACAATGAGCGACGCAAGCGAAATCAGGAGAACACGCACAATGCGACCGCGGCGAGATGGCAACGTGGGGCGTGACGCTGGCGCGCGAGGCGAACTCGGTTCAGATGGAGTCGACTCAGCGGCATGCATCGGCCCAGTCTAGAGAATCCGCGCCGTTGGCGGGTTCGATCAGCGGCGTTCAGGAATATCTGTGGTGCATCCCGGTTGAATAGAGATGATGACTACACCACTTCGTCTTTCTGTTCTCGACCTGATTCCTGTGCGCAGCAACCAGACCTCCGCCGATGCCCTTGCGGCTACGACAGCCCTTGCGCAACGTGCCGATGATCTCGGCTTCTCGCGCTATTGGGTGGCCGAGCATCACAATATGAAAGCGGTGGCGTCCACCAACCCCGCCGTGCTCATCGGCATTCTCGCAGCGCAAACCAAGCGTATTCGTGTCGGGTCCGGGGGAGTGATGCTCCCTAACCACGCCCCGCTCGTCGTCGCCGAACAATTCGCCATTCTCGAAGCAGCCTTCCCCGGTCGAATCGATCTGGGCATCGGGCGTGCACCGGGCAGCGACCCCGTCATCACCTCCTATTTACGCACGACGGGAACGACCAGCGACGTCGATGCGTTCCCGCGCAACGTGGCCGATATTCGCAGCCTCATGCATCCTGAAGGTGCATCGCTTCAGCTACCGTCTGGTCAGGTCTATGAGCTCACCGCGACGCCACGCGCCGCATCGGTTGCCGAACTGTGGCTGCTCGGGTCGAGTGACTACTCGGCACGCCTAGCGGCAGCGCAAGGCATGCCCTACGTTTTCGCTCACCATTTCTCGGGGCAGGGAACTGAGCGGATCATGGGCTTGTACCGCGACAACTTTGTGCCGTCTGAGCAGCTCGCGGAACCACGCACCTTCCTGACGCTCAATGTCTCGGTAGCCGCAACAGCGACCGAAGCCCGCGCCGCAGCCCTTCCGCAATTGCAACAAATGGCGCGACTGCTCAGTGGAATGCCGCTCGGCCCACTCGCGACAATCGAGCAGGCTGCGACGAACGAACTTGCCGCTCCGCAACAGCAGATGGTGGATGACATGGCCGAACGCTGGGTCATCGACGAGCCAGTCGCAGCAGCAGCGCGCATTCGCTCGCTGGCCACCAAATTCGGTGTGGACGAAGTCATGGTGACGCCAGGCCTCTCGGCCCATGACGCGGATGCGGCCAACACGTCGCCCGCGCGGGTTCGCGCGCTTGAACTCTTGGCCGAGCAACTGCTCGCGTAATGCTCAGACCGCCAGTCGTGCTGGCGGCTGAGCGCTCGCCATTCTTGCTACTTAGGGTTGGAAGCGTTGGGGCGAAGCCTCAGCTGTCGGACGCCTTCGTGTTCCCGCATTTCAACGTTCGAGTTGAGTGAGGTCACAAAGTCGCTGAAGGTCTTAAACTTCAACGAAGCCTCGTCGAACGATGGATCAATACGGAGCATTTGGTTCTTGACTGCCGAACTGTTCAGCCAGTCGGAGTCCTCTTTCTGCTGCACGAGTCGAATTGCTCGCACTAATAACTTGAGCGGACTGACTTTTGTGGCGGGCTGATCGGGGGTGACCTTGGCTGCACTCGTAACAGTCGAGCCGATCTTGCTGGTTGCTTTGGCTGGTTGCTTCGACGTGGTAACGGTCGATTTCTTAGGTGCAGGGCTAGGTGGTGTTGCAGCCACCGTTTTCTTGACAGGCGTTGCTGCGG
Source organism: Salinibacterium sp. M195 (assembly GCF_019443965.1). Taxonomy (GTDB): domain Bacteria; phylum Actinomycetota; class Actinomycetes; order Actinomycetales; family Microbacteriaceae; genus Rhodoglobus. The sequence goes on along the minus strand of NZ_CP040814.1, from coordinate 2,172,450 downwards.
TTTTCACTGGCGCTAAAGCGGCAGAGACGGGGGCAGGTGCCGATAGGGGCGCCGGTGTCGCGACCGAATTGCCGCCAAACTCAACCCCGGGCAACGAGTCGTAGTCGGCGAACTTGTCGCACGACGACGTGAGGGCCTGGCTTGTACCGCCGGCGACGCCAACGCCGACCACGAAACGTCCTAAAGTCTTGGCTCGTTGAGCGAGAGCAACATAGTCAGAGTCGCCGGCAACAATCACCACATGGGTAAGATCTGGCAGGCGAAATAGGTCTTCCATCACATCGACGGCCAGGCGGATGTCGGCACCATTTTTCATTTGAGCTGTCAGCGGAAAAAGCTGTACCAGCTCCACCGCGCGGTTGATGAGCTGCTTCTGGTAGCCCGCATTGACGGGCACTGACCAGTCAGCGTAAGCGCGACTGAGGGCAACCGTTCCGAAAGAAGATGCGTAATCGAGGATGGCTTCGACATCCACTTCGGCCTCGGCCAGCTTGCTGCCGACAACGCTCGTCGTTGTGCTGCCTGAGCTGTGCCACCGAGCTTTGTCTTTCTGAAACTGGCCGTTGCCGTGTTTTTGGTTGTACCGCGAAATAACGATGTTGTCGAAGTCGATGTAGACGGCCACGCGGCCCTCTGTTGAGATGGGCATATGGTCTCCTGGGTGTGGATGGTCGACCTCGCGCCGACTTTCGCTGAGGTTTCTTCGGCTCACGTTAGCAGTACACGCCGCGCAATTGTGTCCAGCAAGTGCTCCATCATCGCTACGATTAACTGAGCAGAATGAGTGAGGCGAGTGATGACGTACAGCGCAATGAGGGTTCGTGCGACCCCGGGGACTCCGAGGGCAGGGAACGCTGGCACCGTCGCGATCGTGGCAGGCATCGCTGTCGCCGGTTGGATTTCTTTTGGCCGACACCTCTTTGGCATCGGCGGTGATCTGACGATTGCCTATGCAGCAACGTTGGGCGTGATCTTCGCTGTCTTATTAGTTCTCGCTGGGCTCGCAGTTCGGCGCACATCGCGTCGTGGCTTCGAGACCCGGGCCCTCACCCACGCTCTACTCATTGCATCGGGCGCGTGCGGATTCCTTTTGGGGCTCACAATCCCTGATTCGACGCCTCAGGGCTTGCAAACGATCATCAGCGGCCCGAACGAACCAGCTCTCGGGATTGCTATTGGAATCGCCAATCCTCTGGGGGTCATTGGTATCGCGACCGCGATTATTGCGCTGGTTCTTGCTGTCAAAGATTCTCGTGGGCGGATCTCTCTTGTCGAATCGTGGAGCGACGACGAGCCTGGCGATGAAACCTCTACCGCCGAAGTCGTGCCTGCGTAGTTGCCGCCGACTAGCTCACTTGGGAATGTTCGCCAAGATGGTGCCAGCCACGATTGAAGTACACGAGCGGTGGAGCACCGTCAGAGTGAGGGTCGACCGCAGACTGCGTCGCGCTGAGCAATATAATCGAAGCGCTCCCCGCCTCGAGTTGGTCAATCCGCGTTCCCGCCACCCACGCCGGTGCGCTCGGAAAGTACGGCTCGCCGGTCGCTAGCCGCGCCCATAATCTGGTATCTGCGAATCGGTCGACTCCGCTGGTTGCGCACAGCTGCGCGATCTCAAGCTGGTCCTTGCCCAAGAAGTGCACCACATACGAACGGGCGCTACGGATGCTGGCCGCCGTCGAAGTGCGATGACTAATCGAGAACGCGAGAAGCGGCGGCTCGGCGCTCACCGAAACAACTGAGGTAGCGGTGAGCGCGACAGGGCCGTCGGGGGAGTCCGCAGTAATGACGGCAACGCCGCCAGGATATTGGCGAAAAGCGCGCGCAAAATCGTCGCTACTAATCTGGGCGCTGGATGAGGCTCGCTCATCAGAACCGTCAGTCGCGTGGTGCGCGATTGTCTGGTGTCTCACTGTTGTCTGCATTCGTCCATCCGAAGGTTTGGGGGATGCGATCAAGAGTGCGCCGCATCGACCGTCGAAGCGAGAATGTGTCGGTTTGTTTCCCTGTGTTGCGTCGATTGTTTCACCCTCGGGTGCGTTGAATGGCGGCTCGGCGCACCATGGTGGCATGCCTAGACAAATTCGCTTCAACGCCTTCGACATGAACTGCGTCGCCCATCAGTCTTCCGGAATGTGGCGTCACCCTGATGACCAGTCGTGGCGCTACAAAGACCTCGACTATTGGACTGAACTGGCGCAGTTGCTCGAACGCGGCACCTTCGATGGCATCTTTATTGCGGATGTCTTAGGCACCTACGACGTGTACGCCGGCTCGAACGAAGCCGCAATTCGACACGGTGCGCAGGTGCCAGTGAACGATCCACTTCTTCTGGTCTCGGCAATGGCCCACGTCACCGAACACCTCGGTTTTGGGATTACTGCCGGCACGGCCTACGAACATCCGTACCCGTTTGCGCGTCGCATGTCCACGCTCGACCACTTGACTAAGGGTCGCGTCGGCTGGAACGTTGTCACCGGCTACCTTCCCTCGGCCGCGCGAAACATGGGCAACGATGATCAGCTCGAACACGACGATCGCTACGATCATGCCGACGAATATCTCGAGGTTCTCTACAAACTGTGGGAGGGCTCGTGGGAAGAGGACGCGGTCATTCGCGATCGCGAATCAGGCGTGTTTACTGATCCGTGCAAGGTTCACGACATTGAGCACAAAGGCAAACACTTCACCGTGCCCGGCATCCACTTGTCTGAGCCATCGTTGCAACGAACGCCAGTAATCTATCAGGCGGGGGCCTCTCCTCGTGGCGTTGAATTTGCAGCCGGAAATGCCGAAGCGATCTTCGTCGCAGCATCAACCAAGGCTGGGCTGAAAGCCACAGTGGGGCGCATCCGCGACGCCCTCGAAGCAGCCGGTCGCGATCGCTACTCGGCGCGCATCTATACCCTGCTCACCATCATCACCGATGAGACATCCGAGAAGGCTCACGCAAAATACGCCGACTATCTGAGTTATGCCAGCGAAGAGGGTGCCCTCGTGTTTATGTCGGGATGGATGGGCATCGACCTGTCGCAGTACGACCTCGATGAACCAATTGGCAATGTCAAGAGCAATGCGATTCAGTCAACCGTCGCAAACTTTCAGCAGGCGAATGATGATGGTAGCGAGTGGAAAGTTCGTGACATCGCTCGACTCGGCGCGATTGGCGGCCTTGGCCCGTTCATTATTGGATCAGGAGAAGAGATTGCGGATGAACTGCAACGTTGGGTAGAAGAAACCGATGTTGACGGGTTCAACCTTGCCTACGCCATCACGCCGGGAACCTTTGAGGACGTTGTGGAACATGTCATCCCTGTTTTGCGTGAGCGCGGGCTCTACCCCGAGGAATACGTCGAGGGAACGTTGCGCAACAAGCTGCACGGAAAAGGTAATCGCTTGCCGGCTGAGCACGCCGGCGCACGCTACCGTCGAACGCCCTAGAAGAGCTCGAAGATTATCTCTTCGCTATCGCGCTTGAGCCCTTCAGCAAAGTCAACGTTGCGCTCAGTCTCAACGAACCCGTTTCGCGTAACGACGGCTGCGGAACGCACGTTGTGCGCGGCAGTTCGTGCACGAAGGGGGCGGTGAGTTTCGATATCGAGGAGCAAGGCGAGCGCGGTAGTGGCGATACCTTGTCCCCAGTGGGCGCGGTCAACCCAGTAGGTCAGTTCACGATGGTCGTCGAGAGTAAATGTTGCGAGCATCCCGACGAGCGCGCCGTCGCTGCAAATCGCTTTCGCCGTGATGGTGGGGTTTGCCAGAACTCGTGTGATCCACGTATCGAATTCGTCGCGGTCGTCGGGGTCGGGGGCGGTGAACGCCGCCATCTCAACCGACTGGGGATCGCGCATCCACTCGTAACACTTATCGGCATCAGTCTCGATAAAGTCGCGCAGGGTTACTTCGCCGCGGACCGCTGAGGCGTCGCCGATCACAGTTCCACGGTGTATTTGAAGCCAATGTGAGAAGCCTCAAAGCCGAGCTTTGTGTAGAAGCGGTGGGCATCGGTGCGTGCTTCATCCGACGTGAGCTGGATGAGGGAGGCGCCAAGAGTGGGAGCGGCCGTGTCAATGACCCAGCGCATCATGGCGCCGCCGATGCCTGCGGAACGTTGGCTTGACGCTACCCGCACGGCTTCCACTTGAAGCCGGTGCGAACCACGTCGGGCCATTCCGGGGATAGCGGTCAATTGCATGGTTGCGACGACGTCACCAGTTGCTGCGACGACGACGAGTAAGGCATTTGCCGGGGTTGTAGCGATCGCGTGGAACGCCTTTTCGTAAGCTGGACGATCTTCGGGTCGGGCATTGTCGCCACGAAGCGAGCTGACAGGGTCATCTGCCAGGAGTTGAAGGATGGTATCGATGTCGCCTAATTGCGAGTACCTCAGCGTCATCTCCCCATCGCGGGTCTGAAGAATTGTCGGAACAGTCACTTTAGAAAACACGGTTACGAGGTTATCAGCGTGGGCGGTCGCCTCAGTCCGTCACGATGCGATCGGTGGCAGGGAAAACGCAGAATCGGGCCGCATTGCTCTTGTGTGTCCGAGATCGCAGAGCACATTCACGCTCTTCCGTAGCGTCATTGGCAACCACCCATTTCGGGGCAACATCTATCGGGAGGCACTCCAATGTCTACGACTGAAAATTCACACAAAACAGCTACACAAACGACATCGACGTCGTCATCATTCGGGCGGCGCGTTGTCGCTGGAGTCCTCGGCGGCGTAGCCGGGGGAATCGTGTTCGGGATGATGATGGCGATGATGGGATTGCTTCCCATGTTGGCCATGATGGTTGGCTCCGAGTCACCGATTGTGGGATTCCTGGTGCACATGATGATCTCCATCATGATCGGACTAGGTCTCACGGTGCTGTTCGGTAATCGACTGCTCACCAGCTACGGACGTGGCGCCCTTGTTGGTGTTGTTTACGGTGCAATCTGGTGGGTTCTTGGACCGCTCATGATCATGCCGATGATGCTCGGTGGCGCGCTATTCTCCGTCGACATGGCTGCATTGCTTTCACTTATGGGGCACATGATCTTCGGCGTCATTCTTGGTCTCGTTGCGGTGCGGGTTCTTTCGTCGCGAAAGTGATCGACGAACCCTCGTCCCGACAACGGCAGAAGCCGGTCGAGACGAGGGTTTGCGCCGCTCACGAGTTTTTAGTAGTTCATGACCTGGTAGCCGGCGACGACGAGCTTGCGAACGCTCGCTTCTCCGCCGTTGTCGGAGAGAAGCGGGAATCCGCCGTCCCTGATGGGCTCGAATACGTTGTGAGACTTCGCGCAGAATTCGCAGGCGCCGATGATGTTGTCGCCGAGTGCCTTAACGAGAGGGTTCATGGGGTTGCTCGGGTCGGCGATCTTGGCGAGTGACTCTACGCCCGATCCGTCGAACATCACGACGACGTCGTCTCCGGCTGCCTTGAATTCGAGGGCAGTTTTGAGGCCGCGATACACGCGGGCGCTATTGTTCTCGAGAGTTTCGAGGATGACGACGGCAATTTTGAGATCTGACATGTTTTAGCTCCCTTGAGTCGGCCATCCAGCAGTTCTAGACGGATCCGTCTAGTAAATCTAGACGGGTTCGTCTAGAATTGCAAACATGCCATCAACGTCTCCTGAAACCCGGCTCACTTCCCGCCAGAAATTGCTCGACACTGCGGCGACGTTGTTCTACTCGCGGGGAATAAATGCGACAGGAGTCGACACGGTGATCGCCCAAGCTGGCGTTGCCAAGGGCAGCATGTATCACCACTTCGCTAGCAAGGAAGCGCTCATCACCGCCTATCTCGACCGAGAAGCTGACGCGTGGTTGGAGCGCGTTGGCGCCGCCGACGATGCGCGCGCGGCACCAGCTGATCGGGTTGCACGGCTCTTTGCTGCTTTGGCGGACCAGATTGACGCGGGAACCTTCTATGGGTGCCCCTTTACTAACGCCGCGATCGAATGCCCTGAGATGCCCGACGTGCAGACATCAATAGCCCGATACCGCAGAATCCTGCATGCGCACGTTGCTAGTTTGCTCAACGGGGTAGGCGGCGAAGCTCTCGTCGCCAATGTCACCGTCGTCTACGACGGCGCACTCACGTCCGCGAAGCTGGCGGGAACCGCGGGAGGGGTGCGACAGGTTGGCGAGTTCGCCCGGGCGATCGTTGCCGCTCAATCCTGAACTCGTTTGCATGATATTCGAATGTATGTTCGAATATGTCTATGAGGTGGAGCGGGCAACAGGTCAGCAGTGAAACACCTAACGCCCTTCCGGGGCTCGCGCGACTCAACAATCTTGTTCGCACGGTGCGCACACCCGATTTCGAGGGAGTTACGTTCTACGAAGTGCTCGCGAAGAGTGCGTTAAATAAGGTTCCGACCGCGAGCGATATGCCGTTTGGTTGGACTATCAACCCCATGCGCGGGTGCCTCCATCAGTGCACCTACTGTTTCGCCCGCCCGACACACGAGTTCCTTGATCTTGACGCTGGCAAAGATTTCGACACCCAAATCATTGTCAAAGTGAACGTGGCCGAGGTGCTGGCTCGGGAGCTCAGCAAGCCAAGCTGGGGTCGACATCCGGTTGCTCTGGGCACCAACACCGATCCGTATCAACGGGCGGAAGGCCGGTATCGCCTGATGCCGGGGATCATTGCTGCGCTGGCCGGGTCTGGCACGCCGTTATCCATCCTGACAAAAGGCACGTTGCTGCGACGTGATCTCGCGCTCCTGGCCGAGGCGAGCGAGCACGTTCCGGTAGATGTGGGCATGTCGATCGCCATTTACGATGACGAATTGCAGCAGTCGGTCGAACCCGGTACTCCGACAGCGAAAGCGCGACTGGCTACGGTTTCTGCTGTGCGAGAGGCTGGTCTGGATTGCGCAGTGTTTCTCATGCCGATATTGCCATTCCTTACTGACACTCGCGATCATCTTGAACGAGCGGTGGCCCAAGTGAAAGCAGCCGGTGGCACGTCAATTGCCTATTCGGCCCTGCATTTGAAGCCAGGCACGAGGGAGTGGTATTTCCAATGGTTGGAGAGTGCGCATCCCGAGCTCGTGGAGCGGTATCGGGCTATGTATGCCCGGGGTACTTATGCGCCCAAGGAGTATCGACAGTGGCTCGCAGCAAAGTTGAAACCAATTATCGTGCGTCACGGACTGGAGCGAACGATTCTCGACCCTGCGACGGGAATCGTTGGGTCACGGTCGCAACTTCGTACTCGAGATGGCAACGGCGAGCGTTCGTTGATCGCAGAGGAATTGCCACCGGAGCTTGCAGCTAGGGCGATGCCGCAACCGATGTTGTTCTAGCCTCGTGTTCCGTACTCAATAAGAGTGAACTGATCGAGACGCTGCGCGAGCGCTAGCGGACTGTGCGCACGTTGGCTGGCTAGGCTGGTGTTGTGACATCTATAGCGCAGTCGTATTACGTGCGACACGACGACACCCACTTCGAATCGACCATACATGCGCAAGGTGCATGGAATCCGCACGAGCAGCATATGGCTCCCGTTGCCGGTATCTTGGCGCACGTCTTGGAATCATTCGAACCACGCTCTGAATTGCGTATCGCGAGGATCAGCTACGAAATTCTTGGTTTGATTCCTGATGGCGAGTTTGAGGTCGTCAGTTCGGTGTTGCGTTCTGGACGCACGATTGAGCTTGTGCAAGCAGAGTTAATTGCGGGCGGGCGCGTTGCGGTGCGCGCGACAGCCTGGAGGCTGCAGGTCTCTGATACGTCAGACGTCCAGGGAATTGTGGACAGGCGGATGCCTTCGGTTGAGCAGGCGGGCGCCGCCGTTGACCTCGCGCAGTGGCCAGGCGGCTACATTCAGTCGATCGAGGCGCGAGCGTTGCCGGAACACTCGGCCGGGAGCGGCAGGGTGTGGTTGCGCACCCCGTTCCCGTTGCTCTCTAACGAACCGGTAAGCGATTTCGCTAGGTTGACGGGCCTGGTCGACACCAGTAATGGGATTGCTACCCGGGTAAAGCCGGGCGATGGGGGCTACGCGTTCCCCAATGTCGATCTTCAGGTGCATCTGTACCGGCTGCCTGTTGGTGAGTGGTTGGGGCTAGAGAATGCGGTCAACTTTGGTTCCGATGGCATCGGTTTGACATCGACAGTGCTTCACGATGGAGCGGGCCCGTTTGGTCGGGCTGAGCAGATTCTCACCTTACGAAAGCTCTAGCGCTTCGTCGATAATGTGTGAGATCTCTCTTGCGCTGAGATTCACGCCGGAATAATATACAACCAAATGGTTGTATATGAATTAGCGGACACAGAAGTAGACGCGATGTTTCGCGCGCTAGCCGATGCCACGCGCCGAGACATCGTGACTCGAGTGATGCGAGAGGAAGCCTCAATTTCGCACTTGGCCGCCAGCTATGAAATGAGCTTTGCCGCGGTGCAGAAACACGTAGCTGTGCTGCAGTCGGCAGGGCTTGTGTCGAAACAGCGTCACGGCCGTGAACAGATCGTGCGCGGAAATCTCACGTCAATTCATCGCATCCAAACCCTGCTTTCGCACTTTGAAGAAGTGTGGAAGCAACGGGCGCTCCGCATGGGCGATGTGCTCAACGACGATTGAAAGAACGGTGGAAAAATGAATGTGACGACTGAGACAAGTGTTGAGAATCTGACACTCACGACGACTGCTGAACTCTCGGCATCTCTTGAGCGAACCTGGTCACTCGTCAGCGATCCGCGGAAGCTAGAGCGCTGGTGGGGGCCACCGGAATGGCCAGCTACGTTCGTGAAATTCGAGTTTGAGCCTGCCGGGCGGGCACACTATTTCATGCAGGGCCCCGACGGTGAAAAGATTCACGGCTGGTGGAGATTTGTGTCTATAACCGAGCCGAGAGAACTCGAGATTGAGGATGGATTCGCCGACGAATCTGGCGAACCGTCTGGCGACCTTGGTGTCACGACTGCTCGCATCACCTTTGAGCCCATCGAGGCAGGTACGCGGCTGACGATCGTCTCTGGATTCGAGTCTGAAGATCAGCTCGAAGAGATGGCGAAGATGGGCATGGACGAAGGAATGCGCCTTGCGGTTGGTCAGATCCAGCACATCCTTGATGAGTCCTAGGGGGAGAAAGCGAAGATGTCCTTTCAGGCATATCTTGATGCGGTCGAGCACAAGACTGGTCTCACTCCGCGACAGCTAGTGCAGCTAGCGACCGAGCGGGGACTCGCCGATAGTTCGACCAAGGCAGCAGAGATCTTGCAGTGGCTGAAAGATGACTACGCGCTAGGTCGAGGTCATGGCATGGCGATAGTCCACGTCATCAAAAAGGGCGCTCTCATCGACGCCAAGCATGTGGGCACTGGTGGCGTGCACAGCGACGAGTCGGCCACACTTTGGCTAGATGGCTTTGAGAGTAGGCCGCACTAGCAAACTCGACATCGTGGTTGGCCGGCCCGCACGGGAGGTGCTGTGACGTCGACGGTTAGGTCGACGCTAACGACGGTGACGGGCTGGTTGCTACGCCGGCGACAGGGTGGAGTCTGGCTCTTCTTTCGAATCTTCCTTGAGCCGAGACACAAGCGCAGCTAATAATCGTAAGGTGACGCTTCCGAATCGTCACGTCCCCGTAGTTTCTCGAATTCGCGTCGCTCCCGTTTAGTCGGACGGCCAGCCCCGCGATCGCGTCTGGGCGCGAGAGCGACCTCCTCACGGGAGGGTGGTGGGGGAGTCTCGTCAATAAAGCTCTCCGCCGCAGTCACAGCCGAGACGCGCTTCACGATGGTTTGTTTGACGACCAAAATTCGGTCGAAACCTGCGATACGGATCTTCACTTGGTCGCCGATTCGTACCGGATGCGCGGCTTTGACGCTCGCACTACCAATCTTTACGTGCCCCGCCCGGCACGCTGCAGTAGCTTGTGAACGTGTTTTAAAGACGCGCACCGCCCATAGCCAACTATCGACGCGAACTGTTCCTGCGGCCATCAGACGTCAGCGAGTTCGCGCTTCCAGCGCACCAGTCGCTGCACGGTGGCACTGTCATCCTCAGAAAGAGTGCTCATGGCGTCGTCGGGGATGAAAAAGTTGATGGCGAGAAAACCGCGAACCGTGTCAGAAGGATCCTGCACGAGCATCCGCAGCACGTCGCATGGCGCATGCTCGTTACGGGCCACACACGCGCGAACCCCATCATCGGGATCGTTGGCCAACGCTTCAAAAACATCGACGGGCGTGTGGTGGTTGCTGGCTACGCTCTCGCGAATTTTGGGATTCGCATCGCTGGCAAGTAGTCGGATCCGAGCGATCTTACTGTCGGTTACTTCTGGCGCGGGATGCAACTCAGCGGCTTGCTCAGCGGTAATCATCGAGGGAGCCATGGCCTTCATCTGGGCCCGCTGTGCCGGAGTGTTAAATCGGATGCACGACATACGCTCAAGGGTACGCGGTCGCCCAACAAACTCGTGCCTCAGCGGCGGCATTTCGCGAGCGGATGCTGGCTAGACTCGATGCGTGGCAACCAGCACTTCACCCGAGATCAGCAATCGCGTCTGGACTGTGCCCAACGTTCTGAGTTTCATCAGACTCGCGCTCGTGCCGCTCTTTCTCTACTTCATCATCTCGGCTCAAGACGCCTTAGCTCTCATAGTGTTGATCTTCTCGAGCGTCAGCGATTATCTCGATGGAGTCATTGCGCGTCGATTCAACCAGATCACCCGCCTCGGACAGTTGCTTGATCCTGCTGCGGATCGACTTTTCATCTTTGCTGCCCTCATCGGTTTGGCGGCGCGGAACGTCATTCCGTGGTGGCTTTTCTTTGTCATCGTTGCCCGCGAGATCATGCTGGTGATTTTGGGGCTCATTTCGGCTCACTACGGTTTCGGGCCACTTCCGGTTCATCATTTGGGCAAAGTCGCCACTGCTGCGCTGTTCTATGCGCTTCCGATTCTTATGCTCGGCGAAGCATTCCCCACGGTTGCGTGGCTCACAGATCCCGTCGGTTGGGCGTTCGTATTGTGGGGCGCATTCCTGTATTGGTGGGCTGGCTTCATTTATGTCGCACAATCTGTCCGAATTTCTCGGATTCCGAGGGGTTGAGCGGTGCTCCGATCCGATACGCTGGTCAGTCAGGGAGGTTTGCGATGGTTGAGTCAATGAATAGTGGTCACGGCGCCGACATGCAGTCGGCGAACGAGACGTCCGCGCAGCCTGTTGTCGAGCGCATCGACACCACAGCGACGTATAGTCACGAGTTTGCCGCGCAGGTTGCCGCAATGGGTGCCGATGTATCGGTCGACGAGCAGTCTGCGATCACGGCGCTGCCGTCGGGATCGGCACTGCTGATTGTGCGACGTGGGCCAAATGTCGGAGCACGTTTTCTCCTGGATGCGAATATCACTACGGTGGGCCGTCATCCTGAGGCAGATATTTTTCTCGACGACGTCACAGTGTCGCGTCGTCATGTGGAGTTCTTGAGACAGGGCACCGCGTTTGAGGTGAAGGATTTGGGCTCGCTCAACGGCACGTATTTGGGTGGCGATCGAATCGAGTCAACCGCCGTGCTTCGAGACCGTGCTGAGGTTCAGGTGGGCAAGTATCGGCTGACGTTCTACGCCTCGCGCCGTGACCTGCCTTCGGCGGCTGGTAATTAGTGGCTGCAGTAGCGCGGCAAGCGCGCAGCGCTCCGGCACCGGCGCTTCTGAGCATCGGGCAAGTGCTCGCCAAACTCAGTCCTGAGTTTCCTGATCTCACGCCGTCAAAGCTTCGTTTTCTTGAGGAGCGCAAGCTTGTCGCGCCTGCCCGCACTGCGTCGGGCTACCGCAAATTCTCGCCGTCAGATATGGAGCGGTTGCGCTTCGTGCTGTCGATGCAACGTGACCACTATTTGCCGCTGAAAGTTATCCGTGGCTATCTCGAAGAAATGGATGCGGGTCGTACCCCCGAACTACCTGGGGGTGCTGTTGCTGCGGCGTCGATGCTCTCCGCTGAGCGAAAGCTCACGCGCGATGAACTGATTCGCGAGGCCGGCGCTAGCCCGATGCTGTTGAGCGACGCGATTTCGTCATCACTTATTGTGGCTTCCGATGTCTTTGGCGAAGATTCTCTTGCGGTTCTCAAATCTCTAGTCGAGCTTCAGCGCAGCGGCATCGAGCCTCGGCATCTCCGCGGGTTCCGCGCGGCCGCAGAGCGTGAACTGGGGCTTATCGAGAGCGCTCTCATGCCGGTTGCGCGTCGCAAAGATGCCTCTAGCCGAGCAAGGGCCGCAGAGATGGCACGCGAAATCGCCGGCCAACTCGAGATTGTTCGCAGCAGTATTATCCGATCTGCCCTGAGCAGACTCGATTCGTAGTACGGTCGATCTGTTGACCGTTTTTTGGCTTCGGCCGATCACGAATGACTGAGGTTGGCGTAGTTTTTCCCGACTGATTCCGACACGCCGCCGAGTTTTTGCGAATGTCGTTGGTCGATGCGGCGGGCATGACTACCGTGGGGTAACACGAAACACTAAGCGTCAACTTCAACATGAAGGTTGCTTGCTTATCGTGTTGGCCGAATCAGAATCTAGAGGGGCAATGCCATGAGTGAATTGAACCGTAGCGAGACTTCACGCTACGACCTTGGCCTCCTCTTTACAGACGGAATGCCTGACCTCAACGACAACTCTGGCTATCGTGGCGCCGTCGCAGCACGTGCGGCAGGCATCAGCTACCGCCAGCTTGATTACTGGGCACGCACCGAGCTCGTCGAACCTACGGTTCGCGGAGCTGCTGGATCCGGCTCACAGCGTCTCTACGGTTTCCGCGACATCTTGGTCCTCAAGCTCGTGAAGCGTCTCTTAGACACCGGTATTTCGCTGCAGCAGATTCGTATCGCCGTGAATCAACTCCGCGAATCCGGAATCCATGACCTCGCGCAAACTACTCTCATGAGTGACGGTGCCAGCGTTTACCTCTGCACGTCAAACGACGAGGTTATTGACCTCGTTAGTCGGGGTCAGGGTGTCTTCGGCATCGCCGTTGGCAAGGTGCTCCGTGAGGTCGAGACAAGTTTGATCGAGCTCGACACCATCAAGGGCGAAGACCCCATGGATGAGCTGGCAAAGCGCCGCTCATCCCGCGCCTCCTAGAACACAAGCTCTTCTGCCGATCCCGCGCGCCTGACGGGCGAACGTAGCCGACGCAGGCGGCTAAGCGTATGGCGGTTAGGCGACAAACTATCGTCAGCCGCAGTTTTCGGCAGCTCACGCACGCCACAGAGCGCAGTGCGACTCGTCGTTCTTTGCGCAGCCGCACTGCGTTGGCGAGCGTGCGACACCCTCGGGGCTGTGGGCAACGGTGCCGCTGCGACGACCCGCCGTGGCTCAGTCCTAGTTGTTGTACTCGCCCATTCGAGCCGCACGCATAACGCGGTCGAGCAACTGGTCGAAGTAGCGTGCCATCTCTTGTGCACTCTCGCCAGGCCAGACATGGAGCGGCTTTGCTGCTCCTTGTGCCTGCTGGAGCGAGGTGCGTTCGGGGAGCTGCGGCGAGAGAACGAGCGGGCCAAACATGTCCCGAAGTTCTTTGATGCGGAACTGGTGTTCAAGTGATTGCGACCGTAATCGGTTCACAATAATGCCGAGGGGCTGAAGGCGCGGAGACAGCCCGCGACGGATTTCTTCAATCGCCCGAAGCGCGCGGTCCGCGGCAGCAACGGAAAACAGCCCAGGCTCGGTGACAATAGAGACTCTGTCGCTGGCCGCCCACGCGGTGCGGGTGAGGGCGTTGAGAGATGGCGCGCAGTCGATAAGCACCAGGTCGTAGTCGGCTTCGACGTTGGCGAGAGCTTCTTCAAGCTTCCAAATGTCGCGGATGCTCGGATGCGGTCCGTCGAAGTTGATTGCCGAAGGAGAGCCAATCAGCACGTCCACTTTGCCCGGCCGACCCTTGGTCCACCCACTTGGCGCGATTGCGGCGCGCACGATCTTCTCTTTGGGAGACGCGAGTACGTCGGCAACATTTAGGTGACCGGTGACATCAATGTCCATTCCGGTCGACACATCGGACTGGGGGTCAAGGTCGACGACGAGAGTTCGAAGACCGCGAGCGAAGGCTGCTGAAGCGAGCCCAAGCGTGACGGTCGTCTTTCCCACGCCCCCTTTGAGGGAGCTAACGCTAAGTACGTGCACGAGTAACGACGATACCTTCACTACTGTTAAGAAACCTAAAACATCGCCAACTTTTGCGCACCCTTGAGGAAACTGCCAGAGTTCAATCACTCTAGGCTTGGTTTTTGTCAGGAAGGACCGAATGTTCAAGAAGATTCTCGTTGCCAACCGAGGCGAAATCGCTATCCGTGCAATGCGCGCGGCTGTCGAGCTCGGTGCACGTACTGTTGCTGTTTTTCCCTACGAGGACCGGAACTCGGTTCATCGTCTTAAAGCCGATGAGGCTTACCTGATTGGTGACGAGGGGCACCCCGTTCGCGCTTATCTGGATGTTTCTGAGATTATTCGCGTTGCGAAAGAAGCGGGCGCCGACGCGATTTACCCCGGTTACGGCTTCCTCTCGGAAAATCCTGAGCTGGCCCACGCTGCAGCGGACGCGGGAATCGCGTTCATCGGTCCGCCGACCAAGGTCCTGGAGATGGCCGGAAACAAGGTCACCGCTAAAGAACACGCCATTGCGGCGAAGGTTCCCGTGCTCAAGTCGACGCCAGCCAGCACCGACCTTGACGAATTACTCGCCGGGGCCGATGAGATTGGCTTCCCCGTATTCGCTAAGGCTGTTGCCGGCGGCGGTGGACGTGGCATGCGCCGCGTCGAGAGGAAAGAAGATTTGCGCGGCGCGCTAGAGGAAGCCATGCGCGAAGCGGACAGCGCGTTCGGCGATCCAACGATGTTCATTGAACAAGCTGTTGTGCGCCCGCGGCACATTGAGGTGCAAATTCTTGCTGACGCGCACGGCGGCACGATCCACCTGTTTGAGCGTGACTGCTCTGTGCAACGTCGCCACCAAAAGGTTGTCGAAATTGCGCCAGCACCCAACCTCGACGAAAACACACGCCAGGCCATGTACCGCGACGCCATCGCGTTCGCGAAATCAATTGACTATGTCAACGCGGGAACTGTCGAGTTCCTGCTCGACACGGCGGGGGAGCGCAAGGGGCAACATTTCTTCATCGAAATGAACCCGCGCATTCAGGTAGAGCACACGGTTACCGAAGAGGTCACCGATGTTGACCTCGTTCAATCGCAGATGCGAATCGCGTTCGGCGAAACTCTCGAAGAGCTCGGACTTCGTCAAGAGGAACTCAAGATACGCGGAGCGGCCCTCCAGTGCCGCATCACGACCGAGGACCCGGCTAGCGGGTTCCGGCCAGACACCGGAAAAATCACGACGTACCGGTCGCCTGGCGGCGCTGGCATCCGTCTGGATGGTGGAACAGTTTCTGCAGGTTCGCAGATTTCTCCGCACTTCGACTCCATGCTCGTCAAAATGACCTGTCGCGGCCGTGATTTTGCGTCGGCTGTGCGTCGCGCCCGCCGAGGACTCGCTGAGTTCCGCCTTCGCGGCGTAACCACGAACATCCCGTTCCTGCAGGGTGTTCTCGACGACCCAGAGTTCATCGCTGGCGACTTGAGCACAGCATTCATTGATGAGCGGCCGTGGCTCGTGAATTCTCACCGGTCCAAAGACCGCGGCACGAAGATCCTCACGTGGCTGGCCGAAGTTACGGTCAATCAGCCCAATGGTGACGGCGCTGGCATTATCAACCCGCAGCTCAAGCTTCCTGCTGTTGATCTTTCGGTCGAAGCACCCGCTGGCTCACGGCAGCGACTGCTCGAGCTTGGCCCTGCTGGCTTTGCGTCAGCCCTGCGTGAGCAAAAGGCGCTTGCGGTAACGGAAACTACGTTCCGCGATGCACATCAGTCGCTTTTGGCTACGCGTGTGCGCACTCGTGACCTTGTTGCCGTGATGCCGCACGTTTCCCGCATGACGCCGCAGTTGCTTTCTGTTGAGGCTTGGGGCGGTGCGACCTACGACGTCGCCCTGCGTTTCCTCGCGGAAGATCCCTGGGAGCGGCTCGCGTCAATGCGCGAGGCTCTGCCCAATGTGGCAATCCAGATGCTGCTTCGAGGTCGAAACACTGTTGGCTACACTCCGTACCCCACCGAGGTCACGGACGCCTTTGTTCGCGAGGCCGCAGATACTGGCGTAGACATCTTCCGCATCTTCGATGCTCTCAACGACGTTTCTCAGATGCGTCCGGCGATCGATGCAGTGCTCAACACGGGCACGGCGGTCGCGGAGGTTGCGCTCTGCTACACCGGCGACTTGCTTGATCCCGCTGAAGATCTGTACACACTTGACTACTACCTCAGGCTCGCAGATCAGATCATGGAGAGCGGCGCCCATGTGCTGGCCATCAAGGACATGGCGGGGCTCTTGCGTGCAGAGGCCGCCGAAACCCTCGTAACGGCCCTCCGTGAGCGTTTTGACGCTCCTGTGCACGTCCATACCCATGACACTGCCGGTGGCCAGTTGGCAACGCTGCTCGCAGCGTCACGGGCTGGCGCGGATGCTGTGGATGTTGCTAGCGCTCCGATGGCAGGAACAACGAGCCAACCATCGATGTCGGCGCTTGTCGCAGCTCTTGCCCACACGTCGCGAGACACCGGAATTTCGCTCGACGCCGTTTCGGATCTTGAGCCGTACTGGGAAGCGGTGCGTCACACCTATGCGCCATTCGAATCGGGACTTCCTGGGCCGACGGGTCGGGTGTACCACCACGAGATTCCGGGTGGACAGCTGTCGAACCTTCGCCAACAGGCGATTGCACTAGGGCTCGCAGACAAGTTCGAGACGATAGAAAACTTGTATGCCGCGGCCAACAAGATGCTTGGACGACCACCCAAGGTGACTCCGTCCTCCAAGGTCGTCGGAGATCTCGCGCTCGCACTTGCCGCGGCAAAAGCCGACCCTGCTGACTTCGAAGAGAACCCAGACAAGTACGACATCCCTGATTCTGTAGTCGGCTTTATGGCGGGGGAGTTGGGCGAACTTCCTGGCGGCTGGCCAGAACCGTTCCGGTCGAAGGTACTGAAGGGCCGCAACGTCAAAATCGGCGTCGAAGAAGTTAGTGAAGCAGACCAAGCTGCGCTCGACGGTGACCCGACTGAACGCCGTTCCGCGCTGAACAGGCTGCTCTTTGCCGGTCCGACGCAGATCTTCGAAACTGCACGCGAGTCCTACGGCGATCTTTCTGCGCTGGCGAGTACGGACTATCTGTATGGCTTGCAGCAGGGACACGAGCACGTTGTTGAGATCGAAAAGGGTGTTCAGCTCTTTGTCGGTCTTGAGGCGATCGGTGAAGCTGACGAGAAGGGCATCCGTACAGTGATGGCCACCCTCAATGGTCAGCTCCGTCCGGTGTTTGTGCGCGACCTCAGCATCAAGGTCGACTCAACGGCGGCGGAAAAGGCCGATTCGTCGAAACCCGGTCACGTCGCTGCGCCATTCTCGGGTGTCGTTACTCTTCAGGTCGAGGAAGGCGAGAAGGTCGAAGCAGGCCAGCCCGTGGCCTCAATCGAAGCGATGAAGATGGAAGCAGCCATCACAGCATCCGTCGCTGGCACGGTAAAGCGCTTGGCAATTCCGAAGACGCAACAGGTTGATGGCGGTGACCTTTTGGTCGAGATCGAGCCTAGCTAGCACCGTAATTCATGAGGCAAAACGTGATCGTTGTTCACACGACGGTCACGTTTTGTCCGTTTACGCGGTAAAGTTGTGTGTTTGCTTTCTGAAGGGGATCGAAAAGTGGCTACTAAGCGCGATGAACCAGGTGTGCAGTCGTCCGATGACGACCTCAACACATCGAACGATCACAGCTCGAAAGAGTCAACGGTAGAAGACTCACCGAGCACAGAGAGCCTTACTTTTACTTTGTCGTTGCCGACGCAGGTGCGAGTGACGCCAGAGCACGAGGCGGCCGTGGCAATCAACGACGTCGCGGTTGATGCTCACCATGTTGACCCCGCCTCGATGGCAACCACGACTATTGCCTATGTTCCGTCTGCGGTCGCGGCTGTGGCCATAGATGTCGAGCCCGAGGTTGCGGTAATTCCAGAACTTCCTCCCGTCGACCGCGCAACGACTCGTCGTGGTCGTCAACGCACCGAGGTTCGCGCCGCTCCCGAGAGCGCAACGATGCTCACAGCGGAACGGCTCATCAACCAGAGCAAGAAGAGTCGTCAGCCTGCTCCTGAAGGGTTCCTTCAGGAGCTCGTCTATGCAGTGACGTTCCACTTGGTCAATCTTGGCGACTCGTACCGCGTTCGTGAGCGTAAGACTCTCGAGGCGCGGATCACCAAAACGTTTGTCGGCGGCACACGTTTTGTTCCTGTGCTCACTCGCAAAGGTGGTGTTGGTAAGACGACGATCACGGCGCTGCTGGGGATGGCTCTAGCGGATACTCGCGAGGACCGCATCATCGCGATCGATGCCAACCCCGATCGCGGAACGCTAGCGGAACGTATCGACAAGCAGACTCGAGCGACTGTGCGCGATGTTGTGATGCGTTCCGAGTCGCTTCATACGTTTAGCGAGTTTCAGACTGTGGTCTCCCGCGATGAGACTCGCCTCGACGTCCTCGCTTCCGATACAGATCCCCATGTTTCCGAGGCCTTCGACGAAGACGATTACAACGTCGTCGCAGATATGGCTGAGCGCTTCTATTCGGTAGCGATCACCGACTGTGGAACGGGAATCGTTCACTCGGTTATGCGTGCCACGCTGCAGCGCGCCGACTCGATAGTGATCGTTTCTGGCGGAAGCGTCGATGAGGCGCGGTTGGCCTCTGAAACCCTGACCTGGCTTGAGTCGAACGGTCACGCTGACTTGGTGAAGAACGCTGTCGTCGCGTTGAACACAGCAACTCAAGGCACCAACCTTGTCAAGCTCGAAGAGATCGAGGCGCATTTTAAATCACGTGTGCGCGAGATCGTTCGCGTTCCTTACGATCCCAGTCTGGCAACGGGCTCTGTCGTCCACTATCGCGACCTCAATAAGCTCACCAAGACCGCGGCCCTCGAGCTCGCTGCGGTGGTCATGGACGGGCTTCCTGAAGTTCGGACCGACTGAATCTATGACTGTTCGTGAGATTCGCCTCTTTGGCGATCCCGTCCTTCGTTCATCGTGCGATCCGATTGTTCTTGGAGACCGGCATGCGGCCTCGCTTATTGAGGATCTGCTCGAATCGGTTCAGCTGCCTGGGCGTGCCGGCTTGGCTGCCAACCAGATCGGCGTAGCGCTGCGCGCTTTTAGCTACAACATCGATGGCGAGGTCGGGTACATCATTAATCCGGTGCTCGTCGAGGTGTCGGGGGAGCCAGAACTTGTGGATGAAGGGTGTCTTTCAGTCCCCGGCTTTTACTTTATGAGGCGGCGCTATCCTTTCGCGCGCGTCACTGGGGTAGACCTTGACGGGAATCCGGTCGAGCTCAGCGGCGAAGGGTTGATGGCACAAGCGCTTCAGCATGAGACCGATCATCTCGACGGTCATCTCTATATTGAAGGCCTTGAGCCTGAGGCTAAACGCGAGGCGATGCGCGCCATCCGGCAGGCGCCCTGGTACTAACTGCCGCCAGAGTAGTTACCCTGCTTCGGCACTTGTTTTCCCTGTCTTTGCTCACGAAATAACCCCCGCTGTGTTCGTACCCAGCGGGGGTTATTTCGTATCGAGCGTTGGCTCCCAGTCGGCTACTTGAGCGAGATGCCTTCGGTTGCTGGAGAGTTCGAGTAGAGCGCCTCGATGACGTCGGCGAAGTCAGCCAAAATCACATTGCGTTTGATGCTGAGCTTCGGCGTGAGGTGTCCGCTTGCTTCAGTGAGGTCGGCGTCGAGGATGTGGAACTTGCGAATCGACTCGGCTCGTGAAACCGTCGCGTTCCCGACGTCAATTGCGCGCTGCACCTCGGCGAGAACTGCCGGATGTTTGGCTGCCTGATCGAGGCTCCAGGTCGCATCGAGCCCATTATTGTTGAGCCACACGGGCAGCATCTCTTCGTCAAGCGTGATGAGCGCAGAAATGAATGGACGTTGTTCCCCGACGGCAATGACCTGACCGATGATCGGGTTGGCGCGAATCGGATCCTCGAGGGCCGCTGGTGCGACATTCTTTCCGCCAGCAGTGACGATGATCTCTTTCTTGCGGCCGGTGATCTCAAGGTAGCCGTCTTCATCGAACTTGCCGATGTCGCCGGTCTTGAACCATTCGCCGTCGAATACTTCGTCGGTGGCAGCTTGATTGTTCCAGTAGCCGTCAAAGACACAGACACCCTTGGCCTGAATTTCTCCATCTTCAGCAATACGCACGGAGACGCCGGGAAGCGGTGGGCCGACCTTGCCGATCTTGAAGTTGGACGGCTTGTTGACCGAGATCGGAGCCGTCGTTTCGGTGAGGCCGTAACCTTCAAGAATTGTCAGACCCAAGCTGCGGTAGAAATGTCCAAGGCGGAGCCCAAGTGGGGCTGAGCCGGATACGGCATATTTGACGCGGCCACCAAGAGCGGCACGGATCTTCGACAAAACTAGTCGATCGAAAACGGCAAACTGAATCTTGAGCCCGAGCGGAACGTGTCCGGCATCCATGGCTTTGGAGTGCGCAATTGCGACGGCGGCGGCCTTGCGGAAGATCTTGCCTTTGCCGCCGGCTTCAGCCTTCTGCTCAGAAGAGTTGTAGACCTTTTCGAACACTCGCGGCACTGCCAGGAGGAACGTCGGCTTGAACGACGCCATTGAGGGCAGCAGTAGCTTGGTGTCAGGCTGGTGGCCAACCTTGACGCCGCCGTGGATGCAGAGGATCGAAATGAAACGAGCAAAGATGTGAGCTGTTGTGATGAACAACAGCGTGCTCGAATCCGGGTTCACGACCTCAGGGATGGCTTTTTGTGAGTTGCGACACAGTTCCACGAAGTTGGAGTGCGTGATGACGCATCCCTTGGGCTTGCCAGTGGTTCCCGACGTGTAGATGAGGGTCGCGAGATCGGAACCCTTCGCGAGGTTTCGACGACGTTCGATCTCTTCGTCAGTGACCTCGGAGCCTGAAGTTGCGAGCTTGTCTATATCGCCGAGATCAATCTGCCAGACCTGCTTGACGGCAGGAACATCCGCGCGAATTTCATCGAAACGCGCAAAGTGATCTGGCGTTTCCGTGATGATCGCGATAGCGCCAGAGTCCTCAAGGTTCCACTGGATCTGTGTTGGAGAACTGGTTTCGTAGATCGGAACGAGCACTGCGCCCGCGAACCACGTCGCGAAGTCGATCAGTGTCCACTCGTAGCGCGTCTTGCACATGAGCCCGATCTTGTCGCCGGGTTGGATGCCTGCAGCAACAAGTCCCTTGGAGACAGCTTTCACCTGAGCTAAGAACTCAGACGATGTGACATCACTCCAGCCGCCATTGGCCGTAGGGAGGGAGAACAACGCATTATTTGGTGTAGCTGCAACTCGATCTATGAGGAGATCAGTTGCATTGGCTTCCGGGTCAGCCACAACTAGGGCTGGAACATCAAACTGTTTCACGGCAACTCCTTTGGCACCGGTAGGTGGTCTACTCCACTCTAGCGAGGGATCACGCGGTGAACCATACGCGCATTGGCGCGCCAGACGATTTAGCCCCGTTTGTGGGGTGCGTTCTTCTGCGCGGTAGAGTGGAGGCTTCCGCAATCAGGAGAAAGAGGCACCATGTTCTATTGGTTTATGAAGAATCTGGTCGCCGGCCCGATCCTGAAAACGGTCTTCAGGCCCTGGGTTTCCGGGTTAGAGAATCTTCCGCGCAAAGGCGGCGTAATTCTCGCCAGCAATCACCTGTCTTTTATTGACTCTGTTTTTCTGCCGCTCGTCATGGATCGTCGCATTTTCTTTCTTGCCAAGAGTGACTATTTCACCGGCAGAGGGCTCAAGGGATTCTTTTCTCGCGCGTTTTTCAACGGCACGGGAATGCTGCCCATCGACCGATCAGGTGGCAAGGCATCTGAGGCGTCGCTCAACACCGGGCTTGCGGTTCTCGCACGCGGTGAGGTGCTTGGAATTTACCCTGAGGGCACGAGAAGTCCCGATGGCAAGATGTACCGCGGCCGCACCGGGGTTGCTCGGATGATTCTTGAGGGGCACGTTCCTGTCGTTCCCGTCGCGATGATTGACACCGAAAAGGTCATGCCGATTGGCACGAAAATCCCCCGCATGGGCCGTATCGGTATCGTCTTCGGTGAGCCGCTCGACTTCAGCCGTTTTGAGGGTATGGAGGGCGACCGTTTCATCCTTCGTTCAATCACGGATGAAATCATGTATGAGCTCAACCGCATCAGTGGCCAGGAGTACGTCGACGTCTACGCGACCTCGGTCAAAGAACGCGCGACTCCGCCCCGTCGCTAGCAGTGACAGTGAGTGCTGTTTCGTGCCGGTAAGCTTGTCTAGGGTCACAAACCCACCCATTTTTCGTAGTGAATGTATAAAGGAATCTCCTCGTGGTCGACCCGTCAGAACCAGTCGTGCTCGCTGATCCAGCTGTGATTGCCGGTCTAGACAATTGGCGCACGCTCCCCATCAAGCAACAGCCGCAGTGGCCGGATGCTGACGCCGTTGGCGAAGCATCGAGCAAGATCGCGTCGCTGCCTCCGCTGGTATTCGCTGGTGAAGTTGACCGCTTGCGTGATCGCCTGGCGCGAGCTGCTCAGGGTGAGGCGTTCTTGTTGCAGGGTGGCGACTGTGCTGAGACTTTTGCTGGCGCTACAGCCCAGCAGATCAGCGATCGAGTCAAGACGATTCTGCAGATGGCTGTCGTTCTCACGTATGGCGCTTCTAAGCCCATCGTGAAGATGGGCCGCATGGCCGGCCAGTTTGCCAAGCCGCGTTCGAGCGATTTCGAAACCCGCGGTGATGTCACACTTCCGGCGTACCGTGGCGACATCGTCAACGGCTTCGATTTCACTCCAGAGTCGCGCACCGCTGATCCAGCACGTTTGGTTGAGGGTTACCACACAGCGGCATCCACGCTGAACCTTATTCGCGCGTTCACGCAGGGCGGCTTTGCCGATCTTCGCCAGGTTCATTCGTGGAACAAGGGATTCGCGGCTAACCCGGCGAACCGCCAGTACGAGAGCCTCGCTAAAGAAATCGACAAGGCGGTGCGCTTCATGGAGGCGGCCGGTGCCGACTTCGATGAGCTCAAGCGCACCGAGTTCTACTCGAGCCACGAAGGCTTGCTCATGGATTACGAGCGCCCCATGACGCGTATCGATTCGCGCACGGGCACGCCGTACAACACGAGCGCTCACTTCTTGTGGATTGGGGAGCGTACTCGCGACCTCGACGGCGCTCACATCGACTACTTCTCGCGTGTTCGGAACCCCCTCGGTGTGAAGCTTGGTCCGTCGACTACACCTGAGACGATGAAACAACTCATCGACAAGCTTGATCCCCATCGCGAGCCTGGTCGCCTGACTTTCATCACTCGCATGGGTGCTGGCAAGATCCGCGATGCGCTTCCGCCGCTGCTGGAAGCCATCAAAGAAATGGATGCTACGCCGCTATGGGTCTCTGACCCGATGCACGGCAACGGGCTTACTACGCCGACCGGCTACAAGACACGTCGTTTCGATGATGTTGTTGACGAGGTCAAGGGCTTCTTCGAGGCTCACAGCGCTGCGGGAACATACCCGGGCGGCATCCACATTGAGCTCACCGGCGACGACGTCACCGAGTGCTTGGGTGGGTCAGAGCAGATCGATGAGGCCACTCTCGCTACTCGTTACGAGTCTCTGTGTGACCCTCGTCTCAACCACATGCAGTCGCTTGAACTGGCGTTCCTTGTAGCCGAGGAGCTCCGCGCTTTCTAAGCTTCCGTGCTGATGCCCGCAAACATGTGCCTTCTCGGCACGTGGCTGCGGGCATTGTGCGTTGCGAAACCTGCGGTCAGCCTTGAAGGCCGTAGACGATTACTTCGGAGCCACGCTTAAGCATCTCGCCAGCGCCCGGATCCTGGTCAAGAACCTTTGCACCGACTAAGTCCCAGATATCCTGAGGCAAGTCTGTCTGCACGTTTACGACGAAGTCCAGACTTTCTAGCTCGGCGATCGCATCCGAGAGTCGATCGCCGATAAGGTCGGGTACCTGCACTAGGTCGGGCCCGCGGGAAATGACCAGACTAACGGTGTCGCCTTCTCGGAATATCCGGGAATTTCCGTCGCCATCGCGCTCACGGTCGATCGCGACCACAGTGCCCTCTTCGCAGTCGCTGAATATTTCAACGCCCTGTTCGGCGTTGAGTGAGACCCCGGCCAGGATTTGGGCTGCTTCGTCGGCCGTGGTGCACTCAACTGCGGGAAGGGCGCCAGCAGAAATGATCAGCTGAATATCTTGACGTTCACCGTAGGTCTCCGCACCGAGGAGCGAGGTCTGGTCTGCGCCCAAGGCATCGACCACGAGCCCGGCTGCGATCTCATCGTCGAACTGCCTAATTACGGGTTCGACGAGGGTGAATGGGGCTGCAGCGATAGCGTCGCGGGCTTCTTGTTCGGTCATGCCGGCGAAGGCGGGAACCGCGAGCGGTTGAGGACCCTTCGAGATCAACAACTGCACAGCGTCACCGTTCGGTACGGTCGCTCCCACTTTAGGTGTCGAGTTGGCGACCAGATCGACGGCAACGACGGGGTCGAAGGTTTCGCCGAGCTCGTCGCTAACGGTGAGCCCCAGATCTTCGAGAATGGCTCGCGCAGCTTCCGGCGTGACCCCCTGGATGCTCTCGGGGATAGTGACTTGTGATCCGGGACCAGAGCCGAAGTACCAGCCAGTCCCGGCTGCTCCACCGACCAACAGCACGATGAGCGCGAGAAGCCACCAGCCGCGTGATTTCCGTTTGGTAGCCCGCGTCGACAGTGTTGTCGTGTTTTCGGAAACTTGCGTCGGTGCCGGCGGCGCAACTTGCTGCAGTTCCGCACCAAAAACTTGAGTCTCGGCGGTAGACCCGAGAGATTCTGGGGCCGGCGCGCTAGGCAACACCATCGTGCGCTGAACCGCAGTGGATGCCGTTGGAGGGAGCGCCGTCATCAAGGAACTGTGAGTTTGGTATAGCTGATCGAGCAACACTCGAGCATCTCGCGGACGATCATCCGGTTCGCGGGCGGTTGCCCACAGAACGAGGTCATCTAGCTCTGCCGGTACTAAGCGGTTAGTGGAACTGGGGCTGGGAACAGCATCGTTGGCGTGCTGGTAGGCGATCTGCATTGGCTGCTCGCCCTTGAACGGCTGCTCACCGACCAACATTTCGTACATCATGATTCCGACGGCGTAGATGTCGCTGCGGGTGTCGGCAACGCCGCGGGTGACGAGTTCGGGGGAGAGATACGCGATCGTACCCAAGAGCGCCGCTCCGGTTGCGGTGTTGGCGCTGGCAGCACGAGCAAGTCCGAAGTCGCCGATTTTGATGCGTCCATCGTCAGCGAGGAGAACGTTTTCTGGCTTGAGGTCTCGGTGAACTATGCCAGCTTTATGGGCGGCAGCGAGGCCAGCAAGCACCGCTTCCATGATGTCGAGCGTTTGCTCGGTCGTGAGGATCCGGTGCTCAACCAGAAGATCACGCAGGGTAATGCCTGGCAAGTACTCCATGACGAGGTAGGCCATATCGCTGTCTTGGCCTTGATCGAAGACGTTAACGACATTGGGATGGGCCAGACGGGCGGATGACCGAGCTTCTTGTACGAAGCGTTCCTTGAACTTGCTGTCATCGGCGAGATGGCCGTGCATGATCTTGATGGCGACTTTGCGCTCTAATCGAAGGTCCGTTGCAAGGTAGACGGTTGCCATTCCGCCGCGGGCGATTCGCGAACGGATCTGATACCGACCGTCGAGGAGACGGCCGATCATCGGATCTGTCATGTTCGCATTCACTATGCGAGTCTAAAGTTTGCAGCGGGATGTGTGCCGCTAGACACGGCTAATCGGCGGGTTAGCCGAGATCTTGCAGCCACGATCGTGCCGAAGTCTCCCATTTTGCATAGGCGTCAGGGTAGGCAGATATCTGAACAGCCTGCGCTGCGCGGGTGAGATCCATGGCGTTCCAGCCTGAGATGTCGAGCAGTCCGCGCGTAGTGCCCTTGTTGGGGTTGCTTGGCCCGCCGTAAAAGAGACGCGCTGCGTGAGACGGTGTCGTGAGCTGGGAAACAGTTCCCCAGCCAGAGCTCGGTCGCTGCTGAAAGAGCCCGACGGAGTCGCGGTCGCCCCAGCTGAGATTACGCAGGGTCGATTCCTGCATTGCTGTAGCGAGCGCGATGGTAATTCCGTAGTCAGAAACTCCGAGCTCGCGGCCGACCTGCACGATGACCGTCGCATTTGTGCGCATTTCTGCGGTGAGATACGTCACGCTATCGCCGCTGCTCGCAGGCGTTGAACCGGACGAGGGAATGATGAGTTCATCGTCGATGTAGATGACGCTGGAGCTGCTGAGCCCGTTGGCATCGAGTATCGCTTGCGCGGAGATTCCGGCCCGGTGAGCGATGCCCGAAATCGTATCGCCGGATACCACCACATAGGTGCTGCCTGAAACAGGCGCCGGATCAGAGACTACGGGCTCAGGCGCTGGAGCCGCTACTTCGGGCTCTACAGCGGCATCCGCCTCGTTGGTTTCGTTCGGCGGGTCAGTTACCGCCTCGGCGCTGTCATGCTCTGCTTCCGAGGTGTCGGAGTCTCCGCTGTCAGCGGTGAAGTCGTAAGCCTGAGTTTCATCGGCGGGGGAGCTGAGGTTGCCGGGCACCACGATCGTTTGGCCCGGATAGATGATGCTCGACCAGCCAAGACCGTTTGCTGACATCACAGAAATTGTCGAAATTCCGAATTTGGCGGCGATTCCGCTTACGGTGTCGCCGGCAACAATTGTGTATTGGCCGTTAGTCGTTTTGGTATGGGTAACGCTCGGCAGCGGCGCGGTTGAGCCTTTGCTGAGGGTGAGGTTTTGGCCAGGAAAAATCATTGACGACCAGCTGAGGCCGTTGAGCGCGAGTACCGATGCGGTTGACAAACCGTAACGCGACGCGATGTCGCTTACAGTATCGCCCTCGGCGACGGTGTAGTTGGTGGGCGCGGGGCTAATGGCGGTAGTAGCCGCTTCACTCACGGCAACTTTGATCGCTGCGGAAGGTTTGCTTGCCCGTTCTGTCGACAGGCGTGGGTCGTCAGGCGTCTTGGCGTTAACGGGCTCGACGGGGCCAGTTAAGTTGAAGGTGACCGCGGCAAGCGACCCGACGAGGATCACGGGAACGGTGTTCATCAGGCTGCGGTTTACTCGTGCCCGTTGCTGCGAAAGCCGATGAGCGCGTTCAGCATCTGGTGCCGCTGACGTGGGAATAAGGCCCGCGAAAACTGCGTGGGCGACACTGCCGGTCTCGTCCATAGTGAAATTCTTCATAATATCTCCTGCTCCCGCCCCCGAGAAGGTGTGTGTGTGATCACCGAGACCACCGCTCCAAAGCTGTCACAGAAGGAGTTTAGTGTCAACCAATGTGGCTATTGTGGTCAATGTGACTGGCGTTACTTAAGCCGGGTCTTAATATTCTGTAGACGCGGGGCGAACTGTCAGGTTTTATGAGGTGGCCATGGCACTCTTAAGGGGTGACTGAATCACCCACCACTAACTGGCTCACCGTTCCTGACCTCACTGAGCGCCTCGGACTGAAAGTAAGTCAAGTCCGGCGTCTCATCGAAGAAGGCGCGTTGCTTGCGCGCAAAATCGACGGAATCTGGCAGGTGCCCGAGGTGTTTATTGTCGAAGGGGCTCCACTGCGGGAGCTCAGAGGCACCGTAGCTGTTCTCGGAGACGCTGGTTTTAGCTCCGACGAAGCACTGAACTGGTTGCTGAATAGCGAGCCAAGTCTCGGCGTGGCGCCAGTGGAAGCACTTCGTGCGGGACGAAAAGCAGAAGTGCGCCGAGTCGCGCAAGCGCTCGGCTTCTAACCATTTCTTGCAGCGCTACGAGGTGCGCGTCGTGGCGGCCTGGGCCAATTCAAGCAAGTGAGTTCGAGCACTAGGCGCGAGAACTGAATTGTCGATCGCCTCGCACGCCTTCTCGAGGTTGCGAGCAATGACTCTTTCGATCTGAGCGATCGCTCCGGAATCGTGCAGTGTGGAGCGAATCATATCGACCTGCTCCGCTGTGAGGTCTGGGTCTCCCAGCAATTCGTCCAAGATCGAATTTGCGCTAGCCGATAGCTTTTGGCGAGCGATCGCGATGATTGCGGTGCGTTTTCCTTCACGAAGATCATCCCCAGCAGGCTTGCCGGTGAGCTTAGGATCACCGAACACGCCCAAGATGTCGTCCCGAAGCTGGAACGCGATTCCCAACGGAAGCCCGAATGCGCGCAACGCCCCAATCTGCTCGTCAGTGCCGGCGCCTAAGCTCGCACCCAGTGCGAGTGGCGCTTCGACGCTGTACTTAGCGGATTTGTATATGAGGACTCGCTGCGCACGCTCTAAAGCGTCGGGTTCGGGATAACTTGCCCACGCGCTTTCATCATGGATGTCGAGAAACTGGCCGGCCATGACTTCGGTGCGCATCGTCATGAATTCGCGACGCGCTGCGAGCGCTGAAGGGCGGGGGAGTAGAGCGAGTCCGCGACCGAGGAGCTCGTCACTCCACCCCAGTAGCAAGTCGCCGAGCAGCAGTGCCGATGATTCCCCATATGCTCTCGCGCTGCCTGCCCAATCACCATCGAGGTGCATTTGCTCAAAGCGGCGATGGGCTGCGGGCGCACCGCGACGGGTATCCGACTGGTCCATGATGTCGTCGTGGACGAGTGCAGCGGCGTGGAAGAGTTCGAGAGCGGAAGCAGACATCAACACGCCAGGCAACTCACTTGACACTGACTCATCGTTGAAGAGGTCGTCGGCGGCAGGGATCCCCGCGACGGACTGCCATCCCCAATAGCAGAAGAGCGCGCGGAATCGTTTGCCTCCTGAGAGGAGGTTCTCACCGACGTCGGAGATAGCGGCGAGTTCTGGCGCAATCGCGACGAGTTCGGAGCGCTTCTCTGCAAGGAACTCATCGATTTTTTGCTGAACTAGGTCAACTAACTGGTTACTCTCAGGCACTCGTCTAGCCTAGCGACTGAATCGGGGCGTACTATGGAGACCTAGCCGTGAATCCCAAAGAGAGGGGAACGGAATGCCGCTTTCAGAGCAAGAGCAGCGGGCCCTCGATGAGATGGAGCGCAGCCTCTATCAAAACGATGCCGACTTCGTCAGTACTGTCAGTTCACGAAGGGGTAAGCCGAACTATCGAATGATGGTTGTCGGTGTCCTTGTCGGTGTAGCCGGAATCATTGCGCTACTTACTGGGGTCATTATCCAGCAGCCGCTCGTCGGGGTTCTTGGTTTTGTCGTGATGTTCGTTGGCGTGCTGCTTTTTGTTGCACCGCCGCGTCTGTCTGCCTCCGACGCAGAGACCCCGAGTTCACCAGCGTCGTCAGGTCGCGCCCCGAAGCGAGGTGCGTCATTTATGGACGCGATTAATGATCGTTGGGATCGACGCCAGGACGGGCGCGGATAACTCCCACTTCCTCCACTTTTAGGACCAGCCTTCGGGCTGGTCCTTTTTTTGTGCCCTAAACAGGGTTGATTCGAAGCATTGCGAGAAAATCACTCCACTTCGCTCCACCAAACAATCCCTTACGTTTACTGGGGTTTTTGGGACCTATCGGAAAATTTTGCTCCAAAACCTTAGATATGTGGTTGAAAGTGGAGTAAAGTGGAGCTTACCTGAATCCGGGCCGGAGAAAGAGGGGAGGCTGCTGTGTTTCTAGGCACCTATGCCCCCAAGCTCGACGAAAAGGGACGCATCATCCTGCCCGCGAAGTTCCGCGAAGAACTCGCATCGGGCGTCGTCGTCACTCGAGGTCAAGAGCGTTGCCTCTATGTCTTCAGCCAGCGTGAGTTCGAGGTCATGCACGAGACGATTCGCAAGGCGCCAGTCACCAGCAAGCAAGGCCGTGACTTCTTGAGGCTGTTTCTCTCTGGTGCAAATCAAGAAACTCCCGATAAGCAACACCGAGTCACGATCCCCGCTGGACTCCGCGAGTACGCCGGGCTCGGCCGCGACCTCACCGTCATCGGAGCGGGCAACCGCGCAGAGATCTGGGACACAGACGCCTGGAACAACTACTACGAGGCCAACGAGGCCGACTTCATCAACACCACCGAGGAGGTGATTCCGGGACTCTTCTAGCTCTTCGACGCTGACTCCCAGCCGAACGCCCTGATTTTCTTCCCCGATATCAGGTCGCATCGGATGGGGATCAGCATCTGAGAACTAGCCCCTATAAAAATGGCTGACAACACGATCCACACCCCAGTACTCCTTGAGCGCTCGATTGAACTGCTCGCGCCGGCGCTAGAGGCTCCTGGAGCCGTTCTCGTCGACGGAACTCTCGGAATGGCCGGACACGCTGAGGCCTTCCTGCAGAGGTTTCCGGACCTCATTTTGGTAGGAATCGATCGGGACGAGGATGCCCTCGCTATCGCTCGGCGCCGGCTTGAGCCTTTTGCGAGCCGCACGCACTTCGTCCACGCTGTCTACGACGAGATCCCGAAAGCCCTCGCTTCCTTGGGGTTCGCGAACGCCCAAGGAATTTTCTTCGATCTTGGAGTCTCGTCGCTCCAGCTTGACCGAGTCGAACGAGGTTTCTCGTACTCTCAAGACGCTCCGTTAGACATGCGGATGGACGCCTCGACGCCCGTCACCGCAGAACACATCCTCGCTACGTACAGCGAACTTGAACTTCGCCGCATCTTTTATGCCTATGGCGACGAGAAGCTCGCCCCACGTTTTGCAAGCCGCATCGTGCAGTTCCGCGAGAAGCAGCCATTGACCACTTCGGCCCAACTGGTCGAGTTGGTGATTGCCGCTACTCCCGCGGCGGCGCAACGGGCTGGGCATCCGGCCAAAAGGGTGTTTCAGGCTCTGCGCATTGAGGTCAACCAAGAACTTTCGGTGCTCGAGCGAGCCATCCCCGCCGCAATCAACTCATTGGAGGTCGGGGGACGGATGGTCGTCTTGGCCTACCAATCGCTCGAGGATCGCATTGTCAAGCGCGAACTCCAGCGTCGCTCACGCTCGACCGCCCCTGCCGGCCTCCCTGTGGAGCTGCCCGAGCACAAGCCAGAGCTCAAGCTCCTCGTCCGTGGCTCTGAACAAGCGAGCGAAGCGGAGCAACAAACTAACCCCCGCGCCAAGCCCGTCCGGCTGCGCGCGATTGAACGAATGCGAGTCATCTCATGAGCACGAATCTCGCTTATGCGCTTCCCCAGCCAGAGCAGAGCCCGGGCCAGCGCCCGTCGCACATCGAGATTGTCACGACTCGCGCGCAGCGCAAGGCTCGTCCGCGGGCACTCTATGCGGTAGTCACCGTAGCGAGTGTGTTTGTGATCTTGGCGGCTCAGCTCCTTTTGAGCATCGTTGTCACGCAGGGGGCGTACCAGATCGATTCGCTTCAGGATCAGCAGAAACTCCTCAACCGTGCAGAGCAGAATCTTCTTGAATCGCTGGCGCTTCAGTCGTCGTCTCAGAACCTGGCCACCCAAGCGGCGGGCTTCGGCATGATTCCCAACGCGACTCCATATTCGCTCAATGTGGCTGATGGCTCAGTCTTCCGCCTTCCGGGAAGTGCTGATCCCACCGGCTGTGGAGGTCAATGTGGACTCGTCGGCAACTCGCTCTTAGCCGGGATGCCGCTCGTGAGCGCCGAGGCTGCCGCCGCAGCAAAGGCCGCTGAAGGTGCCGCTCTCGCGAGCGCGTCGACGGCCGTCGCCTCGTCCGGTGCTGCGTCGAGTTCAGCAGAGGTCACCGCCGCGCCAGAGGTCGCCAATAACGCCATTCCTGCGCCTGTCACGCGATGATTGAGGTCATCGACTTAGGGGAGTACCGATGAAGCCACGCTCAACCCGTGCCAGAGTCGCCTTTGTCGTATTTACGATTCTTGCTTTGACCGCAGTCTTTATCGTTCGGTTGGTAGATCTCCAGGTTGTCCAAGCTGAAGCGCTGAACGCCGAAGCCGACACGAAGCGCACTCTTACTCAAATTGCTTATGGCACTCGAGGCGAGATCGTCGACACCAATGGTGCGATTCTGGCCGATAGCGTGGAGCGCTTCGATATTGTCGTCTCTCCGCGCGTCACGCTTCTGCGCGAAAATGCGTCCGTCGTCGTACTTGAAGATCTCACCAAGATCACTGCGATTATCGGGGGAGATCCGAACGCGCTGCTCACGATGATTCTGGACAATCCGGAGTCGGATTTTGAGTATCTTGCTCAGGGCATCACTCTCGAGCAATATCAGGCGGTCAGCGACCTGGATATCACTTGGCTGTACTACGAGCTTCGGCCAGAGCGTAGTTATCCGAACGGCGAGATCGCGGGAAACTTGATTGGTTTCATTGGCACGGACGGCCCTTTAGCTGGCCTTGAGCTTGGCGAAGATGAGTGTCTTGTCAGCCACGACGGTGAAGCGAGCTATGCGCGTGGTGAGGATGGCGTTGCGCTTCCTGGAAGTTCAGTCGATCTTTCAGAGCAGATCGATGGAGGCACTCTCAAGCTCACTGTCGATGCCGACCTACAGTTTTACGTGCAGCAACGCATGGAACAAGCGGCTGAGGCTCTCGGGGCGACGTGGGCGACAGCCGTGGTTATGCGCGTCAGCGACGGACATTTGCTCGCCGTGAGCGATTGGCCAACACTAGATCCGAACAATTTCCAAGACGCAGAAGCGGATGCACGCGGGTCACGAGCATTCGCCGTTCCCTATGAGCCGGGTTCGACAGTGAAGGCCCTGACGGCGGCGTCACTGATCGATGCCGGCGTCGCTAGTCAAACTACGCAGGTGGTTTCTCCCTATGCTCTTGAGCTAACAAACGGCGGCGGAGTGATTAGCGACTCGTTTTATCACGATGACCAGCGTCTCACCCTCGCGGGGGCTCTCGTCGAGTCCTCGAACACGGCGATCGCCCAGTACACCGATCTCCTTGATGCGGCCACGCGGCACGATTACCTAGAAAAGTTCGGGCTTGGCCAAGCTACCGCTGTCGACTTTCTGGGTGAATCTAGCGGGCGACTCTACGAAGCCAAGGACTGGGACGCACGGACGAACTATGCCGTTCAATTCGGTCAGGGTCTCAGCACCACATCGATTCAGATGGCGAGTGCCTATCAAACGCTCGGAAATGGCGGCGTTCGGATGCCCGCAACACTGGTAGAAGGTTGCTACGGCGCCGACGGAACCGTTACCGATACTCCCTCGACCGAAGGCATTCGGGTGGTCTCGGAACAGGCTGCAGAACAGACATTGCAGATGATGGAGATGGTTTATAGCTCAAGTGGTTCGGCGCCGAATCTTCAAATTCCTGGTTATCGTGTCGCGGTCAAGAGCGGAACTGCTCAGGTAGCCGATGACAGCGGATACGGTGGGAGCGTCGTTATCTCCTACGCCGGTGTCGCCCCGGCAGACAACCCGGAGTACGTGGTAATTGCGACTGCGGGGATCCCGGATAGCGTCTATTCTGGCCTTATCGCCTCGACGTTCCGGGATATTATGGCTCAAACGCTGACGACCTACCGCGTTACTCCGTCGAGTACGTCTGGACCGGATCTGCCGCTACGCTGGTGATTTTTCCCTGCGTTAATCAAACTTGGAGCACATCACGTGATCGAACTGAGTATCGCCGAGATTGCCACCGCTGTAGGGGGCACGCTTCTCGACGAGAAGTACCGTGATCATCGTTTGCCGGCGGTCGCCGTTCAGACCGATTCGCGGCTGAGCACCAGAGGATCGATTTTTTTCGCATTGCGCGGAGAAGAAACTGACGGTCATTTGTTCGCCGGCAGCGCTTGTGACAACGGTGCCGCCCTTGTCATCGCCGAGCACCCGCTCGATCTTGACGTGGCGCAGATCATCGTTGCTGACGCAGTCCAAGCTCTCCACTCCCTTGCGCGGGAAGTCGTTGCTCGAGTGCGAAGTAATGGTGCTCTCAAAGTCATAGCCGTCACCGGCTCAAACGGTAAGACCACTACCAAGAACATGCTGCGGGAAATCCTTGAGAGTGAAGGCGAAACCGTCGCGCCGCAGGGGTCGTTCAACAACGACGTCGGTGCGCCCATCACAGTGCTCGGGGTCTCCGAAACCACCCAGTTTCTGGTCGTAGAGATGGGGGCCGACGGGCCTGGGGACATTACTCGGCTGCAATCGATCGTCGTGCCCGACGTGGGAATTGTGCTGATGGTCGGTCTCGCGCACATCGGAAAGTTTGGTGATGCTGCCGCCACTGCCCGCGCCAAGGCGGAGATGGTGACCTCGCTGCCGTCAACCGCAACCGCGGTACTCAACCACGACGACGGCCGGGTGAGGGCAATGGCGCTCCAAACCGAGGCGACCGTCAACTTCTTTGGCCTCGAGGCTGCTGCTGAGGTCTGGGCTGACGAAATAGAGGCGACGGCGCGTGGGACCGCGTTCAACCTTCACGTCGGCGACACTGTCATCCCGGTTCAGTTGCGTATTTTGGGCGAACACCACGTAGCGAACGCTCTCGCAGCAATCACGGCCGCTCGGGCGCTGGGAATTGATCCTCAACGTTCCGTCATCGCGCTCGAGTCGATTGAGCGTGCAGAGCGGTGGCGTATGGAACTACTCAATGGCCCCGGTGGTGTGACGGTCATCAACGATGCGTACAACGCGAGCCCCGACTCCATGGCCGCAGCGTTGAAGACGCTCGTACAGATCGTTGGCCCTGAGAATCGCTCCGTTGCTGTGCTCGGGGAGATTGCGGAACTCGGTGATTATGCCAACGAAGAGCACGACAGAATCGGTCGTCTTATTGTGCGTTTGAATGTGCAAAAACTGATCGTTGTGGGCCATGCTGCACGACACATCCACAATGCCGCTGGCCTCGAAGGTTCGTGGGATGGAGAGTCGGTCTTCATCGAAAGTGTCGAAGAGGCATACGCTTTGCTGCGTGAAGAGTTGCGGGAAGGCGATGTTGTGTTGGTGAAGTCGTCGAATTCTGCTGGCCTCCGACACTTAGGTGACCGGATTGCCGGGGTGACCGCATGATTGCGCTTCTGCTTTCCGCGAGCTTCTCTCTTGTGTTTACGCTCTTCTTGACACCACTCTTCATCAAGCTCTTTGTGCGGTTGAAGTGGGGGCAGTTCATCCGCGACGATGGTCCCGAAAGTCACCACACCAAGCGTGGTACCCCAACCATGGGCGGTATCGTCTTCATCTTGGGCGCGACCATCGGCTACTTTGTCGGGCACTGGGTCGCTCAAGAGGACGTAACCCTCTCCGGTCTTCTGGTGATCTACCTCATGGTTGGGCTCGGAGCCATCGGCTTTATTGATGACTTCATGAAAACGCGCAAACAGCGCAGCCTCGGACTGGGTGGTTGGTCTAAAGTCGCCGGGCAAGTGATTGTCGCTGCGGGGTTTGCGGCGCTCGCTCTCAACTTTCCTGATCCTGGCGGTCTCACGCCAGCATCCTCGAAGATTTCCGCCGTCCGCGACATCAGTTGGCTCGATTTGGCGACTTTCGGTGTTGTGACGGGAGCCATCCTGTTCGCCATTTGGGTGACTCTCATCATCGTCAGCACCTCGAACGGGGTCAACGTGGCTGATGGTCTAGACGGCCTCGCCACTGGCTCCGCGATCTTCGCTATTTCGTCATTCATTTTCATCGGTTTCTGGCAGAACAACCAGTCATGTAGTAACCCCGGTATCGACCGCGAAGTGCTCTATAAGTGCTACGAAGTGCGCGATCCGCTTGATCTGGCGATTATCGCTGCGGCGATCGCCGGAGCGCTCATTGGCTTTCTCTGGTGGAACACCTCGCCAGCTCAGGTATTTATGGGCGACACCGGCTCACTTGGCTTAGGCGGAGCACTCGCTGCTCTGGCGATCCTGAGCCGTACCGAGCTCTTGCTCGTCCTCATCGGCGGCCTCTTCCTCATTGTCACCGGTTCGGTGATCCTTCAACGGGCCTACTTCAAAATCACCGGGGGTAAACGTATCTTCCTGATGAGTCCGCTGCATCATCACTTCGAGCTCAAAGGATGGGCTGAAGTCACTGTCGTCGTTCGCTTCTGGCTGATCGCGGCGCTGTTTGTTGCCGCTGGCGTCGGAGTTTTCTATCTCGAATGGATCAACCAATAGCTGTGAGCAACCTCGACGATCTCACCAGCTGGAATTCTGAATGGAGCGACCTCGCGGTCGTCGTACTGGGTCTCGGTGCTACCGGATTCTCTGCGGCCGACA
Source organism: Salinibacterium sp. M195 (assembly GCF_019443965.1). Lineage (GTDB taxonomy): Bacteria > Actinomycetota > Actinomycetes > Actinomycetales > Microbacteriaceae > Rhodoglobus. Next base: position 2,136,168 of record NZ_CP040814.1, on the reverse strand, counting down.
CGCTAGTCGAACTGCGTTCGAACGTACTCGTGATTGCGGATACCGCCGCTGACAACCGCGTCCAGATGACGCAGGTCATTGGCGCGGCGCTCACGCTCGGCGGCAGTGCGGACGAACAGTGCGCCGCGCTTGCAGCCCACTCGCCAGACGTCGTCATCGTCTCGCCTGGTTACCCGCTGAATCATCCGCTTCTTGAGTGGTGCCGAAACGCCGGTGTTGCCATGTGGACAGAGATCGAGCTCGCCTGGCGGCTTCGCGATAAGACAGGTAAGCCGGCTGAGTGGATCGCTATCACTGGCACAAACGGCAAGACCACAACAGCTCAGCTGACCGCCCATATCCTCACCACCGCAGGCTTTCGCGCCGGGGCGGTCGGCAACATTGGCATCCCCGTTCTCGACGCTATTCGCTATCCCGATGGTTTTGACTTTCTTGTTGTAGAGCTCTCTAGTTTTCAACTCCATGGAATGCCACGCACGGGCGTTGGGGCGATCTCACCACTGGCTAGCGTGTGCCTAAACCTCGCTGACGACCATCTCGACTGGCACGGGTCCCGCGAGGCTTATGCCAACGCGAAAGCGACGGTCTACGCCAACACTAAGGTCGCAGCTGTCTACAACCGCGCAGTTCTGGCGACCCAATTGATGGTTGAGGAAGCCGACGTTACTGAAGGATGCCGCGCGATCGGTTTCGGGCTCGATACTCCCGGGCCAAGTGACTTCGGTATTGTTAGCGACCTCCTCGCGGAACGTGCCTTTCACGATGACCGTCACAACGAGGCGATCGAACTATTCACCCTCGACGAGCTACGGCACCGAAACTTAGCGGCGCCGCACATGCTAGCCAATATCTTGGCGGCAAGTGCCCTCACTAGAGCGGCAGGGATCAGCGTTGAGGCGCTGCGGGCAGGCGTGGCCAGTTTTGAAGTTGATGCCCATCGGAATCAGCAAGTGCTCGTGAGCGGGGGAGTTACGTGGATAGACGATTCCAAGGCCACCAATACCCATGCGGCAAGTGCGGCATTGTCAGCGGTTGACCCTGTGGTCTGGATTGTGGGGGGTCTGCTCAAAGGCGCCGACATTGCCCCTCTTATTCAGCAGCACGCCACACGGTTGAGAGCGGCGATCGTCATTGGCACCGAGAAGCTGGCAATCCTAACGGCATTCGAGCGACACGCGCCCCAGATTCCGGTCTTCGAGGTGGAGTCGGCTGACACTGAACACGTGATGCCGCGCGTCGTTGAGATAGCGCACGGAATCGCGAGAGAGGGTGACACTGTGCTGTTGGCGCCGGCAGCGGCATCCATGGATCAGTTCACCAGTTACGCCGATCGTGGCGAACGATTCGCTGCAGCTGTTCGCGAACGAGTAGGAGGGAGCGACGATGACACCACCGACGCCCCCGCAGCGACCCCAGCGTCCGAATAGCGCGGCGCAGACACCAGGACAGCAGTCGCCTCGCGCAGTGCCGAGTACTCCTCGCGGCACGCGTCCTGTCTCGGCATCGAATCCCCCTCCGCGAGCAACAACGACCTCTCGCGCTGCTCGCGCGCTAGCCGCAGCATCCTCGCTGGTGCGCCCAGCGGGCGTGAGTAACGCAGCCCAGGCAGAAACCCCTCGTTCCGATTTGCCTGTCTCTGCGCGAGTACCGGTGAAGCGCATTTTCTCGGCAGAGTCGAGTAACTTCTTCCTGCTCTTGGGTACGACACTTTTCATCGTGATCTTTGGCCTCGTGATGGTGCTTTCGTCGTCCTCGGTGGAGTCGTTTGCGGCAGACGAAGGCTTCTTCGGAAAGTTCTTGCGTCAAGGTATGTTCGCGCTGATCGGACTGCCCCTCATGCTCGTCGCTTCGCGCGCGCCTGTCGGGTTTTGGAAGCGGTGGGCCTGGCCAGGCCTCCTCTTGGGCGGTGTCTTGCAGCTACTCGTCTTTATCCCCGGCATCGGGTGGGGCTATGGCGGCAACCAGAACTGGATTCAGATTGGATCCTTTAGCGCGCAACCCTCCGAGTTCGTTAAAGTCGCGGTCATCGTCTGGGTCGCCTGGGTTCTGTCTGCGAAGCAGGATCTGCTCTCAGATTGGCGCCACGTTCTGCTTCCGGTTGCTCCGGTAGCCGGTGCGGCGATCGGCTTCGTCCTGATCGGAAACGACTTGGGAACAGCATCCATCATGTTGCTCATCGTCTTCGGTTGTCTCTTCTTTGCCGGTGTGAAACTGCGCTTTCTTGCCACTGGTGTGCTCGCTGTCGCTGTTGGTGCGCTTCTCTTCGCAGGCACGAGCAGTTCCCGAACATCTCGTATCGATATCTGGCTCAATGGATGCACTGACCTCGACTATCAGGGATCGTGTTGGCAGATTGACCATGCGTACTGGGCTCTCGCTGGCGGCGGTATTTTCGGTACAGGGCTCGGCAACTCTGTCGCCAAGCGTGGTTGGCTTCCACACGCGGACAACGACTACATTTTTGCGATTATCGGCGAAGAGCTCGGGCTCATCGGAGCCATTGTTGTGCTCTTACTTTTTGTTATTTTGGCGATCGCGTTCGTTCGGATCATTCGGTCGACGGATGACAGTTTCGTGAGAATTGCTACCGCTGGCGTGATGATTTGGACGGTCGGGCAAGCCTTCGTGAACTTTGCCGTCGTTCTGGGGGTGCTTCCGGTTCTCGGCGTACCGTTACCGCTGATTTCTACGGGCGGTTCGGCTCTGATTGCGACTCTCCTTGCCATTGGCATTGTGCTGTCGTTCGCGAGAGTGGGTAACAAGCCAGCCGCTCGCGCGGCCGCCACCGCGCCCAGCCCGACTGCCACCGGACTGCCGCCGACACAATCCGCCGCTGATCGATCGCGTATGCTCGCAGCTAACCGGGCGCGAGGACGACAATGACCACTTATTTACTTGCCGGCGGCGGCACTGCAGGTCATGTGAATCCTCTGCTGGCTGTCGCTGAGCGGCTTCGATTGCGCGATCCAGAATCCGAAGTCTTAGTTCTGGGAACTGAAGAAGGCCTCGAGGCGCGGCTGGTTCCTGAGCGTGGTTTCGAGCTGCTCACTATCGACAAGCTGCCGTTTCCGCGCCGTCCCAATCGTGCCGCCCTAGACTTCCCTCGTCGTTTGCGCGACACCGTCACCCATGTCGCAGAGTTGATCAGCGAGCGCGGGGTAGATGTCGTCGTCGGTTTTGGCGGGTACGTCGCGGCCCCGGCCTATCTTGGTGCCCGCAAAGCGGGGGTGCCGCTTGTGATCCACGAAGCCAACAGCAAGCCAGGCATTGCTAACCGCCTCGGCTCTTTCTTCACGTCGTTCGTCGGGACTGCGTTTGACCGCACTCCCATTCGTGGCGGTGTTGTCGTTGGCATGCCACTCAGAAACGAGATCGAAACGCTCGACCGCTTTGCCGCCCGTGCCGAGGCAGACGGTTTCTTCGGACTCGACCCCAAGAAGCCAACCCTCCTCGTGACAGGCGGGTCATCCGGAGCGAAACGCCTGAACGAGACCGTGGCCAGTTCGGTGACCCGAATCTTGGGCGCGGGCTGGCAAGTTCTCCACATCACCGGTGAATATCGCGACGTGGTGGAAGATCCGCATTTACCGGGATATGTCGTTGTGAAGTATTGCGACCGAATGGAACTCGCGTTGGCTTCTGCTGATTTGGCGATCGCTCGTGCCGGAACTTCTACGGTCGCCGAATTGACGGGACTCGGCATCCCCGCGATCTATGTTCCATATCCGGTGGGCAATGGCGAGCAGAAGTACAACGCGCGTACCGCTGTTGATGCTGGCGCTGCCGTTCTTGTGATGGATGCGCAGTTTACGAGTCAGTGGGTGACGGGCGAGCTGGTTCCGATGCTGCGAAAGCGGGCTCTCATTGCCGATATGGCAGCACGGGCGTCAACGATCGGCACGCTCGACGGAACCGACCGGATGCTCGAACTCGTCGATCAGGCCCTCGCTCGCGATCTACCATTGACATCATGATCTTTCCCGACCTGACCATGACTTTGCCCGGTGCGTTGACCTCGGCCCATTTCGTGGGCGTTGGCGGCGCAGGCATGAGTGGCATCGCACAGCTGTTTTTGGATGCCGGAATGACGGTCACCGGCTCTGACCGCGCTGCGAACGCCAATATTGAGGCGCTGCGCAAGGCTGGGGCTACGATCAGCATCGGGCACGACGCCGCGCATCTTGGGGATGCTGATGCTTTGGTTTACACCGGCGCACTTTGGCCCGACAACCCCGAATATCTTGCGGCTGTCGAGAGGGGCATCCCCGTATTGCACCGTTCGCAGGCGCTGGCCTGGCTTGTGGGAGACACTCGGTTGGTCGCGGTTGCCGGGGCCCACGGAAAAACCACATCCACTGGCATGATTATTACTGCGTTGCGCGAATTGGGTGCTTCTCCTAGCTTTGTCAACGGTGGGGTAATTCAGGGTCTTGGCACGAGCTCGGGTTCGGGGTCCGATGATCTTTTCGTCGTCGAAGCCGACGAGTCTGACGGCTCATTTTTGGCCTACTCGACGGCGATTGCTCTGATCACGAATGTTGATGCCGATCATTTAGATCACTATGGCTCCCATGAGGCTTTCGATGATGCCTTCGTCGAGTTCGCGTCACGAGCTTCCGAGGCCGTTGTGGTGTCAAGCGATGACGCTGGCGCGATTCGGGTTACGCGACGCCTCACGCACAAGAACATCGTTACCTTTGGGGAAGCCGATGATGCGACGGTGCGGCTGCACTCGTTGACCACGGAGGGCCCCGTTGCTTTCTCGGTCGTTGTTGATGGTCGAGAAGAGCGTGTGCAGCTGTCGGTTCCTGGGCGCCACAATGCGATCAATGCCACGGGCGCAATCGCTGTTCTTGTCGGGCTTGGCTTCGAGTTGGGCGCCGCAATTGATGCGGTGTCGACGTTTGCAGGAACACAGCGGCGCTTTGAACTTCACGCTGTTGTCGACGGCGTGAGTGTCTACGACGACTACGCGCACCACCCCACTGAGGTCGAGGCCGCACTCAGCGGGGCTCGAAGCGTTCTCGGAAGCGGCAAGCTCATCGCCGTGCACCAGCCGCATCTGTTTAGCCGCACTCGCGATATGGCCACAGAGTTCGCGGAGGTTTATGAGCGGCTCGCCGACCACACGGTCGTTCTCGATGTTTTCGGTGCGCGCGAAGACCCCATTCCCGGAGTGACGGGAGAACTTGTTTCTTCGAAGTTCGTGGACTCATCGCGAGTCGATTTTGTTCCGGATTGGCAGTTGGCCGCGGATCGTGTCGCTGAGATTGCGAGCGAAGGTGACATCGTCATGACGCTCAGCTGTGGTGATGTTTATCGCATCATCCCTCAGCTCGTTGCCGCGATGGAAGCTCGAGGGTCAGCTGGTGCCGCGGCATCGGCGGCGGCAGATCAGGTGCCGAGTGAAGAGGCCTGAGGGTTTCGATAAGCCTGTCGTAGAGCCGCCGGCTCGCAGAACTAGTCGGCGCCGCAACGATGAAACGGATGCTGCCCCGCAGTCGAAGCGCCCCGTTCGTCCCTCTACCGCCAACGCACCAGCCGCCCAGGCCAAGTCTGGCAAAGACACGGTCGGGCGGAGCCCAGCAGACAGAGCAGCAACGAATCCACGGCAGGAACGCTCAAGCCGTTCTCCGCTTCGGGGGAGGGGACCAAGCCCCGACGCGCTCGCGAAAAAACAGCTTCGCCAAGCCGGTCGTGCCCGAAAGCGAGCGGAGCGAGCGGAGCTACGTCGATTCACACGCCGAGCACGTAACCGCAAGTTTGTTCTTCTTTCCGTTGCGGGGTTGGTCGTTACGCTTCTCGCGCTGATTGCGGTCGCCGTTTTCTCGCCAATCTTGGCGCTGCGGACGGTTGTTGTTGACGGCACGAATCGAATCGACCCGGCAGAGATCCAGGCCGCGGTTGCCACGCAAGAGGGGACACCCCTCGCGTTGCTCGATTTCGACGCGATCACGCGAGAACTTTCGGTATTCCCGCTAATTCGTAGCTACGTAACGGAGATTGTTCCGCCGGACACCTTGCTCGTTCACATTGTCGAACGTGAGCCGATCGGATCGGTGAAGATCGCGGGTGTCTTCCGCTTGGTTGATCCCGCGGGAATCACAATTCAGGAATCTGCGGAGCGCATCGAAGGGGTGCCAGTGATCGATGTCGGCGGCGCAGACATGTCGAGTCCGGCGTTCGCGGCGGTAACGGAAGTCTTGCTTTCTCTGCCTGCTGAGCTTCGTTCGCAAGTCACCAGTGCGTCGGCGACGACCAAGGATGATGTTTCCTTCGTGCTCGCGGGCGTTGGCCAGCGCGTGGTGTGGGGGAGCGCGAGTGACTCGGCTAAGAAGGCAGTGCTCTTAGCCACGCTGGTATCGATTACGGATCCTGGGCGGGCGGGCGAGTTTGATGTGTCGGCGCCGAGCAACGGAATCTTCCGCGAGAATTAGCGCTGCTGGGGATGGTCACCACGACGATTCCCCTAAATTGCCTGAACACTTTCCGACACGCGGCCTGCGGTGCATCTGCACGGGTCAGTGTCCGCATACTCTCATCAAAAGAAATACATACTGAGCATAACTTTAAACCTCAAGTCGAGGTTGATAGTTTCCAGTGGAGGCCGAACGTGACATCAAACCAGAACTACCTCGCTGTAATCAAGGTAGTCGGCATCGGTGGCGGCGGAGTTAACGCCGTGAACCGAATGATCGAGCTCGGCCTGCGAGGCGTCGAGTTTATTGCGATCAATACCGACGCCCAGGCGCTGCTTATGAGCGATGCCGACGTCAAGCTAGACGTTGGGCGCGAACTAACCCGCGGCCTTGGCGCAGGAGCTGACCCTGAGGTCGGTCGCCGCGCTGCCGAAGACCACGCAGAAGAGATCGAAGAAGCGCTTGCGGGTGCAGACATGGTCTTCGTTACCGCTGGCGAAGGAGGCGGAACCGGTACCGGTGGCGCCCCCGTTGTCGCCCGCATCGCCAAGTCGATCGGCGCCCTCACGATCGGTGTTGTTACCAAGCCCTTCGGCTTCGAAGGCAAGCGCCGCTCGTCACAAGCCGAGATCGGCGTCGACACTCTCAAGAACGAAGTCGACACCCTCATCGTTGTGCCAAACGACCGTCTTCTCGAGATTAGCGATCGCGGCATTAGCATGCTCGAGGCATTCTCCACAGCCGATCAGGTGCTTCTCGCGGGTGTTCAAGGCATTACTGACCTCATCACGACCCCTGGTCTGATTAACCTCGACTTCGCCGACGTCAAGTCAGTGATGCAGGGCGCAGGCTCTGCGCTGATGGGAATTGGTTCTTCACGCGGGGCCGACCGGGCCATAAAAGCGGCAGAGCTTGCAGTGGCATCCCCACTGCTCGAAGCCAGCATCGATGGTGCTCATGGAGTGCTGCTCTCAATTCAGGGCGGATCGAATCTGGGAATCTTCGAGATAAACGACGCAGCTCGACTCGTTCAAGAAGCAGTTCATCCTGAAGCCAACATCATCTTTGGTGCGGTTATCGATGACACTCTCGGCGATGAAGTCCGCGTCACTGTTATCGCGGCTGGATTCGACGGCGGAGAGCCTTCTGCTAAGCCAGCTGAAGGGCGCCGTACTAACTACGTTGTTCCTGAAGCTCCCGCTGAGCACATCGCCGCTGCAGAGAAGTCGGCGGAGAAAGAGTCAGACTGGAAGTCGCAGCCGAGCGTCGTGCCGGCAGCAACGATCGATCGTAGCTTTGATGACGACGCCGAGAACGACAACGATCTCGACGTGCCTGACTTCCTCAAGTAATTGTGATGACTGACCTGACACCGTTAGGCCAACGACTCGCAAGTATCGATGAACAGATCGCGGATGCCGCACGCGCGGCATCCCGCGATCTGTCTTCGATCACCAGAATCGTCATCACCAAATTTCACCCCGCGAGCATGGTTCGCGAACTTCATGGGCTTGGTGTGCGAGATTTTGGCGAAAGCAGACATCAGGAAGCACAGCCCAAGGTTGCCGAACTTTCCGATTTAGACGCGCAGTGGAGCTTCGTTGGACAGCTTCAGAGCAAAAAGGCCCGTCAAGTTCGCGCGTACTGCCAGGCGATTCATTCGCTTGATCGTGATTCGCTCATCACCGCGCTAGCGAACGACGAGCCCGGCACGCCGTTAGATGTGTTCGTTCAGGTTAATTTGACTGATGATCCGGCACGCGGGGGAGTCATTCCCAGCGAACTCGATGCTTTCGCGGATCGAGTTGCCGCTGCGGCAGGAATTGAGCTGAGAGGCCTCATGGGGGTTGCTCCACTAGACCAGGACCCGAGGCCCGCGTTCGCGGCGCTACGAGCACTTTCCGAGCGGATAGGGATTCAACATCCGGGTGCCCGAGCACTCTCGATGGGAATGTCGGGAGACTTCGCCGAAGCTATCGCAGAAGGCGCGACACACCTACGAATTGGCACGGCAATCACGGGAAAACGACCTGACCATGGTTAATCTCGAAGCAGAAGCTTCACCACTCGGAGGATTAACATGGCCAACCCACTGCGCAAGACAATGGTCTACCTCGGCCTCGCCGATGAAGACTACGAGTACGAGCAGGGACCAGCCGCGCCGGTTGCCCCTGTTGCAGCAGCAGCACCCGCACCCGCGAGTTCTAACCGTGCCCCGGTTACTCCGTTGCGTCGTGCCGCGCCCAGCACTGCGGAGGCAGAGATGAACGAGATTTTGACGGTGCACCCGCGCCAGTACAAGGATGCCCAGCTCATCGCGGAGAATTTCCGTGAGGGTATTCCTGTAATCATCAACCTCTCGCAAATGAGCGAACCTGATGCTCGTCGTTTGGTTGACTTCGCGAGCGGGCTCTCTCAGGGGCTGTACGGCAAGATCGAGCGCGTGACGAGCAAGGTGTTTTTGCTGTCGCCCGCCCACGTTGCTGTAAGCGGCGAGCAGGCTGAAGTCGAGTCTGACGTCGATGCTTCATTCTTTACTCAGTAATCGCGTTGGGTAACACCCGCGTTTTCGACCGGTAACCTAGAGAGGTGAATCCGGTACAAATAGTCATCGCGGTGCTCTTAATCGCTGTCAACATTTTCATCTTCGCAATGTGGGCTCGCTTCATCCTTGACTTAGTCGTCGTGTTTGCACGTGGCTGGCGCCCGAGTGGGATAGGCCTTGTGCTCTCTGAGTTCGTATTCACCATTACGGATCCGCCAATCAAGGCTGTCCGTAAGGTCGTACCAACGATCCGAATCGGAAATGGCGCCCTCGATTTGTCGTGGATGCTCGTCATGCTTGCCTGCATAATTCTTACCTCCATTTTGCGGGGCTTTTAGAACTCGCTAGTGCAGATGTAGTCTGTTCATAGAGCATGCGGCAATTAGTCAGGTTCCGTTATTAGAATGTGACGTGAACGTTGAACGTTGTGTATACGTTGAAAGAAAGTTATTAGAGGTGGCACCAATGGCTTTGACTCCTGAAGATGTAGTCAACAAGCGGTTTGAATCGACAAAATTCCGCGAGGGATACGACCAAGATGACGTCGATGACTTTCTCGACGAGGTCGTTGTCGAGTTGCGCCGTCTCAATAACGAGAACGAGGAACTGCGCCAGCGACTCACCGCTGCCGAGGCTCACTCGAGCGAACTGCAGCAGTCAGCGAATAGTGCTCCAGCGGCAATTGCTGCCGCCGCGCCTGTTGCCGCTGTAGCACCTGCCGCTATAGAGAGCGCGCCGGCGGTAGCTGCTCCCGTTGCTCCGGCAGCGGAGCCTGTCTCTTCGGCCCTCGACGATGCCAGCAGCACGAACAACTTGCTTCAGCTCGCTCGTCGTTTGCACGAGGAACATGTGCGTGACGGTGTAGCTAAGCGCGATGCTCTCATCGCCGAGGGTCAGACATCCGCCGCAGAACTCGTTGCCGAGGCAGAAGCCCAGCAACGTGCTCAGCTTGGCACCCTCGAGCAGGAGCGCGAAGAGGTCGTCGGTTCGCTCAAGAAAGAACGCGAAGCGATCATTGACTCGCTCAACAAAGAACGTGAAGAAATCGAAGGTCGCATCGAATCGCTGCGTAGCTTCGAGCGCGAGTACCGTCAGAAGCTGAAGAGCTATATCGAAGGTCAGCTCGAAGAACTCGACGCAGCTAGCCTCGTTTCTGCGGGAGCGTCTTCGCACGAGTCCACCCAGCAGGATGCCGCACAAGGCGCGCAGCCAGCAGGCCAGTTGACACCCGAAGATTTCGCTGCGCCGCAGTCGGCCCAGCAGCCTCCGGCGAGTTTCACCGGTTTTTCCGGTAGCTAGTTTTTCGCACAAGCCGCCAGCACAACGGTGAGAGCTTTGGCTCCGCCGGTGCTGGCGGCTTTTGCTATGTACGCGTATTGATTCAGTAGGAACCCAAGGAGCAGTTGTGGAAACCCGAAGCATGCCGGTTCCTGAAGGTCTCGCCGGGCAGCGTGTAGACGCCGCTCTTGCTAAACTTTTGGGCTTCTCTCGAACCTTCGCCGCCGAAGTCGCGGCGTCAGGCGGAGTCACGATGGATGGCGCCGAAGTCGGCAAGTCTGATCGACTTGTTGCGGATGCCTGGCTCGAGGTCTCGTGGGTGTCAAAGGTTGAGCCCACGATCGTTCCCGTGCTTCTCGACACCCTCGGCATCGTTTACGACGATGAGCACATTGTCGTTATTGATAAGCCTGCCGGTGTCGCGGCTCATCCATCAGTCGGATGGGACGGCGTGACAGTGTTGGGCGCACTTGCGGGTGCTGGCTTCCGTATCTCCACTTCCGGCGCATCAGAGCGCGCGGGAATTGTGCATCGGCTCGACGCGGGCACGAGCGGGCTCATGGTCGTAGCGAAATCAGAGATTGCCTACACCGAGCTCAAACGGGCTTTTCATGACCGCGAAGTGAACAAGATTTACCATTCGATAGTGCAGGGTCATCCCGATCCTCTTGCCGGAACAATTGATGCGCCGATCGGACGTCATCCGGGATCAAGCTGGAAATTTGCGGTTGTCGCTGGCGGCAAAGATTCGGTCACGCACTACGAAACTCTTGAAGCATTCCCCTCTGCAGCGCTAGTTGAGGTGCAACTCGAAACCGGGCGCACCCATCAGATCCGCGTGCACATGGCGGCGCAGCGGCATCCGTGCATCGGAGACAGCATGTATGGCGCTGACCCCACCATCTCGGCCAGACTTGGTCTGACTCGTCAGTGGTTGCATGCTCACAAGCTCGGTTTTGCGCATCCGGCGACCGGAGAACAAGTGCTGTTCGAGTCTCCGTATCCTGCCGACCTTCAGGCTGCACTTGAGGTGCTTCGAGCCGACTAGGGCGCGTCAGTTAGAGTCTGTTTGGGCTGCAGGCTTAGGCTTGATTTCGAAAGAATTCGGAGTGTCTGTGGCTGCTAATAACGACTCGTTTGTGCATTTGCACGTTCATAGCGAGTATTCGATGCTCGATGGTGCAGCGCGCGTAGGGCCGTTGCTCGATGCCGCTGTAGAACAGGGAATGCCGGCGATTGCGATCACCGACCATGGCAACATGTTTGGTGCCTACGACTTTTGGCAGTCTGCTACAGCTCGCGGAATCAAACCCATCATTGGCACTGAGGCGTACATCACGCCAGGCACAGCTCGGAGTGACAAAACTCGTGTGCGCTGGGGCGGTAGTCATCAGTCTCGCGATGACGTTGGTGGCAGTGGTGCGTACACCCACATGACCTTGTTGTCTCAGAACAACGAGGGCATGCATAACCTTTTCCGACTGTCGTCGAAAGCGTCGATCGAGGGCTTCTACTTCAAGCCTCGAATGGATCGCGAGCTTCTAAGCCAGTACTCCAAGGGCATCATCGCCACGACAGGGTGTGTTGGAGGCGAGGTTCAGACGAAGCTTCGGCTCGGTCTCTATGTCGAGGCGCGGCAAGCGGCGGCTGACTTTCAAGACATTTTTGGCAAAGAGAATTTTTTCGCCGAAATTATGGATCACGGAATCGACATCGAGCGACGCACGATCCTCGATCTCATCAAGCTCGCCAAAGAGCTCGACATGCCGCTCCTGGCGACGAACGACCTGCACTACACGCACTCGCACGACGCGACTGCCCACGCTGCGCTCTTGTGTGTGCAGTCGGCTTCCACCCTTGACGACCCGAACCGTTTCAAATTTGACTCGAACGAGTTTTATCTCAAGTCGGCCGCCGAAATGCGCTCGTTGTTCCGTGAGCATCCTGAGGCCTGCGACAACACTCTTCTGATCGCTGAACGTTGCGAAGTAAATTTCGAAGGCCGCGACCTGATGCCCCGCTTCCCGGTGCCCGAGGGAGAGACTGAAGCGACGTGGTTCGAGAAAGAAGTCGCGCGGGGGATGAACAAGCGTTTCCACAATGCGCCATCCGATGCCCACCTCGCCCAAGCTAAATACGAGGTCGACGTAATTCAGCAAATGGGATTCCCTGGCTACTTCCTCGTGGTCGCTGATTTCATTGAATGGGCAAAGGCGCAGGGCATCCGCGTTGGTCCCGGTCGTGGTTCCGCAGCGGGATCGATGGCGTCCTATGCCGTCGGAATTACCGAGTTGGATCCGCTAGCGCACGGCCTCATTTTCGAGCGGTTCTTGAACCCTGAACGTGTTTCAATGCCCGATGTCGACGTCGACTTTGATGATCGGCGACGTGGCGAAGTTATCCGCTATGTCACTGATAAGTACGGTGACGACCGCGTCGCTCAGATCGTCACCTACGGCACGATTAAGGCAAAGCAAGCGCTCAAGGACTCGGCACGGGTTCTCGGCATGCCTTATTCGGTAGGGGAGAAACTCACCAAGGCAATGCCCCCGGCCATCATGGGCAAGGACATCTCGCTTCATGACGTGCGCAATAAGGACGCGCCCCGCTACAAAGAGGCTGCAGATATCCGCGGCATCGTCGATACTGACGCTGAGGCTGCTAAGGTCTTCGACACCGCTGTGGGGCTCGAGGGTCTGAAACGCCAATGGGGAGTGCACGCGGCAGGCGTTGTTCTTTCCGCTGAGCCGCTACTTGACGTGCTGCCGATCATGCGCCGCGAAGATGATGGCGCCATCATTACCCAGTTCGATCAGCCGCCGCTTGAGAGTCTTGGACTCATCAAGATGGACTTCTTGGGGTTGCGAAACCTCACGGTCATTGAAGATGCGCTCACGATGATCAAGGCGAACACCGGTTCGCCACTCGTCATTGAAGATCTTGATCTTGATGCCGACCAGAAGACTTACGATTTGCTCGCGCGCGGCGACACCTTGGGCGTCTTCCAGCTGGACGGCGGGCCTATGCGCGCGCTGCTTAAGCAGCTGAAGCCCACCAACTTCGAAGACATCTCCGCCGTCATCGCGTTGTATCGCCCTGGCCCCATGGGCATGAACTCTCACACCAAGTACGCGCTTCGTAAGAACGGCTTGGAAGAGATCGATGCGATTCATGCCGAGCTTGAGGAGCCGCTCAAGGACATCCTGGGAACGACATTCGGGCTCATCGTTTACCAAGAGCAAGTCATGTCTGTGGCTCAGAAAGTCGCGGGATTCACGCTCGGCCAAGCAGATGTTTTGCGTCGCGCAATGGGTAAGAAGAAGAAAGAAGAGCTCGACAAACAGTTCATCGGCTTCGAAACCGGAATGCTCGACAACGGCTTCAGTAAAGAAGCTGTGAAGGTGCTCTGGGAAACCCTGATGCCCTTCGCTGACTACGCCTTCAACAAGGCGCACAGCGCCGGCTACGGTGTTCTCAGTTACTGGACCGCCTACCTCAAAGCGAACTACCCCTCCGAGTACATGGCGGCACTGCTGACGAGTGTGGGAGATTCCAAAGACAAGCTCGGAATGTACCTGAGTGAGTGCCGGCGAATGGGCATTAAGGTGCTCGCACCCGATGTCAACGAGTCGACCGTAAACTTCACGGCTGTGGCTGGCGATATTCGCTTTGGTCTCGGCGCTGTGCGCAACGTCGGTGCCGCAGTTGTTGAGCAGATTGTGCGAGCACGCACCGACAAAGGTCGTTTCGAGTCGTTCCACGACTATCTGCGCAAGGTTTCCATTCAGGTAGCGAATAAGCGAACAGTCGAATCCTTGATCAAATCGGGTGCCTTCGATTCGCTTGGAGCAACCCGTCGTGGACTTCTCGAAATTCATGAAGACGCGTGCGATTCGGCAGTGAGCCTCAAGCGCAACGAAGCGAACGGTCAAGTGGATCTCTTCGGCGGCATTTTCGATTTCAACGAAGACGACGATGGCGTTCCAGAGCGCCCAGAATGGTCGAAGCGCGACAAGCTCGCCTTCGAGCGCGAAATGCTCGGCCTCTACGTATCAGATCACCCCTTGTCTGGCCTCGAGATTCAGTTGGCCAAACATCAGGACTTCACGATCACCGAAGTCCTTTCTGGCGACACTGTTTCAGATGGCGAGCACGTCTCGATCGCCGGTCTTGTTACGAGTGTGCAGCATCGAGTCGCCCGCAATAGCGGTAATCAGTACGGCATCGTCACTGTCGAAGACTTCGGTGGCGAGATTGACGTGATGTTCCTAGGCAAGACATATCAGGAGTTTGCCCCTGGGCTCGTAAACGACTCCATAGTCGTTGTGCGTGGCCGGGCGAGTGCTCGCGATGACGGCATGAATTTGCACGCGGTCAGCATGTTTTCACCAGAGCTGGGTCCGAGTTTGGGATCCGGCCCCATCGTGGTGTCGATTAACGAGCAGCGAGCGACAACTGACGTCGTCTCCGGTCTCGGTGACGTGCTCATTCGGCACTCTGGAAATGTCGAGGTGCGTTTGCGGCTGGTGCGCGGCGATATGGCTCGTGTCTTTGAGGTGCCGTACCGGGTTAAGGTCTCGGCAGATCTTTACGGTGAGCTCAAGACCTTGCTCGGCCCCGGTTGTCTTGGTTGAGCGAGAGCTCCAACGTTCGCGGAATCGAGTCGCTATGGTGACCTCGGGCTGAATAGGTCACAGAGCGACAGGCGGCTTTAGCCTTCGAGAGGGTGAGGGCGCATATAAGCGCGCTCGTGATAGAGCAGAGCTTCGTCTTCTTCACCCAGAATGCCATTGTCGATTTCAACGACGACAATGGCGTTATTGTGCACCGGGTGCACATCGACGATGTGTCCAATAGCGATTGCTGTCGCTCCGTTGAGCAGCGGCAACCCGCCGTCGTCGGCGTGCCAATGATCGCCAATAAACCGGAGATCATGGGCCGCAGCCATGAGTTCAGCAAGGTGGCGGCTCCGTGGTCCCAGCATGTGAATGGCAACTCTGTTGCCTAAAGTGATCGCGGGCCACGAGCTTGAGACTTGGGCCATGTTGAAGGTCGCGAGTGGGGGCACTGCGGCCAACGATGCCAGTGACGTAGCGGTGAATCCCACTGGATGTCCATCGGGGGCGAGGGATGTCACCACCGCGACGCCGGCCGCGTGTCGTCTGAAGGCGCTTTTAAACGCGTCGATTCCCTCTGCTGCTGCTGAATTATTCATAGGCTCTGTATCAACCCTAATCGGAGCACAAGAATTCCGAAGACAGAACGAACTAACATGGTGAGGCCATGTCGCTGAATACAATTGATCTTCGCGCCGCCGCACTGAGCCGCGCTGAACTTTCCCGTGTCATCCCTCGCGCTCAAATGGATGTCTCCGTTGCTTCCGCTACCGCGATTCAGCTGATCGATGATGTTCGAGAGCGAGGCGAACAGGCCCTCCTTGAGCAAGCTGAACGTCTCGATCGAGTGCGACCAGATCGCGTACGCATTCATGCCGATGAAATTACTCGAGCAACCCGCGCCCTTGTGCCGGCCGTACGCGAAGCCCTTGAGCTTGCGATCGATCGTGTTCGCACGGCAAGTAAGGCGCAAGTGCCGCCGCCTATGATGACCTCACTGGGTGACGGCGCCGAGATTGTGCAGCGCTGGCAACCCGTTAATCGCGTTGGCCTCTATGTGCCAGGGGGCAAGGCGGTCTATCCGTCGAGCGTGATCATGAACGTCGTTCCGGCTCAGGTAGCTGGCGTCTCATCCGTGGCTCTTGCGTCGCCACCGCAACGCAACTTCGGGGGAGCGGTGCATCCAACAATCTTGGGTGCTGCAGGCTTGCTCGGCGTCGACGAGGTCTATGCGATGGGAGGAGCCGGTGCTATCGGTGCATTCGCCTACGGAGTCCCAGAGCTGGGCTTGGACCCGGTTGACATTATTACTGGCCCGGGAAACGTTTATGTTGCCGCTGCTAAGCGTGCTGTTCGCGGCATCGTTGGCATCGACTCTGAGGCAGGCCCGACCGAGATTCTGATTATTGCGGATGCCAGTGCTGATCCCCGGCTTGTTGCGGCAGATCTCCTGAGTCAAGCCGAGCACGATGAGCTCGCGGCTGCCGTTCTGGTGACTGACTCCGAAGAGCTGGCCGACGCCGTGAGGGTTGAGCTGGAGAAGCAACGTGCTGCTACGCCGCATTCCGAGCGAGCCAGCATCGCCCTTGACGGTCAACAGTCCGCAATCGTCCTGGTTAGCGACATGGCTGCAGCAGCGGCCCTCAGCAATGCCTATGGCCCTGAACACCTTGAAATTCAGACTGAAGAGTCTGGGACTGTTCTCGACATGATTGACAACGCAGGAGCAATTTTCTTGGGGGAGCAGTCTCCTGTGAGCCTCGGCGACTACTTGGCGGGTTCCAATCACGTGCTTCCGACGGGAGGGCAGTCGCGCTTCTCATCTGGACTCGGCGCGTACACATTCTTGCGGCCGCAGCAGGTCATCCGGTACAGCCACGACGCCCTGCGTGCTCTTGAACCGCACATCGTGGCGTTGAGCGCTGCTGAGGACCTGCCCGCCCACGGAGCGGCTGTGAGTGCGCGGTTCAGCGACCACTGACCGGGTACCATTGAGTCACTATGTATTGCCCTTTTTGTAGGCATCCTGACAGCAGGGTTGTTGATTCCCGCACGAGCGATGACGGCCTATCGATTCGTCGACGACGCCAGTGCCCCGAGTGTGGCCGACGGTTCTCCACGACAGAGACGGCATCGCTCAATGTGATCAAGCGCAATGGAGTTGTCGAATCGTTTAGCCGCGAAAAGATCGTCAGCGGTGTTCGCAAAGCATGTCAGGGCCGCCCCGTTACCGACACTGATCTGGCTGTGCTCGCCCAAAAAGTTGAAGAGTCGATCCGCGCTACCGGCACGGCTCAGATTGACGCGAACGAAATCGGCTTGGCGATTCTTTCGCCGCTGCGCGACCTCGACGAAGTTGCCTATCTGCGCTTTGCGAGCGTGTACCAAGCGTTTGACTCACTCGACGACTTTGATGCGGCGATTAGTCAACTCCGTTTGGATCACGGCACAACTTCCTAATTCGCCCCTGATTTCTTCACCTTCTTCTATCGCTGAGAGCGTCGCTGCCTATGTATGAGTTCTTCTTCCGCACCGTTCTCAAGAGGCTTGACCCCGAGTTCGCTCACTCCTTGGCGTTCTCGGTAATTCGAGCGCTTCCGTCGACTGGTGTCGGCCGCTTGCTGAAACGCGCGCCAGACCCTGCGCTTCGTGTCGAGACGCTTGGCCTGACCTTCGATTCGCCGTTCGGCGTCGCCGCGGGGTTTGATAAGTCTGGTGTGGCAATTCTGGGTCTTGGCCAGCTCGGGTTCAGTCACGTTGAGGTCGGCACGATTACCGCGTTGCCGCAGCCAGGAAACCCCAAGCCTCGGCTCTTTCGCCTTGTTGCCGACCGCGGCGTTATCAATCGGATGGGGTTCAATAATGCGGGGGCAGCTAAAGCAGCTGTAGTGATTGAGCGCGCCCGCCGGCAAGCTCCGCGGCCCATTATTGGGATCAACATTGGCAAGTCTCGCGTTGTAGCGGTCGAGAATGCTGTTGCCGATTACCTCACGAGTGCTCGGGCCTTGGCTCCGTTGGCCGACTATCTCGTGGTCAACGTGAGTTCCCCCAATACGCCGGGGCTACGTGGGCTGCAGGAGATTGACAAACTTAAGCCGCTACTCACGGCCGTGAAAGCTGCCGCGGGAGACACGCCAGTGCTTGTCAAGATTGCCCCCGATGTTTCGGATGACGAAGCCAGCGCGATCGCCCGCCTTGCGGTCGAAGAACTCGACGGCATCATTGCGACAAACACGACGCTCTCGCGTGAAGGGCTGGAGACGGCACCCGAAATCGTTGAGGCAGCAGGTGCCGGGGGAGTCTCTGGTCGACCAGTCGCTGAGCGCTCCCGTGAGCTGCTACGGGTAATCCGTTCCGTTGTTCCCGCCGAATTCTGCGTAATCAGCGTTGGTGGCGTCGAAACCGCAGAAGACGTCGCCGAACGATTGCGCGAGGGCGCGACGCTGGTCCAGGGATACACCGGCTTTATCTACCGTGGCCCGTTCTGGGCGCGTTCGATCAACCGGAGGCTTGCTTCACTGCTCCGGACGGAGCGTTCCGTATAACCAGCGGTGCCTGCAGGGCAGCCTAGCGACCCAGGGGCTAGCTGAGGATGCGGCCCATCAAGGTGAGCGCGAAGAAACTCAGCGGCTCACGTTATGAACCGCTGAGCGACTCACGTCGTCTAACTGGGAAACTGTCGGCGCTTGACCTGCGGCTTGGGAAGGCGCATGATCCGCATTTGTAGCGATCGCATTGCGGCATACCAACGAATCTTTTCAGCGTGCGATTCGCCAAACTTTTCTTTGACTTTGCGACGAAGGCGGAGGCCAAGAAGAATCGCGTCAGCTGCGGCAATCAGGAAGAAGGCCCAGAGCGCGGTCAAGCCGAGGATTTGTGCGGCTGGCACATCGATGAGGGTGAGCAGGATCGCAATGAACATCGCGGGCACGAGCAATTCGCCAACGCTGAATCGAGCGTCTACGTAGTCGCGAACGTAGCGCTTCTGCGGGCCGCGGTCGCGAATCGGGAGGTACTTCTCTTCACCGTTCGCCATGCCGATGCGAGCGCGCTCACGTTCTGCCTGCATTTGCGTGCGGGACGCGCGGCGAGCTTCCTTGCGGTCGCTGGAAACTAACGGCCGCTGATTGGCTGCTTCGCGCTCTTTGCGGGTGGGGGTGGGGCGACCCTTTCCGGTGACACTTTCATGGTTAACCGAGTCATCGGGAGTCGAGTTGCTGTCGGATGAAGATACTTTTGCCACTGGGTTCCTTGCGTTGATGTCAATCTAAGATTAGCCGTATGACTCACACGCCGCAGCCGACATCCGCGTCGACAACTCCAGACCCCCTCCTCACACGACTCTCCGAGGCTGTTGTAGCCGCAATGCCCACAACTATCGCGGAGCTGTCCTCGCTCGTGAAAATTCCCTCGGTCTCGTGGGATGGCTTCGATCCAGAGCACGTTACCCGCAGCGCCGAAGCCGCAATGAGCCTTATTGACAACATGGGGATATTCGACAGTGTTGAGGTAGCGCGGGCGCCCATCAATGAATCGACGCTAGGTCATCCGGCGGTTCTCGCCACGCGTAAGGCCAAAAATGGCAAGCCGACCATCCTTTTGTACGCCCATCACGATGTCCAGCCTCCCGGTCAGGATGAAGATTGGGATTCGCCTCCGTTCGAGCCGACAGTGCGTGGCGATCGGCTGTATGGCCGAGGTGCTGCGGATGACAAGGCAGGCATAATGGCGCATGTTGGGGCAATTCGCGCCTTCGTTTCTACCGTCGGTGAAGATTTCGATCTTGGCCTCGTGGTTTTTTTCGAGGGCGAAGAAGAATTTGGGTCGAAGTCGTTTGCTAATTTCATCACCGAGAATCGGGAAAAATTAGCCGCAGATGTCATTGTGGTCGCGGATTCCGACAATTGGGATATCGCTACGCCGTCTCTTACCGTTGGCCTGCGTGGCAATGTCACGTTCAAGCTGAAGGTCTCGACGCTTGCCCACGCTTCACACTCAGGAATGTTTGGGGGAGCGGTTCCTGATGCCATGCTTGCGACGATCAGACTGCTAGCAACGTTGCACGACGAATCCGGTGCGGTCGCTGTCGAAGGGCTAACGAGCCGTGATGGCGAGACTCCTGACTACAGCGAAGAAAAGCTGCGACATGAAGCAGGCCTTCTCGACGGCGTCACTTCGATCGGAACTGGCAGCATCCTCGGACGGCTCTGGGACAAGCCGGCGATCACCATCACGGGTATTGATGCTCCGACTGTGATGAACGCATCCAATACGTTGTCGCCAGCCGTAACCGTGAAACTCAGCGCACGAATCGCTCCAGGTCAAGATCCTGATGACGCGTTCGAAGCGTTGCAATCTCACCTTGAGGCCAATGCACCCTTCGGTGCTCACCTTGAGATCTCGGATGTCGATCGCGGCAGCCCTTTCCTGGTCGATACCAGCGGCTGGGCTGTTGAGGTCGTCAAGACTGCGATGCACGAGGCGTGGGGCAACGAGCCTCTTGAGACCGGAATCGGCGGGTCGATTCCGTTCATTTCCGATCTCGTTGCTGTCTTCCCCGAGGCACAAATTTTGGTCACCGGCGTAGAAGACCCCGAGTCGCGTGCCCACAGCCCGAACGAGTCATTGCACCTCGGAGTCTTCAAGCGCGCCATCCTCACTGAGGCGTTGCTGCTCGCAAAGTTGGAACGTCGGGCGTAGAATTGCCGCATGACTGAATCCGCTGTTGAAACTGCCACCCACGGGGTCGCGCTCACGGAGGCTGCATCGAACAAGGTTCGTAGCCTCATGTCGCAAGAAGGTCGTGATGACCTGCGTTTGCGTTTGGCTGTGCAGCCGGGCGGATGCTCGGGACTCATCTACCAGCTCTACTTTGATGAGCGCACTCTCGACGGCGATGTCAGCCGTGATTTCGGTGAGGGTGTCGAGGTGGTTGTCGATAAAATGAGTGTTCCGTACCTCGACGGTGCGAGCATTGATTTTGAAGACACGATCGAGAAGCAGGGCTTCACTATCGATAACCCGAACGCGGAAGGTAGCTGCGCCTGTGGCGACAGCTTCAACTAATTTCGCGGCAATTTTTTGAGAAGGTGCGCCTAATTGGTGCACCTTTTCGCTTGTGTGGGGCGAGCCGGTAATCCTTACCCCCTCTAGCTCCATATAGACTGGAAAGGTATTAGTCCGTGTTCTTCGAGAGGTCTCAGGTGCGCTCCAACCGCCGAAATCGATGGGCAGCAATCCCCATCGCTCTGGTTACTACGCTGGTGTTGGCCGGGTGTACCCAAGATCAGCTTCAGGGTTACTTGCCCGGTAGTCCCGATACCACCAACCACACGAGCAGCATCATCGGACTGTGGGTGACGTCGTGGATCGTTCTTCTGATCGTGGGTGTCATTACGTGGGGCCTCATCATCTGGGCCGCCGTTGTGTACCGTCGTCGTCGTAGCCAGACCGGACTTCCGGTTCAACTTCGCTACAACATGCCGATCGAGATCTTCTACACGGTCGTGCCACTGATCCTGGTAATCGGCTTCTTTGCGTTCACCGCTCGTGACCAGGCAGCGATCGAAAAGGTTGAGGTCAACCCCGACGTTTCCATCGAAGTCATTGGTAAGCGCTGGGCCTGGGACTTCAACTACGTGGACGACAACGTCTACAGCCCGGGTGTTCAGGCTGACTTCAACCCCGACGGCACGATCAATGTGGATGAATTGCCGCAGTTGGTCCTTCCGGTAGACAAAAAGGTTGAGATCAAGATCGAATCGCGTGACGTGATTCATTCCTTCTGGGTAGTCGACTTCTTGTACAAGAAGGACATGATCCCCGGCAAGAGCAACTACATGTACTTCATCCCTACCAAGGAAGGCACCTTCCAAGGTAAATGTGCCGAGCTTTGTGGCGAGTATCACTCGCTCATGCTCTTCACCGTGAAGGTTGTCTCGCAGGCTGAGTACGACGACTACATCGAGGGCCAGCGCACAGCAGGCTACGAGGGTCAACTCGGACTCGATTACAACGTGAATCAAAACTTGCCCGGCAACGGCAGCAGCGACGAGGAATAGGGCTCATGAGCGTCGAACATAAGGGCAATATCTTGGTGAATTGGGTCACCTCGACTGACCACAAAACCATCGGGTACATGTACCTGATCACCTCCTTCTTCTACTTCCTTCTTGGTGGCGTGATGGCTCTGGTCATTCGCGCTCAGCTCTTTGAGCCTGGACTGTCGGTCGTTGCAACGGGTGAGCAGTACAACCAGTTGTTTACGATGCACGGCACGATCATGCTTCTTATGTTCGCAACGCCGCTGTTCGCCGGCTTCGCCAACGTGCTTATGCCGCTTCAGATCGGCGCACCAGATGTCGCCTTCCCGCGACTGAACGCGTTCGCATACTGGCTTTACAGCTTCGGCTCGTTGATTGCCGTCGCCGGATTCCTCACCCCTCAGGGAGCGGCATCGTTCGGCTGGTTCGCCTATGCACCACTGTCGAGCACCACGTTCTCGCCGGGCATCGGCGGAAACTTGTGGGTCTTCGGTCTCGCAATGAGCGGTTTCGGTACGATCCTCGGTGCAGTGAACTTCATCACGACGATCATCACGATGCGTGCGCCGGGAATGACAATGTTCCGCATGCCGATCTTCACGTGGAACACGCTCGTGACTTCGCTGCTGGTCCTCATGGCCTTCCCCGTGCTTGCTGCAGCCATGTTCGGTCTCGGCATGGACCGAGTCGCGGGTGGTCATATATACGATCCCGCGAATGGTGGCGTGATTCTTTGGCAACACCTGTTCTGGTTCTTCGGACACCCCGAGGTCTACATCATCGCGCTTCCGTTCTTCGGAATTGTCTCTGAGGTGTTCCCGGTCTTTAGCCGCAAGCCGATCTTCGGCTATACCACTCTGATCTACGCGACGATTTCGATCGCTGCGTTGTCAGTGACGGTCTGGGCACACCACATGTACGTGACGGGTTCGGTTCTCTTGCCGTTCTTCTCGCTCATGACAATGTTGATCGCGGTGCCGACAGGGGTGAAGATCTTCAACTGGGTCGGTACTCTGTGGCGAGGCTCAATTACCTTTGAAACCCCCATGTTGTGGGCGCTCGGCTTCCTCGTCACTTTCACGTTCGGTGGCCTCACCGGTGTCATTCTCGCTAGCCCGCCGCTCGACTTCCATGTTTCGGACACTTACTTCGTTGTGGCTCACTTCCACTACGTAGTCTTCGGAACCGTCGTCTTTGCAATGTTCAGTGGCTTCTACTTCTGGTGGCCGAAATGGACCGGAAAGATGCTCAACGAGCGTCTGGGAAAGATCCACTTCTGGTTGCTGTTCATCGGCTTCCACACGACGTTCCTTATTCAGCACTGGGCCGGCGTCGTTGCCCTCCCTCGTCGTTACCGCACCTACCTCGAAGAGGATGGCGTGACATGGATGAACCAGGTATCAACTATCGGTGCCTTCATTCTCGCCGTCTCGATGATCCCGTTCTTGTACAACGTGTACATCACAGCGCGCAAGGCGCCCAAGGTGACCGTCGATGACCCGTGGGGTTACGGGCGTTCGCTCGAGTGGGCTACTAGCTGCCCGCCGCCGCGTCACAACTTCACGTCAATCCCGCGAATTCGTTCAGAATCCCCGGCTTTCGATCTGAATCATCCCGAAGCCGGAATTCCGGTAGGAATTGGCCCAGGCAAGGATGCCCCTGAGGCACCGGTGTACGACCTTGCAGACGAAAAGGTGAAGTAGCGCATGAACGCGAACGTCAAGCTCTATTGGGTACTGACCGTATTCTTCATCATCCTCTCCGGGCTCTACACGGGCTGGTCACTTCTGGATCAGGCGCATCAGCGGGTCGAGTGGGCGGGCACGATTGCTCTGCTACTCAGCGGCCTACTCTGGGCACTGATTGCGTTCTACCTTTCCAAGGTTCACAGCTCGCAAGGCGCTGAACTCGCCGAGGACCGGGCTGACGCAAACATCGAAGATGGTGATGCTGAGCAGGGGCACTTCAGCCCCTGGAGCTGGTGGCCCATTGTTCTCGCCGCCGCCGCGTCACTCGTCTTTCTGGGTGTCGCGATCGGTGCGTGGATCGCATTTATAGGCCTCGGACTACTGATTGTTAGCCTCGTAGGGTGGACGTATGAGTACTACCGCGGATACTTCGCACATTAATTCTGTGCAGATTCGCCCGGCAACCTCTGCTGATGCGAACTCAGTCTTTGAGCTCCTCAAACAGCTCGGCACTGAGTATGCGCCAGACCGTGGTGCGTTCGACGCTAGTTTCGAACACGCCGTCGATGACAAGGCGACCACCCTTATGTTGGTCGCGGAACAATCTGACGTTGGTGTAGTCGGCTACGCCTTCGCAACAATTGCCCATCTGCTGCACACCAACGGATGTTCGGCGCAACTGCAGGAGCTCGTGGTCGACGGTACGGTGCAAAGCTCCGGCATCGGCACGCGCCTCGTGGAAGCCGTTGAGACAGTATGTCTCGAGCGCGGCGTGCGTCAGCTCACAGTTCCCAGTCGTGGCTCGGCGGATTTTTTTGAGCGAATCGGTTACCGCTCGACAGCGGACTTCCTCAAGCGAGTTTTTGAGTAGAGTCTCCCTGCGCTACTCAGCGCGCTGCCTGCTCGTCAGAAGCGTGAGCGGGTAGTAATTTCACGCCCGCGCCTGGCCGGATCTAAACAATAGATCTCGCGGCCGCCATGTTCCGTGCTGGTGTTGCCCGGCGGCGTCTGAGAGAGCTGCAGCGAAACGCCACGCCCTCGCTCAGCGTGGCCTTGGTGCAGGGCCACGGGCCCTGCGTTTCATCGAGCAGCCGGTTTACTGATCCGTGCGGGGCGTAGATGTGACCCGGTGAGCTGGGCACGATCGTGCGCTCGTGTGGCTTTTGAAGGTCGATGCTCTGTCGTTGAGCTCGTGCGGGGTTCGGTGACACCGTGCTGGTTGCCTCCTGATTATGTTCGGCGCCGCGAGCGTGCCTCACGATCCTGGAGACCGTTTCGCTCGCCACTGTTAAACGACGATAGGCCCTGACAGACAACGTCCATCAGGGCCTACCGGCAATTACTACGAAGATGAGCTAGTGATGCCCGTCCTTCGATTCTTCGATCTCGCGCTGAGACACCGGCTCGATACGGTCTTCGAAGAACCACCGTGAGACGGAAGCTCGCAAGCGCTGTCCACCGGTGATCTTGCCCTCAGCGTTCGGACGGATCATGAGCGGCTTGTAATCGGTGTAGTTCACCAATTCCCAGCGCTCGTACTCGTCGAGCTGCTCGTGGACTTCGATGTATTCGCCGTGCGGCAGTCGCACGATTCGGCCGGACTCATATCCGTGAAGGGCAATCTCGCGGTCCTTCTTCTGGAGTCCAAGGCAAATGCGCTTGGTCAAGAAGTACGCACCTATCGTTCCAAAGATGAGCAGGGCTTGGCAGGAATGGATCACGCCCTCAATAGACAACTTGAAGTGCGTAGCGATCAAGTCCGAGCTCGCGGCTGCCCACAGGACTGCGTAGAAGGTAACTCCAGCTGCACCAATTGCGGTGCGGGTCGGAGCGTTGCGAGGACGGTCGGCAATGTGGTGCTCGCGCTTGTCGCCGGTGATCCACGCCTCAATGAAGGGGTAGAAGGCCACGATGGCGATGAACAGTCCCAGAATCACCAACGGAACAATGATGTAGAACGACCACGTGAACCCGAACCATTCCGTTTCCCACCCTGGTGGCACAAGTCGGAGGGCGCCGTCAGCGAATCCGATATACCAGTCAGGCTGAGTACCTGCAGAAACAGGGGAGGGGTCGTAAGGGCCGTAGACCCAGACTGGGTTGATCGAGAATGTCGATGCGATCAACGTGATGACACCGAAGACGATGAAGAAGAATCCACCGGCCTTCGCAGCAAAGCCAGGCATAACTGGCGAGCCGACAACATTATCGTTGGTTCGCCCAGGACCAGCGAACTGGGTGTGCTTGTTAATCACGAGCAGCAGCATGTGAACACCGAGGGCCGCGATAATGATCGCCGGCAGCAGCATGATGTGCAGGATATACAGGCGGCTGACGATGTCGATGCCCGGGAACTCTCCGCCGAACAGCAGATACGAAATCCACGTTCCGATGACCGGGATTCCCTTGACCATTCCGTCGATGATGCGCAGACCGTTACCGGAAAGCAGGTCGTCGGGGAGCGAGTAGCCGGTAAAGCCTTCTGCCATCGCGAGGATGAACAAAACGAAGCCGATGAACCAGTTGATTTCACGGGGCTTACGGAATGCACCAGTGAAGTACACCCGAAGCATGTGAAGACCAATGGCTGCAACGAAGAGCAGCGCAGCCCAGTGGTGCACCTGGCGCATAAGCAGGCCGCCGCGGATGTCAAACGAGATGTCGAGCGTCGACGCCATTGCCGTCGACATTGCGATGCCCTTAAGCGGGGCGTAGGAACCGTCGTAGTGAACTTCGACCATCGATGCTTCGAAGAAGAACGTCAAGAACGTTCCCGAAAGCAGGATGACGATGAAGCTGTAGAGCGCGACCTCGCCGAGCATGAACGACCAGTGGTCGGGGAAGATCTTGCGACCTACCTCTTTGACGAGGCCCGAAATGCTGGTGCGCTCGTCAATGTAGTTCGCTGCAGCTCCGGTGAAACGCTGTCCGCGTGTCTTCGGCTGTGCGTCCTGGGTTGGTGTGGTTGTCATAGCTTGCGCTCCCAGAAGCTCGGTCCGATCGGCTCACGGAAATCGCTCTGTGCGATGAGGTAACCCTCTGAATCAACCGTGATCGGCAATTGTGGAAGTGGACGCTTCGCCGGGCCGAAAATAACGGCGGCTTCGCGCTTGATGTCGAACTGTGACTGGTGGCACGGGCACAGCAAGTGGTGAGTCTGTTGTTCGTAGAGTGCAACGGGGCATCCGACGTGCGTGCAGATCTTCGAATACGCGACGATGCCGTCGTAGTTCCAGTCTTCACGACCTTCGGATATTTCCAGCTCTTCCGGCTTAAGGCGCACGAGGAGTACAGCAGCTTTTGCCTTCTCTTCAATGCGGTGCTCGGAGTCATTGATGCCCTCCGGGATCACCTGGAAAGCAGATCCCAGGGTGAGGTCTGACGCCTTGATCGGGGTTCCGCTGGGGTCACGCGTGAGCCGCATGCCCTCTTCCCAGAACGTGTGCTTGAGAAGCGCGACGGGATCGTCAGCTGGCGCAAGGTCGCGGAAGAGAACGATGGCAGGCAACGGCGTAACAACGAGAGCACCGATCAGAGTGTTGCGCAGCAGTGTGCGACGCCCGAATCCGGATTCCTTGTTGCCGAGAGTGAATATCTCGATCGCTCTGGCGCGTGTTTCTTCTGTACCGCGAGTACTGTGACGCTGCTCTACGAGGTCGTGGCCCTCCATCAGAGCCTTCGCCCAATGGACGGCACCGATTCCGATGCCGAGCAGGCCGAGAGTGATACCGAAACCCAAGAACATCGTGTTGTTGCGCACCGATTGCATGTTGCCAGGCTCGATGGGGAAAACGAAGTACGCGACAATCGCGAGCACGCTTCCAATAATCGAAACAAAGAAGAATGCAGAAACGTGACGTTCCTGTTGCTTGTCAACCTTGGGGTCGAGATCCGTTACGCGTGGGCGGTACGGAGGAAACCCCGGGTTGGGTACTTCGTCGGTTGCGACGACAGCGGTGCCTGCATCGTGTGCAGGAGCGCTGTGCTGCGCGACGTCCTTACCCGCAGCCATGCTGCCGGCGGTATCGCCGTGGTCGTCTGCCATTCTTATCCCTTCAACCGTCCGCTGTGAAGCGGTCGCTAACTAGTTTGATTTAGCCGTGAGCCAGATCGTGATTGCCACGATCGCGCCGAGGCCGAAGATCCAGATGAACAGACCCTCAGATACCGGGCCGAGCGAACCGAGTGTGAACCCGCCAACGGATGGCGTCTCATCGAGGTACTTGAGGTACGTGATGACGTCGGCCTTTTCCTCGGGCGTGAGGTTGGTGTCGTTGAATACCGGCATGTTTTGGGGGCCAGTCAGCATCGCCTCGTAGGCGTGCTTGGCGCTAACACCGTCAAGCGACGGGGCGTACTTTCCTTCGGTGAGCGCTCCACCAGCACCGGCAACGTTGTGACACATAGCGCAGTTGATGCGGAATAGCTCCGCTCCGTTAGAAACGTCGTCGTTGCCCGTGAGGTACATGTCAGCGGGGATTGCGGGACCAGGTCCCTGCGCGGCTACGAACACCGAAAGCGCGTGGATCTGCTCATCGGTGAACTGCACTGGCTTCTGTTCTGCCTGAGGGCCTGTAATCGCTAGAGGCATCCGACCCGTGCCGACTTGGAAGTCAGTCGAGGCCGCGCCGACACCAACGAGTGTTGGGCCCTGCGTGCTTCCTTCAAGGTTCAGCCCGTGGCAGGTGGCACAGTTTGCCGCGAAGAGCTTTCCACCTTCTTCAACGAGTGCTTCAGCTGAGGCGCTCGTTTCGGCGGTAGCGCTAGCGGTGAAGAGCGCGTATGCGCCACCCGTTCCGACGAGACCGACGAGTAACAGGGCTACGGTCGCAAGAGGGTGGCGTCGACCGCCAAGTCGTGACTTGCGAGACGCGCGGACTGCCGATGAGGCCATTGCTTTATTTCCGTTTCTCATTTGAGCACGTAGATGATGAGGAAGAGACCGATCCACACTACGTCGACGAAGTGCCAGTAGTACGAAACAACGATTGCGGTCGTTGCCTCTTTGTGGCCGAACTTCTTGACAGCGAATCCGCGTCCAAGCACGAGCAGGAAGGCGATGAGGCCGCCGGCGACGTGAAGTCCGTGGAATCCAGTGGTGATGTAGAACGCTGAACCGTAGGAATCGCTCGACATGCTGACGTGCTCAGACACGAGTGTCGCGTATTCGAACACCTGCCCGGTTACGAAGACAGCGCCCATCGAGTAGGTGAGGAAGAACCATTCGGTCATGCCCCACTTGCGCATGTCGAAGAGCTTGCCAGTGCGGTGCACTTGCATACGCTCTGCGGCGAACACTCCGAACTGGCACGTGACCGACGACAGCACGAGGATGATCGTGATCGTGGTCGCAAACGGAACGTTAAGCTTTTCGGTCTGCTCGGCCCACAAACCCGGTGAGGTCGACTTCAGAGTGAAGTAGATAGCGAAGAGGCCGGCGAAGAACATCACCTCGCTTCCGAGCCAGACGATGGTACCGACCGCAACAATGTTCGGTCGTTGGACAGACTGGGCTCCGAGCGAGCGATTGAGGGCAGCTGTGGTCACTTGTCTATTATGGCGGATATCTCAGGCTTCGTTTTTCAATCTCCGGCCAGTCGCGCACCATCGGTAGGATTTCATTTATGTCGTTCACTGCAACTTGGCCCGAAATCCTCACTTCACTCGTCTCTGGGAACGATTTATCGATCAGTCAGGCCGAGTGGGCAATGAAGTCGGTAATGAGTGGCGAGGCGACATCTGCTCAGCTAGCGGCAATGCTGATCGCTCTTCGCATTAAGGGCGAAACTGTCGATGAAATCGTGGGATTTCGCGATGCTGCGCTGGCGGCTGCGATTCCGTTGCCGGTTGATCCTATGGCCCTCGACATCGTGGGAACCGGTGGTGATCCTTACGGTGCTGTCCTCAATATCTCTTCGGTGGCGTCGATTATTGCGGCGGCCGGGGATGTGCCGGTCATCAAGCACGGAAACCGGGCCGCGAGCAGCAAGAGCGGGGCATCCGATGTTCTGAGCGCTCTCGGAGTGAATCTTGATCTCACGCCTGAACGCGTTGCTGAAGTCTTGAAAGAAGTGGGCATCACCTTTGTGTACGCGGCGCTGTTTCATCCTGGCTTTGCCCACGCCGGACCGACCCGGCGCGAGCTGGCCATCCCCACGCTCTTCAACATTTTGGGTCCTCTCTGCAACCCCGCCCGGCCGCAAGCATCAGCGGTCGGCGTTGGTAGCCGGGAGCGGGTCAGTCTTCTTGTCGGCGTGTTTCAGACTCGTGGCGCGACCGCACTCGTCTACCGCGGTGATGACGGCATCGACAAACTGACGACCACAGGCCACAGCCACGTATGGGAAGTATCGCGAGGTTTCGTGACCGAACACGACCTTGATCCGCTTGAGCTTGGCATCCCGCGCGCACCAATCGAAGCGCTACTGGGCAAGGATCCCCAGTACAACGCTCAGGTTATTCGCTCGATTCTCGCTGGCGAGAAGTCGCCAGCACGTGATGTCGTGCTTCTGAACGCCGCCGCGGGTCTCGCCTCATTTGAACTCGCCAAAGACGCTGACCAAAGCCGCCGCCCTCTCGTGCAACGGCTCCGCGAACAGCTTGATCGTGCTGAAGATCTCGTTGATTCAGGGCGCGCGAGCGCGAAACTTGACGAGTGGGTTGCTGCCACCAACCGCTAGAAGCGCCTAGTCGGTGTCTTCATCGACCCAATCAAGAGTCTTCGTGATGGCCTTTTTCCAGTTGCGGATAAGCCGCTCACGCTCGGCGTCGTCCATCTGCGGTTCCCACCGCTGGCCCTCACTCCAGCGATCGCGCAATTCGTCGAGGCCACTCCAGTAGTCCACGGCGAGACCGGCAGCGTAGGCAGCACCGAGAGCTGTCGTCTCAGCAACTTCGGGTCGCACGACGGGCATGTTGAGGATGTCCGCCTGAAATTGCATGAGCGCGGAATTGGCGACCATGCCGCCGTCCACTCGCAGTTCCGTCATCGCGACATCGGCATCAGCATTGGCGGCTTCGATTACGTCACTGGTCTGGAACGCCGTTGCTTCGAGCGCCGCGCGAGCAATGTGACCCTTATTCGCGAAACGAGTGAGCCCGAGAATGGCTCCCCGAGCATCCGGACGCCAGTGGGGCGCGAAAAGACCCGAAAATGCGGGCACAAAGTAGACGCCACCATTGTCGTCGACCGAGGCGGCAAGTGTTTCGACTTCCTCGGAGCGAGAAATTATGCCGAGGTTGTCGCGCAACCATTGAATGAGCGAACCGGTCACGGCAATGGAACCTTCGATGGCGTAGCGGGGCGCATCATCACCAAGTTGATAGGCGAGGGTCGTGATGAGACCGTTTTCGGAGTGCACGATCTCGGTGCCCGTGTTCGTCAGCAAGAAGTTTCCTGTGCCGTAGGTATTCTTCGATTCACCGGCCTCGAATGCAGCCTGACCGAAAGTTGCCGCTTGCTGGTCACCGAGAATTCCCGCGACCGGTACCTCGCGCAGGAGGCTCGATGTCGAAACGGTGCCGTAGACCTCGGACGAGCTGCGGATGTCGGGCAAGAGTGACGCAGGAATGTTAAGTTCAGAGAGAATCTCCTCGCTCCACGTGCGCGTTTCGAGGTCCATGAGCAGCGTGCGGCTCGCGTTGGTGACATCGGTGGCGTGCACTCCGCCGTCTGGGCCGCCCGTGAGATTCCACAGCACCCACGTGTCGGGGGTTCCGAAGGCAAGTTCGCCAGCCTCGGCACGCTCGCGAACTCCGTCGACGTTGTCGAGCATCCACACAATTTTAGATGCCGAAAAGTACGTGGCGAGGGGGAGCCCGGTGATCTTCTTGAATTTTTCTGTATTGCCGTCAGCGATGCGGTCGATGATGGCCTGAGTTCGGGTGTCTTGCCACACGATGGCGTTGTAGACAGGCTCGCCGGTTGCTCGATCCCAGATGATGGCAGTTTCACGCTGGTTCGTGATGCCCACGGCGGCGATGCTGTGGCGGGTCACGTTCGCTTTGGAGAGCGCCTGTCCGATGACTTCACGTGTGTTGCTCCAAATCTCGGCGGGGTCGTGCTCGACCCAACCGGCCTTGGGGAAGATTTGGTCGTGTTCGAGTTGGCCTGACGTGACCGGCTTGCCATCGTGATCGAAGATGATCGCGCGGGTGCTTGTGGTTCCCTGATCAATCGAGAGTATGTAATCCACCGGTTCTCCTTGGTTTTCTCTACTTAGACGGCATCAACGTATAGCCACGCGCCGTTGTCACGCACAAATCTGCTGTTTTCGTGTTGCTGGTCTGCGCCGCCCTCGCTGCGATAGTGGGCTCGAAATTCCACCGTTCCCGCTGTGTCAAACATGCTGCCGCCCGTGCGCGAGACGATGTCGAGACGGTACCAGCGAACATCCGAATCGAGTTCGAGCGCTGCTGGTCGGGTAGAGGGATGCCATGTCTTCAGCAAGTAGGCGATGTCACCGATCGAATAGGCGCTGTAGCGCGAGCGCATCAGGCGTTCTGCGGTGGGGGCTAACGCCTCGCCGCGATGGAATCGGCCACAGCAATCGTCGTATATTTCGGACGATTGGCAGGGGCACGCATTCATCTACCCAGATTAGCTACTCTGGGCCGGCCCGGTGCGACGCGGGACCGCCAGAAGCGCGCGCCACTCGGGTTTCTATTCGGGGACGTCAGACATGTTCATCCAGACGAAATCGAGTCGGCGCCCATCGGGGTCACTCACGCCACGCGAGTACATGAAGCCGAGATCGATTGTGTCGCGTCGAGGCAGCGTACGTGCGCTAGGCGTACGTCGTCGAGACCAACTGGTCGATGATCCCGATTTCATAGTTCTGGATGGTGGCCATTCGTTCCGCAGTCGCACGCACTGTCGCGATAGCGGCATTCTCGCTTGCCATTTCTGCCATGTGCACGCCGCCAACATGGTGCGCGCGCATGAGAGTGAGAAAGAGCCGCCCCTGCGCGATGCCGGTAGCCATGGCCAGAGCGCTCATTTGGTCGTCGGTCGCGAGGCCCATCATCTCTGCGACTGGCACCTCCATGCCCATCCAGCCCATCACCATTTCGGGCGGGGCCGTGCTCTCGCCCCACACAGTGAGCCAGGTCTGCATCACACCACGCTCAAAAGACTGGTTCTGCAGGATGTCGGCGGCCAACGACTGCACAGAGTCTCCGTTGTCACGGCCAATAACCCGTTGGCACATCGCGAGTGCTTGCTCGTGGTGAAGCGCCATATCAGTGAAGAATCCGCTGTCGGTGTCGTTGGGCGTCTCCGTCGTTTCAGCGTAAACGTCCGCGTCTGTTGTGGTGCAGGCGGCGAGCGCCGTTCCCGCCACCGCGAGTGCGCTGAAAGTGAGAAAACTGCGGCGGGCTACGTTGGGCGCGCTGTCACGTTGGCGAGAGGAACCTGGCATCGCTAGCCGCCTGCTCCGGGCATTCCGCCCGCTCCGCCACCCGGGTTCGCGGCGTTATTGCCGCCAAGGGCGTCGTCGGCGACGTCACCGTAGTAACACCCCACGAAGTACGGGAAGGTGGTTGTGGAGTAATAACGGTATTGACCATCGCTGTCGATGCGACCGTTGCATTCGTCGAGATCTCCCGAGCCGGCGACGTAGCTGTGCGCAGCCCACGTGTCAGTAGCGAAGAGCGATTCGTCGGTGAGTTGCCAACTGCTTGTGAGCTGGACAGTCTCGCTGCACGCATCATCCGAGCACACAACTCCAGACATGATCGGGTAGCCGTCAGCAGCCCAGCCAACTACGAGCGACTCGCCGGCCGCGACCTCATCCGCGTCGTACAGACAATCGACGCCGTCGGCATAACCGAACCAGTGCAGATGAAAGTCCGTGGGACCGCTGTGGCTCCCACACTCAGAGAGCGCGCCGGCAAGTGACTGCACGTCACCGCCAGTTCCCTCCGTTGGACCGTAGATCGGTACACCGTTAACGGCGACGCCCAGGGCGCCGAGAAGGGGAACAGCGGTGGGTTCATCCGCCACTGTAGGGATGACGGGGATATTCATCGTGACTTCTGAGACCTTGGGCGAACCGGGTGTGGTGGCGATGTACACGTAGTCCGGGATGCTGTTGCTCGAGATTGTGAGGATGTCCCCGTCGCAGACAGCCGATAACTCGGGGTCGACTAGGTCGGGGTTCGCGCTCTCGACATCGCGCAGAGTTGCCGCCATGGCGTCGCAATCGCCATTGGATGCCGCATACGTCGCCGTTGTGGTGGTTTCCGTTGCGTCGGCCGTTGGGGTGCTGGTTTCGGTCGGTGTGGTCTCGGCGGCCGTGCATCCGGCTAGAGCTAACAGCAGCACACTGGTTGCTGCCGCGGTCATCACATGTCGTCTCATGGTCTCTCCTGATCGTTGTGAGAGCCATCGTCGCGACGATTGCTATGAAAGTTCTATGGAACTTCTGTGACTAGCTAGCGAGTCTTAGGAATCGAGCCATGTTCCTGAATAAACAGTGAAGAATCTCCCTCTTGGCGCGGGGTGAGCGTAGCGTTGACTATGACAAGCGAATTGGCGTTTGTTGTGAGCGTCGGCGCGGGCTCGCTAATTGGTAGGGGTCGCATGCGTTCAGCGAGGAGTTATTGTGCGTCTCTCATCTGCAGTCATGTTCGTGTCCGACCTCGACAGATCAATTGCGTTCTATTGTGACCTTCTTGGGCTTACCTGCTCTGTGCGGGACGAATCCGCAGCGCTCCTCGTCTGCGGGGAAGGTTATGAGCTCTATCTGCGCGGTAAGCACGCTCACCCGAGTCGAGTCTCGGGTGCTGTTGGTTTGCAGTACCTCATTTGGAGCGCAGACAGCGTGGAGGAGTTGCAGCGCTGCGAGGAAGTCCTCAGACGCCAGTCACGCCATGTGCGTCGAGAACATCTCGACGGTTTCGACGTTGTCGAAGGTCGAGACCCCGACCACTTGGCTGTGATGGTCGTCTTCCCTGGGCCTGATCAAGCTGCACGGCACGTGATCATTCCGCGAATCTATAGCTGGTAGAGATTTCGACGAGCGGCTACTCGTCAGGAGAGCCGAGCTACGTAGGCGGCCAAGTGCTGGCCAGTGAGCGTCGACTGAGCCGCGACGAGATCGGCTGGCGTGCCCTCAAAGACGATCGAGCCACCGCCGTGACCGGCGCCCGGACCGAGATCGATGATCCAGTCAGCGTGAGCCATGACTGCCTGATGGTGTTCGACGACGATCACGGACTTTCCCGAATCCACAAGGCGATCGAGGAGTCCGAGGAGGCGCTCGACGTCGGCTAGGTGCAGACCCGTGGTCGGTTCATCCAGAACGTAGATGTCACCCTTGTCTGCCATTTGGGTGGCGAGCTTGAGGCGTTGACGTTCCCCACCCGAGAGCGTGGGCAGCGGCTGCCCAAGACGCAAGTAGCCGAGCCCGACATCGACGAGTCGATCGAGGATGGCGTGGGCCGCGGGAGTGCGCGCCTCGCCTTCGCCGAAGAAGGTTTCGGCCTCGGCCACGGACATCCCGAGCACCTCGCTGATGTCGCGCCCACCGAGCTTGTACTCGAGCACCGAGGCCATGAAACGCTTGCCTTCGCAGACCTCACACGGGGTAGCGACAGTCGCCATGACCCCAAGGTCGGTGTAAATAACGCCCGCCCCGTTGCAGTTGGGGCAGGCACCTTCGGAGTTAGCGCTGAAGAGGGCTGGTTTGACGCCGTTGGCCTTAGCGAATGCCTTGCGAATCGGCTCGAGCAGCCCGGTGTACGTCGCGGGGTTGCTGCGGCGTGAACCCTTAATTGCCGCCTGATCGACGGACACAACGCCGTCTCGGGGCACCACAGATCCGTGGATGAGCGAACTCTTGCCAGACCCGGCCACTCCCGTCACGACCACCAGAGTGCCCAGCGGGATGTCGACATCCACATTCTTGAGATTGTGGGTGTCGGCGCCCCGAACTTCCATCACGGCGGTGGGGGAGCGCACCTCGTCTTTGACCGAGACCCGGTCGTCGATGTGGTGTCCCGTGACGGTGTCACTCTGGCGTAGCTCCTCGAAGCTGCCTTCGAAGCAGATTTGGCCACCTTCGGTGCCCGCAGCCGGCCCCAAATCGACAATGTGATCGGCAATCGAAATAGTTTCGGGCTTGTGCTCAACGACGAGAACCGTGTTGCCCTTGTCGCGCAGGCGAAACAGGAGTTCGTTCATCCGCTGAATATCGTGCGGGTGGAGCCCAATCGTCGGCTCATCGAAGACATACGTGATGTCGGTGAGTGACGAACTGAGGTGGCGGATCATTTTGGTGCGCTGGGCTTCACCGCCCGAGAGGGTTCCGGCCGGGCGATCGAGGGACAAATACCCGAGGCCGATCTCAACGAAGGAATCGAGCGTCTGCTGCAGCGCATCAAGCAGCGGAGCGACGGACGGTTCTTTGAGGCCGCGCACCCACTCGGCGAGGTCACTAATCTGCATGGTGCAGGCTTCCGCGATGTTGATGCCGGCGATCTTGGATGCTCGTGCGCCATCGTTGAGGCGGGTGCCACCGCAATCGGCGCAGGCCGTGAACGTGACGGCCCGATCGACGAAAGCGCGAATGTGCGGCTGCATTGCTTCACGGTCTTTCGACAGCATCGACTTCTGAATCTTGGGGATCAGCCCTTCGTAAGTCATGTTGATCGACTGCATCTTTACCTTGACTGGCTCTTTGTAGAGAAAGTCATGCAACTCGGTCTTGGTGTAGTTCTTGATGGGCTTGTCGGGGTCGAGGAAGCCTGACTCGGTAAAGATGCGCACCATCCAGCCGTCGGCGGTGTAGTTCGGGATGGTTAGCGCGCCTTCGGCGAGCGACTTGCTGTCGTCATAGAGCTGCGTGAGATCGATGTCATTCACGGTGCCGCGGCCTTCGCACGTGGAGCACATGCCGCCGGTGATGCTGAATTCGCGCCGTTCCTTGGTAGTGACGCCGGCCTTCTCGAAAGTGACTGCGCCTGCGCCCGAAATGGATGCCACGTTGAATGAGAAGGCTTGCGGCGAGCCGACGTGGGGCTGGCCAAGGCGGCTGAAGACGATACGGAGCATCGCGTTGGCGTCGGTGGCGGTGCCGACGGTCGAACGGGCGTTAGACCCCATGCGCTCTTGGTCGACGATGATTGCGGTCGTGAGTCCCTCGAGAACATCGACGTCGGGGCGGGCCAGCGACGGCATAAAGCCCTGCAGAAACGCGCTGTAGGTTTCGTTGATCATGCGCTGCGACTCTGCCGCAATCGTGCCGAAGACAAGTGAACTCTTGCCCGATCCCGAGATGCCCGTAAAGACCGTGAGGCGGCGTTTCGGGATGTCGAGACTTACATCGCTGAGGTTGTTCTCACGAGCGCCCCGCACCCGAATCACGTCGTGGGTATCCGCCGTGTGTGCACTGGGAGAGTCGAGGTTGCTCGTGCTGGCCATCGTGGGTGCCTCCCTGGTGGTGCGGATGTCACGGCTCTGCGAGATCGCGGATGCTAGTGACCATTATTGCGAGTTGCTGACGATCCGCGCGCGCGCGATCGAGTGGCGGTGAGACGATCGCACGACCACAACAACGAATACCGCCGTCGTCATCAGCGAGATGGCGAGACCAACAATGGTCGAGTCGCTCGCATTCACGTCGACGAGCCCCCACATGCCCAGCGCAAAAATGAGCACGTTGTTGACGATGTGCAGCGCAATCGCCGCCTCGAGGCCGCCGGTTCGCCACGAAAGCCATCCGGCGGCGACGGCGAAGACTCCGACGTCGATCATGCCCAGGAGTTCGTAGTCATGGCCAAGGATGAATAGCGGCACCGGGAGCGCGATCGCAAACGCAGGATGCTTCAGCCAAGTGCCAACAGTCTGCATGAGGTAGCCACGAAAGACGTACTCCTCCGCCGCGGCTTGAAAGGGCACGAGAAGCACGATGAGGATGAGCATGAGGGCGAGATTTGGATTGACGGGTGACACTACTAACGGCTGACCGCTCAGCGCGAGAATACCGAAGCTCGCGAGTAATCCGCCGCTGCAGACGATTGCTGCGATGCCAACGCAGCGCGCGAACCAAGTCCAGCGGAGACTGCCAGTCACCGATGACAACAATCCGGCGGGGCGTGTACCCACGAGAAGATTCGCGACCACCAAGACCGGAAGCAAGAGTATGAGCGAGAGCATGACGGCCGCGAACGTCACCGGGTCATTGAGGTCAATCACCTCTAGCGAGCTGACTGCTTCGTCGAACCATGCGCCGACATCCGCGAACACTAGCGACACAATCACCAAGGCCAACAGCGCCGACACGAAGAGAGCTAGATAGATTCCGCTGGCAACAAGGCCGACAAGGAACGGTCGCCACCAGCGGTAGTTCGGCGAGGCGCGGTTGAGGCGATGGAAAGCGTAGCTTGCCGTCTGCCGAGGGGCGGGGGTAGGGGTGTCCGCTGAAGAACTAGAAAGAATCACGCTCCACAGACTGCCCGATGAGCGGGGTAAGCACCATTGCCCTGAAGGGTAAGCATGCTTGGCCAACCGAACTAGGCGGATGTCGTCCTTTAGATCGATCTTCAGATGGAACGACGGCGTTAGCATTGGCCGGTGGCTTCCGAAATCTCCCCGCGTATACACAGCTCCCGAAGCGGAAACTTCGGCGGGCTTGTGTGGCGACTTGTCGTGGTCTTCTCCATTGGATTCGTCAGTTTTCTCGTGGTGTATAGCCAGATTCTTGACCTCGTGGATGCTGGTGATGCGGAGCCGCCGTGGTTTGTCCCGCGAATGGGAATCGACGTGATTCTCGGTATCGCGGCATTTCAGCTGTACCCGTTTCGTCGGCGGGCTCCAGTGGTCGTCGTTGGCGTGATTGTGCTTATTTCCGCCGTCTCAGTGTTGGCTTCCGGCGCGGCGTTGCTGGGGGTGATTTCGCTCGCGACGCGACGCAGATGGAGAGAAATGGCCCCTATTTCTCTGCTCTTCATCGGCGCTTCGGTCTTAGCCGAAGTCACTGTGCCGCCGGCCGATCCCCTCCCGCTGTGGCAGCTGCTCGCTTTCACGCTTGTGGTCACCGGGGTACTAATCGTGACGGGAATGTACATCGGTGGGCGCCGGGAGCTCTGGGCAGCAACTCTTGAGAAGGCAGCGAGCGCTGAACGCGAACTGCAGGCAAATCTTTCGGAGGCCCGGGCGAATGAGCGCGCTAGTATCGCTCGCGAGATGCACGATGTGCTGGCGCACCGTCTGTCGCTCGTTGCAGTGCAAGCGGGAGCTTTAGAGTATCGAACCGATCTTTCGGCGGAGCAGGTATCGGCAGCTGCTGGCGTGGTGCGTTCGAATGCTCATCTCGCGTTGACGGAGCTCCGCGAAGTTTTGGGGGTGCTTCAGGATGGCGGGAGCGCCACGACTCCTGGCTCAGTGCGCCCCCAGCCAACGCTGGCGAATGTTGATGAGCTCCTCGCGGAGTGCATCGACGCAGGAAGCAGTATTGACTTCGAAATCGATCACGCCACGAAACGTGACCTAGCGCTGCTCCCCGAATCACTCAGCCGGCATCTGTATCGATTGCTTCAGGAGAGCCTGACGAATGCACGCAAACACGCCACTAATCAGCCCATCGGCGTTCGAATTGGCGGCACGCGGGGCGAACGCGTCACTCTTCGCGTGAAGAATTCTTTGGCGAGCACCGTGTCGGACGCCCTGCCGGCGGTGCCGCCTTCGGGGCTCGGCCTAGCCGGGCTCGAAGAGCGCGTGCGGTTAGCGGGAGGCAAAGTAGTTGCAACGCGCAACGATGACAGCTTCACGGTGGAGGCGTGGTTGCCGTGGAAGATATAGTGCTTCGGAGCCGGGTGCTGCTCGTTGACGACGAATCTCTCGTGCGGGCAGGGCTGCGCATGATCCTCGAAGGCTCAGCCAGTCTGGAGGTCGTTGGAGAAGCGGCCAACGGACACGAGGCGATCGCCGCTGTTCGAAAGGTCAGCCCTGACGTTGTGCTGATGGACATTCGGATGCCAGTGATGGATGGACTTGCTGCCACCGAGCACCTGCTTGCCGAGCATCCGGAACTTAAAATCATCGTCCTCACGACCTTCGATACGGACGCGTTCGTTCTCAGTGCTCTGCGTCGAGGCGCTAGCGGCTTTCTCCTCAAAGACACGCGCCCTGCAGAACTTGTAGATGCCGTGGTTCAGGTTGCTTCAGGGCGAATTATGCTCTCGCCGTCAGTCACTAAGCAGCTAGTGGCCGCAGTCGGCACGCCCGCCGATACCGAGCGGCGGGCTGCTGCAGCCCGCAAGCTAGAGCGGCTAACGCCACGCGAAAACGAGATGGCAGCGGCGATAGCTCAGGGTCTCTCGAACGCTGAAATTGCCGAGAACTTCTATCTCAGTGTCTCCACCGTGAAAACGCACATTGCACGAATTCTCGACAAGCTCGCTGTCGACAACCGTGTTCAGATTGCGATTTGTGTTCATACCGCGAAGAGCTAGGTGTCTTCTTTTGCTCCGTCCGGTAGCGTGAGGATTGCTTCGATCAGCGGTTGATTGATCCCCGGCCCCACAGAGGAGTTCGTTTGATTGAGATTCGTCGCCTCTCAAAGAGTTTCGGCGCCAAGCGTGCTCTCGATGACCTGAGCTTCACCGCGGAGCCAGGACGCGTCACCGGCTTCCTAGGA
The DNA here is from genome assembly GCF_019443965.1 of Salinibacterium sp. M195. GTDB lineage: Bacteria > Actinomycetota > Actinomycetes > Actinomycetales > Microbacteriaceae > Rhodoglobus. The sequence continues at coordinate 2,095,939 of NZ_CP040814.1, read as the reverse complement.
CCGAATGGCTCCGGCAAGACGACAACGATGCGCATTCTGCTCGGGCTCGAGACGGCGAGTTCGGGCGAAGCTCTTGTAGACGGCCAACCCTATCGGCGAATCAAAAATCCGCTTTTTCACGTTGGTGCATTGCTGGATGCTCGCAACGCTCATCCGGGGCGCTCAGGATTCGACCACCTGCGCGCGCTTGCTCTCACCCATGCGATCTCGAGTGAACGCGTTGAGTTTGTGCTCGAAGAAGTCGGGCTCAGTGGGGTTGCCTCGCGACGGGTTGGCGGATACTCGCTTGGAATGCGGCAACGGCTCGGCATTGCGGCGTCGATGCTGGGCAACCCTGAAGTCTTTGTGTTTGATGAACCCGTGAACGGCTTGGACCCCGACGGCGTGATGTGGTTTCGAGAACTCGTTCGAAACTTCGCGGCTGAGGGTCGCACCGTGTTGCTCTCGTCTCACCTCATTAGCGAGGTCGCGCTCACCGCCGATCACGTCGTTATTGTGGGCCGCGGAAAGGTGCTCGCTGACACGAAACTGTCGGAGCTCGCCCGACTCCAGGGTGCAGAACGGGTGCTCGTTCGCAGCTCGCGGGCAAGTGATCTCATCGCTCCGCTCATCGCGCTCGGGGCGCTCGTTGAGCGCGACGATGACACCCTCACGATTCAGGGCGCCTCTGCTGATGACGTGGGGCGACACGCTGCGCAGCTCAGCATCCCGCTCTCAGAACTTCGCACTCAGGTCGAGTCGCTGGAAGACACGTATCGGCGGCTCACTGACTCCAGCGTCGAATACCGGCAGGGCGCGTGAAAGTGAGCGTCGACACGGTGGCCCGCGCATCAGAAATAGCGGGGCCTCGTTGGGGTGCGTCGGCTCTGGTGCGGTCTGAAGCTCTGAAGTTGTGGTCTCTACGAGCACCCCGTGTCGTTGTGCTCTTCATGTTTCTTGTGCCCGTCGTTTTGGCAGTGATCCGGGTTCTCCCGGTTCCGCTATTCACCGACTCCGCGCCAGCACGGGATGCCGCACCGATACTGTTCGAATCGATAGCTTTGGGTGCGCTTCCGGTGGCATTCTTTGCCGCAATTCTGGGGATCATTTCGATGAGCTCGGAATACACGGATGATGTCCTCGCCGGCTCTCTGACGGCGGTGCCTCGCCGTTCTCTCTTGCTGCTGGCTAAAGCGATCCCTGCCACGGCGCTTGCCGGCGTGATCACAGTGGTCGGATCGTCTGCGGCCGCCTGGATCGCAGCAGTGACGCTCGAATCACGAGGGTATTTGACGGCACCGTGGGGGGACACTGTCGTCGTCATTCTCAGTGTTGCTGGTGGCGGTGCATTGTTTACCATTGTGGGGATCTCGGCTGCTGCGCTGGTGCGCACAGCCGTTACGGCGGTACTGATTGTTCTTGGCGTTGTGTTCCTGCTGCCGAGATTGCTGATGGTTGTGGCCGGTGATGTTGGGCTGCGAGTGGCGGGGTGGCTTCCGGCCGCCGCGCTGCAGGCGTTGACGACCCACCCGCCAGCGCAAGCCATCGCGCTCGACGGAACTGTGACATCCACTCTTTCCCCGGGGGAAGGTCTGATCGCGCTCGTTATTGTGGCGGTTATCTTGCTTGGTGTCTCGCTCTTAGTGTTTTTGCGGCGACGCGTGCATCGGGTGATTGCTTCTGGGGGCACGCGATGGGCCCATCCATCCCGGCGGCACGCGCGAAGGCGCCTGCCCGGAGCGACTTTCGGCGGCGTACTTCGCTCAGAAGCGCTCAAGGCTTTGACGATGCCGGCAGTGCGCTGGCTGCTCGCACTCAGTTGGGTTGTCAATGTCTGGTTGGCGTACCGATGGGCGGCGGCATCCACACCAGAGGAACACTTTCCTGCTCCCATGGTGCCGGGAGATCTCGAGTTGGTCACGTTCGACCAGACGTACTGGTCCATAACAGCAGGGCTTGCGCTGAGCCACTTCCTGATCGCTGGCGTTGGTGCCGTGATCATGACGTCTGATTTTTCGACAGGGAACATTCGCCCGGCGTTGGCTGCGGTGCCGAGTCGAGGTCGCTTAATCCTGGCGAAGGTCGTGGTGGCGGTGGGAGCATCTCTCGCGGTGGCGATCACATCCTTGGTAGTCGCGGCGCCGCTCGTGACAGAAACTTTGCAACGACAGGGTTACACACCATCGCTCTTTGCCCCCATTCTGTTTATCTCCATCGCGAAAGGGTGCATCGCCCTCGGTCTCACCGCTGCCATCGGCAGTGGACTGGGGATCCTCGTGCGATCAGCGGCGGGAACGCTGCTTACCGTGGCATCGGTCTTCTTTGTTTTTCCCTACCTTTTGGCGTGGCTGCAAGAACCGACAAAAGGCACACCGTTCGTCTGGTTCGCCAACATCTCGCAGCTATTTCCCGATCCCGTCGAGGCCGCGCACAGTCATGCCGCGAACGAGTACTACGTCGTGCTCGATGTTGAAAACCGACTGCATTTCTGGCCCGAACACGATATGCCGATGCTCGTGCTGTGGGCGGTCGGGACTGTGCTAATCGGGTGGCTGACCTTCCGTCGACGGGGTGTCTAAGCCTTGTAGCTAAGTCCTTTGCAGGGACCGGTTGACGATGACTCTAGAGGGCTGCCAGAAGCTCGTTCATGTAGTTAATTTCGCTTACCTGCACGGCGACCATTCGATCGGCGAGCGACGTCACAACATCGTTCGTCGACCGCTCGAGGAGTCCCTCAGCCATGTCGACGCCACCCGCGTGGTGCGCAATCATGAGCTCGAGAAACATCGAGTCAGCATCAGTGGTGCTCGCCCTGAACGCCTCCATCTGGTCGTAGGTCGCTAGTCCAGGCATGGTCATTGCGGTGATGGAGTCGGAATCCGAGGTGCCGTGCGAGTCGTGGTCGTCGGCATCCATCATCCAGGTCATCGCAGGCTCTTGAGACGCTTGAGGCAAGTTCCACATCGTCAACCACGCAAACATTTGACCAGCTTGCTGACCTTGCGCGGTCGCGATGTCGTACGCCAAGGTGCGTATAGCTTGGTTGTCGCTCTTTTCCAGAATGATCATTGACATGTCGACCGCCTGAAGGTGATGTGTCTGCATGTCGCGCGCAAACCCTGCTTCGGCGCTCGTCGTCAATGGATCCGAGGATTCAGCGGGCAAGAGTTTCTGCCCAGCGAGCAGGCCAAAGCCAACTAACAGCAGCGCCGCGACAGTCATTGCGCCTACGCGGAGCCACGGGCGAGCTGGCGAAACGCCGCCGTCGGCATCGGTCATGCGATGCGGCCGGGACCGTCGATACCGCCGGAGCATGAAGCCCCGAGTTCTGGTGCTTCGCCACCCTGCCAGAATTTGTCAACGAAGTCCTGCAGTCGCGGATCGTCTACCCCGTCGAGTTCAACTTGGTTTGCCCACGCAGAGATAATGACGGGGGACTGAAGGTCTGCAACCGGGGAGACTACCGAATATGTTGACGGGACAGCATCCTGCAGCGATTCGAGGTCAGCTCCCGAGACTTGCTCCGGGTTGTAAGTGACCCACACGGCGCCATGCTCGAGAGCGTGCACGGCGTTTTCGTTCTGAACAGGTTCGGTATAGACACCGCAGTTCAGCCAGGCCGAAGAGTGCTCACCACCTACAGGGGGGCTCTGCTCGTAATCGACTGCGTCCGCGACATGAGTGGCGACCAGATTCGGGTAATTCTGCACGCCGTCGATCTCGATAGCCTCGGGACTCGTTCGCGGAGTTCCGTTTGTCACGACCATCACAATGACGAGCGCGAGCACTCCGACTGCGGCAACGCTGCTGATGACGATCCCGATCATCCGGTGGCGCTTCTCTGTAGCCTGCTTCTTTTTCATTGCGGCGACTTTTGTGGCCCGGCGCGCATCGCGCTGCTGCTTAACAGTGAGGTCTTTGCCCGAGGGCGTGTTTGGGGAGACTTGAGAGTCGCGAGGTGACATTCAGGTGGTCCTGTCGTCGGGTGCGTGGGCAGGGAACAGATGTGCCTCTTAAGGCTATTGGGCCAATACTGTGAAAGCCCTCCACAGCAAAACACTCACCAGTCTCGGGAGTGGGGGAGCTCATGCGTAGCGAATATCCGGCCACCTTCACGTGGGTTTAGGCGTGCTCTGTGATCGCTCGCAACGCCAGCAGATGCTGCTGATACGCGCGATAGCCGGATGCCGTCGAGGTCACCCACGTGCGCGGACGATTGCCGACCGTTCCCTTGAGAACTTTTGCGTAGCCGGCATCCGCAAGATAGCTGATCGCTTTGCTGAGAGCTGAGTCTTCGACTTCGAGCAACGCTTTCAGCGTGGCAAAGTCGATCTCATTTCTGGGACCCAGCGCGGCCATGAGCGACAGCCTCACCGGAGTCGCGAACGCATCATTCAATTGATGACGGGGATGCTTCATGATCGTGCATCTCTGGGAGCCGGAAGCGCAGATGCCGCAAGCATGACGAGGAAGACGCCGATTCCTGCAGCTATCGATGCCGCGAGTGATGGCGACTCTGCCAGCGGAGCGAGTACGGCGAAAGCGAAGAGCGTGCTCGTGGTGATGCCGAACGCAGCCCACTGCATCCAGCCCCATTCGAAGCCAACGCGGGGCAGGACCCACGCGGATTCGTTCAGCACATACGTGAACGCGATGCCCGCGAGCGCCGCGATCATCACCAGTGCTGAGACGATCGGAATAGCGCCGAAGGAGATGAGCAGGCCCGCTACCGCTCCCATGATCGCCGTGTTCCAGCGCACGGGTGTGCTGAGCGGTTCGGGGCTGCGGCCCGCCGGGGTGCGTGAACGTGGCACCCGGATCAGTTGAGCTATGGCGGATGCGGCCAGGGGGACGAAGACGGCGAGGGCGACCAGCGCGATGAGCCAGCGCGAGTAGGGCACGTCAAACACGGACAGACCAGACAAAACGGCCATTCCGAAGAGCGCTAAGACCAAGGGAATCCACACTGCCCGCGCCGGCGCTCTTCGGATGCCGAACCGTTCACGTGCACCCGTGGTCATCGTGGTGAAAGCCAGTATTGGTAGGACAAGTAGCGATGTCTGCGAGAACTTGTCGGGGTTGCTGTCGCCGGCGGTTCCGATACCCGCGGAAAAGGCGAACAGAAACACGCCGACATAGCTCGCTACCATGAGAGCGCTCCAGAGGCTGAACCAAGCAAAGTCGCGGGACGGCCCCCGCTGATTCACCGAATCGCGCACTTCTTGGTGCTGTTGGAGGTGGCGAGAGGCTTCAATCGACGTGGGCTGTGGGGCGGAATCTGGAGCGGTGGGGGAGTTCGCGGAATCACTTTCCATCTGGAAAGTGTAACGTATCTGAGTTTTTCGCAAGTATTCGAAAGATCTTCGGTTGCAGTATTGACAATCGGTCACTTCAGTCTTGTATCATTCGGGTGACACAAGTTAAAGGAGCCGTCAATGTCGTACCTGCTGCTCGTCTTACAGTCTCCACTCATCCTGGCGACGATCGCTATCGTCATCTTTCTCATCGTGAGAAGGGGGAGAACCCCTGAGCACGTTGAGCCGGGACGCAGCGCGTTCATGCGTTCAGTTGCAGTCACAGGTTCCGTCGCGGTATTGATCGTGCATCTCGCGGTGCAGTTCTTTCCGTTACTCGACTTGGCGCAGCGTTACCTGTTGCCCAACTTGAGCGTCGATTTTAGCCCTGACCCGTGGGGGTATGCGTGGTGGAGCTATCCGCTGCCGTTGATCGTCGCGGTCGTGGTGCTGACTGTAGTCATGGTGCGGGTTGCACAAGAGTCTGTGACAGTCGAGGCGCCGGTGTTGTCATTGAAGCCGCGTGGGTGGGCTAGTTTCGCCAGTCGCAAAGAGCTCGCAAGCGCAGCCAGCGTTCTCGGTGCACTCGTGAGCGTCTCGCTATTTGCCGGAGTGCACTCGATCACCGACAGATTCGGACTGCATACGTTGGTCAGCTGGCCTCGGCCTATTGGTGCCACCGATGCTGCTTGGGATGAGTACGGAGCGAGCACTTTCTACGGCTGGGCTTATTCAGTGCCGGTCGTCATCCTCGCTGTGGTGCTTGCGGCGCAGCTGTGGTGGGTTTTGCACACCATCTCGGTTCGTCCGTTCGCAAGCCCGGCATCCGTCGATGCGGAAACTCGCGAACGCACGCGCGCATCTTCTGTACTGCTTCGACTTTTCACCGCCGCAGTATTGCTTCCGCTGGGCGGCGCTCTTCTCCTCATCGGTCAAACGGCGACGTTCTCCAGCGTGATTACCACCCTAGATTCCGCCGAATACTTCGTGTCTTTGGGCTATGCATCGTTTGCCCCTGCGATCGCTGTGGCCGGTGCGGTGCTGCAGGCGCTCGCGCTGCTGATGCTGGTGGCGGCTATGCGCGGCAAGCAGTCGCGCGTCTCCTCCTCGGAGTTGGTGCGCTCGTGACTGACGCCAACGAGATCTACGAGCAATTCCGCGGGATGATCGTGTCGGGTCAGGTCGGCAGCGGCGAACGGCTCCCTACGGTAAGACAGGTAGCGAACGACCTCGGGGTGGCCAACGGAACTGCTGCTAAGGCCTACAAGATGCTTGAAGCCGATGGACTCGTCTATTCGCGCACGGGCGCGGGCACCCGGGTATCGGAGGGCGCATCCGTGTTGCCTGGCGCGATCGTGTCACGAGTCCGTGAGCTGGTCTTCGAGGCGAAAGGGCAAGAGATTCGCGAAGAAGATGTCGTCACGGCGATCCGGCGAGCGTGGAGTTCCTGAGGGCCTAGCTAGCGAAGCTGACGCTCAGTGCTCGTGCGACGGCACGGGCGCTGGGTCTCCGACGTAGCATCCGACTGTAAAGGGAAACTCTCGAGTCGCACTGTAGTGATACATCTCTTGCTCAACACCGTCGAAGAGCACAGTGCTAGTGCGGCCGTGGCATTCGTCGAGATCGGCATTGGTCGGCAAGTTGCCGTTCGAGTCACGCTCAATGTAGATTCCGAAGCCATCCAGGGCGTACCCGACGAGGGTCGATCCGGTCTCCGGGGCGGCATCGCGGAGGCAGGACGGAACGTCGTGATAGTGGTAAAAGTCGCCGCCATCCGGATGCCCGTCACACCGGTCTTGGGTCTCGTGCGCGACCGCGTCTCCGCCAGAAGCATCCACCGCGTTGTAGAGGTAAACGCCGTTCTTGAGCACTCCAACGGCGCCCATCGCAACACAGCTTGGCTCGGATGCGATGGCGGGAGAGAGGGTGAGGGCGAGCTCAACAAGCTTCTCGTCAATCTCATTGGGGTTGCGGTCAAACTCTTTCACCGGGTCGGTGTCGGCGATGGGGAAGGCGCCCGTCATCTGCTCAGTCGGTAAATTCGCGGTCAGGATGGTGCGAGTGTCGTGGCCGACTTGTTCGTCGTAGTAGGCCTGGGGCCAGGAGAGCGCACCCTCGACGGTGGCCTTTGTCGTGGCATCCCACGTTCCAGCGTCGTAGTCGATCCACGGTCCGCCGTTCACCGGCCCGCGCCCGCTGAAGTCTGTCTTGCAGGAGTACAGATAGTCGACAGCGGGGGAGGTGGAGGTGCGGTCGTCGCCGAGCGGAATGGCTGTGGTGTCGATGACGCCAGACCAGGCATCCGGGATGTCGATCGCCGATGCTGCAGCGGTTGGCTCGGTACTCGGCGTCGCAGTTGCGGTCGCCGTGGAGTCGCCCTTGTCGGAACTACAGCCACTAAGTATGAGCATTGCGCCCAAGGAGAGCGCGACCGTCGTGCGCGAGGTCAATGAGCGAGTGAACATGGCGATTGCCTCCGAGCAGATCAGGGCTGCGCGGGGCGTGTCCGCGAGCGCCGCCGATCCTAGCGGATGGTTCTATGACGAGATCATAGGAAGAGCTGCGCCCTAAGTCACAAGATCATTCTTCGGGAAACTGAGCGACGGTAGTTCGCCAATCATCAGACTTTCCAGCGGACTGCTGAGAGTTGCGGGCTGGAGTTGCGGTGGCCTGGGAATGCTCGTCGAGCGAGTCAGGATCATTGCGCGCCGCGACGTGATCGATATCCAGTTCCCAAACCAAGGTCAACTTAAGAACGCTGTTCTCGTCAATCGTCCCGTCGTGTCGTTTACTTTTCTCGACCACTGTCAGCAACGCCTTGAGGTCGATCAGGGTTGTCATTGTGTTCTTCATCACTCTCCCGCGAAATAGATGAGGAGGTGCGCCCTGCACTGCTAGGCACACCTCCTCACACTGAAGTGTTTATACGCGTGACCCGCTACCGGAAACCCTGCGGATCAACCACGCAATCACGGCGAGGGCGGCGAGAACCAAACCAACCCAGAGCAGGAAATTCAAGGATTGGACGAGGCCGCCCGTAATGGCGAGAACTACGGCAACAACAATGACAATGATGAGGAGAAGATTCATGATGTGGACCTAACCTTTCAGATTCTTGGCGGCGTCTTTGACGTTTTCGCCGGCTTGCTTGATGTTCGCTTGTGCTTGGTCTGCTCGCCCTTCAGCGGCCAGCGACTCGTTGTCAGTGGCCTCTCCGAGTCCTTCCTTCGCTTTTCCGACGGCATTCTCGGCGCTGTTACGAAGCTCGTCCTTATTACTCACAGAATTTCCTCGTTTCTTTTGATTGCTGAGGTTGTATGGCAGAGATAGTTTCACCAGCGTGATCGCGCGCGGCAAGGGATTGACAGGAGACGATCTGCAATGTATTGCCCTGCGCACCACTCCGATACCAGTCAGGGGGCAAGGAAACGAGCAGCGGGCGACTGTGGCGGTTCGTCCCGCCGAAGAACTGAGGCGGATCAGTCGAGAGGTGGGCGTTGCCGGATGTAGTTTGTCGCTTCGGCCTCCGTCATGATGACCATTCCCCGGTCCCCGGCGGCGTTCAGCTCTAACGCACTAATCCAGTCCGGGTTAATCTTCGGGGGAGTGTTGCCGAAGAAATGGAATTGCAGGGGAATAGACGGCGACAACCACACACTCACTCGGCCCATATCGGGATCATTTGTCGACACCCAACTGAGGTAGAAAGATTCGTGCCGACGGAGTCGTGCTCCGGTGACCACCCGGATGTGCGCCAAGGTTCGGTCTTCGATGCTGTATCTGGTTCCGCTGCCGTAAATGAGTTCACCCACTGTCTCAGCTTGCGACACGCTCACTTGTTGCGCAAGGGAAAAGGCGTGACGTCAGGTTTTCTGTCGCTTTTGCTTGCACCATGGCGCAGTATATGGAGATGGGACAATTCGTGTACGGAGCGGGCGCGAAGTACGGCTTCTCCGATCGAACTTTGGCTCATGTGAAAGTGGCTGCAGGATTGAAGTTGCGTCGTCAAGAATCGTTCTATTTGAGCTGGGTGAAACCGTCATCTGAAGGATCCGGCAGAGTTACGGTGTGGCTGTCACCTTCTATTCCCTTGCAATTCCAGTTCACAACACCACGCGCAGAAGAGCTGAACCGAGTGTGGCTCAAAGCTCTCGCCATGACGGCGATGAGCGATCGCGGCATGGTCGTCTTAGATGAACAAGAGGCTGCGGCCTACGTGCAAGACCATCCGCCCACCCTGTCGTCTGGTTAGTAACCGTGAACTCTATCGACCTCAACTGCGACCTCGGCGAGTGGGACCTGAGCGAGAAGCATTCAGGCGCCGCTGCCGAAAGTGATGCCGCGATGTTCGACGTGATTACCAGTGCAAACGTGGCCGCCGGATTTCACGCGGGCGATGATGAAAGTATGCTCGAGAGCGCCCAACTAGCTCTTCGACACGGCGTACGTCTTGGGGTGCATCCGTCGTACCGTGATCGCGACGGATTTGGACGGCGTGACAGGGACATTGACTCCCGAATGCTCTATCGCGACATCGTGGAGCAGGTTGAATCGCTCACTATCGCGGCGAGTAAGGCGAGCACTCGAGTGTGCTATTTGAAACCGCACGGCGCCCTCTACAATCGCATCAGTGTCGACGACATGCAGGCGGATGCTGTGGCGCTGGCGGCGAAGGACGCCAACTTGCCCCTGCTTGGGCTCGCCGGCACCGCTATCAATCGTGCGGCGGACCGTCACGGAGTCCAATTCTTCCGCGAAGCATTTGTGGACCGCGCCTATCTACCTGACGGCACGCTAGCGCCGCGAACGGCAGCGGGTGCAGTCATTACCGATCCAACGATCGCGGGGAAGCGGGCAGTGCGGATGGTGCTCGATGGTCAGGTGCTGGCGCTCGACGGCACAACCGTGACTGTTCAGCTTGATTCATTGTGCGTACATGGTGATACCCCGGGTGCGGTGATCATGGCGGCGACTGTCCGGCAACTGCTCGCTCAGGCCGGCCTCGACATTCGAGCGTTCGTATGAAAGTTCTTCCCTTCGGCGAGCGGGCGCTTCTCGCAGAATTCGCCAGTCTCACACAGACGATGGCAGCCTTTCAGGCGTTTAGTGCAGCGCGTGTTCCCGGAATCGTGGAGCTGATTCCGGCAGCGACGACAGTGCTGGCTCAGATCGACCCCACCAGACTTTCGTTGCGTGCCGCCGAGCAGTGGCTCTCCGACACCTATGCGCGCGCGACCAGAAGCAACACCGTGCGCGTTGGTGAAGCTCTGAGCGTCACCATTCCGGTGCGGTACGACGGCCCGGATCTCGCTTCAGTGGCACTGCTGCTCGGTGTGAGCATCGATGAGCTTGTGTCGCGGCATTCCCAAGCTCACTGGCAGTGTGCGTTCATCGGTTTCGCTCCCGGTTTCGCTTATCTCGCCAGTACGGAGGCCGACTTCAATCTGCCCCGTCGTGAAACTTCTCGGACTTCGGTTGCTCCCGGCTCAGTTGGGCTCGCGGGCGAGTTCACCGGAATATACCCACGTAACTCGCCTGGTGGTTGGCAACTGATCGGAGCGACAGACGTCACGCTGTGGGATGAAGCTCGCGATCCGCCAGCGGCGATCACTCCGGGAATGATCGTTCGATTCGAGGTGGTCACCCCATGACTGGACTAGTCGTCATCCAGCCCGGACCACTGACCCTCGTGCAGGATCTCGGACGCCCGGGTCTCGCGCATCTCGGCGTCGGGGCTTCCGGCGCGATGGACCGTTCTGCGCTTGCCTTGGGCAACCGGCTAGTCGGAAACACATCACTCGCCGCGGGGCTCGAAATTCTCATCGGTGGAGTCGAATTGCGAGCCGCTGAAGCACTGTGGCTAGCGGTCACCGGAGCATGGGGGAGCGTCACGATCGGCGGTCGCGCCGTGCCGCAGAACACCCCAACACAGATTAACGCCGGGGAAACGATCACTTGGGAAACTGCAACTCACGGCATCCGCTACTACTTGGCGGTGCGCGGAGGAATCGAAGCACCCCGCGTGCTTGGCTCGCGTTCGCGGGACACGCTGGCGCAGCTTGGTCCCGCACCGCTTGCGGCTGGCGATGTTCTGCGGGTTGGTGCCGAATGTTCCGGACCTGTTCCTCTGGTTGATCTCGTTCCCGTCGATGCGCCTCCGGATGGCCCAGTGACGATCGAAGTGCGCCCTGGCCCTCGTCGCGATTGGTTTTCTCGGGAGGCGTGGTCGCGGCTGTGTGGCGGTGAGTGGCGCGTGTCGCCCCGATCGGATCGCTCCGGAATCCGACTCGACGGCCGCGTACTGGAACGCACCGAGCGACGTGAGCTGCCTAGCGAAGGCATGCTATCCGGGGCTATTCAAGTGTCCCCGGATGGCGCGCCAACCATTCTTGCGGTTGATCACCCGGTGACGGGCGGCTACCCGGTCATCGCTGTGGTGACGGACGACTCGCTCGACGCCTTAGCCCAATTGCGTCCGGGGCAGATAATCATGGTTAGGCTCGCGACCGGCCGCGGTTAGGCCCGACTACTCAGGCGTCGCAGCGCGAAGTGCCTCGACGGTGCGGGTCGCTAACCGTTGCATCCTGGCAAATACGACTGCGCTGACACTCACGGCGAGTGCAATGACGAGCAGGATCGCCGCCGCGAGGGTGAGGCTACTTGCCCCGATCCAGCCGGCGATGGGGTAGGTGATCAAGAAGCACGCGTGGGAAAGCGCGAACTGCGCTGTGTACACCAGATTGCGGTCCGCAGACGCCGAGGCATCCGCGAGCAAACGGGCTGAAGGAGTGCTCACCAACGACGTGCCCATCCCGAGCAGCGCCCACGTGACCAATAGCCAGGCCCATCCAGTGGGAGAGGCCGGTGCTGCTGCGGTCACAATGGTTGCGGCCAGGAGGCCGACGGTAATGAGTCCCATTCCGGTAATCATGATCCGGATGACGCCAAACCGCTCCACCAGCCAAGGAACGTTAAACGCGACCACTAGTGAGCCGGCGCCGTAGCAGGCGAGAGTGATCGCGAGGGCCGAGTCGCCGAGGTTGAAGACGCTGCGAGCATAGACGACGGAATTGACCAGCACCAGTGCAGTGCCCGCGGCAACGACAACGTTAGTGAGGAGGAGAAACTGAAGGGTCTTTGTGCGAGCGAAGATGTGGATTCCGCGGGGGAGCCGTTGCCAGAATGTCGTCGAACTCAGTCGAGTTGGCTTAGCGGGCAGCTGCGTTGCCAGCACGAGAATGGCCGAGGTGGCGAAGCCCACAGCGGTGCCAATGAAGAGATTGCTGTAGCTCACCACGGCGAGAAGCGCGGCCGCAATGATAGGACTCAACAGCGACTCGAAGTCGTAGGCGAGCCGAGAGAGGGATAGTGCTCGCGTGTACTCTCTCGACTCGGGCAAAACTGAGGGAATGAGCGATTGAAAGGCTGGCGTGAAGGTCGCTGAAGCCGACTGCAGGATAAACACGAGCAGATAGATTTGCCAAACCTCTGACACCAGTGGCAGCAGGAGCGCGATCGCCAGGCGCACCATGTCAGCTCCAATCAGCACTCCCTTTTTCGGCATGCGGTCGACCGCCGCAGCGATGAGCGGGGCTACCCCCACGTAGGCGGCCATCTTGATGGTGAGTGCCGTGCCAAGAACCAGCCCCGCCGCAGCGCCAGCAAGGTCAAATGCGAGCAAGCCAAGCGCGACAGTAAGCAGGCCCGTTCCGAGCAGGGCAATGACCTGAGCGGAGAAGAGCTTGGCGTAGGTGGGGTTTCTCAAGACCTGGAGCATCAGGAGCGGTCCGACCTTGTGGGCTGTTGGCCGCGGTGGTGTGCTGGATCGACGCTTGATGAATGCTCGCCTTGAAACAGCGCTTCCGCGACGAGGCGACTAGCGTGCTCGTTGGCTAGTCGGTAGAAGATTCGTGTGCCCTCGTTGCGAGTAAGGACGATGCGCGCCAGCCGAAGTTTCGCCAAATGCTGCGAAACGGCAGCCGGCGACTTATCAACGATTTCCGCCAGACTGTTAACGGCAAGCTCAGTGTCACGCAGAGCCAAAACGATCTGTACCCGAGTCGCGTCAGCCAACATCGAGAATACTTCGACGGCCAGATCAACACTTGCGCGGTCAGCGACAGTCGGTCTATCGTTATCCGCATGCATGCGCAGATTATTGCATACAAACCCTACACCGTTGTCAGCCAATCGCGGGGGAGTGTCCTCACGGTGTCCGGTGACGTTGGGCTCAAGGCAACGTACACAGCGTGAATGACGCGCCTGGGCGCATGCAAAGCGTTAAATGCTCAGAATCGGGGCGTTCTGTCGGTTTGAGGCTAACGCCGACACGAATAGCGCTCGACGTAATTTCTGATGCCGTTAAGGAGATTATTGAATTCGGCGCCAGGCGTGCCTGAGTGTGACGATGTGCGAAAACTGATCCTTGTTCCGCGCCAATTGGCCGGGGGATAGCGGTGACAGCGCCGCGATTTATCAGGAGGCATCTTCCCGGCCAAGATATCAGTAAGCTGACATAATGTGCATTATCGGATACCACGCTTATGCCCGAGAGGGGGCGAAACAGCCCAGGACTACAGTGGCGGCACGGCAACGACTGTGACGGTCCACAGCTCCTGATTGTCCGTCTTTACGGATATTGAGGGGCTGCCGCTGGGGTCGACGTCCAGTTCGTCCCCGTGGGCAGCGTCGTCCGCATTTTCTCGACAGTCGTACGAGAATTCTGCAACATTGCCGATCGCGATTGTTATCCTGCCAGAACCCACGCAATCCGAATAAACTGCGATCCGTCCCGTTGTTGGGGTAAATGGTGACACGTCAATAGATTCGCCAGCATTGCTGCTGGTCGCCAGTACAGTCTCGTCCCCAGTATCGAACTCCAGCAATGCCGGAGTATCTGACATAACGGAATTACTAGCCATGTTTGACGGACTCGACGTTATCGTCTCGTTGTCCAGCTGAATCTCTGAGGCGCTAGCGCACCCGCCCGCCATCACCAGAACGCAGGTAGCGGCCGCAAGGTACATCCACATGCTCGGCCTGCTCATGGGGCTCCCCCGCTCACTCGGTCGTAATTTCACCAGCGGCGTCAGGGTGCCACGTGTGCACAGGATCCAACGATGCTCTCAAGCTTCGAGATTCTGTCAATTAATTGTCTGTTCGGGGCAGCGCGTGACGTCTTGTGTGCCTAAAAGGTTCTAAAGGCTTGGATTTCGGCTGCTAACGAACCGCGCCAGCGCCTCGGCGGCGGCTTCGTGGTCGATCGCGTCAGGCTCCCCCGACATCGTGATCGTGCCGACGATAGCGCCGTCGGCCCAGAGCGGAATTGATCCACCGTGAGCTTTGAGAGCGTCGTGGTCGATATCGGTTCGCTCCTCGAAGGGCGTACCGGCCGCAAGGTGGCGCAGCTTGACGAGAAGAGACGGTTCGCCGAAGTGCTTCGCTACCGCCGCCTTACCTGTTAGCCAGGGGTCGTTGTCGGAGTTTGTCGACTTTAGCTTCGCCTTAAACACGACATCGCGGCCCAGAACGATTTCGACCGCGAGGTTGAGATCCCACTCCCGGATGACCTGCACGGCAATCAGGCCCAGAGCCACAGCGTCGTCATTGGTGATGCTCTCGAATTCGATCTCATTCAGATACTCAACATCGGGCACTGAATAGTGCGGTAGTGGACGGCTCATTGGGTCATCTCTCTTAGTCGTGCACGAATCACGCTGACAAGCTCGGCAGGCTCGAATTGATCTGTTGTGGCAGCCAGCTCGTCAATTGTCCACCAACGGTGCTCAAGGACATCGACGCGCTCATCATCGGTCCACTGCGCATCCGAAGGTTCGAATGCATCTGTCGTTGCCGCATAGAACACGGCATGGCCAGTGTCATGGTCGGCAGCATCCCACTCAACATCGAAATCGTGAGACCAGACTGGCCCGCCAAGTAGCGACAGCACTAGTCCCGTTTCTTCTTCGAGTTCACGTTCCGCGGCCTCATAGTGAGACTCCCCCGGATCTACGCCGCCACCAGGTGTCAACCACCGCGCGATGCCGCTTGTGTCTGGCGCTTTCGTGAGAAAAAGCAAGAAACGTTGATCGCGATCAAATAGCAGTACGCGGCTCGATGCGCGGCTTACTGCCATTAGAGAGATTCTCCAGTTTCTAAATAACTCTTTAGTCCGCTGTAGATTTCGGGAGTATCTTCCGCAGCAGACTGAGCGGATGCGGGCCCCAGTCCCGAGATTGTCACCGTCAGTCGAGTCGACCTATTCTCGCGAGTTTCGAGGGCGTAAACCAGCTCACCGGCGGCTTCACCGGCGCTAGCGTCGTCCCATTGCGGGTCAAAGGTCATCCGCAAATAGCGGGGTGGGTCAATCTCGAGCACCGTGCCGACGATGAGTGCGAATCCGTCGGCGGACATGGCGTAGCCCTCCCCCGCCGTCCAGGTGCTCTCGATCATGGAGCCCCACATCCACGATCGCGGTACGCCAGTATCGGTCAACTCTTTCCATACCGTGTTAAGGTCTGCTCGAATATCGATTCGGTAGACAACATTGGGGGCGAGTTCGGTCGATTCGTGCATGATCTCCCTTTCGTCGGAGTCTTCGAGATGGTTACGCAGATCAATGAGGACTTGGGCCGCGGACGACGAAAAGGTTCCGAGCCAGCGAGAGGCGACTTCGTGGAGCGGTACCGGGTTCAGGTAATGCAGTTTGAGTCGTCCGACACGAATAGTCGTGACAAGTTCAGCTGATTCCAGAACCTTGAGGTGTGCCGCGACGCCAAAACGTGTCATCTCTGGCACGAGCTCGGCAAGTTCGCTGAGAGATTGGCCATCTCTCGTGCGTAGGGCATCCAGAAGCTCACGACGGCTATCGTCGGCGAGAGCTTTGAATACCAAGTCCATGCAGCGATTATAGGAGAGTAAATACTCACCTATAAAGGTGTGGCGACAGAATTATTCGAAACGACGACCGCGACGGTTAGACGACTCGCGCGATGAAGGTCACCAGCGCCAGAAAAGCAAGCGCTCAGCGCGCCGGCTTGGGCGTGCTAGTTACTTGTTGAGAAAGTCCGAAACGTCGCCGACGTAACGTGTGTTGTTCTCCGGGACCGGTTCAACCGCAGCAGAAGCAACCTCGGCAGCAAATTCGCTGACGTTGTAGAGCCGTCCAGCGGCCTCTTTGCGAGCTTCGATCGCACCAGGGTTTGCGCGCTGCAAAAGTGTCGCCGTGATAGTTCCCTCGATCATGTCGCCCGAGACAACGACGAAGCCGATGCCGCGAGACTCAAGCTCGGGAATCAACGCACGAAGGGCATCCTCCCCGGCGCGCTTACTCAGGGCAACCGGCACATATTCGGGCATCGTCTCAACGGTACGAATGAAGTGCGCCTGGTGGCTCGTCACGAAAACAACGCGCGAACCCTCGTGCAGCAGCGGCATCATAGCCTTCAAGAAATTGATCTGGGCGTCGCGGTTGAGCTGCATGGCGTAGTCCTCAGCCATGCCACCTTCCATACCGCCGGATGCATTGAGCACCAGAATCTCAAGGCCGCCGAACTCTGCCTTCACCCTGTTAAACAGCACGGAAACGGTCTCAGGGTCAGTGAGGTCGGCGCCAATGGCGATAGCAGATCCATCAGTCTCGTTGAGCTGTGCAACCAACTTAAGGGCGCGAGCCTCCTTGTTGCGATAGTTGATCGCAACGCGGGCGCCGGCCTGCGCGAAGTAGGCGGCTGTATCGGCCCCAATCCCCCGCGATGAACCGGTGATCAGCGCGCGAGCGCCATCGAGCGAGTGGGCTGCCAGAGGATTCGAATTATCGCTATTCACCCTACGACTTTAGCGGTCAAAGCCGCGCCATGCTCTGATCTAAGTGCTAGCGTCGGCAATGAAGATTTGTCGAACAGCGCAACGATGAAGGGCGCAAGCACAATGCTCGTTGATCTAACCCAGTACCTGTGGATTCTGTGGCTTGCCCTTGTCGTGCTGTTCATCGTGATCGAAGTGCTCACGCTTGAGTTCACCTTTCTTATGATTGCCGCCGGCACACTCATCGGTGGCCTAGGCGCGAACCTGCTCGGCTGGCCATGGTGGCTACAAGTCGCACTCGCCGCTGCCATCTCAGGCCTCCTCATCTTCACGCTCAGACCCGTGCTCTTGATGAACCTTGACAAAGGTGCGGATCCCGCAAAAAGCAACGTCGACGCGCTGTATGAACTAGGAGGGCGCGTCACAGGGCCCTTTACGAACGGAATTGGCGAGGTCAAGCTCGACAACGGTGAGACCTGGACCGCACGTGTCGACGCTGTCTCCCCCGTAGCCGCCATGGCCGTTGGCACACGCGTCGCTGTTTCTTCGATTGAGGGCGCTATCGCTGTGGTTGTGCCCGAACCACCCAAACCCGGCGCCGTTGACCTCAGCGCAGGCAGCCCCAACCCGAACCCCAACAAAGCTGATCGGGCCAAGCCCAATCCCGCCAAGCCCAATCCTGCCAAGCCCCGAGCGACCAAAAAATCGCCGAGAAAGGAAGAAAAGTGATCGATCCAGCTGGCTTCATAGGCCAGATTTTTGTGGTAATTCTCCTCGTCATCCTCGCGATCTTCGTGCTCGTGACACTGTTCCGTGCGATCCGTATCGTGCCGCAGGCACGCGCCGGAGTTGTTGAACGACTCGGAAAGTACCGCAAGACTCTACTGCCAGGGCTCAACATCCTCGTCCCTTTTATCGACCGGATGTTGCCCCTCATCGACTTGCGTGAACAAGTCGTATCGTTCCCACCGCAGCCCGTAATCACTGAAGACAACTTGGTTGTGTCGATCGACACCGTTGTCTTCTTTCAAGTAACGGATGCCCGAGCCGCAACGTACGAGATCGGAAACTATTTGGGAGCTGTCGAGCAACTTACGACGACAACCCTCAGGAACGTGGTCGGTGGGTTGAACCTCGAACAAGCGCTCACGAGCCGCGACAACATCAACTCGCAACTGCGCGTCGTACTCGACGAAGCCACCGGCAAGTGGGGCATCCGCGTCGGACGAGTTGAACTTAAGGCCATTGACCCGCCCCTCTCCATTCAAGATTCGATGGAGAAGCAGATGCGAGCCGAGCGCGACCGCCGTGCTCAAATTCTTACCGCCGAAGGAACCAAGCAGGCTGCGATTCTTGAAGCTGAAGGTTCACGCCAGGCCGCAATCTTGGAAGCGGAAGGTGAGGCGAAGGCAGCAGTCTTGCGCGCCGACGGTGAAGCTGCTGCCATCAAGACCGTCTTCGCGGCCATTCATGAAGGCGATCCCGATCCGAAGCTGCTGGCGTATCAATACCTGCAGACGCTGCCTAAGATTGCTGAAGGTGATTCCAACAAGATGTGGATCATCCCGTCTGAATTGACGGAAGCACTCAAGGGCATTGGTGAGGGATTCTTTAGTGGCAAAGGACCAGTCGCGCGCTAGCGATAAGTCGTCGTACCTCTCCCCCGCAAGCCCTCGCGTGCTCGCGCACCGAGGGCTTGCGCTCGACGCTCCCGAAAACACGATGCTCGCCTTTGCGAAGGCCGTCGCAATCGGAGCTCAATACATCGAGACAGACGTGCACGCGAGCCTCGATGGAGTTTCGGTGGTCGCACATGATCCGAGTCTCCTTCGTGTCGCCGGCCGGGATATCAAGGTCGAGCAGCTGACAATGGCCGAGCTCCGTCGGATCGACCTTGGGGAGGGGCAGGGGTTCTGTTCGCTTGCTGAAGCACTTGACGCTTTTCCTGAGACACGTTTTAACATCGACGTGAAGTCGCGGGGAGCTGTCGCACCCACAGCGCGGACTATCCGCGAGGCTAAGGCAATCGAGCGAGTACTCGTGACTTCGTTTGATGAGAAGCGCCGCGCAGCCACGGCCGCGCAGTTGCCTGGGGTAGCTAGTTCCGCCTCGGCGCGCCAGTTTTTGCTCGCCCTGATGAGCGCTAAGACTGGAGTCTCTCCTGCAATGCGTCGAGCGCTCACCGGGCTAGTCGCCCTCCAAGTGCCTGAGAAAGCGCTAGGGTTGCGGGTGACCACTCAGCGGGTGATTCAGCGTGTGCACGCTCTCGGACTCGAGATGCATGTGTGGACTATTAATGAACCGCAACGAATGCGTCACTTGCTCGATCTCGGAGTCGATGGAATCGTCACTGATCGAGCAGATTTGGCCCTCGAAGTCGTGGCCTCGCGTGCCAAATCAGGCAGCGCTTAATCCACGACTAAGCAGCGAAATCGTTGTCAAAGACTGACAACTCGCTGTGAACCCTGCGCGCTTGGAAGCATTCGTTCAGCAAGAGGGTCTATTACTTGTAGAAACCGCGAATTGAAGGAGGCCACACGATGGCAGATCGCAGCTTGCGCGGCATGAGACTTGGTACCCAGAGCCTACAGAGCGAAGAGGGTGTCGAGTTTTCCCCGCGGAAAAAGAGCACATACAAATCAGTCGATGGAAGCACCTTCGAGGTGATGTTCTCGTCTGATGCCGAGGTGCCGCAGCAGTGGCAGGACTCTAAGACCGGTCAAGAGGGAATTCTCCTCGACAGTGAAGGTCAGCTCGTCGAACTCGATGAGGTTGACGTCAAGGTTCCCCGCAGCCACTGGGACATGCTCCTTGAGCGTCGTACGCGTCCGGAACTAGAAGAACTTCTTCAGGAGCGTCTCGACTTCTTGCGGGCCCGTCGCGGTCAGCAAAAGATCGGCGCTTAACGTCGTACTGTTTTCAGGGTTGCCGATAGCCCCCAGCCGGTGACCCTGAACAGTGCCTCTGCAACAATTCCTGCATGCATTTTGGATCGGCCCGTTGAACGCTCAACGAATGTGATCGGATGCTCTGCCACTCGGTAGCCCGCACGTTCCAAGTTCCAGGCTAATTCCACTTGAAAGCAGTACCCCTGTGACGAAACGCCGTTGAGGCCCAAATCCCGCAGCGCGCTCGATCTAAACACCCGGTAGCCCGCGGTGAGGTCGTGAATGTGTGACCCCAAAACGGCTCTCGCGTAGGCGTTGCCGGCGCGCGAGACACTATGGCGGAACCACGGCCAATTCTTTACCGAGCCTCCGTCAACCCAACGCGAACCGATGACCAGATCATTTCCGGCTTTCGCCAATCTGATCATGGCGGGAAGATCCGTCGGATCGTGCGACCCATCGGCGTCGATCTCGACGATGTACTCATAGCCACGTTCGAGAGCGACTTCGAAACCGGCAAGGTAGGCCTTTCCAAGGCCTTCCTTCTTGGCGCGATGCAGCACCGTTACGCCAGGATCTGTGGCGGCCAACTGATCAGCTCTCTCGCCAGTTCCGTCTGGACTCGAGTCATCGACGATCAGCACGTTAGCGCGAGGGACTGCCTGCCGGAGTCGACCAATGATCGCCGCAATGTTCTCGATCTCGTTATAGGTGGGCACCACCACGATGACGTTAGGCATTCCTTCTCCGAGCGGCAAAAGCGGCGATGATGAGCGCGCCAAGTCCGATTCCTGATACGAACCATTCCAATTCACGACCCACCACAACGGCGGGCGTGATGGTGTTGCTCAAGGGAACATCGTCGATCATCGCGGCAGCGGTGTACCACGGTAGTTGCGCGATTGTGCTTCCGTCGGGGGCGATGATCGCGCTCAAGCCAACAGTGGAAATGTTGACGACGCTGCGTCCGAGTTCGAGTGCACGAACCCGGGCCATCGCCAGCTGTTGTGCGCTCTCGTCGGTGCGACCGAAATCGGCATTGTTGGACGAGGCAATGATGACTTGTGCACCCTGCTCCACCGTTTCGGTGAGAATCTGGTCGTCGACGATGTCGAAGCAGATGTTTACGCCAACCGTCACACCATTGACGTCGAACACCATATCGGTGGTGCCGAACGCGTAATCGCGCCCAATAAGTCCGATGAGGTCCGGAGCGAACTGCGCCCAAATTTCGCGATTAGGAACGTATTCGCCGAAGGGAACCGGGTGCCGCTTGTCGTAGATGTCAACGACACCCTCCCCCGGCATCCAGAGAAGTTGGCTGTTGTAGACGTTGCCATCCCGTTCAGTGATGTCTCCGGAAATAAGAGGTGCCCCTGCCCGAGCAGTGACGTATTCGAAGGCGGCTGCCGCGTAGGTATTACTGAGAGGCGAAACATCGGTACCGCCCTCGGGCCACACCACCAGATCGAGGTCCTCGCCGTAAATGAGCTCTGTCGCCGTCAACTGAGCGTCGAGGAGATCTCCGCGTTCCCGTTCATCGAAATAAGCGGCCTTCCCGTTGCCTTGAACGGCACCAACGCGAAGCGAACCATCGGTCTCTACGTTCCAGGCGGGCACGCTAACCAGGAGAGTGAAAACAGCGACCGGGACGAGCGTAGTGCGCAGTCCTCGCGCACTGTGGTGAGACCGCTGATCGAGCGGAAGCTCGCGATAGCGCGTCCAGGTGTGTTCCGCTGCCGCGAGGACCAAAGCGATAAAGAACACCATGACAAAGCTAACGCCGGAGACCCCGAGCCAAGCGAAGAGAGTCGCCAGCGGACTCTCTGATTGCGAAAGTGATACTCGGCCCCAGGCAAATCCGCCGTACGGCCAGACGGCGGACCACGCTTCGCGAGCAGTCCACAGTCCGGCAACCACGAACGAGATTCCGACCGCTGAGCCCCAGTTTGTACCGAAAACTCGCGGTAGCCAGCGGTATGCCAACGTAATCGCCAGCGTGCCGGCCGCAAAAAACAGCGCCTCGAGAATCGAGAGTGCCGACATCGGAACAGGCCCCAAGAAAAGCGAAGCCCACTGAATATGCGTGAAATAGAATGCTGCACCGGCTAAGAAGCCAACGAGCAATGAACCGCGGATACTTCTTCCTCGCGCAGCGATCAGAACGAGGGCGATACCGACAAACGTGAGCGGCCACACACTCTTGTCAGGGAAGCCGGCATCCAAGATCGGACCGGAGACGAGTGCGGTAAGGACTGCTGCCCACAGGGGCAGCACAGCAACAGGTTTGTGGGGCATCACTTGACGAGCCTAAGCGACAGAACTGTATGCGACGATTCCGCGCCGGATGCCATCGAGAGCCTTACGCGCAGTCCTGCCGACATCACCATCCGCAACTACTGAAAGCTGGTCGAGAAGGTCAATCGCTTGCTTGGTGGAGCGGACAAAGTCTCCGGCGGCCATGTCGGCAAGGTCGAGCACAGCATCCAAGTTGGCGCCGTTGGTCCATCGGTACATAGCAAGGGCAAGCCCGGTAGCGAGCGGCTGGCTGCCAGGGAGGCGATTATCCCGTTCAAGATCATCAAGTTGCGCCCACAGCGTCGACGTCTTGTCGAAGGCTTCGCGGAACGGACCTCGCGGAAGATAGCGGTCGCTTAGGTCGCCTTCATCACGGCGAGGCTCGTACACGAGCGTCGTCACGATTGCGGCCAGCGATGCGGCATCCAAGTCTTTCCACAAGCCCTGACGAAGCGATTCAGTGACGAGAAGATCCCGTTCACCGTAAATTCGTCTTAGCACTCGGCCGTGCTCATTGAGCGTCATCTCACCGTTGGCGCCGGGTTCGATGTACTTGAGCTCGGTGAGCACATCGGTGACGCGGTCGAAGATCTTTGCGACGGCCCCCGTGCGCGCCTGAATCTGACGGCTGAGTTGATCAGTTTCACGCTTGAGTCGCCACCAACGCTCAGCCCAGCGCGCGTGCGATTCACGTTCAGGGCAAGCGTGACAGTCGTGTTTGCGCATCTGGTTGCGGAGACTGGCGAGCTTACGTTGGCGTCGATCGCGATCAGCCCGCTCGTTGGGAGAATTCTTCGGCGAGGTCTTCTTCTCGAGATCGTTCAACTCGCGACGAATGCGAGAGTACTCCGCAAAGTCGCCGAGGTGGCACTTCATCGACTTCTCGTAACCCTCAAGAGAGTTCTTCTGAGATCGAACCTTACGTGCCAGGTCAACGACTGCGCGGTCTGCCTGGAACTGCGCGAAGCTCGACTCCAAGATCTCACGAGTGTGCTCCCGACCGAATAGTTCAATCAGGTTTACCGCCATGTTGTACGTCGGCTTAAAGCTGGAATTCAGGGGGTAGGTGCGACGCGATGCGAGCGAAGCCACTGCTTGCGGATCCAAACCGTCAACCCACTGGATAACCGAATGACCCTCAATATCGATGCCTCGACGACCTGCACGGCCGGTGAGCTGCGTGTACTCCCCCGGAGTAATCGGAACGCGCGCTTCACCATTGAACTTCTCGAGCTTCTCAAGCACAACCGTGCGCGCAGGCATGTTGATGCCCAGAGCAAGAGTCTCGGTAGCAAAGACGGCTTTGACGAGTTTCTTCTGGAACAGCTCCTCGACGACCTCTTTGAAGGCAGGCAACATGCCAGCGTGGTGAGCGGCAACGCCGCGCTCGAGGCCATTGAGCCACTCCCAATAGCCAAGCACGCCGAGATCTTCGTCGAGCAGAGTGCGACACCGCGCTTCGACGATCTCGCGGATCTCGTCCCGCTCCTGCACTGTCGTCAGGCGAACGCCGGCCCGAAGAACCTGATTCACCGCCTGATCGCAGCCCATGCGACTGAAGATGAAGAAAATGGCGGGCACCAAGTTTTTGGATGCGAGCATCGCGACGACATCCGCGCGATCCATTCTGGCGCGGGCCGGGCGACCGCCACGCGAATCGTGACGACTGCTTTTGCGCCGGTTGCCGACGCTCTGGCTGCGACCGCCAAAGCGAGCCATCTGAACGAGTTCTGGGTTCACTCGATTCGTGGCAGCAAGACCAGAAGAGTCGAAGAGGTCGACGAGCTTGCTGTTGACGAGAACATGCTGTTCGAGAGGCACCGGGCGCTCTTCTGAGACGATAACTTCGGTATCGCCGCGTACCGCCTGCAGCCAGTCACCGAACTCCTCAGCGTTCGACACTGTGGCGCTGAGGGACACCATGCGAACATCCTCTGGCAGATGGATGATTACTTCTTCCCAGACAGCGCCGCGGAAACGATCGCCCAAAAAATGGACCTCATCCATGACGACGGTGCTCAAATTGCGCAGCAGGTCAGACTTGGCGTAGAGCATGTTCCGCAGAACTTCGGTCGTCATGACAACAATCCGTGCGCCAGCGTTGACGTTAGTATCACCGGTCAGAAGACCAACGTTTTCCGCACCGTACTCCGCGACAAGCTCCTGGAATTTCTGATTGCTGAGCGCCTTCATCGGGGCGGTGTAGAAAACTTTCGGGCCGGCGAGTTGCATTGCCCGGTAGATGGCAAATTCGGCAATGATCGTTTTACCTGCGCCGGTAGGCGCCGCGACTAGAACGCTCTTGTCATCTTCGACAACATGACAGGCCAAGATTTGAAATTCGTCAAGGTCAAAACGTTGGCTGGCACGAAATGCCTCGAGCACAGGGTAACCGCGGCGCTTCTTCGCCGCAGCGAATCGTTCGGCGGGAGACAGATCAGTCATTAGCTATAGCCTAAACCGTGGTTGCTCAAGAAGCCGCAGTTTAGGCCTCGCTGGCCAGCTCAGCATCGATTTTCGCTGCCCGCTTTGCTGCTCGTCGATCGTGGAGCCACGCAATGAACGCTGCGGAAAAGTACAGAATAACCATGGGGATCGCCAAGAGGAACATCGAGACGACATCAGCCGCCGGTGTTGCCATGGCGGTGAACACGCAGATCAACAGGATCGCAACTCGCCAGCCCTTGAGGATTGCGCTGGCCGAAAGGACTCCCACAAAGTTCAGCAACACGATGAATACCGGCAGCACAAAGGCGATTCCGATTGCCAGCATCAGTTTGACGATGAAGTCGTAGTAGTACTTGGCGTTGAGGTTTGAGAGATCCTGGTCACCGGCAAAGCTGAGCATCAGCGTCACGATGTTCGGCATAATGAGCCAACCAGCAGCACAACCGGCCAAGAACAGCGGGATTGCTGCCGAAAGGAACCCGATGGCGTACTGCTTTTCTTTGCGCACCAGCCCCGGAACGAGGAAAGCCCAAATCTGGTACAGCCACACGGGGCTAGCCGCGACGATTCCCACCGTCAAAACGATTTGAAAGTGGATGTCAAAAGCCTGCGTTACGGCGTCGTAATTGAGCGCCGCGCCGCGCCCCGTTGCATCCGCGATGTTAGTAATCGGCGCACGCAGAGCATCGATGACAAACTCGACAACAAAAATGGCACCGATGCCGGTGACAACGATTGCGATCCCGGCAATCGTCAACCGCTTTCGCAGCTCTATCAGGTGGGCTCCGAGCGACATCCGTTCGTCGCTCTTATTACGCCACCTATTGGTAACGGCCATAAAAACTAAGGCTTTGGAGGGGTGGAGTCGTCGGTGTCACTCGACGACGGGCTTGTACTGTCGCCGTTCTCGTCCTTCATCGTCTTCACTTCGCTGCGAAAAATTCGCATTGATTGACCAACGCTGCGAGCGAGACCCGGGAGCTTGGGGGCGCCGAACAACAACACAATGACCACGAGAATAATGATCAGGTGTACCCCGGAGAGATTACCAAGCATGTGGGTTGATCCTTAAGTCGTCGAACACTACGTCGTGCCATCATACCTAGGACGGTGCCCGGGATCGAAAGATCAAACGAGTTCAGCGTTGATCGCGGTCGTCTGTAGCGCTCGGGGCAAACTCCACGGGGAACCACCGCTGCGGGTGCGAGCCGAAACCGACCAAAATATAGTCGGAGCGGCTGGCGCGCTTGGGGTGGTAGAGAACTACTGCCTCTTTCTTGAGAAGTTGCGAATCTCCGGCGCTGACTAGTGACTTTATGACAGTGCGTTCGGTTCCGGCGTTGTCCGTGTACCGAAGAGCGATTCGAGGACTACGACGGCCACGGAGATAGAGACTACTGGTCGCCTTAGTCTGGGCGCCGGTAGTGAGCAATAGCGCGCGGATCGCGCGTCGACGTAGCCAGATTGCGCTCCACAACAATGCAAGAAACAGGATCGCTACGGCAAAAAGCCAGCCCACTACGACCAGCTTTCAGGCCACTGTACGGTGCTCGCATCCCGTTTCGTGATGCGCTTAGCGCGTGCGATGCGACGGTCGTGACGGTCACGTTTGAGATCGATGCGACGCTGTCTTTGCGACTCATGATGAGCACGAATAGCGCTCATCTCGGCGAGGATAGCAATCTGCGGCGAGCTGAGTTCTGCCGCCTCTCCGTCGAGAATTGCGGTCTTATCAACCACTGCAGACAACTCGTGCATCACCGATATTGCCTTGCGAAAGAGCCGGTAAGCGAGCAAAGAGAGCACGATCAACAGTGTGAGCACCAGGCCCGTCCACATAAGAAGCCATCCCCACCACGGAATCACGGCAGCACCGACGCCGATTCCGCGTAGCGATCGACGCCGGCGCGAGCCCACAGTGCAACGGCATCGCGAGCGTCAGCAGGCGAAACCACAGTGACGACACCGGGGAGCCCCGCAATCAGTCTTTTGAGCCCGTGAAAGTGGGGAACTCGAACTGTCGTTCGCACTCGATCCCCCGACGGAACAAGGGTGGCGTCGGGCGCTACGTAGTCGCCCAACAGCGGAATAGCACTCTTGACAACATCGATCGTGACCTCAAAGTCCTCGGGTGATGCATCGAAAAGAGTCTCAGGCAGACTCACGTCGGCTGCCGTATGAGTAATCGGTTCGGACGTCATAGTGGGGCTAGAGACGCGATCAAGGCGGAACGTTCGCACATCTTCGCGGGAGTGACACCAGCCGCGCACATACCAGTCGGCATCCACGGACTCAACGCGAAGCGGGTCAATATGACGGCGTTCCGACTCCCCTCGCGAGTTTCGGTAATCGAACTCGATCTGGGTGCCTGCAGCGACAGACTCACGAATGAGAGCGAGGGTCTCATCAAGCTCGCTCCGCTCGACGCCCACTGCCGTCGGCTGAGCGGATGCTCCACGCGAGAGTTTCGACATCAAGGTCGCGATTGCCGCACGATCAGCGTGTTCCGGCAACCCCGAAAGATACTGCAGGCCAGCAATGAGGGCGGATGCCTCACGAGCGGAAAACCGTGGAGAGTCATCGATCGCGACCATGTGGGTCAGAACGATCTGGTCGTTCTCTTCAAAATCGTCCCACGCGATATCGAACAAGTCACTGTCTTGATAAGTGGCCGTCTCGCCGGGAATCCCGGACACTGCGATCAGACGCACGGCATCCCGAATTTGCTGTTCGGGAACTCCAAAGTGTGCTGCCGCCTCGGACACGCTTGTACGGTCGTGATCCATCAAGTACGGGACGAGTGCGAGGAGGTAGACGAGTTTGTCTTGAGCCCGTAATGGTTGAATTTTCTTAGCCATGGTCTGCCGCCGTTCTCGTGAGACGCTCGATCACTGCAGAGCGCAGGAGCGTCGGGGAAACCACGAGCACTTCTGGCCCGAAGCTCGCCAGTTCGTCGGCAAAGATGTTGAGGTCAGTGAAATGCAGTTCAAGGTCAGTTGACGGGCTCGTGGTCGCTCCGCGTCGTTTGCTTAAGCGAGTTGCCGCATCGGTGCCAGGCTCGACACGCACCACAGCAACGTTCTCCTGCCAGACAGCTTCTAGTTCCGCCAGTGCGAGCGCCGCAGCATCCACCGTAGATTCAGCGAATGGTTTCTTCGTGGTCCTGACGTCGCTGACGATGCGGCGAAGCAGAAACGTTTTAAAAAGATTTGTCGCAGGATCTTTCGCGTAGAGATGCCAACGACCCTGGTGCTGCACGAGGGCAAGCGGGGCGACAGTGCGTTGCGACGAGACTTGATCCCCTGGCTTCAGATAGTCGAACGACACCAATACGCGCTTGTCGAGCGCAGAACGCAGAGGTTCGAAAGATTCCTCACGCACCCGCAACTGAGGCGCATAGCTGAGTACCGGCTCGGCCGTAGCGACTCCGAGTGACCGAAGTTTCACCATTGCACGTCGAGACTCTTCAGAAAGTGAACCCTCACGCCAGACCATTGCGGCGAGCCCGAGAAGAGTTGACTCTTCTGCCGAAAAACTGATGTCGTCAGGGAGCTCATAATCGACGCGCGGAATGCGGTAGCGCAAGTTGTGATTATTGCCGGCTTGTTCTGGCGACTCAATCGTTTCGAGTGGCACCCCGAGCTCACGAACATCGTCTTTATCGCGCTCGAACTGGCGCTCAAGGTTCGAGTTGTCACCAGAGTGCACGAAGCGTTGACGGTATCCCTGAACGGTCGACAAAATTTCGCTCTTCGTCAACCCAGCCTCAGATGAAAGCAACGCCAAAACTAGGCTAAATAGTCGTTCCTCGTTAGGAACTTTGGGTACTGGCACGAGTCAAATCCTATGTCTCTGACACCCGGCCGTGTCGTAGTTGAACGATTACTGCTCTTGAATTCCCAGAATGTCAAAAACAAACACGAGCGTCTTGCCTGGAGTGACGCCTTCGGGTTCGCTTCCCTCGGGGAATCCCACATCGGGGGGAAGAACGACGAGGATCTGAGAACCGACAGTCTGTCCGATCAGAGCTTCGGCCAACCCGACCGGAAGCCCACCGTCAGTGGTTTCATTGCTCTCGATGAGAACTGGAATAGGAACGCCAGTGCCGTCCCACGTGTCGCGGAAGGTGTCTGCGGCATCCCACTCGACGCCGCTGATGTGCATTACCGCGAGGTCGCCAGAGGCGAGCGCGTCCCCAGAGCCTACTTTCAGGGCCGAGAATGCTAGCTCGCTAGGAGCCTCAGATCCGGGGAACGTGAAGCCGGGCTGACCGTTTGGAGCAAGGACTACAGCGGGGAGACCAGCAAGAGGAACGCGATTCGCGCCGGTAGCCCTACCGGGATACCGCAGTTCGACATCGCTGACCATGACGATGGTGTCATCTTCGGCGAGAGGAAGTTGGTATTGAGCGATGCTCTCAGCGCCCAAGATGTCGCCGGCAGTTCCCACTGTTGCGATTCGTGATCCGACAGTAGAGCACTGTGCGATTTCACCGAAGTGGGGTTCACGGTCGACGACAGAGACCAGCAGCCCCGGGTTGTCGTGTCCAGAAGATATCAGCTGTTCGCCCGTTTCTCCGTTATAAATCGTGATCTGCAACGAGGCGACGTCGTCTTTATTGACTTGTTGACCATCGCCAACAGAAACGATGTGGCTCTCAACATCGTTGGCGACGAGAGGGGTAGGAAAGCGAGCCTCGGGGTCGGAATTGATCATGCCGTCTGCGCTCACAAGTGCAGAGTTGCTGCCTTCTGAGAACACGGGAGAACACGCTGCCAGATCGAACTGGCCGTTCGCACAACCGGTCAACGAGACTACGACTCCGGCGCTGAGGGCCACCACTGCAAGCTTGCGCACAAACACTCTTTTCTTCGACACAGACATCGCCAACACTCTACCGGTCAGAAGACGCGGCCTCTGCCGCAGCCTTCGCTTCTCTCGCCGTCTTTCGGAGGCGTTTCGCACTAGTGCTCCGCTCCCCCAGCGCTCCCGGCGTCCAGATCTCGACATCCTCATCACTGAAGTCAGTTTTGGAGGCGCGACGTTTGAGCTCGGGCAGGACCGAGCCAGGGGCTAGTCGGCGAGCGGTCATCAGAAAACCAGTGTGCGCCACCATGCGGTGATCCGGGCGAACGGCGAGGCCCTCAACATGCCAACCTCGCACGATCGTTTCGCTGGAATCCGGCTCAGTGAACAATCCGGTAGCGCGAATCGCCTCTGCAACGCGAGACAACTGAGTGACCGTGGCGATGTAGCAGAGCAAGACTCCACCCGGAGTGAGCGCCGTTGCGCATTCTTCGATGCACTCCCACGGCGCGAGCATATCGAGCACTACACGATCAACAGAGCCGGGCTCTGTGACGGCGGGCAGCTGTTCTTGCAAGTCACCAACCGTTACCGACCAGTTCTCTGGCTTAGCGCCGAGAAAAGCCTCAACGTTTGACTGGGCAATTTCGGAGAACTCTTCACGGCGTTCGAAAGAACTCAAACGACCGCTTGGCCCGATTGCGCGCAGTAACCATAAGGAGAGAGCTCCCGATCCGACTCCTGCCTCGACTACGTGTGCGCCGGGAAAGATATCGGCTTGACCGATAATTTGTGCCGCATCTTTCGGATAGATGATCGCTGCACCGCGCGGCATCGACATCACAAAGTCAGTGAGCAGCGGGCGCATCGCCAAATACTCGATGCCATTTGAGCTGGTGACGATGCTGGCATCCGGAACACCGATTACGAGGTCATGGCTCAACACGCCGCGATGCGTGTGAAACTCTCCCCCAGCCTCGAGCGTGACGGTGTTGAGGCGACCTTTCGGGCCGGTGAGCTGAACACGGTCACCAATGCGGAACTCTCCGCTCTGTCGTCGAAATACGTCGGTCATTGAGAGGCCACCTTTGTGTGGAGTTCAGAGAGATGTGCAAGCGTGCGCCCGGCGAGAGTCGGCCAGAGAGCATGTGTTTGCTCGGCGGGGATATCGACCATGAAAGGAACGCCGATAACGGTCGCGCCAGAGGAAAATGCAGACGTTGCGCCGGGAGGAGAATCTTCGATCGCGACGCAATCAGAGATCGAGACGCCCAGGGTCTTCGCACCAAGGAGGTATGCCTCCGGATGCGGCTTCGGCTGTTCAACATCGTCACCAGCGATAACCGCATCGAAGCCCACGAACCCCAAGTTGTCGACGACATGGTGCGCCATCCGCGTAATCGACATGGTGACAAGCGCCGTAGGGACGCTGGCCTCGCGAATCTCGAGCAGCAACTCGCGTGCACCGGGGCGCCACGGGATACCAAACTCTTCCAACTGAGTCATCACGCGGTCGGTGAGGCGATCGACAATCGTCTGAGCCTCCAGAGCTACGCCCTTGCTCTGCATGGCGCGTGCTGAGTTGAAGAGCCCGCTCCCGACAACGGCCAATGCGTCGTCGTGGGTCCATTCACCCCCGAACGATTCAACGATCTCTACTTCGGCGGCGATCCAGTACGGTTCGGAATTTATGAGGGTGCCGTCCATGTCCCATAAAACGGCAGCCGGAGTGGAATGAGTCACAACGCACCATCGTAGTTCTATCCTTGGGTTAGTGACATTCGTGGCACTCAACCAAAAGGAGAACAGTGACGAACACCCCATTCGCGAACGGTCGACTCTTGGTCGTCGCCTTCGAGGGGTGGAATGACGCCGGAGAGGCGGCCAGTGGCGCCGTCAGATCCCTCAAAGAGCAGCTAGACGTCTATCCCATCGCCGAAGTCGATCCCGAAGAGTACTTCGACTACCAGTTCAACCGTCCAGTGGTGGCATACGACGACGACGGAGACCGCTCACTGACGTGGCCATCTGTGGCCATTTACGGTCCCTCGCGCCCTAATACTGCTCGGCCAGAGAGCATTGCCGGGGATGCAGACCTGCAACTCAGTGCAAACAATCATTCGAACATCTACCTACTCCTGGGCACCGAACCTTCCCGATCCTGGAAGACCTTCACGAGAAATATTCTCGAAACGATCGTCGACAACGGCATCACGTCGATCGTGTTTCTCGGTGCAATGCTCGCCGATGTTCCTCACACGCGACCAATCTCGGTCTTCACCTCAAGCGAGAACCCCGCAGTTCGCTCTGCGATGGGAATCGAGCGCAGCAGCTATGAAGGCCCCGTCGGCATCCTCTCGGTGCTGGGGCAAGCCGCGGAGGCGGCGGGGATTAGAACAATGTCGATTTGGGCATCAGTGCCTCACTACGTGCACAATGCGCCATCGCCTAAGGCGACTTTGGCGATCATCGACAAGTTGGAAGAGATTGTCGATGTCGTAATTCCTCGTGGTGAGCTCGTCAGTGAGGCCACAGACTGGGAAACGGGAATCGATGCTCTGGCGGGAGAAGACGACGATATGTCTTCGTACATTGAGCAGCTAGAGCGTGCACGAGACACCGTTGACTCCCCCGAAGCGAGCGGTGAAGCGATCGCTCAGGAATTCGAGAAGTATCTTCGCCGCGGCGATGACAAGCCCGATCAGGGATCGGCCGGCGACGAGCCGTGGCGGGGCAAGGACTAAGGGCGCTCGACGCCTCAGGACGCGCACAAGCGCTCTTATGTTGCGGCAGTATCTCGCCGCTACGCCTAGATAGGCTGGATTACGTTGAGCGATAGCAATACGTAAAGTGCTACGCCCAGCAGCACGCGATAGATCACGAATGGCAAGAACGATCGTTTTTCGATGTACCGCATGAGGGCAGCGATCACGAAGTATCCAACGACGAATGCGACCACGGTGGCAGCAGCAGTTTCGGCGTAGGTGAAGACCTGTATTGGTTCGCCAAAGCTATGGACGAGTTCGTAGAGTCCGCTGCCGAAGACGGCAGGGATCGCGAGGAGAAATCCGAATCGCGCAGCGGCGGGGCGCGTGTAGCCGAGCGCGAGGCCCGCTGTCATTGTCGAGCCAGACCGGGAAACACCAGGAACGAGCGCGAGCACCTGTGCGAGACCGATCGTGATGCCGTGGTTGTACTTCATGTCGTCGAGTGCTCGCGTGCGCTTTCCCCAGTAATCGGCGATCCCCAAGATAATGCCGAACACGATCAAGACCGTCGCGACCAGCCACAGCGAGCGAAAGGTTGAACGAATGTACTCCTGGGCGAAGTAACCGACGAGGACGATAGGCACCGTGCCGATGATAACGAGCCAGCCGAGCCGGACGTCTGGGTGGTTCTTATCGACTACTTCTTGGTGGGAACCGCTCGACCGGCGAAACTGCTGAAACCAACGGCTCAGAATGCGGGCAATGTCTTTGCGGAAGTAAAGAATGACGGCGAGTTCTGTGCCCAACTGGGTGATTGCCGTGAATGTCGCCCCTGGGTCACTTGCGGAGGGCAAAAATTCGCCCATGATGCGCAAGTGTGCGCTCGACGATATGGGAAGAAACTCGGTGAGCCCCTGAACAAGCCCAAGAATAATGGCCTCAATAAAGCCCATGCGATGCTCCCGATCAGAAGAAAACTAGTACTTGATAAGCAGGTCTCCCAGGACCTGCCTGCCAAAGACTAGTGCGTCAAGCGGTACTCGTTCGTCAACACCGTGGAACATGCCAGGAAAGTCGATCTCCGGGGGCAGTTGGAGAGGCGCAAAGCCATACCCTGTGATGTCGAGCCGCTTGAGAGCCTTGTTGTCGGTGCCGCCAGACATCAGGTACGGCAAAACGGGTGCACCCGGATCGAAAACACCGAGGCTGGCAATCATCGCGTCGACTAGCGGACCATCGAAACTAGTCTCAAGCCCAATATCGCGGTGCATGATCTCGATCTCAATCTCATCGGGAAGTAGTGCACGCACTTGGGCGAGCACGTCATCCTCTTCCCCCGGAAGAGTGCGGATGTCGATGAGCGCCTCGGCGAAGTCAGGGATTACGTTGTGCTTGTAGCCGGCGTTGAGCAGTGTCGGGTTGCTCGTAGTGCGCAGCGTCGCCTGCAAAAACCCCGAAGCGGTTCCTGTGGCAAGAATCAGCTGGTCGGGGCCGACCTCTTCTGGGTCGATGTTGAGGATTCGCGATAGTTCAGAAATCAGCAACGTCGTTGTATCGGTGAGTCGAACTGGCCATTCCTGGCGGCCGAGGACTGCGACTGCCTCAGCGAGTTTGGTGACGGCGTTGTTGCTGATTACTCGAGAGCCGTGGGCGGCCATGCCGCGCGCAGTTAGCTTGATCCATACAAGTGCTTTCTCGCCGGTTTGCAGCAAGTATGCCCGCTGTCCTTGGAGGTCGACAGAATATCCGCCTACTTCGCTGATGGCTTCAGTAGCACCGTCAAAAACATCTGCGTGATGGTCAACCATGAAGTGTGAGCCGAACTCTCCGCCGTTTTCTTCGTCAGAGAAGAACGCGATGATCAGGTCGCGCGCCGGAAGTTTGCCAGCGCCCAGAATGTCACCAAGCGCGGTGATGATCATGGCGTCCATGTTTTTCATGTCGACGGCACCGCGGCCCCAGAGAAGGCCGTCCCGAATCTCTCCACCAAACGGGTCGACTGACCAGTTCTTGGGGTCTGCGGGAACCACATCGGTGTGACCGTGCAGGATCAGCGCCGGGCGCTCTTGTGCGTGCGGAGCCGACGACTCGGTGTCGTAACTACCCTCGACGCGGGCTACAACGGTCGTGCGGCCTGTTGCGGCATCGAAGTACCGAGTGGTTAGTCCCATCTCTTCTAGAAGCGCGCCAAGATATTCGGCCGCCACTGTCTCTCCATTCGATCGACCCTCTCCGTAGTTCGAGGTGTCGAAGCGAATGAGATCTTGCGCGATTTGAGCGGTGCGCTCGAGAGGAAGCTCAGAAGTCATATGGCCACGCTAGCCGTCTGACCGGGAAAAATCTGCACGCCACGGTATAGCCGAAAGCACGCGCGCCGCGTCAGCGATTGGAGTCGTCATTCGTCGTTCAAAAAGGATGCTATTCTCTTATCTCGGCGGTGCTCTTGTAGCGCCGCAGATGCGCGCGGATGGCGGAATTGGTAGACGCGCTAGCTTGAGGTGCTAGTGCCCGTAAGGGCGTGGGGGTTCAAGTCCCCCTTCGCGCACAGCGAATGATTCGGACTATCGAATCAGTGATTGAAAGAAAGGTCGGCGGCCAGATTTATCTGGTTGTCGGCCTTTTTTTGTGCGCAAAAGTCGGCGTTGGTTGAGGAAACGCGACATCTTCCCTAAATGTTAGTTCCCTGAATCCGGCGACGCTTCTCAGATTAACGATGTATCGTTGAGTATCGGCGAGGCCGTTCGTGCCCCGCATCCACGGAGTGGAGGATCAACATGAACAATTCATTCGGAACCGGTGGCCGCAACTCTCGCCGCCCGTTCGCAGACGCATTCGACCACGCAGGCCAAGGCCTCTGGGAGGCCTTTGACAACGTGCGTTCAGAATTCGACCGGCGAGTAGCGCCTCGGATGGGCCGTGGCGATGTACGCGTCGCAATTCTTAGTTTGTTGGCTGAACAGTCAATGCACGGCTACCAGATCATTCGCGAAATCGAGAAGCGAAGCAACGGGTCCTGGAAACCAAGCCCTGGCTCGGTTTATCCCACGCTTCAGCTGCTCGCAGATGAGGGCCTCATCGAATCGCACGAAGCTGACGGGAAAAAGACCTACACAATCACTGAAAAAGGGCACGAAGAGGTGAAGTCAAGCCGTCCGGCGCCGTGGCATAACTCTGAGTCACGCGATTCGTCTCGCCCAACTGCGCTCCCCCATGCCGCAGCGAAACTCGCAGAAGCAGTGATCCCCATCATGCGCAACGGCACCGCTGAGCAGGTCGATGAGGCGATCACAATTGTCGATGATGCTCGTCGTAAGCTTTACGCAATCCTCGCCCAAGACTGATCAGACGGCGCCGCTCGGTGGCACCAGGGAGAATTGATGACCGACTCTAGACAGCTGCGCGCCCGCTATCGACGGATATTGCGCTTCGCTGCCCGGTACATGATTCTTGAGTGGTGGTTCGAACTCGTTCTGCCGCGTTTCGGCCTCGAACGCGTCGCAGCGCGGCGGCGCCTCACTCGTGCCGCCCGGATAGCCCGCAATTTCCATACCCTTGCGGTCGACCTCGGCGGTCTCATGATCAAAGTGGGACAGTTTATGTCTTCGCGGCTTGACGTTCTGCCCAAGGAGATCACTCGCGAACTCGAGGGGCTGCAGGACGAAGTGCCTGCCGTTGACTTCGCCCATATCCGTGACAGTGCCGAGCGCGAACTTGGGCTCCCCCTTGAGCGTGCTTTCGAGTTTTTCGATACAGCGCCGATAGCTGCCGCGTCCTTTGGCCAAGTGCACCGTGCTCGGCTTCTCTCCGCTGACGCGAATGATGTGGGGTTCGCGGATGTCGTTGTCAAGGTGCAGCGACCGGGAATCGCCGAGATTATTGAGGTCGATCTCTCAGCGCTGCGCAGAGTCGCCCGCTGGCTTAGTCGCGTGAGATTCATTTCGCGGCGAGTAGATCTTCCGGCGCTCCTAGAAGAATTCGCGGTCATCAGCTTGCGCGAGATCGACTACCTCAATGAGGGAAGCAACGCGGAGCGCTTCGCTGAAAACTTCGTCAATGACGCAAGAATCGAAGCGCCAGAAGTCGTCTGGGAGCGTTCCTCGCGAAGAGTTCTCACTCTCGCTGACGCCACGGCAATAAAGATAAATGACCTCTCCCGGCTCGAGGCAGCGGGAATCGACCCCGCCGAGGTTGCGGACGAGCTTTCGCGCGCGATGTTCGAACAACTATTCATTCACCGCTTCTTTCACGCCGATCCCCATCCCGGAAACATTTTCGTTACGCCAGCAGATCCTGAACGCGCCGACACCTCAACGCCCGACTGGACGCTCACATTCATCGACTTCGGGATGATGGGTGAGGTTCCAGAAAACCTCAGTCGAGGATTGCAGCGACTCATCATTGCCGCAGCCGCCCGCGATGCCCCAGGTTTGGTCTCGAGCGTACGAGATATGGGAATCCTCCTTCGGACTGCTGAAACTGCGCCGCTCGAACGTGCCATGGGAGAGCTTTTTGACCGTTTCGGCGGAATGGGCTTCACTGAGCTCCAAAGAGTGGACCCCGAAGAGTTCAGGGAATTCGGCAACGAGTTCGGCGACGTGATGCGCACCATGCCTTTCCAACTTCCCGAAAACTTTCTGCTGATCATCCGAGCCGTCTCAGTTACCTCAGGCGTGGCCAGCAATTTGAATGCCGCCTATAACGTCTGGACAGCAATCGAACCGTTCGCCAAACGACTTGCCGTCGATGAGGGCGGCGGCACGGCGAAAGAATTCGCGAAACAGGCGCTGTCCTCAGCCGGACTGTTGTTGCGCCTGCCACAGCAGCTCGAAAGCATTGCCACGCTGATGCAACGCGGTCAACTCGCGGTTGAGACGCCGGGAGCGGATAAGCGACTACGCGTGATCGAACAACTCACGAGACGCGTGCTGTCCGCTGTGCTCTTCACCGGAATGCTCATCGGCGGAATCCTCCTACGGCAGACAGATCCGACTCTGGGTCTAATGCTGGTAATTGCTTCGGGTCTTCCGCTCGCTCACGCTCTCTTCGCAGGCACCCTGAATCGAAACCGATTGTTTTAAGTTCTTCGATTCGGTCGACAGTACCTATACTCCGCGGAGCGGCTAGCTGCCTGTGAGTAACCCGCGAATGTACGCGATCCGCTATCGTGTTAGAGGACCCAGACACACCTCACTGTTGTCCGCTCTTGTCTAGCCAGGCTATCCCTGGTCGCTAGCCGGCAACGTCGCTGGCGTTCTGCCGTGTGGATTTCGCACCTAGGCTCCTCAAACACTTAGTAAACCGCGCCCTTGAATGGCGCATTTCGCAGGAGATTATTATCGCTATCGCTCAAACACCCCGACCTAATCGGTACCGTGCTGACCCGTCAGTCTTGACGGCGCTCCGCACGCCACGCATCCTTACTCGTGAAGTGTTGGCAGGGCTGGTAGTAGCGCTCGCATTGATTCCTGAGGCGATTTCGTTCTCGATCATCGCCGGAGTTGACCCGCGAGTCGGGCTGTTTTCCTCGTTCGTCATGGCCGTATCGATCGCGTTCCTCGGCGGACGACCGGCAATGATTACCGCAGCAACCGGTGCGATCGCTCTCGTGATCGCCCCTGTTGCCCGCGAGTACGGTATGGACTACCTCATCGCCACGGTGATTCTCGGTGGACTGATTCAAGTGGTCATGGGCGTGCTTGGAGTAGCTAAGCTCATGCGATTCATACCCCGAAGCGTCATGCTCGGCTTCGTGAACTCGCTTGCCATCCTGATCTTCACCGCTCAACTGCCCCACCTGATCAACGTGCCCTGGTTGGTTTACCCCCTCGTCGGAGTCGGACTCATCATTATGGTCTTGATGCCGCGGTTCACTAAGGTGATTCCCGCGCCGCTCGTCGCGATCGTGTTGATAACTATTGCGACTGTGACGATGGCGATCGCGGTACCGACCGTCGGCGATCAGGGCGAACTCCCCCGCAGCCTTCCTGAACTCTTTATCCCGAACGTTCCATTGACGTGGGACACGCTGTCAATCATTGGCCCGTTCGCTCTCGCCATGGCCCTCGTAGGCCTCCTCGAGTCGCTGCTGACGGCCAAACTCGTCGATGACATCACCGACACTCACTCCCGCAAGACGCGCGAGGCGTGGGGTCAGGGCGTCGCGAACGTGCTCTCGGGTCTGTTCGGTGGCATGGGTGGCTGCGCCATGATTGGTCAAACTATGATCAACGTCAAGGCATCTGGTGCACGCACCCGGATTTCAACGTTCTTGGCCGGCATCTTCTTGCTCATACTGGTCGTCGTATTGGGCGATATCGTCGCGGTAATCCCGATGGCCGCCCTCGTCGCGGTAATGATCATCGTTGCTGTCTCAACCTTCAACTGGCACAGCGTGCGTTGGTCGACTATCAAACGCATGCCAAAGAGTGAAACCACCGTCATGGTGGCGACCGTCCTTGTCGTCGTGGCCACTCACAACCTAGCAATCGGCGTGCTTGTGGGCGTTATCGTTGCCATGGTTGCCTTCGCTCGCCGAGTCGCCCACTTTGCGACCGTTGACCGCTCGCTTCCCGAAGATGAGACCGTACCCACGGCGTACTACCGCGTAAATGGCGAGCTCTTCTTCGCGTCCAGCAATGACTTGACCACCCAATTCGAGTATGCCGATGACCCCGACAGAGTGATCATTGACATGTCGAACTCGCACATCTGGGATGCATCAACCGTTGCGGCGCTGGATGCAATTACGACTAAATATGAGCGCCACGGAAAGCGCGTTGTTCTCGTCGGACTCAACGAAGCTAGCAAGTACATGCATGAGCGGCTCGCGGGAAACCTCGGTGGCGAAGGCTAATTAGCGCAGTTTAGCTCGCCAACGGCTCGGTCGAGATCGTTGAATGATGCGTGTTGGCGGTGCCATACGCAGCCGTAACAAGGATAGGCAAGTGATCGGACGAGCCGCGAGCGAGTGTCTCCAC
This sequence comes from Salinibacterium sp. M195, assembly GCF_019443965.1. Taxonomy (GTDB): domain Bacteria; phylum Actinomycetota; class Actinomycetes; order Actinomycetales; family Microbacteriaceae; genus Rhodoglobus. The sequence goes on along the minus strand of NZ_CP040814.1, from coordinate 2,056,736 downwards.
GCCTTCGATCGTGAAGCCCTGTGACGTCACAAAATCGAAGTGTCCACGGAAGAACTTGTAGTTGGTATAGGTCATTCGGTCGCTGAGAGAAAGATCGTAGCCGGTCTTTTTTACTCGTTGAGATAGCCCGTCTTTGAACAGCGGGTAGTTGTAGTCGCCCACCATGAGAATCGGTGCGCCCGTCCCCAGCGTCTGAAGCATTTCGTGCGCTGCCTTGATCTGATTACGACGCAACGAGTTGAGTGCGGTAAGCGGTGCGGCGTGGAACGATGCCAGCACGAGCTCGTGCCCAGAGTCTCGGTCGAGTAAGCGCGAGCCAACTAGGCGTTCGGTTGTCGGAGTGAAAAGCCGATCATGCAGCGACTTCTTGAGTTCGAATGACTGGCTCGCAGTCTGCTCGTATCGTTCACGCCGATAGTAGACGGCGAGGCCGAGCCTGTTGTACTTGGTTGAGTCGGCTAGGTGTAGATCACCAATTTCCTGGGGAAGTTCCGATGAGATTACCTCTTGAAGGCACAGTGCATCGAGGTCTGGGGTCTCGGCAAGAGCTGCCAACTCGGTGGCGGCTCTGTTCTTGCGAAGGTTGTAGCTAATTACGCGAATCACGAATCCAAATACCTCTTTCTTAAGAGAAAACTAGCCTAAACGCCACGACACGGATGCGCGGCACATTGTCGGTTCGAGAGCAAACGCACAGGAATCCCGACGATCACAATGATTACGCCCGCCACGACACCCACTAACGGAACCGTAGCGATGAGCACCAGGCAGGCCCCGGCCCCGAGTACGTTGACAGCTCGCGGAACGCGTCGCTGAGTTGAGGGCTGAGTGAACGCGGCTATATTCGCCACAAAGTAGTAGAGCAAAACACCGAACGAGGAGAAGGCGATCGCGCCACGAAGATCGGCGATCGACACGACCGCGATAACCACAGCGGCGAGAACTAGTTCGGCCCGATGCGGCACCGCGAACTTCGGATGCACGGCGCTAAGCCACCTCGGCACATCACTATTACGAGCCATCGCCAGCGTGGTACGTCCAATTCCGGCCATCAGCCCCAGCAGGGCGCCAAGCGAAGCGACACCGGCAGCAATTGAGACAACGCCGGAAGCCCAGCCCCAACCTGCAGCCTCCATTAGCTCAGCCACCGGTGCTGGTGACTGAGCGAGGCGGTCTTCCCCTAACACCGCGAGCATAACGATTCCCACGGCAAGGTAGAGCGCTGCCGTAATCGCCAGTGCGATCATTATGGCGCGAGGAATGACCCGACGAGGATCGACGACTTCCTCCCCTAACGTGGCGATTCGGGCGTATCCCGCAAACGCAAAGAACAAAATCCCGGCTGATTGAAGAACGCCGTAAAGGTCAAATCCCCCAGAGACCGTAATCGGGTGCGTTCCCATCGCGGCCGAACTTGTGGAAACGACCAGGACTCCAACGAGAACAATGAGAACAAACCCCACGACGATCTTTGTGGCGAACGCGGTCCGGGTGACCCCGAGTAGGTTCACGACCGTGAGTGCGACAACGGCCATGATGGCAACGGGTTTCTCCCAGCCAACCGGCGCAACGTAGGCGGAGAACACGAGAGCCATGGCGGCACAGCTGGCGGTTTTGCCAACTAAGAAAGACCAGCCGGCAGTGAAACCCCACCACGGCCCTAGCTGCTCTCTGCCATAGGCGTACGTGCCACCGGCTACCGGGAATACGGCTGCAAGCTGAGCCGACGCGGCCGCGTTGCACCACGCGACTACAGCGGCAATTCCCAGACCAATCAGAAGGCCAGCACCGGCGGCTTGAGCCGCCGGAACGAATGCCGCAAACACTCCAGCACCGATCATCGATCCGAGACCGATCATGATGGCATCGACAGTGTTCAATCGCCGAGAAAGCGTGGCGTTCGTATTCACGTGATCACCATACGCCCCCTAAGACGGCGGGTAGTGCCATGGGGACTCGCCTAGACATGAATGCTTAACGACCGGCTGAAGAACAACAGTTGTCGGAACGACTACTCCACGAAACGGATTCCATTGCTGAGCCTCGTGCGGACATCGAAGAGCTCATTGCCGCCGATGTGCCGACCATTCGCGGACTCTGGACCAGTGCGGAGAAGATGGGCAAGAACACTCTGTCGCACCACGAGCGCAGGCTGCCCACGAACGGAACCCAACGACCGTTGCGGTTCCGCAAGCGCGTCGTCGGGCACAACAATAACGAAGCAAGTGAATGCGACCTTGAGCTGGCGGCTCAGGATCTTCGCCCGAGATGCCAGCTCATGCATCGGCTTCTCTGGCTGCACGTCAGGCCCAATAAGCTCTCCGCGGCGAACCTTTACCGGTCCCCCGAAGTCCTCTGAGAGCATCGCAAACACTCCGGTGGGCCCCAGCACCACGTGATCGATTTTGCGTTCAGGCGAACCGGTTGCAACATCGTGCCACACAGTGAAACCAATCCCCAAGGTGCTCACCGTTCGCGCTGTAGCTTCCTCGGCAAGCGCATCTGCCAGGGTGCGACGAATCTCTCGTGGCGCACTCCGGACAAGCGCCGGGTCATACGGATCATCAAGGTTGACCCCGCGGCCAACCCACTCGCGCATTCCCTCTAAGAAGCGTTCTCGCCGCCAGCCGCCAGGATGACCATGCGCTCGGGCGCGTGGTCGTGAGTCTTCGCGCGCGTGTGAAGCGCCACGTGAGGAGAAAGGGGAACTTGATGACCGGGAAGAAGCCGATGCTCGTGATGAGTCGGAGCGCGCGGAATGCCCGGCATCGTAGCCCCGGCGTTTCTCAGGGGTACCGACGCGGTCCCAGGCGTGCTGGACCGCAGCAAAACGCTCAGGATCTCCGCCGGTATCGGGGTGAGTCGCGCGCAGTGCGCGGCGAAACGCTTTCTTCAGCTCAGCTTCGCTAGCCGATGCCTCAACTCCAAGAACCTCATAGGCGCTCGACGAGAGGGGGCTATCGGGCATGGACTCGCTTTCGTCGGGCGACGGACGCACTTTTCGGGTGAAGACTCCACTTTACCGAACGCGGCTGGCAACATCTGGGAGGTCATAGGCGAGTGCCCAGCCTGCGGGCGTAGCGTTGTTGTGTGACTGAACTCCGCGACATCCCTCTGACCACTATTGACGGCACATCAACTTCGCTTGCTGACTACAGCGACAAGGTAGTTCTCATCGTGAACGTAGCTTCCCGATGTGGCCTATCTCCGCAGTATGAGCAGTTAGAGGAGTTGCAGAAAATCTACGGCGAACGAGGGTTTGCCGTTCTCGGCTTTCCCAGTAATCAGTTTTTGCAGGAACTCGGCTCTGAAGAGGCGATTCAGGAATACTGCTCAACGACGTGGGGCGTCACGTTCCCCATGTTCGAAAAGGTCAAGCTCAATGGGCGGTCTGCTCACCCGCTGTACACCGAACTCAAGAAGACTCCAGACGATCTAGGCAAAGCAGGTCGGGTCATGTGGAACTTCGAAAAATTCTTGGTCATGCCGAACGATGACGTGCGGCGTTTTCGGCCGACAACGGTTCCGGATGACCCGGCGATCGTCACGGCGATCGAAGCCGCCCTCCCGGCTTAGGCTTGAGGTCATGACTACGCAATTTGTGCACGAGAAAGACTCGAACCGCTACGTGATGACGGTTGATGATGCCCTCGTTGCTGTCGCGGACTACCGCTCGAATGGTGCGTCAATCTCGTTCAACCACACCTATACGCAACCAGAGCATCGAGGCAAAGGCTATGCGGGACAACTCGTTAGATTCGCGATGGATGACGTTGAGTCCAACAGCGAAAAACGCGTTCTGCCGATGTGCTGGTACGTAGCGGAGTGGTTCGACGCAAACCCCGAACGCGCAACGCTGCTTTCTCGTTAGGTCAGGACAGCGGGGCCCAGTTGACTGCGGCAATGGCGATCACAGACGCGAGGCCGACACCGGCGAGAGCGATGAAGCACGCGGCCATGAGGATCAATCGTCGCCGGCGGGCGGCCACGACGAATCGCACAACGATCATCGCCCCATAGAGCACGGCAATGACCGCGATAGTGGCGGTGGCGAGGCCGAGCGGCGGCAACGCAGATAAGGCGACGAGCGTCGCGATGGTGATTGCCGCGAAAAGCGCGCCAACAACGAGCCAACTAGAGCCGGTGGCGGTAGTTAGCGCCGGTTGGTTCCTCATTCGAGTGGGATCGTCACTCATAACGTCAACGTACGCCTCTTTGCGGCACACGTCGACACTGCGGTGAGGACTATTTTTGTCGTTGCAGTTGCACGAGCAACTCGGTGCCGCGTTCATCTAAGATTTTTCCGCCCCAACGTACCCCGACGATCAACAGCCCAGCGCCAAGTCCGATGCCAACGACGAGTGCGCTCCAGCCCAAGAGGGGTTGGTCAATAGCGAACCCGAGGAGCGCCAAGATCATCTCGGGCAGCCCGAGAATCGCGAGCGCCGTCCATGACGCGAACATCGACAGCATCAGGGTGAAGCCTCCTCCCGGGCGTGACTTGAAGGGATTGTCCCCAGGGGCGGGCACCGAGAACGCGAATCGGCCGGAAACGAGTGACGACAACGCGAGCCCCGTTAGTAAGAGTCCTATTGAGATTCCGAGTAACCCAGGCAGTCGCTCCCAACTGGCGCTCACCCACACGCTTGCCACGGTCAAAATGATCGTTACGGGAATAGCGAAAACGGATACCGCGACGACTCTCCCCCACCGGTCTGCTCTCCCGCTAACTCCAGTTTGTAGGTGCAAGCTGAAGGCAGTGTTGTCAAAGGAGACGTCCGTATAAATCGACATTCCCAACAGCACAGCCACGATCGGGCCCACAAAAAGGCAGCCCCGTGAGGTCGCCACTAGCTCCGCTGTAGAAAAAGACCAGAGCAGGGACGAGCGGAACGCTGATGAGCGACTGAGTGTACCGCGGATCTCGAATCCAGTAGGTGAGGGCCCGTGCGGCGACTGCTCCGCTCGGGGTCCCCGGAAAAATCGCGAACCAGCCGAGGCCACGTTTGGTGCCGTTTCCTCCTCGTGAATGGCCCGGTCGTTCAAGTGCCCGATCAAGCGCCCAGCGCCACAAGAGCACTGAAATCGCCAGGGTTGCGATACCGATCAGAGCGTGGAGCGCTGCTTGGCCCGAATTTCCGAGCGCGAGGTCGCCGGGCACCGCCCAGATTGCGCCAAGTGGAGTCCACGCGACAATTGCAGCGATTGTCGGAAAAACGCCCGACATTTCTCGAAAAACAGTGGACAAGCCGAGAATCGCTGGGCCGAGCAAGATCAGTGGGATGAGCACCAATACCGTCTTGGCTTCGCGAGCACGTCGACCGCTCGAGATCCGCACTGTCATCGCAGCGAGCATCCGAGACCCCACAATGCACGTCGCAGCCCCCACTGCACCGCACACGATAGCCACGACAGCGATCAGTGGCGTTTGCCACCAGAGAAGACCCGTCGCGAACGTGACGAGAGTAGTGATGATTCCGGGGACGCCGAGGAGACCACTCACGGCGAGGGCGAGCACCAAGGTATTGATCGGGATGGGAAATGTGGCAAGTTTTGATGGCTCGACGGTTTCGTCGATGCCGGAGCTCAGTAGCGGCAGTAGCGTCCAGCCGAGAACGAGCACAGCGCCACCGAGAACGCTTACCGTGCGCCCGACTTGATCGGTCGCAAAGCTCAAGCTGAAGAGTCCGACGATCGCCAGAAGCAAGAGAAAGAGCGCATAGACAGTGCCGAGGATGACCGCGACCGCTTGCCACGGGCTTCTGCTTAGTCCATTGAGCAGCAGTCTAAATCGCAGCGTTACGAGATGCGCAACCACTCGGGGCCCTTTCCATGGCGGCGCCCGCCCACAAGCTCAACGAACCGATCCTCGAGCGTGGAATCGCCTCGCACTTCGTCGGTGGTTCCCGATGCGAGTACTCGGCCGTCCGCGATCACAGCAACGTGATCGCACATACGTTGAACGAGATCCATGGCATGGCTAGAAACGATCACAGTGCCACCAGACTCGACGAACTCGTGCAAGATGTCCCGAATGTTCGCGCCGGAAACCGGATCGACAGACTCAAAAGGCTCGTCGAGCACAAGCACTTGCGGTGCGTGGATGAGGGCGCACGCGAGCGCGATCTTCTTGGTCATCCCCGCGGAATAGTCGACGACAAGCGTTCCGCTAACAGATTCAAGATCGAACACGTCGAGAAGGTCAGCAGCCCGCTCGGCAACGACGGAACGTTCCATGCCACTCAAGAGCCCGGCGTAGGTCACCAGTTGCAGCCCGGTGAGTCGGTCGAACAGCCGCACCCCGTCGCTCAGCACGCCAATACGCCGTTTCGACTCGACGAGGTTGGTCCACACGTCAAGACCATGCACAGACACTGTGCCGGAATCGGGACGAAGGAGTCCGGTAGCCATCGATAGTGTCGTGGTCTTCCCGGCCCCGTTCGGGCCCACGAGACCAAAGAAGGAACCGCTGGGCACCACGAGATCTACGGAATTCACGGCAAGTTTGTCGCCAAACCTCTTGGTGAGTCCAATAACTTCTAGCGCGGGAGGAGAAAGGGATGTGGGATCGGGCACATCCCTACCCTAAAACCGAAAACGGCTCGCGTGGCATCAACAACCAGAATCTGTGACAGTACCCAGCTACTAGAGTCGACGTGCTGCGTGTTTAGCTCGCGCAACACTCAGAAAAGAAAGGTTGTTATGACGATTACTGCTGCTGCTGATGGGTCTGCACTGGGCAATCCTGGACCCGCAGGATGGGCATGGTACGTCGACGACAACACGTGGGGCGCCGGTGGTTGGAAGCACGCGACCAACAATCAAGGCGAGCTCATGGCGGTATTGCAGCTGTTTCGCTCGACGGCCCATATCGATGAAGATCTGCTGATTCTCTGTGACAGCCAATACGTGATCAACTCTGTGACTAAATGGATGCCGGGCTGGAAGAAAAAGGGGTGGCGCAAAGGCGATGGTAAGCCTGTTATGAACATCGATTTGCTCAAACAGATCGACGAAGCAATTATCGGGCGACGCTATCGATTTGAGTGGGTACGCGGGCACGTTGGCCACCCCCTCAACGAAGCAGCCGATGTTCGGGCGCGCGGCGCTGCAGAAGCCTTTCAACGCGGAGTCGCTTGCCCTCAAGGACCGGGCTACCCTGGTGCTCCAAGGACTAACGCAGCGGACACAAACGCAGCGCTAGGCGAGGCGCCAGGCGCAGCAACCCCAGGAATTGCGCCGCTGTTCTGATTCTTTTTCGCTTGGTCCCTAAGCCGGTGAATAGAAAGCAGCAATCGCGCTGGTGAGCGCGAGCGGATCTGCGACTCCACACATCTCGCGTGCTGAGTGCATCGACAACAGTGGCAGGCCAACATCAATCGTGCGGATACCGAGTCGGGTCGCCGTGATCGGGCCGATCGTTGAACCGCACGGCATGTCGTTATGAGAAACAAATTCTTGATATTCGACCCCCGCTTGGCGGCAAGCGCGTGCCCATTCGGCGGCACCAACACCGTCTGTTGCGTAGCGTTGGTTCGCGTTGATCTTGAGCAGCGGGCCGCCGCCGAGGCGCGGTCGATTCGCCGGGTCGTGGCGTTCAGGGTAGTTCGGATGAGCAGCATGGCCGGCGTCAGATGACAGGCACCAGGATCCAGCTACAGCGCGCATTCGGTCGGTATCTGTGCCCCCAAGCCCTTGACCGATCCGGACAAGAAGATCCGCGAGGAATGGGCCTGCGGCGCCTGAGCGTGTCGCTGAGCCGACTTCTTCGTGGTCGAAGGCAACAAAAACGGGAACGTGATCGAGTCTGGTGGTGAGCCCGATTAGTGCAACCAAGCCGGCGTGAACCGACGAGAGGTTGTCGAGCCGACCGGAAGCAAATAATTTGTCTTCGAGCCCAAAGACTGCGGGCGTGGCGGTGTCCGCAAGGACGATGTCATAGCCGTCAATGTCTGCAGCCTTACGCTTCGAAGACTCGGACGACAAGAGAGCCGCGAGATGTTCGAGAAGGTCGGCATCTGCCGTTTCCCCTAACCCGAGAACCGGGTTCATATGCGCCTGTCGTTTGAGCGTAAGCCCATCGTTGACCTTGCGGTCAAGATGCACCGCGAGCTGAGGGAAACGAAGGAGTGGACCCGTGCGCACTAGTTCGGTGGTTCCGTCGCTGAAGATGATTCGCCCAGCTAGTTCTAGTTCGCGATCGAGCCACGAATTCAGTAGTGGGCCGCCATATACTTCGACACCAGCCTGAAGCATTCCTTCGTTACCCGTGGTTGGTTGCGGTTTTAGCTTGAAGCTCGGAGAATCCGTGTGGGCCCCGAGAATGCGGAACGGTGTTGTCGCGGTTGCCTTAGTCGGCTGAATCCAGGCGGCGATCGCTCCATCACGAATGACGAAGTACTTTGCTGCTTTGCGGGTTCGAGCGCCGTTCCAGTCCTCGGATTCCTGCAGCTCGCTGAAACCGGCCTCGCGCAGGCGGCGGGCCGCTTCGGCTACAGCATGAAACGATGACGGGGATGCCGTAACGAAACTGGCGAGGTCATGGATGTGGTCGAGGGCAGCTGTCATGGATCAATTCTCGCACTGTTAGTTGAGCGTCAGTCTCGCCCGCAACGGAAACAATGGCCCTAGAACCACACGCTTAACCACGGCGCAACTGGTGAATGAAATGTGCGCTCAAGCACCAATGCTGCCCCAGGAGTGAGCTCACGGACGCGGCCGGAAGCGACGAGAGAGTCGACGGCGACTCCCCCAAGATACAAAGAACTAAGTTCGTTGATCGTGAGTGCGACGGCTGCGGCGCCTGAGGGAACTTCATCAACCGGGGTTGCGTGTGCAGCCCCAGCTTCATCGACCTCTAAGAGAAACGTCCCGTGCGCAAATCCCAAGGAATCTGAGATGTCAAAACAAATGCGTGCCGGTGCCTCGTAACGGCGAGCCTGTAGCGCCGCAGGCACGTCGAGAATTCGTAGCCATAAGTGGTCTGTGGGAGTAGCGGTAACGGCGCGCCGGTCAGTCAAATGCCAGAGCAATGGTTCGTCGATCGAGCGTAAATCTGAATTCACCTCGTGCACAAGGTCGACCTCGAGAACGAAACGCCACAGCGCCTCGTAAGCGTCGGAACTTTCGGCGAGCAAGTAGTCCACGGTCAACTTGTGCTTGGTGAAATCGGCGCTGCCACCGGTAACGCGATAGACGACGAACCCTCGTGGCGCGCCAGCCTCATCGTCAAATCTGACGATCCGAGTGTTCTTATTGTGCTCTTCATCGCCCGGAGCGACTCCGGCTATTTGCTCCCAGCGCAGCGGCCAGATCTCAATCTGTCCCGGTGTCGATGTGCGGATGCGTTCGAAGAGTTCCGGAGCCTTATCGCGAAAGTCAGAAGGGGACACGGGCTGCAATCTGCCGGGCCGCTGGTTCGAGGTGAAAGTGGCACGCTTGGCATCGATCGTCAACGCTGAAGCAAACACAGCTGGTCCGAATCCGAATCGTCCGTAGATCGTCGACTCAGAGACCGTGAGCATGGCGAGGGGCAATCCCATAGCGGCGGCTGACTTCAGCTCGCCCTCAAGAAGTGCCCGCGCGATGCCGCGACGCCGATGCGTGGGGGAAACAGTGACAGAACTGATAGCCCAGGCGTCGATGCTGCGACCACCCGGCACCGTCAGCTGTTCAGTCCAGGAACTCGTCGTGGCGACGGGAATCTGTGGTTCGACCAAGGTCTCGTCCCACACCCCGACGGTACGCCGGTAGGCGACCCCCGCAATGGTCGAATCGACCTGCTCCTGTGACATGATGGCGCCGTGAAAACCGCGAGAATCCGCCTGAATCCACTCAGCAAACGATTCACGATCTGACGTATCAACTAGCCCGTAACGCAAGCCACGATCATTCAGCACATTTGCCGATGTTTCATCAACGGGATGGAGCGAAAAGTTGTTGGTCATATGCCAACGGTACCGTGAAATTTATTGGATAAACCAGGGCGGATAGACAGCGACCTTGGTCGAAAACGATGCGGCATCAAGCAACTGCTTAACACGATCACGTGCTCGGTCGCTTGCAACGCCGACGAGTTGCACTTCATCGAACGCAAACGATCCATGGATCAATACTTCGGCGTCATCGGTGAGTTCATCTGCACGAAGATTGCCCAGCATCCGCTTCATCGCGTCTTCGTCTGTGGCAAACCGGGTGAGCGCTGCAGCGGCATCACCATCGGCGAGAACGGCGTCGTTTCCCAACGCTCGAATGGTCGTCACCAAAAATACGAAATCTGTCGAGGAAGCGCTGCGAGCTGCATCGGACCACCGAGGTTCGCTGGCACCATCGCGAAGCTCGCGCCAGACGTTCGACTCGGGAACGAGGCTGAACGGCACATAACGATCAACGGGCTCCCCCGTGCTGAAGATCGCGGTTCCCCGAAGCTCTCGAGTAAGCGTCGAGCTAACGTCTAAGATCGGAGTTTCGATCTGCGACGCAGCAACCAGTTGACCGGTGCGAAGAATGTTCTCTAGATTGCTGATGTGGGTGATGTGGTAGACCCGCTGATCGGCAAGAGCCGGCAATTTATTTGACGACGCGCGTGGCGCGCCAGGAACGCGCTTTGCACGCGACGATGTTGTGGCCCGCGTTACTGGCTTGGCAGGGGCAGCCTTGGGGAAGCAGGAATCGCATAGTTGATTCTGGAAGCCGTGGATGCACTCTGTGCCGCTCATTGGGTCCTCTCTCGGAGTTCAGAAATGACCTCCATACCCAAGGTACGGCAATTATTGATCGTGTATCGCCGCTTCTGCACGGAGAGCTAGTTCTCGGAGGAGTGATTCGTGGCTGGAATCAAAGGTGCGCGGCCCTGTATCAAAGACACAGACGGCGCCGACGATGTCGCCGTTGGGGGCGGAAATCGGATATCCAGCATAGAACCGAATCCGGGGTCCTCTAACAACCCAAGGATGTTCTGAAAAACGTGGGTCGTGCAAGGTGTCTTCAAGAACCACAAGACCGCGCGTAGTGAAGGCTGCGCTACAGAAGGCGCCTGCTTCATCTCGTCGCATGTCGCCAACGCCCGAAGTGGAAGTGAACCAGTGCGCCTCTTGGTTGTGAAAAGTGACCGCTGCACCGCTGGTCCCAAACAACTCACGAGCGGAGTGCATGATTGAGGTCAACGTATTCGAGACTGGGTTCGATGTGAGTGCTGCGCCGTCGAATGGTGCAGCGCGAGGGTTGGCCGCAGCGCCAAATGACGGCCGAACAGCAATGTGGGCGAGACGGGCAGCGATAACAGGAGCTAGCTCACCTGCCCAGTATCGATAAGTGCGGCTCTCGAGCCGAATAGGTGACATCTCTTGAGTCGGCCTTATCGGGACGAAAGTGACGGACACACGCGATCTACACACTTCTTCAGTAATCGCGTTGAGATTCTCGATGTTGAGGTTGACGATTCGCATCAGGGCAGGCGGAAGCGAAAGTATCGCATCTATTGGAGCAATTCCTAAGATGAAGGTGTGCAACGTGCCGCTCCCCCGCTCCTCAACGGTATTGAGGAGCGCTGTCACATCTCGCCGCCATGAAATGCTCGATCGTGCGCGCAGACTGTCAGCTCCACCGAGAGTCAGAACGAGCGCGTCGAACTTCTCTAAACGCGCCCAGCTAATCGCGACACGAGAGTCGCCGGTCGACATCGCCGGGTCAGAAATGATGTCGACGCTGCAGCCGCGTTTGGTCAGGGTGGCGAGTTCGCGGGCAAGGTGGCCGCCCAAACCAAGTTCGTGGGTATCCACGCCGTAACCCGCCGACTTACCTGGACCGAGGAGAAGTACGCGGTCTGGATCTGGCCCGACGGCTTCTGACCGCGGATCATCGCTGGGCACGCTCAAGCCGCTCCACGCTTGCGGAACTACGGCAAGCCACAGCTTGATAATTGGCCACACCAATAGCGCAGCATAGCTACGTAACAATCGTTTCCCACCCGAGTATCCAGACACGGAAACTCTTCAACCTAGGGAGTATAGACGTGAAAACTTATCAATACTAGAAAGGTTGCGGAAAAATACGCGCTATTTGCGAGCCGCTTTGGCTGATCGTTCTGTTTTGATCCGAGCGTTCTCTTCATTGACCGCAGCATGCACCGATCGTTCTTCAACTAGCCACTTGGGCATTTCGACCAGCAACGCCTTAATCTCTGATGTGGTCATCACGTCAGGAGCGCCGGCGCGTGCCAGACCTGACGTCGAAACGCCGAGTTTCTGCGCGACAACCAGCCGAGGATGCGGACCTTCGTTGCGAAGCTGTGTCAACCACTCCGGAGGCGACTCAAGGAGCGCGGTAAATTCTTCGCGGCTAATTTCGGATTCGCGGAACTCTTCGGGAGCGGCTGGCAGGTAAATACCGAGCTTCTTGGCAACTGTCGCGGGCTTCATGGTCTGAACTGGCACGCCCCAAGACTAACCTGAACACATGCCTTCGTCATTCACTGCTGCCTTTGTTCTCGGTGCAACTCCGGGAAAGTGGGCACGAGTGTGGAATGAACGGCTCGCAGATGTGCCTCTGGATCTCGTTTCGAGCGAACAAGCGGACGCCCTCGCAATGTTGCGTAGTGGCGCTGCTGATGTCGCGCTCGTGCGTTTGCCGATCGATCTTGATTTCGATGGTGATCGACCACTAGCGGCAATTCCGCTCTATACGGAACGTGCCGTGGTCGTTGTTCCCAAAGATCATCCGCTCGCTAAATCCGACGTCGTTCGTTTGATGGAACTGAACGATGAAAACGTGGTTACCGATGAATGGCGAGAAGCAACAGAGCTTGTTGCGGCGAACGTCGGGGTGGCGGTAATGCCTCAATCCGTGGCCAGAGCGCTGATGCGTCGCGATGTGGTCGCGAAGATGCTCGACGATGGTCCGCAGTGGCAGGTTGCTATCGCCTGGCGAGATGGATCGGTCGACCCTCATGTCGAAGAATTTATTGGCATCGTTCGTGGGCGTACCGCGCGGAGCTCACGTGGCATGGCAAGCGGTTCAGAATCTGACGAACTCGTCGCAGAGGCTGGCGCGTCCAAGGTGGCCCCCAAAAAACAGCAACAACAGAATCAGTCGAAAACGCGTATCAAGTATCCGCGAGCAAACTCGCGTCGCCCGACTCGCCCGGGCAAACGTCAACCTAAGAAGCGCTAACTCACCGAAGTGCCTCGGCTCACGGCAAGCATGCCTATCCGGAATGAGCTAATCGCTTAAGCGGATCGGCGGAGTTCCTTGGCGACACCTGGTGCGATGAGATCTGCCCATTCGCGATAGCTCTGACGGCCTTCTATTGCCTCGGGATCTTCCGGCTCGGGGGCGAAGTCGATCTGATGTACGCGGTCGCGCTGTCGCACCAGCGACCGAAGTTTGTGGTTGTATTCCGACGTCAGGGATACGAGTCGCCTTTGATAGACGCTGGCAAAACTGGACATTTTTGGTGCAGTGCATTCGAGCACGAATATGTGCGCTTCCGGTGGCAAGTTCCGCTGTACAGAATCGACAAGCTCGCCCATCCTCCGGCCCCAAACCTCGGCAGGGAGAAACGTGAGTAGATCAAAAGTGCCGAAGGAAAGAACTACTGCATCGATTCCCTCCAATGCTGCAGTGCTCAACCGAGACTGCGCCGCTTGTGGTCGCAGTCGTGGCCCCGTCACGGTGGTGACTTCTGTTCCGTGGTTGGTGAGCGCGGTGAGCGACCGCGCGAGCGAGCCGCCGAGTGCTAATTCGTGTGAAGAAACCCCGTACCCGACAACAATGCCGGAACCACACAACAACACACGATCGAGGTGGGGACCAGCGACGGTCACTGGAGGACCAGGCTCTGGCTGAGGCAACCCTCGCCACGAGTGGGGAGAGCTATAGGTCCAGACAGTCATGAATGACTTCATGGCGAGATGTCCTAGGGTGGCGAACATTTCTCGAACTCCGTTTCGGGCAATGTCGGAGTGCGTCGCTGAGGTTATTGCGACGGGTTACCCCGGCGGGAGGGGGCGAGGCTAAGCAAGCGCACTCTAACACCGTTGGAGTTGTGATTCTAGGGTGGAGACACAATAATGATCGCGCTCTCACGGACTAACGTGTGCTGATACTCGCGAACTTACGTATGGCCAATGGCACAAAAATTGCCAGCATAACGACGATCCCGATCAGCACGGTGAGCACAGGATGCTGCTGCGACCACACCTCAGATTGCGCTGAGCCTGGCGGGGTGTTGCCGAAGAGCTCACGGGCGGCCTGCACGAGTGCTGAGACAGGGTTGAGCTCAGCAAATACGCGCAGTGGCCCCGGCAGTGTCTCGGCGGGAACGAACGCGTTTGAAATGAACGTGAGAGGAAAGAGCACCAAAAATGACACGTTGTTGATCACTTCTGGACTGCGCACACTCATCCCGATAAAGGCCATAACCCAGGAGAGCGCGTAGGCAAACAGCAGCAACAAAGCTATTGCGGCGATCGCCTCGAGCGGACTTGAGTTGATGCGCCATCCGACAATGAGACCTGTCGCCATCATCACGATCATCGAGATCGAGTTGATGAGAAGGTCGCCATTGGTGCGACCGACTAGGACCGCGGAAGGGCTCATGGGCAGCGTTCGAAAGCGATCAATAATGCCGTCTTTGAGATCCTGCGCCATTGCCGACCCCGAATAAGTCGAACCAAACACCACGGTCTGCGCAAAGATTCCGGCCATGATGAACTCGGTGTAGGTGCTGCCGGGAATGTCGATGACTCCGGCATAGACATAGGTAAAAAGCAGCACAAACATAATGGGCTGCAGGGTCGTGAACACCAGGATATCGGGCACGCGCTTGATCTTGATGAGGTTACGACGAGTGGTGATCCAGCCGTCATTCAACCAATTCATGACCGGTGAAGAAGCGGCGGGATTGGGCGTTGTTGTTGATGTTGGCGTGGTGGTGGTCATTTCTGTACCTTCTGTGCTGGCGCTGCTGATTCCGTAGCGGTGGTCTCGGCATCCGCCGTGCTTGCCGTGTGGCCAGTGAGCTTCAAGAACACATCATCAAGGGTGGGGCGGCGCATCCCCGCGTCATAGAGCTGGATGCCCCGGCTAGCGAAGTCGGTCAGAATCAGTTGCAGCGCGGCAGGAGCGTCTTCCGCGTTGACGGTCAGACCGCGGCCGTCGAGGCTCACGGTAGGTGCGGTGCTGCCGAAGCGGGTGAGAATCTCGTGGGCGGCGGTCGCATCATCCAGCGACACCAAGCTCACTTCGACTCGCTGTCCACCGATGGATGCCTTGAGTTCGTCAGAGGTTCCCTGAGCGATGACCTTGCCGTCATCGATGACCGAAATGCTGTCAGCGAGTTGGTCGGCTTCTTCGAGGTATTGGGTAGTGAGGAGCACAGTGGTGCCCTCCCCCACGAGTGTGGTGATGACGTCCCACATGCCCAAGCGACTGCGCGGATCGAGCCCCGTGGTCGGCTCATCCAAAAAGAGCACCGGGGGTCGCATAACGAGGGCGCCGGCGAGGTCGATGCGTCGCCTCATGCCACCAGAGAACCCCTTGACCGGGCGGTTTTGAGCTTCGGCGAGGTCAAAAAGGTTGATGAGCTCGCGTGCTCGCTCTCGAGACTGCTTCGCACCGAGGTGGTACAGGCGGCCGACCATGTCGAGGTTTTCGAAACCCGTAAGGTTTTCATCGACGGCAGCGTACTGACCGGACACGCCGATCATGGGCCGGATGCGTTCAGGGGACGCGATGACATCAATACCGTTGATGGTTGCCGACCCTGAATCGGGCCGGATGAGAGTGGTGAGCACCTTCACGGTGGTGGTCTTGCCAGCACCATTGGGGCCGAGAAGTGCCGTCACTGTGCCCTGAGGTACCTCAAGATTGAGGCCGTCGAGAGCATGCACCGGGGCGGCGCCTTTGGGCGTATACGTTTTCTTGAGGTCTACTGCTTCGATATAACTCACGCAGCAACGTTAAGTCATGGGTACGACATCGTAAAGACACGCCGATGGATGTCGTACGCAATTGACACACTCGAACATATGTTCGAACATAAACAGGTGCCTCCTGTCTCCGCTCACGCTATTTCAGCAACCGCTGAAGCACTTTCGAGCGAGCCCTCTGGCAGTACAGCATCTGGGAATACAACATCTCGCAGCGCGGCTTGTGACAGTGAACCTTCCCCCAGCATGACTCCTGTTCGCGCAACGCCAGACCGGGTAGCAGAATTGCAGTCACGCATCAGCCAAATGCAGTCGCGTACGCTGAACACAAAACTCATTCCGACCCACCCTGCAATAGGACAGCTATTGCCCGGTGGCGGGTTGCAGCAGGGCACCGTCTATTCGATAGACAAGTCGATGATGCTGCTGATGACATTGCTCGCGGCACCATCGGCAGCAGGCTCATGGTGCGCCATTATTGGGGTGCCCGAATTTGGCATCGAAGCTGCCGCACGTTTCGGGGTTGATCTTGAACGGTTAGTACTGGTTCCCCATCCTGGTGATCAGTGGCTGGCCGTTACCGCAGCTATCGCAGATGTAGTCGACGTTGTGGTTGCTCGGGCGCCCACTCGCGCCTCCGATTCAGCTGTTTCTCGGCTCGCGTCACGACTAAGGCAGCGCAAATCTACGTTGCTCATGATGGGATCGTGGCCACAAAGCGAGGCGATGCTATCGCTGGGCGAGAGTCGGTGGCACGGAATCGGAGCTGGTCACGGTCATTTAGCAGCACGTGAGGTGACGGTAACCGTCACGAGCAAAAGCGCCGCGCGACCTCGCAGCGCACGATTGTGGTTGCCTGACTCTTCCGAAAATGTTCGTGTTTACCGTGATCATGAGACTCCTAAGCCTGCATTGACGGTTCTACCAGAGCTGACAGTTCTGCCAGAGTTAGTTTCGTTGCCGCATCGAGTGTCGGCATGACCTCCGCATTCTCCTCCGCATTCTCCTCGGCATCGCCACCCGAGGCCCCTCCGGCAGCGCACGCACCTCCCTCTAATCCTCTTCCCCGCGTCCTGGTGCTGTGGTGTCCTGATTGGCCGGTGGTTGCCGCTAGACAACACGAGAAGCTGCCGTCAGATGTTCCGCTCGTGCTTATCGAGAAAGGTCTCGTTTTTGCGGCGTCTGCTTCGGCTCGTGCGGAAGGCATAAGTCGAGGGTTGAGGCTGCGAGAGGCGCAATCAAGGTTCCCTGGGCTTATCGACCGCGCTTACGATCCTGCTCTTGATAGTCGAGCATTCGAGCCCGTTATTGCTGGTATTGAAGAACTCATCCCCGGCGTGCAGCTTCTCCGACCGGGAATGTGTGCTGTGCGGGTGCGCGGTGCTGCCCAGTATTACGGTGGCGAAAAGGCTGCTGCACTCACCGTCATCGATCGGGTAAACGAGATTTCGACATCAGACGCACGAGTGGGCATTGCTGATGCTCTCTTCACTGCGGTACAGGCTGCGCGCAGCACCGTTGGTGCCGACCCACGGTCTCGTTCTGGGCAGGCGCGGATTGTTCCGGTCGGTAGAGCTGCCCAGTTTCTGGAGGTGCTCCCCATCTCCGTTCTTGACGAGCCTCAGATCGCCACGTTGCTCATAAAACTCGGTATTTCCACTCTGGGTGATTTTGCGCAGCTGGGGCATACCGATGTGCGCACTCGTTTCGGCGAGCTTGGCGCACGATTGCATTCGTTGGCTAGCGGCCGTGACCCTCAAACTTTTATCGCGCGTACGCCCCCACTCGATCTCGATGTGGTTATCGATTTCGAGCCAGCGCTCGACAGAGTCGATCAGGTTGCCTTCGGCGTTCGTAGTCGAGCCGATGACTTTATTGACGCACTAGTGCGGGCCCAATTGGTCGCCACAGCGATTCGTGTCGAACTTGATTCTGAGTCTGGCGAGATTGCAGAACGGGTGTGGTTGCATCCGCGGTCGTTTTCTTCGACCGATGTTGTTGATCGGGTTCGTTGGCAAGTGCAAGGCTCGAACCTTATTGAGGCAGGACTGAGTTCCGGGATCAGTCGGGTTCGCATTGTTCCCGAAACGGTAGAGGCGATCGGCAATCACGAAACGGGGCTGTGGGGGTCTGGGCTTGAGCCGCGCATCCACCACGGCCTCTCTCGAGTGCAAAGCATGCTCGGGCATGGCGCAGTGCTCATGCCAACGTTGCAGGGTGGGCGCACGCTTCAGTCCCGTCAGCAGCTCACGGCGTGGGGTGACCGCAGCCTGAGCGAGCGTTCTGCGCAACGTCCCTGGCCGGGAGCATTGCCCGCTCCTCTGCCGGGAACAGTTTTTTCGTCGCGCCATGCCGTTCACGTTTTTGCTCACGATGGCAGCACTGTTTCGGTGGATGAGCGTGGTCAGGTGGCGGCAGCACCCACGAGTTTCGCTACTAGTGATTCCCGTTCCCGCGCGCTCACGGCGTGGGCTGGCCCGTGGCCTCTGGCTGAGCGGTGGTGGGAGGCCGGAACAACGGGCCCATCGTGGCGTTTTCAGGCGGTCGACGATACCGGGTGCGCATGGTTGCTGGTGCTTGATGATGGCGGCTGGTGGGCCGAAGCGAGGTACGACTAATGGGAATGAGATTGTTGGGGGCGGCTCATGGCTTGGTCTAACCCCCCGATTCCGTGGCGCCAGCTCGAGCGCACACTGTCAGGCTTTGGGGTCGTTACCCCCATCGGCGAGGCCGGTGACGGTCGTGCTCTGTCTTTGGTATCCAGCAAGCGGGCACCTTATGTCGCGCCGAAGACTCCACCAGAAGTGCAGTCAGAAGAGCAACAGGTTGGGTCGCCGAACGACGCGGAGGCAGCATCCGCCCCCACCACTGCTGTGGTGCCGTACGCCGAGCTCCATGCGCACTCGAGCTTCAGTTTTCTTGACGGCGCGAGCATGCCAGAGAAACTCGCAGAAGAAGCTGCACGTTTAGGCCTGACCGCTCTGGCTCTTACCGACCACGATGGGCTGTATGGCATTGTGCGGATGGCGGAAGCTGCTGCCGAATTGGGCCTCTCGACCCTGTTCGGCGCTGAACTTTCTCTGGGCCTGACGGGCCCGCAAGCAGGCAATGCTGATCCTGAGGGTGACCACCTGCTGGTACTCGCTCGCAAAGAGCAGGGGTATCACCGGCTGGCGCTGGCTATTACGCGCGCTCAACTCGCCGGAGGCGAAAAGGGCCGACCGCAGTATGACCTGCAGGAGCTGGCTGAACTAGCTGAAGGTGACTGGTTTGTGTTGACCGGATGCCGCAAGGGTGCTGTGCGTCGAGCGCTCTACGGTACACAACCTAATTCGGCCCCCACACGGGAGTCGATGGTGGCTGCAGGAAAAGAGCTTGACCGCTTGAGTGAGTTTTTTGGCCACGAAGCGGTCATTGTTGAGCTCTTTGATCAGGGCTATCCCCTCGATTCTGCATACAACGATGCCCTCTATTCTCTTGCCGTTGATCGTGGCCTTCGTGTGGTTGCGACGTCAAATGCTCATTACGCAACGCCCCGCCAGCACCACTTGCATTCGGCAATTTCTGCTGTGCGGGCTCGCCGCAGTCTTGATGAGATGGATGGCTGGCTTCCGGCTGCCGGCTCCGCTCATTTGAGGTCGGGGGCTGAGATGGCTGCACGTTTCGCTCGCTATCCGGGTGCAGTAGCGGCGACGGTTGATATTGCGAACGAGGCTGCTTTCGAACTGCGACAGGCAAAACCGGCCCTTCCTGATCAGGACGTTCCCGTGGGGCACACGCCGGTGAGCTGGCTGCGCGAATTGACCTGGGCGGGGGTTGCTGACCGCAAGATTGATCTCTCTGAAGAGAATCGTGCCCGTATCCAGCGTGAACTTGATGTGATCGAAGAGAAAAACTTTGCGGGCTATTTCCTTATCGTGCACGACATCGTGGCGTTTGCGCGTGGTCGGGGAATCTTGTGTCAGGGCCGCGGCTCGGCAGCCAGTTCGGTGGTCTGTTATCTCCTCAAGATCACGGCGGTAGATCCTCTTCGCTACAAACTTCCGTTTGAGCGGTTTATCTCGGCGATGCGTGAAGAAGAACCCGACATCGATGTCGACTTCGATTCTGAACGTCGAGAAGAGGTCATTCAATATGTCTTCGAACGTTACGGCCGTGAAAATGCGGCCCAGGTGGCTAACGTCATTCAGTACCGCCCGCGATTTGCGGTGCGCGATATGGCGAAAGCGCTCGGCTACAGCGCTGGCCAGCAGGATGCGTGGTCGAAACAGATGGAACGGTGGGGTTCTGAAGTTTCCGGCATAGACCACGACATCCCCGATTCGGTCTTAGACCTTGCCCAGCAGGTGATGAAGTTTCCGCGGCATCTTGGCATCCATTCGGGCGGAATGGTGTTGACACAACGTCCGGTCGGTGAGGTGGTGCCGATCGAACATGCGCGCAAAGAAAAGCGCACAGTCGTGCAGTGGGATAAGGATGACTGTGCGTGGATGGGGCTGGTCAAGTTTGATCTGCTCGGCCTCGGCATCCTTTCGGCGATGCAGTACAGCTTCGACCTCGTCGATGAGGCTTTGGGCGAACGTTGGGATCTCGCGACAATTCCCGCCGAAGAACAGGGTGTTTATGACCAGCTGTGTCGAGCGGATGCCGTTGGTGTTTTCCAGGTAGAGAGTCGCGCCCAAATGGGGTTGCTCCCGCGTCTGCAACCGCGCGAGTTATATCACCTCGTTGTCGAGATTGCCCTCGTGCGGCCCGGACCGATTCAGGGTGGCGCCGTTCATCCCTACGTACGTCGAAAAATGGGTGCCGACCCCATTACGTACTTGCATCCCAACCTGGTCGAGCCGCTTGAGCGCACTTTGGGCGTACCCATCTTTCAGGAGCAGCTGATGCAGATTGCGGTGGCGGTTGGCGGCTGCTCGGCAGACGATGCTGACTTGCTGCGGCGAGCTATGGGGTCTAAACGTGGCATCGAACGCATCGACAAGTTGCGGTCAAAACTTTATGCGGGCATGGCAAGCAACGGAATTGTTGGCGAGGATGCCGACCGCATTTACGAAAGTATCCAAGCGTTCGCCGGTTTTGGTTTTGCCGAAAGCCATGCCCTCAGCTTCGGCCTGCTCGTTTATGCCAGTGCCTGGATTCGGCTGCATTACCCTGCAGCTTTCCTCGCGGCCCTGTTGCGGGCGCAACCCATGGGTTTTTACTCGCCGCAGACGTTGGTGGCGGATGCGCGCCGTCATGGTGTGCAGGTGCGTGGCCCTGACATCCAACGTTCGGGAGTTTTTGCTGTACTCGAGCAGCACTCCACAAGCACAGCGCCTACCGGAGACCCTCGCTGTGTGGATCACGAGCAGCCTCCGGTTGGCCCTTTTGATCGCGCTGCTCATTTCGATACGGATGATCATCGACGCGATGGTGCCTTTGCTGTGCGTCTTGGTTTAGATGAGGTGAAGGGCATTGGCACGGCTATCGCCGAGAAGCTTGTGGCAGAGCGTGGTTCGGGCGAGTTTCTGTCGATGAATGACGTGGTGCGCCGTGTCGGGCTCACCACGAAGCAACTCGAGGCGTTGGCGGCGGCAGGCGCCTTTGAATCTTTGGGACTCACGCGGAGAGAGGCGCTCTGGAACGCGGGCAATGCTGCTCACGACCGAGAAGAGTATTTGCCCGACAGTATGGTGACGGTTCAGCCGCCGCTATTTTCGTTGGCGACCGAGTTCGACCAGTTGATGGCTGATCTCTGGTCGACAGGGATTTCTCCAGAAAGTCATCCGGTGGCGCACATTCGCCCAGCGCTGACACACCGCGGAGTTCTGTCTGCTGCTGACCTCACGGTTACTGAGTCTGGCCGACGTATTGAGATCGGTGGCGTTGTTACTCACCGGCAGCGCCCGGCAACAGCCAGCGGAATTACTTTTATGAATATTGAGGATGAGACGGGGCTGATCAACGTAATCTGCAGCGTGGGCGTGTGGGGCCGGTACCGCCGGGTCGCCCGTGACAGCGCCGCACTCATCGTTCGCGGCATTGTTGAGCGGTCCGCGGATGGGGTCATCAACGTGCTCGCCGACCGTTTCGAACCGCTTTCGGGACTCCCCCGCACGCAATCTCGTGATTTTCAGTAGGAGCAAGTTCATTACCGTTGTGTGAACTTAATGAAATTCATGACACATGCAGCGCCATACTGATATAGCCTTATGGAATCGTTCATGTTCTATACAAGGCATGGATGCGGCCTCGACTGTCGGGGCCTGATAGAAACGCTCCTGGAGGAGTTTTAAATGGCACTAGGTACCGTCAAGTGGTTCAACGCAGAAAAGGGCTTTGGCTTCATCGCCCCCGAGGACGGAAGTCCTGATGTGTTCGCCCACTACTCGGCCATCGCAACAAATGGCTACAAGTCGCTCGACGAGAACCAAAAGGTTGAGTTTGACATCACACAGGGTCCCAAGGGACCCCAGGCGGAGAACATCCGCCCCATCTGATCTTGATAGTTCAGTAACGAAGACGCCCTCGGTCCTATACCGGGGGCGTTTTCTTGTTAACCGGTAGAGCACGCGCCCAGCAGTTGGGCGAAGTCTAAGACTGCGGCCGCTCTAGGGGTGTGTGTTTTTGCTCAAATAGTCAATGCGGGTTTGCAGTTGCGTCACTGTCGCCTGAGCGACAGCCGGCCCGCCACACACTCGTCGCAGCTCTGCGTGAATGAGCCCATGTGGCTCGTTAGCGAGCTTCGCGCGACGACCCACGAGGTTATTCAACAAAGTTCGTTGCTCCTTGAGGGTGCGATACAGCGGCTGCGGCTGGTCTGCTTTTGGTTTGTTTTCCGCACGGCGGGATTGACGCTTTTGACGTTGCAGCAGCAATTCGCGTACTTGTTCCGGCTCCAAGATGCCCGGTAGGCCGATGAAATCCAGTTCTTCATCGCTGCCAGTCTCGGCGGCAAAGCCGAACTCGTTACCGTCGAAGAGCACCCGGTCGAAGTTCGCATCAGACTCCAGTGCTTCCCAGATGAACTCGTCGGCAAGTTCATCGCTCGTCTTCTCTTCGCGATTCTCGCTATCAAGGAGACTGTCGTCGAGGAGATCATCATCTTTCTCGCTGTCACGATCGAGCGCGTGATCGCGCTCTATTTCAAGTTTTTCCGCAAGAAGCATGAGTGACGGCACGCTCGGCAAGAAGATTGACGCGGTTTCGCCCCGCCGCCTTACGCGCACGAATCGGCCAACGGCCTGCGCAAAATAGAGCGGAGTCGATGCTGAAGTTGCATACACTCCGACGGCAAGCCGAGGCACGTCTACACCTTCAGAAACCATCCGCACCGCGACCATCCACCGGCTGTCACTCGAAGCAAATTGCTCGATTCGCGCGGAAGATTCCTTCTCATCGGAGAGCACGATCGTTGCCGACTCCCCCGTGATCTCTTTGATGAGGCCCGCATAAGCGCGCGCGGCGAGCTGATCAGTAGCAATAACGAGCCCACCGGCATCCGGAATGGAGTGTCGCACC
The DNA here is from genome assembly GCF_019443965.1 of Salinibacterium sp. M195. Classification (GTDB taxonomy): domain Bacteria; phylum Actinomycetota; class Actinomycetes; order Actinomycetales; family Microbacteriaceae; genus Rhodoglobus. The sequence continues at coordinate 2,033,301 of NZ_CP040814.1, read as the reverse complement.
TCGCTGAGGCGACGATCGGCGGCTCGGAGCACTGCCGGCATCCATTCGCCCTTGGGGTCTAACGCGGTACGCCACGCTTGCGAGGTCACATCTTTCGTGTCGCCTTCGCCAAGGCGGGCTTCCATTTCGTCGCCCATGCGGGTTCTCCACCGCATTTTGCCGGCGTAAGCCATGAACATAACCGGGCGAACGACACCATCAGCGAGAGCACGACCGTAGCCGTAGCTGTAATCCGTTACGGAGGTGCGGATGCCCTTGCCGTCAGGAGCGTAGGTGACGAAGGGGATGGGGGCCGTGTCACTGCGGAAAGGTGTTCCTGTGAGGGACAGTCGGCGGGTTGCGCGACCGAATGCTTGGTGAATTGCGTCGCCCCAGCTGAGAGCGTCGCCGCCATGGTGGACTTCGTCGAGGATCACGAGAGTTCGTGCGGAATCGGTGATCTCTTGGTGGAGGGACGCTTTCATGGCGACTTGCGCATAAGTGACGGCGATTCCATTGAACCGGCGCCCGCCCCACGCGTCGCCGTTGGAGAATCCGGGGTTAAGGCGCAATCCGACGCGATCGGCGGCATCTGCCCATTGACGCTTGAGGTGATCAGTGGGGGCGACGACCGTGACACGGTCGATGACGCGGCGGGCAATGAGTTCAACTGCCAGGCGTAGCGCAAAAGTGGTTTTGCCAGCGCCAGGCGTTGCTGCGGCGAGAAAGTCTTTCGGTTCGCGCTCGAAATAGAGATCGAGGGCTTCTGCCTGCCACGCACGCAATTTGGATGCGGTGCCACGGGCGGCGCGTTCGGGATACGACGGTGAGAGGTGTTCTGCCGCAAACGTGCCTACGGTAGGGCCAGGCAATGGAGTGCTCACTTGAAAAGACTTTACCGTTTCTCGCTGGTGTAGGTGATCGATGGTGCGGAGTTTCGCCGTTGGCGAAGGCTAATCGCGTTGACCAAGCCGAGGACGTTCGGAGCGTTCTGTTCCGAGCAAACGGGCTGGGCCAACAGCACCGCTTCCGAATCGTGCGGATGCCGCCTCCATCGCTTCCTCGGCATCGCGCCAGCCATCTGTGGTGTCCCAGAGGCTGACGAGGGTTCCGCCGGGGTCACCAAGTTGCTCGGCTCGCACCCCAACGAGCCGCACCGGGCGGCCCTCTCCCGCAAACTCGTCGTAGATCCCGCGCACGGTCTCATAAAGGGTGCGCCCCAAGTCGGTCGGCTCGGGGAGTTTGCGCGACCGGGTAACGGTACTGAAATCTTCAAACCGCAGTTTGAGCACTACTGTGCGAGCGACCATGCCGGAAGCCCGCAGGCGAATGGCAACCTTTCCGGAGAGTCGCAGGAGTTCTCTGCGGATCTCATCGCCGTCGAGCACGTCATATTCGAACGTTGTCTCATGGCCAATGCTCTTCTCGGCTGGCCGCTCGGAGACCTCACGCACATCGTTACCCCATGCCAAGTTATGCAGCTTAACCGCGCCCGACTCCCCTACAGCGCGCGTGAGGGATTCACGATCGGCGTGTGCAATGTCGGCGATCGTGGAAAATCCGCGTTGTCGAAGCGTTTCTTCAGTTTTTGCTCCGACACCCCACAGCGCCGAAATCGGTAGTGGATGAAGAAACTCCACGGTCTTGTCGCCAGGAATCACCAAAAGCCCGTCAGGCTTCGATAAACCCGATGCAACTTTGGCGACGTACTTGGATGCTGCGGCACCCACAGAACATACGAGGCCAGTCTCGGTGAACACTCGCGCCCGAAGCAAAGCCGCAACCTCCTTGGGAGACCCGTAAATGGCGCGGGCGCCAGCGACATCCAGAAAGGCCTCGTCAATGCCTAAGCGCTCGACTTTAGGGGTGAGCTCATCACAGATCTCAAAAACTCGTGACGAGAAGTATTGATAGCGCTCGAAGTGCGGCTCGAGCACGATGGCGTTGGGGCAGCGACGGAGCGCAAGGGCCATTGGCATTGCAGAGTTCACCCCATATTTGCGAGCTTCGTACGTTGCCGCAGTTACGACGGAACGAGTCGATTTGTGGCCGACGATTACCGGCTTGCCAATGAGTTCTGGATGATCGAGCAACTCGACTGAGGCGAAGAAGGCGTCCATGTCTACATGCAGGATGGTTGCAGTGCTGTCATCGACGTCTATGGCGGAAACGTGCCGCGTCAATCCGTCTTGCTTGCCCATGCCTCTATTGTCTCAGGTGCCTCCGACGACGCAGGGACGATCGTTCCGGAGCCAATGTCAAAGCAGCATGCTGTGCCAGGCGCTCGTTAAACGAAACAGGCGGCACACCGTAGTGTGCCGCCTGCTGCGTTGGTAAAGAGTTAGCGACGTGAGCCGCGCGTGACTAGTCCGTAGATGAACAGCACGAGCACTGAACCGGCGATGGCTACGAGCCACGTCTCGATGGAGAAGAAGTCTTCGAGACCAATCCCGAAGATCGCACCTCCGACGAATCCACCAACAAGTGCACCAACAACACCAAGGATCAGTGTCGCGATCCAACCGCCGCCTTGGCGTCCTGGCAGAATTGCCTTAGCGATTGCGCCGGCGATGAGTCCCAGTACGATCCAACCAATGATTCCCATTGTGTGTTCTCCAAACGGTGGTTATGTCGTCTTCGGTGTGAAGACGTCAACAAACATAATCTGCACCCCATCTGGGGGTCAAAGCAATACAGCGGGCTCTCAGGAATCACACGGGTTTCGCACAGACACGATCTGAGGCAAGCTAGAGAGATGCAAGAACTACATCCGTGGACGCGATACGTCGCGATCGGTGACTCATTTACCGAAGGCATCGGAGACCCCGAGCCAGAATCCCCCGGCGGCAATCGGGGCTGGGCAGACCGCGTAGCCGAGGTGCTTGGACACAACAAGGACGACTTCGCCTACGCAAACCTCGCGATCCGAGGGCGCCTTTTGAACCAGATTCATACCGAACAGCTTGAGCCCGCTTTAGAGCTCAAGCCTGACCTCATTAGCGTTTCTGCTGGTGGCAACGACATCATGCGTCCCGGTTCAGACCCTGACGAAGTCGCAGTGCGAGTCGAGGCACTTGTGGCAGGATTGCGTCGCGATGGGGCCACGGTGATTCTGTTCACAGGGCCAGATATCGGGATGACGCCAGTCCTTAACCGGGTTCGTGGCAAAGTTGCGATCTATAACGAGAACATTCGCGCAATTGCCCAGCATCAGGATGCCGTTGTCGCTGACATGTGGTCGTTGCGTGAGCTCTCTGATTCTCGAATGTGGGCACCGGACCGATTACATTTCTCAGCGGTCGGACACCACACTGTCGCTCGTATGGTTCTCGATGCCCTCAACGTTTCTAACGAACTTGAGCCTTTTAGCCCAGAGCCTCTCCCCCCGCGACGGTGGCGTCAGGCGCGCGTCGAAGACATGGGCTGGGCGCGAGAGTACCTCGTGCCGTGGGTGCTGCGTCGTGTTCGGCATCAGTCTTCCGGCGACAATGTCACGCCAAAGCGACCTGGTTTTTAGAGATACAACGCTAAAGGGCCTCTACCGAATCGGTAGAGGCCCTTTAGCGTGTTGTGGTTGGCTGATTAGCCGGTATAGCCTGCACGGCCCGCTGCCGGGCAGTCGAAGGGATCTCCGTCAGCGCCCAGACCGACCTCATTGAGGTGGCGGATCACAATGCCGTACGAAGTCAACAAACCGACCTCGGTGTACTTGATGTCCTTGGTCTTGCAGTATTCCTTAACCATTTCAGCGGCACGACGCAAGTGCGGACGCGGCATGGTGGGGAACAGGTGGTGCTCGATCTGATAGTTGAGACCGCCCATGAAGTGGTTCATGAAGTGACCGCTACGAATATTGCGGCTGGTGAGCACCTGGCGACGCAGGTAATCAACTTTCGAACCCTTCGGAAGAATCGGCATTCCCTTGTGGTTGGGAGCGAAGGACGAACCCATGTACAGACCGAAGATTCCCATCTGTACTGCTAAGAACGCAAAATCCATACCCAGCGGCAAGAAGGTGAACACCACTGCGAGGTAGGAGATGTTTCGCACGAGCAACAACACGATTTCGAGGGCGCGCTTGTCAACCTTTTTGTTGACGTTGAAAACCTCTTGGAAGGCATGAGAATGAAGGTTGAAGCCTTCGAGAAGCAACGCCGGAAAGAATAGGTAGCCTTGGCGCTTGGCCATGAACTTGGTCAGGCCCTTAAGGCCGGCAGCCTTGTCTTTCTGAAAAATGATGAAGTCGGTCTCGATATCAGGATCTTTATCGACCGTGTTGGGGTTCGCGTGATGACGCGAGTGCTTATTCATCCACCAGGCGTAGCTGATGCCGACAACGAGGTCAGACATGAGGCGGCCGATAGTGTCGTTAAGTTTGCTTGACTCGAACACCTGACGATGAGCAAGCTCATGGGTCAGGAAGGCATATTGGGTGAAGAGGATGCCCATGACTGCGGCGATAATCAGTACGTACCAAGTACCAGCAAGCATTGCGAAGCCGAACCATGCAGCGACCATTGCTAGCGTGATGACGGCAAACGTGATGATGTAGAAAGCGCGGCTGCGGCGCAAAAGACCAGCTTCGCGAACGGTGCGAAGCAAAGCAGCGAATTCACTGAGTGGATTACCGACGCCGCGAGGTCCAGTTTTGATTACACCTGTCGAACCGGCTGAGAGAGAACTGCTCACGTGACCTCAGAAATTTCGTATGGCTTCTCAGCCATGTGATATGTGAGCGAGTGCTCCAGATGCAATCAATCCTATCGCGACACCCTGTGAGCCCAGTGTTTATTCGAAAATTAGAATAAACTTTGTGGGTTGGTGAGCCTCCACCACAGGCCAGGATCGTCTATCTCGTCGCTAAATTGCAGCGGGACATCGATAGTCTCGGTGCCGATGCGAACGTGCACAACACCCGCGTCAGTCCCCTGATTTGCAAGGCGCACAGGATCGGCATCCACTGTTACGGAGATCTCGTCAGTTCCCCAGACAACGCGCGAAACAGCGTCGGCCGCAATCGCCCTCGCCTCATCGCCCCACGGCGTGTCGTATTCGGCGAACTCCTCACCAGCGCTCACTAGCTCAACTTCGGTATACCCCGCAGTGGCATCAGCAATTAACGTGCGAATGGCGGCCGCGACTGTCGGATGATCTGGGCCTCCGAGGACAACGCCGACGAATGTTTTGACCTCGCCGGCGATGGTGACGTCGGTTGAGAAAAGAAGGCATGCCCAGTCATCCAGAGTGCCCGTTTTGATTCCGTCAACGCCATCGATTCCGAGCAACTGGTTGCGGTTCTCGACGGTTCCAAGGCCAGGAACTTCCGCTGACGGGGCAGCGACGATGGCCGCAACGACGGGGTCGTCAATCGCAAGGCGTGCAATTTTCGTGAGGTCTTCTACCGTGCTCCGATTGGATTCCTGAATGCCAGATGCCTCGGTCAGCGTGGTGTTTTCGAGTCCGTGATCGCTCAACCATGCGGCAGCAGCCGCGACGAAGGCTTCGTCAGTGCCGTACGCCCAGTGTGCAAGTGACTGGGCATAATTATTTGCTGACGCAAGCAGTACGACGTTCATCACTTCACGTTGCGAAAGTTCCTGTCCATCAGAAACGGGCCACACCAGCCCGTTCTGGGCCTGTTGGGTGTAGTAATAGTCGAGGTCGGTTTCGCCGAAGGTGATGGTCGGCCCAGCCTCATCGACCGCGAGCGGCTTTGCATCGAGCACGACGAGAGCGGTAATGATTTTCGTGATCGAAGCGATGGGCAGCGGCTCCGCGCTACCGGACTGCGCGAGCAAACCCGTCCTGTCGATCGCGGCGATTGCCGAAGCCCCGTAGCTGGGCAACTCGAGTTCGGGCTGTGGCAGTTCCGGCACCGACGCGGTGATCACGCTGGCAGACACCGCAGAGAGCGGTGCAAGTAGAGTCATCGGCAAATAGAACGCAGTCGCAAGCGCTACCCCGACCGCGGAGAAGACAACGATGCGACGGCGACGAAAGATTTGGCGTTGAGTCAGCGGCACCGGATAACGCTAACAGTTCACCGACGTATTCCTGCTAGCGCACTCGAAGTGTGTACATTCCCACTGCGCTGGCCGCTGCGACGTTGAGAGAGTCGACGCCGTGCATCATAGGGATCTTCACAACACTGTCGGCGGCTTCGATCGTCTGGCGCGAGAGCCCGTCGCCTTCGGTGCCGAGTATCAGCGCGACACGATCCGGCGCATTCGCCGCGAAAGTATCGAGATCAACGGCGTCATCACTCAGTGCAAGGGCTGCGAGGTGAAAGCCTGCTGCTTTCAACTCTTGGGCACCGGCTGGCCAATTCGCAATCCGAGTCCACGGAACCTGAAGTACTGTGCCCATGCTTACGCGAACGCTACGACGGTAAAGCGGATCAGCACAACGCGGTGTGATCAGCACAGCGTCGGCACCGAGCGCCGCAGCAGAACGAAAAACCGCGCCAACATTGGTGTGATCCACAATGTCTTCGAGGATCACGATACGACGGGCCCCCTCGATTAACTCAGCAACCGTACGCAATGGCGGGCGGTGCATCGAGGCGAGAGCACCGCGGTGGAGATTGAACCCGGTGAGCTGCTCAAGCAAGGCCGACTCCCCCACGTACACCGGAGTGTCGCTGTCGCCCAATAGCTCGGCGACAGCGTCGAGCCATTGCTCAAGCACCAGCACAGCACGCGGAACATGACCAGCCCGAAGAGCACGGGCAATGACCTTTGAGGACTCCGCGATATAGAGGCCGCCCTCAGGCTCGGTACGCCGACGAAGGGCAACATCGGTGAGGTTCGCGAAATCGCTCAAGCGCGGATCGGAGAGTTCGGTGACCCTGATGACGTTCACTATGTGTTCCCAACTAGGCGGATTCGCGGCTATAGATGTCTTTCGCAAGAGAAGAGCTGCTCGCAGTGTCTACGCTGGAGATGTGCAGAAACAAGACAGCAGCGCTGAGGTCGGTCGTGCGGCCGAGCTTCTCGACGGAAAACTCATCAGCGTACTTACGGGTGCCGGCATCAGCACTGACTCCGGTATACCTGATTATCGCGGTGAGGGTGCCGCTGTGCGTAATCCGATGACCTTCCAGCAATTTCAGAGCTCCCCCGAATTTCGAAAACGATACTGGGCCGGAAGCCATCTCGGCTGGAAACGTTTTGCCAGTTCTGCTCCAAATGATGGTCACGCAGCTCTTGCAGAGTTTGAGCGACGCGGACTGAGCAACGGCGTGATTACGCAGAACGTTGACGGTCTTCATTTACGGGCCGGATCAATGCGAGTCGTTGACGTGCACGGCAGCATCGACCGAGCACGATGCCTCCGGTGCGGTCAGTACTTTGCTCGAACGCCTCTCGCGGAACGTATCTCCGACCTCAACCCTTGGCTCGAAGAGTCTGAGTCTCACACCCTCAACCCGGATGGTGACGCCGAAGTACCCAACGTCGACGCATTCGTGATCCCAGAATGCACGCTATGTGGGGGTGTTCTGAAGCCGGATGTGGTCTTCTTTGGCGAGTTCGTTCCCACCAGAAAATTTCAGCTCGCATCGGCGCTCGTCGACCAGTCAGGTGCGCTCATCGTCGCTGGCTCGTCATTGGTCGTGAACTCGGGCATCCGATTGGTCGAACGCGCCTTACGTCGACGGGTACCCCTGATCGTCATCAACCGGGGAAAAACGAAGGTCGATAGTCGAGCTGACGTTAAGATCGACGGTAGCGCCTCAGGTGCTCTGTGCGAACTGTTGGACCTTCTTCAGTCCTGAAGACCTACCGGGCGCGCTCGGTCTACCGTTATTGAATGGAGTTGCGTGTTCATCTATCTCGTGCGCCACGGCGAAACCAACTGGAATCGCGAGCGGCGGATTCAGGGCAGTAGCGACATCCCCTTAAACGAGACGGGGCGTGCGCAAGCAGCCGCGACCGGTGAGCTGTTGGCACGTCGACAGTGGGACGGCATTTTCGCCAGCCCACTGTCACGAGCGATGGAGACGGCACAAATAATTTCCGACACGGTTGGCCTAGCTGCACCAATCACCTTGCCCGCGGTTGTTGAACGCCACTACGGCGATGCTGAGGGCCGAACTGACGACGAAGTTGACCGCCTCTACCCGGGAGACACTGAGGTGCCGGGGCGAGAAACTCGCGTTTCCGTCATTGAGCGGGCGCTTCCCGCGCTTGTTCAGCTTGCCGAACAGAATCATGGAAAATCGGTCATCGTGGTTGCTCACGGCGGTGTTATTGCCTCGATATTGGCGGCGGTCGCTCCCGACCGTCCACGCACACCGATCGTCAATGGATCGGTACACAGCTTTCGTCACGACGACGGCACTCTGAGTCTGGTCAATTTTGATGACCCGATCGAAGCCGAATCAGAATCTCATGGTGGCGAAGCGTTCAATACTCAAAATATTCTCGCTCGTCGAGAGCCGTCCGGCTCCTAACCACATTTCTTCACTCGGCTCGAGATGCCTCGCGGGCGGCAACTGTCTCCCGAAGAACGTGCAGTAGCGCTGCTGCCCCGCCTCCCCACGTGAACTCAGCGGATCGCGCGCGTGCCGCCGTTGACCGCGCTTGCCAGACTGCGGGGTCTTCGAGCGCGCGCACTTCGCGAACGAGCTCTGCAGCCTCATCCGGACTGAAAAATCCTCCTGCAGGCCCAGAGATCTCGCGAAAAATCGGAATATCGCTGAGGAGCACCGGCGTGCCAAGCACCATCGCTTCCACCTGTGGAAGCCCAAATCCCTCGTCGCGTGACGCGCTTACCAGCGCTGTTGCCCGAGAAAGAGTTTCCGCATAAACCTCGTCACTCGCTCCGTCGTGAAAAATTAGGCTGGACTCCGGCGCCAAAGCGGTTAGCATCGCCTTCACTGTGTCGTCAGCACGACTCATGAGGTGAAGAGTGTAACCGGGCAGATCGTTCAGTGCGCGAGCGATAAGTTCGACGTTCTTGTAGGGCATGTAGGAGCCCATGTAAACAAGCTCTCGGGTCGTTGGAGCGATACGAACTGAATACTCCTGTGGGCTATCAGTGCCGAGCAGTACCACCGAAATCTCGTTCTTGGTGAGCCGGTGCTCGAGCATGAGATCTCGTGTTGTCAACGAATCCGTGAGGTGGGCATCCGCTCGGTTCAGCAGCGCTCGTTGAAATGCCCAGGTGAGGTGGTAAATCCTCCACATTGCTCGCACTGGCCACGGAAGGTTGCGGGGTGGTGTGGGATGCCGGTAATAGATCAAGTCGTGCACGGTAGTCACGAGCGCGTACTTGCGTCCGAACGGGCCCATCGTTTGCATCGGCGTAAAAACGACGTCAGGGTTCAGCTTGTTTACTTGGAAAGCGACGAATGGCTCACGTGCGCTGGTTGGTGAGCTGACTAGTTCCCAAGGAAGATCGGGCAACAGCTCGAGCTGACGTTTGTCCGAAATCAGCATGGTTACCGGGTGGAGCTTCGCGAGTTCTTCAACCAGACGAGAACCGTAGCGGCTGATGCCGTCGTGTCGGCCGATGCGCGTGTAGCGGCAATCAAAAACGATTTTCATGGGGTGGGCTCCGCAACTGTTCCCGCGTCAAGGAAAGAGACAATCAGCTCAGCTGCCTCGCGCGGCCGTTCATAGTGGATGAGGTGGCCAACATCGTCAAAAATGTGCAGGGTGGCCTGGGGAATGATCGTGGCGAGGCGCTCCTGAGCCGGAACTGGGCTTATTGGGTCGTTTCGCGCCCCGATAAGAAGAGTGGGCACCGTGATCATGTCCGCGAACATGCTGACATCAGAGCCGATGGATGCTTCGAAGCCTTCGAGGAGAGTGTCCCGGTTTGCGTAGCTACTGAAGTGCGCGTGATGTTGCTGATGGACCCAGCGCCGGAGCTCGGATTCACGCGTTTTCACCATCGCGAGGCTCATGACGCGCACGACAAGCCAATTGCTCAGCATTGGCGCACCCAGGGCGTGAGGGAGCGCACGCGCTAGTCGGTAGAAACTCAGGGTAATTTTGCTCAACAGCGCGTTGGGGCCTGAGAGCGCCGGCGCCGCAATGGGATTGACCAGGATGAGTCGTGGCGTAGCCAGACCGCGCGAAATTGCCGCGGAAACGACTATCGAACCGAAAGAATGGCCAAGGAGAACTGCCGTTCCTTTCAGCTCAAGAGCGTCGACGAATGAGGTCAGCCAGAGCGCGTAGCCCTCGATGTCGTGCGAATGACCGCTCAATGGGGTCGACATCCCAAATCCAGGAAGATCAGGGCTAATAATTCGGATGCCCCGGATGTGAGCGCTGACCGCATTGAGGCCATGATGGTCGCCCCGAAATCCGTGGACGAGAACCAGAACCGTTTCTGCGTTTTCTGGCCCAAATTCCCAGTAATGTGTGGTGGATCCGAGTATCTCGATAGTTGAGTGGGTCGCCGGGTTGTCGTCGAGCAGTGCTCCATACGGCGATGCGGGTCTCATTCGCACAATTCTAGGCAATCTGTGAAGACTTCTTCGCATCCGCGTCATTATGGCGCGCGTTGATCGTCGCGAGCGAGGCTATCCGCGAGCCGCGTTCCTGCTGTCGGTGCCGCGGCCTACGCTGAGTTTATGAACAACTCCGGCAACCTAGCCACCTTCGATCTTGAGACAACTGGCGTCGACGTAGAGACGAGCCGAATAGTTTCGGCGTGCATCGCCGTTGTTGATGCCTCGGGCACCGTCGTCTCGCGCTGGGATTGGTTGGCAGACCCCGGCGTTGATATCCCCGCCGGCGCCTCCGCGATTCACGGCATAACCACTGAACGAGCTCGCGCTGAGGGCCGTGCGGCCGCGGTTGTAGTGGCGGAAATCGCAGAAAAACTCACAGAGACCTGCGCGCTGGGGATTCCCCTTGTCGTTTACAACGCCCCCTATGATCTTTCGCTTCTCGACCGGGAGTGCCGCCGCTACTCAGTTGATGGGTTTCGGGAACCATACGTCGTGATTGATCCCCTCGTCATTGATAAAGCGGTTGATCGCTACCGTCGCGGAAAGCGCACGCTCGAGGTTACTTCCGGCTTTTACGGCGTCGCTCTAGACGACGCGCACGATGCCGGATCAGACGCGATCGCCGCAGCCCGAGTAGCGCAGGCCTTGCTGGCCAAATTCGCCGACAAATTGGGCACGTCCTACTCGGAATTGCATGATCGCCAACGCACTTGGTACGCCGACCAGGCCGCGAGTTTTCAGGACTACATTCGCTCCTCGAAGGGCGACCAGAGTTTCGTTGCCAACGATGAATGGCCTGTGCGGGCGGTTCCTCCGCAGTAGCAAGGTGATCTCGAAAAGGGATTGTGGGGCGTGCGCATGGCGCAGCTCCACAATCCTTTTCTCGTTAACGACTAAGGGCGACCGGAGTACCGGTCGCCCTTAGTGAAAACTGGGTTCTGCTAGTTGCCGAAGCCCTTGTAGCGGTTCTTGAACTTCTCGACACGTCCGGCGGAGTCCATGATGCGCTGCTTACCCGTGTAGAACGGGTGCGATTCAGAGGAGATCTCGACGTCAATCACCGGGTAGGTGGTGCCGTCTTCCCACTCGATCGTCTTCTCGCTCGTCACAGTTGAGCGAGTGAGGAACGTGGAGCCCGACGCGAGGTCGCGAAAGACGATGGGCATGTATGTGGGGTGGGTCTCGGACTTCATTGGATTTCCCTGGGTTCTGGATTAAAAGAAAGACGTAGGCGGCCACGCGGACCGACACACAAGCCTATCAGAGGATTAGGCGGCTCGCGCCGTGTAACGACCGGCGTCTTTCGTAATGACAAGCTCAAGCCCGAAAGCGGCACTCAAGTTCTCTGACGTAACGACATCGTCAATCTTACCGGCGCTGTGTACTGTTCCCTCGGTGATTATCAGCGCGTGGGTGAATCCCTGCGGAATCTCTTCAACGTGATGCGTCACCATGACAATTGCGGGGGCACTTTCAGCCTTTGCATAACCACTCAGCAGCTGAACGAGTTCTTCGCGCGCGCCGAGGTCAAGGCTTGCGGCCGGCTCATCCAGCAGCAACAATTCCGGGTCAGTCATAACGGAGCGGGCAATCTGAACTCGCTTCTGTTCTCCGTCGCTCAAATCTCCGAAGCGTCGTTCTTCTAGGTGCGAGAGGCTCCACTCGGCCAGAACTCGGCGCGCGCGACGTAGGTCGACCTTCTCGTACTGCTCGTTCCAACGGCCGGTTACTGAGTACGCCGCGGTGAGAACGACATCGATCACTCGTTCGCTATTCGGAACGCGTCGCGCAAGAGCGGTCGACGCGAAACCGATTCGGGGTCGAACGTCGAAGACGTCAGCAGAACCGAGAGTGCTCTCAAGCACGACGACCTCTCCTGAGGTCGGATGAATCTGCGCGGCAGCTAATTGCAGCAACGTTGTTTTGCCCGCACCGTTGGGGCCCAATATCACCCACCGATCGGATGCTTCTGCGCTCCACGAAATCGAGTCGAGGATCGTGGAGCCGTTGCGAGTAACGGATACATCAGTAAAGGAGAGGACACTAGCCATGATCACCCATCCTATTCGCTTAGACCGCAGCACGTGTAAGCCACTCAAGCGATCCCGATAGTCTGGCAACTAATGTCGTACAGTTCTCACGATCTACGACCACAGCCGTCGCTCGAAAGGTCCAGATCTTGGCAAAATTCCTCGTCGTTCTCGATGTTGATTCGACTCTCATTGAGAATGAGGTCATTGAACTGCTCGCGGCCCATGCCGGCTCAGAACCCGAAGTTGCGAAAATCACCACGCGCGCAATGAATGGCGAACTCGACTTCGAACAAAGCCTGCGAGCTCGAGTGGCCACACTGGCAGGACTACCCGAGTCGGTGATCACGGACTGCGCTCGCGACATCCGAGTAACACCTGGCGCGGAAGAAATGATCGCGGCTGTGGTCGATGCCGGCGGAAAAGTTGCCGCAGTTTCGGGCGGCTTTCATGAGCTACTGGACCCGTTAGCTGAACGTCTGGGGCTCCACTATGCACGAGCCAACCGACTCGAGGCTCTCGAGGGCGTGCTAACCGGAGGGCTGGTGGGACCAATCATCGACGCACAAGCGAAGGCCCTCGCGTTGCACGAATGGTCGCTCGACTCCGGTACTGCCCTATCGGCAACGGTCGCCGTTGGCGACGGAGCTAACGATCTTCTCATGATGGAGGCCGCCGCGCTTTCGGTTGGAATCACGGCTAAACCAATTGTTCGCGCTAGTGCCGATGTCCACATCGACACCCGAGATCTGAGCGCTTTACTACCGCTATTGGGGTTGCGCGGCTAGCACACCATGCTCACAGGGCTGCAGGGGGCTAATGGCCCATTCCGAGGCCACCGTCTACCGGAATCACTGCACCGGAGATGTACGCCGCGTCATTGCTCGCCAGCCACGCAATAGCCTTCGCCACTTCTTGAGGCTGCGCAAAGCGGTTGGCAGGAATCTGTTTGAGGTATGTCTCTTGCTGCTCTTGGGGAAGAGCCGCCGTCATGTCAGTCTCGATGAACCCGGGAGCGACAACGTTGGCCGTGATACCCCGGCTGCCCAGTTCGCGGGTTAGCGACCGCGCGAGACCGATAAGCCCGCTTTTCGACGCGGAGTAGTTGACCTGCCCCGCCGAGCCGAGAAGACCGACGACGCTCGAGACCAGAATGATTCGTCCGAAGCGTGCCTTCATCATCGCTTTAGAGGCACGTTTGACGACGCGAAAGGCGCCAGTCAAGTTTGTATCAATCACCGCAGTGAAATCGTCTTCGCTCATTCGCATCAGCAGCATGTCGCGAGTGATTCCCGCATTGGCGACAAGCACTTCAACGGGGCCAAGCTTGGATTCAACTTCAGTGAATGCTGCATCAATGCTTGCAGCATCGGTAACGTCAGCAACAACAGTGAGGGTTCCTTCTGGACCAGAGCCTGAGCGAGCCGTTACCGCAACCCGATGGCCTTGAGCCACAAACTCTTCAGCAATCGCACGGCCGATGCCGCGATTGCCGCCGGTAACAAGAACGATGCGTGATTCGGGTGCTGAGGTGGTCATGGTTCCCAGCATATAGTCGCGCACAGCGGCGTAAGCTTAGGAGCACCTTCTCTCGGCTACCTAAGAAAGTCCATGAATAATCCTGAGTCGATCACTTCGCTCCCCGAGCGGCCCGATGACGAGCGCCGACGGCGCGTGATCCACTACTCGATTGCCATGGGCATCCGGATTATTTGCGTGCTACTTTGCGTGTTTGTTCGTGGCTGGTGGCTCGTCTTGCCGATCTTGGGTGCGGTTGTGCTGCCCTACGTTGCCGTCGTGCTCGCGAACGCAAGCACCCGTCGTCCCGGCTCTGTTGCGGCCCCTGGTCAGTACGCCCTCAACTCCGCAAGTCTCTCCAGCCGCTCTACAGGAGCCGATGAGGCCGCTCGGTGATTGGTGAGACCGGCCCTTCAACAGCCCAGTGCTCCCGAGCTGGTTGTGAGTTGGACGCTCGCTGGAACGTCAATTGGCGTAATCCGCGCATCCATGGGCTCGAACGAGTAAAGATTTGGCTCGCATGCGATGAGCATGTCGATTACCTGAATGACTACCTGAGCACGAGAGGCTTCCCTGTAGTGCTGAGCGATCTCGCGTCTCCCGCAACCGTTGTTCCGGACGGAGCCGGGCAATGAAAAACTGGCGTTTCGTTATCTCGTCACGCTGGTTCGGATATCTGGCTCTCGTCGTTGGGTTTGCTATCGGCTGCGTCTTTCTCTCGCAGTGGCAGTTTGATCGCCGTGAAGAGGCTGCAGCAGAAGTCGCCCGTGTGAGCGCTAACTGGGAAGCCGAGCCCCAACAACTCAGCAGCGTGATGCCAGAGCTCTCTGCGTTCGATATCAACAACAAGTGGCTCCCCGTCGCGGTCAGCGGGGAATACCTAGCCTCAGATCAGCTTCTCGTTCGTGGCCGGCCATACTCTGGGCAACCGGGGTTCGAAGTGCTCGTTCCCTTTGAGCTCAACAGTGGGCGCGTGATCATTGTCGACCGCGGCTGGGTTCCGGCCGGCAACGCTCAGGATGAACCCGACATGGTGCCAGCTCCCCCGGCCGGCCAAATTGACCTCGTGATGCGACTCAAACCAAGCGAGCCCACAGTTCAGGGCCGTTCAGCACCGGAGGGACAGGTTGCGACAATCCACTTAGAAACAGTCGCCGGGATCCTGGATCGGTCGATCTACACCGGTGGTTACGGCCTAATCGAATCAGAATCCCCGGGCGTGGCAGATTCGCCACTCCCCTACCCGAAACCGCTCCTCGACGAAGGAGCGCACCTCTCGTACGCGTTCCAGTGGGTGGCCTTCGGCATTCTGGCCTTTATCGGACTCGGGTGGGCGGTTCGCCAAGAGTATCGTCTCATCAACGAAGCGGATCCCGCGGAACGTGAGCGTGCGGAAAAGCGTATGAAGAAGGTTCAAGACCGTGGCCCCACCGATGCTGAGATTGAGGATGCCATCCTCGACGCCTAACGCCGATCGCGAGACGGTCTAGAGCTTCAGCGCGTCGCTAAGCCAGCGAAATAAGGTCGGCGTAGTCCTTGTTCCAGTGGTCTTCAATTCCATCGGGCAGGATGAGAACTCGCTCAGGGTTGAGAGCTTCAACCGCGCCCTCATCGTGGCTTACGAGAACTACAGCACCCTTGTAATTGGCCAATGCGCCCAGAATTTCTTCACGGCTCGCTGGGTCCAAGTTGTTAGTCGGCTCGTCAAGAAGCAACACGTTTGCTCCGCTCACCACAATCATGGCAAGCGCTAGTCGAGTCTTCTCGCCACCGGAGAGAACCCCGGCAGCCTTTGCGGAATCATCGCCGGTGAAGAGGAACGAGCCGAGAACGCGGCGGGCTTCCATCTCGGTGATATTTGGTGACGACGAAACCATGTTCTCGAGCACAGAGCGCTTGACGTCAATAGTCTCGTGTTCCTGTGCGTAGTAGCCGATTCGCAGTCCGTGGCCTGGCTCAATGTGGCCAGTATCTGGTTCGTCGACTCCCGCAAGCATCCGCAAGAGCGTCGTCTTTCCCGCACCGTTGAAGCCGAGAATCACGACCTTTGAGCCGCGGTCAATCGCGAGATCTACCGAGGCGAAGATCTCCAGCGAACCGTAGCTCTTGCTGAGGTTGAAGCCCATGAGCGGAGTCTTTCCGCACGGCGCTGGATCCGGAAAACGAAGAGCAGCGACGCGATCGCTCGTACGCACATCATCGAGGCCGGCAAGCAGCTTCTCAGCGCGAGCGACCATTTGGTGGGCAGACGCAGCTTTGGATGCCTTGGCTCCGAATTTAGCGGCCTGGGCTTGGAGCGTGCTTGCCTTCTTCTCAGCGTTGGCGCGCTCCTTCTTGCGGCGCTCCTCATCAGACTGACGCTGACGCAGGTAGTGTTTCCAGCCCATGTTGTACTGGTCGATTTGCTGACGGTTAGCATCGAGGTAGAAGACTTTGTTGACCGTGTCCTCAACTAGTTCGACATCGTGACTGATCACGATCAGACCGCCGCCGAAGTTCTTGAGGAACTCGCGGAGCCAGACCACAGAATCGGCATCAAGGTGGTTGGTCGGTTCGTCGAGGAGCATGGTGTCCGCGCCTGAAAAGAGAATGCGAGCCAGCTCAATACGTCGACGCTGTCCACCCGAGAGTGTCGACAGTGCCTGATCAAGGATGCGGTCGGGAAGACTCAAGTTGCTGGCGATCGATGCGGCCTCAGCTTCCGCCGCGTAGCCGCCAAGCGAGAGAAAACGGTCATCAAGCTTACCGTAGCGGTCCATCGCTGCACC
Organism: Salinibacterium sp. M195; assembly: GCF_019443965.1. Classification (GTDB taxonomy): domain Bacteria; phylum Actinomycetota; class Actinomycetes; order Actinomycetales; family Microbacteriaceae; genus Rhodoglobus. The sequence continues at coordinate 2,016,541 of NZ_CP040814.1, read as the reverse complement.
GCTGATTGCAGGATCTGAGCTGCCCATCTCGTCCTGAGCCTTGCGCATCTCGAGCACGATACTGCCCAATCCGCGTGCATCAAGAATTCGCGTTCGGGCAAGATCTTCCGGGTTTCCCGAGCGAGGATCTTGCGGCAAGTAACCGATTTCACCGGTACGTTCAATCGAACCGCCTGTAGATTCCAACTCACCGGCGAGTGTCTTGGTTAGTGTGGTCTTGCCGGCACCGTTACGGCCAACGAGTCCAATTTTGTCGCCACGGTCTACACGGAAATTGACGCCCTGCATAAGCATGCGTGCGCCAACGCGCAACTCGAGATCATGCACAGCAAGCACGGCAAAACGTCCAAATCTTGGGGGTAGGGGTTGAGTGGCGACAGCACCAACGAACTAGTCTACTTCCTAGCGTTGGCTGCGCAGTGCAGTCGACGATCAACACGATGCGGAGAGCTCCGTGATGAGCGAGAGAACTTGGGGATTGCGGCCAACGATTGTTGATCTGCTTTTCGGTCAGAATGTTGCGTCGAGCCTGACCTTTGTCGTGGCGGGCGCGGCCTTGACTGCGCTCGCAGCTCAGTTCGTCGTGCCCCTGTATCCGGTTCCGGTAACGGCGCAAACGCTGGCTGTCCTTGTGGTTGGGCTCTCGCTGGGTGCGGTTCGTGGAGCGCTCGCGATGGCACTTTACGCCGCGCTAGGTGCGATCGGCCTGCCGACTTTTAGCAACGCGGGCTCCGGCACGGATGTACTTTTCGGCCCGAGTGGCGGATACATCGTTGGTTTCATTGTCTCGGCCGCGATCGCCGGGGCGTTTGCAGAACGACAGTGGGACCACACCTTCGCCCGCGCCGTCGTCGCGGCGAGCGTCGCTACCGTGAGCACCTACATCGTAGGAGTGCTCGGTCTCGGGCTGTCGATGCAACGGTTGGGCAATGAATCCACGCTGATGGAACTGGTGAATTCGGGAATCACGCCATTCCTCCCGGGTGCCGTCATAAAGATCCTGATCGCTGCGGCACTTCTTTCCTATAGCTGGAAATCAGTGTCGCAACGACGCGCGGCAATCGTGGCGCCTCACGGGGAGTAGCCGCTTTGGCCGCGCGTCGAAACGATCGTCGTGACTGGGCTAGATAGAGAAGCCTAGGGCTCGCATCATATCGCGACCATCGTCTGTAATCTTTTCCGGACCCCATGGTGGCATCCACACCCAGTTGATGCGGAAGGCTTCTACCACGTTGTCGAGAGACTGGGCAATTTGTTCCTCGATGACGTCCGTCAAAGGGCAACCCGCCGACGTCAGCGTCATGCTGATGATGAGCGCGTTGTTCTCAGGATCCCAACTTAAGTCATAGATCAGTCCGAGATCGACAATGTTCACACCGAGTTCAGGGTCGACGACGTCTTTGAGCGCTTCTTCGACCTCGTCGAAAAGCGCGGGTGCTAGAACGGTAGACATACGCCTAGGCTACGCTCGTGTCGGTCAAAAATCGATCGTAGCCTTCGTTTTCAAGGCGGTCGGCAAGCTCAGGGCCACCTTCTTCTGCCACTCGGCCATCCACAAATACATGCACGAAGTCAGGCTTGATGTACCGCAAAATGCGAGTGTAGTGCGTGATCAAGAGCAGCCCTAGGCCGGTTTCCTCCCGTGCGCGGTTGACACCCTCCGAAACAATCTTGAGAGCGTCAACGTCAAGGCCAGAGTCGGTCTCGTCGAGAACAGCGAAACGTGGCTTCAGCAGCTCAAGCTGAAGAATCTCGTTGCGCTTCTTTTCTCCACCGGAGAAACCCTCATTAACGTTGCGGTCGGAGAAGGCTTTCTCCATGCGGAGAGCCTTCATCGCACCGTTAACTTCTTTGATCCAGGGGCGCAGCGCAGGGGCTTCGCCGGAAAGCGCAGTCTTCGCTGTGCGCAAGAAGTCGGCGACTTTAACACCAGGAATCTCGACCGGGTACTGCATGGCCAAGAACAGACCTGCGCGAGCACGCTGGTCGATGGTCATGTCGAGCACCTCTTCGCCGTCAAGCGTGATCGAACCGCTATCAACGTGGTACTTCGGGTGGCCGGCGATTGTATAAGCGAGAGTTGACTTGCCGGAACCGTTAGGGCCCATGATCGCGTGGATCTCGCCCTGCTTGATCTCCAGGTCAACGCCCTTGAGGATCTGCTTTGTGCCTTGTTCGGTTTCGACACTGACGTGTAAGTCTTTTACTGACAGTACTGACATTATTTCTTTCCTTCGTGGTCTCGTATGGAGAGCTATTAGCTCTCGATGGCGACGGTGTCTTCGGGATCGATATGGACCCCTCCGTCGTCGTCGATCTTCACTACAAAGACCGGTACAGGTTCGTAGGCTGGCAGGCTCAGCGGCTTGCCGGTATCAAGGGAGAACAGCGAACCGTGTGCCCAGCATTCGATAGCGCCGTCTTCAACAAAGCCTTCGGCAAGAGAGATGTCACCGTGCGTGCAGGTGTCACCGATCGCGTGAACTTCGCCAGCTGAGTCCTTGACGACGCAGATTGCGGTGCCGTCTAGTTCCACACGGTAGGCCTTATTGGGCTCGAGCTCATCAATGCCGCAGACGCGCTGGGCGGTCACGAGTTCGTGCCTTCCAACTCAGATTCAATTGCAGTCTGCAGTCGAGCTTCGAGCCGCTCGTCTCCGACCTTTTGGACGATCTCGGCGAGGAATCCGATGACGACGAGGCGACGAGCCTCGATCTCAGAGATGCCGCGGGCCTGCAGATAGAACAACTGCTCGTCGTCGAAACGGCCAGTTGCGCTGGCGTGACCCGCTCCTTGAATGTCGCCAGTTTCGATCTCGAGGTTCGGGATCGAGTCGGCGCGAGTGCCCTCAGTGAGCACGAGGTTACGGTTCTGCTCGTAACTATCGGTCCCGGAGCCACCGCTGCCGATAAGCACGTCCCCGACCCACACCGTGCGTGCCCCGGCACCCTGGAGGGCGCCCTTGTAGTTCACGCGGCCGCGAGTCTGCGCGGCCTGGTGGTGAAGATAGACACGCTGTTCAAGGTGTTGTCCCTCGTCGGCGAAGTAGAGCCCGTACAGTTCGCCGTCAGCGCCCTCCCCCGACAGATGTACTGACGGATTCACGCGCACAACCTTGCCGCCAAGCGACACCACAGTGTGCTTGAGAGTCGCGTCGCGGCCAACTTGAACGAAGTGGCTTGCTAGGTGGATAGCGTCGTCAGCCCAGTCTTGAACGCTTACAACGTTCAAGGTCGCACCATCTTCGACCACAATCTCAACGTTCTCGCTGAGTAAGGCCGATCCTGACGATTCGATAAGCACTGTGCTGTTGCTATGGGGGCGAGCAGTTATCACGGTGTGTGCCGCTCGAGCTGTAGTGCCCATGTCTGAGCGAGCGATTCGTACCGTGGCGTGTTCTTCGCCCGTGACCGTGATTGCCAACGCCTTTTCGAAATTGGTCCAAGCGTTAGCGGATGCGCGATCCTCAGGTTTGCCCGCCGAGGCGACGCGAGCGTCGTCCCGAGCAACCCACTCAACCGTGATGTTCTCGGGAGCATCGGTCTCGATTGCGTAGGGTGTGCCGTCAAGGGCGTCATCGAGAAGCGGTTTGATCAGCTTCACCGGGGTGAGCTTCCAATCCGCTTCTAGGCCGTTGACGGGGGCGAAATCGGCGTGTTCGAACGACTTGGGGCGTGCAGAGCGCGTTTGAACAGGAACGAAACCCTTATCGTCCGCGTCCCAGCCGCCGTCACTATGGGCCTTGAGTCCGTGTTGTTCTGGTGTAACGAGCGTCATTTAGCCGACGGATCCTTCCATGCTCAGTTCAATGAGCTTATTGAGTTCGAAGGCGTACTCCATGGGCAGTTCGCGCGCAATGGGTTCGATGAAGCCTCGGACGATCATCGCCATTGCCTCATCTTCTTCCATGCCGCGAGACTGAAGATAGAAGAGTTGCTCAGCGCTGACCTTCGAAACTGTTGCTTCGTGGCCAAGCTGAACGTCATCCACGCGGATGTCAATCGCCGGGTAGGTATCAGAGCGCGAAATAGTGTCAACCAAGAGTGCATCGCAACGAACCGTGTTCGCCGAGTGATGGGCTTTCTCGTCGACGCGGACTTCACCACGGTAACCGGCTCGGCCACCACCACGGGCGACAGACTTCGAAACGATCGACGACGTCGTGTATGGCGCCATGTGGATCATCTTCGCGCCGGCGTCCTGATGCTGACCTGGGCCGGCGAAAGCAACCGAAAGAGTCTCGCCCTTTGCGTGCTCGCCAACCAAGTAGATCGACGGGTACTTCATCGTGACCTTGGAGCCAATGTTTCCATCAATCCACTCCATGGTTGCACCTTCGTGCGCGATCGCGCGCTTGGTCACCAGGTTGTACACGTTGTTTGACCAGTTCTGAATCGTCGTGTAGCGAACGCGTGCGTTCTTCTTCACGATGATCTCAACGACGGCAGAGTGCAGCGAGTCCGACTTATAGATCGGTGCAGTACAACCTTCGATGTAATGAACGTAGGAGCCCTCGTCCGCAATGATGAGAGTGCGCTCGAACTGCCCCATGTTCTCGGTGTTGATGCGGAAATAGGCCTGAAGGGGAATCTCTACGTGAACGCCCTTGGGAACGTAAACGAAGGAGCCGCCGGACCATACAGCAGTGTTCAACGCGGCAAACTTGTTGTCTCCCGCGGGAATTACCGTGCCGAAGTACTCGTCGAAAAACTCGGGGTGCTCGCGCAGCGCCGTGTCGGTGTCCATAAAGATAACGCCCTGAGCTTCGAGCTCAGCGTTGATCGAATGGAAGACGACTTCGGACTCGTACTGTGCTGCGACGCCCGAAACCAGACGGTTACGTTCTGCTTCAGGGATGCCCAACTTCTCGTAGGTATCACGGATGTCAGCGGGAAGGTCTTCCCACGTCTGCGCCTGCTTCTCAGTGGAGCGCACAAAGTATTTGATGTTGTCGAAGTCGATGCCCGACAGGTCGGCGCCCCACTTCGGCATCGGTTTACGACCGAATAGCTCAAGGCCCTTGAGGCGCAGCTTGAGCATTGATTCGGGTTCATTCTTCAACGTAGAGATGTCGCGAACGACTTCTTCGTTGATGCCCCGTCGTGCAGAAGCTCCCGCAGCGTCGGAGTCAGCCCAGCCAAACTCATACTGGCCCATGCCATTGAGTTCCGGACGATCGATCAGCACGTCAGACATTGGTACCTCTTTTCCTGCCTCTATCAACCAAGGTGGCTGCGTTGGCATTCCATCGCACAGCACATTGCCGGGAAAATTTCGAGAGGTGCGCGTGCGCTGTGACAAAACACTGCACGGGCGAACTTAGACTGAAACAGGACAAGCAAGGGATTACCTCGCTGTCATCATTGACTTCCCGGCATGGGCTGTGTTCCTGAACGCAATCCATTCTACAGGCAGAAGCTAGAAATAACAGGAGGTACGGCCGTGAACGCCGTTATCGCACGTTTGCCCAAGTCCGTCGACGCGCGAGTGCGAATATTTGCGGTGACTTCACTGGTGATCCAAATCTTGATTGTGGCGACTGGCGGCGCCGTTCGTCTGACCGGTTCCGGCCTCGGATGCCCAACATGGCCACTCTGCACCGACGCATCATTAGTCGCAACGCCAGAAATGGGGTTGCACGGCGCTATCGAGTTCGGCAACAGACTGCTGTCAATCCTCGTTGGATTTGTCGCCATTATTATGGTGTTGATGGTGCTTCGGCTTCGCCGTGAGCGCCGAGACCTTATGGCGCTGGCTCTCGTCATCTTGGGCGGTACCGTGCTTCAAGGACTCATCGGCGGCCTCTCGGTGCGGGTCAAACTCGACCCAAGCATTGTGGGCGTTCACTACGCTATTTCAGCAATTCTCGTGGCCGTGAGCGCTGCCCTCGTCTATCGAGTCTGGATGGGGCTTCGTGGGCCTGAACTCACCGTCTCACGACCCATTGCGATCCTCACGCACGTCACGAGCCTCTTGGTCGCTCTCACGATCGCTGCCGGCATCCTCACAACCGGGGCAGGTCCGCACGCCGGTGACGACGGTACTGCGCGCAACGGATTGGATGCGGGCATCCTGCAGCACGTGCACAGCTGGCCAGGCTACGCGCTCATCGCAGCGACTTTGGCCCTCGTGATTGTGCTTGCCCGCGGCAATCATCGCCGCATCATGGACTTCGCGATCATCCTCTTGGTGCTTGAAATCGTTCAAGCATTGATCGGCATCGTCCAGTCACGAAGCGGACTGCCGATCCTTCTCGTGGGCAGCCACATGGTCATCGCGTGCACAATCGCGGCCGCAATGACTGCGGTGGTGCTGTCGCTCCGGTCATCGACGTCGCCGACGGTGGAGCCTCCTAAAAAGGCCGACACCCGAATCACGGTCGAAGAGCAGTCCCACTAATCGCGTTTGCGAACCTCGTCACTTAGAACGGGAGCAGCGGGTCGATTCCGACCGCGAGAAAGACGAGCGTCAAATAGCTGATTGAACTGTGGAAGACGCGCATCGCCTTGACTTCGCCGTGGCGGATCGCCGTTGAATACAAACGGTGAGACTCGATGATGAACCATGCACCGCTGCCTGCAGCAACCACTGTGTAGACGATCCCCATGTCGGCGATCGGCACCAGCAGTAACGAGCAGGCAACCGTCGCCCAGGCGTACAAGATGACTTGCAGTCCAACAGCCGCGCGGCCTCGAACAACGGCGAGCATCGGAACGCCGACCGCCTGGTACTCCGAACGGTATTTCATCGACAGAGGCCAATAGTGTGGCGGAGTCCAGAGGAATACGACGGCGAAAAGCACCCAGGCTGCCCATGACAAATCATTCGTCACAGCGGCCCAGCCGATGAGAACGGGCATACAGCCAGCGATGCCGCCCCAAATGATGTTTTGAGGAGTGCGGCGCTTCAATAGCAACGTGTAGATGAGTACATAAAAGAGAATCGCGAACAGCGACAGTGCAGCGGCAAGCCAGTTTGTGAGCAACCCGAGCCAGACAACAGAGCCAACTCCGGAGATCCACGCGAACAGAAGCGCTTCACGATCACTCAATTCGCCTGTGACAAGTGGTCGGTTCTTAGTGCGGGCCATCACACGGTCGATATCGCGGTCAATGTAGCAGTTGAAGGCGTTCGCCGAGGATGCGCTAAGGATTCCTCCGACGAGAGTGGCCAAAACTAGCCACAAATTGGGTATTCTTCCGGCAGCGAGAACCATGACAGGCACGGTCGTGACGAGCAGAAGCTCAATGACCCGCGGTTTCGTGAGCGCAACGTAGGCGCGAATCTTACGAAGGATGCCAATGCGTTCCTGCTGCTGGGGGGCTTCTAAAGTGACATCCATACCCTCGATTCTAAGCTGTTGCGAAGATTGTTCGGACCGCGAGCGTAGCGAAGCAGCGATCGCATGCTCGGTTCCCTATACTTGTGGTGCCCGCCTGTCTATGGCCTGCTCGTGCACAGCTTTTATGCAGCACGGCGCAACCACTGACCGAGCCAATGTTGTCGCGTGGCGGGTCGTTCATGTGCCTTAATCGTTTCTGGTTGGGCACTTCGCTTGCAGAAGGGTCAGTATTCTCATGGCAGCTTTTCAATGGGATCACATCGATAACAAAGCGGTAGATACCGCTCGAATTCTTGCGGCAGATGCTGTTGAGAAGGTCGGTAACGGGCATCCCGGTACCGCGATGAGTTTGGCGCCTGCCGCGTACTTGCTCTTTCAGAAGGTGATGCGTCGCGATCCAAGCGACGACAAGTGGCTTGGCCGCGACCGGTTCATCCTCTCTGTAGGCCACAGCTCACTCACCCAGTACGTACAGCTTTACTTGGGTGGCTACGGACTCGAGCTCGATGACCTCAAGGCGCTGCGCACGTGGGGTTCGCTTACTCCTGGCCACCCCGAGTTCGGGCACACCAAAGGCGTAGAGATTACGACTGGCCCCCTGGGCCAAGGCATCGCTTCGTCTGTTGGATTCGCGTACGCTGCGCGATTCGAACGTGGCCTTTTCGATCCCGAAGCTGAGGCAGGAACGAGCCCCTTCGATCACTTCGTTTACGTGATCGCTGGTGACGGAGACCTCCAAGAAGGCGTATCCGCAGAGGCATCCTCACTTGCTGGCCACCAGAAGCTCGGCAACCTTATTGCCATCTATGACAGCAACCAGATTTCCATTGAAGACGACACGAAGATTGCCTTCACTGAAGATGTCAAAATGCGGTACGAGGCCTACAACTGGCACGTGCAGGTTGTCGACTGGAAGAAGACAGGCGAATACGTCGAAGACGTAGAAGCCCTCAACGCTGCCATTGAACAGGCCAAGTCCGTCACGGACCAGCCGTCGATGATCATCCTGCGCACCATCATTGGCTGGCCAGCTCCCAGCAAACAGAACACGGGAAAGATCCACGGCTCGGCCCTTGGCGCTGAAGAACTCGCCGGCACTAAAAAGGCTCTTGGTTTCGATCCTGAACAGAGCTTCGTCGTTGACGATGATGTGATTGCCCACACCCGACTGGCTGTGGAGCGTGGCAAGCAGGAGCGCGCTGAATGGACCGAAACGTTCGACCAGTGGGCAACAGCTAACCCTGAGCGCAAGGTTCTGCTCGATCGGGTTCTCGCTGGCGAATTGCCCGAGGGCATTGATGCGGCGCTCCCCCACTTCGAAGCGGGCAAAGATGTTTCCACTCGTGCTGCGAGTGGCAAAGTGCTCGGTGCTATTGGCGCAGTGATGCCTGAACTCTGGGGCGGCTCTTCCGACCTCGCTGAGTCAAACCTCACGACGATCGCTGGCGGACAATCCTTCATCCCGAGCGAGCACTCTACCGGCGAGTGGAGCGGCAACGAGTACGGCCGCGTACTCCATTTCGGTATTCGTGAGCACGCCATGGGCGCGATCATCAATGGAATAGTGCTTCACGGAAACACCCGAGCATTTGGCGGAACGTTCCTTATCTTCAGCGATTACATGCGTCCGGCAGTTCGACTTGCCGCACTCATGGCGGTGCCCTCGATTTTCGTCTGGACTCACGATTCGATCGCTCTTGGCGAAGACGGTCCGACCCACCAACCCATTGAGCAACTGGCCAGCCTGCGCATGATTCCGGGTATGGATGTCGTGCGTCCTGCTGACGCCAACGAAACCTCATGGGCGTGGAAGACGATCCTTGAGCGCCGTAACGGACCAGCGGGAATTGCGCTGACTCGTCAAAACGTGCCGACATTCGAGCGGGGCGATGATGTTGCTAGCGGTGAGACATTCGCGTCGGCTTCCCACGTTGCCCAGGGTGCGTACGTTCTCGCCGAGGCTCCGAACGGAACTCCCGATGTGATCCTGATCGCCACTGGCTCAGAGGTTCAGCTCGCAGTCGAAGCACGCGAGACGCTCAAGGCAGATGGTATCAATGCTCGTGTTGTATCTGCGCCGAGTCTCGAATGGTTCGCGGAGCAGAGCGCGGAATATCGCGAGTCTGTTTTGCCTTCTACAGTGCGGGCACGCGTTTCGGTTGAAGCAGGCGTATCCACCGGATGGCGGGAATACGTCGGCGACGCTGGCCGAAGCATTTCGATTGACCACTTCGGTGCGTCGGCGGACTACAAGACACTTTTCCGAGAGTTTGGCATCACCACCGAGGCCGTAGTGGCCGCAGCACGCGATTCTCTGGCTGCCCTCTAGGCACCCTGAATAAGGAGACAACAATGACTAACGAAACACCCACCGCGACTCTTTCCGCTGTCGGCGTGAGCATCTGGCTCGACGACCTGTCCCGTGAGCGAATCAACTCGGGCGGACTCCAGTCCCTTATCAAGTCACGCAACGTTGTTGGCGTCACGACCAACCCCACGATCTTTGCTACAGCCTTGGCTAAAGGCGAGGCGTACGACGACCAAGTTGCCGCTCTCGCCGCCGCAGGAAAAAGCGTTACCGAAGCAGTGTTCGAGATCACCACAGATGACGTCGCCGCCGCCAGCGATATCTTCCGCCCTGTCTACGATGCCACCAGCGGACGCGACGGTCGAGTTTCTATTGAAGTAGAGCCCGGACTTGCGCATGACGCGGCAGGAACGATCGCTCAGGCGCAAGAACTGTGGGCCAAGGTTGCCCGCGAAAACGCGATGATCAAGATTCCGGCGACCGTTGAGGGCCTCGAAGCGATCACCGAGACCATTGCCGCGGGAATCAGCGTAAACGTCACGCTCATCTTTAGCTTGGCTCGCCACCGCGACGTCATTGAGGCCTATCTTGTCGGCCTCGAGAAGGCTAAGGCCGCCGGGCACGACCTGTCGAAGATTCACTCAGTCGCTTCGTTCTTCGTGTCACGTGTCGACACCGAAATCGACAAGCGTCTTGACGCTCTCGGTACAGACGATGCTAAGTCCCTCAAAAGCAAGGCCGGGATCGCCAACGCTCGTCTTGCGTACCAGGTGTACGAGAACGCGTTCGCCACGGACCGTGCTCAGACACTTATCGCGGCTGGTGCAAACAAGCAACGGCCGTTGTGGGCATCAACTGGGGTGAAGGACCCGAGCCTCCCGGACACCTTGTACGTCACCGAGCTTGCCGTCGGCGAAACCGTAAACACGATGCCCGAGAAGACTCTTGAAGCAACCTTTGACCACGGTGTTATTGACGGCGAGCAAGTCACTGGCAACTACGCCGCAGCGACTATCACGCTCGACGCACTCACCGCGCTCGGAATCTCGTATGACGAGGTGACCGCGCTTCTTGAGAAAGAAGGTGTCGAGAAGTTCATCGTCTCGTGGAACGAATTGCTCGACACCGTTTCGGCTGCTCTTGAGGCCGCAAAATGAGTGTCAAAATTGCGGTTTCCGGGGCGGCGGCAGAAGCCGTTGACCGGATCGTTCCTCAGCTGGTCAACGACCTCGTAGCGAGTCGTATCACTGGTGGCGATTCCACTTTGTGGGGTCCGGACGCCGAAGAAGAGTCGGCCAAGCGCTTGGGGTGGGTGGAAGCTGTCTCCGTTGGACGTCCCATGATCGAAGATATTTACGCGCTGCGCGACAAACTTCGTGCCGATGGCGTTAACCACTTCGTCTTGGGCGGAATGGGCGGTTCGTCACTTGCCCCCGAAGTAATCACCCGCACTTATGGCGTCGAACTGACGGTTCTCGACTCGACAGATCCTGCCCAGGTGTCGGCTGCTCTCGCCGATCGACTCAGCACTACTGCGGTGGTCATTTCGTCAAAGTCGGGTTCGACACTTGAGACTGACTCCCAGAAGCGAATCTACGAGAAGTTCTTCACCGATGCTGGTATCGACCCGCGTGAACGAATTGTCATTGTCACCGACCCTGCATCGCCGATGGATGTCGCGGCTCGCGCTGCCGGCTACCGGGTGTTCAACGCCGATCCCAACGTGGGTGGCCGTTACTCGGCGCTCACTGCCTTCGGCCTTGTGCCTTCTGGGCTTGCCGGAGTCGACCTCTCAGAGCTTCTCGATGAGGCAGAAGCGGTCATGGTTGAACTGGCTGTAGACAACGAGAGCAACCCGGGCCTTATCCTCGGTGCAGCGATTGCTGGTGCCGACCCGCTCAAAGACAAGCTCGCTATCGTCGCTGACGGTACCCACATCCTCGGCTTTGGCGACTGGGCTGAACAGCTTATCGCCGAGTCCACCGGGAAGCTGGGTAAGGGCATCCTTCCGGTCGTTCTTCGCACCGATTCTCCTGAGATCGCTGAAAGCCTTGATGATCTTCAAATCGTTCGCCTCGTCGGCGAGTGGGACGACACCAAAGAGGTCCTTGACGGCGAGATTGAAATTGCTGGATCACTCGGTGGTCAATTGCTGCTGTGGGAATACGCCACAGTAGTTGCCGGCCGGCTACTCGGCATCAACCCGTTCGATCAGCCTGATGTTGAAGCAGCCAAGAACGCTGCGCGCGAGCTGATCGACAACCCCACTCCCCCGGTAGCTCCTGCTTTCACCGTTGGCGACATCGAGGTTCGTGGCACTGACGGCGTTGTAGCTAACAGCGACGATCTCGCCGGAGTCGTTTCTTCACTCCTGTCGTACCTTGACGACGACGGCTATGTGGCGATTCAGGCTTACGCCGACCGCACGGCTTATCCTGAGCTTGCTGAGATTCGCGAGCGTGCGGCCGCGCGAGCTAAGCGTCCTGTTACTTTCGGATGGGGTCCGCGCTTCTTGCACTCCACCGGCCAGTTTCACAAAGGCGGGCCAGCAATCGGAGTGTTCCTTCAGATCATCGTGGTCGAAGATACCGATTTGCAGATTCCCGACCGCCCGTTTACTTTCGGACAGTTCATTCGCGCACAGGCCGCAGGTGACGCCAGCGTGCTGGCCGAACACGGTCGCCCCGTTCTGAGCCTCACAGTATCGAACCCCAAGGTGTCGTTACCGCTGGTTCTCGACGCGATCGGATAGCTGCAGCCCTTACGTGCTGCACACAGAGGAGAAGTATGTCCCCCGTTGACATCAGTGCTGACTTCAACCCACTGCGGTTGAGCTCCGACCGCAGGCTAAACCGCATTGCTGGTCCGAGTGCTCTCGTCATTTTTGGAGTAACCGGAGACTTATCGCGCAAGAAACTGATGCCTGCTGTCTACGATCTTGCCAATCGGGGGCTACTTCCCCCAGGTTTCGCTCTCGTCGGTTTCGCCAGACGTGATTGGGAAGATCAGGACTTTGAACAGGTCGTGCACGATGCTGTCAAACAGTATGCGCGGACACCGTTCGACGAGGATGTGTGGAAACAACTCGCACAGGGAATCCGCTTTGTGCAGGGCGAATTCGACGACGCGGAGGCATTTGAGCGGCTGAAGACGACACTCGCTGACCTCGACCGCGAACGAGGAACCATGGGCAACCATGCGTTCTATCTCTCAATTCCCCCCAAGTCCTTCCCGCAAGTTACCGAACAGCTTCGCAACTCCGGGCTCGCGGAGCAGCAGGACGGACGGTGGAGCCGGGTCGTTATTGAAAAACCGTTCGGCAGCGACCTTAAGACGGCTCGTGAACTCAACGATGTCGTCGAATCGGTCTTTCCTCCCGATAGTGTTTTCCGGATCGACCATTACCTCGGTAAAGAGACTGTTCAGAACATTTTGGCGCTGCGCTTTGCCAATCAGCTCTACGAACCCCTCTGGAACTCGAACCACGTCGATCACGTGCAAATCACCATGGCCGAAGACATCGGAGTGGGAGGCCGGGCAGGCTACTACGACGGGATCGGAGCGGCTCGCGATGTGATCCAGAATCACCTCCTGCAATTGCTCGCGCTCACCGCAATGGAAGAACCAGTCTCATTCGATGCCTCAGACTTGCGCGCCGAGAAGGAAAAGGTGCTTTCTGCTGTTCGTTTGCCGGCCGATCTCTCCGAGCACACTGCTCGCGGACAGTATGAGGGTGGCTGGCAAGGCGGCGAAAAAGTCGAAGGCTTCCTTGAAGAAGAGGGGATGAATCCGGAGTCGACAACAGAGACCTACGCCGCGATTCGCCTCGATATCGGCACTCGCCGGTGGGCAGGGGTTCCGTTCTACCTTCGTGCGGGAAAACGCTTGGGTCGACGTGTCACCGAGATCGCAGTTGTCTTCAAACGTGCACCGCAGTACCTCTTTGAAGAGAGTCGCACGTCTGCTCTTGGCCAAAATGCGCTGGTAATCCGGGTTCAGCCCGATGAAGGCGTCACAATCCGGTTCGGATCTAAAGTTCCCGGCGCAGAAATGCACGTTCGCGACGTCACGATGGACTTCGGCTACGGCCACGCCTTTACCGAGGCAAGCCCCGAAGCCTATGAGCGGCTCATCTTAGACGTCTTGCTCGGCGACCCTCCGTTGTTCCCTCGGCACGAAGAAGTCGAACTGAGCTGGAAAATTCTCGATCCTATTGAAGAATTCTGGGCAACGCAGGGCGCTCCGGAACAATACCGTCCCGGCACTTGGGGCCCGACGTCTGCGGACGATCTCATGGCGCGCGACGGCCGAGTTTGGAGACGACCATGATCGTAGACCTGCCCAACACCACCACTTCCAAGATATCCAAGGCACTGGTTCGCATTCGTGAAGAAGGCGGAGCCGTAGCGCTCGGTCGTGTGCTGACACTGATCATTGCCACCGAATTCGGCAATGAAGAAGAGGCGATCGAGGCCGCAAACGACGCCTCACGCGAGCATCCAATGCGGGTCTTGGTGATTTCAACAAGCAGCGCAGCCTCCGAGAGCTATCAAGAGCCACGGGTCGATGCTCAAATTCGCGTCGGCGGCGATGCCGGCGCGAGTGAAGTCATTGTTGTTATGGCGTACGGGGACGCCGCTCTCGACCAAGAGAGTCTTGTCACGGGACTTCTGCTTCCCGATGCTCCGGTCGTGGCGTGGTGGCCAGGAGAGGCACCAGCAAATGCGTCCGAATCACCATTGGGCAGGATTGCTCAGCGTCGAATTACCGATGCGGCCGCCAACGCGAATCCGTTAGAAGCAATGCACCGGATGTGTAAGACCTACGTCCCGGGAGACACGGACTTTGCGTGGACCAGGCTCACTCTGTGGCGCGCACAACTCGCGGCAGTGCTCGACCAGCCCCCGTATGAGTCGATTGCCGCGGTGACGGTCAGTGGTGCGGCTGCATCGCCCTCAACCATGCTGCTCGCCGCCTGGCTTCAAATGCAGCTCGAAGTGACGGTGTCGCTCGAGGTTACCGACGGCTCGCCCGTGCCTACCGGTATTCATTCGGTAGTCCTCGAACGAAAGTCGGGAACTATCCAGTTGGAGCGAAATCTCGCAAACATCGCAACCTTGACTCAGCCCGATCAGCCGGTTCACGACATTTCCCTGCCACGGAGGAGCCTCCGAGACTGTCTCGCAGAGGAACTCCGGCGTCTCGACCCCGATAGCCTCTTCGGAGATGTCGTTCGTCGAGGAGTGAGCGAACTGACTGAATCACGCTCGGGAACGTCAACGAAAGCGAAGAAATAGTGAGTAACGAACGTCGCGCCATAGTTCACTCGACCAAGCCCAAGCTGGCCCAAGCCGTGGCTAAAAGATTTCTCGCAAAAGTCCCTCACATCATCGCTGAATTCGACGAGGCGACTGTTGTTCTCACGGGAGGGACGATGGGACAGGCTGTGTTGACGGCCATAAACGAGTCCCCAAAACGCAATCAGGTTGACTGGTCGCGAGTGAATTTTTGGTGGGGTGACGAGCGCTGGCTGCCCGCGGGCGACCCAGAACGAAACGATGTTCAAGCGCGAGCCGCGTTACTTGACCACGTTGCGATCGACCCTGCGCGCGTTCATCCATTCGCCGCGTCAGATGCAGGCATCAGCCTGGATGATGCGGCCGAGGCCTATTCGCAGGAGTTGGCTAAACACTCCGCACGATCTGGCAAGTACCCGAATTTTGACATCGTTTTTCTCGGAGTGGGCCCAGACGGCCACATCGCATCTCTCTTTCCCGAGAGAGAAGGTATCCGTGAAACGGAGCGTACCGTCATCGCGGTACGCAACTCCCCGAAGCCGCCGAGCGAACGACTTAGTCTTACTTTGCTGGTCATCAACTCCTCGGCACGCATCTGGGCCGTAGTCGCTGGTGCCGATAAAGCATCTGCGCTAGGACTTACCTTGGCAGGAGCAAGTTTCAACGAAGTTCCGGCCGCGGGCCTCGAGGGGCGTCGTAAAACCCTGTTCTTCGTTGACTCAGACGCCGCTGCCCAAGTCCCGGACTCCCTGATCGACCCTGGCGAGTTTTGGACGAGCGCAGATTCGACCGACGAGCACTAAAACTCGCACTGATCGCACCTTTAACAAAGCAATGGGCCCCACCTAATCGGTGGGGCCCATTGCTTTAAGGAAATTCGGTTTGTTAAGGCAGTGAGGGACTTACCGTTCCACGACGGGTCCGAAGCTGAAGGAGCGCCTCATCGAGCAGCTCGGTCGCTTCGTCGTCGCTTCGACGCTCTTTGACGTACGCGAGGTGCGTCTTATACGGCGCCACCTTCTCTGCAGAAGGTGGGTTCTCTTTATCGCGTCCAGCAGGAAGCCCCGAGGACGGGCAATCAATAGTTTCGGGAATATCTTCGTCAGCCACATTGGCCGCGAACGACCGCACTGTTTCGTTGCCTCGCGCATCCCAGTAAGAGACCTGGATACGTTCCGCGTGAAAACCACGGTCTTGTTCGCCCATAGGACCTGCGCCAACGCGTGATCCGCGAATTGCACTACCGCCTGATGCCACTGTGTTCCCTTTGTCTAGTGAGGCTAGAGATTCCTAGTTGAACTTAGTGATCAGACCAAGAACCACGATGCAGCTGATCCAAATGACGCCGAGGATGACCGTGATGCGGTTCAGGTTGCGTTCCGCAACCCCAGACGCACCGAGGTTAGACGTCACTCCTCCGCCGAACATATCGGAGAGACCTCCGCCGCGACCGCGGTGGAGCAGAATAAGAAGTGTGAGCAGTAAGCTCGTCATACCGAGCACTACTTGCAACACAACCTGGAGAATTTCCACAAAAAACCTTTCGAACAGGCCGTACAGGCCTCGAACAGTATACCGGCTAGGTGCCGACGTGCTTGGAGAAGCGCGAAATGCTAGCGAACTCAGCGACATCCAAGCTTGCACCGCCTACGAGAGCACCATCAATATTAGGCTCTCGCATCAAGCTAGCAATGTTGGACGACTTTACCGAACCGCCGTAGAGGATGCGTGTCGCAGCAGCAATATCCTCACCAAGCACTTCTGCGAGCGTTTCGCGCAGTCGTGCGGCTACTTGTTCTGCTTGCTCTGGCGTCGCGGCTTTTCCCGAACCGATTGCCCATACCGGCTCGTAAGCAACAACGAGCTCAGGCGAACCAGAGATTCCGGCAAGCCCAGCCTTGAGCTGTGCTACCGGCACTGCACTGGGGCCGTGCTTCTCGAGGTCGTCTGCCGTTTCGCCGACGCAGAGAACAGGGACAAGTCCGTTCGCGAGAGCCGCTGCAACTTTACGCGAGAGCTGCTCATCCGTTTCGCCGTGCATCGTACGTCGTTCAGAGTGACCAACCAACACATAGCGACAATCGAGCGACGCAAGGAAGCTACCAGAGATTTCTCCCGTGTAGGCGCCTGACTCGTGCTCGGAGAGATCTTGGCCTCCGAAGCGCACCTCGAGCTTGTCTGCGGCGATAAGCGTCTGCACCGAACGGAGGTCGGTAAACGGCGGAAACACTGCGACTTCGGCGCCATCGGCACCGAAATCATGGTTCGCATCTTTCAAAGTCCAGGCGAGTTTCTGCACGAAAGCAATCGACTGGAGATGGTCAAGATTCATCTTCCAATTGCCTGCGATCAATGGAACACGTTTTAGCTTTGCCATCCGAGTACCTCCAGTCCGGGAAGCGGCTTGCCTTCGAGAAACTCGAGGCTTGCGCCACCACCAGTCGAAATGTGACCAAATTGGTCATCGTCAAAACCTAATGCACGAACAGCGGCGGCCGAGTCGCCTCCCCCGACGACACCGAATCCTTGCGTCTCCGTCAACGCCTCGGCAATCGCGCGGGTGCCCGCAGCAAAGGCGGGGAACTCGAACACACCCATCGGACCGTTCCAGAAAACTGTTTTCGAAGCGCGCACGACTTCGGCAAATCGTGCCGCAGTTTCAGGCCCGATGTCTAAGCCGATTCCTGCAGCGCCAAATTCTGTATTTTCAATCTCATGTGCAGCCGTGACGACGTGAGCTGCATCAGCTCCGAACGAGGCAGCAACGACGATGTCGGTCGGGAGGATGATCTCGACGCCAAGCTCAGCAGCCTGTGCAAGGTACTTCTTCACCGTCTCAAGTTGGTCTGCTTCGAGCAAGCTCGCTCCGACCTTGAATCCTTGAGCAGCGAGGAACGTGAAGAGCATGCCGCCTCCGACGAGGAGCGAATCCACGCGCGGAAGTAGCGATCCGATGACGTCGAGCTTGTCGGAGACCTTCGAGCCGCCCAAAACCACCGCGTAGGGACGCTGAGGGCCAACCGTCAAGCGCTCGAGAACCTTGAGTTCGGTTTCGATTAAGACGCCGGCTGCACTCGGCAGCATCGTGGCGAGCTCAAAGACGCTTGCTTGTTTGCGATGTACTACCCCGAACCCGTCAGAGACGAACGCGTCACCGAAGCGAGCGAGCTTGCTGGCAAACTCTGCGCGTTCCGTCTCTGACTTGGAGGTTTCTCCCGAATTGAACCGCAGATTTTCTAGCAGCGCGACGCCACAGTCTTCGAGTTCCGCAACAGCATTCTCTGCTGCATGGCCCACGGTGTCCTTCGCAAAAACGACCGCTTTGCCGAGGAGCTCCGAAAGACGTTGCGCGACTGGTTCAAGGCTGTATTGCGAGTCCGGCTCGCCACCAGGGCGGCCAAGATGCGACACGATGACAACTCGCGCACCCTCATTGATGAGGGCATTGAGAGTGGGAAGCGACGCACGAATGCGACCGTCGTCTGTGATCTGACCGTCCTTGAGCGGAACGTTCAAGTCACAGCGAACAATGACGCGTTTCCCACGCAAGTCGCCAAGCGCTACTAGTGTTCTGAGGCTCATAGCTATCGGGGCTTAGAGGCGTTCGCCGACGTACTCTGCGACGTCAACGAGGCGGTTGGAGTAGCCCCACTCGTTGTCGTACCACGACGCTACCTTGACCTGGTTGCCGATCACCTTTGTGAGACCAGCATCGAAAATTGACGAGTGCGGGTCTCCAACGATGTCGCTGGACACGATTGCGTCTTCGGTGTACTTGAGGATGCCCTTGAGCGGGCCCTCTGCAGCAGCCTTGTATGCGGCATTGACCTGTTCGACAGTTACTTCGGAAGAAGTCGTGATGGTGAGGTCGGTGATCGATCCCGTAATCACGGGAACGCGCAAGGCGTAGCCATCAAGCTTTCCGACGAGCTCAGGAATAACCACACCGAGGGCCTTTGCGGCACCGGTCGAGGTCGGGATCACGTTCTGCGCTGCAGCGCGGGCGCGGCGCAGATCTCCGTGTGGGCCATCCTGAAGGTTCTGGTCAGCCGTGTAGGCGTGAACAGTCGTCATGAAGCCGGTGTCGATTCCGAAGTTGTCCATGAACACCTTGGCCAACGGCGCGAGGCAGTTGGTGGTGCACGAAGCGTTCGAAATGATGTTGTGCACGGCGGGGTCGTAGATCGCTTCGTTGACTCCGAGCACGACAGTAGCGACGTCATCGCCGGATGCGGGAGCAGAAACGATGACCTTCTTTGCGCCAGCAGCAATGTGCTTAGCAGCGTCGACCGACTTGGTGAAGTGGCCGGTTGACTCGATAACGATGTCAACGCCCAACTCGCCCCAGGGGAGGTTTGAGGGGTCGCGCTCGGCAAAGACTTTGATCGCCGTTCCATTGACAACGATCTGGTCGTTGTCGAACGTTACCTCGGCGTCAAGTCGACCGGTGATCGTGTCGTACTTAAGCAGATGCGCGAGAGTCTTGTTATCTGTGAGGTCATTTACCGCAACAATTTCAATGTTGCTGTCCTTGGCCATAGCCGCTCGAAAGAAGTTGCGACCAATGCGACCGAAACCATTAATACCGATTTTTACGCTCACTGTTGCTCCAGAAAATCAGGCGTCTAAGACGCGTCGTGCTGTAGTGGTGGGGTAGTGCATTTAGCGGAGACAGGGCTAAAGCCGGGGCCTAACCCGGCCACGATGCCGCTACGAGAGTAGCAGCAGACCGTTTGTCTTCGAGCGCGCTGCGCTGAAGCGGTCTTGAACGTTGGCCCAGTCGACGATGTTCCAGAACGCCTTGACATAGTCAGCACGCACGTTCTTGTAGTCGAGGTAATACGCGTGCTCCCAGACATCAAGCATCAAGAGAGGCACTATTCCGGCCGGCAAGTTTCCTTGCTGATCGAAGAACTGAACGATGATTAGTCGCTCTCCAAGGGAATCCCACGCGAGTACGGCCCAGCCTGAGCCTTGAACGCCCATGGCGGTGGCGGTGAAGTGCGCGGTAAATTTGTCGAACGATCCGAAGTGGTCGTCGATCGCGCTTTCCAGATCACCGGTCGGCTTGTCGCCACCGTTCGGCGACATGTTCGTCCAGAAGATCGAGTGGTTGATGTGCCCACCCAGGTTGAACGCGAGGTCCTTCTCGAGCTTGTTGACATTAGCCAGATTGCCGGAGTCACGAGCTTCCGCGAGGCCCGTGATCGCCGCGTTGGCTCCGGTCACGTAGGCCTGGTGGTGCTTGCTGTGGTGAAGCTCCATGATCATTGCGCTGATGCTTGGCTCAAGCGCCGAGTAGTCGTACGAAAGTTCGGGAAGCGTGTAGTCAGCCATCTGAAGTCCTCCTAGAATCGTGAACCCCACGCGACGGGAGAGTACGCGCAGGCGAGATACTTCCAGTCTAACCACGTCCATACAACACTCGTGCCGTATGGATCGAACGCTAAGCTTCCTCCAACTCGGTGGGCAGATTCGCTTCAGTTCCCGCGATACCCAAGTCACTCGCACGCTTGTCGGCCATAGCCAGCAGGCGTCGAATGCGGCCGGCCACGGCATCTTTGGTCATTGGTGGATCTGCATGATGCCCGAGTTCGTCAAGACTCGAATCGCGGTGACTCAAACGCAATTCACCGGCGTAACGCAGGTGCTTGGGAACGTCGTCCGCCAAAATTTCTAGGGCACGCTCGACACGGGCGCACGCCGCGACCGCTGCCTGAGCTGATCGGCGTAAGTTCGCGTCATCAAAATTAACAAGCCTGTTGGCTGTGGCCCGAATCTCGCGACGTTGACGCAATTCGTTCCAGCTCACCACAGTGGTTTCTGCGCCCATGATGGTCAGCATCGTGCTGATTGCCTCACCATCGCGAACCACAACTCGGTGGACTCCACGCACTTCGCGTGCTTTGGCGGCGACTCGAAGACGCCCTGCAGCGCCAACAAGAGCCATTGCAGCTTCATTACCGGGGCAGGTGACCTCGAGCGCTGCGGAACGGCCTGGATCGGTCAAGGAGCCGGCAGCCAAAAATGCACCACGCCATACAGCAGCAAGCTCGCCGCGGCCGCCAGTGGTTACACGGTTGGGAAGACCGCGGATGGGACGACGTCGCGCATCCAAAAGTCCAGTCTGCCGCGCCAGTGTCTCACCGCCGTCAAGAACGCGAACCAGAAGGTTGTTCGAACGGCGGCCTCCGGAGGAAGCAACGCGCGAAACTTCTGAACGAACGCCATAGAGCTCGGCGATATCTCGACGAACGCGACGAGCCAGCAGCTCAGTTTCGAGTTCGGATTCAACCGCGATGCGTCCGGAGATCAGGTGCAGCCCACCGGAGAATCTCAATATTGTTGCAAGCTCAGCAGCACGCTCGGTGGTTTTGCCCAGCTGAATTCGTGCCAGTTCGTCTTTGACCTCAGCAGTTAATGCCACTAACTGGCCTTCCTTCCACGATGGCGGACCTCTTGGATGAGTAATCTACTCTCGTCCACGATCCCGATGTTTGATGCTTACGGCCACTCCGGGTAGACCACTGAGAATAGCTGACAGTTCTTCGGCTATCGCTACCGACCGGTGTTTGCCGCCGGTGCAGCCGATTGCGATCGTTGCATGTCGTTTATTCTCGCGCTGATACCCGGCGAATACAGGTTCAAGAGCTCGCGCGTAGTCCGCGACAAACTCCTGTGCTCCGGTTGCCCCAACTACGTACGCGCGGACTCTCTCGTCGAGCCCGTCTAGCGCTTTGAGTTCGGGGACCCAAAAAGGATTGGGTAAGAACCTGCAGTCAGCCACCATGTCGGCATCTGCTGGAAGTCCATATTTAAATCCGAAGCTCTCAATAGTAATACGCAATCCAGCATCATTCTCCGCAGAGAACTTTTCAATGATGGTCGTAGCGAGCTGGTGGATGTTGAGATCGCTCGTGTCGATGATGATGTCACTACTGGCACGAATCTCCGCCATTCGTGTGCGTTCGGCAGCAATTCCGTCGAGTGGCGTACCTTCCTCCTGAAGCGGATGAGGGCGACGCACCTGCTCGAAGCGACGAACGAGCGCCGCATCCTCGGCATCGAGGAAAAGAACTCTTAACGAAGTTGAGCCGCGGAGAGCCTTTATCGCTTCTTGCGCATCGGAGAAAAGCTTTCCACCACGCACGTCAATGACGGCCGCTACTCGAGGCAGTGAATCTCCAGCGCGGTGCGCCAAGTCGACGAGCGGCAACAGCATTTGGGGCGGAAGGTTGTCTACGACATACCATCCGAGGTCTTCTAAGGCGTTGCCAACAGTTGAGCGCCCGGCACCTGACATGCCGGTAACAATGAGCATCTCTTGCTGATCTGAAGCGGGTTTCATGGTGTGGTCAGACTACCCGAGGTCGGGGCCAGTGAGCTTATCGATTATGGCTTGAGCGGTAGTCGGCCCGATCCCGGGTACTTCGGCGATCGCTTCCGCTGAGGCTTCTTTTAGTCGAGCTACGGAACCAAAGTGTTGAAGGAGGGCCTTGATGCGCGACGGCCCAAGCCCCGGCACCGTCGCGAGAACTGAAGAGACGTCTTTCGAGCGCCGTTGACGTTGATGCGTGATGGCAAAGCGGTGTGCCTCATCTCGGAGTCGTTGGATGAGAAAGAGCGCGTCGCTGTTGCGAGGAAGAATCACCGGGAAATCAGAGTTCGGCAGCCAAATTTCTTCGAGCCTCTTGGCAATGCCAACAAGCTGAATGCCGGAGACTCCGGACTCCTCCAGTGCTCTCTGGGCTGCCGAGACTTGCGGCTGCCCGCCATCGACAATGAGCAGCTGCGGCGGGTAAGCAAACTTTGTCGTCGGCGCGGAAAGATCATCCGTTCCCGGTGGCGTACCGATTGGCGGAGCTGCAGTGCCAACGGGGATCCCAGCACTTCCGGCACGCTCCACACCCGTGTCGACCGTCGTCGGCGCGGGTGTGCCTGTCGGTAGGGTAATTCCGCTTGCGAGATAAGCGAGTCTTCGCTTGAGTACCTGATAGATCGAGTCGGTGTCGTCGGTGGTCTCGGCGATATTGAATCGACGATAGTGCTGCTTCTTGGGCAGTCCGTCCTCAAAGACCACCATGGATGCCACGACGTTCGTTCCGGACAAATGTGAGACGTCGAAGCACTCCATGCGCAAAGGCGCCTCCGTCATGCCTAACGCTTCTTGAATATCTGCCAGAGCCTGGGAGCGGGCGACAAAGTCGCCACTTCGTTTCGATTTGTAGAGCATCAAAGCGTTCTTGGCGTTCGTTTCGACAGTCTTCGCCAGCGCTGCCTTCTCCCCCCGCTGCGCAACGCGCAGTCGAGCTCGAGAACTCAGTCCCCGGCGTTGGGTCAACCACTCCTCAAGCGCCACGCTGTCCTCAGGCAACGCAGGTACGAGTACGTCCCGCGGCGGTGCTGTGTCGTCATAAGCGTTCTGAAGGACGGATTCCACTAGGCCAGCGAGGTCGACGTCGAGTTCTTTGTCAACAACCCAACCACGCACACCGCGAATCCGGCCCCCGCGCACCATGAACTGTTGCACTGCAGCCGCTAATTCATCATGCGCGATACCGAAGAAGTCGGCGTCGACATCCTCAGACAAGACGATTTGGTTCTTCGCTAGAGCGGTTTCGAGGGCGCCGATCTGATCGCGATACCGCGCGGCGGATTCGTAATCTTGGGTCGTAGCAGCCTGCGTCATGCGCTGTCGGAGGGAGCCGAGCATCCGCGAGTCATTACCGCCCATAAAGGAAGCGAAATCGAGCGCGATCGACTTATGTTCCTCGAGCGATACTCGGCCAACGCACGGCGCAGCACACTTTCCGATATCGCCGAGTAGGCACGGGCGCCCTGTCTGCTGTGCTCGCTTGTACACCGATGGAGAACAGCTCCGCATGGGAAACGCTTTGAGCATGACATCAACGGTGTCTCGGATTGCCCACGCACGCGAGTACGGGCCAAAGTAACGAGCGTTGGGGAGATTGCGATTGCGAGTCACGAGAACCCGGGGCACGTCATCGCCCATCGTTATTGCAAGGTAGGGATAGGACTTGTCGTCCTTGTATTGCACGTTAAACGGAGGATCAAACTCTTTAATCCAGGTGTACTCCAGTTGCAACGCCTCGAAATCGTTGCCGACTATCGTCCACTCAACATTTGTCGCCGAAAGCACCATGCGGCGAGTTCGTTCGTGGAGTGAGGAAAGCGGAGCGAAATAGTTACTGAGGCGAGACCGCAGGTTTTTTGCTTTGCCGACATAGAGCACTCGCTGTCGCTCATCTGTGAAACGGTAGACCCCTGGTTGGGCAGGAATGTCCCCTGCCCGAGGACGCCAACTGACTGTCTCCGCCATCTCGCTCCCCTTTCGCTCAGACGCTGTCGTTATGCCGAATTCGGTCAGTGCCGCAAACCTCGGGCGATTAGCCTAAACGCGGTTACCGCTGAGCACCTCGGAGAGGAACTGACCGGTGTGGCTATCTTTGACCTTTGCCAACTTTTCGGGAGTGCCGGTGAACAGTAGCTCGCCACCACCCGCGCCGCCCTCAGGCCCGAGATCAATGATCCAGTCTGCCGACTTGATCACATCTAGGTTGTGCTCAATCACGATGACAGTATTGCCCTTCTCAACTAGCCCGTTGAGAACCAAAAGAAGCTTGCGGACGTCTTCGAAATGCAACCCCGTTGTCGGTTCATCGAGAACGTAGATGCTTCGCCCCATTGAGCGTTTCTGCAGTTCGGTAGCGAGCTTTACGCGTTGCGCTTCTCCCCCGGAGAGAGTCGTTGCGCTCTGACCGAGCCGCACATAACCGAGGCCTACTTCTTCGAGAGTCTTGAGATAGCGGTGAATGCTCGAAATTGCTTGGAAGAAGTCTGCAGCTTCACTGATGGGCATGTCGAGCACTTCGGCGATGTTCTTCGACTTGTACTTCACGGCGAGGGTGTCGCGGTTATAACGAGCACCGCCACAGACTTCGCACGCAACATAAACGTCGGGCAGGAAGTTCATTTCAATCTTGATGGTTCCGTCACCGGAGCAGTTCTCGCAGCGACCACCTTTCACATTGAAGCTGAACCGGCCAGGAAGGTAGCCTCGTGCTTTCGCGTCCCCCGTCTCCGAAAAGAGCGTACGGATCTTGTCGAACACGCCCGTGTACGTGGCGGGGTTTGAGCGCGGTGTGCGACCAATCGGATTTTGGTCGACGTGCACGACTTTATCGAGGTTCTCGAGTCCTGTGATTCGGGTGTGCTTTCCCGGGATCTGTCGAGCTCCGTTGAGCTCGTTTGCGAGGACCTTGTAGAGGATGTCGTTGACGAGACTGGACTTTCCGGAACCACTAACGCCTGTTACCGCCGTAAAAGTGCCGAGCGGAAATTTCACGGTGACGTTTTTGAGGTTGTTCGCTCGCGCGCCCTCGACGACTATTTGACGTTCGCGATCGACCGGTCGACGTTTCTTAGGCGTCTCGATGGCTTTGCGCCCCGACAGGTAATCAGCAGTTATCGAGTTCTTGTTGTTGAGTAGGTCAGCATAGGAACCCGAATGCACGACCTCGCCGCCGTGTTCTCCTGCACCGGGCCCGATATCGACGATCCAGTCCGCGGTGCGGATGGTGTCTTCATCATGCTCGACGACGATCAAGGTATTGCCCAAATTCTTGAGCTTCACGAGGGTCTCTATGAGGCGACGGTTGTCGCGTTGGTGGAGTCCGATGCTCGGCTCATCGAGAACGTAGAGAACACCGGTGAGCCCTGAACCGATTTGAGTAGCTAATCGGATGCGCTGCGCCTCGCCCCCGCTCAGCGTCGCAGCCGCACGCGCGAGGTTGAGGTAGCTCAACCCGACCTCAACCAAGAACTCGAGTCGAAGCCGAATCTCACGCAGCACTTGGGCGGCAATACGAGCATCGCGCTCGGAAAGCGTGATCCCGTTCATAAATGCATAGGCGTCGCTGAGGCTCAGTTCGCAAATATCAGAGATATTGCGGTCGGCGACCGTTACTGCCAAAACTTCAGGTTTGAGCCGTTTGCCCTGGCACACCGGGCACGGAATTTCGCGAAGGTACGCGGCATGGCGCTGGCGTTGAACGTCTGTCTCGGCTTCGAGGTACTTGCGTTCGATATAGGGAATGACGCCTTCAAACCCTGTCGAGTACTTCATTTCCCGGCCGTAGCGGTTCTTCCACTTGACAGAGACTTTGAAGTTATTGCCCGTAAGGATTGCATCACGGACATCTTCTGGCAGCTCTCCCCAAGGGGTATCGAGCGAGAAATCTAGATCTTGAGCTAGACCGCCGAGAAGCTTTTCGAAATAGTTGTAAAGCCCTTTGCCAGAGTTCGTCCAGGGCAGGATAGCCCCCTCGGAGAGGCTGACCGAGTCATCGGCAATGAGAAGGTCAGCGTCGATCGACATGCGTGTGCCGAGACCTGAACACTCCGGGCAGGCGCCGAAAGGAGCATTGAACGAGAAAGTTCTTGGCTCGATCTCGGTGAGCTGAATCGGGTGATTATTGGGGCAGGAAAGTTTCTCGGAAAAGGAGCGCCACGCGGCATCGCCAACTTCGTCAACGAAATTGATTGCCACAGTGCCATCGGTAAGACGCAGCGCGGTCTCAAGGGAGTCTGTCAGCCGAGTGAGAATGTCGTCGTTAGCAACGAGGCGGTCCACCACAACGGAAATGTCGTGCTTGATCTGCTTTTTGAGTTTGGGGGGATCGTTTAATTGAATGACGTCGCCGTCGACCAAAGCTCGTGAGTAGCCACCCGAAGTAAGTTCGGCAAAGAGGTCAACAAACTCACCCTTCTTCTGAGTCACGACTGGACTGACGACTTGGTAGCGCGTACCGGGCTCCAGCTTCATCAGCTGATCAGCGATTTGCTGCACGGACTGACGTTCAATCTTTTCGCCACACACCGCGCAATGCGGCACGCCGATGCGAGCCCACAGCAAGCGCATGTAGTCATAAATCTCGGTGATGGTGCCCACGGTCGACCGCGGGTTGCGGTTTGTCGACTTTTGATCGATTGATACCGCCGGACTCAGGCCCTCAATAAAGTCAACATCGGGGCGATCAACCTGCCCGAGAAACTGGCGAGCGTAGGCCGACAGCGACTCGACGTAGCGGCGCTGGCCTTCCGCGAAAATGGTGTCGAAGGCAAGGCTCGATTTTCCGGACCCGGAGAGTCCGGTGAAGACGACCAGCGAATCACGGGGAATTTCGAGGTCAACATTCTTCAGATTGTGGACCCGAGCGCCGCGGACGCTGAGGTGAGAATTGGGGATTGACGGAACAGTAGTCACTCTAACCATTCTACGGAGACCACTGACATTGCCTGAACGTTTGCCCCTCACACGCGATAATGAGCAGATGCACATCGCGCACGTCACCAGTTTTTACTCAGTTTCCGCTCTTTCTCCGTCGAGTTTCGTCCAAGCTCGCGGCGTTGCCTATCGCGCGGCCGGACACGAATTTTCCGTTATCGTGCCCGGAACAGTTGCCTCTGTCGCGTGGACTGAATACGGAACAGTAATCACCGTCCCGGCTCGCGGTGCCGCGCTCCGCCGCGGATTCGTCCCGATTCCTCTCGCAATTCGGCGCGCACTCGAACGACTCGTCCCCGATCGCCTTGAAGTAGCGGACCGACTC
The DNA here is from genome assembly GCF_019443965.1 of Salinibacterium sp. M195. Taxonomy (GTDB): domain Bacteria; phylum Actinomycetota; class Actinomycetes; order Actinomycetales; family Microbacteriaceae; genus Rhodoglobus. Next base: position 1,988,962 of record NZ_CP040814.1, on the reverse strand, counting down.
AGTTTTCGCCTCTTGGGATCGTGGGCCCACGAGAACCATGTGCCGGCACTGCTGTTTGCCGACGATGTCCCCTCCAGTTGGGCCACCGATACTGCGGTGCAGAACTACGATCGCATTGTGTGTGGAGAGCAGAACATTGCCCCAGTCCCTGAAAATCTTCCTCGCGAGAAGCTCGTGTCAATGCGTCAAGGCGTCGACCTCGAGATATTTTCGCCCCTGCGCCACAATTCAGCCCTGAGGGACTCCAGCGGTGCCAATCTCATCCTGGTGTGCGCTGCCCCACTCACCGCGGCAGGTGCCGTATCGCTGGCGATAGACGTGGTCCGGCAATTAACCGCTCAAAGCATCGATGTGCATCTGGTGATTCTGGGCGATGGTCCACTTCGAAATCGGCTCGAACGAAGTTCCGAGGGACTCCCCGTGCAGTTTCTCAGCGCCCGGAACCAGAAACTTCATGAACGAGCCGAAGTGTTCGCCACCGCAGACTTCGTGCTCGTTACCGCTGGCGGGGTTGTCGGGCACTCCGTTGCCCTCGAAGCCCTCGCTTCAGGCACGCCCGTCATCGACAGTGGCAACAATCGGCACCCCCTAGACTTTCTCACTGGTGGTGGCACTGTCACCGCAGCTGACCCCGCTCACATCGTTCGTGCGGTGGCTGCGCTCAGTCAGGAGCCGGTAGAGAGCCGCCGGCTCGCGGCGAGAAGGAGTGCCCTCGAATTCGACGCGATGCCGCTCACGCGAGCAATGGTGACGCTCCACGAGTCGCTCCACTAGTTAGTGCTCGTAGTTAGTGCTCGCTAGCGGAGATGGCCGGCTTGCTCCATTTGTCGGAGTTCCTTTTTCAAATCCTGTACCTCGTCACGTAATCTGGCGGCGAGTTCGAATTTAAGTTCGGATGCCGCCTGCAGCATCTGCTCGTTGAGATCCGAAATGATCTGCTCAAGATCGTTACCACCGTTGGCCGCGATGCCTTCGCGCGCAAGATTCGGAGTCGGCGCACGCTTCTTGCCATCTCGATTGCGGGTGGAAAGCAGCTCGGCTGTGTCAGCGCCTTCACGGAGCAGCGCATCGGTAATATCGGCAATTTTCTTGCGAAGTGGCTGCGGGTCGATTCCGTGTTCGGTGTTATACGCAACTTGCTTTTCGCGACGTCGATCCGTCTCATCGATCGCGAACCGCATGGAGCGTGTAATGACATCCGCGTACATGTGAACTTCACCAGAAACGTTTCGTGCCGCCCGACCAATCGTCTGGATAAGAGACGTGGACGAACGCAAAAAGCCTTCTTTGTCGGCGTCTAGGATCGCGACAAGGGAAACCTCAGGAAGGTCGAGCCCCTCACGAAGCAGGTTGATGCCGACCAGTACGTCATAGACGCCCTGACGAAGCTCGGTGAGCAGTTCCACACGCCGCAAGGTGTCGACGTCGGCATGCAAATAGCGAACGCGAACACCGTGCTCCGAGAGGAACTCCGTGAGCTCTTCTGCCATCTTCTTTGTGAGAGTGGTGACCAGAATTCGTTCGTTTTTCTCAACTCGCGCAGTGATTTGTTCAAGGAGATCGTCGATCTGGCCCTTCGACGGTTTCACGACAATCTGCGGATCGACCAACCCTGTTGGACGAATGACCTGTTCGACTATCGAGTCGGTAATTCCCAGTTCGTACTTTCCCGGGGTTGCGGACAGATAGATTTTTTGACCGACGCGCTCTAAAAATTCTTCCCACTTGAGCGGGCGGTTATCGAGTGCGCTCGGTAACCGAAAGCCATGCTCGACAAGGGTGCGCTTTCGTGAGGCGTCGCCCTCGTACATAGCGCCAATTTGAGGCACCGTAACGTGAGACTCATCAATCACCACGAGAAAGTCGTCCGGAAAATAGTCGAGGAGACAGCTAGGCGGCTCCCCCGGTTGCCGACCATCCATATGAAGTGAATAGTTTTCGATTCCATTGCAGAAGCCGATCTGCTCCATCATCTCGATGTCGTAGGTCGTGCGCATACGCAAACGTTGTGCTTCGAGGAGTTTCCCTTGGCGCTCAAGCACGGCCAGTCGCTCGGCTAGTTCAATCTGAATCGACACGATGGCACTCTTGATAGTTTCCGGGCTCGCCGCGTAGTGCGTGCCCGGGAATACGGAGACGGCATCCATCTTCTTGACGATGTCACCGGTGAGGGGATGAAGTGAATACAGCGCTTCGATCTCGTCGCCGAACATCTCGATGCGAATGGCCAGCTCTTCATACACCGGAATAATTTCGATGGTGTCCCCGCGCACACGGAAGTTTCCCCGCGAGAAGTCATAGTCATTGCGTTGGTATTGCATTGCAACGAACTTGCGGATGAGCGTCTCGCGATCGATACGCATCCCCACTTGAAGCGCAATCATCGCTTCAAGATACGACTCAGCAGCTCCGAGTCCATAGATACTGGACACCGTAGAGACGACAACCGTGTCGCGGCGGCTCAAGAGTGAGTTAGTAGTCGAATGCCTCAGGCGTTCAACCTCAGCATTGATCGACGAATCTTTCTCGATGAAGGTATCGGTTTGTGGGATGTACGCCTCGGGCTGGTAGTAGTCGTAGTACGAGACAAAATACTCGACAGCGTTGTTGGGCATGAGGTCGCGGAACTCGTTGGCCAGCTGAGCGGCGAGCGTCTTGTTGTGCGACATAATCAGCGTGGGACGCTGCACTTGCTCGATCAGCCACGCTGTCGTCGCCGACTTTCCCGTTCCCGTAGCGCCCAGCAACACGACATCTGTCTCGCCGGCGTTGATGCGTTGCGCCAGCTGCCGAATCGCCTCAGGTTGGTCTCCCGAGGGGGAATACTCACTGATCACCTCGAACGGACGCACTGAGCGAGTAGGTTGCATTACTGAAGTCTAAACAAGCGCACTGACAACTTGGTTAGAGCGCGGTGCTGAGTCGGCGAACGATGAGGTCCCACACGTCGTCAGCGCGTTGTTGAGTATCGCCAAGCGTGCCGTCGGTGTCAATGACAAAATCGGCAACAGCACGACGTTGCGCTGACGTTGCCTGCGATGCGATACGCCCTTCGGCTTCGTCCCGAGTCATGGAGCGATGATCAATCAGGCGTTGTATCCGCACCTCAGGTGCTGCTTCCACGGTCGCTACTAGCGCGAATCGGTCGAGGGATTGCGCGGTCTCGACGAGAAGCGGGATGTCATAGACCACGATCGCGTTAGCATCCTCCCCCGCAGCATCGTCGAAGCGAGCTTGCGCAAGACGGCCTATCGCGGGATGCGTAATGCCGTTCAATGCGCGACGAGCATCGTCATCACCAAAGATCACAGCGCCGAGGGCTTGGCGATTGAGGGCACCATCGCCGTGGAGCATCTCGGGACCAAAACGTTGAACGATCTGATCCAGGGCTGGGGACCCGGGCGCGACGACTTCGCGAGCCAACGCATCCGCATCGACGATTACAGCACCGCGTTCCTGCCAGCGATGAGCAACCGTCGACTTTCCGGACGCAATGCCTCCCGTAAGCGCTATTAAGTGCATCCTCTAATGCTAGCCTCAGCCTGTTGAAAGGAACTCCGGATGCTTGAGGTGCTTACCGGTAGCGGTCTGGCTGTCGCAGCAGGACTCAATGCCTACATACCATTGCTGATTTTGGGGCTCGCCGGGCGGTTTTTCGATTTCGTCGAATTGCCGATTGCGTGGGCGTGGCTCGAGAATCCGTGGGTTATCGGAATCCTTGCGCTCTTGCTCGTCGTGGAGATCATTGCCGATAAGGTGCCCGTAGTTGACTCGGTCAATGACTGGATTCAGACCATCGTGCGACCGGCAGCAGGGGGAATTGCCTTCGGAACCGGGGCCGCCTCTGAGACGGCCGTAATAACTGATCCCGCCTCGTTCTTCACCTCGGATGCGTGGGTTCCTGTCGCAATCGGGATAGTGCTTGCATTCGGCACCCACGCTGCCAAAATGCTGGCGCGACCCGCACTCAATGCAGCGACCGCTGGCGCAGCCGCTCCCGTCGTGAGCGCAGCAGAAGACATCACAAGCATATTGCTCAGCGTTATGGCCCTGCTCATGCCTGTGATCGGATTTCTTGCCGTTCTCGGCCTCATTGTTATCGTCGTTGCGCGCGTGAGGCGATCCCGGCGCGTTCGTGTGAAGACTAATTAGAGACCTCTGCTTGCCGTGCGGGCTGCTCAAAGCGCCCGCGCCTCGGCGCCTCAAGCGCCAGATCTCCTCAACGTTCCTGACATGGTCTGACTGAATGCACGCAGACGATAATTGAGCTCCGTTAACGGACTGTGGCCAGCCTCCCGAAGGAGACTGGCCACAAACGTTCAACTAGGAACTAGTTGTTGCTCGAAAGCTTCTCGCGCAGAGCGGCGAGAGTCTCGTCGTCGGCAAGCGTTCCCGCACCGGAAGCCGATGCGGCGTCGTCGTTGGAGAACGACGACGAGCCAGCGGGTGCGTTGCTGATCGATTCTTCCTGAATCGCAGCGGCGGCAACCTGCTTCTTGTGCAGTTCCCAACGGCCCTGAGCGGCAGCATAGTCTTGCTCCCACTTCTCGCGCTGTGACTCGAAACCATCTTTCCATTCGTTGGTCTCGGGGTCGAAGCCGTCCGGGTACTTGTAGTTGCCCTGGTCGTCGTACTCGGTGAGCATTCCGTAGAGTGCCGGGTCGAACTCGGTACCCTCGGGGTCAACGCCCTCGTTAGCCTGCTTGAGGCTAAGCGAGATGCGACGGCGCTCGAGGTCGATGTCGATGACCTTGACGAATACTTCATCGCCAACTGAGACAACCTGCTCGGCGAGCTCAACGTGCTTGCCCGAAAGCTCGGAGATGTGCACGAGGCCCTCGATACCGTCTGCGACGCGAACGAACGCACCGAACGGAACGAGCTTGGTGACCTTACCGGGAGCAACCTGTCCGATTGCGTGGGTGCGGGCGAATACCTGCCACGGGTCTTCCTGCGTTGCCTTGAGCGACAGCGAAACGCGCTCGCGCTCGAGGTCAACCTCAAGAATCTCGACGGTAACTTCCTGGCCAACTTCAACAACTTCTGAAGCGTGCTCAATGTGCTTCCAGGAGAGCTCAGAAACGTGGACGAGTCCGTCTACGCCGCCGAGATCAACGAACGCACCGAAGTTGACGATCGAGGAAACGACACCCTTGCGAACCTGGCCCTTGGCCAAGTTGTTGAGGAACGAAGTGCGGCTAGCCGACTGAGTCTCTTCGAGAAGTGCGCGACGCGACAGAACAACGTTGTTGCGGTTCTTGTCGAGTTCGAGGATCTTGGCTTCGATCTCCTGGCCGAGGTACGGCGTGAGGTCACGAACACGGCGAAGCTCGATGAGCGATGCGGGGAGGAATCCACGAAGACCGATGTCAACGATGAGTCCACCCTTGACAACCTCAATGACAGAACCGGTGACAACGCCATCCGATTCCTTGATGAGTTCGACGTCGCCCCATGCACGCTCGTACTGTGCGCGCTTCTTCGACAGGATGAGACGGCCTTCTTTGTCTTCTTTCTGAAGAACAAGAGCCTCAACGGTGTCGCCAACGTTGACAACCTCAGTGGGGTCAACGTCGTGCTTGATGGAAAGTTCACGGGAGGGGATTACACCCTCGGTCTTGTAACCGACGTCGAGGAGAACCTCGTCACGATCGATTTTGACGACGGTACCTTCGATAAGGTCACCATCGTTGAAGAACTTCAGAGTCTTTTCGACCGCGGCGAGAAAATCTTCAGCAGATCCAATGTCATTGATGGCGACCTGCTTGGGTGCCTTGTCGGTCGTTGCGATTGTCATGTAGTAGTAGCTCCGGTATGGGTTGCGCTTCGAAAAGCGCACAATTGGGCCAACGGTGAAATTATGCGTTGTGATCGCCGATGGCAGGCGAATAAGAAGTCGCAATTGCGACACTCCAGCCTAACGCCTTCGAGAGTGAAAGCCAACCAAGAAACAACCGCGTTTTCTCGCGAGCCGTGGCGGCGGTTCGGGCGGGTGCCTTGCTGCACGACACCCGCACCGATTAGCGACGTTCGTATGGCGCGAGAAGAGCGGTCCGAAGAGTATCGAGGCCGACTCCCCCGATGTTCAGTGCACGATGATGAAAAGCTTTCAGATCAAACGAAGCGCCTTCACGAGCTTTGCACTCGTCACGGAGTTCTTCCCAAATGCGCTGGCCGACCTTGTAAGACGGCGCCTGACCCGGCCAGCCGAAATAGCGGTTCACTTCGAAGCGCACGTTGGCAGGATCAAGAGTCACGTTGTTGGTCATGAACTCCAACGCGTAATCCCAGTCCCACACCCCCGTGCCATCAAGCTTGGGCTTGCCCAGATGCACTCCGATGTCGAGAACTACGCGCGCAGCCCGCATCCGCTGGCCGTCAAGCATGCCGAACCTATTCGCTGGGTCATCGAGAAAACCGAGTTCGCTCATGAATCGTTCGGCGTAGAGGGCCCAGCCTTCAGCATGTCCTGATGAACCGGAAAGCTGGCGGCGATAGGTATTGAGCTGATCACGGTTGTACACCGCTTGCGCAATTTGCAGATGGTGGCCGGGGACACCCTCGTGGTACACAGTCGTTGCCTCGCGCCACGTCGTAAATTCCGTGACCGACTCTGGGACAGACCACCACATGCGACCGGGGCGTGAGAAGTCATCGCTAGGTCCTGTGTAGTAGATGATGCCGTCGTGAGTGGGGGCGATCATGCACTCGAGCGCACGCATCGGTTCCGCAATATCGAAATGCGTACCAGCCAAGGCATCCACAGCCTCGTCACTCAACTTCTGCATCCACTGTCGCAGTGCTTCCGTGCCGTGAAGCGTGCGCGAGGGGTCGGAGTCAAGGTGTTCAATCGCTTCGGCGACCGTAGCGCCAGGCTTGATCTCGCGCGCAATCGACTCCTGCTCGCGAGTCATTCTGGCGAGTTCTTCGATCCCCCACTCGTAAGTCTCATCGAGGTCAACTGTGGCGCCGAGAAAGCCGCGAGATTCGAGGGCGTATAGCTCCCGGCCGAATGCATCGTGGGGCGTAGCGCGTGGGGCTAGTTCGTCGCGGAGAAATGCTTCCAGCTTGTGGTAACTCGTTGCCGCTTCCGCCGCCCCTTTGGTCAGGGCTTTATTGAGGGTGGAGTTCTCACTGGTGTGCGAACTTGCGGCGGCAATAAAGTTATCGAAGAACCCTCCCGCCGACGCGATCTGCTTTGCTTGAGTGATTACCTCCGCAACTTGACGCTGCGCTGGCACAACATCCTGATCGATTCCCTGACGAAGCGTGGCGATGTAACCATCAATTGCCGCCGGAATGTGGTGAAGTCGATCTGCGATAACTGACCAATCATCGTTCGATGACGTTGGCATGAGATCAAGAACGCCACGAATATCTTGGGCGGGGCTCGCCAAGTTGTTGAGATCGCGCATCCACAGGTTCGCGGCATCAGAATCAAGGTCAAGACGCAGGGTCGATACCATTTCGGTCTTGGTCACAAGATCGACATCGTCGACAATGTCAGCAGCTTCAAGCCGTCCGAGTACGTCGCGAGTAGCACTCATCACACTGGCGTGGCCGTCAGGCGAATAGTCAGCATAACCCGAGTGCGCGCCAGGCAACCCAATCCACGTTCCGATCGCGGGATTAAGCTCGGTGAGCGTCTTTACCCATTCTTCAGCGATCGCATCAATCGGGGTGCTCTCACGGACGGTTTCGCCGTGAGCGGCCGTCGGGTGAGATTGTGAATCTGACATCGTTGTCTGGCTCCCTTAGTTGTGAGTTTGCTTACCCAGTACTTGCAGTTGTGGGGCACATCGTAGGTCGTGGACATGATCAGCACGCCACCGTGCGAAGAAACAAGCGTGACGGTTTCTCAGACTCTAATGAGCGGCCGAGTCCCAGTTGTGCCCCGTTCCGATCTGAACATCCAGCGGAACGGTGAGCGAAGCAGCTCCTGACATTCGCTCATGGACGAGTTTAGTCATCCGCTCGAGCTCGCCACTAGCGACCTCGAAGACTAATTCGTCGTGGACCTGTAGGAGCATTCGAGACTTCAGCCCTTCTGACCTGATATCTGCGTCGATCTGCAGCATTGCGAGCTTGAGAATATCTGCCGCAGACCCCTGAATCGGTGAGTTGAGCGCCTGACGTTCGGCGTTGTCCCGCAACACCCGATTTTTCGAGTTGAGGTCACCAAAGGGCCGCCGTCGACCGAAAATTGTTGTCGTGTAGCCATCTGCTCGGGCCTGCTCGACAACATTGCGCAGGTATTCGCGCACGGCGCCAAACCGGGCGAAGTAGTCGGTCATCAATGCCTTCGCTTCGCTCGTCTCGATGCGAAGCTGCTTGCTGAGCCCGAAAGCGCTGAGCCCGTATGCCAATCCATAGGACATTGCCTTGACCTTGGTACGCATCTCAGAAGTCACCTCCGCAGGCGCGACGCCGAAGATGCGAGAACCGACGAAACGGTGCAAATCTTCGCCCTCGTTGAACGCCTGAATGAGGCCTTCATCGCCCGAAAGGTGCGCCATGATTCGCATCTCAATTTGCGAATAGTCGGCGGTGAGCAGTGTGTCGAATCCAGCGCCCGCCTCGAACGCCGACCGAATTTGACGCCCGGTCGCCGTTTTGATCGGCACATTCTGCAGGTTCGGCTCGTTCGATGCGATGCGGCCCGTGCTCGATCCGGCCTGCTCGTAGGTCGTGTGCACGCGTCCGGAATCATCGATCGCTTTCTCGATGCCGGTGATGATCTGGGCGAGCTTGGTGGCGTCTCGGTGCTTGAGCAGGAGATCGAGGAACGGGTGGGGTGCTTGCTCTTGCAAGTCGACCAGGCTCGCGGCATCCGTGGAATAGCCGGTCTTGTTTGCCCGAGTTTTGGGCATTTCGAGCTGGGTGAATAGCACGTCTTGAAGTTGCTTGGGACTACCCAAGTTGATTTCGCGGCCAATTACATCGAAAGCATTCCGCGCTACTTCGGCCGCTGTCTCGGACAGCGAAGAGCTGAGATCAGTCAACAACTGGCGATTGACGGCAATGCCCGTGAGTTCCATTTGCGCGAATACGGGTACCAGTGGCATCTCGATGTCGGTCAAAACCCCGAGCGAGCCCTCATCCATTTTGCCCGTGAGGTATTCCGCTACGCGCACTAGGTACCACGACATCGTTGCCGGGCTGAGTGCCTCTGTTTCTGGCACGAGCTGATTGGGGTCGCTCTGCTCGATTGTTTCGCCGAGGTAGTTGTAGACCTGAGCTTCGAGCTCCTCGGGTTTGCCGCTGGGCTTGAGTACCCACGCTGCGAGCATCGTGTCGAACGCAATGCCAGCAATCTCGATGCCATTCGCCGACGCGACTTTGAGCTGTGCCTTTGCCGAGTGCATAAACTTCGGCGCATCGCTCGCCAACCAGTCTGTGAGGGCGACATAGTCAAGTCTGTCTGCTGCCCACGGAACGAATGCTGTTTCGGATGCGGAGGCGAGGCCAAGGCCGGTGACACTGCCGTCGACAATTGCTAGCGTCAGACCGAGCGGGGTAGTCCCCTTGGCACTGTTCGTGTCAATCCACTTGGCTAATTCTTCATCTACCATCGTGCGGACAACCGGGACACTGCTCGCAGTCTCGAGGGGAACCACTGCCGAAGCGTCATCGCCACGCTCAGCTGCAGCGATCTTGAGAACACGTTGAAGTAGCGTCTTGAACTGCAGGCGATCGAAAACCTCCTGGACGGCAGCTTCGTCGATGGGGTGACGGTCTAGGTCTCCGACTGACACGGGAAGCTCGACATCGGTGAGGAGGTGATTGAGCTTGCGGTTTCGAACCGCACGGTCCATCTGGTCGCGCAGGTTTTGCCCAACGACGCCCTTGATCTCGTCGGCATGAGCGAGCACTTCATCGAGCGAGCCGTAGAGGTTGATCCACTTAACTGCGGTCTTCTCCCCCACTTTGTCAACGCCGATGAGGTTGTCACTCGTTTCTCCCACCAGTGCGGCAACTTCAGGATATTGGTGCGGCTCAACTCCGTAGCGTTCGAAGACGGCATCGCGATCGTAACGCTTGAGCTCCGACACTCCCCGAGCATTGGGGTAGAGCAGCGTGACGTTGTCGTTGACCATCTGGATCGCATCACGGTCGCCCGAAACAACGAGCACACGGAAACCATTTTCCGACCCCTCATGCGCGAGAGTGGCAAGGATGTCGTCAGCCTCGTAGTCCTCTTTGCTCAGGGTTTGGACACCCATCGCCTTCAACGCCTCTTCGAGAAGCGGAATTTGACCGACGAATTCGACTGGCGTCTCGCCACGGGTTCCCTTGTATTCGGGATACTCCCTCGTGCGGAATGAGTACCGCGAGATATCGAACGCGACCGCGAGGTGCGTCGGTTTCTCATTCTGCAGGAGCGAGATCAACATCGACAGAAAGCCGTGAATGGCGTTGGTGTGCTGCCCTTCGCGGTTCTGAAAACTGTCGACCGGTAGCGCATAAAACGCTCGGAAGGCCAACGAGTGGCCGTCAATGATCATGAGGGTAGGCTTTTGATTATCCGACACGCAGCCAGCCTAGCCGCGCCTGCCGACAGTCGGAACGACTTAGCGCGAAGGACTCCTCTGTGAAGTATCCCGATGACCTCGATCCCGAACTCGTTGCACGTCTTGTGGAATCAGGAGGCGGCGCACTCACTCAAAAGATGGGTATTGAGTTCTTGGAGCTCGGTGCTGAGCGATCAGTTGCCACAATGCCAGTTGAAGGCAATACCCAAGTGATCGGCATCCTGCACGGAGGCGCGCACGTCGTCCTGGGCGAATCGCTCGGATCAATTTCGTCAGCGATCCACGCTGGCCCCGGGCGGATCGCCATGGGGATCGAAATCAACGCTACTCACAGCCGCGCAGTGCGTGAAGGATTCGTGACGGCAACCTGCACAGCGATCGCCCTGAGCCGCACCTTGGCCACTCACGAAATCGTGATCCGAGACGAGCAAGACCGCCGGCTCTCAACCGTGCGCATCACCAACATCTTGAAAGACCGCCTCACTCCCTAGAGGGCGTGGCTTGGCCGGCCAAGCAGTTCGCTGGAAGCGAAGACTACTTTTTGGCGCTCAGCTGATCGATAATCGCCTGCGACACGTCGTGCATCGTCAGACGACGATCCATCGACGCCTTCTGAATCCATCGGAACGCATCTGGCTCGCTAAGACCCATCTTTTCGTTGAGTAGGCCCTTTGCCCGATCAACGAGCTTGCGGGTCTCGAAACGCTCGACGAGATCGCTAACTTCGGCCTCAAGCGTAATAATCTGCGCGTACCGGCTGAGCGCGATTTCAATCGCCGGCAGCAAGTCACTTGGAGTAAATGGCTTCACGACATAGGCAAGCGCTCCCGCCTCTGAAGCCCGCTCTACGAGTTCCTTCTGGCTAAAGGCGGTCAGCAGTACAACGGGAGCAATGTGGTTGGCACTGAGGCGCTCAGCAGCAGAGATCCCGTCAAGCTGAGGCATCTTGACATCCATGATGACCAGGTCAGGGCGAAGCTCTGTTGCCAAAGCAACCGCGGTCTCACCGTCACCGGCTTCACCAACGACTTCGTAGCCGGCGTCACGGAGGATCTCGACAATGTCCATGCGGATGAGCGACTCATCTTCGGCAACGACAACGCGACGAGGAGCAGTTTGATTGGTGTTTTGGTCAGTCACAAGCTCAAGCCTACGGTATTCTATTCAGCGTTGTAGTCAGCCGAATTGGCGGAATGGTAGACGCGGAGCACTCAAAATGCTTTGTTCGAAAGGACGTGTGGGTTCGAGTCCCACATTCGGCACCTTAGCTTCTCGTAAAAAATCGAGAAATATGTAACGAGAGCGCGGCTTCACGCACCCGCGAACCTAACGGGTGCGCGAAGTTTTCTTTTCACACGCTCAGCTCGTCTGCGCGCTCTCGGCACCAGACATCTGGTCGATAAGACTTTGCCGAGTGATCTCCGATCGCGGATACTCGCCAATAATCCGCCCGTTCTTCATCACAACGATCCGGTCGCACAAGGCAATGAGCTCATCGAGATCATCCGATATCACCACGATCGCGGTGCCATCAGCCCCTGCAGTTCTCAACAAACGATGTATTTGTGCCTTTGTTCCCACATCGACGCCCGCTGTCGGCTGATCGGCCACAATCACTCGTGGCTTCGCGAGCAGAACTCGGGCGAGGAGAAGTTTTTGCTGATTTCCTCCACTGAAGCGCTTGGCTTCAAGCATCGGATCGGCAGGTCGGATTTGTAGCCCGGAAAAAGTGTCACTGATCGCAGCAATGCTTCGTTTCTTCGCCACAACACCCCACGGCGCCATTCCTCGATCCAACGCCATCAAGATCATATTCTTGGCAGCAGTGGCGGACCCGATAATTCCCTCAGTCTTTCGGCTCTCCGGGACCAACACGATTCCCTGAGCCAATGCAGCCCTCGGGCTCTGAAAAGAAACTGGCTTGTCATCCACGAGAATGCGACCACGGAGCACGCGTTCTGCGCCGACGAGCGTACGCGCTACACGCGTGCGACCAGACCCGACGAGGCCTGCCAACCCCACGAACTCGCCAGCGTTGACTACCAAGTCAATATCAGTCACGCGCGCTGAGGAAACCGCTGAGAGGCGAATCACTGGTTTCTCGACGATGTGTCGATCCGACCGCGATGTCGCTGCGGCTTCTTCTGCTGCGAGCTCCTCATTGAGCATCGCCCGTGTCATTGATCTCAGGCTGAAGTTTTCGATCGGACCGCTGTCCACCACTAGTCCGTTACGAAGGACGGTAGCGGAGTGGCAGGACTGGAAGATTTCTTCCAGGAAGTGCGAGATATATACGATGGCCATGCCGCCGCTCGCCAACTCAACCATCAAATCCCGTAGGTCAGAGCGTTCTGGCCCGGAAAGTCGGGCAGTTGGCTCATCCATCACGAGAACCTTTACATCACGGGAGAGCACCTTAGCGATCTCCACGCGTTGCTGCAGTCCGGTGCTGAGCTCAGAAACCAATGCATCCACGGGAAGCTGAGCGAGCATTGGCACCGCAGAAATAACGGATCGAGCTGCCTCCCGTGTACTCGTTTTGGCGTAGATCGCGCGCCCAGGTTCGATACCAAGCATGATGTTTTCGGCAACCGTCATCGAGGGGATGAGACTCAACTCTTGGTGAATGAGTCCGATCCCTTCGCGCAGGGCGTCGCGAGGTGATGTCAGGGTCGCCTCATGACCGTCGATGCGCACAGCGCCTTCGTGCTCGGGATAGATTCCTCCCAGAATCTTCATTAACGTGCTTTTGCCCGCTCCGTTCTGCCCTACTAGGGCGCGGATCTCAGAAGGGGCGATGCTCAAGTCGACGTTGTCGAGCACCTTCGTCGTTCCGAAGGTTTGCGATATCCCGATCATCTCGACGCGAGGGGTTACTGCGATACTCGCTTCTGGCATCTCAGGCTTCTTTCGATGGTGATGGTTCTGCGCCGGCTCGTCCACAACGAGCCGGCGCAGCTGACGAGTGTTTACCAGTCCCAGGAAGTGCTGTACTCGCTGAGGTTTTCCTTAGTGACGAGCGGCAGTTCGACGAAGTCGGTTGGCTGCTTGACTGCGTCTTCATTGCCCTCTAACCAATTGCACAGAGCGGCTACACCAGCCTTACCCTGCTCGGCACCGTCTTGAAGAACCGCCCCGTAGATTTCTCCCGCTTCAATTGCCGCGTGAACCTGGTTGGGAAAGTCGCCAGCGATAAACTTCACATCATCGCGACCGATGCTGTGCGCATATTGGGCACCAATATAAATCTCGGGCCCTTCCGCAATAACGACGTCGAGCTCGCCTGGGCCGTACTTTGTGAGCAGGTCCTGAACGACAGCGAGATTCTCATCATTGCTCCAGTTGTCTGTCACGGTCGCAATGATCTCAATCGACTCGTTCTTGTCGAGGGTGTCAACGATCGCTTCAGTGCGCAAAACCTCGACAGGGTTCCCGACGATGCCCTGAATGAGCGCGACGTTTCCTCCATCCGGCAGAGCCTGCTCGGCGAGTTGAGCAAGCCCAACACCGTAATCTGACTGGTCGACGCCAACATACGTGACGAGTTCGGCGCCGTCGCCGACCCCAGCATTCACGGCAACAACGGGGATGCCTGCTGCATTGGCCTGTTGAACAGCGGCAACGATCCCGTCTGCCTCGATGCTCTGAATCAGGATTCCGCTGGTGTTGTTCGCAATAGCTTGTTGAAGTTGGGCAATCTGGGTGGCGTTGTCATTTGCACCGTCTTGAACAGTGAGGTTCGCGCCGAGTTCGTCTGCTTGCGCGACAGCACCGTCGGCTAACGTCGCGATCCAAGGGTTGGCCATGTTGTTGATGAGGAAGGTGATGTCGTTGCATCCGGCTGCGCTGACGGGGCTCGATTCCTCGCTGGTGGCCGAACAGCCGGCCAGAGCGATCAGACTGGCGACGCCGATGATGGCGACTCCTGACCTTGTCGAGAATGCGGAAGTGCGCTTTCGTGAATTCATTATGGGGCACCTTTTCTGTGATTGGTTGGGACTTGTTGTGCTGTATCTTGCGGAAAAAAGTTAATGGTCGCTGTCTCGCGCGCGACCTGCTCGGTCGGCGATAACCGCGGCAAGAATGATTGCGCCGGTGACGGCGGGCTGCCAATACGGAGACACTCCAAGCTGATTCATGCCATTGCCGATTACGCCGAGAAGGAGCGTGGCTGCGATGACATTGCTGACACGGCCAACGCCCCCCGATAGCGCTGTGCCACCGATTACGCAGATAGCGATGGCGTTGAGCGGCCACGCGTCTGCGCCTGTCGGCTGTCCGATCGCCGACTGGCCAAACATCAGAATTCCACCAACCGCTGTCGCGAGCCCGCCAAAGACAAAGGCCGCAACTTTGACCGGAACAACGGGCACCCCTGACAGGTAGCTAGCGTGCTCGTTTGCTCCGGCGCTGAAGATCCAGTGCCCCCATTTAGTTCTGGTCAGAATGAGGTGGGTGAGAACGGCGAAGGTCATGAACGCGAGGAAGATAAACGAGATCCCTCCGAGCGAACCATAGGTGAAAGCCTGTAGTGCGGCGGACTTTCCGCCCACTGACTTGCCCTGAGTGATGACGAACATGACTCCGGTCACGATGCTCGCTAGGGCAAAAGTCGCGATGAACGAGTTGATACGCAACCGGGCGATGATGAGGCCATTGACAAGGCCAAGAAGCGTGCCGAGGATCAGTCCGGCCAGGAGCGCCGCAGGAAGGCCCAGCTCGCGAGAGGTGAATGCTGCCAGAACCGCAACTGCGCCGCCAATTGCTCCAACGGAGAGATCGAATCCCCCGCTGATCATCATGACCAGCATGCCCATTGCCACGATTCCGATGATGCCGTTCTGCGCCAAAATATTCTGCAGGTTCGCTGGATTTCGAAAAGTCGTCGACGCGATACTGAGTGCAATTACCACCACAGCCAGCGCGACCCAGAGATTGTTTTTTGCAAGCACCCGAAGAATCGGGTTCTCTGCTGCTTTCGCGCTCATTGGGCGAACACCGTGCCTGCGGCTGCAGCATTGTCTACAGCCGATTCGATCACGACGCGCTTGCCCGTAGCGATTGACTGGCGAGCTGCCAGTGAAACCTCGAGGGCACGGATCGCTGACTCGGTCGTCGTCAGGCCCGGTCGACTTCCGGCAGTTGCACACTCGAGAAAGTACTTGACTTGGGACATATAAGGGTCGTCGTCCACGATGTCGTGTTCGAATGAGCCGCCAGCTCCCGAGCGGGTGTATCGGTTAACGCCTGCTCCCGCGGTTGCTGCCGCGGCCGCAAAGTTGTACTCGGCAATGCCGCCGGTTCCGATCGCTCCGATCGAACTCGTGAAGGGCACCTCGCTCGCGGTATCCGCGAAGCTGAGCACCTGACCTATTCCGCCGCCGCGGTATTCGACTGTGGTCTCGATGGGGCCGAGGGAGTTGACACTTACCGCTGACACAGAAATAGGCTCGCCGAGAAAGAGGTTGAGTTGGTCATAATCGTGAATACTGAAGTCCACAACGACTCCGCCTGATCGTGTTTCGTCATGCCACCACTGCGCCCAGTCTGGACGGTTGCTCAGCCGGGCTCCCCTCACGGAGAGTACGGATCCTAGGACCCCATCGCGCACCTCATCGCGCAACATTTGGTATCCCCGAAAGAATCGAATTACCTGCGCGATCATCAGCACGGCTCCGCTCTCACGCTCGGCTTCTCGGATTGCCAAAGCGTCACGGATATTCAGCGCGACAGGCTTCTCAAGCAGGACGTTCTTGCCAGCACGCAGTGCTCGGATCGCGAGGTCTCGGTGGGTGTCCGTTGGGCTACACACCGAGATCATGTCGACTTGTGGATCGTTCAGTACGGCATCGAAATCAGTGACGAACACCGCCGCAGGCGCGTGCTCAAGGGGATTGCCGGGGCGCGGTGTGCAGATGTACTTGATGTTTTCGCCGTGCCCGAGTTTCGACCACGATTCTGCGTGCGTCCGCGCCATATAGCCCTGACCCACGATGGCAATTGTTGTCATCGTTGTCTGCTTACTCGCCACGCAGTTCACGGACAGCGTGCGCGGAACGCAGCAGCGCGTCATGAACCTCGTCAACGGAACTTGGACCCGCCGCCGTGAACTCAATCTCGATACTGAGAGGCGCAATGCAGCGTGCTTCCTCCAGGATCGAAAAGACGCGACGGAAATCTGTATCGCCGTCGCCGATCGCCGGGAAGTTCCACTCGGTCGACTCTCCCGCTTTGTCCTTGAGGTGGATGTCGACGATGACATCGGCACTCTGCTTAAGATCGTCATAGGGCAGAGTGTCGGCGTAGAGGATTACATTGGCGGTGTCGTACGCGAGGCCAAAGTTTGACGCTCCCACCTTCCCAACGAGCTCCTTGATCTGTGCGCCGGTACCGTAGCTGGCGCCATGGGTCTCGACGGCAACCGTAATGCCGTACCCGGCTGCGACCGCAGAAAGTTCCCGAAGGATCTCCACAAGTTCGCTGTCGTCTTCGATGACGTGCTCGTCGCCGTGAGTCTCGCCGGTGCCGGTCACGACGTAGGACGCTCCCAAACGCGCGGCCAGCCCGAGATTTTTTCGAAAGTTCTCTCGGCCATCTTCTGTCATCAGGTTGGTATGACCGCACATCCCCAGGATCGCGATGTCGTTGTCGCGAAGGGTGGCCAGCATGCTCTCGACTTCGTCGTCGGTCATTTCCCAACGGGCGTGTTCTGTGTAGCCACGCACCGCCGCAATTTCGATGAAATGAATGCCAGCGGCGCGAGCGCCTGATACTGCATCGGCAAATTCGAAGCCGTGATAAGTGTTGCTGTTAAGACAAATCTTGTTCTCCATGGGAAGCTCCTTCGGTTCCGCCGGCCCGGTAGGAATCTTGAGCGGGATTCCGATTCGGACTTGTCAATTCATTAGTTAGGAAGGTAACCTATTTACTATGAAATCGCAAGGAAGTACTGGTCAATCCGACCCAGGAGTCGCTGTGACTGGTTCTCCCCAACTGATGCGCAGGATGAACCGCAGTCAAGTCCTGCGGACGCTTCGCGATGGCGGGCCGATGTCGCGCCCCGCTCTCAGTAAGGCAACCGGGCTATCCAAGATCACCGTCGATGGCATCGCTAACGAATTGGTGGTGGAAGGCAGAGTCCTCGAAGCTCCAGAACCGCCAACGGGAAGCCCGGGTCGACGCGCTCGCCTACTGGCCTTCAGAGAGGATTCCGCGTTCGTCGGCGCGATAGACATTGGGGCCACTCGCGCCCAGGTCGCCGTTTCTGATCTTGCCGGAACACTCGTGGCACAGGAGGAAGTCGCCCTCATCGGAGTGGGCTCAGGCTCCGAGCTCGTTGAACTCGTTCGCAGCGCCCTTCAGCGGTCCATCGCAGCGGCGAATCTCACCAACTCCGAAATTCGGGCCCTGTGCATCGCGACGCCAGGAATCGTAGACCCAGCGACCCAACGGGTAACGCTTGCGCCACAACTCCCCGACTGGGACGACGTAGATCTCGTCTCGGCAATGTCTTTTCTTGGCGACTGCCCCATCCACGTCGAGAACGAAGTCCATCTGGCGGTGCTCGGCGAACAATGGCGCGGAGCAGCACAAGGTTTTGACGATGTCGCGTACGTCCATCTTGGTGTCGGGGTAGGGCTGGGCATCGTCAAGTCAGGCACGCTCATTAGAGGCGCCCATGGCGGCGCGGGAGAAATCGGCTACTTACCTCTTGTCGGGCTAACGGCCGCCAACCCAGAAGGGAATCGTGGCCGATTCGAAGCTCTCGTTGGCGGGGCTGCCTACCATCGGGCCGCTCAAGAGTTGTGCGCGTCAGGCCGAGGGAAGGCGCTCATTGAGGCCGCGGGCGGGGATCCTCAACTGATTGATGCCGCGCTTCTCTACCGGATGGCAGAGAGCAGTGATCCAGATGCCTTAGAAATCGTCGAAAAATTGCTGGGATACACAGCCGCCGGGATCGCATCCGTTATCAGCATCCTCGACCCAGAGGTCGTCATTATCGGCGGCGGAATCTCTCGGGCTGGGGCATGGATGCTCGAACGAATCGAATCCATGCTCGGCGAGCTGACGCCCCTTCACTCTGACCTACTGCTGGCAGGACTAGGAGACCACGCGGTACTCGTCGGCGCCTGTCGCCGAGCCATCGCTGCTTGCGAACACGAACTACTGGATCTCACCCGTTAGGAAGAACGACATGACTGCACCGGCTTCACCATTGCGCGTAATGGGCATCGGCGCCCATCCTGACGATCTCGAGCTCACGTGCGCTGGCACCCTCGCCAAGTACCGCAGTCTCGGCAACCACGTCACAATGTGCCACATCGCCGGTGGCGATCGCGGCGCAACCTCGGGCACGCGCGCCGAAGTCGCGAGAATTAGGCGCGCCGAGGCTGGTTCCGCCGCAGCCCTGATCGGCGCTGACTACATCAACCTCGGAGTGAGTGACGGCGAAGTTGACGCCAGCAACGAGCACCAGAAGCTGTTGGTCACTGAAGCAATCAGAACCGCTCGGCCCGACGTCATCATCACGCACTCCGCGGGCGACTACATGGAGGATCACAATCAAGCCTCCGCCCTCGCGTTTACGGCAAGCTTCCTCGCCACTCTCCCGCTTTATGAAAGTGACAGTCCTCCCCTCGATGCCGTTCCCGCTCTCTTCTACATGGACACCATGGCCGGTCTCGGATTCCAGCCAACTGAATTCGTTGATATCACCGAACAGCTCGACACCAAACGCGAAATGATGCGGTTGCACTCAAGCCAGTTGGTCTGGTTAGAACAGCACGACGAGATGGATGTGCTCGGCCAGATTTCCACCATTGCCGCCTACCGCGGTCTGCAGTCTGGCGTTCGGTTCGCCGAAGCGTTCGCGCCGTGCTCAGCACACCTCCGCACCCGCACAACTCGACTACTGCCATGAAGGGCTCCCGTGACCGACTTCTCGTTCAACCCAGCGCCATTTCTTGAATTCGCTGACGACGTCGCGCTCAAGCGTGTGCGAGCTATCGACCGCGAGAATTTCGTCAAGCACGACAACCCAGACTTTCAGATCTCGGTGCACGACAACCGGCAAAGCCTCTACGAGGCGTTCGCCAATGACATCGTTGCCACCATCCTTGACGCGCTCAACGAAGGGAGAAGACCAGTACTTATCGTTCCTGCCGGCCCCATGCCGCAGTATCACGCCGCCGCACGAATCATCAACGAGCAGCGAATCTCTCTGAAAGACGTCACTTTCTTCGCCATGGACGAATGGGCGAACGAGTTGGGCGAGAGCGCCCCGGGGTCGTGGGAGGGCTCGTTCCAGTTCGCACTCCGTTCGCAGTTTTTCGCGCGAATAGACGCCGAACTTCTGCCGCCGGATCATCAAATCAACTTTCCCACTTCGGCCACAATCGCGGACTACGGCAACCGAATCGCCGACCTCGGAGGCGCCGATGCCTGCTTTGGCGGTATCGGCTGGAACGGACACATTGCCTTCTGGGAGCCTCAACTCGGACAAGAGTTCGCCGGAGACCTCAGTGCTTACCGCGCCGCGAGCTCACGCCTTGTCGACCTTCACCCGCTCACCGTCGCCCAAAATGCACTCACCTCTTTTGCCGGCGACTGGTCAAACGTGCCACCCCGTGCCGTCACGATCGGCCCGGCCGAAATTCTGGGAGCACGGCGCCGCAGCTTTTGGCTGGACGGAGACCTCGGCGGAGGCGTCACATGGCAAGGATTCATCGCTCGGCTCGTCGCTCATGGACCTGTGAATGAATTCGTTCCTGGCTCTCTGCTCCAGACGGCTCGAAGCGACCTCGCAGTGCTTGAAGCCATCGCTGCTCCGCTCGACATCCTCATCAACTAGTCTCTCGGAACCCGACCGTTGCGGCCGGCGGCAATCCTTCGTTAACGCAGTAGTGCCGGTCACGAACCCGAAGGTTCGACGCCGGCACTACTGCGCACACCAGTGTTGTTACTTCACCCAGACCGGGGCCTTGGCATTAATGGCGTCACCGATAATGTGAACCCGGAGGTCGTTAGTTGATCCTGCGATTCCGGGAGGGGAACCAGAGATTACGACGACCTTGTCGCCAACTTCAGCCAATTTCTGCTCAAGCAAGACTTCGTCGACCTGGCGGTACATCTCATCGGTGTGAGTAACCCGATCCACCACGAAGGACTCGATTCCCCAGATGAGAGCCATCCGTCGCTGAATTTCTGGGTTCGGCGTGAACGCCTTCATGGGGATGCGGAAGCGCAATCGTGACATACGACGAGCCGAGTCACCAGACTCAGTGAAAACGCACACGTACTTCGCCTCGACGAACGCGGCGACGTCAGCCGCTGCAAGAGTGATTGCACCACCCTGAGTCTTCGGTGTCGTACCCAGCTCGGCAATGCGGTCGAGGCCGTGCTCTTCGGTGGACTCAACAATCTTGGCCATAGTCTGAACAGTAATCACGGGGTACTCCCCCACGCTGGTCTCACCGCTCAGCATGACGGCGTCAGCACCATCCAAAATCGCGTTCGCAACGTCCGAGGTTTCCGCTCGTGTGGGAACGGGGCTAGAAATCATCGACTCGAGCATCTGGGTTGCCACGATGACAGGCTTCGCCATACGACGAGCCAATTCAACAGTGCGCTTCTGCACGATCGGAACGGCCTCGAGTGGCAGTTCTACGCCCAAGTCACCGCGGGCAACCATGATCGAATCGAAGGCATCAATAATCGCCTCGAGGTGGTCGACCGCCTGCGGCTTCTCGATCTTGGCGATAACGGGGACACGACGGCCCTCTTCATCCATGATTTCGTGAACGCGAACAATGTCATCTGCATTACGAACGAACGAGAGAGCGATGAGGTCGGCACCGAGCTTGAGCCCCCAACGCAGGTCATCTTCGTCCTTTTCCGAAAGTGCAGGAACATTCACCGCAACACCCGGCAGGTTGATGCCCTTGTTGTTCGACACGGCGCCGGCAACGATAACCTCTGTTGTCACAACAGTGTCGGTCGAACTGACAACTTTGACCTTCACCTTGCCGTCATCGATGAGCAAGAAGTCCCCGGGAGCAACATCCTGAGGAAGGCCCTTGAACGTGGTCCCACAGATTTCGCGGTTGCCGATGATGTCATCCGTGGTGATCTTGAAGATGTCACCAACGGCGAGGTCATAGGGGCCGTCTTCGAACTTGCCGAGACGGATCTTGGGACCTTGAAGGTCGACCATCACAGCAACTGCGCGGCCAGCATCCTCCGCGGCGCGACGCACGTTTGCGTACACCTCTTCGTGAACCGCATAGGTTCCATGGCTGAGGTTCATACGAGCGACATCGACACCTGCATCGATGATTGCTCTGATGTTCTCGTAGCTCGACGTAGCCGGGCCGAGTGTCGCGACGATTTTTGCGCGTCTCATAACTTCCTTTGACAATTCAGTGGTGGTTGAACGGGTGGTGGTGGTGTTAGTGGTGGTGGAACAGCTAGATGGTCATGCCACGATCGCTTGGCGAAACGGGGAATGGCAGTTGCGTCTCCCCTTCAAGGTAGCGATCAACGGCGGATGCCGCAGCCCTGCCTTCCGCAATGGCCCACACGATCAACGACTGACCCCGACCGGCATCTCCGACGACGTAAACGCCAGGGGTGTCACTCTGGTAGTCAGCATCTCGAGTGAGATTGCCGCGATCATCTGAGGCCAAGGGCAATTGCTTGCTGAGGGAATCGGTCTCAGGGCCGGTAAATCCGAGGGCGAGAAGAACGAGGTCAGCGGCGATTTCGCGCTCGGTTCCCTCTTTCGGAACTCGCCGACCATCGACGAACTCAGTCTCTGCGACCTTGATCGCACGAACTTCGCCAACAGCATTGGTCACGAATTCGACGGTCGATGCCAAGTAAAGACGTTCGCCGCCCTCTTCATGGGCGCTCGACACTTCAAACAGGGTCGCAGTAAGGGGCCACGGCTGGTGTTCGGGTCGCTCCGCCGGCGGCTGAACGCCAATTGCAAGGTTGGTGACCGAGAGCGCACCTTGACGATGTGCCGTACCGATGCAGTCAGCGCCGGTATCGCCACCGCCAAGAACGACGACGTGCTTGCCTTCCGCTGTGACTTGTTCGCTGACGGTATCGCCAGCAACAGCCTTGTTCGACTGAACAAGGTACTCCATGGCGTAGTGCACGCCGAGTGAGTCGCGCCCGGGGACGGGCAGATCGCGCGGAACAGTGGAACCAGTGGCGATGACCACTGCGTCATAGCGTGAACGCAGATCGTTCCACGAAATATCGACGCCAATGGTCACGCCGGCGCGGAACCGAGTTCCTTCCGCCTGCATCTGAGCGAGCCGCAACTCAATGTGGCGCTTCTCCATTTTGAAGTCAGGGATGCCGTAGCGGAGCAATCCACCAATGCGGTCTTCACGTTCAAACACCGCAACGGTGTGACCCGCTCGCGTCAATTGCTGAGCAGCGGCCAAACCCGCAGGGCCAGAGCCGACGACGGCCACAGTCTTTCCTGTCAAACGTCCGGGGGGATGCGGTGTCACGTTTCCGTCAGCGAACGCCTGATCAATGATCGAGACTTCGATCTGCTTAATGGTGACAGCCGGCTGATTGATTCCCAGAACGCATGAACTTTCGCACGGCGCTGGGCACAGCCGTCCGGTGAACTCAGGGAAGTTGTTCGTTGCATGAAGCCGTTCGATGGCCTCGGCGCCCTCTCCGCGGCGCATGAGGTCGTTCCATTCCGGGATCAAGTTGCCGAGCGGGCAGCCTTGATGGCAGAACGGCACGCCACAATCCATGCAGCGACCAGCCTGACGAGCCAGTTGCCCAGATTCTTGTTGTTCGTAAACTTCTTTGAAATCCATCAGTCGCAGACTGACTGGACGGCGCTTCGGAAGCTCGCGCTCTTGTACCTTGAGGAATCCCTTGGGATCAGCCACCGGTTACCTCCTTGATTCGTGCCCAGGTGACGTCCCCATCGGGGTCAAGTCCCTCGGCCAGTGCGGTTGCTCGAGTCTGAATCACTGCCGCGTAGTCGCGCGGCGTGACCTTCGTGAACTGGGCTGCCGTGGCATCCATGTCGGTGAGCATTCGCTCGGCAACAACCGACCCAGTCTCTTCGAAATGGCGCTCGAGAAGATCTTTTACGATTTCGCTGTCGGCGCTGCCGAGCCCGCTCAGCACCAATTCTCCTGAGCTCAGCGAGTCGCCATTAACGCGTTCTTCACGCAACTGATGAATGTACGCGGTTCCGCCGGACATGCCGGCACCGAGGTTGCGACCTGTTGCGCCGAGTACAAGCACCAGACCGCCAGTCATGTATTCGAGAGCGTGGTCGCCGACACCTTCAGCAACTGCAGTAGCACCAGAGTTGCGCACCATGAAACGTTCGCCGACCTTGCCACGAATGAAGATGCTGCCACTAGTCGCGCCATAGCCGATCACGTTTCCCGCGATCACGTTCTGCTCCGCCGCGAAGGTACTTGTGAGATCGGGCCGCACGACGACAGAACCGCCCGAAAGTCCCTTGCCGACGTAGTCATTGCTATCACCGTAAAGCTTCAACGAAATTCCGGCAGGAACAAATGCACCGAGTGATTGGCCAGCCGAGCCGTGCAAGGTGATCGCTATCGTGTCAGCGGGAAGTCCGTGCTCGCCATGTCGACGAGTAACTTCGTGCCCCAGCATTGTTCCGACTGCACGGTCCGTGTTGCGAATCGGCAGATCGATCTTCACGGGAGTCTTGTTCGTGAGGGCTTCTTGGCTCAAGGAGATGAGCTTCTGATCGAAATGCTCGTCGAGCTCATGGTCTTGAGCCACCGACTGGGTGCGAGGCTCGTCGTCCGCAAACTGCGGCCCCTCGAACACCGGCGAGAGATCGAGTCCGTCGGACTTCCAGTGCGAAATCGCCCGATTTGTGTTGAGAAGCTCGCTGTGACCGATCGCATCCTGAAGGCTGCGGAATCCCAGTTCAGCCAAGTACTCGCGCACTTCTTGAGCGAGGAACTCAAAGAAATTGACGATGAACTCTGGCTTACCCGTGAAGCGTTCACGCAATTCCGGGTTCTGAGTGGCAACACCAACCGGACAGGTATCGAGATGACACACCCTCATCAAGATGCAGCCAGAAACGACGAGTGGCGCTGTAGCGAACCCGTACTCCTCTGCACCCAGGAGCGCGCCGATGATCACGTCACGGCCCGTCTTCATCTGTCCGTCAACCTGAACAGTTACGCGGTCGCGCATACCGTTGAGCATGAGAGTCTGCTGGGTTTCGGCCAGTCCGATTTCCCATGGCGTTCCCGCATGCTTGAGCGAGTTAAGCGGACTTGCACCCGTGCCACCGTCGTGGCCGGAGACCAGCACAACATCGGCCTTCGCCTTCGTAACGCCGGCAGCAACGGCACCGATACCTTTTTGACTCACGAGCTTGACGTGCACTCGCGCTGACGGGTTCGAACGCTTGAGGTCAAAGATCAATTGCTTGAGGTCTTCAATGGAATAGATGTCATGGTGCGGAGGTGGCGAAATAAGTCCAACACCTGGCGTGCCGTGGCGAGTGCGCGCGATCCAGGGATAGACCTTGCTTGCGGGCAGCTGGCCACCCTCGCCAGGCTTCGCACCCTGAGCCATCTTGATTTGAATGTCATCCGCGTGCGTCAGGTACATACTCGTGACCCCGAAGCGACCGGAGGCGACTTGCTTGATGGAACTCCGACGCGAGGGGTCGAGCAAGCGCTCAACGTCTTCGCCACCTTCACCGGTGTTCGAACGGGCACCTAGCTGGTTCATCGCAATTGCGAGAGTCTCATGCGCCTCTTTGCTTATCGAGCCATAGCTCATCGCCCCAGTGCTAAAACGCTTGACAATACTGGCGACGGACTCGACCTCATCAATCGGTACCGCGGTGCGGCCCTCGGTATTGAAGGCAAAAAGACCGCGAAGAGTCATCAAGCTTTCCGCTTGTTCGTCAACCTTCGACGTGTATTCGCGGAAAATGTCGTAACGGCGGGTTCGCGTTGCGTGCTGCAACTTGAACACGGTTTCAGGGTTAAACAGGTGTGGCGGACCGTCGCGGCGCCATTGGTACTCGCCCCCGGTATTGAGCCGTTCGTGAACCGTAGGGGCACGGTCTTCGGGATACGCAGCCATGTGACGGGCTGCATTCTCCTGAGCAATTACATCGAGACCAATGCCACCAAGAATGCTCTTCGTTCCCGTGAAGTACAGATCAACGAATGCCTGAGAAAGTCCCACCGCTTCGAAGGCCTGAGCGCCCGCGTATGAGCTCACTACGGAGATGCCCATCTTCGACATGATCTTCAGCACACCCTTGCCGAGCGCGGTGATGAGGTTACGAACGGCCTTCTCCGGGCTCACGTCCGTAATCGTGCCATTGCGCACGAGCTCTTCAGCGGTCTCCATCGCCAAATAGGGGTTGATCGCCGAGGCACCATAGCCGACCAAAAGCGCAACGTGATGCACTTCACGAACGTCGCCTGCCTCGACGATTAGGCCGACCTTCATTCGCTCCTGTTGGCGAATGAGATAGTGATGAACTGTTGCCAGCATCAACAACGACGGGATCGGCGCGAGGTCCTTGTTGGAGTCACGATCCGAAAGCACAATGAACTCCGCGCCAGAAGCAATCGCCTCGTCAGCCTCGACACACATTGCGTCCAAACGCGCTTCCATTGCGGAAGGGCCTGCGTCAACACGGTAAAGACCCTTGATGGTCTTCGCGAGCCGAGAGCCAGGATGCGGCTCAATGTGCTGAATTTTCGCCAACTCATCGTTATCGATTACCGGGAACGGAAGCGCTACCTGCTTGGCATGCTCCGGTGTTGCCGTCAAAAGGTTGCGCTGCGGGCCAACTCCCAAACGCATCGACGTAACTACGGCCTCACGGATGGAGTCAAGGGGCGGGTTAGTGACCTGCGCGAACTGTTGCGTGAAGTAATCGAAGAGTAGACGAGGACGATCGGACAGCACCGCAATCGGCGTGTCTGAGCCCATCGCGCCGAGCGGCTCTGCGCCCAGTCGAGACATCGGCTCGATCAGGATGCGTACTTCTTCCTCGGTGTAGCCAAAGGTACGCTGACGACGGGTGACCGACGCAGGCGTGTGCACAATGTGTTCACGCTCTGGCAGCTCTTCGAGCGCAATCCGACCGCTCTCGAGCCACTCGGCCCATGGCCGCGACGCCGCAAGTTCGGCCTTGATCTCGTCGTCTTCGATCAGACGCCCCGCTGCGGTATCTACCAAGAACATTTTTCCCGGACGAAGACGGCCCTTACGGACCACCTTGGTCGGTTCAACATCGAATACACCAATTTCGCTGGCGAGCACCACGAGACCGTCATCGGTAACAAGATAGCGTCCGGGGCGCAGACCATTGCGGTCGAGAGTAGCCCCGACGAGCGAACCATCGGTGAAAACGAGCGCGGCTGGGCCGTCCCACGGTTCCATCAACATTGAGTGGTACTCGTAAAATGCGCGGCGACGAGGGTCGGTATCGACCTGGTTCTCATACGCCTCGGGAACCATCATCATCATCGCGTGCGGTAGCGGGCGCCCTGCGAGGTTGAGCAGCTCGACGACCTCATCGAACGACGCCGAGTCGCTTGCGCCTGGAGTGTTGACGGGAAGGATGTCTTTGATATCTCCGAAGACAGCAGACTCGAGTTGTGACTGGCGGGCGCGCATCCAGTTTCGATTGCCCTGCACCGTGTTGATCTCACCGTTGTGAGCAGCCATACGGAAAGGCTGTGCCAGCGGCCATGACGGGAACGTATTCGTCGAATAGCGAGAGTGTACAAGCGCGAGCTTGGAGGCAAAGCGCTCATCCGAAAGATCGGGATAGAACGGCTCAAGCTGAAGCGTCGTCACCATGCCCTTGTAAGTGATGGTGCGGCACGAGAGCGACGGGAAATAGACGTGCAAGTCTCGTTCGGCACGCTTGCGCAGACGGTAAGTCTGGCGATCAAGGTGGATGCCGCGGAGCGTGCCCTTCAAGTCGATTCGCTTCGACTGGAGGAACAGCTGCTCAATAGCGGGCATTGCTCCTCGCGCAAGAGCTCCCAACTCGTCAGGCTGGATCGGCACAACACGCCAGCCCAAGACGGTGAGATCCTCTTCTGCCGCGAGCTTCTCGATGCCCGCCTTAACATCGTGGCGCGCCACGATGTCGAGAGGCAGGAATACATTGCCGACCGCATAGCGGCCGTCGCTTGGCAGCTCGAAATCTACGACATCTCGGAAGAATGCATCAGGAATCTGCGTCATGATCCCCGCACCGTCACCGGTACCAGCATCAGAACCCACTGCGCCGCGGTGCTCTAGGTTGCGCAAGGCCTCAAGCGCTGTCGCAATGATATCGTGCCCGGGCGTACCACGCAGCGTCGCGACCATGGCGAGGCCACAAGCATCTTTCTCATTGGACGGGTCGTACATTCCGGTTGCAGCAGGAATTGATCCGAAGCGTTCAAAGGGTGGGGTAACAGCCATGCTGTACCGTCCTCACGTTTATCTGGTGCGGAGAGGGACTTCAATGGCCCAGAGGTAAAATCAGAACCTGTTTCAGGCCTGAGGGAGCGGCCGCTTGTGGCGGACTACTGTGAAGCAGTGACGGGAGAATTCTCCTCGGCATCGTTGCCGACTATGTCGTGCTCAGAATAGGTTTCATCGGAGTTTACAACACCATCGGCGGTCCAGACGTGATCATCGACGTATGCGGTCTTCTCGACACCGGCATGGCGACGAGATTGAACAACGAACAAGATGACTCCGAGCAGCACCGTGAAGATCGCGCCCCAGACGTTAACCCGCAATCCGAGCAAGACCTCACTCGGGTCAATTCGAATCGACTCAAACCAGGCGCGGCCAATGCCGTACCAAATCATGTAGAGCGCCCACACCTTGCCCCACTGCAGCCGGATTGGTCCCGTAGCGGTGAACACGGGGAGGTTGAGACCAACCACGTGCTTCTTCACGAAACCGTACTGGCGCTCCATCGTGAGCAAAAAGACGATGCCGACGACGTTCCAGATCATTTCGTAAAGAAAAGTCGGGTGGAACAGAGTGTCAACAGGCAATCCGACGGGGATCGCCGAGTTTCCGGCCTCTACCTCAAGACCCCACGGCAAGGCAGTTGGTTGTCCGAAAAGCTCGTGGTTGAAGTAGTTACCGAGACGACCGACCGCTTGAGCGAGAAGCATGGCGGGAGCCAGAGCATCCGCGAAGCTCCAGAAACGGATGCCGGTGAGGCGAGCACCGATGTACGCACCAACAGCGCCACCAATCAGAGACCCGAAGATAGCGTTGCCGCCGTTCCAGATCCGAATGATTTCCCAGGGGTCCGCGCCCTCATAGAAGTAATCGCCTGGGTGAGTAAACACGTGGTACAAACGTGCGCCGACAAGGCCGAGAGGAACAGCCCAAATGATGACGTCGAGCACGACTCCGGGCTCAGCCCCGTGACGGGTCAAGCGACGCGAGGTCAACCATGTCGCGCCAATGATGCCAAGAAGAATGCAGATCGCGTAAGTATGGATGACGACCGTGCCGCCGAAATCAAGACCAATGTTGCTGAACCATTGCCCAAAGGGGAAGGTCACGAGCGTCGACCACGACTCTGGCGGGCTCGGAATACTTAAGGGCACAAATGACAAAACGGTCACCTTTCTGGACTGCGACTACGCAAGCGTACCGGTCGAAAGTGACGCTGCAGTTTTTGCCACTGCGCTCACACCACCGGTTGCCAGCGCGCTAACGAAAACAGAGCCAACGATTGCACCGTCGGCGTAGCTAAGAACTTCACGGACCTGGTCGGAAGTAGAAATGCCAAGGCCAACACACGCGCTGGTCGAGCCGGCGTCGCGGAGGCGAGCAACAAGCGTCTTCGCGGCAGTATCGACATCGGATCGTGCGCCAGTGATTCCCATGGTGGAAACCGCATAGACGAAACCAGTACTCGCTTCGACGGCACGCACTAATCGCGCATCACTCGATGATGGTGCCGCCAAGAACACCCGGTCTAGTCCGGTGCGTTGAGAGGCAGAAATCCACTCCGCGGCCTCATCGCTGACGAGGTCGGGCGTAATAATTCCTGCTCCCCCAGCAGCCGTGAGCTCATCGGCGAAACGATCGACGCCGAACTGCATTATGGGGTTCCAATAGCTCATCAACATCACGGGCGTCGAGACACGCGACGTAATTGCCGCCACCGCATCAAATCCGTCTTGGAGCCGAAATCCGTTAGCGAGTGCCTGTTGGGTGGCCTTCTGAATGGCAGGGCCATCCATGACGGGATCGGAGTACGGCAACCCGAGTTCGATGACGTCAACACCATTTTCGGCGAGAGCAACCGCCGCATCAATACTGTCGGCGATGGTGGGAAAACCAACAGGAAGATAGCCGATAAGCGCACCGGCGCGATCACGATTGGCCTGGGCGATCGTCTGTTCTACAACGCTCATTACTTCTCCTCCGAAACCGGCTTCGCGGCAGACTCAGCGGCTGACGCATCGGCGGCGGCATCGATGAGGTCAAAGTACGCTGCGGCAGTTTCCATGTCTTTGTCGCCGCGGCCACTGAGGTTGACCAAAATTACTGAATCTGGACCAAGCTGTTTTCCGAGATCGAGGGCACCGGCCAGGGCATGAGCTGATTCGATTGCGGGAATGATTCCCTCGGTTCTGCTCAGCAGGCGTAGGGCGTTCATCGCTTCAGCATCGGTAATTGGCAAATAGTTTGCACGACCGATGTCTTTTAGCCACGAGTGCTCCGGACCAACACCCGGATAATCGAGCCCCGCTGAAATCGAGTGAGATTCGACGGTCTGGCCGTCTTCGTCCTGCAGCATGTAGCTCCGTGCTCCATGAAGCACTCCAGGACGCCCCCGGGTGAGAGTTGCTGCGTGACGTTCGGTCAGGTGACCTTCCCCCGCAGCCTCGTAGCCGTAGAGCGCAACATCCGCGTCGTCGAGGAACGCGTGGAAAATTCCCATAGCGTTGCTGCCGCCTCCAACACATGCCACAACAGCGGTCGGAAGTGCCCCGGTGAGTTCGACAACCTGCTCGCGCGCCTCATCACCAATAACCTTGTGGAAGTCGCGAACCATGACCGGGAACGGATGAGGCCCCGCAACGGTTCCCAACAGATAGTGGGTGTCTTCGACGTTGGCGACCCAGTCGCGCAAGGCTTCGTTAATCGCATCTTTAAGCGTGCGGGAACCCGCAGTAACGGGAATCACTTCAGCGCCGAGGAGGCGCATCCGCGCGACGTTCAGGGCCTGGCGCTCGGTATCGACTTCGCCCATGTAAACGACACACGACATGCCAAAAAGCGCTGCGGCAGTTGCGGTAGCAACGCCATGTTGACCTGCGCCCGTCTCAGCAATCAACCTGGTCTTTCCGAGGCGACGAGCAAGCAAGGCCTGACCGAGCACGTTATTGATCTTGTGAGAGCCAGTGTGGTTGAGGTCTTCACGCTTCAAGATGACCCGGGCGCCACCAGCGTGCTCCGCAAAACGAGGCACCTCGGTAATGATCGAGGGTCGGCCGGTGTAGCTGGCATGAAGCTCGGCGAGTTCCTCTTGGAAGGAAGGATCGTTCTTTGCCTCGTTGTACGCGGCATCGAGCTCATCGAGAGCGGCGATCAGGGATTCGGGAACGAAACGTCCGCCAAATTCTCCAAAGTAGGGGCCTAATTCATCTCTCAGCATTAACAGTCCAAAAAGTCTTGCAGGGTGGCAATCGGGTCGCCAGTGACGAGTGCTTCTCCGACGAGAACCACATCTGCACCTGCTTTTCGATAGTGGGCGACATCCGCAGCAGATTTCACTGCAGACTCAGCAATACGAATTACGCCGCTCGGAATCTGATCCGCCAGTTCACCGAATAAGTTCTGGTCGAGTTCGAAGGTGCTCAGGTTGCGCGCATTCACGCCGACCAAACTCGCCCCAACATCCAAGGCGCGCGTGACCTCGTCAGCCGAGTGAGTCTCGACCAACGGAGTCATGCCTAGTTCAACGATCAAGTTATAGAGGGTCGAGAGGGTGCGCTGATCGAGGGCCGCCACAATGAGCAGCACAAGGTCGGCACCTGCTGCACGAGCCTCAAACACCTGATAGGGCTCGGCAACGAAGTCTTTACGCAGCACCGGAACACGCACGACCGACTTCACCGTGATGAGATCGTCAAGCGAACCGCCGAATCGTCGCTGTTCAGTCAGCACACTAATCGCGCTCGCGCCGCCGGTTTGATACGACAACGCCAGGGACGCAGGATCGCCTATTTCAGCAAGCGCGCCGCGCGAGGGACTTGACCGCTTGATTTCAGCAATGATGTGAACGCGCTCTCGTGGCGACAACGCATCGAGAGCATCCAATGCAGGAACGGCTGCTGAAGCAGCGCGCTCTACCGCAGCGAGGCTGACGGATTCACGACGGACGGCGGCATCTTCGAGCGCGCCGTCGACTAAATCGGAGAGCACTCTAGTTGTGAGACTTTACGGTGAGCTTGTCGCCACCGACGCCATAGCCAAGCTTTTTCAGCACTTGGCCAACTACGAGACCAACGACGACCAGTCCGGCCGACGCAAAAACGAGCCACGGTATAACGAACCAAAACGCGAAGGTTCCGATTGTGAACGCGACCAACATGATGACAACGGCAGTCCATGCCGCCGGCGAATTTCCGTGGCCGGGGTCAGTATCAGTACTCATCAGGCTCCATTCTTTGCTGATCCTAAATTCTAGCGGGAGTAAGGCGCACGGTTGTGCCACTCAACCGGCGGTTGGATCAATTCCTCTGCTTTGGGCGTCCCACTGCGAAGCAGGATCGTCCGCAACGATAGCGGTTTCGCGGTCGTACTTCTTGGTTGCGCGCGGCCAGTGATGCGCCGAAAAGGTGGCGAAGAGACCGAGAACGAGTAAGAGCGCTCCCGCGACAAGAGCGAGAACCGACCACCCGCTCGCGTTAACGGCAACGACCAGTCCAGGCAGCGAATCGGAGCCGCTGATACCCGTAGCTTGAGTTATCAACTCCCCGGACGCGAGCACAGGATCTGCCGTCGCCGCCACAACGACAGCAACAATAGCGCCGCCAACAATGGCAGCGAGAACACCGAGCACTCTCCGCACGACGAGCGATGAAAGGCTCAGGGCAGCAACGAGCGCAAACACTGCGAGGGCAAGGGCGGCAAGCGACCCTGCCGCGTCGCTCCCGAGCACCTCGACAATCGCACCATCGGTCAAGCTGATGGTGAACCAGGGCTGAGTCCACGACAACATCACCCCTGCCCCCAGAAGGACGAGCCCAGCAAGCACGATTGGTCGAGAGCGTTTCACAATCATGACGTCAGCTGCCGCATCGCATTGGCAACCGCAACAGCGCGCAACGGCGCTGCTGCCTTGTTCTGTGCCTCTTGATGTTCTGCGGCCGGGTCGGAATCCGCAACCAGACCAGCACCGGCCTGCACGCGCGCCATCCCATCAACGATCGTGACAGTGCGAATCGCGATGGCCAGATCGGCGTCGCCAGCGAAGTCGAAGTATCCAACAACTCCCCCATAAACGCCGCGTTGAGCTGGCTCAAGTTCATCGATGATCTCGAGGGCACGGGGCTTCGGCGCGCCGGAGAGGGTGCCAGCCGGGAAGGTGGCACGGAACACATCCACCGCGGTGGCACTCGGCAAGAGGTCACCTTCAACGGAGGAAACCAAGTGCATAATGTGGCTAAAACGCTCAACCTGCATGAACTCAGTGACCGCGACAGTGCCTGGGGTACACACTTTCAAGAGGTCGTTACGAGCCAAGTCGACGAGCATGAGGTGCTCGGCGCGCTCTTTGGTATCGGCGAGGAGTTCCTCTGCGAGTTCACGATCATGTTCTGTGTCCGCTCCACGGGGACGCGATCCCGCGATCGGATGCATATGAACCCGCTTTTGCGACACTTTGACGAGCGCCTCCGGGCTCGCCCCCACAATCGAATAAGGCCGACCGTCAACATCCACCAGCGAAAGCAAATACATGTACGGCGACGGGTTGAGTGTGCGAAGAACCCGATAGACATCGAGTGCGCTCGCGCTGAGCTCATGATCAAAGCGTTGCGAGATGACGACTTGGAAAACGTCGCCCTCGCGAATGAACTCTTTCGAGCGAGCGATGGACTGCGCGTACTGCTCAGGCGTTGTGCGGGCAATCGGAGCTGGCTCGGTCTCGATATCGACTTCAGCAAGGTAGGCATCAGTCGGACGGGCGAGCCCGGCTTGGAGGACATCCAGGCGCGACTGAGTTTCAGCCCACATGGTCGACTCGTCGACGACACCATCATTCAGCGCGCTCGAGATCAGCAACACAGTGCCAGTGCGATGATCGAGCACGACAAGATCAGAAACGAAACTGAGTGCCTGGCTAGGAACATCAAAGTCTGCCGGTGGGGCATCCGGAAGATTCTCGAGTTCCCGCACAGCCTCCCAGCCGATGAAACCCACCAGGCCGCCGGTGAGCGGCGGGTGGCCAGAAACTCGCGGTGTCTTCCAGCGCTCGTTGAGGTGCGCCAAAGCTTCCAATGGCGCGTTCGGGCAGTCGCTGCCGAGCACACGCTCCCGGGAAAGGCCGTAGTCGATCCACTCGACGCTGCCCTCATGTTGCGTCAGTACCCCGAAGCTAGCGACACCGACGAACGAAAAACGTGACCAGATTCCGCCTTGACCGGCAGACTCCAACAAGAATGTCCCTGGCTTTGCCTGCGCCAGCTTGCGATACACGCCGACGGGAGTCTCCCCATCCGCAAAAATTTGGCGGATGACGGGAACGACACGATTGCCCTCCCCGACAAGACGCTGAAACTCCGCGTGATCTGTGCTGTTAGTCATCGGAAAACCCCTGGTGAGGAGCTAGCGGATCGACGTCGAAACAGGAGTGCGCACCGGTGTGGCACGCTGGACCCACCTGCTCGACACCAACCAGGAGTGCATCCCGGTCGCAGTCAAGAGCAGCAGTGCGCACGTACTGACGGTGACCGCTGGTGTCGCCCTTGCGCCACAACTCTTGCCGACTACGGCTATAGAAGGTCACTCGACCTTCGGTGAGTGTACGTGTGAGCGCTTCAGCGTTCATGTAGCCCAGCATCAGCACTTCTTTGGTATCCCACTGCTGAATAATCGCCGGCAGCAAACCGTCGGCGGCAAACTGAGCCCGTTCAAGAACCTCTGACGCGGTGGCCGGGGTGAGTTCGTCGCTCATCGTGTAACCAATCCATGACCTCGAAGTGACTCTTTGACATCGCCGACCGTGAGCTGGCGACTGTGGAAAACGGATGCGGCAAGCACAGCGTCTGCGCCGGCCGCGAATGCGGGAGCAAAGTGTTCGACCGCGCCAGCGCCGCCGCTCGCGATAACCGGGACCGTTGCAAACTCGCTGATGGCCGAAACCAGTTCGAGGTCGAAGCCCTGTTTGGTTCCATCCGCGTCAATTGAATTAACGAGAAGCTCCCCAGCTCCACGCTCCATCACTTCGCGAGCCCAGTCGAGGGCATCGCGGTCAGTCTCCGTGCGGCCACCGTGGGTTGTCACGATCCATCCATCACCGCGGCGTTTGATGTCGAGACTCAGCACAAGCACCTGAGCTCCAAAGCGGTGGGCGATGTCATCGATGAGCTCAGGGCGGGCGATAGCAGCACTGTTAACACCAACCTTGTCCGCGCCGTTGGCGAGCAATTTTGATACGTCGTCCGGTGCCCGAACTCCCCCGCCAACCGTCAGCGGAATGAAAATCTGTTCGGCTGCGGATCGCACAACCTCATACATTGTCGCGCGGCCTTCGACGGTCGCTGTGACATCGAGGAACGTGACTTCGTCTGCACCCTGTTCGTAGTACAAACGGGCAAGAGACACGGGATCACCGGCATCGCGGAGATCCTTGAAATTCACCCCTTTGACCACTCGACCATCGGCAACATCGAGGCACGGAATGACCCGAACGGCGACAGCCATGACTAAATCCTCGCGGCGTGAATAGCGCTGACCAAGATTGCCCGCGCCCCGACTTCGTACAGGGCGTCCATGACGTGGTTGGTGTCCACCCGGCGAACCATCGAACGCACAGCGACCCACGCCGGATCCTGCAACGGCGAGACGGTCGGGCTCTCGATCCCGGGAGTGACCTTCGTTGCCGCCTCGAGAAACGCGACAGGAACGTCGTAGTCAATGAGCACATACTGGCGAGCAACGAGCACGCCCTGTAAACGACGCTTCAAGGTTGCGCCGCCGCTGACATCCTGACCTGAACTGATCAGCACGGCCGTGGAGTCGAGAATGACAGGCCCAAAGATCTCAAGCCCCTGTGCCCGAAGTGTCGATCCTGTCGAAACGACATCGGCCACGGCATCCGCCACGCCAAGTCGAATCGCGGACTCGACCGCACCATCGAGGCTTATCAGTTCTGCCTTGACCCCATTGCGCTCCAAAAAGGCACCGACGAGACCGGCATAGCTCGTGGCGACGCGCACTCCATTGAGATCAGAAAGCTCCGTATACCGGCCTGGTTCGCCAGCGAAACGGAACGTCGACGCGCCGAAATCAAGGCTGGCGATCTCGGATGCCGCAGAGCCAGAATCCAGCAGCAAGTCGCGGCCGGTGATTCCGACGTCGAGCGCCCCTGAACCTACATAGGTCGCGATATCGCGTGGGCGGAGATAGAAGAACTCGACGCCATTGCGCTCATCACGGACATTCAGCGCGCGTGGATCGCGGCGTCCGACATAGCCTGCTTCGTACAGCATTTCTGAAGCGATTTCACTCAGTGAACCCTTGTTGGGCACTGCAACTCTTAACATGGTTTCTCTCAGTCAATTGGTGCGAAAAGTGGGCGTAGACACATCACAGATGTCGCCACACGTCCTCAGGGCTGAGCCCTTTGGCAACCATCAGAACCTGAAGGTGGTAGATCAGTTGAGAGATTTCGTCTGCAGTCTCTTCGTCAGATTGGTACTCGGCTGCCATCCACACCTCGGCAGCTTCTTCCACAATCTTCTTGCCGATCGAATGCACACCGGCATCCAAGAGGGCAACCGAGCCAGAGTCGGCCGGACGGTCAACCGCTTTGCGGCTGAGCTCTGCAAAAAGTGCGTCAAAGTCTTTCACACGTCAAGGGTACCGCCCCGGAGGGCGGTCCCTTGCCGCGTGACGTCGAACGGGTGGTGACTAGTTCGTGCCGAGAAGGTCGATCACGAAGGTCAGGGTGCGTCCGGAGAGCTGATGTCCTCCGCCGGCGGGGCCGTAGGCGAGGTGCGGCGGGCAGATGAGCTGACGACGGCCGCCAACCTTCATGCCGGGAATTCCCTCTTGCCAGCCGCTGATGAGCGACGTGAGCGGAAAGTTGATGGACTCGCCACGACTCCATGAAGAATCGAATTCTTCGAGAGTCTCGAAGTCGACGCCCAAGTAGTGCACGTCTACGGTCGAGCCCGCGGATGCTTCGGCGCCGGTTCCTTCTACGATGTCGATAACGACGAGCTCAGTAGGCGCTTCGCCCTCATAGAACTCGACCTCTGGCTTAGATTTTCCTGATTCACTCATGTCACTAGTCAACCAGACCGCCGCGGTTGCGTCGTGACCTCACGCTCTCAAAGTGCTCGTGTTCGCTGTAAGCAGTTGCTAATGACGGTGAGCGCTTGCGCGTTCCCGAAGCTCAGAGACTCGCAACGAAGGATCATCTCCGCGATACACCGACGATCCAGCAACGAACGTATCTGCACCGGCGGCAGCGGCGATCTCGATTGTGCGTTCATCAACACCGCCGTCGACCTCAAGCCACACATCGAGGCCACGTTTGTCGACAAGCTCCCGCAATTTCTGGAGCTTCGGCATCGTTTCTTCCCTAAAGCTCTGGCCGCCGAAACCAGGCTCCACTGTCATCACCAAGACCTGATCGAACTCTTCGAGCAGCTCAAGATACGGCTCAATGGGCGTACCCGGCTTGACCGCGATGCCTGCCCGGGCGCCCTGCGACCGAAGGGTGCGGGCTAGTGCAACGGCATCCGCTGCAGCTTCGGCATGGAAGGTGACCCCGAACGCGCCGAGATCGGCATAGTCAGGCGCCCAGCGGTCAGGGTCACTGATCATCAAATGCACATCAAGTGGAATCTCTGAAACCTGCTGGATGCGTTCCGTCATTTGGAGACCGAACGTCAAGTTAGGAACGAAATGGTTATCCATGATGTCGACGTGCACGAAATCGGCATTCGAAATCTTCGCAATGTCGCGTTCAAGATTAACGAAATCGGCCGCGAGAATGCTGGGGTTAATTCGCACTGACATAGCGTGAACCTCTCTAGGAGTCGGCTTTTTCGAGGAGCTGAATGAACATGGCGTCTGTACCGTGGCGGTGCGGCCACAATTGAACGTGAGTGGCCTCAGGCAAATCGAGGGTGTCCTTCGTGAAACTCTGCACCACAGCAGGAGTATCCATCTTGGTGATTCCCTCTGCCTTGCGCAAAACAGAGCCGACAATCGCCTTGGTTTCAGCGGCGTGCGGCGAGCACGTGACATAGGCCAGCACCCCACCGGGCTTCAGCGCCTTGAGAGCAGACTGGAGCAGGGCCGTTTGGATAGCGCCCAACTGGGCGACATCACCAGGCTGCTTGCGCCAGCGTGCCTCAGGCCGACGACGCAAGGCTCCAAGACCCGTACAGGGCGCATCGAGCAGGATGCGGTCGAATTGCTCAGGATGTTCCTCCCCGATCTCAATACCGTCTTTCTCCCACACGACGGGAGGGGCATCGAACACGGCGAGAGCATTGCGCACGAGCTTCGCGCGAGCAGGCACAAGTTCGTTAGCGGTGAGCACAGCACCACCCTCGAGCGCCTCTGCTGCGAGCAGCGCAGCTTTTCCGCCAGGACCAGCACACATATCGAGCCAAGACTCCCCCGGCACAATCGGGCGTACCCGGCTAAGAGCGAGAGCCGCGATCTGCGATCCTTCGTCTTGGACCCTGGCGCGACCGGCGGCGATCGCGGCATTCTTGGCCGGGTCACCCTCGCGCAGTGTGCCACCAACCGGTGAATACTCCGTCGGGGTGACACCGATGTCGGCAACCGTGGAGAATCCTGGCAACGCCGCAACCGAGACCCGCGCCGGAACGTTATCGGCCGCGAGCAGCCCTTCAAGCTCAGCCTCCCGGCCCTCGGCAACCAGCACCTGCCGAAATGCTCGAGTAACCCAAAGCGGGTGAGAATACGACACAGCGAGGGCCTCTTCACCGGAGCTTGCGGCACCAATAACGCGCTCGCGCCACACGTCGGCATCGTGCTTCGTTATCGCCCGCAGCACTGCATTCACGAAGCCGACCGCAGAACGCGAGCCGATGGTCTTTGCCAAACGCACAGATTCATCGACGGCAGCATGCGAAGGCACCCTCATCGACAACAGCTGGTGTGTTGCCAATCGCAACACGTCAAGCACTGGCGGATCAATCTTGGCGACAGCACGGCCAGCAGCCTGAGCGATGACAGCATCGTAGTAGCCCTGCATTCGCAGCGTGCCATAGGTCAATTCGGTCGCGAGACCGGCATCTGCGCTCGATAGCTTCGCGCGTTCAATGTGAACGGGAAGGAGAAGGTTGGCGTACGCATCCGACTCGCGCACGGCCATGATGACGTCAAGCGCGACTCGACGGGCTGACTGTGCGTAGCTCATGAAGCCACCACCTCTGATTCTGAATTCAGGCCGCGCCACCAGGCTGCGGCATCCATTGCATTGCGGCCCTCAGGATGCACCCTGAGCAGCTCGATCGGTTGGGTGGCGGTTCCGACAAACACCTTCTTGCCCACAAACTCTATGCGTCCCGTAGGCAGAGCAGGCGTCTCCCGCGCGATTGCAGCTTCGAGAACTTTCAGGCGCTTGCCGTCGACCTGGGTTGAGGCACCTGGCTCGGGAGTGACACCGCGGATCTGATTGTGGACAGTCTGTGCCGGCTGAGACCAATCAATACGACCGTCATCCAGCAAAAGCTTGGGCGCCAAGGAGATCTCGCCGGACTGCGGCACTGCCTGAGCGCTGCCATCGGCGAGAGAGTTCACCACTTTTTCGAGCAGTGCTGCGCCGGAAAGCGAGAGCTGCTGCAGCAGGGCGCCAGCAGTCTGTTGAGCGCCAATCGGCGCCGTCAGGGTCGCAAAAATATCGCCAGCATCGAGCTTCTCAACGAGTTGAAAAACTGCGGCACCAGAAACCGTATCGCCGGCCATAATGGCGCGTTGAACGGGGGCAGCGCCGCGCCACTGGGGCAAGAGTGAAAAATGGAGGTTGATCCAGCCGAGGCGCGGAATGGTGAGAACATTCGCCGGGACCAGGCCGCCGTACGCCACGATCACACCAAGGTCGACATTGAGGTCAGCGATGGCGGCGCGTGCACTGTCATCGAGACGGTTCGCCCGAATAACGTCGATGCCCTCATGCTCAGCTCTCGCCGCGACCGGCGTCGGCGTCATCACTCGACGGCGCCCTTGCGCGGAATCCGTGCGGGTGAGAACCCCGACGACGTCGTGATCGCTCGCCAACAATGCGTCGAGACTCGGAACAGCTACCTCGGGGCTACCGGCAAAAAGAAGTCGCAAGGAAGTCATCCGCCAATTGTCTCGCGAAATTGCGGAAGAGTTCGCACCGTGTGCCTAGAGGTCAACAAAGGGCTCAAGATCGTCGAGATGAACGCGCAATCCTGGTGGTGGTTGACTAGCACGCGGCGCCCCCGGTTTGCGGCTGCTTCTCGACACTGTCGTCGCGGTAACCACGAGGGCTTTCAGCTGTTCGGCAACGGCAGCGCCGTTTTTATAGTCGAAGCGGATGATCGTGCGCACGAGGCCGTCTGCGAGATCAACCGGCCCCAAGACATCGAGCGGATCAATAGGCAATTGCTGGATAGCATCCGTCACGAGGCCGACCTTACCGGTGAGGGTCGCGACCCTGATTGCCGGAGGAAAGCGCAACTCGCGGCGGTCGACCAGCTCAGAACTCGCGAAGTCCTCCTGGCGCCACGTGACAAGAGCGGTGGCGAGAGAACCTCCCACTCCCACGATCACTGCTGGCGCGCCATCGGCGCCCAAGGCGATCGCATTCGACCACCAGCGAAGGCAATCTTCTGACACACGCAAGCTCTCTCGAGCCAACATTCCGGCGCCGTCGAGAAGCAACACCGCTCGGTAGCCACCCTCGGCGACCGGTTCAGCGCCACGGGTCGCAATAACGAGTGATGGCTCCGACGACACCGTCGTGACTTGATGGTCACCATCGGCAACGATGACGCGGTAGCCGGGAAAGGCACGGCCCAATTCGTCGGCAGTGCGCGCGCTACCCGATCCGACCATGCGCAACCGTGTTCCGTCGCACTCGCGACAACGCCACTTCACCGCTAGCGCTCCACACCAGACACAACTCGGAGTTGCGGATGCCGAACGCTGCGCGAGCGGTCCGGCACAGGTCGTACAGCGCGCAGTGTGGGCGCAATCAGCGCAGGCTAGCCGTGGCGCGTAACCTGGCCGCGCAACTTGAACCAGCACGGGGCCCTCATCGAGCCCAGCGCGTGCTGCTTTCCACGCTGCTGACGGGATCCGGGCGATCGCCGCCAAGCGATCCTGACTGACCTGGTTGGCAGACGGTATGACCTTTGGCGGTCTAATTCCCCCCGGGCTCATCGAGCCGAGCCATCCAACTTCGACGAGGCGTTGCACTTCAGTGCTGCGGGAATGGCTGAGGAAAACTAAGGCGCACTTCTGCTGTTCTTGACGAAGTAGTGCTGCGTCTCTGGTGTGGATGTACGGCGAAAGGTTCTCGCTGTAGAGCGAGTCGCCGTCGTCCCACACCACAATCAGCCCCAAGCGCGTTGCCGGGGCATACACGGCAGATCTATTGCCAATGATCACAAAGGGGCTGCCGTCATGTGTTCTCAAAAAGTTGCCGTACCGACGTTGCACACTTTGACGGGCATCGAGGCGAAGAATTCGATCTTCGGGGAGAAGGGCAGCGACTGCGGCCTCGAGCTGCTCCTGATCGCGAAAGTCGGGCGTGGCAAGAATAGCGGTCGCGCCGCGTGCGAGCGACTGAGCTGCGAGTTCAGCCATCGTGACGGCCCAACGTCCAACCCACCGCCCTGGTGAGACTTCAACAACTCCGGTGGGGGCCGACAGCGCCGCGCGTTTGTTTGCCGACAAAAGCGTGGTGATAGAGCCCTCATCAAAGTAGCTGACGGGCAGGATGGGGCCGGAGTGATCATAGCCAACAGCGGAAGGAGCCGCGAGCGTTTTCTCCGCTCGAGCATGGCGCTTAGGGATTCCTAGGCGTAAAACATCGGAGGCGTTGCCTGCCGCCCGATCCGCTGCGGCGCGCGCGAGCTTCCAGACTTCGGGGGCTAACACCGGAAACGGAGAAATGACCGTATCGAGTTCACTGAGTTTGCCTGTGTATCCCACCGTGTCGGTGAGTTCAACAATCCATCCCTCGACCAATCGTCCGAGAGATTTCAGCGGTGCCTTGACCCGAACACCCACATGAGCCTCTTCGCGAAGCTTCTCAGGGATTGCGTAGTCGAAAAGCCTGTCGAGCTGTGGCAGCGGAGAGTCAATGAGCACCCGTGCGATGGATGCTTCGGTCATCTCTAGAGCCCGGCAGCCCTGCGAAGAGCCTCGACGCGGTCGAGACGCTCCCACGTGAACTCGGGGAGCTCGCGACCGAAGTGGCCGTAGGTGGCCGTCTTCGCGTAAATAGGTCGCAACAAATCGAGATCGCGGATGATGGCGCCAGGACGCAGGTCGAACACCTCGTGAATTGCGCCAAGAATTGCTTCGTCAGACACATGCCCGGTTCCAAAAGTTTCGACGAAGAGACTCACAGGTGCAGCGCGGCCAATGGCATAGGCGATCTGAATTTCGAGACGATCTGCCAGCCCAGCCGCGACAGCATTCTTTGCGACCCACCGCATCGCGTACGTTGCAGAGCGGTCCACTTTAGAAGGGTCTTTGCCGCTGAAAGCTCCGCCGCCGTGACGAGACGCTCCCCCGTAGGTATCGACAATCACCTTGCGGCCGGTGACACCAGCGTCGCCCTGCGGCCCGCCGATCTCAAAACGGCCACTCGGGTTCACGATCGCTTTCATCCGATCAAGGTCGAGACCGGAGCTTTCGGCAATTGGCCGAACGACGAGTTCTTCGATCTCCTCACGCAACTGAGCGGTCGAAATGTGGGGCGAGTGCTGAGTCGAGAGAACGACAGTCTCGATGCTGCGGGGAACTGAGCCTTCGTAGCCGATCGTCACTTGAGTCTTGCCGTCTGGCCGAAGGTAATCGACAAGCCCGTCTTTGCGCACCTGAGCCAAGCGTTCCGCCATTCGATGCGCAAACCACACGGGAGCGGGCATCAGCTGCGGGGTTTCGGTGGTCGCATAGCCGAACATGACACCCTGGTCACCGGCACCAAGCAGATCGAGAGAATCTTGGGAATTGCCTTCGCGGGTTTCCAGAGCACGGTCAACACCCTGGGCGATGTCGGGCGACTGAGCACCGATAGAAATTGACACACCGCAGGAACGACCGTCGAACCCGACAGCCGAAGAGTTGTAGCCGATGTCTGAGATACGGTCGCGCACAATGGCAGGAATATCGGCGTACGCGGATGTTGTGACCTCGCCAGCGACATGAACGAGACCGGTCGTCACCAAAGTCTCAACCGCGACGCGAGCGTTCGGGTCGTCCCTGAGCAGCGCATCAAGAATGCTGTCGCTAATCTGATCACAGATCTTGTCTGGATGTCCCTCGGTAACGGACTCCGAGGTGAAGGTGCGCAGGGGCGAAGTCATAAGCCGTCTCCGGTAGTGATGAATGGGTGTCAGCGGGCGGCGAACACGAGATCAAGAATGCGGTGGGCCACCGACAATTTGCTTCCGCTTGCCTCACCCACTCTATCTCCGGCCGTGTTGATGACGATGACAGTGTTACGGTCTGAGGCGAAACCCTCAGTCCACCCGACCCGGTTCACCACAAGGTAATCGCACCCTTTGCGGGTAACCTTTGCTCGGCCGAGCTCAAGAAGCGCTGCATCGTCTGGTTCCGTCTCCGCGGCAAAACCGACAATGACCTGATCACCGGAACGTGCAGCAACGACTCCCCGCAAAATGTCCGGATTCTCTTCGAGCCGCAACTCGAGCGTGCTCGAGTCACTGCGCTTCTTAATCTTCGACTGCGCGGTCTCTGCTGGACGATAATCGGCCACCGCGGCAGCCATCACGATCAGATCAGCGGTCACCGCCTCCGCGTTAACAATCGACTGAAGTTCTAAAGTCGTGCCCACCTCAATAAATCGAACCCCTGCAGGCGGTGCGACCTCAAGGTTTGCGCCGATTAGGGTCACCGAGGCACCGCGAGCGGCAGCCGCAGTAGCGAGAGCAACGCCCTGTTTTCCGCTCGAACGATTGCCGATGAACCGCACAGGGTCAAGAGGCTCCCGCGTGCCTCCCGCAGTGACGAGAACTGACCGACCGGCGAGGTCGCGCGAGGCGACCGCTACATCGAGGACCGCAGCGACAATGTCGCTCGGCTCCGACATCCGACCTAAACCGCTGTCTGAGCCAGTCAATTGCCCGGATTCCGGACCAACGAAGCGGATGCCGCGTGAACGCAGTGTCTCGACGTTGGCGACAGTCGCCGGGTTTTGCCACATTTCGGTGTGCATCGCCGGGGCGAGTACAACCGGCGCTGTGCTGGCAAGGATCGTGTTGCCGAGGAAGTCGCTTGCCTGGCCGGTCGCAATCTTGGCGATCGTATTAGCCGTTGCCGGAGCAACAACGATCACGTCGGCCGCCTGGCCGACAGAAACGTGACGAACCTCGTCCACACCTTCATAAAGGTCAGTGTGGACGGGGTTGCGGCTAATCGCCTCAAGAGTGGGGAGTCCAACAAACTTGAGTGCGTTGCTTGTTGCCACGACATGAACGTCATGCCCGGCGAGCACAAGCTCACGTATTACGGAGACTGCCTTATAGGCAGCGATTCCGCCAGAAATCCCGACGACTACGTTGAGCGCGGTCATCGAAGTA
This sequence comes from Salinibacterium sp. M195, assembly GCF_019443965.1. Lineage (GTDB taxonomy): Bacteria > Actinomycetota > Actinomycetes > Actinomycetales > Microbacteriaceae > Rhodoglobus. Next base: position 1,944,363 of record NZ_CP040814.1, on the reverse strand, counting down.
GGTTCTATTCGCCGCTGAGTCGCTTGAGTTCGAGCTTGTCTTCGTTGATCTCGCGGAGAGCAACCGACAGGGGCTTGTCTTCGATTGTCGAGTCAACGAGGGGTCCGACGTTATCGAACAAGCTTCCCTCGTGGAGGTCTGCGTAGTAGTCGTTGATCTGGCGAGCCCGCTTGGACGCGAAGATTACGAGCTGGTACTTCGAGTCGACCTTCGACAGCAATTCGTCGATGGGGGGATCAATGATGCCCGAGTTCTTGTCAGCCATTGGAGTGCTCCTTGGAGTCGGAAGTGGTCGCGCCAGCGGGCGCATCCATCAATTCTACGACTTCTTGAGCCGCTTGGCTTACTTCTGTGTTCACAACTTTCACATCAAACTCTTCTTGAGCCGCCAATTCGACCTTTGCGGTGTCTAATCGGCGCGCCTGTTCTGCGGCATCTTCCGTACCACGACCGATTAATCGACGCACCAATTCTTCCCACGTGGGGGGCAAGAGGAAGACCAGAAGGGCTTCAGGCATCACCGCACGAACGGAGCGGGCGCCCTGCAAATCAATCTCAAGCAGAACGCGCTTTCCTTCGGCAAGAGCAGCATCGATCGGCGGGCGCGGCGTGCCATAACGATAGGAGTTGTGAACAACCGCCCACTCCAAGAGTTCATTGTCCGCGATCATCGCATCGAACTGCTCATCACTGACGAAGTAGTAGTGGACACCGTCGATTTCGCCAGGTCTCGGCTTGCGCGTAGTCGCTGAAACACTCAGCAGAACATCGGCGTGATTTTCCCGGATGTAGCTCGACACCGTGCCTTTGCCGACAGCAGTTGGACCAGCCAGCACCACGAGACGAGTCGGCTCTGCTCCCTGACGTGAAGCCAGATAAGCGGTGAGTCGTACCCGCTGCTTCGGGCCGAGGCCGCCGACGCGTTTACGTTCCGCGATGGCAAGTTCTTCCATGACGGCTTCGACCCGCGTTGGACCAAGTGATGGCACGCTCATCAGCAGTTCACGAACCAAAAGTCGTGCCTCTGCGCTATCCGGTTGAGACCATGCCGTGCGGGCGACGCTCAACGCCGTTCGAGCGCGCTCAGCGACTTCACGTTTTACGGCAGCTCGGGCGCGTCGCGCCACAATTGCCGCACGAGAGGCGGCCGCACGATCAACGGCAGGTGGCTCGGGGCGAGGTCCCATTAGCGAACCTGCTCTCGGAGCTGTGACCGAAGCGACCGAAGTTCGGCAGGAATTTGGCTCGCACCTTCTTGAAGGACGCTGCGTGAGACGGTCACAATCGTGTTGGCGACGGCATCACCGTACAGTTCACGTGCTTGCTCTACTTGGGCGCCCTGCGCTCCGAACCCCGGAGCCAGAATGGGGAGATCAACAAGTTCACCATTGCGAATGCCGTAGTCGGCAAGGTCAACCGTTGCGCCGATAACAACACCAAACGAGCCAAGACCGCTCTCTGTATTGAGCGCCGCAACGTCGCGAACGACACTGGCGGCAACAGTTGCACCCTCGTGCTCACCCTCGGTGATCCGAGCAGACTGGATGGTGTGGGCCGACGCGTTCGACGTTGCCGCCAAGACGAATATTCCCTTACCCGCCGAGCGTGCGAGATCGAACGGTCCGGCGAGCTCTGAAACGCCCTGATACGCGACCGCCGTCATGGCGTCTGCCTCTAATGGCGAACCTGGCGTGAGCCATGCCTGCCCATAAGCATCGACGGACGATGACAGATCGCCGCGCTTCACATCGGCGATGACAAGCAGTCCGGCGGAGCGTGCCAGCGCGAAAGACTCCTCGAGAACCGCATAGCCCGCAGAACCGAAGCGCTCGAAGAAGGCAACCTGGGGTTTGATCATTCCTACGTTGCCTGCTGCGGCATCCACCGCACGCAGCGCGAACTCGCGAACCCCGTGGGCATCGTTCGACAGCCCCCAGCTTTCGAGCAGGAATGGATGAGGGTCAATGCCCATGCAGACTCCCCCGAATTCCTCGAAGGTTTGAGCTAAGCGAGAGGAGAAACTAGGCATTGTTGGCTACCTTCTCAAGCTCAGCAGCACGGTCGAGGGCGTAATCCTGAAGCGAGCGCACATCGAAGCCGTCTCGAATCGCCTCGAACGAGGCAACCGCTGCCGCTAGTTGTGCGATTGTCGTGAAGATCGGTTTATCGGCAGCGACAGTTGCTGTTCGAATTTCGTACCCGTCAGCACGCGCACTGCGGCCACTCGGAGTGTTGATCACCACATCCACCTTGCCGTCGTTGATCATCTCCACAATTGACGGCTCTGCGACATCGACTTCCTGCCCCATGAAGTACTTGCGCACGACCTGGGCTTCGATGCCGTTGCGTGCCAAGATCTCTGCGGTACCTTCCGTGGCCAGAATGGTAAAGCCAAGCTGGCTGAGACGGAGGACCGGAAGGATGACGGCACGCTTATCGCGGTCCGCGACCGAGACGAAGACCGAGCCGCTGTCGGGCAAGCCACCGTAGGCCGCTTCTTGGCTCTTGGCGAACGCCTTCGGGAAGTTTGAGTCGATCCCCATGACTTCACCGGTTGAGCGCATCTCCGGGCCGAGAACTGAGTCAACGACCTGGCCCTCAACGGTGCGGAAGCGTCGGAAAGGCAAGACAGCTTCTTTGACAGAAACCGGCGACGTCGATGGCACTTGCGAGCCGTCGAGCGCGGGCAGCAATCCACTATCGACGAGCTGGCGGATGCTCGACCCGGCCATCACAAGAGCGGCAGCCTTCGCGAGCGGAATGCCCAGCGCCTTCGAGACGAACGGAACTGTTCGGCTGGCACGCGGGTTGGCTTCGAGAACATAGAGGATGCCCTGGCCAATAGCGAACTGCACGTTCAGCAGGCCGCGCACTCCCACGCCTTCAGCGATTGCGAGCGTTGCTTCCCGCACGCGCTTGAGCACATCCCGCCCGAGCGTCACCGACGGAAGGGTGCAGGCCGAGTCTCCGGAGTGAATACCGGCTTCTTCGATGTGCTCCATAATTCCGCCAACGTAGAGCTCGGTGCCGTCATAAATGGCGTCGATGTCAATCTCGATCGCATCGTCCAGGAAACGGTCGACGAGCAGCGGCGAAGTCTCAGAAATGATGACGACGTCGCGCACCCGCTCAAAGTAGTCGGCGAGAGCGTCGGTGTCGTAAATGATTTCCATCCCGCGGCCACCCAGCACGTGCGACGGACGCACGAGCACCGGGTACCCGATGTTCTCGGCGATAGCGATCGCTTCGGACTGGTTGGTTGCGGTGCCGTTCTTTGGCGCGAGCAATCCGGCGTTGTCGAGAATGGCCGAGAACAGTCCGCGTTCTTCGGCGAGGTCGATCGCTTCGGGCGTTGTTCCGAGGATCGGGATGCCCGCATCTTTCAGCCCCTGAGCGAGCCCGAGCGCGGTCTGCCCACCGAGCTGCACAATCACTCCCAGGAGTTCACCACTCTTGCTTTCGGCGTGGATGATCTCAAGCACGTCTTCGAGGGTGAGGGGCTCGAAGTAAAGCCGATCGCTCGTGTCGTAGTCGGTTGAGACGGTCTCAGGGTTGCAGTTGATCATGATGGTCTCATAACCGGCATCTGAGAGCGCGAACGAGGCGTGAACACAGGAGTAGTCAAACTCAATGCCCTGGCCGATTCGGTTGGGACCTGAACCGAGAATGATGACCTTCGTCTTATCGCTCGGGGCAACTTCGGTCTCAGAATCGTAGCTTGAGTAGTGGTACGGGGTCAGCGCCGGAAACTCCCCCGCACACGTATCGACCGTCTTGAATACGGGACGCACGTCGAGTCCCCAGCGCAGGTCACGAATTTCAGCTTCGGTAGCGCCGCGGAGATCGGCTATTTGCACGTCGCTGAAACCGTGGTTTTTCGCGTGAGTGAGCAGTGCGACTGTCAGTTCGTCAGCAGCCGCAATGTCGGCGGCCACTTCGTTGATGAGTGCGATCTGATCGACGAACCACGGGTCAATCTTGGTTGCCTCAAAAACTTCTTCGGTCGTGGCCCCTGCTCGCATCGCCTGCTGCACCGTGATGATCCGACCATCAGTGGCGATGGCCGACAGCGCCAGTAGTTCTGCCTTATTTCCCACTTCACCATTCCAGTGGAAGCTCGAGTCACGCTTTTCTAGCGATCGCAAGGCTTTCTGGAGCGCCGTCGAGTAGTTACGACCGATGGCCATAGCTTCACCGACTGACTTCATGGTGGTCGTGAGACGTGTGTCGGCAGCGGGGAACTTCTCGAAGGCGAATCGCGGAACCTTGACCACGACGTAGTCGAGCGTCGGCTCGAAGCTTGCCGGCGTAACCTTCGTAATGTCGTTCGGGATCTCGTCGAGACGGTAGCCGATCGCCAGCTTGGCCGCGATCTTGGCAATCGGAAAACCTGTCGCTTTTGAAGCCAGGGCGCTCGATCGCGAAACTCGCGGGTTCATCTCAATGACGATCACTCGACCAGTGGCGGGATCGATTGCGAACTGAACGTTGCAGCCACCGGTGTCGACGCCAACAGCGCGGATGATGTCGATTCCGATGTTGCGGAGGTTTTGGTACTCGCGGTCGGTGAGCGTGAGGGCGGGAGCCACCGTGATCGAGTCGCCGGTGTGGACTCCCACCGGATCAACATTTTCGATCGAACACACTACGACAGTGTTGTCTGACGTGTCACGCATGAGCTCAAGCTCATACTCTTTCCAGCCCAGGATGCTCTCCTCGAGCAGCACCTCGGTGGTAGGACTCTGGTGCAATCCATCGGTAACCATGCGCACGAGTTCTTCGCGGGTGTATGCGAATCCAGAACCGAGCCCGCCCATCGTGAACGAGGGGCGAATCACGAGGGGATATCCGAGGTCTTCGGCAAACTCAACCGCCTCAGTGACGGTGTGCGCGATGTATGACTTTGCAACCTCTGCGCCACAGTCGATCACGAGCTGCTTGAAGATCTGGCGGTCTTCACCGCGGTTAATCGCTTCAAGGTTTGCGCCGATTAGCTCAACGTTGTACTTCTCGAGGATGCCGTGAGCATCAAGTTCGATCGCCGCGTTGAGCGCGGTCTGCCCACCCAGTGTCGGCAGCAGCGCATCCGGGCGCTCCTTAGCGATGATCGACTCAATAACTTCCCACGTGATGGGCTCGATGTACGTGGCATCGGCGAAGTCAGGGTCGGTCATGATCGTGGCCGGGTTCGAGTTCACGAGGATCACACGAATGCCCTCTTCGCGCAGCACGCGGCAGGCTTGTGTTCCGGAGTAGTCAAACTCCGCGGCCTGACCGATAACAATCGGGCCGGAACCGATGACCAGTACCGAGGAAATGTCTTGTCTCTTGGGCATTACTTGCTGTCCTTTGCGTTCTCGAGAACAAGGTCGCGGAACCTGTCGAAAAGATAATTGGCATCGTGGGGGCCTGAGGCCGCCTCGGGGTGGTACTGCACGGAGAACGCGGGGATGTCGAGGGCACGAAGGCCTTCAACCACGTTGTCGTTGAGGTTGACGTGACTAACTTCGACGCGACCGAAACCTGCTGGCGACTGGCTAATCTCCCCGATGGGAGCGTCTACGGCAAAGCCGTGGTTATGGGCGGTGATTTCGGTGCGCTGCGTCTGCACATCAATCACTGGCTGGTTGATCCCGCGGTGGCCGAACGGCAGCTTGTAGGTTCCGTAGCCGAGGGCGCGACCGAGAAGCTGGTTGCCGAAACAGATTCCGAAGAACGGCAAGCCTTTCTTGAGCACCTCGGTGAGGAGGGCGACGTGGGCATCGGATGCCGACGGGTCGCCTGGACCGTTCGAATAGAAGACGGCGACCGGTTCGATGGCCAGCAATTCGTCAAACGTGATGGTCTGAGGAAGCACGTGTACATCGAATCCACGATCGGCCAGATAGTTGAGCGTTGAGGTCTTGACGCCGAGGTCGAGAACGGCCAAACGGCCAATGCTCTCCCCCACCGCTGCGACAACATACGCGTCGGCAGTTGACACTTCAGAGGACAAGCTCTGCCCGCTCATCTGTGCCGCGGCCGTTACCGCGGCAAGTTGCTCATCATCGCTGAGTGTGGCCTCGACGCCGGAGAAGATGCCCCCACGCATCGAGCCAGAGTCGCGTAGTCGACGGGTGATGGCACGCGTGTCGACGCCGCTGATGCCCACGATGCTCTGCTCCGTGAGTTCGTCATCCAAAGAGCCGTCTGCACGGTAGTTCGAGACAACGCGGCTAGCATCGCGCACCACAAAGCCCGATACCCAGATTCGTGACGACTCGGGATCTTCATCGTTCACCCCGGTGTTGCCGATATGAGGGGCTGTCATGACGACGATTTGTCCCGCATAGCTGGGATCGGTGATCGTTTCTTGGTAGCCGGTCATGCCGGTCGCGAAGACGACCTCGCCGATCCTCTGACCACGGGCACCGTAGGCCTGACCGAGGTAGCGGGTGCCGTCTTCGAGGACGAGCACTGCAGGTTCAAAAGTCACTGGGACTGCCTTTCATTGCCGACGACACTATCGAGGGCACTTTCGCACGCCTCGGGGTCGTCCATTCGGAAATAGCTATCGACTGCAGTGCCATCGAGGGTCCACTCGATCACCTGCAGTCCGTTGTTCTCAACTACACGATCGATGGTCAAAGATGCTCGCGAAAATGCTCGCACGTCGCTGCGCGGGATCCACAGGTCGCGTTCGCCGGTGCGGAAGACCGCGACGCCTGTGGGGTGCGCTTCAATGGCACAGTTGCCGCGGAACCCGAGGCTGTGGACAGCGACACGGTTGAGTTGATCTCCTCCGAGCGTCGTCGACACATACTTCCCGCTGAAGCTGGGGTGTCCGCTAGGAAGATCGGCTGGCGGTTGTTGCGGTACGCCGATATGGGATTGACGTCGCTTTCGTGCATACCAGCCGGCAACCATCAGCCCCAGAAGCAGCACGACAAAGGCGATCACGATCAGGGTTGAGACGTCTTTAGACATTGTTGGCCTCCGTCGCTGCGAGCCGGGCATGGAGAGCGACCTCAGCCGCCTCCACAACTTCGCCATCCCGCACGGTTTCGTAACCGTTGTGGATGGTGGTCATGACGCGACCGGGAAGCTCACGCCCCAAGTAGGGAGAGTTCGTCCCTTTGCCACGAAGCGATGCGGTAGAAAAGATCGATCGCGCGCTCGGGTCGATCAGCACAAGGTTCGCCGCGGATCCCATGGCGAACGGAGTCGCGTAGCCATCAAGACGGCCAATTTCTGCAGGCTTCTGAGAGAGAACTCGCGAAACATCGGTCCAGTTGAGCTGCCCAGTGTCGACGACCGCTTGCTGTACAACGTTGAGAGCCGATTCGAGACCAACCATTCCGAAGGCTGCTTCGGCCCACGAGCACTCTTTCGCCTCGGCGGGGTGAGGAGCGTGATCTGTCGCGACGATATCGATCGTCCCGTCAGCGAGGGCGGCGCGTAGTGCGTGAACGTCCTCATCCCGACGCAAGGGCGGGTTCACCTTGAAGCGTGCGTCGTAGCCGCGAACTAGCTCGTCGGTCAAGAGCAAGTGGTGCGGCGTAACCTCCGCCGTCACGGCGATGCCGCGGGCCTTTGCCCAGCGGATCACGTCGACAGATCCTGCTGTAGAGAGGTGACAGATGTGAAGTCGGGCCCCCACATGTTGGGCGAGCAAAACATCACGCGCGATGATCGACTCTTCGGCGACGGCAGGCCAGCCGGCAAGTCCGAGTTCGCTAGAAACCGCACCCTCATTCATCTGCGCATCCACGGTGAGAGTTGGCTCCTGAGCGTGCTGAGCAACAACCCCGTCGAACGTCTTGACGTACTCGAGCGCACGCCGCATCAGTAACGCGTTGTGGACGCACTTACCATCGTCCGAAAACACTCGCACGCCCGCGCGAGAGTTCGCCATTGCGCCGATCTCCGAAAGTTTGGTGCCCTCAAGTCCCTCGGTTACCGCACCGATCGGACGCACCGTGGCGTAGCCGTGATCGTTGCCGAGCGATTGCACCTGCTCGACAACACCGGCGGTGTCCTGTACCGGCATGGTGTTAGCCATGGCGAAAACTGCGGTGAATCCGCCCATCGCTGCGGCGCGCGTGCCAGAGAGAACAGTCTCGCTCTGCTCAAAGCCGGGCTCACGCAAGTGGGTGTGGAGATCAACCAAACCAGGAAGAGCCTGCAAGCCCGCAGCATCGATTGTGCGATCTGCGGAGGTCGCGTCAGTGAATACTCCGCGATCGATCGTAAAGTCTGTCCGTTCGCCACTCGGCAAGGTGGCGTTGACGATTCTGATACTCACGAGAGTCCTCTTCTCTGGATTAATAAGCAAACATGGGCGGCAGGACTGACACCCGCGCTCACCGCTCCACAGCTCCGGACAGCAAGTGATAGAGCACCGACATTCGAACCGAGACGCCGTTCGCCACCTGTTCGAGAACTGTCGACTGCGGTGAATCTGCGGCTGCTGCCGAAATCTCAAGGCCGCGGTTCATCGGCCCAGGGTGCATAACCATGCTACTTGCTGGCAGCGCATGCAGCCGTTCATCGTTGAGCCCCCACTGGCGCGAATATTCACGAGCATTGGGGAAGAACGCAGCGGCCATCCGTTCAGCCTGCACCCGAAGCATCATGATCACCTCGGGGCCCTGTGCGATCGCGTGGTCCAGATCGTAAGTGACCTTGACCGGCCAACCACTGAGGTTGACAGGCAAAAGAGTTGCGGGGGCGACGAGCGTGACGTGGGCCCCGAGCGTCGTCAGCAACCAGACGTTTGAGCGCGCGACTCTCGAGTGAACAATGTCGCCAACAATCGTCACGGTGACGCCGTCCAAGCCCTTACCCCGAGCAGCGCTGCCATGAAGACGGCGACGAATCGTAAACGCATCAAGCAGTGCCTGAGTCGGATGCTCGTGCGTACCGTCACCGGCATTGACGATTCCGGCATCAATCCACCCAGAGTCGGCAAGCGTTTTAGGGGCACCGGATGCCCAGTGGCGCACGACGACAGCATCGGCGCCCATCGCGGCAAGAGTCTGAGCAGTGTCTTTCAGATTCTCGCCCTTGGAGACGCTTGAACCTTTAGCCGCGAAGTTGATGACGTCGGCGCTCAGTCGCTTTGCCGCAGCCTCAAAGGAAATGCGCGTTCGAGTGGAGTCTTCAAAGAAAAGGTTGATGACCGTTTTACCCCGAAGAGTCGGGAGCTTCTTGACTTCCCGTTCTCCGACAGCGGCCATGTCTTCGGCAACGTCGAGAATGGCAATTGCTTCGTCGCGGGGTAAGCCCTGCGTTGTTAGTAGGTGCCTCATCCGATCGTCACCTCGTCAGCTCCATCGATCTCTTCGAGACGCACGTTGATGCGTTCTTCCATCGAGCTGGGGAGATTCTTTCCCACAAAGTCGGCCCGAATCGGAAACTCACGGTGACCACGGTCTACGAGCACAGCCAATCGCACTGCTCGCGGACGGCCAAGATCACCGAGCGCATCAAGCGCAGCCCGGATCGTGCGGCCGGAATAGAGCACGTCATCGACAAGAACAACGGTCTTACCGTCGATACCGCCGCTGGGGATCTCCGTCGGCCCTGTTGCCCGCGTGGGATTCTGCGCCAAATCGTCACGGTACATCGTGACATCGAGAGCTCCCGCGGGAATGACCGCAGAATCAACCGATTCGATGATCGTCGAGATCCGGTGAGCGAGAGTTACGCCGCGCGTAGGAATACCGAGAATGACGAGGCCGTCGGAACCGCGATTGGACTCAAGGATTTCATGGGAAATCCGAGTCAACGCTCGAGTGATATCAGCATGCTGCAACACAGTGCGTACAGACATTCTGACCTCCTTCCCCGCCTCTCTGGACGGAATTTAAAGGAAATCTGTTTCACCGACTATACCGCGCTCGCGGCAGCGCTACGACCCCCACCGTTTCAGGAGGAAACGCTCGAGAAGCCCAACAAGGCTGTCCGTCGTCTTTCCCAGCACTCCGAGCAGAATGATCGTCAAGAACAGGCGATCGATGCGTCCATTTTGTTGGGAATCGACAAGCAGATAGCCGAGCCCGAGGGACGCACCAAGGAGCTCCCCCGCGACCAAGAACAGCCACGCCTGCGCCAACGCTAGGCGCAACGAAGAGATCACCGCCGGTACGACTGAGGGCAATTGCACAAGGCTCAAGAGCGCGGGCCCCGAATAGCCGTAACTTCGCCCCAGTTCGACCAAGTGAGCATCTACATGTCGCAGTGCTGACGCGACCGTCGTATAGACCGGAAAGAACGCGCCAATCGCAATCAAGGCAACCTTAGAGTCCTCGTTGTAACCGAGATAAAGCCCGAGCAGCGGAACCCACGCGAGCGACGGCACTGCCCGGAGAGCCCCCAACGTCGGGGCAAAAAAGTCAGAGATTCGAGCCGATAAGCCAACAACTGCTGCCAGCGCCAAACCAACGATCGAGCCAATTGCGAAACCCAGCAATACACGCTGTGTCGAGATCGCCACGTGTTGATAGAGAACCCCGCGTTCGTAGAGATCCACGCCGGCGGTCCAGACGCTCAGCGGTGTTGGCAAGCGGTAGCTCGCCACGACACCAGCGGTAGCAATCGTCTGCCACAGCGCGACCAACAGAATCGGAAGAACTGCCCCGAGGATCGCGGAGCGAACCCAGCGACGTCGACGTTGAGGAATATCAGAAACGGTCGCCGGAGCGACCCTGTCGCTAGTCGCGACGGGCCGCTCCAACACGCTGGAAACGTTACTCGGTGACACGGCTCGGATCCGCACCGTCGACATACGTGGTTTCGAAGAGCGAATCGAGAGCGGAATCGATCTGCGACTGTTCGGCCACTGCCCCCGAGTCAACAAAGATCGGGCCGATCACGTTAAGGACATCACGTTGCTTCTGGCCCGGTGCGGGATCGATGTCCAGGTTCGTGCGCTCGAGGAGTACAGAGTTGGCAATAGGCAGTTCAATCCCGGCGACATCAGCAAAGATCGCTGCGGCATCATCCGGGTTGTCCGACGCCCACTGGCGAGCCTTCTCGTACGCATCGACCACTAGCTGGGCCAGATCTGGCGAAGTCTCGAGAAAGCTTTCTGTCGCGTTCAAGAATCCGTAGCTATTGAAGTCCGGGTTGTCGTACAGGATGCGTGAACCCGCATTGACGACTGAGGCGCTCATGAGCGGATCGAGGCCGGCCCACGCGTCCACCGCTCCCGACTCCAACGCTGTCTTGCCATCGGCGTGTTGGAGTTGAGTGATCGTGACTTCGTCAAGTCCAATGCCGACTTCTGCGAGAGTTTGGAGCAAGAAGAAATACGGATCGGTACCCGCATTGGCGCCAATGTTCTTGCCGCGCAAGTCGTTTGCCGACTGAATTGGTGAATCAGCGGCGACAACGATGGCAGACCAGTTGGGCTGCGAGTAAACATCGACCGTCTTGATCGGCGAACCGTTGGCACGGGCCAACAGCGCTGCCGAGCCAGCGGTCGAACCAATGTCGAGTGCTCCGGCACGCAGGGCGTCGTTTGCCGCAGCAGAACCCGATGATTGGATCCAGGTAACCTCAACGTCATCGCCGAGAGTGGCTTCGAGCCATCCCTCTTCCTTGATGATGAGGCTCAGCGGGTTGTAGGTCGCAAAGTCGACGGCGAGGTGGTCGCTGCTCCAGCCTCCCTCATTGTCAGTGGCGTCAGAAGCCAGTGCGGAACCTTCGCCGGCAACGCAACCGGAGAGCCCGAGCGTCAGCGCGACAGCGCCTGCGGCGAATGCAGAAATTAGTGAGCGGCGAGACATAGTTTCCTTCGTGGGTGAGAGAGAAGTTGATGATTAGGGGGCACTGAGATGGTGGGTAGCAACGCCGAGGCCCTCAAGCAGTTCAGCCCGAAGCCCGGCAAGGTCTCCGCTACCTCGATCACGCGGACGCACGCCGGGAGCAGTCACCGTGGCACGGATGCTCGATGCGTCGCTCGTCGTGCCGGGAGCCGCAGCCCCCAGTAAGATCACGCGGTCCGCCAGATAGAGGGCTTCGTCGACATCATGAGTAACGATGATGATCGTGGCGGGTGCCGCCGCATGGAGCTCTAAGAGCAGGTCTTGCATGGCAAGTCTTGTCAGCGCATCGAGCGCGCCAAAAGGCTCATCGAGGAGCAGCACGCCTGGCCTGCGGGCGAGCGCACGGGCAAGTGAAACACGTTGCGCCATTCCCCCGGAGATCTCACGAGGGCGCAACTGGGCAGCATCCGAAAGTTTCACAAGTTCCAGAAGGTGCGCAACGCGGTCATGATCGTCACTGGTTCGCTTGCCTCGCGGAAGCCCGACTTCAACATTGCGTTTGATTGAACGCCAGGGCAGCAATCGCGGCTCTTGAAAGGCGATCGCCGAGCGCGCATCGAGGCCAGTAACGGGCACACCGCCGATCGTGATTGCGCCGCCGGTAGGCAAATCTAAGCCACCAATGTGGCGTAAGAGTGTTGACTTGCCACAGCCTGAAGGCCCGATGAGGGCAACGATCTCTCCGGCCGCGATCTCGAGGTCAATCTTGTTGAGAACTCGACGCTCGCCAAAACTCCGCGAGAGATCGCGGATTGAGACAGACAGCGCATCGGCTGCTGTGCTGCGGCGTAGGGGTGAAGAACTCATCCCTGAACGCTAGAACCAAGCGACCACGCTGGCTATTTGCGTCGTAACGTAGCGTCACGCGACCGCGTAACGCTACGTCACATAAGCACTAACTATTCGTTGCTGGCAGCGATTCGACCGAGCAAACCATTGATGAAGCCAGCAGAATCCTCCGTTGAATGAAGTTTCGCTGATTCGACTGCTTCGGAGATCGCTACACCGGCAGGGATCTCGTCGTTGTACAAAATCTCCCACAGGCCAATCCGCAGGAGAGCGCGGTCAACCGCGGGCATCCTATTGAGCGGCCACCCTTGGGAATACGTCTCGATGAGTTCATCGATCTCGTCGCCGTGTTCGGTGATTCCCAGAACGACTTGCTGCGCGTACGCCCACGACGTCGCGCGTGCAGGATCATTCATCGCGCGTAAGGACTCGGTTGCCAACGCTTCGTTGATGCTCTCGCCACGAACGTCTGCACCGTACATAAGATCAAGCGCGCGTTTGCGTGCTTTGCTGCGTGCCCCCACTTAGTCGTTCACGCGACCGAGGTAGCCGCCATCGCGGGTATCAACCTTGACCTTGGTGCCCTGTTCGAGGAACAGAGGAACCTGAATCTCGTAACCGGTCTCGACTGTCGCCGGCTTGCTGCCTCCGGTCGAGCGGTCGCCCTGAAGCCCTGGCTCCGTGTACGTGATTTCCAGAACGACGGATGCGGGAAGTTCTACGTAGAGCGGCTCACCGTTGTGCAGCGCGATAACCACGTTCTGGTTCTCAAGCATGAATTTGACGGCATCGCCAACAGCTTCAGCGCTCAAGGTGATCTGGTCGTAATCGCTCGTGTTCATGAACACGAAATTTTCCATGTCCTTGTACAGGTACTGGAACTCTGAACGATCGACTGTTTCAGTTTCAATTTTGGCGCCGGCGTTGAACGTGCGGTCGACGGTCTTACCCGAGCGAACGTTCTTTACTTTGGTGCGGACAAAAGCTCCGCCCTTGCCCGGCTTGACGTGTTGGAACTCGATAACGGTCCACAATCCACCGTCCATGTTGAGAACGACGCCGTTCCTGATGTCAGCGGTAGAGGCCATGCGTAAAATCCGTTTCTGTTAACGAGCAAAAGCGCCGCTGTGCGTAAAAACGACAAATGCGACGTTCGAGTCTAACTGAGTCGGCGCGTAACCGCGTCGAGCGCAAGAATGTAGGACTCGAAACCGAATCCTGCGATCACCCCGGTCGCAACGCCAGAGATCACGCTCGTGTGTCGAAACACTTCACGAGCGTGCGGATTCGTAATGTGCACCTCTACTAGCGGAAGCCCCGCAGACGTGACCTGCGCTGCCGCATCCCGCAACGCGTAGGAATAGTGAGTAAACGCAGCGGGATTAATAATGACCGATGCTCCGGCGTCTACCGCCTCATGCAGCCACGAAATTAGTTCGGTTTCGCTGTCGGTCTGGCGGAAGTCAAGCTCAACCGATGATGCGTTGGGCAGCGACGCAGCATGCGTTTCTAACCCGTCGCGGAGTTCGACGAGCGAACCGCCCCCATAAACGTCAGGCTCTCTGCTGCCGAGTCGACCGAGATTGGGGCCGTTGAGCACAAATACTTTAGTCACCGCTTCACTCTAGCGAGGCACTCGCCCGCTAAACCCCAACTTCTTGATATGCCGAATAAAGCATCGCTTCATCGGGACCATTGAGCATCGTCGGACGACCAACTGAGTCAAGAACGACAAACCGAATCATTCCCGCGCGTGCCTTCTTGTCTCTCTGCATCGTTGCCAGCAGAGTCTTCCAACGGCCAAGAGGGTAATCAATAGGAAGACTCAGCGATTTCAGAATGCTGCGGTGCCGATCAACAACGTCGGAGCTCAATGAGCCAGCAAGGTGAGCAAGCTCTGCGGCAAACACCATTCCGACAGCCACTGCTGCTCCATGACGCCAGCGATACCGTTCAGCATGCTCGATCGCGTGACCGAGCGTGTGGCCGTAGTTCAGAATCTCTCGAAGTCCGGTCTCGGTAAAGTCTTCGCCGACGACACGAGCCTTGAGACCAATCGACAGCTCAATTACCCGGCGAAACTCAGCAGAATGTGGGTCGATGACTTTCGCGACATCCGCCTCGATAATGTCGAGAATCTCTGGTTCGCCAATGAAACCGCACTTCACAATCTCGGCAAAGCCAGCCAAGACCTCGTTTGTGGGGAGGTCATCCAACACATCGAGATCAGCAACAACGGCGCTGGGCGCATAGAAAGCCCCGACGAGGTTCTTTCCCTCTGCTGTGTTAATGCCGGTCTTGCCACCGACGGCAGCATCAACCATTCCTGCGACGCTCGTCGGGCACTGGACGAGCTGGATACCGCGCAGCCAGGTGGCCGCGACGAAACCGGCAAGGTCTGTCGATGCACCGCCCCCGAAGCCAATGACGGCATCGGTGCGCGTGAAGTCGGTCTGGCCCATGATTTGCCAGCAAAAAGCCGCAACTTCGACGCGCTTGGCGTCTTCGGCATCCGGCACCTCGGCGAGAAGCACTTCGTATTTCTCGGAGAGAGATTCGCGCAGCGCGTTGGCCCGCGCACCCAGCGTTGCGGGGTGGATGATCAACACCTTCGCCACTTGCGGGCCAAGTTGTTCCGCAAGCTTCGGAAGCAGGCCGCGGCCAATGAGTACGTCGTAGGGGTTTGTGCCGGCCACGGTGATGGTCGTAGTTTCGGTCATTGCTGTTGGGTTCCCAACCAGTCGGCGATTTCTCGCGCGACTTTCTCCATAGGCATTAGTGAGGTGTCGATCGTGAGCGAAGAAAGTGCGTCGTAAATGGGGCGACGGGCCTCAACCAGCTTGTGCCACTCGTCGGCATTTTTCGCCAGAGGGCGCTTGCTCCCGACGATTCGCAGGCGGGCAGCTGCCTTCGACATCGTGAGTTGAACCACGCGATGCGATTCCAAATCAGCACGGGTCTCAAGGTTGAGCACCGCTCCCCCGCCTAAGGTAACGACGGCAGGCTCAAGCAAAGCGTTGGCAACCGCTTCCCGCTCTCGTTCGCGAAAGTAATCTTCGCCAAATTCCTCGAAAAGTTCGGGGATCGGTCCGTGAGAGGCGACAACAACCTTGTCTGTATCGATCAGCGGCACATCCAGAATCTTGGCAAGTCTTTTGCCCGCTTTCGTCTTGCCCGACCCTGGCGCCCCAATGATGACAACCAGAGCGCCACCGTCATTCAGCACGAGACGCGTTCGTTGTGCTGAGCGAGTCGGGAATCGACGCAACGTACGAGTCGAGATTGCGCTTGGTCTCACCGAGCGAGTCGCCACCAAATTTTTCGAGAACTGAGTTCGCGAGGGTGAGCGCAACCATTGCTTCGGCGACTACGCCCGCAGCCGGAACCGCACACACGTCTGAACGCTGGTGATGCGCAATTGCTGCCTCCCCCGTTGCAACATCAACCGTGCGGAGAGCACGCGGCACAGTCGAAATCGGCTTCATAGCCGCGCGGACACGGAGCACGGTTCCTGTCGTCATCCCGCCCTCAATGCCACCAGCACGGTCGCTGAGCCGCGAAATGCCGTCCTCTGCTTGCACCAACTCATCGTGAGCCACTGATCCGCGGCGAACCGCCGTCTCAAAACCATCACCGACTTCGACACCCTTGATCGCTTGGATCCCCATGAGTGCGGCAGAAAGCTGCGCATCAAGTCGGCGATCCCAGTGCGTGTACGAACCGAGCCCGGGCGGAAGCCCATAGGCCAATACCTCGACGACGCCACCGAGAGTGTCGCCCTCTTCATGAGCGAGATCGACTTCAGCAACCATGCGCTGGGAAGTCTCAGCATCGAAGCAACGCAGCAGGTCAGCATCCAACACGGCAACATCGCTTGGTGCGGGAAGCGCACTGCCCTCTGGCGCGCGAACGGTGCCAATGGACAGCGTGTGACTGACCAGCTGGATGCCGAGGCCACCAAGAAAGGCACGAGCGACGGCGCCGAGCGCGACCCGCGCTGCGGTCTCGCGTGCACTCGCGCGCTCCAAAACATTGCGCGACTCGGCGAAATCGTACTTCTGCATTCCGACGAGGTCGGCGTGGCCAGGTCGAGGCCGAGTAAGAGCAGCGCCGCGGCCCTTGGGAAGACTCTCGGGGTCAACGGGAACGGGGCTCATGACATCTACCCAGCGCGGCCACTCCGTGTTGCCAATGCGCAGCGCAATGGGGCTTCCCATGGTGGCTCCGAAACGGATTCCACCGCTGAGCGTGAGTTCATCTTGCTCGAACTTCATGCGAGCACCGCGGCCGTAGCCCAGCGTGCGGCGCACAAGATCTGCCTGAATCTGTTCAGGTGAAATAGGCACGCCCGAAGGCATCCCCTCAAGAATTGCAACCAACTCTGGGCCGTGCGATTCACCGGCCGTTAACCATCGAAGCATGCGTCAATCCTCCCACAAGTGTGCGCTCACCTTTCGCCCCGCAGCGTCTCTTGGGAGCTGTCCGATCAAACGTGGACGTGCTCTCCCGGGGTTTCGATCGCGGCGCGCATTGCGTCAATCGCTTCCGCTTCACGGGCAAGAGGCACGTCGGAAGTTCCTGCGGCGAAAATGCGAACTTGAGCGATAGCCTGATTGATCAAAAGATCGTGCCCCGAAATTACGGAGCCTCCGACATCCATCCAGCTCTGTGCGACAGCGCTTGGCCACGGGTCGTAGGCAACATCGAAGAGAGTGGCAGCAGAGCGGACTCGCTCGTCAAACACCAAGTCCATCGCTCCACCGGGGACAGTGGTGATGATCGCCGACGGAATGTCCCCCTCCAACGGTGAATCCTGCCACTGACGTATCTGCACTGCGGCACCCAACGATTCGCCAAGTTCCCTGAGCGAGCCCGCCTTTGCCGGAGTGCGGGCGAAAATCTGTACGCTGCGTGCGCCAAGACGAACAGATGCGACCAGCAGCGAGGCAGCTGTGGCTCCGGCTCCGAGAATCCACACTGACTCGAGACTCGACAGGCCGGCATCAAGAAAGCTCCTCATCGCCCCTTCGACATCAGTGTTGTAGCCGCGGAGACCGCCATCGGTCAGAACGACAGTATTGGCGCCTCCGACCAGGCCGACAAGCGGATCTGCCCAGTCGAGCAACGGAACCACATCGCGCTTAAGGGGCATCGTCAGAGAGAGACCTCTCCAACGCCCATCGAGCGCACCCAGGAAGGCGGGCAATGACTCGCCGGTCAGCTCTACAGCGTCATACTTCCAATCGAAGCCGAGCTTCTCATAGGCGGCGCGGTGAATTGCGGGACTGAGTGAGTGCTCAATCGGCGAACCTAGAACTGCGAGTTGTGACCGATCGGATGCCTCAGTCACCATGTCAGGACGCTCTAGCAATAGCTACCATTCTCATCACTCGCTGCGCACCAATCGCGCAGTTGCTGCGCTGCCGCCTCGTGGTCGTCAACGTTCGTCGTGAACACCGTCTCCCCCGTTGCCAAGTTGATCGGAACGAAGAAGAGCCAATCCCCGGCGACGGGGTTTATTGCAGAATCAATGGCCAGCTCGCCAGGCAATCCGATCGGGCCGACTGGCAAGCCAGGGTTCGCGTAGGTGTTATACGGGTTACTCGCATCGGCTCGCTCGGAATCCGTCGTCCACACTGTGTGCAAGTTGCCGGTGCCGTAAGCGACGGTCGCATCCGACTGCAGCAAAATGCCTTGGTCGAGTCGGTTGTAGAACACTCGAGCAATTTTGTAGAAGTCTTCGGTGTTTGGGCCCGCTTCGCGCTGCACAAGCGCAGCCATTGTCAGGATCCGGTAGCGGTCTTCCACCGCGACGCCAGCCGCATCCAGCTTCTCGTACATCGTGTTGACCATGAGGTCGAGCACTACGTAGGGGTCTTGCCCGCCATCCAGCTCGTAGGTGGCGGGAAAAAGATAGCCTTCGAGACTGATTGCTTCGGCGGGAAGTCCAAAGTAAGCGAGGTCGTCGGCTGCCGCTTGCACATCTTCGAGAGCAATTCCGGTGGTCTCGGAGATAATCTCAAGCGCATCGGGCAGAGTTGTGCCCTCCGTAATCAACAGCCGGTCGGTGACCTTGTTCTCAGGATCGAGGAGGGCGTCAAGTGCAGACTGTGCGCTCATTTCTTTCTGGAGCGAGTAGTTTCCGGGAAAGAATGCGGCGTCACTTTCCTGTGCGACGAGCAGGTCATAGAACGCGTCGAAGGTCATCGTGACGCCAGCAACGTGAAGGCTCCGAGCAATGTCCGAGCCGATATCCCCGGAGTTGACGGTCACAACTACTTCTTCACCATTGCCCGTGCCGGTGTAGTCATTCGGCAATTCCCAGCCCAGGACTTCCCGGATTTTGTCTTCGTAGTTCGCCCAGGCGTACGCGGTGACGGCGGCGCCGGCGAGAGCGATAATGAGCAGAGGGAGCCCGATAATGAGCAACAGCCGACGCTTACGACGGGGCGACTCTGAAGCGTCAGAGTCAACGACAGTCGTTCCTGAATCAGGCGAACGACGTGATGCCCGCGACTCGTGAGCTTCACGCGCCTCGCGACGTGTCATCGGCTGTTCGCCAGCGGGGGCCGGCTGCTCAGCTGGCACTTGATCTTCCGTGCCGTGCGATGCTGATGCGCGAGCTGGCTGAGGTTCGCTCTCACCAGATTGATCGGTGAAGATGTCTTCCCAGTTCGGTTCATCGGCCATAGGTCAAGATCCTAGCGTCGGTTCGACGAGCTCCCCTGGCGGTCTTGCCGCCGAGCGCTCGAAGTCGAGGGCGTGTTGCAAAATTATAACGGCGGCCACCTGATCGATGACCGAACGCGAGTTTTTTGTGGTTCGCCCCGAAGCTCGCAGCGCTGATTGAGCGCTCATCGTGGTCATGCGCTCATCTACGAGGCGCACAGGCAGCTCAGAGTTGTCGGCAAGTTGTTGGGCGAACTTGCGGGCGTCAGCCGTTGATGCCGTGTCGCGCCCCGATAACGCGATGGGCAGACCAACGACAAATTCGACGGCATCATGTTCCGCCGCGAGAGCAAGAACTTTAGCCACGCTTCGACCGGCGCGCTGCACTGTCTGGACCGGAGTGGCAATCATGCCGTGCGGATCGCTGCGAGCGACACCTACGCGCACCTTGCCGACATCAATGCCGAGTCGTGTACCCGCGCGCATACGTTACGCCGACAGGGTCGACGCGATAAGAGCGAGGGCATCGGGGATCGCAGCGGGGTTAGCGCCACCACCTTGAGCGATGTCTGGCTTACCACCGCCACCGCCTCCGAGTACTGCCGCAGCGGCCTTAGCTAGCGCACCTGCAGCGAACCCGTGAGCGCGGGACGCATCGTTCGTTGCCACGATGACTGCCGGCTTGTCGCCAATCGTCGCGGCAAGCGCAACTACTGCAGCTTCGGCGCCGAGACGCTCACGAACTGACTGCACCAGTCCACGCAAGTCATCGGTCGAGGGCAGTTCGCCAACGTTTTCGATAACCGCTTTTACGGTTCCCCGAACCTGCGCTGTATCGACCAAGGCAGGAACCCGCTGAGACAGCTGGCCGGCTTCCAGCTGGGCGATCTTACGCTCAGCAGATTTGAGGTTCGCCATGAGCTCAGCAATGCGGTCAGGAAGCTGCTCTCGCGGCGTCTTCAAGTTGGTCGTCAGCTCAGAGACGATTGCTCGCTCAGCCGCGAAATTTCGGAACGCGTTCATTCCCACGAGCGACTCGATTCGACGGTTAGACGAACCGACCGACGCTTCGCCGACCAAAGAAATCAATCCGATCTCGGCAGAGCGGCCCACGTGAGTTCCCGCGCAGAGCTCGAGCGACCACGGTCCTCCAATTTCGACAACGCGAACGGTGTCTCCATATTTCTCGCCGAAGAGCGCCATTGCGCCGAGGTCCTTGGCGTCGTCGAGCGCCATGATCTTCGTCGTCACTTCGAGGTTGTCACGCACCGCAGTGTTAGCAACTTCTTCAATCTCAGATTTGGTCTCCACCGACAGAGCTTGCGACCACGAAAAGTCGAGACGCATATAGCCGGCCTTGTTGTACGAGCCGGATTGATGAGCATCCTGACCCAATATTTGACGCAGGGCTGCGTGGATGACGTGGGTCGCCGAGTGCGCCTGGGTTGCCCCGCGACGCCATTCAGCATCAACAAGCGCAGTAGCCGGATCTCCGACTCCCACCTCGCCGTCGGCGACTTCGACCTTATGACTGATGAGTCCCTTGACCGGGCGTTGTACATCGAGCACGTTGAGTCGATAGCTGGCGCCGACGATTGTTCCGGCATCCGCTTCCTGACCACCCGATTCGGCATAGAGGGAGGTTTCAGCGAGGATAACTTCGGCGATTTGGCCCGCGGCTGCGCGCGGTACCGAAATGCCATCAACGATGATGCCAATCACACTTGATTCAGTGTTCAAATTTTCGTAGCCGGTGAATGTCGTCTCCCCCAGTGCACGGAACGCGCCATAGACGGAAAGATCGGCAAGGAATTGTTTCTTGGAACCAGCGTCGGCCTTGGCGCGATCGCGTTGCTGCTTCATGAGCGAATCGAAGGCTTCGCGGTCTACCGTCAGGCCAGCTTCGGCCGCCATTTCTAGCGTGAGATCGATGGGGAACCCGAAGGTGTCGTGCAGGAGGAAGGCCGTGTCGCTCGGCAGTTCTGAGGCGCCAGACTTCTTGGTGGTGTCGACGGCAGTATCGAGGATCGTTGTACCACTTGCCAGGGTGCGCATGAAGACGTCTTCTTCGGCGAGCACAATCCGGGAAATGCGATCGTAATCCTTCTCTACCTCAGGGTAGGCAGCCTTCATCGCATCCCGTGATTCGGGAAAGAGTTGGGCAAAAGTGGTGCCCTCTACTCCGAGGAGTCGCATGGCGCGAACCGCACGGCGTAACAGGCGGCGTAGAACGTAGCCGCGGCCTTCATTGCTCGGAGTCACTCCATCAGCGATGAGCATGAGGCTTGACCGAACGTGGTCAGCGACGACGCGTAGTCGAACGTCAGCCTCGTGATCTGCACCGTAGGTGCGACCGGAGAGCTCTGCCGCTTTGTCTAGCACCGGGCGAACCTGATCGATTTCGTACATGTTCTCGACGCCCTGCTTCAAGAAAGCAACGCGTTCCAAGCCCATGCCGGTGTCAATGTTCTGCTTGGGCAACTCTCCGAGAATGGAGAAGTCTTTGCCCTTGCCCTCGCCGCGAAGGTATTGCATGAACACAAGGTTCCAGATTTCGACGTAGCGGTCATCGTCAGTCGCCGGTCCACCGTCTCTGCCGTAAGCGGGGCCTCGGTCGAAGAAAATCTCCGAGCACGGACCAGCTGGCCCGGGTTGCCCCGTCGACCAGTAGTTGCTGTCCATTCCGAGTCGCTGGATGCGTTCATCCGGCAGTCCCGCGGTTTCTTTCCAGTAGGCAACAGCGTCATCATCGTCTTCGTAGACGGTGACCCAGAGATCTTCTGGCCGGAAGCCGAGGCCGCCTTTTTCCTCGTCGAGCGTGAGAAACTCCCAAGCGAATTGAATCGCTTCCTTTTTGAAGTAGTCGCCGAACGAGAAGTTACCGTTCATCTGGAAGAAGGTACCGTGGCGCGGGGTCTTGCCGACTTCTTCGATATCGAGCGTTCGAATGCATTTTTGCACGCTCGTCGCGCGGTCATACGGCGCGGGAACGAGGCCGGTCAAGTACGGGACAAAGGGAACCATACCTGCGACAGTGAAGAGCAGCGTTGGGTCATCGCTGACCAACGATGCTGAAGGAACGATGGTGTGACCACGGTCCCCAAAATAGGTCAACCAACGGTTCTGAATGTCTGCGGTCTGCATGGGATCCCCGGGAACTCAATAATGCGGCCCTTGGGCCCTGAATGTCTTACTTTGTGCGCTGTGAAAATTCGGAGAGCGCATCTTCGGCGTCGCCTACCGCGGCCCGAAGTTCTGCTTCGCGCTCACGATATCCGTCGACAACAGCGCTAGTGAATTCACGCGTCTTGCTGTCAACGTCGGAGAAGAACTGCTTGCCTTCTGGAGTCTTAGCAACCTGGTGTGCTGCCACGAACCCGACGGCAATACCCATAACGAAAAGGACTAAGCCCTTCATAATTTCTCCTTCAGATTGAGGTGCACAAACGGCACGCGAACCGTACTAGCTTAGGCCGTTTCCGCAGCTTAGCGGCGGCGTTGTGGACGAAGGCTCAGTACCGCGGCACGAACTCCCGCGCTGAGGCCGGCGATCTTGATCAACGGGCCTCCAACAGTGGCTGCGGCTAACGCGACGAGCGCTGAAACATTGCCCGTAGTTTCCTCGACATTGCGAGTGATCGCATCGACACGAGCTAGCTGTCGGTTGGTTTCGGAGATCGTCTCCGTCGCCTCGCTGAGCATCGGGTCGAGGTTGTCGCTTACGCCACGAATTGCGGAGCTTGTTTCGTCAAATACCCGACCCAACTTGAGCAGAGGAACTGCCAGCAATCCCACGAGGATGGCAAACACCCCTGCCGCAATGAGCCCTGCGATATCTCCACCAGTCATGGCTACTCCGATCAGTCTCAGAAAACGTGTTGGTTACACGGTATTCGACATTTGAGTCGAGATCCCGCCGAACGCGAAAAAGGGCCGAGGCAAAAGCCCCGGCCCTTTCCACGTTAGTTAGCGTGCTGCGTAGTACTCAACAACGAGCTGAACTTCACAGGTCACGGGAACCTCGGCGCGCTTGGGGCGACGTACGAGACGTGCCTGCAGCTTGTCGATTTCAACTTCAAGGTAACCAGGAGTCTTAGGAAGAACATCCACGTGTCCGCCTGCCGCGGCGACCTGGAAAATTTCCATGCCTTCGCTGCGAGCCTTGACGTGCATGAGCTGTCCCGGCTTGACGCGGAACGAGGGACGGTCAACGAGCTGGCCGTCAACCAAGATGTGGCGGTGAACAATCATCTGACGAGCCTGAGCTGTCGTGCGAGCGATTGCCGAACGAACGAGCAGAGCGTCGAGACGCATTTCGAGCTGCTCAACCAAGTTCTCACCGGTCAGACCGGCAGTCTTGCGAGCTTCTTCGAACTGAATCTTCAGCTGAGCTTCACGGATGCCGTACTGGGCCCGTAGACGCTGCTTCTCGCGAAGACGAACAGCATAGTCACTGTCTTGCTTGCGCTTGGTGCGGCCGTGCTCACCCGGAGCATAGGGACGCTTTTCGAGGTACTTGGCAGCCTTCGGCGTGAGGGCAATGCCCAGCGCGCGCGACAGGCGAGTCTTGCTACGGGTACGTGACTTAGTAGACACAGGATCCTTTTCGATTGATTCAAGTAAGAACACTCTGGTGATTACTCGCACGCGAACGCGCGTACACAACACACCAGAAGAAAGTAGAGGGATGGTCCAATATGAGGCAGGTCGGCTACAGACCTTGCTCTGCGATATTCGATTTCATTGCAGCCGCGCGCAGAAACCGTATCGATGGAACACATAACTCTAACACGCTGACGCTGCTGCCGGCGCGAAACGACGCGCGATCCAAGACCGTGCGAACACGAGGCTTAATCGCCGTGAATGATCTCGCGCAATTTCGCCAAACGGGCAGAAATTTCTCGTTCGTTTCCGTTGTTAGTCGGCGTGTAATACTCGGTGCCTTTCAAGACATCAGGCAGATATTGCTGCGTGACGACTCCGAACTCAGAATCGTGGGAATATCGGTAACCTTTGCCGTGGCCAAGTCGCTTCGCTCCCGGGTAGTGGGCGTCTCGGAGGGGCTTAGGCACCCGACCAATCTTTCCCGCGCGAACATCGGCAATAGCGGCATCGAGCGCAACGTAGGCGGCGTTTGATTTTGGCGCGGTTGCGAGATAGACCACCGCCTCGGCCAGCGGGATGCGGCCTTCGGGCATCCCAATCATTTGCACGGCGTCTGCGGCAGCTACCGCGATAACGAGCGCTTGCGGGTCGGCAACGCCAACATCTTCGGCCGCACTAATAATGATTCGTCTGGCGATAAACCGTGGGTCTTCGCCCGCCTCAATCATTCGAGCTAAATAGTGGATTGCCGCATCGACGTCTGAACCGCGAACGGACTTAATAAAGGCACTAATGACGTCGTAGTGTTCGTCACCTTGACGGTCGTAGCGCAACAGGGCTCTATCAACCGCATTCGCCACATGTTCGGCAGTGACGACAGCCGGAGATTTCGCATCATCATCGTTAGAGGCAGAAACCGCCGAGGCCTCGAGGGCAGTCAGAGCTCGTCGCGCATCGCCGGAGGAAAGGCGCACGAGCAGCGCACGAGCCTCTGGTTCAAGAACGACTGCCCCCTTGAGACCCCGCGCATCCGTGACGGCACGGTCAACCAACTCTCCTAGGTCTTCATCGTCGAGCTGGTTGAGTGTCAAGAGCAGAGACCGCGAGAGAAGCGGAGAAATGACGGAGAAAGAGGGGTTCTCTGTTGTCGCCGCAATCAGGATGATCCAGCCGTTCTCAACTCCAGGCAACAAGGCATCCTGTTGCGCTTTGCTGAATCGATGAATCTCGTCGAGGAAGAGCACGGTCGACACCCCATAGAGGTCGCGTGCGGTGAGCGCCTCCTCGATGGTTTGGCGCACGTCCTTCACCCCGGCGGTCACTGCAGAGAGCTCAACGAACTTGCGCTGAGATCCCCGCGCGATGGCCTTAGCAATTGTTGTCTTGCCGGTTCCGGGAGGGCCCCACAAGATAATGGACGCTGATCCGTGACTACCACCCGCATCTGAGGCGAGGGTCATCAGCGGCGATCCGCGCTGCAGTAAGTGTTTTTGTCCGACTATCTCGTCGAGTTCTAGCGGACGCATGCGCACGGCGAGCGGCGTAGCTCCGCTGTGAAGTGTCGCGGAAGCATCCATAACCTAATGCTAATCGTCTGTACCGACCGAGAACGCAGCACACTCGCTCACGCGTCGAACGCCGTGGCGTTTGGTCGAGATTCGCACGAGACCGTAAGGTTCAGTGTGGCGTTCCTACGACAGCGGAGAAATCCGTACATCTTCAAGGAGTAATGGTGGCATCGAGCAAGAAGCATTCACGTGAGCAAAAAGTAGCTCGGGAACGCCTGCGCCACTATTCAGCCCGCAACGCTGTCCATGAAGGGACCCTTGCGCGACGCAAACGCGACAACGTTCTCGCCATCGGTGTTGGCCTCATTGTGATTGCGCTTGTCTCAACCGCACAGGTGTTCTACTTCAGCGCCGGGCCCGGAATGCCAGAACCAGCTCCGTCGTTCACAGAAGATCCTTCCGCGACCGAGCAGCAGAATGTCGGCGCAGTACCGGAAGCCACGCTGGCCGAGGACCGCATCTGGACCGGTGATCTCACGCTCAATGACGTCGCACTTGGCATCGAGCTTGACGGCGCAACAGCGCCCCAATCGGTTGCATCAATTGTTGACTCGATCGCAAACGACTACTACGTCGGAACGACCTGCCACCGTGTCGTAAAGACCGAAAACGCTGGGCTGATTCAGTGCGGGTCGCTTGACGGAACCGGCGCAAGCGATCCCGACTACGCCTATGGCCCGATCGAGAATGCGGGCGTCGGCGGGTTCTACCCCGCAGGCACGATCGCTATGGCGCGCACCGGCGACAACGCTTTCTCCAACGGTCGCCAATTCTTCATCGTTTTTGACGATGCAATCATTCCTGACGACACCGCCGGCGGCTACAGCATTGTCGGTAAAGTCGTCTCTGGCCTCGATGCCCTCCAATCGGAGATCATCGCTGGTGGCATCGTTGATGATGCCGAAGATGGGGCCCCGGTGATTGCCACAAGCATCACGGGCTTCACGATCCAGTAACAGCGTCAACGATCGTGAGCGCGGTTGTCCTAAGCTTGGGTTCACCCGGGCAGCGGCTTCCGGCATAAGCAGCAAGGTGAAGTAATTGGCTACACAGGAGCAGAACGAGTGGGGACGCGTCGACGAGACGGGTACCGTCTTTGTAAAAGAAGCAGCTGGCGAACGCGAAGTCGGTCAATACCCCGACGGAACACCCGCCGAAGCTTTGGCCTACTTCACACGCAAATACCATGAGCTAGCAGGCCAAGTAACGCTGCTCGAGCAGCGCGTCAAGAACGGCGCCCCTGCGGCAGACGTTTCTAAAGCGATCGCTGCGCTCAAAGAGTCCATCGCTACCGCCAACGCTGTTGGCGATCTCGCTGCTCTCTCTACGCGCGTTGAAGCTCTCGGCGGCTCAGTCTCCAAGCTGACTGAGAAGCAAAGCGAAGAAGCAAAAATAGCCATCGCAGAGGCCACCGCCGTGCGCGCTGCTCTCGTCGTTGAAGCTGAAACCCTCGCCGCGGCAGACCCCGCTAAGGCTCAGTGGAAGCAAGTTACCGCCCAGATCGACGACATCTTCGCTCGGTGGAAAGCGCACCAGGCTGATGGCCCTCGGCTCCCCAAGAGCGATGCAAATGACTTGTGGAAGAGATTCCGCGCCGCACGCAGCACCATAGATACAAACCGTCGCGCATTTTTCGCAGAACTCGATTCCGCACACAAGCAAGCACGTGCGGACAAACAAATTCTTGTCGATGAGGCAGAAGCTCTCGTCTCGCAAGGCGTGGATGCCATCCCTGCCTACCGGCGTCTCCTCGACCGCTGGAAAGCCGCTGGTCGCGCGGGAAAGAAGTTCGACGACGCCTTGTGGGCTAAGTTCAAGCAAGCTGGCGATGTTCTTTATGCCGCGAAATCCGAAGTTGACGCTCAAGATAACGTTGAGTTCACCGCCAACTGGGAGCTGAAGAAAGCTTTGCTTGACGAGGCCGAGCCTCTCGTATCAGCGACTGATCGCGCTCAGGCCAAAAAGTCATTGCTCTCGATCCAGAAGCGTTGGGACGAGATCGGCAAGGTTCCTCGCGACAAGATCAAGGTTGCTGAAGAACGGCTTCGTAAGGTCGAGACGGCCGTACGCAAGCTCGATGAAGACCACTGGAACAAGAGTAACCCCGAACGCCAAGAGCGTTCTGAAGGGTTCTTGGGCCAACTTCACGATGCGATCGCCAAGTTGGAAGCTGAACTTGCCGAAGCACAAGCCACCGGAGACGCAAAAAAAATTGCGGCAGCTCAGGATGCACTCGACGCACGCAAGGCCTGGCTCAGCGCACTCAAGTAGCACACTGTCCACACGCCATTCAGTTTGTCCACTGAAGAGGCGTGACCCCACCAGCGGCGTCGTGGTGCCTGCACGATTAGGGCATGACACCACGACTGCCTCCGGTACTTAGTGCTCTCGATCTTCCTTTAGCGGAGCTCCAATGCGCTGTGCTAGACGGAGAACTCTATGCGCTCGATCAATCCTTTTGCGCGATCGACGAATTCGAAACTATTCATCTGCGCGCGCAATCGTTGGGCTTAGTGCTCGACCCAAGAATCATCGCAGAACGACTCAGCGCGGCGTGGGTCTGGGGCGCGCTCACCTATCCCCCACAGCGTCATCAACTCTGTGTCGCCATCGGTGCACGAACTCGACCGCACGCGAGCCTTCACGCCACGCTACGCGAGGTCGTTGTCTCTGCTGACGAGATAGACACCGTCGCCGGCGTGAGCGTTACCTCGCGATTGCGCACCGTCATCGATCTGCTGCGGTTCAGTGAAACATTCGGAGATCGCGAGAGCTCAGCGATCAAGATCCTGATGGCGGATGGCAGGCTCGACCATGCATCGTGTTCCGACGTACTCTCGGCTCGACGCAACCTGCCGCAGAAAAGAATCGCGCTCGAACGACTAGCGCAAATTTGTGCGATCCCGAGTGACGCCGTCGCCGGCTAACCGCTGTTTACGCGGTACACGTCATAGACGGCGTCCACGCGGCGCACCGCGTTAAGAACACGGTCTAGGTGCGTCGTGTCGCCCATCTCGAACACGAACTTGCTGATCGCGAGTCGAGCGTTTGAGGTGTTGACCGTAGCGGAGAGGATGTTGACGTGAGTCTCGCTGAGCACCTTCGTGATATCAGACAACAGTCCAGCGCGATCAAGGGCCTCAACCTGAATCTGTACGAGAAAGAGACTCTTGGATGTCGGCGCCCACTCAACGTCGATCATGCGTTCCGGTTCGTCTAGAAGCGACTGAACGTTCTTACAATCTGCACGGTGCACCGAGACGCCCGCACCGCGAGTAACGAATCCGACGACCTCGTCTCCAGGTACTGGCGTGCAACACCGAGCAAGCTTGACCAAGATGTCTGGCGCACCACGGACGAGTATCCCCGAATCGGAGTGCTTGTACGGGCGCATCTTTCCCTCAGCGGGGAAAGCAAGCTCACCTTCGTCTTCTTCTGTGCCGGTGCTCAACGACGCGACCAGTTTTTCAATCACCGATTGTGTCGAAATATGGCCTTCGCCAACGGCCGCATACAGTGCCGTGACATCGTCGTAGCGCATCGTTGCCGCGAGCTCGCCAAACGATCCCTGGCTCATCAGTTTTTGTAGCGGCATGTTCTGCTTGCGCATCGCCCGCGCGATGGCGTCTTTGCCCTGCTCGATCGCCTCATCTCGGCGTTCTTTGGTGAACCATGCGCGAATCTTGTTTCGCGCTCGAGTGCTCTTAACAAAGCCAAGCCAGTCCTGGCTCGGGGCAGCATCTGGGCTCTTGGAGGTGAAAACTTCGACCGAGTCGCCGCTCGTTAGAGCCGTCTCCAGCGGAACAAGGCGACCATTCACTTTCGCACCCATGGTGCGATGTCCGATTTCCGTGTGAACAGCGTAGGCAAAGTCCACCGGCGTCGCCCCTGCCGGAAGGCCGATTACCCTTCCCTGAGGGGTGAAAACGTAGACCTCCTTGGCGCCTATCTCAAACCTGAGCGACTCAAGAAACTCACCAGGGTCCGAGGTTTCGGCTTGCCAATCAGTGATGTGAGCGAGCCACGCCATGTCGTTATCGACCGACCCCGAATCCGCGATTTTTCCTGCAGCGCGGTCCTTGTACTTCCAATGCGCAGCAACACCAAACTCAGCCCGGTGGTGCATCTCGTTTGTTCGGATCTGGATCTCAACAGCGCGCCCTTGAGGGCCCATCACCGTGGTGTGGAGCGATTGATAGAGATTGAACTTAGGAGTCGCGATGTAGTCCTTAAACCGACCAGGAATCGGCGTCCACCGCGCATGAATCGATCCGAGGACGGCGTAACAGTCACGAACGGAGTTCACGAGAACACGAATACCGACCAGGTCATAGATTTCATCAAATTCGCGACCGCGAACGATCATCTTCTGATAAATCGAGTAGTACTGTTTTGGTCGACCAGCCACCGATCCCTTGATGCGCGAAGTCTTGAGGTCATCGTTTACCGACGCGATGACGTCTTTAACGAACTCGTCTCGCATGGGCGTCCGCTTGCTGACGAGACTATCGATCTCCACATAGATCTTGGGGTGCAAGACAGCGAAGGAAAGGTCTTCGAGCTCAATCTTAATCGCTTGAATTCCGAGTCTATGAGCTAGCGGCGCGTAAATCTCCAGTGTTTCTTGAGCCTTGCGCGCGGCAGACTGCTGAGGAACAAAGCCCCACGTGCGGGCGTTGTGGAGGCGATCGGCAAGCTTAATAACTAGAACGCGAATGTCTTTAGACATTGCAACGATCATTTTGCGCACGGTCTCTGCCTGAGCGCTGTCGCCGTACTTGACCTTGTCGAGTTTGGTCACGCCGTCAACGAGCATGGCTATTTCGTCGCCGAACTCAACCCTCAGCTCGTCGAGCGAGTACGCGGTGTCCTCGACCGTGTCATGGAGCAGCGCGGCCGCTATGGTCTTCTCGCCGATTCCGAGTTCAGCTAAAATCTGAGCCACGGCAACAGGGTGGGTAATGTAAGGCTCACCGCTCTTGCGCTTTTGACCATCGTGAGCGCGAAATGCTACCGCATAAGCACGCTCGATGAGCGCAAGATTAGCTTTGGGATGGTGAGTCTTTACCGTGCGCAGTAGGTTCTCTACGGCGCCGGCGGGCTGCGCCCGAGAGAAAATTCTTGGCAGCAGCGCACGGAATGAGGCAGCCGACTGTGGTGATTCACTCATACCACTACCTCCTAGACCAATTCTAGAACGTCTGCTGACGCGCGAACGCCACTAGCGATGCTGGCGCACGCCCCCACCTGCGAACGCAGAAATCTACGTTCGCCCATTCTGGCTACTTGCCGTCCTTGTCTGCAGCACGCGAAGCAGTCAGACGTTTGGTGCGGCTAAGGATTTCGGGCTCATTCTGTCGGAATTGCGCGTATAGCGGCGCTGCAATGAAAATCGTGGAGTATGTGCCAACGATGATTCCAATGAAGAGCGCGAGAGCGATATCCCGCAACGTTCCGGCCCCGAGTACGTAGGCGCCGATGAACAAAATCGCGCCAACGGGTAGAGCTGCAACAACTCCAGTGTTAATAGAACGCACGAGGGTCTGATTCACGGCCAAGTTCACGGACTCACCGAACGTACGGCGCGATTCTGACCCGTCCTCCGACGTATTCTCCCGGATCTTGTCGAACACCACCACCGTGTCATAAAGCGAGAAGCCCAAGATGGTGAGGAACCCGATCACGGCCGACGGAGTAATCTCGAATCCGAGGATTCCGTATACTCCTGCGGTAATAACGATGTCGTGAAGCAGAGCAATCATCGCGGCTATCGACATCTTCCAGGTACGGAAGTAGATCGCCATCATGACGGCAGCGAGGGCGAGAAAGACCAGCAACGCCCGAAGCGCCGAGCTGGTGATATCTGCTCCCCAAGAAGGGCCGACGAACGAAGCGGCGACTTGATCGTTATCGACGTTGAATGCACCAGCTAGGGCATCACGCACCGAATTCGATTCATCAGGTTCGAGCTGCTCAGTCTGGACCCGCAGTGAGTCCGTGCCAACGACGGTTATTTTCGGATC
This sequence comes from Salinibacterium sp. M195, assembly GCF_019443965.1. GTDB lineage: Bacteria > Actinomycetota > Actinomycetes > Actinomycetales > Microbacteriaceae > Rhodoglobus. The sequence continues at coordinate 1,912,899 of NZ_CP040814.1, read as the reverse complement.
AGCGTCAGCAACGACCTCGACGACAGTCTCGGTTGCCAGATCTTGAGCGTCGGCATTGGTTTCGGGATCAGCGAGAGCAGAAACCGAATCAATCTGGAACTGTGATCCACCAGTGAACTCGATGCCAAAAACGAAGCCGCCGCGCAGCACGGGCACGATGACCGAAACTGCGATGAGGGCAGCCGCAAGAATGAACCAGATCTTGCGACGACCGATGAAGTTGATCGATCGTTCTCCGGTGTATAGGTCGTTGCCGAACTTCGCAAAGCTAGCCATCAGGATTCCTTTCCGTCTGAGCTGGGTTCTTTCGGCGTTCCCGCTAGCTCAGTAGCTTTTCGTTCAGCGATCGTTTGACGACGTGCAGCCTCGCGGCTGGCACCCGCAGTGCTCTTTGTGGCGACCGGGGTGCGGAACTGTGCACGACCTCGATAGACAGCGCCAAGCGCCTTCGGATCGAGCCCGCTAATCGGATGCCCACTCGCGAAGAATTTCGTCGTTGCGAGTAGTTGCAACATGGGGTGGGTGAAGAGAACAACAACGAGAACATCGATAATCGTCGTCAACCCGAGCGTGAGCGCGAAGCCACGGACGTTGCCAACAGCGAGAACGAATAGAACGACGGCAGAGAGTAGGTTGACCGCCTTCGCCGCGAAGATCGTGCGCAAAGCACGCTTCCAGCCGGCTTCTACAGCACCGGTCAAAGACCGTCCGTCTCGCAACTCGTCACGAATTCGTTCGAAGTAGACAATAAACGAGTCAGCCGTGAAGCCAATTGCCACGATGAGGCCCGCGACTCCCGCCAACGAAAGGCGGTACCCATGACGCCACGCGAGGTAGGCGATCACGAGATACGTGAGCACACCAGCAACTATCAGCGACGCCACAGTGACCAGACCGAGAAGGCGGTACTGGAAGAGTGAGTAGATGACGACGAGGATGAGACCGATCAAGCCAGCGATGAGGCCCGAGCTGAGCTGTGTTGAACCCAACGTCGCGGAGATCGTCTCGTTGCTCTGCACCTCAAAGCCAATCGGCAGTGCACCGAATTTCAACTGGTCGGCGAGAACCTCAGCGGTCTCTTGCGTGAAGCTACCGGATATTTGAGGATTTCCGCCGGTGATGATTCCTTGAGTAGTCGGCGCTGAAATTACTTGGCCGTCGAGAACGATGGCGAAGCGGTTGCGCGGGTCAGTGTTATCGAATCCGAACAGACGAGTTGTCATCGCTGCGACAGCCTTGGTGCCTTCGGCATCGAACGTGGGGAACACGCCCCATTCTCCGGTGCTTACGCCCTGCGAGCTCGAGACCAAACCACTACTGGCGTCGGAAATCGTGCTGCCCTCTACCTCTACGGGGCCGAGGATGTACTTGAAGGAGCCATCCGCTTCACACGTGATCAACGGTTCATCAGACGGAGCAACGCTGAAGTTATCGAGCGACGCGCACTCGAAGTTGCTGTACTCGTCGAAAAGCGACTCGGTAATCCAATTCAAGTCGCTGGCATCGGTGGGAGTAGCAGTCGGTGTTGTCGCCAATGTCGGCTCTGGCGTTGGAGTCGTACCGTCCTCAGCGTCTGCTGGATCCGGCGTCTCTTCAGCGGTCGCGGTCGAGGCAACCTCGGTGTACAACACTGGGCGGAACTCAAGCTTTGCTGACGACTGAATGCGGTTGAGCGTCTCTTCATCAGGAACGCCGGGAAGCGAAACCACAACATTGCTCGCACCTTGAGTGGTGATCTCGGATTCCGAGACGCCACTCGCATCGACGCGGTCGCGAATAATCGACACTGCCTGGTTGAGCTGCTCACGAGTTACCGTCTGGCCACTCTCGAGCTGAGGCGCGAGAACGATTTGCGTTCCGCCCTCAAGGTCAAGAGCGAGCTTCGGCGTCCACGAGGCCTCACCGGCTAGGGAGCCAGCACCGATCAAAACGGTGAGCCCCAACGTGAGTGCTGTGAGCCAGACGATGGCTCGCCACGCGTTTTTCACAGGGGTTGTTCTTGCCACCTATTTGACTCAGCTTTCTTAACAGAGCAATGCAGAAGTGCACGCCGTTGGACAATCGCCCTCGGAAGGAGCGACTCTCAACACTAGTGGGTTACTCGGACGCCTTTTTGCCTTCGGTCGAACTAGCCGACTTTGTGTCAGCAACCTCGCCAAATTCGGGCTCCGTTGCAGCTTCGGAGGTCTCGTCACCAGACTCGACGCCGTCGCGCTCCGCAGCTTCGCGGTTGGCGATTTCCATTGCTTCTTCAACCGAGCGCGGTGCGCCTTCAACAACCTCGTCTTCGGTGACGATCTTCGCGATGGTCTGACTGTGCACCTTGACGATGACGCCAGAGCTGATCTCGATCTCTGCCTCGTTCTTGGCATTGTCCATCGTGATGAGCGTGCCGAAGAGTCCGAAGTTTGTCATGACCTCGACGCCGGGAATCATCTGATCACGAAGCGTAGCCATCTGCGCTTTGCGCTTACGGCTGTTGCGGAACATGAAGAAAATAAGGATGCCGAGAACTGCGAACATCGCGATTGAGAGAAATTGGTCGTTCATAACGATACCTTTCGGTGGTCTGTGGGCCTGGCGCTCAAGCTGAGGCGCGTGCTAAGCCAGTAAAACTATAGTTCATCGTTCGGGAGGGCCGAATTCCGCTGAGCCATTTCGAAGTGTTCCCAGGCTGCCCGGGTGGCAACTCTGCCGCGTGGAGTACGCGATAGCAACCCAATGCGAACGAGAAACGGCTCGACAACCGATTCGACAGTTTCAGCCTCCTCGCCAACAGAAACCGCGAGTGTACTGAGCCCAACTGGTCCCCCGTCGAACCGGGAAAGAACGGTCTGCATTACGGCACGATCGAGACGGTCGAGACCGCGTTCGTCGACATCGTAGAGTTCCAGTGCCGCACGAACGGCCTCCCGAGAAGCGGGAATGTCGTGTACGAGGGCGAAGTCTCGGACTCGTCGCAACAGGCGGTTGGCGATTCGTGGAGTGCCCCGGCAACGGCCGGCAATCTCCGCAATCGCTTCTCGTTCAATCTCGAGTTCGAGCATGGTAGCAGCGCGCACCAGCACCTCTTCGAGTTCGGGCTCATCATAGAACTCAAGATGGGCGGTAAAACCGAACCGATCTCGAAGCGGATTAGGCAAGAGTCCGGAGCGAGTTGTGGCTCCTACCAGCGTGAACGGGGCGATATCGAGCGGGATGGATGTCGCTCCGGCCCCTTTACCGACCATGATGTCGATTCGAAAGTCTTCCATCGCGAGATAGAGCATTTCTTCAGCCGAACGAGCCATCCGGTGGATCTCGTCGATGAAGAGCACCTCGCCTGGCAACAGCGACGACAACACCGCAGCAAGATCGCCAGCATGCTGAATTGCGGGACCGCTCGACATTCGGAGCGGACGATTACTTTCGTGCGCGACGATCATCGCCAGAGTTGTTTTTCCGAGTCCGGGAGGGCCCGCCAAGAGAATGTGGTCGGCAGTACGGTTTTGCATCGCTGCTGCACGCAAGAGCAGCTGCAGTTGACCGCGCACTTTTTGTTGGCCAACGAATTCATCGAGAGACTTGGGGCGGAGCGCGCCCTCGAAGGCGAGCTCGGCTTCAGACTCGACGCCGGGGTTCGCTACGACGTCGTCGTTATCGTCCATTACGAGCCAACCTTGCCAACTTGAGAGCCTACGAGAAGTAGCGCACGCCGCAGGATCGCTTGCGTGTCTGCCCTATCCGCCTCCGCGGCCTCGCTGAAGGCTGCTTCGGCGGCGGGGCGAGCGAGCTTCTCAGACCAGCCAAGCCCTTGCAGCGCCATTGAGACGCTCTCAGAAACCGGCGTGGCAATGATGGGCGCAGCGCCAGATTGGGGTGCGGTCACAAACAGCTTTCCCGCGAGGTTGAGGACAATAAGTTTTGCGGTTTTCGGACCAATGCCAGAAACCTTCCGAAAGGCTGAATCGTCTTCTGCTACTACGGCCCGGGCAATCTCCTCCGGGGAGAGAGCAGCGAGAACGCCCATGGCACTCTTGGGCCCGACACCGGTTACGCCGCGCAACAAGCTAAAAGCGTTGAGTTCGTCTAGCGTGCGAAAGCCGAAGAGCGACAGGTCGTCTTCGCGAACTATTAACGCAGTCTGCACGTGAGTTTCACTGCCGACGCGAACGGAAAGTGCATGTTCGGGAGTGACGCTCACGCTGAGCCCCACTCCCCCGACCTCGATAACGACCGAGGTTCCGACCGCGGCGAGAACGGTGCCACGAAGGGAAGAAATCATGGCTTCAGCCTACGAGCACCCGCCGACTTCTCGGCTGACCGCCACGCCTCCTGCGCCGGGGTCAAGCCTGATGAACTGGCTGCCGCGCCGCGCGGGAAGGAATCGCCGGCATGGGCAGAGGCGGGGACAGGAACGAAACCAGGTCCACCCTTCCAGGCACCGCAAATTGCCAGAGCGCAAGCGTCAGCAGCATCCGCCGGTTTCGGTGCCTCAGCGAGCCCGAGAACTCGGGCGACCATCGCGCCAACCTGTTTTTTCTCGGCACCGCCGTATCCCGTAATGGCCAGCTTCACTTCAGTCGGAGTATGCAGGGTTACGGAGAGCCCGCGACGAGCAGCGATAAACATCGCGACTCCACTTGCCTGAGCTGTTCCCATGACCGTACTCAGATTGTTCTGGGCGAAAACACGCTCAAGAGAGAGTTGCTGCGGAGCGAATTCGGCGATGACCGCATCGATACCCTCGCCGATCGCCAGTAATCGCTGCTCAAGCTCCATGTCTGGCGGCGTGCGCACCACACCGACGTGCACGAGCGTCGCCCGACGATTCGGCGCGACATCCACGACCCCGATGCCGCATCGCGTGAGACCGGGATCGATCCCGATCACGCGAAGTGTCACCGACTAGTCCTCGTCGAGTTCGGCCTGCACCTCAGGCGTGATGTCGAAATTCGAGTAGATGTTCTGAACATCATCTGACTCTTCGAGCGCTTCAATGAGTCGAAGAACCTTTCGAGCGGTGTCTGCATCAACTTCGATGGTGAGGTTCGGCACAAACTCTGCTTCTGACGAGTCGTAATCAATCCCTGCGCTCTGAAGGGCATCGCGAGATTGAACGAGGTGCGCGGTGTCGGTGATGACTTCGAAGCCTTCTCCGTGGTCTTTGACCTCTTCGGCACCGGCATCGAGCACAGCCAGAAGGATGTCGTCTTCAGTGACGCCCTCAGTCTTCGTGATCGAGATAACGCCCTTGCGTTCGAAGTTGTAAGCGACGCTGCCGGGGTCTGCGAGAGAACCGCCATTGCGACTCATGATCGTGCGGACATCCGCCGCAGCACGGTTCTTATTGTCGGTGAGGCACTCCACCAGAAGGGCTACACCGTTGGGCCCGTAGCCTTCGTACATAATGTTGAGGTACTCAATAGCATCGCCAAGTTGACCGGAGCCACGCTTCACAGCACGATCGATGTTGTCGTTGGGTACCGAGGTCTTCTTCGCCTTTTGAATGGCGTCGACAAGAGTCGGGTTGCCCGAAAGGTCGGCTCCACCAATTTTGGCGGCGACCTCAATATTCTTGATTAGTTTCGCGAACGACTTCGCGCGGCGAGAATCAGTAATCGCCTTCTTGTGTTTTGTGGTTGCCCATTTTGAATGCCCTGACATGAGCCCCATTCTACAAGGCGAGACGCCTCCTCGCCTGCGCGAATCCCCGCTCTACTGTTCTCGGAGAGTTGCGCGAACCCCAAGATCGGTGAGTTGGAGCTGTGCGAGGAGCGCAATCGTTCCTGAGTTGCCCGCCCTCCATTCCGCCGCTGGAGCCGCAGACACTCGGGCCAAGGCGGGCAGTCGCTGAGTGGCGAGCGCACGCAGCGCCAGCAGATCTGCACCGCCGGGAGTCGTCAAGAGTCGTTTGGCCTCGCCAGCTCTCTTCGCAAATCGAATGCGTGGGATCAACCACACAAGCAGAATGAGCGCGACTGGCACTGCCGCAATGAAAACACCAATTGCCATCGCTGCGGTCAATACAGACTCCTGCTGGCTCTGACCTGCAGCTTCCAACGCCGCGCCGGCCTCACTCGCCCCATCAAACGGTGTCCGGATGCCAGAGCCGATCAGAGGAACGGAACCGAGGGTGTCCCCCAGCTCAACCATCGTCGACCGGAATCCAGCTCCCGCGTCTTGCATCTGGACACCCAGCTCTTGGAACGCAGCAATGAGCTGATAAACCCACACCCCGAGCGCGATCCAGACAAGGATGAATGTGAGCGAGAGCACATCAGCGACTATTTGCCGGGCGCGGCGGGCGGGGTGATCTGCATAGAGTTGCATTCCCCCATGATGCAGGAATCAGGGGCGTGCGCGCACCCGTGAGATGAAGTACTCGTGAAAACGGGTATCGCCAGTGATCTCGGGGTGAAAAGAGGTGCCTAAGAGGTTTCCCTGCTCCACAGCGACGACACGTCCGTCTTCGAGAGTTGCCAATGCCCGCGCCAGCGGTCCGACAGTTTCTACAACGGGCGCACGGATAAAGATGGCGTGCACTGGTGTTTCGCCCAATTCGGGCACGACCAGATCGGTCTCAAATGAGTCAGTCTGCGAACCGAAAGCATTACGGCGCACGACAACGTCAAGACCGCCAAAAGACTGCTGGCCCTCAATCGAGTCACGCACGGTATCCGCGAGCATGATCAACCCGGCGCACGTGCCATACACGGGCAAACCGCTCGCGATGGCCGAGCGAATCGGATCGAAGAGGCCATAGAGCCTAGAGAGCTTGTCGATCACACTTGACTCGCCACCAGGAATGATCAGGCCAGCAACGCGCTCCAACTGCTCAGGAGTTTTGACCGCGACTGCGGACTCACCGAGCTGCTGGAGCACGTGCAGATGCTCACGAAAATCGCCTTGCAGAGCGAGTACCCCGATCGGGAGTTGATCGACCGACTGACTACCAGCCACGCTCAGAGAGACGGTGAGGCGCCGCAAGGTCAGACACGTTGATGCCAACCATTGCTTCGCCGAGTCCGCGCGATGCCGCAGCGATCACGCTGGGGTCGTCGAAGAACGTCGTTGCCTTCACGATTGCCGCTGCGCGCTGTGCCGGATTGCCGGACTTGAAGATTCCTGATCCGACGAAGACTCCGTCAGCACCGAGCTGCATCATCAGAGCAGCATCAGCCGGAGTCGCTACTCCACCAGCGGTGAAGAGTACGACGGGGAGTTTGCCGGTCTCGGCAATTTCGCGGACAAGTTCATATGGAGCCTGAAGCTCTTTCGCGGCAACATACAGCTCGTCTACGCTCTTCGACCGAAGCTCGTTGATCTGACCCTTGATGGTGCGGATGTGCTTAGTCGCTTCAGAAACGTCGCCAGTGCCTGCTTCACCCTTTGAGCGGATCATGGCCGCTCCCTCGGTGATGCGACGCAGCGCCTCCCCCAGGTTCGTTGCACCACAGACGAAGGGAACATCGAAGTTCCATTTATCAATGTGGTTGACGTAATCAGCCGGGCTCAGCACCTCAGACTCGTCGATGTAATCGACCTTGAGAGCTTGAAGAACCTGAGCCTCGACGAAGTGACCGATGCGGGCCTTGGCCATTACCGGGATGGAAACAGCGGCGATGATGCCATCGATCAAGTCAGGGTCGCTCATGCGGGCTACGCCGCCCTGCGAACGGATGTCGGCAGGGACGCGCTCAAGAGCCATAACGGCCACCGCGCCAGCATCCTCAGCAATCTTTGCCTGCTCGGCATTGACGACATCCATAATGACGCCGCCTTTGAGCATTTCTGCCAGTCCGCGCTTCACGCGGTTCGTACCTGATTCGTTCGAAGAAGTTTTCTCGCTCATAGCTACAACGCTAAGTCTGGATGCCGCGAAAGAATGCAGCCAATTTGAACTCAGTGGTTCGCGGGCCACGCCTTCGCGAGTTCATCTCGCACCTCACCGAGCAAGCGAGGAATTGCTTTCGTGCCAGCAACAATCGGGAAAAAGTTTGAATCCGTTGCCCAGCGAGGAACCACATGCTGATGTAAATGATTCGCGATGCCCGCGCCTGCCAGTGCACCCTGGTTCATTCCGATATTAAAGCCGTGCGCCTTCGACGTTTCGCGAAGTACCCGCATTGCCGTCTGAGTAAGTGACGCGATCTCCGCGGTTTCCTCATCCGTCGCCTCGTCATAAAGGGGAACGTGGCGATAAGGACACACCAAAAGGTGGCCACTGTTATAAGGGAAGAGATTCAGGAGTACGTAAGCGTGGGTGCCTCGCGCAACGATCAAGGCCTTCTCGTCATCCAGAGTCGGTGCGACACAGAACGGACAATCGTCCTTCTCCGGTTGAGTCTGATCCATGATGTACGCGATGCGATGCGGCGTCCACAATCGCTGGAAGGAATCTGGAACCGCGGCGAAGTCAGCACTCGACTCCCCCGCGGGCAACTCAGAACCGTCATAGTCACGCACGAGCTAGACCTGGGCTCGTGTCGCGATCGCGCTCGTAATCCGTGCCACGGCGTCCGCAATCGGGATGCCATTCTCCTGAGTTCCATCACGGAAACGGAAGCTCACGGAACCCGCAGCTTGGTCCTGCTCACCAGCGATGAGTTGGAACGGGATCTTCGATTTGGTGTGCGTGCGGATCTTCTTCTGCATCCGCTCACTCGAGGCATCCAACTCGGCGCGGACGCCGAGGGCCTTGAGCTGGGCGATGACGTCGCCCAAGTACTCCTCGTAGGCTTCAGCGACAGGGATGCCGACGACTTGCACCGGCGAGAGCCAGACGGGGAACGCCCCAGCGTAGTGCTCGGTGAGTACGCCAAAGAACCGTTCGATCGAACCGAACAGCGCGCGGTGAATCATGACGGGACGCTGGCGTGAACCATCCGCAGCTGTGTACTCCAGATCGAAGCGTTCCGGAAGGTTGAAGTCGAGCTGCACGGTAGACATCTGCCAGGTGCGCCCAATGGCATCGCGGGCCTGAACCGAGATTTTAGGCCCATAGAACGCGGCCCCGCCCGGGTCAGGAACAAGCTCGAGCCCCGACTCTTCGGCCACCTCGGCAAGCGTCTGCGTCGCTTCGTCCCAGACGTCGTCGTCGCCGACGTACTTCTCAGGATCCTTCGTTGACAGTTCAAGATAGAAGTCTGTGAGGCCATAATCCCGCAACAGAGAGAGCACGAAGTTGAGGGTGTTAGTGAGCTCAGCCTTCATCCCCTCTTTTGTCGTAAAAATGTGGGCGTCATCCATGGTGAGTCCACGCACGCGAGTCAGCCCGTGAATAACCCCGGACTTCTCATTGCGGTACACCGTGCCGAATTCGAAGAGGCGCATCGGAAGGTCGCGGTACGAACGGCCGCTCGACTTGTAAATCAGAATGTGCATCGGGCAGTTCATGGGCTTGAGGTAGTAGTCAGCACCCTGACGAGTAATTTCGCCTTCCTCGTTGCGTGCCTCGTCGAGGTGCATCGGTGGGAACATGCCGTCTTTATACCAGCCCAAGTGGCCGGAAGTCTCGAACAGCGCCTCTTTCGTAATATGAGGGGTGTTGACGAAGGAGTAGCCCTCCTGCAAGTGGCGAGTTCGGGAGTAGTTTTCCATCTCGTGACGGATGATGCCGCCCTTGGGATGAAAGACTGCAAGGCCAGAACCGATTTCGTCAGGGAACGAAAAGAGATCTAGTTCAGCACCGAGCTTGCGATGATCGCGCTTCAATGCCTCTTCTTGACGCGCCTGGTATTCACGAAGCTCATCTTTGGTCGGCCATGCCGTGCCATAGACGCGCTGCAGTTGCTTGTTCTTTTCCGAACCGCGCCAATATGCGGCAGCAGTACGCGTGAGTGACCACCCGTTGCCGATCATGCGAGTGTTGGGAAGGTGCGGCCCGCGGCACAAATCTTTCCAGTAGACCTCGCCAGTCTTGCCATCGACGTTGTCGTAAATGGTGAGCTCGGCGCCGCCGACCTCGACTGACTCGTTGTCAGCGTCAGCATCGCCCTCGGCGACAGCGCCTTTGAGGCCGATCAGTTCGAGCTTGTACGGCTCGTTGGCTAGCTCTTCCCGGGCTTCAGCCTCAGTCACGACACGACGCTGAAAGCGTTGACCCTGACGGATGATGCGATCCATTGCCTTAGTGATGGCTTTGAGGTCTTCAGGAGTGAACGGTTCCTCAACGTCAAAGTCGTAGTAGAAACCATCCGTCACCGGTGGACCAATACCGAGCTTCGCCTCAGGATTGATCGTCTGAATAGCCTGAGCTGCGACGTGCGCGGCAGAATGGCGCAAGATGTTGAGGCCATCAGGCGAGTCAATAGTGACAGCCTCGACCTCATCCGTGTCGGTCACCGTCGCGGCGAGGTCTTTCAGCTCACCGTTGACGCGCATGGCGACGACGTTGCGGTCGGTAAATAGGTCGAATCCAGTCTTACTCACGTCACAACTTTAGCGGCGATACGGAAGCGTGCGTGTCACTCAATTTTCTAGCCGCTAACGATTTGACTCGCCCAGAGCGCGAACGCGGTGCTTGTCAACGCTGTCGCCCATCCGATGATGAGCTGAAGAACACCAACGAGGGCAATCATCGCTGTGCCCCTCGCGCTGCGAGCAGTAGGGATCAGCGCGATGGCCAAAAGCGTCATCGCCATAAAAATGTTGCCGGTCGAGCCGCTGGGAAGGAGTCCGAGTGCGAAGCCCACGATGAACGCGGCAAACACGAGCGTCGAAATAATGATGGCGCCGGGTCGACGAACGATCAACGCGACCAGCCAAGCGCTGAGCAATGGCGCGATCACGATGAGCCCCTCTGTCGTGGCGAAGAACTCCCCGACGACAACGAGTCGATCGCCAAAACCGGAGAATGCTGATTGTGTTGCGCCGGCAAAGGGGCGGCCGAGAAACAGCGCGTTCAATACGGCAAGCGACACCAGCGCCGAAGCTGCTGGATAGAGGATAACGAGGGCATTTGCGCGCCGCGCACCGACCACTCCAACTCGACGATGGCGCAAGAACGGTGCGGACAGTGCAGCGGCCGTGACGTAGACCAGTGCTGTCACGTCGGTAAGGACCGCCACCATGAAGTAGATCCCAACACGGAAACCGGACTCCGTATTGCCCCAGGCTATGAATCGAACAATGTGCGAGAGCCCAAGCCCAAAGAGTAAGAGTCCGAGGAAGGCAGAATAATTCTGGGTCGCATTGTAGAAAAAGAGCGGATTCAGCGCGAGGGCCATCATCAGAATCACGATGGTTGAGCGCGCAAAACGGCGCTGCACCATGATTTCAACGAGTTTCTGCAGGAAGATGCCAGCACTCAACGCTCCGATGATGGAGAGCGAAAGTGCGCCACCAGGTACGAAGCCAGCGAGCAACGTGCTTATTGGCGGAAAAATGTCGCCCAACCATTGCGCGTCTGCCCGGTTCCACTCGATCTGTGACGCCCGAGCCACAAGAGTGGCATTGGGAGAGCCTGCCGCACCGAGTGCTGCTACGACGAGCGCGAAAACCACGTAGGGAAGAGCAAACAGTCCGCGCAATGTCCAGCGTCGAGGAGCACGTCGAGGCCAGCTATCGAGGCGAGTGCGCGGTGGGCGCGGTGCAATACGAAGAGCACGGGGGTTCGTCAGCAGCTCACTCATGATTGCTCTGGGTCGTGAGGCCATGCTCCGTCTTCTCCCAGTAATGCGGCTTGGTGATGAGCTGCCACAGCGCCTTGTACGACGCAATCGAGTGCAAGACCCAATACAGCGGATTCAGAAGTGCCCACGGGACTAGAGCGAACGTTCCCCTCTTGTACGGCCCCATCATCGATAGATACACCATGATCGAACTCCCGATGATGAAGTTGAGGAAACACACCCACAGAAGCCAAACGGGAAAGAATTGGCCGACAAACTCAGTGGGCAGCACAAGCGAAAGTAGCGTGAGGATATAGAACGGCAGCACTCCCAAGAATGTTGCCGGAGTCCCCGCGATCAGCAGAACGAAACTGCAAAATCGCCAGAAACCAATTTCCCGCAGAAGTGCTACTGGTCGGCGCGCGTGCACCAGCGTGGTCTGCATGTAACCCTTGATCCACCGACTTCGTTGCCGAATGAAATTGGGAATGGACTTGTTTGCCTCTTCCATGGTTGCCGAGTTCACGACCCCGACGCGATAGCCGAGTGCGCTAGCCCGGATGCCCAGATCGGCGTCCTCCGTGACGTTATAGGGGTCCCAACCTCCGAGACTCTTTAAGGCCTCGGTGCGGAAGTGGTTCGAGGTGCCACCGAGCGGAATCGGAAGGTCAAGCGAATCAAGACCAGACAGCATGTAGTCGAACCAGTAGCCATACTCGAGAGAGAACATCCGCGTGAGCACGTTCTCGCGAGCGTTGAAATAGTTCAGCGCCGCCTGAATACACACCGTCTTCTCGCCACCACGCTGGAACGATATGTACGCCTTCTTCAGCTGGTCGGGCTCAGGAGTGTCCTCGGCATCGAAGATCACGAGGTAGTCCCCTGTCGCAAAGAACAATCCGACGTTGCACGCCCGAGGTTTTGTCTGAGGATGCCCGGCCGGGATCGTGATGATCTGAAAGTGATCGGGCGGTGAGCTCGCTTCGAACGCTGCTCTTGTCTCGTCGTCGGATTCCTCAATCAGCACGAAGACCTCGAGGCGATTGGTTGGCCAATCAATGTCACCAAGGTTCCTCACCAACTGGGCAACGATGTTTGCTTCTTTGAACACCGGGACAAGAACGGTGTAGCGGGGCAGCTCATCGTCATTGAGTGCGTCAACTTCGCTATCAGAGACGCGCTCGACCAGATCGAATCGCGCTCCCCGCAGCGAGATAAAGAACTTAAACGCGGTTCCCGCAAGAAAAACAAGACTCGTGATCGCGATCATGGTGATCACCGTTGCCGCCGGCCAAAGTATGAGCGCAATCACAAACACAATCAGGAGGATGAGAAACCCGATTGTTTGGCCGCGCGATGCGACAGTGCGTGCAGACAGCACCGGATTCCTATTCCAGAGCTCGTTTGCTGCCTGATCGGCAATTTGTGATCCGAATACATCGAGAATCGCGTGCCAGATCTGAGCGGATGTCGCCGCGACAAACATGACATCTTTGCCGAGCGTCGCCGAAATTAGCTCAGCACGTTCCGCATCTGGCACACGTGCTGTCGCGACGAGCGCGCGACCGTCCGGAAGCTCACGGACAGGCATCCAATTCTCAGCGATGAAAAGTTGCCCGCTCCACTGGCGTGCGAAATCACCATCGACTTGAGACATTTCGGCACGGTCAATACCCCAGACTCGAGAAATTACATCCACAAGAGTCGCATCATCGAGATGACCGCGACTTGCCAGTGTTTGGTCAATGTGAACCCCTGAACGCGCCTTAACTTTCCGGGCCTCAGTGATGCGCTCTGGCGTCGCCAACCCCTCGTCGAGCAACAGTCTGACAAACGCTTCACTCTGTTTAGACGGTTCCGTCACATTCCCCATAGCCCTATATTTGTCTACTTGCAGCGCGTAATAGGGAGGCACGCTGTGCAGCGAGCCTCAGTGGGCGAAAGCCACATGATGAGGGACGTTAAAAGCAGAAGCCCCGGCGAACCGGGGCTTCATCGGTGAGCGATACTGGGATCGAACCAGCGACCTCTTCCGTGTCAGGGAAGCGCGCTACCGCTGCGCCAATCGCTCATGCTTTTTAGTTATAGTCACTTCAGCTACAAGAAACTCGTAACGAGGTGGAGACGGGATTTGAACCCGCGTATACGGCTTTGCAGGCCGCTGCCTCGCCTCTCGGCCACTCCACCGCACATGGAAAGTGTCAGCGAGGCTGACACTTCCCACTTGAGCGGATGACGAGATTCGAACTCGCGACCCTAACCTTGGCAAGGTTATGCGCTACCACTGCGCCACATCCGCATTTGCAAGCTATTCGGCTACCCGTTTTCGCTTGCTAGATGACTGTATACGAAGTCTGCGTTGAGAGCCAATCCGGTTGCAAGCGTGTCGTGAAGATATGGGAGGATTGCTTTGCAGGGCGATTGGCGCAGTTGGTAGCGCGCTTCCTTCACACGGAAGAGGTCATCGGTTCGAGTCCGGTATCGCCCACCGACCAACGCTGAGAGCTACCGCGAACCTGAGCCCGGCCAAGCCGCAGTTCCGGGGAGCGACGACAGCACGCGCGAGCATCCAATCACCAGCTAATCTTGGGGAATGGCGTCAACACAGCCCACCAAGCCACGCGCATTAGGCGACTTTTTCCGTGGCGTTGGGTTCCTCTTCCGCGGTTTTCGCATCTGGATCACGGCACCCCGCCTCATGTTCCTCGGCATGATTCCCGCCGCCATCGTTGGCGCAATTGCGATCGCACTAGTAATCACTCTTGCCGTTGCTATCGAGCCGATAGCAAGCTTTCTTACCCCATTCGCCGACGACTGGGATGAACTCCCCCGCGGTGCGATTCGGTTCGCCGCCGGATTGGCGCTACTCCTCGCGAGCATCCTGGTCATCGTGAATACCTACACGACCGTGACGCTTATGGTCGGAGACGCCTTTTACCGCAAAATCGCCAATCACGTCGATTCGCTCCACGGTTCACCTCCATCACCGCCGTCTCAGGGGTTCTGGCGAGATACACGGCGCGGTCTGGGGGAAGGCGTACGCGTGCTCATTCCCACCGTTGGCCTAGCGCTTCTTGTGTTCGCGCTTGGCTTTGTTCCCGTCATCGGCACGATTCTCGCGGCGACCTCTGGCGCCATCCTCGGAGGCTGGCTGTTGGTCGTCGAACTTGCCAACATCCCCTTCGAATCCCGGGGCATGCACCTCACTGCCCGGCGACGGGCGCTGCGGGGGTCGCGGGCACAGTCGCTAGGGCTAGGAGCAGCCACCTATCTCGTGTTCCTGATCCCGTTCGGAGCTGTGATCGCAATGCCCGCGGCTCTGGCCGGCGCGACGCTTCTCACGCGATCACTTCTCGGCGAGAACAGGAGCGCTGACAATCAGCTCACGCCTGCCGACCTTGCTCAGCAGCCACCAGCATCCTGACGAAACCACAAACGAGTAGCTCGCGGTCGCAATAACGCTCAAAGCTTGATCCTGAAAAATTGTGGTCTGCCCTGTGAAGAGAAAACCCGAACCGGTCGCAAGCACGCCGAGCGACACAACCCCGAGGCCGCCGCCGAGTAAGTGCGTGTTGACGAGGAATCGCAATAGATTTCCCAAAGGCGAGCCACGTCGCACCGTGAAGACGCTGGCCACAGCTCCCGCGATCAAACCCGCCACCGCGGCCGATACCGGGGTGAATAGCGGCGCGCCTGCGGTAACCGCGATAAGGCCGCTCACGAGGCCTCCCGCGAGCGATTTGAGGCTGATCACCCCATGACCGATCCACTGAACGGCTATCCACCCGCAAGCGCCAGCAACGGCACTCACCATTCCATTGACCAAGATCAGGCCCACCACATCATCAACAGCAAACTCAGCACCGACTAGCCAAACGATCCAGGATGCCACGACGGCCGTAAGAGCGACGGCTCCCAAGGGAATGGGCACAAGCATCCGAGGGCCACGAATAAGGGTTTTTCGTTCCACGAACAGGACTGCCAGCATTCCGGCGCCGACCGCAACGCTCATGACGAGTGCACCGCCGTGATCGATAGGGCTCAGCCCGAAAGGGGAGGTTGCATCGAAGGGTTCGAAGGTGCGAATTGCGGTTGGCACGAACACGCCAATGGCCCAGATCGCGCTGTAGGCCAGACTTCGCCCAAAGGGCGCCCCCGCACTCCTCGCGACAAGGGTCACCAAGTAACAGCAGATTCCTCCGAGCAGAGCAAGTGACGGCATCATGATCAGCCTGAGGCTCGTAGACATGATCGGGCCTAGAACCAACCAGGCAACGACACCGGGAGCCGCACAGGCGAGAGACTCTGACATAACCCGGGCCCACGAGGCTGCGGGTAAAATTGGCGCGTACAGAACGATTAGCGCCGACAACAGAACCGCAAGAGCAATAACCCCAATGGTCGCCGCCGCTAATTCTTCCGCCACAGTGAACCTCCCCGGGCATAGTCTTATGCCTTGTCGGGCATCGACGCAATGGCTAAGGCAAGAACCACTCGCGACCACTGACGTTCATCGCGATTAGTCGCAAATCTGGCCTAAGTCGCGTTAGACGTCAGCGCGATGAGACGAGAGACTGCGCGCAAATATTTCTTGCTGTACCCGCCGGCAAGCATGTCGTCGGGAAAGACGTCATCTAGAGCAGTTCCCTCGGCATAAATACGCACTTGAGCGTCGTAGAGCCGATCGACAAAGGCAACGAACCGCAGAGCATCCGTCTGGTTCTTAAACGGATGCACGCCCGTCAGCCCAATCGCGTCGATTCCCTCAATGAGTTTTACGTAGCGAGAGGGATGCACACCAGAGAGGTGCTTGAGCACCTCATCAAAGCTGTCCAAAGTTACCGTGCCCGCAACCTTGCCTATTTCCACTGCCGCGTCATCGACCGCAATCGCATGCGCCCCAGTGTCGCGGCGGCGGTAGTCGAGCCCGTCGATGCGAATAGTCTCAAATTTGGCGGAGAGCGAGTCGATCTCTCTCAAGAAGTCTTGAGCAGCAAACCGACCTTCGCCGAGAGCGTTTGGTGGGGTGTTAGATGTTGCCGCAATCTTCGTGCCTGAGGCCACCAGCTCAGACAGAAGCCGAGAAATCAGACGGGTATCGCCCGGATCATCGAGTTCGAATTCGTCGATGCAGACCAGCGAAGCACCCTTCAGTAGCTGAACCGCCGGGGCGTAACCGAGCGCGCCGACCAAGGCCGTGTATTCGATAAAAGTGCCGAAGTACTTTCGACCAGACATCTGATGCCACAAAGCGGCCAGCAAATGAGTCTTGCCAACCCCGAAACCGCCGTCTAAGTAGATTCCCGGTTTGGCTGCAGGAGCTTTCTTGCGCGAAAACAGCCCACCACCCTGCTTTGTCGCGGCCGAAAAATTGCGCATGGCGGCAACGGCAGCGCCTTGAGACTGGTAATCCCGGTCTGGCCGATAGGAATCTAAAGTCGCTCCGGTGAATTGGCGGGGTGGCACCAATTCGGCAAGCATCTGCGCTCCGGTCAATGACGGGATACGATCGACTAGACGCTCAGGAGTCGTAGGCGCAGTAGCGCTCATTCTCAGCCTCGGTTATGTTTCGCAGTCTTACGGCAACGCGGTGTAATCAGCGGCGAATGCGTAATTTTCTTGGGCAAGGGACTAATCAAGCTTAGTTTGAAGCCCGCGCCAGTTTTTCCATTCACAATCGGAGGTAGCTATGACTATCGAACGCGACCCGGCCCCTCAATTCTCTGAGTTCTCCCACCCTGAACGCTTGGTGTCTGCTCAGTGGGTTGAAGAACACCTCGGCGAACCAGGACTCGTCGTCGTGGAATCAGATGAAGATGTTCTCCTGTACGAGACCGGTCACATCCGCGGCGCCGTCAAAATCGACTGGCACACCGACCTGAACGACCCCGTCACCCGCGACTACATCGACGGTGAAGGCTTCGCCGAGCTCATGTCTCGCAGCGGTATCTCGCGCGACAGCACCGTGGTGATCTACGGCGACAAGACCAACTGGTGGGCTGCCTATGCCCTGTGGGTCTTTACGCTCTTCGGCCACGAAGACGTTCGGCTGATGGATGGCGGACGAGCAAAGTGGGAAGCGGACGGCCGCGAGTACACGCTCGAGGTTCCGTCTCCAACGCCGACCGAGT
Organism: Salinibacterium sp. M195; assembly: GCF_019443965.1. Lineage (GTDB taxonomy): Bacteria > Actinomycetota > Actinomycetes > Actinomycetales > Microbacteriaceae > Rhodoglobus. Next base: position 1,895,174 of record NZ_CP040814.1, on the reverse strand, counting down.
ACCCGATTGTGGAGCGCGAAGACTCCGTCATCCGCGCTTTCCGCGATGACGTGCTCGCGCACCTCGGCAACCCGCTCGTCGATGTCCGTTCACCTGAGGAATACAGCGGCGCACGCACCACAGTTCCTGGCTACCCGGAGGAAGGCGCTCTTCGCGCCGGTCACATTCCAAGTGCTCAGAGTGTGCCATGGTCAAAGGCTGTTGCCGAAGATGGCACGTTCCGTCCGCTGTCTGAACTCAACACGATCTACCGCGACGGTGCTGGCCTCAATGACGGTGACGACATCGTTGCTTACTGCCGTATCGGTGAGCGCTCCAGTCACACGTGGTTCGTTCTGAACTACCTGATGGGGTTCCCGAACGTTCGCAACTACGACGGTTCCTGGACCGAGTGGGGCTCTCTCGTGCGGGTTCCCATCGCTATCGGAACTGAGCCGGGCGACGTTCCTTCGCGTTAGACTTAATCGATGAGCGAGCAGCAGATCCCGACCCAACTGGCTGAAATCCGTGACGATTTTTTGAGCCTTGAGCTTCGGGATCAGCTGCAGCTTCTCCTAGAGTTTTCCAACGAATTGCCGGAGCTGCCGGACCGGTATCGCGATCATCCCGATCTATTCGAGCGGGTTGAGGAATGCCAGTCCCCTGTTTTCATCTTCATCGAAGTCGAAAACGATACTGTTCACATGTTCGCGACTGCTCCCCCCGAGGCTCCGACCACGCGAGGCTTCGCGTCGATTCTGGCGCAGGGCCTTTCCGGGCTCAGCACGAGCGAAGTATTGGGTCTTTCTGATGACTTTCCGCAGACGTTGGGCCTTGCCAAAGCGGTGAGCCCGCTCCGGCTGCGCGGAATGACCGGAATGCTGGCGCGAGCAAAACGCCAGATCCGCCTAAAGACCCTCGCTTAGGCCGCCCCAGGCGCATCTGGGTCATCGGCAATAGCAGCACTGGTGACGTAGTCGGAGCTCGCTTCATCGCTGGCGATACTAGCTAGTTGGATGCTCAGCCACTCGCGAATCGCGCCCAGCCACCGTTCGCTGTCGTAGTTCCACAACCGAGTGTGACCGGCGATCTCGAACTCTTCATACGTCACAATGTCAGGACGTAATTCGGCGAGTGCCCGCGACGGCGCAGCAGGAACATAAGCATCGTCTGAGCTGTGCATGAGCAGAATTGGTCTGTCTAGTTCCGCCGCTCGTTCGACAAAGTTCATCGCACGAAGATCGAGCGGGTTGTCGGTGCCGACGAGGAGCCGTGCTTGCTCGCTACCTAATAGTGCCTTCGCCGCGCTTTGGATCGGCGCGGGAATTCGATTGAGCGCTCCATGTAACTCGATAATCGGCCCCCACGCTATAACCGGGGAGTCGAGAATGAGCCCGATTATCATGGCTCGATTGGCCGACAGCATCAACGTCTGCAACACGGTTGCCCCACCCATCGACCACCCCATCAGGATGATTCGCTCGGCACCCGACTGCTGAGCAAAGCAGATCGCGGCATCGACATCCTGATATTCAGTCGAGCCGAGACCGTAGCGTCGATCAGCAGAATCTGGTGCCTCAGTATCGTTGCGGTACGACACTGAGAGTGACGTGAGCCCGGCATCGAAGAATTCTTTCAACGCGCGCACGGTTTCTGGCCTCTGCACACCGCGACCGTGAACATGTATCGCCCACGTTGCAGTCGCTTCAGCAGCCGGAATATGCCAGGCGGGCGCTGGACCCAACTCCGTATCGATAACAACGTCGGAGTACGCGAGTCCAAGATCCGCGGGAGTCAAATAGAACCATCCGCTAGTTCGGGCGTTGTCGCCGGCCTTGGGCTGCCCGAATTGAACCGAGAGCAGCTCGCGCGCTACCCACCGCCGGCTTTGCGAAATTACCGCACCAATTCGCGCGTGCCCGGCTTCGTCGGCAAACCACAGACTAAAACGACCCGGTGCGCGAGTTTCGATCGACGCAGTCAGCACTATGGTCGATTCGCCCAACGCAAGAATCCGCACCGTACTCTCTGCGCGGCCTGGTGGGGTCACCAACTTTCGCGCAAACATTACGGAAAGTGCCGCGCTCAAGGTCAGCCCTATGACTCCGATCGCCGTCACACCAAGCGCGACTCCGCTGACTATTCCGGCAACGACGCGCACTCGTCCTGCTGCTCGCATCCGAAAACCTCCGTCTCGTAGCCGCAGGGACGCGGCGTGCCTCACTAGCGATCGTTCCCCCAAAGCCTAATCTTCACTCGTGCCCGATTCGCCTGCTGGACCTACGCCACCTGCGGCCTTTGCTGCCGCGGTTGAGTCACTTCGTGCTGCAGTCTTGCGCACGGAGCTGGCTGTGACCGAAATCACAGCGCCGTCTCAGATCGCACCGTGGTCTTTTGCCCTAGCTGCGGACGTCACTCCTGTGCGTCATGGCGAAGATTCGGATCTGGGAACCGGTCGGTTTGTGCTCTTGTACGATCCTGAGGTTCCGGATGCGTGGGAAAGCGAATTTCGAATCATTTGTTTCGCTCAAGCACCACTTGAACCAGAGATTGGTGTCGATCCGTTTCTCAGTGAAGTCACGTGGTCGTGGCTCGTTGACGCCCTGGGAAGCCGAGGCGCAACCTACGATCAAGTCTCCGGAACCGCGACGCGAATTTTGTCTACCGGTTTTGGAGAACTTGAGTCTCAGCCCGATGGCGCGCAGATAGAATTGCGCGCTTCGTGGAGCCCGAAAGATCTCAATATGGCCGCACATGTGGAAGGCTGGAGTGAATTGGTCTGCATGTTAGCGGGTCTACCACCAGCGATTGAAGGAGTCACCCTGTTGTCGGCCCGTAAAGTTGGACGTGAGTAGCGTTCCGGAAAGTGCAGCCCCTGAGGGTGAGTCGCACGCAACCCAAGCCCCTCACGACCCCGTCGTTGTTATTGACGATAGGGAGAATTATCTTGCCGCCGTGGCAGCCATCGCAGCAGGTGATGGCCCCATCGGTATCGATGCCGAACGTGCCAGCGGTTACCGGTATTCGCAGCGCGCGTACTTGATTCAGATTTACCGCCGCGGAGCCGGAACCTTTCTATTCGACCCGCCAGCGATCGGTGATTTTGCCGAGCTCAATGACGTGATCGCCGCCGAAGAGTGGATCCTGCACGCAGCGACGCAGGACCTCATGTGTCTGCGCGAAGTCGGCCTTTACCCCACTCGCTTGTTCGATACTGAGCTTGGGGCGCGACTCGCGGGACTCCCCCGCGTTGGACTCGGGACTGTCGTCGAGCATCTGCTCGGAATTCACCTCGCGAAAGAGCACTCGTCTGCTGACTGGTCGACGCGTCCGCTGCCGCAAGCTTGGCTTGTGTACGCGGCCCTCGATGTGGAACTTCTCGTCGATCTGCGCGAAGCTCTCGGTGATCTGCTTGATTCGGCAGATAAACATGACATTGCACAGCAGGAGTTTGACTCCGTCTTGGGCAGGGATCTCAGCAATGTGCGCGCCGAACCATGGCGTCGGCTTAGCGGGGTGCACTCCCTTCGTGGAGGAAAGAACCTTGCCATTGCGCGCGAACTTTGGCTCGCTCGCGACGTCTATGCCCAAGAAGTCGACACTGCCCCTGGTCGTCTAGTACCTGATTCTGCTCTCCTCGCGGCCGCACGCTTCCTTCCGGAGTCAAAACGCCAACTGTCCGCGATGAAAGAGTTCAGCGGTCGAGCCAGCCGTACTCAAATAGATCGTTGGTGGGATGCGATCCAAGCGGGTCTCGCATCAACCGACATCCCCGCGTCCCGCGTTGCCAGCGATGCGCTTCCTCCTCCACGAGTGTGGTCCGACAAAAATCCCGAGGCGGATGTTCGGCTCAAGGCTGCACGCGCCGTGATGTCTGAGCGCTCAGAGGAGATGGCGATTCCGATCGAGAATCTGCTTACTCCGGATTATCTGCGGCGCATATCGTGGAATCCCCCCGCGGAGGTCACCGCTGAAAGTATCGCTGTGGCCCTTGTGGAGTTGGGCGCTCGGCAATGGCAAATTGACACTTCTGCACAGTCAATTGCTCAAGCCTTTGTTGAAGCCCACCAAACGCCTGAGGACTCCGACGACACCAAGTCGTAGGAACAGTCAAAGGATTCCAAACCACAATCTTGGCCACCTAGGATCAGTGCTATATCCAAGGATTTAGTGGAGGCATTGTGGCCAAGGAAACCGAAATTGTATTCGTAGATGGAGTCCGTACTCCATTTGGACGTGCTGGCGAGAAGGGCATGTTCTGGAATACCAGAGCTGATGATCTCGTCGTCAAGGCGATGATTGGGCTGCTGGAGCGTAACCCGCAGATTCCGACCGAGCGCTTCGATGAGGTCGCGATTGCCGCGACGACTCAGACCGGCGATCAAGGTCTCACTATCGGCCGTAGCGCAGCTCTGCTGGCAGGACTACCCACTTCGGTTCCTGGCTACGCCATTGACCGCATGTGCGCTGGTGCCATGACTGCCGTCACCAACGTGGCAGGCGGAATCGCGTTCGGCGCCTACGACCTTGCTATTGCCGGCGGTGTCGAGCACATGGGGCATCACCCCATGGGTTCCGGCGTTGACCCGAACCCTCGTTTTCTCTCGGAGAAGCTTGTCGACCCTGAAGCTCTCAACATGGGAAATACCGCAGAGAAGCTGCACGACCGTTTCCCGCATCTCACCAAGGCGCGTTCCGATGCCTTCGCATTGCGCAGCCAGCAGCGGGCAACCGCCGCGTACGAAGCCAACAACATCCAGCCTGACCTCATTTCTGTTGCGACAAAGAGTGAAGCTGGCTGGGGGCTCGCCACACGCGACGAGGGGCTTCGCCCCGAAACCACTCTCGAAGGACTCGCTGGACTCAAGACGCCTTTCCGCTCCCACGGCCGCATCACCGCCGGCAATGCTTCAGGGCTCAACGACGGGGCAACCGCAAGCATTATTGCTAGTGGGGATGCCGCACGCGAGTTCGGACTGAAGCCGAAGATGCGCATGGTGAGTTTCGCCTACGCCGGCGTGGAACCCGAGATCATGGGCATCGGCCCGATCCCCTCGACCGAGAAGGCACTCCGCAAGGCAGGCCTCTCCATTAACGACATCGGTCTGTTTGAGCTCAATGAAGCGTTCGCAGTGCAGGTTCTGTCTTTGCTCGATCACTTCGGCATCGACGACGAAGATCCTCGCGTCAACCAGTGGGGCGGCGCGATTGCCATGGGGCACCCCCTTGCGTCATCAGGTGTTCGCCTCATGATCCAGCTCGCCGCGCAGTTCGAACAGCACCCTGAGGTGCAATACGGCCTCACTGCTATGTGTGTCGGTCTCGGACAGGGCGGTTCCGTCATTTGGGAAAACCCGAACTACAAGGGAGCAAAATAACGATGACCGAGCAGTTCGCACGACTTTCTGATCTAGCTAAAGACGAAGTAATCACCCACTCCTTTGTTCGCGATGTGCCGCTCTCTGCAGGTCGCACCCTCGCGCTCATCACGCTCGACAACGGCAAAGACCACACCAGACCAAATACACTTGGCCCGGCAACTCTGCTCGAGTTCGCCAAGGTCCTCGACGAACAAAAGGAACGGGCTACCGCTGGCGAGATTCACGGTGTTGCCGTCACCGGCAAGCCGTTCATCTTCGCCGCCGGCGCTGACCTCTCGAAGGTCAGTGAGATCCCTGACCGCGAGACGGGAAAGCAGATGGCCCAGTTGGGTCACTGGGCGCTCGGAAAATTGAGTGAACTCGGCGTGCCTTCGTTCGTGTTCGTCAACGGTCTCGCCCTGGGCGGCGGTGTCGAGATTCCTCTTAACGCCGACTACCGCACGATCGATAGCTCGGTTCCCGCGTTCGCGCTTCCCGAGGTTTTCCTCGGTCTCATCCCCGGCTGGGGTGGCGCGTGGTTGCTCCCCAACTTGATTGGCATCGAGAACGCGCTCAAGGTCGTCATCGAGAACCCACTCAAGAACAACCGGATGCTCAAGGGCCCAGAGGCCTTCGAGCTCGGCATTGCTGACGCCATGTTTGGTCCGGCGAACTTCCTTGAAGATTCGATCCGCTGGGCTGACGGCGTCATCGATGGCAGCACGAAGGTCAAGCGCAAGAACGAGCCGGGCAAGATTGAACGCACCGTGAAGTGGGATGTCGCTATCGGCATCGCCGACAAGATGCTGGCGAACCGCATCGGTCGCGTTGCCAAGTCGCCATACGCTGCACTCGCTTTGCTCAAGGCTGCCAAGAACACCGACAAAAAGACGGGCTTCGAAGCAGAAGACAATGCCCTCGCCGACATGATCTCGGGCGACCAGTTTCAGGCGAGCATTTATGCCTTCAACCTCGTTCAGAAGCGCGCAAAACGACCAGCAGGCGCCCCGGACAAGGACCTTGCTCGCAAGGTGACCAAGGTCGGCGTCATTGGCGCCGGGCTGATGGCACGTCAGTTCGCACTGCTGTTCGTCCGCCGACTGCAGGTCCCTGTGGTCATCACTGACCTCGACCAGGCCGCAACGGATGCCGGCGTCGCCGCCATTCACGCCGAGATCGATAAGTTGCATGAGAAGGGTCGCCTCTCCTCTGACGACACCAACCGTCTTAAGGCGCTCGTCACTGGCACAACGAATAAGGCTGACTTCGCTGACTGCGACTGGGTCATCGAAGCAATCTATGAGGAGCTAGGCGCCAAGCAAGCTGTCTTCGCAGAGGTTGAGCAGTACATCTCCGACGAAGCAATCTTGGCAACGAACACTTCGTCACTATCCGTTGAGCAGATCGGCGCCAAGCTCAAGCACCCTGAGCGCGTAGTGGGCTTCCACTTCTTCAACCCGGTTGCAGTGATGCCGCTGATCGAGGTTGTGAAGACTCCGCACACGAACGATGAGTCGTTGGCAACGGCCATGGTTACCGCCAAGAACCTGCGCAAGAATGCTGTCATCACCACCGATACTCCCGGTTTTGTGGTCAACCGTATTCTCGCCAAGGTTCTCGGTGAGGCCATGCACGCGGTAGATACCGGGACCCCGTTCGAGGTAGTTGAAGAATCGACTCGCCCGTTCGGCCTGCCGATGACTCCATTCGAATTGCTCGAACTCGTCGGCCTCAAGGTCGGCGCTCACGTGCTCGACACCCACCACGCTGCCTTCCCCGAGCGTTTCTTCGAAAGCAAGAACTTGCACAAGCTCGCCGAGCTCGGATTCATTTTCGATCGCGACAGCAAGGGCAAGTCGAAGGGCGTCTCGAAGAAAGCCATCGAGATCGTCAAGGGAGGCAACTCACCGATGACCGCCGAGGAGCTTCAGATCAGGATCGAAGATGGTCTGGCAGACGAGATTCATCGGATGCTCGAAGACGGCGTAGTGGCTGCTGCAGAGGATATCGACCTGTGCCTCATCCTCGGTGCGGGTTACCCGTTCCAGATGGGTGGCGTCACCCCGTACCTCGATCGCGCAGGAGCTTCGGAGCGTGCGTTCGGCGGAAACTTCCACACTCCGCAGATTCGCGGAGTGCAATAGCAGCACCTGTTTTGCACGGTAAAAATGCGAAAGAGGGCCGATCCAGAAACGTTCTGGATCGGCCCTCTTTCGTTAGCCGTGTGGGAGAAAAAGCCTAGGAGCGCTCGGCTCGCAGCGACACGTCCTCTGATTCGGAACCGTTTAACGGGCGCGCAATCGGTATCTTGCTGCCGAGCACCTGTGCAACGACGTCACGAGCAATGTGCTGCGGAGTGAGTCGAACCTGATCGAGGACGTAATCGCGGCTGCCATGGTCGAGGAATTCCGCCGGGAGGCCCAGCTCATTCACTGCTGTGTCTACCCCCTGCGCGCGCATGTCTTGGCGGATGCGGGTGCCAATTCCACCGACTCGAACACCATCCTCGATGGTAATCACCAGACGGTGCTCGGCGGAGAAATCGATCACACTTTGAGCGACAGGAACAACCCAGCGCGGGTCAACGACTGTTGCTCCGATGCCCTGAGCCGCAAGAAGTTCTGCTACCTGCAGACCTGTCTTAGCCATCGACCCAACGGTAACGATGAGTACATCTTTCTGGGCGTCTTCGCGTAACACATCGACGCCATCTGCAGTGCGACGAACGGCGTCGTAGGAGGTGCCGACGTTGCCTTTAGCGAAGCGAATGACCGTCGGAGCATCCTCCACAACCACAGCTTCACCTAACTCCTCACGCAGGCGCTCAGCGTCTCGGGGCGCGGCAATCCGAATGTGTGGGACTACCTGAAGCAGGGCGAGGTCCCACATCCCATGGTGACTCGCGCCGTCAGGGCCGGTAACCCCAGCGCGATCAAGCACAAACGTTACTCCGGCGTGGTGGAGCGCCACATCCATCAGCACTTGATCGAACGCGCGGTTCATGAAGGTTGCGTACAGCGCAACCACGGGGTGCAATCCTCCGAAGGCGAGACCTGCTGCCGAAGTCACGGCATGTTGTTCAGCGATTCCCACGTCATGAACACGTTTCGGATATTTTTCGGCGAACAAATGAAGGCCCGTCGGACGCAACATCGCCGCGGTGATTCCTACAAGCCGCGGGTTCTCGTCCGCCAGCTTGACAATTTCCTCTGAGAAAACTGATGTCCAAGACGCCGCACCGCCCGATTGGATCGGCTCGCCCGTTACCGGGTCGATCTGACCAACAGCGTGAAATTGATCGGCCACGTCGCTGAGTGCTGGCTCATAGCCACGACCTTTTTCCGTGATGGCATGCACAATCACCGGCGCACCATAAGCCTTAGCTTGAGCCAAGACCTCGGTTAGCGCGGCGATGTCATGGCCGTGAACAGGCCCCAAGTACTTAATGTCGAGATTCGAGTACAGCGCCTCATTGTTGCTAAAACGCGAAAGGAATCCGTGGGTTCCACCGCGAATACCGCGGTACAGCGCCCGCCCTGGGCCGCCAAAGGCACCGAAGAACCTCTGGCTGCTGCTGTAGAGCGAACGATAAGAGCGTCGCGTGCGCACGCTGTTCAGAAAGTGAGCCATACCGCCGATCGTCGGCGCGTAGGAACGACCGTTGTCGTTGACCACGATGACGAGATTGCGGCTGTTATCGTCGCTGATGTTGTTAAGTGCTTCCCACGTCATGCCGCCGGTAAGCGCGCCGTCGCCAACAACAGCGATCACATGGCGATCGCTTTGTCCCGTCATCTCGAATGCTCGAGAGATTCCGTCCGCCCAGGAGAGCGAGCTCGACGCATGAGAACTCTCGACTATGTCGTGCTCGGACTCTGACCGTTGCGGATACCCGGCTAGGCCACCCTCAGTCCGAAGCTTCGTGAAATCCTTGCGCCCAGTCAAGATTTTATGAACGTAACTTTGGTGGCCCGTGTCAAAGACGATGGCGTCGCGCGGCGAGTCAAAAACCTTGTGGATAGCAGTCGTGAGTTCGACAACGCCAAGGTTGGGTCCGAGGTGCCCGCCGGTACGAGAGACATTTTCGATCAGAAATTCGCGAATTTCTTGAGACAACTCAACAAGCTGGGCAGTGGAGAGACCGTCAAGATCTCGGGGACCGTTGATTCCCGCGAGTAAATTCATACAACCAGTCTAGGCTCCTTCGCGTTTCATCGAACGATGACGCGCAAGGTTCAAAGGCGGCGCCCAGTCGCTGGGACATACACAAAAAGCGCGTGGCGAGAGCAAAACTCTCAACCACGCGCTTCAGGAGTAAAACGTTAGCTAAACCAGCGAACGCAATACGTATTGAAGAATTCCACCGTTGCGGTAGTAGTCAGCTTCACCCGGAGTATCAATGCGCAGTTTCGCATCAAACTCAACCGTTGACTTGCCTTCGGGCGAATGTGCGGTCGGCACGGCTACGACATGCAGGGTGCTCGGAATGCGGTCATCGTTGAGCTCTTCAACACCGGTGATGCTGATGCTCTCGGTGCCATCGAGTCCGAGCGATTCCCAGCTCTGACCTTCGGGGAACTGGAGCGGCAGAACACCCATTCCGATGAGGTTCGAGCGGTGAATACGCTCAAAGCTCTCACAAATGACTGCCTTGACGCCGAGCAGGCTCGTTCCCTTTGCCGCCCAGTCACGCGACGAACCAGAGCCGTACTCTTTACCACCAAGAACAACGAGCGGAGTTTCCTGAGCTGCGTAGTTCTGAGCCGCGTCGTAGATGAACGACTGAGCGGCATCCGGCGTGGTGAAGTCACGAGTGTAGCCACCCTCAACGCCATCAAGAAGCTGGTTGCGAAGACGGATGTTGGCGAAGGTTCCGCGAATCATCACTTCGTGGTTTCCGCGACGCGAACCGTAGGAGTTGAAGTCCTTACGGTCGATGCCGTGCTCACTGAGGTAGATTCCCGCGGGGCTGTCGCCCTTGATCGAACCAGCAGGGCTGATGTGGTCGGTAGTGACCGAGTCACCCAGCTTTGCAAGAACGCGTGCGCCGGTGATCGAGCTGACTGGAGTGATCTCCATTGTCATTCCCTCGAAGTACGGGGGCTTTCGTACGTAAGTCGACTCGTCATCCCATTCGAAGGTGGAACCGGTAGGCGTAGGAAGGTTCTGCCAACGCTCGTCGCCGTCGAATACACCCGCGTACTCGTGGGTGAACATTTCACGGTCGATCGAGGAATCGATTGTCGCTTGGACTTCGGATGCATCGGGCCAGATGTCTTTCAAGAAGACATCGTTGCCGTCCTGATCTTGACCAAGAGCATCGCTGTCGAAGTCGAAGTTCATCGAGCCTGCAAGCGCGTAAGCGATAACCAAGGGCGGGCTCGCTAGGTAGTTCATCTTGACGTCAGGGTTAATGCGACCTTCGAAGTTACGGTTACCCGAGAGCACTGCGGTGACGGCGAGGTCGTTCTCATTGATTGCACTGGAAATTTCATCCTGCAGCGGACCAGAGTTGCCGATACAGGTCGTGCAGCCATAGCCAACCGTGTAGAAGCCGAGAGCCTCTAGCGATACGTCGAGACCAGACTTCGCGTAGTAGTCAGTGACAACTTTGGAGCCCGGCGCAAGCGTGGTCTTGACCCACGGCTTCGACTTCAGGCCCTTTGCCGCAGCATTCCGTGCCAGAAGTCCGGCGGCCAGCATGACGGAAGGGTTCGAGGTGTTCGTGCACGAGGTGATCGCAGCGATCGCGACGGCACCGTGGTCGAGAGTGAACGAGTCTCCCCCGTCGACGCTCACCGAGGTCGGCGACGATGCGGTGTATGGCGCGTGGCTGGCGTGAGTGTGCGAACGCTCGTGTGCCGAATTTTCATCCTGAGAGGTCAGGCCAATCGGGTCTGACGCGGGGAACGTTCCTTCGACAGCTGCGTCAACTTTGGAGTGATCGTTTGACGCGTAATTGTTGAGGTCGATCTCGAACTGCTTCTTGGCGTTACTGAGCTCAACGCGATCTTGTGGACGCTTCGGTCCAGCAATCGATGGCACCACAGTTCCCAAATCGAGCTCAAGGTACTCGCTGAACGCTGGCTCAATGCTTGGGTCATGCCAGAGCGACTGAAGCTTCGAATACGCTTCGACGAGCTCGACTTGCTCTTCGCTGCGCCCGGTGAGGCGCAAGTAGTCGAGGGTCACGTCGTCGATCGGGAACATCGCTGCGGTCGAACCGAACTCGGGGCTCATGTTTCCGATGGTGGCGCGGTTAGCGAGCGGCACTGCGCCAACTCCTTCGCCATAGAACTCCACGAACTTGCCAACAACGCCGTGCTGACGGAGCATCTGCGTGATGGTGAGTACTACGTCGGTAGCCGTGACACCGGCAGGAATTGATCCGCGAAGCTTGAAACCAACGACCTTGGGGATAAGCATGGAGACGGGCTGTCCGAGCATTGCTGCCTCGGCTTCAATTCCGCCGACGCCCCATCCGAGCACACCAAGGCCATTGACCATCGTGGTGTGCGAATCGGTGCCGACGAGAGTGTCGGGGAAGGCGCGGGTCTTGCCGTCTACTTCACGCGTGTAGGTAACGCGAGCGAGGTGCTCGATGTTGACCTGGTGAACGATTCCCGTTCCGGGAGGGACAACCTTGAAGTCGTCGAACGCAGTCTGGCCCCAACGGAGGAATTGGTAGCGCTCGCCGTTGCGCTCATATTCGAGTTCCACGTTGCGCTCGAGTGCATTTTCGGAACCGAAGAGGTCGGCGATGACCGAGTGATCGATGACGAGTTCTGCGGGAGCAAGAGGGTTGATCTTGGTGGGGTCTCCGCCAAGTTCAGCGACAGCCTCACGCATGGTTGCGAGGTCAACGATGCACGGGACTCCGGTGAAGTCCTGCATGACTACACGCGAAGGCGTGAACTGGATCTCCGTGTCGGGATCCGCGCTCGGAACCCAGGAGCCGAGAGACTCGATCTGCGACTGAGTGACATTCTTCCCGTCTTCTGTTCGCAGCTGGTTCTCGAGGAGAATCTTGAGGCTGAACGGAAGTTTCTCGTAGCCCGGCACCTTGTCGATGCGGAACACTTCGTAATCGGTTGATCCGACTGTGAGTGTGTCTTTCGACCCAAAACTATTGACTGTCGACACTGTCATCTCCCTTGCTACGGTTCTTCAATCCTTGCGCGGAGCGTGTGCTGCATCCAGCAAGGTAAGCCTAAGGCTGTATCGCGCCGCGTGGGCAGCGATCGAAGTCAAAAGTATCTTGACGTCGAGATAAATATACACCATCAGCCGCGCAAGGTCCCGACGCCACGACGAAGTCAGCGAACTACTCGGATGTCGGGCGACCATAGGCTGCGCGCATCAACAACCACGTAACCCACAGCACTGCGGCGTACAGAGGAACGCCAAGAAGTAACTTCATCGTCGCGAGAGCCTGCGTGGCCTCAGCAAAGTACAGCGGAAGCTCGACTGCCAAGCGAACCGCGAATAAGCCCGCCCACATGAACGTGGCGATGAGCGCGACTCTAAATTTGGCTTTGTCACGACGCCAATCAGCGGCGGTCGGAACCAACAACGAAGCGATAGCCCCGACGAGCGGTCGGCGCATGAGCAAGCTCACGACGATCGCGACGAGAAAAACAGTGTTGATAACGAAGCCCGGCAGAAAGTTGTCTTCCGGCCGGCCAGTGATGAGAGCCAACCCCGCAGAAAGTCCGACGCCAAGCACCCCAACGAGTGCGGATGAAATGGGCGTACGAGAGATCAGCCTCACAACGACAAAAACAACAGCTACGGCCACCGGCACAAGAACCGACACAGCGAGCTGCTGAGTCACGGTGTAAAGAACCAAGAAGCTCAGCCCGGGGAGAATCGACTCGATGAGCCCCCGGATGCCACCCATCGCAGCCAAGAGCGCCGAAGCGGTCGGGGCTTCCCCCGGCGCAACGTGTCCCACTGCCGAGCGACGAGCGGCTGACGCCAGAGCCTCCCGAACCGCGGGATCTACCGGCGTCGCGTCATCGCTTGCCGAGCCCGATGGGGCGTCTCCTGAGCTCACGCCTAAGATTCCTTTTCGCCCGTTGCCGGCACGTGAAGCGGAATAAGGTCGCGCGGCGGCATGGGCGTATTTCCGCGAACTACCACGATGGAGCGGAACAGGTCGTCGATCTTGGTCGCGGCTTCGGCACTAGTAAGCGCTTCGCCCGCGATTACGCCGCGCAAGAACCAGCGCGGACCATCTACACCAACGAAGCGGGCAATACGTTTTTCGTCCGGCTTTCCGCCGGCGACAGGTATCTCAGCAAAGACTTCAGGCCCAAAGGTGCCATCGGCGACCTTCGTTGTGCCTCCTTGAGCGTGCACCTGATCGATAATCTGCTGGCGAATCTCATGCCAGAGCCCACTCGAACGAGGTGCGGCAAAGGGCTGAATCTGCAGCGTCGACCCTGCGTAGTCGAGGCCAACGGCGACGACGCGCTTGCTTGCTTCCTCAATCTCCAGTCGAAGGTGTAATTCTTGGCGGGGCAGGATCTTCACTCCACCGAGATCAACATACGGTCGAACCGCATTCGCTTCGCTCTCGTCGAGAGGGCCCTCGCTCGCACGGTTTTCGGGTGCAGACTTGGGCTGATCTTGAGGTTCAAGAGAATCGGTGGTGTCGCTCACGAAGTAGCTCCTTGTTGGGTTGAATCTGCGCGGATTCCTGTCGAGCCGAAGCCAGACTCACCGCGATGACTGCCGGGAAGTGTCGAAACCGGAATAAAACGAGCGCGGGAAACCGGCATAACGATCAATTGCGCGATTCTATCCCCCGGCACGATCTCAAAAGTGGACACCGTGTCGGTGTTGAGCAATGTAACCCGGATCTCGCCGCGATAGCCAGCATCAACGGTGCCCGGGCTGTTGACGACAGTGATGCCGTGGCGCGCGGCCAAACCGCTGCGCGGGACCACGAAAGCGACGTACCCGTCTGGCAACGCAATGGAGACCCCTGTGGAGACAGTGTCGCGTTGCCCCGGCGCCAGCGTGTAGCTGTCGGCCGCATACAAATCGGCACCCGCGTCACCAGGATGCGAGTATGCGGGCTCCTGCCCGCCAGAAATGAGCACCTCTACGTTGTCGATCACCAGTCGAGGCTAGTGCAGAAGAGCGCACAGCCCGAAACGTGCTCGCCAAAAGCAGTGTGTAATGGAGGAGTGACTATCTACCGTGAACGTTTATGGCCAACCGCATGGCTGTACATCAGCACCGCTCTCATCATTCCCGCAAGCATTTTGGTCTTCATGCCCATTAACATCATCGCCGGGTACGTCACCGCTGCGGTGCTGTATGGCGCCATCGTGCTGTTTCTCATGTTCTCAGCGCCGACAATCGAGGTCGACGAGCAGGAACTGCGAGCAGGGAAGGCCACGTTGCCGATTTCGATCATCGGCACGGTATCCACATTCCAGGGGGCGCAAGCCACACTTGAGCGCGGACAACGGCTTGATGCTCGTGCCTGGCTCATGATTCGCGGCTGGGTTTCGCCCGTAGCAAAACTGGAGCTCGTCGATGAGAGCGACCCGACACCATATTGGTTGTTGTCGAGCCGCACTCCCGAGTTGTTAGCTGAAGCGATCGCGCAGTCTAAGCTGCGCACTCCAGGCAAATAGCGCCGAGCTTGGTGTTGTGGTCTACCTGCGAGCGGTGCTTCACAAGGAAGCAGCTCACGCAAGTGAATTCGTCGGCCTGAGGAGGCAGAACAACCACATCGAGGTCGAGATCAGAAAGGTCTGCCCCAGCGAGTTCAAAGTTCGCCGGGTTGTCTGAATCGTCGACATCAACCGAGCCCGACATCTTGTCAGGAACACGCTCTTTAAGAGCCTCGATCGACTCGGAGTCGTCGTCGGTCTTACGAGGTGCGTCGTAGTCGGTGGCCATGCCCATCCACTTCTGTTTTGCGTTGAATCACCGGAATCGGCGGGCACAGTCTCCATGAAAGCGAGCCGAATTGCAAACCGCCGAATCTGCATCACTGTGCAGCGCCTGTGATAACTCCGAACCGAGGCGTGTTATTCCCGCGTTTTGGGGCAACTCCGTGCGATCCTAAAGCGGAATCGTCAGGGCTGGAGAAGTTCACTATGGAAGACCTTCGAGTACTCGAAGTACAAGACGGTGCACTGATTGTTTCAGGCACCGACGGAACGCAGTACCGCCTCGCGGTAGACAGCGTCTTGCAGTCACGCCTGCGCCAAAGCCGCAGCCAAGCAGGGGGCGGCGCCAAGTTAGCTCCCCGCGAAGTTCAAGCTCACATCCGTGCGGGCATGTCGGCTCAGGATGTCGCAGATGTCACGGGTGCTGATCTCGAATATATTCTGCGTTTCGAGGGCCCCGTCATGGCGGAGCGCGCGTTCGTTATTGAATCTGCGCATGCCGTTCCCGTGCATGTCGCAGGGGAAACCGATTCGCTAACGTCGTCTCGCACCTTCGGCTCAGCGATCCAAGAACGACTGCTCGAATTGCACGCGACAGACGAGCGTTGGGCCAGCTGGAAAGACCCCGAGACCGGCTGGGTCGTCAAGCTAGCGTTCGCCGCGAACACCATCGACCACGATGCTCGCTGGCAATTCGACCCGAAACGCCAGTCCCTCGTTCCGCTCAACAATGAAGCCAAAACTCTCTCGCAACAGGGAGAAGCCGCTGGCGCTCTTATTCCCCGGCTTCGCGCCGTGGCTCCCGCTGACCACACGGTTGACGCTGCTCGCTTTGATAGCGGAGCTTTTGACGTCAACGACCTTGACGACGAGCCCGCCCAGGTCCGACCAGCCGAGCTTCCCGTGATGCGTGACCGGAGCGCTGACGCTGGCGTTGGCAACCAAACCGCAGACCTCTTAGACGCGTTACGTCGCCGGCGAGGCGAGCGGGAACCTGCCAACTTCGACAGTGAAGAAGACGATGCTGTTGGGCCGCCAAGCTCAGAGCCGTCGATGCGGCTCCTTGATCCGCCCACTGCTCACGAGCGCCACGACGCGCCGGCACCGCCCCAAGCCTCGGAACCTCAGCCCCCAGCAAAATCGAGACGGCGGAGGGTCGCGATGCCCAGCTGGGACGACATCGTCTTTGGCACAAAGCCTGACGACGACCCTGCCTAGCGCGCGCTAAATTCTGTGAGTTTGCTGCATCTTTGCCGCACAAGGCATTCTCAACATTTTGCGAACGACCACCCTCTCTAGTCGGCGAACGCTCCGAACCGCAGAAGCGGGACTCGCAACTCGTCATCCGACCACGAACCGTGCTGGCCGACCATTAGTCGGCCATGATCATTCGGAATGCGAGAGTCGTAGTACGCAATCGCTTTACGAGCAGCTACGACGATGTCCCCAATTCGCGGCGCGACTGCGGCATCAACGGCGCCGAACCAGTCAGCCGCAATCGCATCGTCTCGGCTCACAACCCAAGAGCGGTGACCTTCGGCCTCTTGCCAGCGCTCGAGCACATCCGCTCTCTGGTCCGCAGTGAGAGTCGGCTCCAGGTGGAGGTGGAGGCAGCGAGGCTCGCCCGCGAAGTGCCGAACACCAAGCAAGAGCTCTGGTGCTGTGTCGAAAAGTACATGGGCGCTGGGTGGCACATCGACCATGCCGTGGTCGGCAGTAATAAGCACTCCTTGGTCAGCTGCCAGACGACCAACGACTCCGGCCAGTGCGGCATCCAAGGACTCAAGGGCATGCGTCCATTGCGGCGATTGCCAACCGTGGGCATGGCCTGCCATGTCAAGCTCCGGCGCGTAGACGTAAGTGATGGATGCGGCTGCACTGGTTTCACCAACAGCGACAGCCACACGCAGCCGCTCCGCTAGCGACCCCGCAGCGACATAGCGCGCTCCTCGCAAGACCGCCCGCGTAAAACCGGAGTCTCGATAGCGCGATGCCCCGACGGCCACGGCCGTGAATCCCTGTTCACTCGCACGCTCGAAAAGCGTCGGCACGCGCTGCCACGTCGCAGGGTCAAGGCGCGCGTCCCATCCGGAGAGCTGATTGATCACGCGATCATTGGCGGTGTCGAGAGCGCTATAGCTCACCAGCCCGTGCTGGCCGGCCCGGACCCCAGTCGCCAAGCTGGCAATCGCTGACGCTGTTGTCGTAGGAAACCCAGATTGGATCACTGACCGCTTCGAGAATGCTGCCGCAAGCGTTCTGGCGTGACCAAGGCGAGCTTTGAGGCTGTGTGCGCCCAATCCGTCAACCAGGAGCACAACGGCATGTCGGGCGGGCGGCAAGCTCAGTCGATTCTCCTCGCCTGCGATTGCGTGAAGGGAACTTGACAACACATCGGTGAGGTTCGCTGAGTCTGGGTTGAGCGCCGGTAACATTAGAGCAATCCTATGGCTACTCCCACTAAACCCTCCCCAGACTCCCCCGCCGGCGAACGCATCGAGGACATCGATGTCACGACCGAGATGCAGGGCTCGTTCTTGGAGTATGCGTACTCCGTGATTTATTCGCGTGCCCTTCCTGACGCACGCGACGGCCTGAAGCCCGTACAACGCCGCATCCTCTATCAGATGAGCGAAATGGGTCTTCGACCCGAAAAGGGGCACGTCAAGTCATCCCGCGTCGTCGGCGACGTCATGGGAAAACTGCACCCCCACGGCGACGCATCAATCTATGACGCCATGGTTCGCCTGACTCAGAGCTTCATTTTGCGGGTGCCGCTGATCGACGGCCACGGCAACTTTGGCTCGCTCGACGACGGCCCGGCAGCCCCCCGGTACACCGAGGCCCGCCTGC
The DNA here is from genome assembly GCF_019443965.1 of Salinibacterium sp. M195. GTDB lineage: Bacteria > Actinomycetota > Actinomycetes > Actinomycetales > Microbacteriaceae > Rhodoglobus. Next base: position 1,877,071 of record NZ_CP040814.1, on the reverse strand, counting down.
AAGCATCAGCAATTGCCATGACGGACAATCTCGACGAAGACGTTGTCGATTTTGTCCCGAACTACGACAACTCCACAACCCAGCCAGAGGTGCTGCCTGCCGCGTTCCCCAATCTGCTCGTCAATGGTGCCAGTGGAATCGCCGTGGGAATGGCAACCAATATGGCGCCTCACAATCTCATCGAGGTCGTCGGGGCTGCCCGGCATCTACTGTCGAACCCGAACGCCACTGTCGAAGAACTTATGCAGTTTGTACCCGGCCCAGACCTTCCGACCGGCGGCAAGATCATCGGCCTTGCCGGGGTCAAAGATGCCTACACAAACGGCCGCGGCGCGTTCAAGACCCGCGCAAAGGTGACGGTGGAGTCGATCACCGCACGAAAAATGGGCTTGGTCGTCACCGAACTGCCCTATCTTGTGGGTCCAGAGCGCGTAATTGAGAAGATCAAAGACGGTGTTAATGCCAAGAAGATCGTCGGCATTTCAGACGTCACCGACCTCACCGACCGCAACCACGGTCTCCGACTCGTCATCGGGATCAAGACAGGCTTCAGCCCGGATGCGGTGCTCGAGCAGCTGTACCGTCTTACTCCCCTTGAAGATAACTTCAGCATCAATGCGGTGACCCTTGTTGACGGCCGCCCTCAGACGCTCGGCCTCAAACCTCTGCTCGAGGTCTTCCTCAAGCACCGCCTTAACGTGGTCACTCGCCGCAGTACATTCCGTCTCACTAAACACCGTGAGCGCTTGCATCTCGTTGAGGGGCTTCTCGTTGCCATCGTCGACATCGATGAGGTTATCCAGGTTATTCGCCGGAGCGACGACAGCGATCAAGCGCGAACTCGGTTGCGTGAGGTATTTGACCTGAGCGAATTGCAGGCGGAATACATCCTTGAGCTGCGGCTTCGTCGTCTCACCAAATTCAGCCGGATCGAACTTGAGGCCGAGGCAGACAAGTTGCGCGCTGAGATTGCGAGGCTAGAAGCTCTGCTGGCCGACGAAAACCTGATTCGCGCCCTCGTCTCCGATGAGCTCGAAGATGTCGCGGATAAGTTCGGCACACCACGCCGCACGTTACTCACGGAAGCCCCGGCCTCCATCGCTACGACGTCACGCTCTGCCGCCCGCAAAAACTTGCCCGTGTTAGAAATCGCGGATGATCCCTGCGTCGTGTTGCTATCGACAACAGGGCACGTTATCCGTGTGGGGATTGCCGAGGGCGAGACCGTGCTCGCGGCCCCTCGTCGCTCCAAGCACGACGCGATCCGGTCCCGCGTAACAACGACAAGTCGCACTGAGATCGGCGCCATCACTAATCGGGGCCGACTGATTCGCTTCACAGCGATGGATCTCCCGAGCGTCCCTTCGAGTTCCGTGCAGCTGGGCGCTGGTGCGAAGATCAATGAGTACTTAGCGATCGAGGCAAAGGAAACGGTGTTAGCCCTTGTTTCGCTCGAGAGCGAACAGCCAATCGCTCTGGGCACCCGACTCGGCACCGTCAAGCGGGTAATCCCAGGTTCCTGGCCCTCAAAGCCGGATTTCGAGGTCATCGCGTTGAAAGCTGGCGATGAGCTTGTTGGCGCAGCGCACAGCAACGACGATGATGAGCTGACGTTCATCACCTCGCAAACGCAGCTGCTTCACTTTGCTGCGTCGGCAGTGCGACCTCAAGGCGTAACCGCAGGAGGAATGGCCGGAATCCGTGTCGATGCGGGAGCCAGCGTAATCTTCTTCGATGCCATCAGCGTGAATCCTGAAACGGTTGCGGTCACCGTTTCAGGGTCGAGCGCCACCATTGCGGGAACTGACCCTGGACGAATTAAGGTAAGCGCCTTTGACCAGTTCCCCGCTAAGGGGCGAGGCACCGGCGGCGTGCGCGCGCATTCGCTCCTCAAGGGCGAAGACACCCTCACTCTCGGATGGGTCGGAACCGCTCCTGCGGCCGCTGTGGCACCCGACGGTACCGTTCGCCAACTCCCGACAGAGCTGAGTAAACGCGATGCGTCAGGCGCCTTGCTCGAGAGCGTGATCGGGTCTGTCGGCGCAACCCCGTAGCAGGCTGGCTGCGACCGCGCCTCTAGATGTCGATGCGGTCGCGGTCGAGGCCCTGCCCTTGGATGATGAACTCCTTGCGCGGAGCAACTTCATTTCCCATGAGCAGTTCGAAGACCGTTCCGGCTTGTTCAGCATCCGAAATATTGACGCGACGCAGAACTCGATTGTTGCGATCCATAGTGGTGGTCGCTAATTGGTCAGCGTCCATCTCCCCAAGGCCCTTGTAGCGCTGAATGGGGTCTTGGTAGCGCTTGCCTGAGCGCTTGAGGCCGGAAAGAACTCCATTAAGTTCTTTCTCCGAGTAGGTGTAAATCGTCTCGTTGGGTTTGGACCCGGGGTTAATGACAACGACGCGGTGCAATGGCGGAACCGCTGCATAGACGCGACCATCGCGAATCATCTCAGGCATGTATCGGAAGAAAAGAGTCAACAGCAATGTGCGGATATGAGCGCCATCGACATCAGCGTCGGCCATGATGATGACTTTTCCATAGCGCGCCGTCGACAAATCAAAGCTGCGCCCGGAACCGGCGCCGATTACTTGGATAATCGAGGCGCACTCTGCGTTAGACAGCATGTCGCTGATCGACGCTTTCTGAACGTTGAGAATTTTGCCTCTAATCGGCAGTAGCGCCTGGTATTCACTATCTCGGCCCAGCTTTGCGGTGCCAAGAGCGGAATCGCCCTCGACGATGAAGAGTTCGCTGTTGGCGACATCACTTGACCGGCAGTCAACGAGCTTCGCTGGCAGACTCGAGCTCTCTAGCGCGTTCTTGCGCCGCTGAGTTTCCTTATGGGCCCGCGCTGAAATGCGTGACTTCATCTCGGCGACGACCTTGTCGAGAACAAGTGACGCCTCTGCTTTGTCGTCACGTTTCGTCGAAGCGAAACGTTCTGTAAGAGCCGCCGAAATGACTTTGGCAACAATCGCACGGACCGCAGGGGTACCCAGGATCTCTTTCGTCTGCCCTTCGAACTGTGGTTCAGGAAGCCGAACCGTCAGCACGACCGTCAGTCCTGCGAGCACATCATCCTTGTCGAGCTTGTCGCTGCCAAGCTTCAACCGGCGCGCATTCTTTTCTGTCTCAGCGCGCAGGAACTTGAGCAGGCTCTGCTCGAAGCCAGTCAGGTGCGTTCCGCCCTTTGGCGTGGCAATGATGTTGACGAAACTCTTCACGATCGTGTCATAGCCGGTTCCCCAGCGAAGAGCGACATCGACCACGCAGTCACGCGAGACTTCTGTCGAAACCATGTGGCCATTCTCTTGCAACACCGGAACGCTCTCGGTGAATCCGCCAGAGCCGGTCAGACGCCACGTGTCCGTGATCGGAGGGTCAACGGCCAAGTGATCGACAAACTCGGAGATTCCCCCCTCGAACGAGAAGCTTTCCTCACGGGGTTCGTCACCGCGATGATCAGACACGTTCAGTGTCAGATTCGGGACGAGGAACGCCGTCTGCCGCAGGCGATCGACCAACCCATCGGACTGGAATGTCGCGCCTTTGGTAAAGATTTGACGGTCAGCCCAGTAGCGAACGCGTGTTCCGGTTCGCCCCTTGGGAACCTTTCCTACGACACGCAACTCGCTTCCCGAAACGAACGGCTTAAAGGGCGCATCAGGTGTCGGTTCACCAGTATCGGAGAAAATTCCTGGCTCTCCGCGATGAAACGACATGGCCCACGTCTTGCCGTCACGGTCGACCTCGACGTCAAGCCGTTCCGAAAGCGCGTTAACGACCGAAGCTCCGACACCGTGAAGTCCTCCGGATGCCGCATACGACCCTGAACCGAATTTGCCTCCGGCGTGCAGCTTCGTAAAAACGACCTCGACGCCGGAAAGTCCCGTCTTCGGCTCAATGTCGACGGGGATCCCACGCGCCTTGTCGCGCACTTCAACACTCTCATCGGCATGCAAAATCACGCTGATCTCCGAGCCGTGCCCGTCGAGTGCCTCGTCTACCGAGTTGTCGATGACTTCCCAGAGACAGTGCATGAGGCCGCGGGAGTCGGTAGAACCGATATACATTCCGGGACGCTTGCGAACCGCTTCAAGCCCCTCAAGAACTGAAAGGTGACGGGCAGAGTAGTCAGAGCTCGCCATGATGTGCTCCTAGGGTTTGACGACGGAAGACCAGTGTTAAGACTACGTTCTCCGCACGACATCCGCGGTCACCAACACCCACGGCACCGGGGACTCTCTCCTCGCCCAATTCTGATACGCGCACAGCGAAATGCCTGCGATATAGGAAGAATCTTCAGCCGCTCGTGCTTGTATAGGCGTACGGATCAACAACCGCTAGCAAGAAGGAGTAGGCCATGTCGAACATTGCAACAGAAGACACCACAGTCGATGAGATGGACTACACCCTCACGGCGCTCGATCGCTGTGACAGTTGTGGCGCGCAGGCATACGTTCGCGCGACTCTCGCCAGTGGCGATCTTCTCTTTTGTGCCCATCACGGAGCCAAGTTCAAGGAGAAGCTGTTCCCCACTGCCCTGAACTGGGTCGATGAGTCGAGCCGTCTCAATGCCGGGCGAACTGTTTAGCACGCTCACGTAGCTAACCCGTTGCCGGCATCCGTGTCGGTGTGACCTTCGTAGGAGAACTGTGAAGCGCATCCGGCACTATGTGTCGCGTCTCGTATCGCTAGACGTCTCGAACATGCTGGCTGTGGCGCGCGCCATCAATTCGCGCAGCCGCACACCAGTGCTGATCATCCTCCTTGACATGGTGTGGTGCTCGCTTGTCTACCAGACGGGATACCTCGACTACGAGGAGTTCGAGTTCAATACGCTGAGCCGTGCTGAGCGACGCACGTGGATTACCAGCGGAAATGCTAACTCCATCGTCGTCAAGTACAACCAACGTGATTTTCGTGAACGCTTCAATGACAAACCGACGTTCAACGCCATATTCAGTGAGTGGTTAGGGCGGGAATGGCTTGATCTGCGAGTCGCGAGCGAAGAAGATTTCGTTCGCTTCGTGAGCGTCCACGATCCCATCATGGTCAAAGTTGTCGACAGCATGAGCGGTGCAGGCATCGAGAAACACTCCGGCAGCCAGCTAGCGGACGCACACGCGCTCTACCGCCAGCTCATGGAAAACAGACAGTTTTTGGTCGAAGCGTTTATCGAACAGCATGCAGGCATGTCTGCCCTGTGCCCTACCAGCGTCAACTCAATACGCATGATCACGTTCTTCGACGGCACCGACGTGCACGTACTTGAGGCCGTGTTGCGCATGGGAAACGGCGCAGAAGTCGATAACTACAATCGCGGCGGAATGTATACAGTGCTCGACGAAAAGACGGGCATTGCTGCTTATGGCGCCTTCGACAAGAACGCGAACACATTCATCAACCACCCGCAAACAGGGATGCCAATTGTTGGCTTCCAGGTGCCACTCTTTGACCAGGTGTTGAACACTCTCGACACGGTGGCACGGATCATCCCGCAAATCCCCTACGTTGGTTGGGATGTTGCGATCTCCACAACGGGCCCCGCCATCATTGAGGGCAACTACAACACCGGCGTGTTTCAGATGAAGCCAAGTCTCACCGGCATCAAGACCGGTCTGCTGCCTAAGTTCCGCGAAGTCATCGACTTCTAGCAACCTTCACGTCGGAGCGACAGGGCGCGAAAAACGCCCAACATGATCGCTGGGCGTTCGTCGGACTGCCTCGAGTTGTCGAGTCGTGCGGAAAGCTTTATACGACGCGGCGGATGACGCCGAGCGGTGTGCTCTGATGGTCTTGACCGAGGGGATTATCTTTCAGAACCTTGCGGACCAGTTCGCTGGTGGCACGGTCTGTTGTCGATCCCAGGATATTTCCACCGAAGTCGTTGATGTCGACGATGAGGACTTGGACCTTGCCTCCCAGGGCTGATGCGATATCACTCGCAACCCCATCTGGACGCGCTGGGCCAAGCACAACATGCGAATCGTACGGAGGGATGGTGTTCTTCGTGGGCCCATCAATGGCACGAGCCTTCGGCCCGGCGATGCGATAGAAGTCACCGCGCCGACCGATAGCTTTCGTTACGGCAGCAACCGCTGCCGCGAAAAGAATTCGGGGCGTGCCACATTCGCGAAGCGCCATTTCCATCGTCTCAGGCATGCCAAGACCAATTCCGTGGGAAGTCTTCGTTACATACTTCGACAGTGTCGTCGCGAGCTTGCGCGGAGTGATCTCATCGATTGGGTAGGCACGACCCTGCGTAATCCCCACGATTTTCTCGGTAACAAAAAGAAGGTCGCCATCGCGCACGACATCCGTTGCGTACTCGGTTACCACCTGCACGATGTCATCGTCACGAACCACAAGCCGAGTCTTAATCGGGAGTCGTTCGAAAACAACGCCATCAACCTCAACGGTGAGACTCTTTCCCGCGTTCGCTCCAGCAGTCATTATTGGCCTATTCGAGGTAGTCGCGTAGCGACTGTGAGCGTGACGGGTGACGCAACTTGGCCATCGTCTTGGACTCGATCTGACGGATGCGCTCGCGAGTTACGCCGAACGTGTCACCGATCTGGTCAAGTGTTTTCGGCATTCCGTCTCCGAGGCCGAAACGCATGCGGATAACTCCAGCTTCGCGCTCTGAGAGAGAATCGAGAAGGCTTTCAAGCTGCTTTTGCAACATCGTGAAGCCCACAGCATCCGCAGGCACAACGGCTTCAGTGTCTTCGATGAGGTCACCGAATTCGCTGTCACCGTCTTCACCAAGAGGCGTGTGGAGGGAAATAGGCTCTCGGCCGTATTTCTGAACCTCGACGACCTTTTCCGGAGTCATGTCGAGTTCACGCGACAACTCTTCAGGAGTGGGCTCGCGGCCCAGGTCCTGGAGCATTTGACGCTGAACCCGAGCGAGCTTGTTGATGACCTCAACCATGTGCACAGGAATACGAATCGTGCGGGCCTGGTCGGCCATCGCGCGAGTAATGGCCTGGCGGATCCACCATGTTGCGTAGGTCGAGAACTTGAAGCCCTTCGTGTAGTCGAACTTCTCGACTGCACGAATCAGGCCAAGGTTGCCCTCTTGAATAAGGTCAAGGAACTGCATGCCACGACCCGTATAACGCTTCGCGAGCGAGACTACGAGTCGGAGGTTGGCGCCGAGCAAATGACTCTTGGCTCGCTGACCATCTTTGGCTACCCACTGCAGCTCACGGCCGAGAGTCGAACGGACCTTGGAGGGTTCCATTTCTGCAAGCTTGTCTTCTGCAAAGAGTCCGGCTTCAATTCGCATGGCAAGCTCAACTTCTTGAGCTGCGTTGAGCAGTGCGACTTTACCGATTTGCTTCAGGTAATCCTTGACAGGGTCGGCAGTCGCACCAGTGATCGCCGCCGAGTAAACAGGCACATCGTCTTCGTCATCGACGAGCGAGAGCACGAGAGCGCCAGTAGGGAGGGCTTCGTCTTTGCTCTTCGACTTCTCTTCTTGGTCTTCGTCTTTCGACTCGTCTTCGCCGTCGGCTTCGTCGATTTCGATCTTCGCTGCCGCGGCTTTTCTGCTCTTCGCCGGCGCTTTCGCCTTAGCAGGCGCCTTCGCTGCGGCCGGCTTCTTAGCGGCGGCCGCCTTCTTCGCTGTTGCTGTTTCGGTTGTCGACTTCGTTGTCGCCACCTTTTCGGTTGTCTCGTCTACCGCGTCGGCGGCTTTCGTGCGCGCTGCTGCCTTAGCAGGAGCCTTCGTCGTTGCGGTTGTGGACTCCGCAGCTTTAGTTCGGGTAGCCATGTGAACACCTTTCCGAGGTTTTCGGGCAGTACTAAGACCCATGTCAAGTATCTGAACGTTATGCGCACTGCAAAACGGTTCTAGAACAAGAACGGGTCTTACTACTAGTATGCCACGATTTTCACGTGGTCAACACCAGAGCTAGAGGGGCAATCCCGAGGCGCTATCGTCGTCGCCTGCACGCTTTATCGCTAAGAACTTTTGCAGTTCAGCAGCAATCTCATCGGCCGACGGCAACTCGCCGGCCTCATCTGTGAGAGGCGACCGCATGGGGTTTTCCTCCATGTAATTGTCGTGCCGTTCTTCAAGCGATCCGACTAGTCGCGCAAGCTCTTGATTGCTTTCGACTTGGCCATCGATCTTGGCAATAAATTCGCGACCATCTTCACGGAGTCGGTCCGTAGGAAAGATAAGGCCGGTCGCGGCGCTCACGCTCTCCAAAGCAGTGACAGCGGCCGTAGGCCATTCTGTGTCAGCAAGGTAATGAGGGATAAGCAGAACGAAGCCGGCAGTTGAATGCCCAATCTCCTGAAGACGAAACTCAATGAGGTGCATCGCGTTTGCCGGAACTTGAGTGTGCGGCTTCCAGACGGAGAACTGTTCGATGAGTTCGCTGCGATTGCCACTGACCGTCACGCCGATACTCCGAGTGTGAGGGACGGGCATAGGGATGGCATGAACCCAGGTCGTTGATTTGACTTCGAACTTCTCGATCAGCCTCAACACTGCCCCAGAGAACCGATCCCACTGAAAATCAGGCTCGTAACCGGTGAGGAGCAAAAAAGGTTGACCCAACTCATCCTTCGCCAAATACAGTTCAAGCTTGGCTGGCCGATAGTCGCTCAAATGGTCTTGATCGAAATAGATTGTTGGACGTCGAGCGCGGTAGTCGAGAAGCGAATCGTTGTCGAAAGACGCAACGACAGTTCGCTCGAGGGTGTCAAGAAGATACTGGCTGAACTGGCTCACTGCCCCACCAGCATCCGCGAACCCCGTGAGGCCTGCGACGAGCGGAAGACCGCGCGGCACCGCGGCGACATCTGTCGCGATGTCATATAAGCCGGCTGGATCTCGCATGCTCCAACTCTAATCGCGTGTGCGGCCGCATCCTGAGGATTACGGCCTACAACGTCAAGCTGCTAGCGAACATGCAGGCGGATGCTGGATATCATGAGGGCATGACCGTTGCTACGTTGCATTTGTCCACCGTTTCCGCCGCACTGACTCAATCCGATGTACTTGTTATTGGGGTAGTGAAAACTGCGGCCGGGCCGCAATTGATCGACAACTCTCCCGAGCTTGCTTCTTTCGCTGACGCGCTCAGCATTGTCGGAGCGACGGGAGCACAAGACGAGCTCTATCGAATTCCCGCCTCTGGCATCGCCGCCCCCGCAGTAGCCTTCATCGGTATCGGCGACGCTACGGTCAGCACCGAGGTTCTCCGGTACGCCGCCGGATCGGCCGCCCGCCAGCTGCGTGGAGCAGAGCACATTGCGCTTGCGTTCGGCATCGAAGCAGCCGACGACACCCTCGCAGTGCTCGAAGGTGCGGCAATCGGCGCTTACTCCTACGACGTCTACCGCTCGACCAAACCGGAAGCATCGAAGAGCTTGGCCACGACGATCACCGTGGTGACCCCAATCGATGACGCCTCTCTGCTTGAGCGGGCCACGATTATTGCCAACGCGACTCACGTCACGCGAGATCTCGTCAACCAGGCACCCCTCGATCTCTACCCCGCCACCTTCGCGGACCGCGCTAGCGAACTTGCCGCGCTCGATAACGTCACCGTAGAAGTTCTGGCAGAAAAGGAACTCGAAGAAGGCGGCTACGGCGGCATTCTCGGCGTTGGTCAGGGATCTAGCAGGGGCCCTCGTCTCGTTAAAATCAGCTACTCCCCCACAGGCGCTGCCAAGCACCTTGCCTTGGTCGGCAAGGGAATCACCTTCGACTCCGGCGGGCTTTCGCTCAAGCCGGGTCTCGGCATGATCGGAATGAAATTCGACATGAGCGGCGCCGCCACCGTTATGGCTGTGGTCGAGGCGTGCGCAAAATTGGGCACGAACGTGCGCCTTACGGCGTGGCTGTGCCTCGCCGAAAACATGCCGTCCGGTACGGCCATTCGCCCCAATGACGTTCTGACCATCCGTGGCGGCAAAACGGTCGAAGTGCTTAATACGGATGCTGAAGGTCGCCTCGTCATGGCAGACGGGCTTGTCGCCGCTAGCGAGGAGCACCCCGACGCAATTGTTGACATCGCTACCCTGACAGGAGCCGCGGTCGTTGCCCTGGGAAACCGCTACGCGGGGACCCTGGGCGAGAAGGATCTCGTCAACCGGGTCGTCGCGGTGGCGGATCGAGTCGGTGAACCGTTCTGGCCCATGCCCATCAGTCCAGAGCTGCGTCCTCTCCTCGCCTCGGATGTTGCCGACATCGCCAATATCAAGGCTGGCAGTACCGCTGGGGGCATGCTCATCGCCGCAGCCTTCCTGAGAGATTTTGTCGGCAAACAGGCAGACAGTACTGAGACGATCCCGTGGGCTCATATCGATATCGCTGGGCCGTCGGACAACCGCGGTGGCGGTTGGGGCTACGTCGGCAAGGGCGCTACCGGAATCGGGGTAAGAACACTCATCGAACTGGCCGAGGAATTTTCTCGTCCGTAGTAAGGTTTTTCCATGTGGGATTTTTCCGCACCATCCGGTCGCAGCGTGAACGCACCTGCGGGCCGGCGAATATTTTCCTTACAGAGGAGCTGCTGTATTGGCTGAGCACAATTTTGACCTTGTCGTACTTGGCGGAGGAAGCGGTGGCTACGCCGCCGCGCTGCGCGCCGCAGAACTTGGTATGACCGTTGGCCTGATCGAGAAGAACAAACTCGGCGGCACCTGTCTTCACGTTGGTTGCATCCCGACTAAGGCCCTTCTGCACTCCGCAGAGGTTGCCGATGTCACTCGGGAAGCCGCTAAGTACGGGGTAAAGACCACGCTCGAGGGTATCGACATCGCCGGCGTTACGAAGTACCGTCAGGACATCGTCGCAAGCAAATTCAAGGGACTTCAAGGTCTCATCAAGATGCGTGGAATTTCCGTCATCGAGGGTGAAGGCAAGTTGGTTGCGCCGAACACCGTTCAGGTTGGCGAAGACACTGTCGTCGGCAAGAACGTGATTCTCGCCACCGGTTCGTATTCGCGTTCCCTGCCCGGCCTTGAGATCGGCGGCCGCGTAATCACTTCTGAGCAAGCTCTTGAGCTCGACTTCGTGCCCAAGAAGGTCGCCGTCCTCGGCGGTGGCGTCATTGGTGTCGAGTTCTCCAGCGTCTGGAAGAGCTGGGGCGCCGATGTGACGATCATCGAGGGGCTCCCTAACCTCGTACCCAACGAAGACGAGTCGGTAAGCAAGCAGTTCGAGCGTGCTTTCCGCCGTCGTGGCATCAACTTCCACACCGGCGTGCGCTTTAAGAGCGTCGAGCAGAATGACGACGGAGTCGTCGTAACGCTCGAAAATGGCGAAGTTGTTGAAGCTGAGCTGCTTCTGGTCGCTGTTGGTCGCGGACCCTCGACCGCAGGTCTCGGATTCGAAGAAGTTGGCATCGAGATGGATCGCGGCTTCGTCTTGACCAATGAGCGTCTCGCGACGAACGTTGCTGGCGTCTATGCAGTTGGCGACATCGTTCCCGGCCTGCAACTTGCGCACCGCGGCTTCCAGCAAGGAATCTTTGTTGTTGAGGAGATTGCCGGTCTCAACCCGATTGTTATCGACGACCTGAACATTCCCAAGGTCACCTACAGTGACCCCGAAGTTGCATCCATTGGGCTGACGGAAGCAAAGGCAGTTGAGCTGCACGGCGCCGACAATGTCAAGGCATACGACTACAACCTGGGCGGAAACGGCAAGAGCGCCATCATTGGCACCACCGGATCCATCAAGGTCGTCCGCGTTGTCGATGGCCCCGTCATTGGCGTGCACATGATCGGTGCTCGAGTCGGCGAACTAATCGGTGAAGCACAACTCATCGTCAACTGGGAAGCACATCCAGAGGACATCACCCCGCTGTTGCACGCACACCCCACCCAAAATGAGGCCCTCGGCGAGGCCTTCCTCGCATTGGCGGGCAAGCCGCTTCACGCGGTATAGGCTCCGCTTCAAGCACGGAACTAAGCTATTGATCATAAGCATCACAAAGGAGCAGTACTGATGAGCGAATCCGTTAACCTTCCGGCACTCGGTGAGAGTGTCACCGAGGGCACGGTGACCCGCTGGCTTAAGCAAGTCGGCGATAGCGTAGAGGTCGACGAGCCTCTACTCGAAGTCTCGACAGACAAGGTCGACACGGAGATTCCTTCTCCCGTCGCCGGAGTCATCGAAGAGATTTTGGTTGCCGAAGACGAGACAGTAGAAGTAGGAACTGCGCTCGTAAGAATCGGCGACGGATCTGGTGGCTCAGACGCTGCTCCCGCCGCTGAGGCCGAGCCTGCTGCTGCGGAAGCAGAGCCTGAGACTTCCGCCCCAGCTGCCGAGCCCGAAGCGGCACCCGCTGCTGAAGCGCAGCCCGTTGCAGAAACTCCAGCCGAAGCACCAGCCGAAGAGGACGCTCCTGCCGCACCGGCACAAGACACACCGGTGGCCGTTGCTCCCTCGACCGAAGCTCCCGCTCCCTCGGAAGCGCAGCACGCTGCGGCCCCCGCTGAAGCTGCACCTGTTGAAGAGGCACCTGCCACCGAGACACCGGTTGAAGAGGCACCTGTTGAAGAGGCACCTGCCACCGAGACACCAGCCGCACCGGCTGCAGAGGCTACTTCGAACTCAGCCGAGCATGACGAAGACGATTCGGATTCGGATGACTCGCAGGCTGGGTACCTCACTCCGCTCGTTCGCAAGCTCGCGAACGAACGCGGCGTCGACTTGAGCACCATCACTGGCACCGGCGTAGGCGGTCGAATTCGCAAGCAGGACGTTCTCGATGCCAGCGAAAAGGCATCGAGTACAGAAGCAGAAGCTGCAGCTCCTGCGGCACCCGTCGCACGCGAGGTTTCTCCGCTTCGCGGAACAACGGTACCGATGTCGCGCCTTCGCAAGGTCATCGCTGAACGTGCCGTCATCTCAATGCAGTCGTCTGCGCAGCTCACGTCTGTGGTTGAGGTCGATGTCACTGCCGTTGCCAACTTCCGTACGTCTGTCAAGGACAAGTTCCTCGAGAAGACGGGGACGAAGCTTTCGTTCCTGCCCTTCTTTGCCCTTGCCGCTGCCGAAGCGCTCACGTCGAACCCGATTATCAACGCGACAATCGAAGACAACTCGATCGTGTATCCGGCACAAGAGAACATCAGCATCGCTGTTGACACCGAGCGTGGCCTTCTCACACCGGTTATCCGCGACGCAGCGTCTCTTGACCTCGCGGGACTCGCCGGAGAGATTGCCGACCTCGCGCAACGAACTCGCGACAACAAGCTCACTCCAGACGAACTCTCGGGTGGAACGTTTACGCTGACCAATACTGGTTCGCGCGGCGCTCTCTTCGACACTCCGATCGTCTTCCTGCCGCAGTCCGCTATTTTGGGCACCGGGATCGTCACGAAGAAGCCCGTTGTTATCAGCGATGCGAGCGGCGACTCAATCGGAATTCGTTCGATGGTCTACCTTGCACTGAGCTACGACCACCGCATTGTCGATGGTGCTGATGCTGCTCGTTTCCTGGTCGACATGAAAAACCGCCTTGAAGGCGGCGACTTCGCCGACAAGCTGGGCATCTAACTCACAACGCATTAATCGGGCAGCGAGTAGCTCCTGATACGCCAACCGGCCTCGCCCTTCACCAGAAGGACCGAGGCCGGTTTGCTTGTTTCAGCGGCTCCGATCTCGAAAACCGCGCTATCCCCTAACCGCTGGGTCTCCACTGCGGTAGCCGCATCGAAAAGCATCACTGACGGCAGTTCTCCCCCGGCAAGCACCGCGTCAATAAGCGCGATGTCGTCTGCGTACGCCGGTGTACCAACTGGGCTGACTTCCTCGAGGCACACGACGGAAAGGTCGCGCAGGCAACGGTTACGTGCGTCGATCAAGAGCGGCAATGCCTGCTCGGCTTCCGGCGGAAGTCTCGGGAGCTGGACCTCTTCCGTGGTCGGGATCGCTTCGTCATCGATTGTCTTCGCTAACACCGGACTCGCTGCCAGCGTCTCATCACCTTCCGCGGCAGCCTCAATCGCGAGGATCGAGGCGGCGGCAACGACGCACACCAATCCACCAACGGCAATAGCCCACTGCCTAGCTCGCACAGGCCGACACCAAGTCACGATCGTGCCGACGAACTGCACACTCCTGCGACGCAGCTCCCGCGCAGTCTCCGCAAGTTGGCCATCAAGCCACGGCGGCAGTGCAAGTAGCGACCGCGCTTCGCTGGATGGTGCCCCTGCGCCCGCTGCTGTATCCCCGCCGCGGGACCCATCAGCGGTGATTGGTCGCGAAATCGTCGAAGGGCTCTCGCCTGCCCCCACCACTTCCGAACTAAACCGCAGCGGCTCTGGCGGCCCGATGCTGAATAGCCGCCGCTCAACTTCTTGAGCCCAATCGTGTGCCTGGGTGTTGCTGTCGTCGCCGAGCCATTCGCCAAACTCGCGCACAGTGCGCAATTTTTCTCGATTATTGTTCACCGCATCAAGCACGCCAAGTGAGAGGGCCGCTAGTCTGCGTCGATCCTCCTGGAAGGCCTCATCGAGCTGGATTGTGGCTGGTGTCGGATTGGTAGCGCGCAGCTGCGCAAACCCGAACTCCGTGAAGTACGGACAACCATTTTCATCGAACGCCACTGAATCTACGCTCACATCGCCTATTGCCACCCCAGCATGGTGTGCCCGTCCGAGAGCGCTAATGAGTGGCGCGATTATCGTAATCGCTTCGCCAGGGCGGAGCGATCCTCTTTCGCGCAGTAAACGTCTCAGGGTATCCGAGCCGATCCAGTTCAAGATGAGGAGCGGCGCATCATCGAGCGAGGCGGCTAGGTCATCGATTCTCACGACGTGCTCGCCGTTGGACCGCGCATGGCACACGACTTCAGCGAGGATCTGGGCGACGCTGACCCCTTCGTGGAATTGCTTGATACATCGCATTCCGGAGCGCGCTGTGGACGAACCTTGAGCAAGTTCCGGGTGCAGGGAATGAACGAGAAGTAGTCGCCTCCGTTCACTCTCGGCGAGAGTTCGGACGGTTCGATAGCCAGCCACAGTGTTATCAGTCACTCGTCGATTCTTGGTGCAGTTACGACAAACCAACTCATCCTTTTCTGACCGGTGGAGAACGAGAAGCTTGGTCAATTCGGGAGGTGAAGTGTCAGCATTCCCCCCGTGCGACACCAGGATTTCGGTCACCGGTCACATCGGGCATCCAGCATCCCGCAGAAGGCCGTATCCTAGAAGCATGGCACGCAGCGAAAAGACTCCGAAGGCTCCAAAAGCTCCGAAAGAACCCGGTCGCATCAAACAGATGTACCAGGTCTTCCAGATGACACGACGGTACGACAACCTCGCCGTATGGTTCTTCTTACTGGCGTTCCTGCTCCCCATTCTTGTCGGACTCGCGCTTGCGTTCATCACATCGCGTGACAACGTTTTGGGCTTCGTGCTCTACATCGTTGCTGGCGTCATGGCCGGGCTTCTCGCCTTCCTGATTGTGCTCGGCCGCCGAGCTGAGCGTGCCGCTTATTCGCAGATTGCTGGACAGCCCGGTGCCGTCGGTGCCGTGTTGAAAAGCTCACTTCGACGCGGATGGACGGCAAGCGAAATGCCCGTCGCTATCAGCCCGAAGACTCAAGATGCCGTCTATCGCGCCGTCGGAAAGGGCGGAATCGCTCTCATTGGCGAAGGCCCACGAAGCCGTACACAGAAGATGCTTGAGGATGAACGTCGAAAGATGGTTCGCTTCCTGCCCAACGTTCCCGTGCACTTTATCTATGTCGGACCCGATGCTGAATCAGTAGCGCTGCACAAGCTGGCTCCCGCACTCGGTCGTCTCAAGAACGTTCTGCGCAAGCCCGAGATTCTCGCAATCTCAAACCGTCTGACCTCACTGGAAAAGAACGGGCTGCCCATTCCCAAGGGGATCGATCCGATGAAGGCACGGGCTCAGCGTTCACAGCGGGCATAATCCACGCGACGCCGTGGCTGGCGAACACGTCTGCCATTGTGCGCGTCTAGCGTCGGACCAGCAGCGTGCCAGCTAGCCTGTCGTGCATGCCACGTTGATCCGCATCCCAAATCACTGCGGGAATGACGAGCGCCATAAGGAGCGTCCGAACGATCGGACGCCACACGCCGAGGTATCCTCCAGCGACAGGAACCACCCGCAGCCCTGTGATCAAATGACCAAAGCTGCCGTTCGCTGTGAGTAGCAAGACGATCTGTGCGGTGACAAATACTGCCAAGGTCGCGAAAGCGTCATAGTCGAAGAACGCGATTGAGACGACAACTGCGAACGCCCAGTCGATAGTCAAGGCAACTAGTCGACGGCCAAATCTCGCAATCGAACGCGGGCCTGCAATGGGTAGCCCGATAGATTTTCCTGGCCATTGGTCGTGAGAGTTTTGCGGCTGTTGCACTGCACCAGCCTAACCAGTCCCGGCACCGTAACATGCCGGAAACAATCCGGTGACGCAGGCGAAACCCTTCTTCTGTACCCTAGAAGGTGGTTGTAACGACAGCCGATCGCCAATGAACCACTGGGAGTTCTACTCAATGTCTCATCCGAAGTTTTCCAATTCGTCTGAGGTTCTTGCATTCATCAAGGACACAGACGTAAAGTTTCTCGACATCCGGTTTACCGATCTGCCAGGAATCCAGCAGCACTTCAACATCCCCGCAGCCACCGTCGATGAAGATTTCTTCTCCGTAGGCCAGCTCTTCGACGGTTCATCGATCCGCGGTTTCCAGTCGATTCATGAGTCGGACCTTCAACTGATCCCCGACGTCACCACCGCCTACGTCGACCCCTTCCGTGTCGAGCGCACACTCATCATCATTTTCGACATCTACAACCCCCGCAACGGCGAGATCTACCCTCGCGATCCGCGCCAGGTTGCCAAGAAGGCCGAGAAATATCTGACGTCGACCGGAATCGCCGACACAGCATTCTTCGCATCAGAAGCAGAGTTCTACATCTTCGATGACGTGCGCTACGAAGTGAGCGCCAACAAGAGCTTCTACGAAGTCGACTCCAGCGAAGGCGCATGGAACAGCGGCCGCACAGAAGTAGGCGGAAACCTCGCCAACAAGACTCCCATGAAGGGTGGATACTTCCCGGTCTCCCCCGTTGACCAGCACGCCGACATTCGCGACGACATCGTCATGAAGCTCATCGATGTAGGACTCGAAGTTGAGCGCAGCCACCACGAGGTCGGAACGGCCGGCCAAGGCGAGATCAACTACAAGTTCGACACTCTGGTGCACGCCGGTGACGACATCCTGAAGTTCAAGTACATCGTCAAGAACACCGCAAGTGAATGGGGCAAGACGGCAACGTTTATGCCGAAGCCAATCTTCGGCGACAACGGGTCAGGAATGCACACCCACCAGTCGCTCTGGAACGATGGCACGCCGTTGTTCTATGACGAGAAGGGCTACGGAGGACTCAGCGACACCGCTCGCTGGTACATCGGTGGGCTGCTCAAGCACGCTCCTGCCGTGCTCGCCTTCACGAACCCAACCGTCAACTCGTACCGTCGCCTCATCCCCGGATTCGAAGCTCCCGTAAACCTCGTGTATTCGGCCGGAAACCGCTCGGCTTCCATCCGTATTCCGATCACGGGAACGAACCCCAAGGCAAAGCGCATTGAGTTCCGCGCACCCGACGCATCGGGTAACCCTTACCTCGCGTTCGCTGCTCAGCTTATGGCTGGACTCGACGGCATCAAGAACAAGATTGAGCCGCACGAGCCCGTTGACAAGGACCTTTACGAGCTGCCTCCCGAGGAAGCTCGCCTGATTCCTCAGGTTCCCGCTTCGCTCGAAGAAGCACTTGTTGCTCTCGAAGACGACCACGAGTTCCTCATGGAAGGCAATGTCTTCACCAAGGACCTCATTGAGACGTGGATTGACTACAAGCGCACCAACGAACTTCTTCCGTTCGCGCAGCGCCCGCACCCGTACGAGTACGAACTGTACTTCGGTGTCTAAGCACTAACGCAGCATAATTTCGGGCCGCATCCTTGGGGATGCGGCCCGATTTTCGTTAACGACCCCAGCAGTAGCTCGCGAGGCAGACACTCGAAAAGTGGCACTAAGCCTGCAGTGAGCCTCATGTAACGCTAGGCCGACCAACGAAGAACTTTCTTTCGATCCGTTCGCTGGCTACGAGCGCACGACGTTGGTCACGCCGTAAAAACGTCGCTCGAAAACCCGACGAGAGCGGCGGGTGGCGCGGAGATAATCCTCTTCGAGTTTGGTTGCTGACCCCGGTGGATACTCCAGCATTCGAGCTATGCCTTCAAGTTGAAGACGGTCGTTGGGAAGAACGTCTGCAGCTTTCGATGTCCAGAGGGTGATCGCTGAGCGCGCCCGTGAAGCTAGAATCCACGCTTCGCGTAAGCGCGCCGCGTCGGATGCCGTAACGAGCTTTTCAGCGACAGCGGCGTCGAGAGCATCCAGAGTCGATGTTGTGCGCAAGCCTTCGACTCGTGCGCCGTGCTGCAACTGCAGCAGCTGCACGAACCATTCGACATCGCTGAGCGAGCCGCGCCCCAATTTCAGATGTCGCGACGGGTCCGCTGCCTGCGGAAGCCGCTCAGATTCCACTCTGGCTTTGATTCGTTTGACCTCACGCACGTCTTGCACCGAAATCGAGCGTGGATACCGCACGCTGTTCGCAAGCGTTTCGAAATCGTTGAGAAGCGCCACGTCGCCCGCTACGCCGCGTGCTCGCAACAGCGCTTGCGCTTCCCAGGTTAGCGACCAACGCTCGTAGTAGGCCTTGTAGGAGTCCAATGAGCGCACGATGGCGCCATTCTTGCCCTCTGGCCGCAGATCGAGATCGAGTTCCAAGGGCAGCTTCACGTCCTCGGTGATGCGCGTTAAGCCCTTCGCAAGGGCCTCAGCACGCTTTGCTGCGTCTTCGCTGGCAGCGTCAGTTGCGCGATAGACATACATGACGTCGGTGTCGGATCCGAAACCTGACTCTGCCCCGCCGTAGCGACCCATCGCGATGACTCCGAATTCGATGCCATCCGGCTCGGGGCGGAGCACTGCGAGAGCGCCTTCAAGAATGGTGGTCGTTACATCGCTGAGCCCTCGGCCCAGTTCTTGGATCGTTGTGACCCCCAGGATCGACCCAAGCGCGAGTCGAAGCACTTCCCGGCGCCGTGCGATGCGGAGAGCTGCAGCAGCAGCTTTTTCGTCACCCTTGTGGCGTGAGACTATCGCGCGGGATTCGTCTTGCAACACCTCGATCGAGCGGGGACGCAGTTCCTTTTCGTGCTCGAGCCACGCTGCAGCTTCGGGAATCCGTTCAAAGAGCGAACCGACGTACTTGGAAGACGAAAGGACATGCGTTAGGCGTTCTGCAGCACCAGATGAGTCCCGAAGCATTCTGAGGAACCAGTATGCCTCCCCCAGCGCTTCGCTTAGACGTCGGAACGCCAACAGTCCGTAATCTGGGTCTGCACCGTCAGAAAACCACTGCAGCATGACAGGCAGGAGAGTTTTCTGCACCGTTGCACGACGCGTTAGACCACCCGTGAGCGCGGCAATATGCGCCAAGGCGCCCTTGGGGTCGAGGAATCCGATTGCTGCAAGACGCGCGGCAGCTTGCTCGCTCGACAGCGCAATCCCCTCATCGGGGAGAGCCGCGACGGCCGAAAGGAGCGGCCGATAAAACAGGCGCTCGTGTAGCCGGCGAACCGCGATTTTGGTGCGCTGCCATTGCTCAGTCAGGTCGCTCGCACTCGTGGCGATTCCGGTCGCGCGCGCGAGCACACGAAGATCATCGGGATCCCGCGGCATCAAGTGAGTTCTGCGCAGCCGCGACAATTGGATGCGGTGCTCTAACAGCCGGAGAAAACGGTAATCCCTGGCAAACTCGCCCGCCTCAGTTCGACCGATGTAGCCATGCTCGGCGAGGGCAATAAGTGCACGCAGACTTGAGGTCTGACGCACATCTTCATCGTTTTGACCGTGCACCAGTTGGAGCAATTGCACGGTGAACTCAATGTCGCGAAGACCGCCCGGCCCCAATTTGAGCTGTACATCGCGTTCCTCGGGAGGAATGTTCTCGGTGACGCGTTCACGCATTCGTTGAACCGACGCTACGAAGTTCTCACGGGACGCACTCGACCACACCATAGGCGCGACACCAGCAACGTAGCGTTGGCCAAGCTCGTGATCACCGGCGATCGGACGTGCCTTGAGGAGCGCTTGAAACTCCCAACTATCTGCCCAACGTTCGTAGTAGGCAAGATGCGATTCCAGCGTGCGCACCAGAGCGCCGTCTTTGCCCTCAGGGCGAAGGTTTGCGTCGACTTCCCACAGTCCCGGCTCGAGTGTGAGGTCGTTTATCCCGCGCATAGTTTGAACGGCAAGGCTCGTCGCGATTTCAACCGCGCGGTTAGCGTCAATGCCATCCGGCTCAGTGACAAAGATGACATCAACATCCGACACGTAGTTCAGCTCACGCGCGCCAGCCTTGCCCATTCCGATGATGGCCACACGCGTAGCCGCGATGTCGGATGCGGGAAAGTGAACCGTGCGGCGTGCGATATTCAGGGACTCTTCAAGGGCGGCCCCCGCAAGGTCGGCCAACGCCATCGCGACGCGGTCTACGGCTCCAAGAGGATCTTCTTGCGCGAGGTCCCAGCCGGTGAGCTTTGCAAGCTCACGGCGATAGCGGATGCGCAAAGCAACCCAGGCATCTTCTCCTTCACAACCATCGGTCGCCTCCGCCAGCACGGCGACATATTCCTCGGGCTCTGATGGTCCAGCGATCGGCTCGCACAACGCATCCAATTCTTGAGGATGCCGAACGAAGAAGTCGCCAAGGCCCGATGACGCACCAAAAATCTTCACAAGCCGCACGGCCGCGGCGTCGTTGGCAATAATCGGCTCAAGTTTTTCTGGTGCAGATTCTTCAAGCGCCAGCAACAGCCGTAACGCCTGATCGGGGTCTGCCGCCCGCGCAAAGAGCCCCAAAAGCTCGGGACGGTTGAGAGCCACAAGGCGCTCGCGTGCTTCGCTCAGTTCTAAGAAACCGAGCTTGGCAAGTTCGGTCAGAGTGTACGGAGACCTAGACATTTCGAGTCGACGACCTCTAGAGAATCTCTAGATTGCTCTCCAGCTCGTAGGCGGTTACCTGCGCGCCGTATGCCTTCCACTCGCGACGCTTGTTGAGGAGAACGAAGTTGAATACCTGCTCCCCCAGCGTCTCGGCGACGAGCTCTGAACTCTCCATAATTGCGAGAGCGTCGTTGAGGTTCGACGGCAACTGCTCGTAACCGAGCGCTCGACGCTCATGTTCAGAAAGATCGCCGACGGCATCTTCAGCCTCGAGTGGAAGTTCATATCCCTCCTCGATGCCTTTCAGCCCCGCAGCGAGCAACAGCGAGTACGCCAAGTAGGGGTTCGCTGCGGAATCAAGCGCCCGATACTCGATGCGAGCGCTTTGGCCCTTTCCGGGCTTATACAGCGGAACTCGCACAAGTGCAGAACGGTTGTTGTGACCCCAAGTGACGAAGCTGGGCGCCTCATCACCGCCCCAAAGACGCTTGTAGGAGTTCACGAACTGGTTCGTGACGGCGGTAATTTCGGCGGCATGCTTGAGGATGCCTGCCATAAATTGGCGGCCAACGTTTGAGAGCTGGTAGTGACCACTTGCGTCATAGAACGCATTCTGATCGCCCTCGAAGAGCGACATATGAGTGTGCATTCCCGACCCTGGCTGGCCAGAGATTGGCTTCGGCATGAAGGTCGCGTAAACACCCTGCTCGATCGCGACCTCTTTGATCACCGTGCGGAACGTCATGATGTTGTCTGCAGTGGTCAGCGCGTCTGCGTAGCGGAGGTCAATCTCGTTTTGCCCTGGACCTGATTCGTGGTGGCTAAATTCCACCGAGATTCCGAGATCTTCCAGCATCCGGACTGAACGACGGCGGAAATCGTGAGCCGTTCCCCCGGGAACGTTGTCAAAGAACCCGGCGGAGTCGACCGGCTGCGGTCGGCCGTTCTTGAGCTTGCTCGACTTGAGGAGGTAGAACTCAATCTCCGGGTGCGTGTAGAAGGTGAACCCGCGCTCGGCTGCCTTCTCGAGCGTGCGCTTGAGCACATTACGCGGATCGGATGCTGCCGGCTGGCCGTCAGGTGTTGTGATGTCACAGAACATGCGGGCTGTGGGGTCAATCTCTCCGCGCCACGGCAGAATCTGAAAAGTGGTGGGGTCAGGATGTGCAAGCATGTCTGCTTCATAAGCTCGAGTGAATCCTTCGATGGCCGAGCCGTCGAAGCCGAGGCCTTCAGCGAAAGCGCCCTCAATCTCAGCGGGAGCAACAGCAACGCTCTTGAGCGTTCCCACGACATCCGTGAACCAGAGTCGAACGAACTTGATGCCGCGCTCTTCGATAGTGCGAAGAACGAAGTCGCGCTGCTTGTCCATTGACATTGAGTTCCTCAATCCGAGCCGTGTCGCGAATTCGCGACGTCGATTGTGCCTTTCTTAGGCTACTTGCTCTGACGCGTCAATGCAGCGCACTCGCCGGTTCGCCTCACCAATCGCTGGCTGCTCTGGTTTGGTTAGACTGACGGCTATGACTGACCCAGCCGCAGCTGCCGCGCAAGCAAATCTCAAACGTGTCCGCACTCGCCATTTTCAGACTGCTAAAGAAAATGGGATCAAGATCGTTGGACTCACCAGCTATGACCAGCTCACTGCTGGTATTTTCGATGAGTCAGGGATCGACTTTTTGCTTGTCGGAGACTCTGCCGGCAACAATGTCTATGGCTATGACACGACTTTGCCGGTCAGCATCGACGACCTAATCCCTCTGACCCGTGCTGTCGCGGGCGCCGTCACTCGCGCTTTCGTCGTCGCCGATCTTCCCTTCGGCTCCTACGAAACAGGCGCCGATGAGGCCCTACACACTGCGTTCCGTTTCATGAAGGAAACGGGGGCGCATGCCGTGAAGCTCGAAGGTGGAGTACGGAGCGCCGAACAGATTCGACGAATCGTGGATGCCGGAATTCCCCTCATGGCTCACATTGGTTTCACGCCGCAGAGTGAACATGGTTTGGGCGGCCACGTCATCCAAGGTCGCGGCGATGACCTAGAGCAGCTGCTTGCCGACGCACTGGCGGTAGAGGAAGCTGGCGCGTTCGCCGTCGTGCTGGAAATGGTTCCCGCGGATGCCGCAGCCAAAGTGACTGCCGCACTGCGAATTCCCACAATCGGCGTTGGTGCTGGCCCCCACGTGGATGGCCAGCTGCTCGTCTGGACAGACTGGGCTGGACTGACCAAAGGCCGCATCCCCAAATTTGTTAAGCAATACGCCGATCTGCGAGCGACCCTCGCAGGTGCCGTCACCGAGTACCGCGCTGACGTTGCGTCTGGCTCGTATCCCACCGAGGAACATTCGTATTAGGGCACAACCCTACGTTCCTGCACCACCACAACCGCGAAAGCTGTGCATGACTTCTTCTCTTTCCCCTGCCCTCCGCACCGTCTATAACGACGCGATTGCCCGCAACGCACATGAGCCGGTGTTCCACCAGGCCCTCCATGAAGTTCTCGAATCGATTGCTCCGGTGCTCGACAACCATCCCGAGTTCATTGATGCGGGAATTGTTGAGCGCCTTGTGGAGCCTGAACGCCAGATCATGTTTCGGGTACCGTGGCACGACGACAATGGCACCGTTCGCGTGAACCGCGGCTTCAGGGTGCAGTTCAACTCGGCGCTAGGCCCGTATAAAGGCGGTCTTCGATTCCATCCGACAGTAAACCTCGGGATCGTCAAGTTTCTAGGCTTCGAGCAAATTTTCAAGAACGCCTTGACCGGTCAAGGAATCGGCGGCGCCAAGGGCGGTTCTGATTTTGACCCGCATGGTAAGTCTGATTCCGAAGTGATGCGATTCTGCCAAAGCTTTATGAGCGAGCTGTACCGGCATTTGGGAGAACATACGGATGTCCCTGCCGGCGACATGGGCGTCGGAGCCCGCGAAATCGGCTTCCTCTTCGGCCAGTACCGACGCCTCACGAACCGTCACGAGTCAGGGATGTTCACAGGGAAAGGTATCCAGTGGGGTGGCGCCGAAGTGCGAACTGAAGCGACAGGATATGGGACCGTATTCTTCGCCGAAGAGATGCTAGCGAAACGTAACGACAGCGTTGAGGGTAAGCGCGCCATTGTTTCAGGCTCCGGAAACGTCGCAATTTATGCGATCGAGAAGCTGCAACAGCTTGGGGCTACCCCCATCACCGCATCCGACTCCGGCGGGTATATCGTCGACGAGGCGGGAATCGATCTCGAGCTCTTAAAGCAGCTCAAGGAGGGTGAGCGCGCTCGCATTTCGGTTTACGCTGATCGCCGTCCTTCGGCGCGCTATGTGTCCGGAAGCTCCATCTGGAACGTGCCAGGGGAACTAGCTCTCCCCTGCGCTACTCAGAACGAGCTGAACCTCGATGACGCTCAGACGCTCCTCAAGAACGGGCTGCTGTTGGTTGCTGAAGGCGCGAATATGCCTTGCACTCCGGATGCCGTCGAGACATTCCAAGCGGCCGACGTACTCTTCGCCCCTGGCAAAGCGGCGAACGCGGGAGGCGTTGCAACCTCAGCTCTCGAAATGAGTCAGAATGCGTCTCGACAGCGTTGGGATTTCACGTCGAGCGAAGACAAACTGCACGAGATCATGCGGGGTGTCCATGCTTCCGCCTGGGAGGCTGCAGAGTTTTATGGGCGCCCCGGTGACTACGTAGTCGGCGCGAACGCCGCAGGGTTCAAGCGTGTTGCTGACGCGATGTTCGCTCAAGGAGTGATTTAGCTGATCCGCGGCACGGTGCAACGACGCTGTGCCGCGGATACCCCCGCTGTGCGTTTTAGTCTTCGGAGTCCTCATTCGCCCATTTGCGAGCACGTTCTGCCGCGATTTGGGGCGCGTGCTCGGCCTGTTCACGAGTGTCGTACGGTCCGTCACGGTCGACCCCGAGTGACTGCGGACCCTCTTCGACCTCACCGGTCTTGTGGTTGAACCACCATTGCGTCATAGTCTCGTCCTTTCGTTGGGCACAAGGCTACGCCGGTAGAGTGGTGGGATGCCTCGGAATTCTTCTGGTCACCTCGTTCCGGGAGTAATCCCACCCCAACTCGCCGTTCCCCCAGCAATCACACGCCCGGAGTATGTCGGCAAAGCGGCGCCGCGCCCCTTCACGGGCTCAGATGTGTATTCGCCCGAAGCCGTTGATCGCATTCGGGCTTCGGGAAAGATCGCTGCCGGAGCCGTGGAAGCTGTTGGGGCCGCGATCGCTCCTGGAGTGACAACCGCGCAACTCGATCAGGTCGCCCACGAATACATGGTCACGCGGGGAGCCTATCCCTCGACGCTTGGCTACCGGGGGTTCCCTAAGTCCTGCTGCACGAGCATCAACGAGGTTATCTGCCACGGCATCCCCGACGACACCGTGCTCAACGATGGCGACATCATCAACATCGACATCACCGCTTACAAAGACGGCATGCACGGCGATCTCAACAAAACTTTTCTCGTCGGCGATGTCTCCGAAGACGCCCGCCTCCTCGTCGAACGTACTCAGGAGGCCCTCAATCGCGGCATCAAGGCGGTAGCACCCGGTCGTCAGGTGAATGTGATCGGGCGCGCCATCGAGTCGTACGCGAAGCGTTTCGGCTACGGAGTGGTACGAGACTTTACCGGCCACGGCGTTGGCGAGGCCTTCCACTCCGGCTTGATCATTCCCCACTACGACTCAGCGCCACAGTTCGACGATGTAATCGAGGTCGGCATGGTGTTCACAATCGAGCCAATGCTGACGCTCGGTTCTCATGACTGGGATCAGTGGGCTGATGACTGGACCGTCACCACACGCGACAAGAGTTTGACCGCTCAGTTTGAACACACCATGGTCGTCACCGAACGCGGCACCGAAATTCTTACGCTCCCCTAATTACGCGAAAGAGGACACAATGACTCAGGCTTTAGGAATTGATATCGGCGGCACCGGAATCAAGGGTGCCATTGTCGACACCGACACGGGAAAACTCGTGAGTGCACGCGTGAAAATCGCGACACCGAAGTCCGGAAAACCTGATGCAATCGTGAAGGTCGTCGTGGAGCTTGTCGAGAAACTTGGCGGTCTTCCCGAGTCGATGCCCGTTGGCGTTTGCTTCCCCGCGGTCGTGCGCAATGGCAAGACGATGTCTGCCGCGAACATCTCGAAAGAGTGGATCGGGCTTGAAGCCGAAGCGTTGTTCGAGACAGCGCTCGGCCGCGACATCCACTTCGTTAATGATGCGGATGCCGCCGGCATAGCCGAGGTGCGCTACGGCGCCGCGAAAGACGTGCCCGGTCTGGTCTTGCTCACGACGCTCGGCACCGGCATCGGTAGTGCACTCATTTATAACGGAACGCTTGTTCCCAACTCGGAACTCGGTCACCTGACCATCGGGCGACAGGATGCGGAGAAGGGCGCGTCCTTTTCCGCAAAGGAACGACGCCATCTCAGCTGGCGAGCGTGGGCGAAGCGCCTCCAGCGCTACTACACACACCTCGAAGTACTCTTTTCTCCGGATCTCTTCCTCGTCGGTGGTGGCGTTTCGAAAAGTCACGAAAAGTTCTTGCCATTGCTCAAGCTAACGACACCAATCGTTCCCGCTCAGCTTCGCAATAACGCGGGCATCCTCGGCGCAGCAGCTCTTGCCGTGAGGCAATAACGGATGAGTCTCCATCTCGACGAACCTCATTCCGGCGATCTTGCTGGTCGCCTCAACTGGCTCCGGGCTGGAGTTCTTGGCGCCAATGATGGCATCGTGTCCGTTGCCGCGATCGTCGTTGGTGTTGCCGGCGCGACAACCGCAATTGCCCCAATTCTCACCGCAGGAGTCGCCGGTCTTGTGGGTGGCGCGATCTCTATGGCCTTGGGCGAATACGTTTCCGTGAGCAGCCAAAGCGACAGCCAACGCGCCCTCATCGAGAAAGAACGCCGTGAGCTTGCGGAAATGCCGGAAGAGGAGCTCGCCGAACTGACGGAAATCTACCGTGTGAAGGGCATCAGCCTAGAGACCGCCCGCCAAGTTGCCGAGGAACTCACCGCACACGATGCCCTGGCCGCTCATCTTGAAGCAGAGCTCGGTATTACCGAAGATGCCGTCGTGAGCCCGTGGCAAGCCGCAGGTGCATCGGCGCTTGCGTTCACCATCGGCGGGGTGCTGCCGTTCGCCGCCATTCTTCTCGCCCCCGAATCGATCCGAGTGTTTGCGACCTTCGTGGCGGTACTGACTGCGCTCATCATCACGGGCACCTTATCGGCTCGGGTTGGTGGCAATAGCTGGGTGCGCCCGACACTGCGGATCGTCGTCGGCGGAACAATTGCTCTCGCCACAACGTTCCTCATCGGAACGCTTCTGGGCACCAGCGGAGTCGTTTAGTTAACACAGACGCATCACCGGTTGGCTTCGCGCTCAGGCGGGTGCGCGGGTGCCAGAGGTTCTCTGCCGCGGAGTAAAAGAATGGGCCGGCTAGTACGCCGGGTTCTGTTCACACGGGGCCAAAACCCCGTGCTGGACGGTCATCTATCTACGATGTACGTTGCCGCACACCTCTAGCGATCTACCCGAAGACTCGGCGAGCAGCCTTAGCGTCTTCTGTCTGATCTTGCTCCGGACGAGGTTTACCTAGCCGGCTGAGTCACCCCAACCGCTGGTGGTCTCTTACACCACCGTTTCAGCCTTACCCCAGGCCGAAGCCCGTGGCGGTCTACTCTCTGTTGCACTGTTCTCGCGGGTTACCCCGGGTGGGTGTTACCCACCATCCTGCTCTACGGAGCCCGGACGTTCCTCGGTACCCTTGCAGGCAACGCGACCGTCTTGCCGACCCATTCAGCTGTCTAGCCTAGCGCTCGCGCCAGAGGCAGCGAACCACGGCATCGGCCGCGTTTACAGCCCGGACTGGTCCGTGCGCACAAGAATGGCTTCGCTGCTCGCGCACATGATGATCGATTCTGGTGCAGCCGCACGAATCTCTTGCATCTCATTCTCAAGAAGCTTTACGCCGGATGCTAATGAGACGCCGCCCCGAAGGAGCGAAGCGCCGGTGCCATAGCGCGATCGTTGGCGTTCGTAGAGGGCGAGAAGATCTTCGGGGATAGTTGACTGCAGAGCAGCGCGACCGGCACGAACCGTAGTCAGCTCAGCGTCGATGTCTTTCAGTGCTTCGTCTCGACTTGCCTCAAGCTCGGACGATTCGGCGACTAGGTTATCGCCTTGCTCAATCAGATTGTCAACAACTTTTTGCTGCGCTTCAAGGCGCTCCATAACCGCGAGTTCGATGTCCTCGAGGTTGCTCAGTCTCGTGCGCAATGCTGTCAGCTCGTGCTCGAACGCCGCAGCGTCCTTGGCCGACGACGTTGCATCGAGTCGCGCACTGTCTCGAGCGATTCGAGCATCAACTACCTTCACATCAGAGTCGATCCGGCTCAATTCGAGCTCGATATCCTCTTTGATTCCGCGCTCTTCCAGCAAAGTCAATTGAAGCTTGTCGCGGTGCTGCTTGAGGGTTATGAGTCCTTCGTGCTGCGGAAGCTTCTTTGTGCGATGTTCCAGTTGGGAAATCTTTGTGTCAAACGCTTGCAGGTCGAGGAGCAAAGCTTGATCGGCGGGGCTAGCGGTTAACGCCATAGTGGTGCTTCTTTCTGTATACCGGTGCGCTTACTGCACAACCGCAAAATCCCAAGGGTCGGTGCGCAACTCGCTCACCGTAATCGTTACTGCTGGCAGCAACTCACGCAATTCTTCCGCTGCGGCGTCTAACCACAGCCATTCACTTGCCCAATGAGAAACATCGATGAGTGCAGGACCACGCATGAGACGCGCATTCTCTCGCGCCTCCGACGCCGGATGATGGCGCAGGTCGCTGGTGATGTACACATCAGAGGCAAGCACCGCCGGGTCATTCAAGTATGCGTCACCGGCTCCCCCGCACAACGCCACTGACTGCACTACCTGGTCAAAGTCACCAGCGACTCGGATTCCGGTGGCAGTCGCCGGGAGAATTTCTCCGAGAAGTCGGGCAAGCCGACCGAGAGTCATAGCCTCTGGCAGCATTCCCGTGCGACCGATGCCGCGATCAGGATTCTCACCAGCAACAATCGGTGCGATGTCTGTGAGACCCAGTTTCGCCGCAAATCTCCCTGATGTTCCTGTTTCGACGACATCCGCGTTGGTGTGAGCAGCAAGGAGCGCGCACTTGGCCCGAATCAGCTGTGTCAGAACGGCGCCCTTATACCGGTCGCTCGCGATTGACGTGACGCCGCGCAGCAGCAAGGGGTGATGTGTAATCAGCATGTCTGCGTCAGCGCTGATCGCTTCGTCGACGGTGTCAAGCACTGCATCGACCGCAAGGACAATACGGGTCACGGGCGCGTCGAGATCGCCAGCAACAAGGCCAACAGCGTCCCACGACTCAGCGCCAGTAGACGGCCACAGTTGTTCGGTTGCTGCGATTACTTCGGAAACAGTAGTAGACACGTTCTCAGTCTAGACAGCGCGGTTTGCGCGTTCGGAAAGGCCAGACTCTTGGCGACGAATAGCCGGAATGCCGGCAACCATCGGAGTCAGTAATCCAAGGCCCAAGGCGACAAGTACGCCGAGGTCTGTTGCAGCTAGCTCAGAATTGAGGTCAACACCCAGTGCCGCAAAGCCGTAACCCTGCCAAGAAAGCCAGGTGATTGTCGCGCTAGTGAGAGCGAATCCGATTACTGAGATCAACACAAACGCACCCAAGTTGACCCAGCGAACATCCGCATATATTCCCCCTCGTGTGGTGAGGGCGGCGCTGTCGAGGCGACGCGTGCGAATCATGGTCTCAGCAGCAAAGATCCCTGCCCAAGCCGCAGTCGGCACCGCGATCGTTGTCGCAACATCACGGAACAACTCGTTGATACCGCCAGTGACGCCGAACGCAAAGAGTACAGCCAGCGCGCCCAACAGCACTCCCACGATCACAATTGACCACTGTCTGGGAAGTCGAACACCGATAGCTTGGAGGGCGAATCCACCGGAGTACAGACTCAATGTAATGCCAGAGAGAAGACTCAACGCAGCCGCGAGCAAGAGCGGGATGGGGAACCAGCCCGGCAAAAGTGGCAACAGTGTGTCGAGCGGCGATGCAAGGAATCCCCGTGCGATTGCCGGGTCGGATGCCGCAAGGAGTGCACCGTAGGCGATGAGCACGAACGCGGGAACGGTAGCGCCAAACGCTGCCGATAGCGCAGATGCTGCACCACTAGACGACGGTCGTTGGTAGCGCGCGATATCTGCTCCGCTGTAAGCCCACACAAGGCCCAAGAAACTGAACACGAGGACCGTACCAGTGAGAGTGAGCAGCCACGACCCATCTGGAGTGGTAAGTGCCTGAGCAACGTCAACGTATTGAGCGGTGAGAGCAATGAGGCCCACGACGAGCACGCCGGAGACGATGCTCAAAATGAGTTGGATGCGAGCGAACAACGGGTAGCCGGCAAATGCGACGACGAGCGCCACGAGGAAGGACACCGCAAGCGCGATAAGCAACAGTTGACGGTCACCGAGTCCAACGTTGAGATCTGCCCCGATCAGGACGATCGCTACAGATGACGCTAAGAGCCACAGCAGAACTGCGCCCCAGAAGAGTCGGGCAACTAGCGCAACAACGGCAGGAACAACGTTACCGAGCAATCCGAAGGTTGATCGCGAAATGACCATTGTCGGCTGACCGCTGCGCTTGCCTGCAAGAGTGGTGAGCCCCAAAGGGATGAACGACAGCGCCACGCCGGCCAAAATCGCGACTACCGACTGGCGAAGGCTCATCCCGACAGCGAACACAGCGGCACCTAGGCCGAGGCTCACGATGGAAGAGTTTGTTGCAAACCACAGCCAGAACATACGCGCGGCGTGACCAACTCGGCGATCAACCGGGGTGGGCTCAAGCCCGCTCTCTTCGAGGCTGAAAACTCGTTGGGCGGTTGGTGCGACGTCATCCAGGCCAAGAGGTTGCTGGCTGACGAGCGCCGACGAGAGCGACAGTGGCTGAGGAACTACCGCAGGATCGGTGCCCGATGCCGCAGCGTCAGCAGTGCTCGGTGCTGCTGAAGGGCTCACGGCTGTCGCGGCGACCCCCGCAGCTACCGTCGCGGCGCCCGCCGCGAAAGGAATCGGGTTGCTGTCGTCGTCGGCACGATGTGCGGGAACCTCGTCCGAGTGAGAGAAACGATCGCTGTCGTCTACTGCCTCATCAGACTCAGCTTCCAGCAGGGTTTCGCTTATCGAAATCGACCCCGTGTTTACGGTCGAGAGCGGGTCTCCTGGCAGCGATTCTGTATCGGGCTCCGCAAGAAACGCGTCGAGCGGGTTGACGTCGTCAGCGTCGTCCGCATCGTCGGCTTCTTCGTCATCCTCACTATCGCTCTTCAAAAGGTCGTCAAAGCTCAGAGGCGCGGATGGCACATAGCGCGGGGTTTCTTCTGAGGCAAAGCTGAAAGAGGAAGGAGCCCCGGCAATCTCAACGTTTGCAGCTTCGATATCCGTAGGTTCGGCCGGAACATCGACGCCCTCAGGTTGTGAATCTGCGTCGTCAGCGGCAGGTTCTGCGTCGTCAGCGGAGACGTGAGTGCTGCTGGGTGCTACCGCTGCAGCAGGAGAATCGAGGTTGAAGGCAAACGCGTTTACGTTGTCGGAATCAACCTCGGATGCTGCGGCGGAGGTTTCAGCGATCGGCGCTTCGGCTGCTGCCGGTTCACCAGAGATCGGGGGCGTGAAGCCGAAATCTCCGAACGACACATGCTCGTCGAGGTTTGAGCGAGGGTTCGACGGCGCCGTCAATGGCTCGACAAGGGGTGGCGGTGCGAGTGGAATTTCGTCGTAGTCACCGTCCTCGTCTGCGGGAAACTCTGGCGATTGCTCAGCGTGCGCCGCGGCATCAGCGGGATCAAGAGTCGGCGGAGCAAATGTGGAGGTGACGGGCACATTACCCAAGCTCAGAAGCCCGGATTCCTCATCAAAGTGCGGCACGATCTGCTCGGGCGCGACCGCAACTTCGGACTCAGTCTCGGACTCGGACTCGGACTCGGGGTCAGAGTCAATCTGATTCGGCACTTCGGAAGCAGGGGCGAAGCCAAAGTCGACTTCAGCGATAGCCTCGGAGCCGGCCTCATCTGAGGTCACATCCGCTGGAATGGCAGTCTCTTCTGGCACGGAGGCGCCGAACTTTGATATTTCGGGTTCAGCTTCTGCGGTAGTTGCCGCTGAAGCGTCGCCTTCAGTCGCCGAGTCATCGATGGCCGGTTGTGCGTCGAATACCGGGAGCGTTATCGACCCGGTGGGATCTGCGTGCGCCGCGAAAGGAATCTCGTCGTCGAAATCGACGCCCGGAGCCCAGGAGTCACTCGGTGGTGGAACATCCCACGCGGGCAATTGAGCCGCCGCCGCTTCTGTTTCGGCTTTCGCTTCGGTCTGGGAGTCCTCTGCGGGAGTGGAAAGATTCGAGGGCGCGGCAGCGACATCGCTGTTCGCCGCAATTCCTTCGTCAGCAGAAACGATTGGCTCGTTTGATACCTCGGTCGTCTGGCTTGCTTTGGATCGAAGAGTGGTTTCCCATTCGCGATACTCGCGAGCTTCCTCTTCGCGCAGCCGGAGCTGGGCTTCAAGTACCTCGATAACACTGAGCGTGCCAGTTGATTGACTCTCGGGGCTGTCTGCCCAGTTGAGCAGTTCGTCATCTGCCATTGAGCGCCGGACCGGCGGTGTTGCTTCGTCCGACCCGTCAGAGTCATCCACATCGTCCGCATCGTCCGCATCGTCCGCATCGTCCAACTCGACTATCGATTCTGACGTGCGAGGCGGCTCGAACGAGCTGTGCTCGACAGCAGGCTCAATTGGTTCGTTAGGCGAAGACGATCCCGGTTGACCCTGGACTGGTTGTTCCGTTTCGGGCGTCTGGCTTTCGAAACTAGGGGCGTCTTCTTGCGTCGGCGCGAACTCCGCCGCTGCCGCCGAAAAGGCCTCAGCGGGGAACTCCAGCGGCGACGCGAGAAGAGGCTCAACTCCTGCTGGCGCTGCCCCATCGGTCGCATCTACCGGATCCGCACCGTCGAAAGCGTCGAGATCACCCTCGGTACGATCCTCGGCGCCATCCTGAGGTGCATCGACAACGTCGACAACCTCAACATCGTGAGTCACATCGTCGTGCGCAGGGGCGATGTCTGGCTGATCGCGAAGCACTTCACCATCGGCAGCGGCATGCGCAACATCGACGTCAACTGAATCGATCGGGCCTTCAGGATCGGGTTCGTCCTGAATAACATCAACGTCGTGAACACGATCTGTCTCAGAACTGTCCTGAGCAATTTCAGCACTGCCCTGAGCAACTTCAGTACTATCTTGAGCCGGTTCAGCAGTCCCTTGAACGGCTTCAGCTGCCGCTAGGTCATCCGAGTCATCGACGTCAGCAGCGTCGTGAACGACATCTTCGTTCGTGACGTCGCGAGCGGAGTCCTCGTTCGCTTCCTCGACGCTGGATGCCGAGTCGAGGTTCCACATGGGCGCGCCCTCAATGACAAATTCAGCGTTGAGGGGCACCTCGTCGGACACAACTGAATCCTCCGCCGCGTTCGCCGCGACATTCTCGGATTCGTGAGGCGTCTCGAAAGCGTTGACGGGCGAAGCATCGTGAGCGACTTCCGCATCTTCGTTCGCTGGCTGCGCTACTTCACTCGCCGAGGACGCGTCCACATCAGCTGACGCCGGAGCGTCGACGGCCGATGCGGCCACATCCGAAGCTGCTGATGGCGCTGCGCTGTCGGTGTTGGGCTCGAGTGGCCCGAGCTTCCAGACGTTATTCGTTTCCGGCGCCGGGTCGGCCACGGCAGTACTCTGCGAGTCGGCTGGCGCAGCCATCGGTGCCCACGACGTGTCATCTGATGAATCGGCTGTCGTAGAAGGTGCCGGAGGCGTCGCTGGGGCATCCGTCGAAAACAAGGAATCGAAATCGAATACCTTGGAATCTTGGATCTCGGTCGGGCCATCGGGGCTGGTGGAGTCGGGTGCGTTAGCTGACCCGCCAACACTCGTGAGGTCGTCGTCGTCAGCGCTGCTTTCCGCACTCGCGCTGCCTTCTGAGTTCTCGAGACTTTCCTCATTCGGCGCCTCTTCGAGTTCCGCGAAATGATCTTGATCGGAAGCGGCTAGGTTTTCCGCAGCGTCCGAGTCGTCTTCGGGAATCTCAGTTGACGTCGCGCTCGCGACCTCGTCCGTGGCACGGCGACGTGAAATACGTTGTGCAAAGAAATCCGGCGTCGTGTAATCAGCCGGAATTTGATAGGGGTCGTCGCTAGGCACTGCTACGGCGTTGGGCGCAAAGTCTCCTGCGGAAACACCCGAGACTGCTGGATTGAGCTCA
This sequence comes from Salinibacterium sp. M195, assembly GCF_019443965.1. Classification (GTDB taxonomy): domain Bacteria; phylum Actinomycetota; class Actinomycetes; order Actinomycetales; family Microbacteriaceae; genus Rhodoglobus. The sequence goes on along the minus strand of NZ_CP040814.1, from coordinate 1,842,663 downwards.
GTCTCGGAAACGGCGGCGGTGTCAGAATCCACGGGACTGTCAGAATCCACGGGACTCTGAGGACCCGCGGGGCTCGCAGGGGTGCCTGAACTGTCCGAATCTGTGAGGCTATCTTCTGCCGCGACGTGGCTGAAAGTCGAACGGCGCGGGCCTGAAAATTCGTCGGGCGCGTCAAGTTGGGATACAGCTTGTGTGGGGTCGGGTGCGGGCGCCATCGCCCAGGGTGGCATTCCCTGGTCTAGACCTTCAGCAAGTTCTGAACGCTGGAACTCTTCATCCAAGTTGATGGGTGCGAAGTCGGAAGCACCCGGTGGGGTTAGCGGCACCTCAGGAACGGGTGTGTCGTCGAGACTCGCCGGAACCTCGAGCGCAACATCCAAATCGAAGACGCCATCGTTTGAGGCTTCGCTCAAGTCGACAGGGGTCGGCTTTTCGTCGCGATCCGTCTCATCGACGGCAGGGATACTCGACGCTGCGCGCCGGGGAACGGGTAGTTCGAACTCATGCTCTGAGGACGTTTTGTCGTTCGCATCGTTCGCGTCGTCAACGTCGTCGTGGAATGCCATGCACAGATACTAAGGCGAACCCAGTACTTTGCGGGGATGACTAGCCGTACTAAGTACAGTTATCGCAACAAATATGAGCACGAGGCCTAGCCACGCTGCCGGCGGTTGTTTCTGCGAACCCAGCACCGCCGGTGTTGGCACGCGCGATAGACGTCGAGAAGCGATTGTTCCCTATTCGTCTCCGGAGTATGGATTCAGTAGGTCCGGAGCGTGGATCGGATCATCCCATTGAGGAAATGGAATATATACCCCCGGCAAAGACTCGTCTACATCAGCGGCTTCGTCAGGAATGCGGTCGGCTACCGCCGCGAGTAGCGCCGTGTAATCACCCCAGAACATTTCGCTGATGACCGAAACACTGTAGGACCCATCGGGCTGAACTCGATAGTTCAGCCGATAACCGTCTCCGGTCTCTGCGCGTACTAGGTACGCATGACCTTCGGTGTGCTCGCCAACCGAAGCCTCCCAGCCCTTGGACTCGAAATAGGACAGCATCGGCTCGATATCTTCTTGCGCTCCGGAGGCGCCTTCCTGATAGACGGCCCGAACCGCCTCTAGGTAATAGCTGTTCTCTCGCGTCGATCCCGAGACAGAACCTGGAGCGCCATTTCCGCTTTTAGGGATCGCGCCTTTGACAACCCAGGTCCACTGATCAGTACTGACCTGTTCTTGGGTTTCCGTCAACAGCTCTTGTAGGTGCTCGGTGCGCTGTTCAACCAACTCAAACTGCTCCTTCACGGAGAGTTTGCCGACTTCAGCTTGCGTAAGCCCAGCAGCATCCTCTGCACCAGTCGTGGTTATTGCGTCGTGCACTATGGAACAACTCGACAGAATCATGACGAGTATTGCCGTCATGGCGATGTGCACAGCACTGCTGCGGAACTTCGCACTCTTCATCGAACTTTCCCCTCCGCAATTGCTCGATAGCGTTGGCAAGAATGCCAACTGAACAAGACTCATTAGTTACTCTATCGGGGAGGAGCCACATGGCAGCGTAGGGACTGCACCGAGGCGCAGCGATGAGGCTCCACAAGACCGCGGGAATGCAGAAAGCCCCCGTCCTTGACGGGGGCTTTCTGTTGTGGTGGGCCCTACCGGGATCGAACCGATGACATCCACGGTGTAAACGTGGCGCTCTACCAGCTGAGCTAAAGGCCCGCAGCGTCGCAATGCGAAGCAGCGCTCGATAATGCTACACGGATTCTTGGGGCTCGTTTCACGCTCTCCCCAAAACCGTAGCTATCGGTCAGAAGTTAAGGCCACAATGGCGCGCTCGTAGTCAGCAAATTGTCGCGCCTCGCCCAATGGTGACTCGATAACATCGCGCACGATTCCACTTTGATCTACCAAAAAACTCACCCGACTCGCAAACCCCTCCTTGGAAAGAAAAACGCCGAATTCTTCGGCGACACCGCCATGTGGCCAAAAGTCGGAGAGCAGCGACAGCTGAATCTTCTGTGAATCTGCCCATGCTCGCAGCGTCGCCATAGCGTCGACTGAGATCACCAGAATCTCCACCCCGGCGCTAGCCGCAATGTCATGCCACTGGTTCAACTGCGCAACTTCGTCAGTACAAATTGCCGAGAAGGCTAAGGGGATAAACACGATTAGCGCCGAACGTCGCGAAAGCAGCTCCCCCAACACGATGGTCTGGCCGTGCTGGTTGCGCAACTGAAATTCAGGGGCAGCAGCCCCGATCGCGATCGCCATGAGAAACCTCTCTGTGGTGAACCGACGAAAGCCCCACGATTACGGGAGAAAAACGCTCGGTTCGAATGTTGCCGCATCCGACAACTAGAATCGTTGGGCGTAGTCGATCCCATCACATCCGCAACCCGGTCGTGACTCGACTCGCAGGACTCTGTTCTCTACACGAAAGAGGTCAACGGTGACGGTAAACGACCAGGACCCATACTCGGTAACCAACACCGACAAGGACCCAGAAGAAACCGCCGAGTGGAACGAATCACTCGACTCCCTCGTCGCGGCACAAGGCCACGAGCGCGGTCGCGAGATTATGCTCAGCTTGCTCAAGCGATCCAAAGATTTGCACCTTGGTGTGCCGATGGTTCCCACCACCGACTACATCAACACCATCGCAAAAGAAGACGAACCTGATTTTCCGGGTGACGAAAAACTCGAGCGTCGCTACCGTGCGTGGATCCGCTGGAATGCAGCGATCACTGTGCATCGCGCCCAGCGCCCCGGCGTCGGCGTTGGCGGTCACATCTCCACCTACGCGTCGTCAGCCGCGCTCTACGAAGTAGGGCACAACCATTTCTTCCGTGGCGCAGACCACGAATCTGGTGGAGACCAAATCTTCTACCAGGGCCACGCCTCCCCCGGCATGTATGCTCGCGCCTTCCTCGAAGGTCGCATGAGCGAAGACCAGCTCAAGGGCTTCCGTCAAGAGAAGTCTCAGGCTCCGAACGGCATCTCGAGCTACCCGCATCCGCGCCTCATGCCCGAGTTCTGGCAGTTCCCGACCGTCTCGATGGGTCTGGGCCCGATCAACGCGATCTACCAGGCACAAAACAACAAATACATCAGCAACCGTGGCATCAAGGACGTGTCTGACAAGCAAGTCTGGGCATTCCTCGGTGACGGCGAAATGGATGAGGTCGAGAGCCGTGGAGCCCTTCAGTGGGCAGCCAACGAGAACCTCGATAACCTCAACTTCGTCATCAACTGCAACCTCCAGCGCCTCGACGGCCCGGTTCGCGGAAACGGCAAGATCATTCAGGAGCTTGAGAGCTTCTTCCGCGGTGCCGGCTGGAACGTTATCAAGGTTGTGTGGGGCCGCGAGTGGGATGACCTGCTCGCCAACGACACAGAGGGCGCTCTTCGCGACCTCATGAACCGCACCCCCGATGGTGACTACCAGACATACAAGGCAGAGTCTGGCGCTTACGTTCGCGAGAACTTCTTCGGTCGCGACCCGCGCACGCTCAAGATGGTTGAACACCTCTCGGACGATGATGTGTGGAATCTTAAGCGCGGCGGTCACGACTACCGCAAGGTTTACGCCGCGTTCAAGGCTGCAAGCGAGCACAAGGGGCAACCGACTGTCATCCTCGCGAAGACTGTCAAGGGCTATGGCCTTGGTCCGAGCTTCGAGGGCCGCAACGCGACGCATCAGATGAAAAAGATGACGCTCGATAACCTCAAGAAGTTCCGTGACGAAATGCACATCCCGATTACGGATGCCGCACTCGAAGCAGATCCGTACCAGCCCCCGTTCTACCACCCCGGTGAGGACGATGAGGCGATTCAGTACATGCAAGAGCGCCGTCGCGAACTGGGCGGCTATGTGCCAGAGCGTCGCACCAAGCACACGCACATCGAGTTGCCAGATGCGAAGACCTACGACGTCGTCAAGAAGGGCTCCGGCAAGCAGGAGATCGCCACCACGATGGCGTTCGCTCGACTGCTCAAGGATCTTCTGCGTGACAAGTCCATTGGTAACCGCATCGTTCCGATCATCCCGGATGAGGCACGCACTTTCGGCATGGACGCTTACTTCCCGACTGCGAAGATCTACAACCCCGCCGGACAGCACTACACCTCGGTAGACCGCGAGCAATTGCTGGCCTATAAGGAAAGCCCGCAGGGCCAGATTGTTCACGTCGGCATCAATGAGGCTGGAGCATTTGCGGCATTCACCGCTGTCGGCACGTCGTACGCCACCAATGGTGAGCCGCTGATACCGGTGTACGTCTTCTACTCGATGTTTGGTTTCCAGCGCACTGGCGATGCCATGTGGGCTGCTGGTGACCAGATGGCGCGTGGATTCATCATGGGCGCAACCGCTGGTCGCACAACGCTGACGGGTGAAGGCCTGCAGCACGCCGACGGACATTCCCTGTTGCTGGCATCCACCAACCCTGCGGTCGTCAGCTACGACGCAGCGTACGGCTACGAGCTGGGCCACATCGTGCGCGCGGGTATCGAGCGCATGTATGGGGGCGAGCACGAAGACCCCAACGTCATGTACTACCTGACGTTGTACAACGAGCCTCTCGTTCAGCCGGCCGAGCCCGAGAATTTCGACGTTGAGGGTGCGCTCAAGGGAATTTATCACTTGTCGTCACCGACGATCACTGGTCCGAAAGCTCAATTGCTCGCTTCTGGTGTTGCCGTTCCGTGGACGCTGGAAGCCCAGCGGCTGCTCGCCTCTGATTGGGGTGTCGCCGCTGATGTTTGGTCAGTCACATCGTGGACTGAATTGCGTCGCGACGGTTTGGCCGCTGAGGAGTTCAACTTCCTCAATCCCAACGAAGAAGCTCGAGTGCCGTACGTCACAGCGAAACTAGCTGAGGCAAAGGGACCGTTTGTTGCCCTCACGGACTTCATGCACGCGGTTCCCGACCAGATTCGTGCCTTCGTACCCGGCGATTTTGCCACCTTGGGTGCCGATGACTTCGGCTTCTCGGACACTCGCGCTGCTGCACGACGCTACTTCAAGATCGACAGCCACTCGATGGTTGTTCGCACTTTGCAGTCGCTTGTGAAGCGCGGCGAAATGGATCCAGCAGTTCTCGCTCAAGCAATTGAGAAGTACAGCCTCCATGACGTCAATGCGGGTACCACCGGTTCTGCCGGCGGCGAAAGCTAGGTCGCAACCATCCCCCCGGTACAAAAGACCAAGGCGCAGACTCTCGCCTGGTTGCGTGTTATTTCGGGCGAACTCGCAACAGCGACCCTGAAGCAGCTTGAGGACACGCTGCCCTGGTATGGCGAAATGCCTCCAGGGCGGCGGTCCGCTGTTGGACTAGTGGCACAGGCTGGCATCACCAGCTTTATTAGCTGGTTCGAGGATCCAACGACAACGCCGTGGATCGCTGCCGACGTCTTTGGCGCAGCCCCTCGAGAGCTGCTGAGATCAGTCTCGCTCCAACAAACTTTGCAGTTGATTCGCATCACGGTCGAAGTCGTTGAGGCGCGGGTGAAGGCAGATGACGATGTCTTGCGCGAAGCGATCCTTTTGTACTCGCGAGAGATCGCATTCGCTTCGGCAGATGTGTACGCACGTGCAGCGGAGGCTCGCGGGCTATGGGATGCCCGACTTGAGGCTCTCGTCGTTGACTCAATCCTCAGCGGCGAATATGACAACGAACTCCCCAGCCGCATCGCAGCTCTCGGGTGGAATGGCCACGGTGAGGTCTGTGTTTTGGTTGGCACTGCCCCACGCCAGCTCGACGTCGACCAATTGCGTCGCACCTCTCGTCACCTCGATGCCGATGTGCTCATCGGGGTTCAAGGATCGCGCCTCGTGCTCGTTATCGGCCGAGCCGCACCTCGTTCCGAAAAGGCCGAAGGCGAAGAGCCGTTGCCGTTCATCACGATCGCTGAGCAGTTAGAACCCGGGTTCGGTAGTGGTCATCTGGTTTTGGGCCCCGAAGTTCCGAGTCTGGTAGAGGCGTCGAAGAGCGCGAAAGCAGCTCTCGCCGGTTTTGCTGTAGCGCGCTCGTGGCGTAATGCACCGCGTCCGACAATGGCGAACGATCTCCTTCCCGAACGAGCTTTCGCGGGCGATCCGCTTGCGCGCTCCACTCTCATCAACAAGATTTACAAACCCCTCCAGGCTCATTCCACTGACCTCTTGACCACTCTGTGGTGTTACCTCGATAACGGTCGCTCGCTTGAAGCCACTGCGCGTGAACTCTTCGTGCACCCCAACACGGTGCGTTATCGCCTCAAACGCGTCAGTGAAGTTATTGGGTGGGATGCGACTGGTGCCCGAGAGGCCCTGATTTTGCAGGCGGCCCTCATCGTCGGATCAATTTCCGATCCCGAGTCTGGTCGTTCGCACTAGCTTCTGTGGTCTTTTGGTGAAATCACACAATGATCCTCCCAAGGTTTGGTGGGGTCATCCAAGCGGTTCCGAACAAAGATTGGCAAACTAGCTAAGTGATTGTTGTAGTAGCGCCCGGACAGGGCTCCCAAACCCCAGGATTTCTTGAGCCGTGGCTAGAAGACGCCACACTGCGCGAGCAGCTCGGTGCCATCTCTGAAGCTGCTGGCATTGATCTGGCCAAGCACGGAACTATTTCTGACGCAGATACCATCCGCGATACCGCAGTGGCTCAGCCACTCATTGTTGCGGCTGGCCTGTTGACGCTCAGCGCGCTAACAGCGGGCGACCGTCGCAAGCACATTGGTGCGGTTGCCGGGCATTCCGTGGGAGAAATCACTGCTGCTGCAGCATCCGGCATCCTCTCTGAAGTCGATGCGATGCGTTTCGTGGTGGAGCGTGGTGCCGCAATGGCCGCCGCCGCAGCGCAAGAGTCGACCGGCATGTCAGCCGTTATCGGTGGCGATGAAGAAGCGCTACTGGAGCGTTTAGCCGAGCTCGGGCTGCAGGCCGCAAACTTCAACGGCGGCGGACAGATTGTCGTAGCCGGAGCGCTCGAAGCTCTTGCTGCTCTGGCCGCGGACCCCCTCAAGGGAACACGCGTTATTCCGCTGCAAGTTGCCGGAGCATTTCACACTCGCTACATGCAGCCAGCAGTTGCTCATCTCGAAACCGTGGCAGCTGGACTCACGAAGAACGACCCAACACTGCCGATTTACACGAACCGCGATGGTTCGGTCATCGAGAGCGGGACACACTACGTCGACCTCCTCGTTGGCCAGGTTTCGTCGCCGGTGCGCTGGGACCTCACCATGGGCTCTCTAGCGGATGCCGGAGTGACCGGAATTATTGAACTCGCGCCAGCAGGCGCACTTGTTGGTCTCGCTAAGCGCGGGCTCCGGGGCATCCCGGCCGTCGCTGTGAAGACACCAGACGATCTATCCGCAGCATTTGACCTGATGGAGGCCAACGCATGACCGCACCCACCCTCACCCAGTCCGCCGGAGCACAGTTCACCAAAATTTACAGTTATGGCGCTGCCCGCGGCGACCTGATTGTGGACAACAATCAGCTCGTTGAAGCGATCGACTCAAGCGATGAGTGGATTCAGCAGCGCACCGGCATGATCACCCGCCGCCGCGCGTCAGCGGGAATCCTCGCCGTCGATCTCGCCACGGATGCCGCGCGCGAAGCGATTGAGAAGTCTGGCGTCGACCCGTCGGCGATCGACCTCGTCATCATCGCGACGATCAGCAACGTTCTGCAGACGCCGTCGATGTCCGCTGTTGTCGCCGACCGTGTGGGAGCCAACCCTGCCGCGGCATACGACGTGAACGCCGCCTGCGCTGGTTTCAGCTACGCGGTCACCCAGGCCGACGCCTTGATCCGTGCTGGCGCCGCAAAATACGCCCTCGTGATCGGCGCCGAGAAGCTCTCTGACATTGTCGATCCCACCGACCGCAGCATCTCGTTCCTTTTGGCTGATGGCGCCGGCGCCGTTGTTATCGGCCCGAGCGACACTCCCGGCATCTCGGCTCCAGTGTGGGGGTCGGATGGCTCGAAGGCTGACGCGATCAAAATGAATGCAACGCTCGTCGACTTTCGTGAGGGCGACGCCGCGTGGCCGACCCTCCGTCAAGAGGGCCAGACCGTCTTTCGCTGGGCTGTCTGGGACATGGCAAAAGTAGCGAAAGAAGCACTGGATGTCGCGGGAATTACCGCGGAAGACCTTGCTGCGTTCATCCCTCATCAGGCCAACATGCGCATCATCGATGAGTTCGCGAAGCAGCTGAAGCTGCCCGAGTCTGTCGTGATCGCTCGCGATGTTGCCGACATGGGCAACTCGTCGGCCGCATCGATTCCGCTCGCGACTCACCGTCTGCTCGAAGAAAACCCCGAATTGAGCGGCGGCCTAGCACTTCAGATCGGCTTTGGAGCCGGTCTCGTATTCGGCGCGCAAGTAATCGTTCTGCCGTAGTAACCCCGCTAAACGCAGCTGCTGGCCTACACTGGCTAACGGTCAATTTACATCCCAAGGAGAAAAACATGGCACTGTCCACCGAAGAAGTTATGGCCGGACTGGCTGAGCTCATCAACGACGAGACCGGCATCGCGACCGACACAGTTGAAATGGGTAAGTCGTTCACCGACGACCTCGACATCGACTCGATCTCGATGATGACGATCGTTGTCAACGCCGAAGAGAAGTTCGACGTGAAGATCCCCGACGAAGAGGTCAAGAACCTCAAGACCGTCGGTGACGCTGTGAGCTTCATCACCAACGCTCAGGCGTAGCACCAGCTACACGCGGACGGCCAACCGCTCATATTTGCGGTTGGCCTCCGCGCAGCACCACATGCACTCCGTAAGCCGTGTATTCAAAAGGAACGTGAAATGACCAAAAAGATCGTAGTAACTGGCATTGGTGCCACCACGCCACTCGGCGGAACCGCGACTGAGTCGTGGAACGCCCTCCTCGCCGGCGAATCGGGCGCACGCTCACTCGAGCAAGACTGGGTTGCAGAGCATTCTCTCCCCGTGACCTTCGCTGCCCAGGCAAAAGTACGCCCCGAAGAAGTTCTCGAGCGTGTCGAGTACAAGAGACTCGATCCCTCGAGCCAATTCGCACTGATTTCCGCCCGTGAAGCTTGGGCAGACGCGGGTTCGCCCGACGTCGACCCTGAGCGCATTGGCGTTGACTATTCCACCGGCATCGGTGGATTGTGGACCCTTCTCGACGCGTGGGACACCCTGCGCGAAAAGGGGCCCCGTCGTGTATTGCCGATGACAATTCCGATGCTCATGCCGAACGCTGCTGCGGCAGCCATCAGCATGGCGATCCCGTCTCGCGCCTACGCCCGCACTGATGTTTCCGCGTGCGCGTCCAGCACTGAAGCGCTCGCTAACGCTTACGCGCACCTGCAGGCAGGTCTGGCGGATGTCGTCATCGCCGGTGGCACTGAAGCCGTTGTTCACCCGTTGCCGATCGCTGCCTTCGCATCGATGCAGGCGCTGTCGAAGCGCAACGACGACCCCGCAACCGCCTCACGTCCCTATGACATTTCGCGTGATGGCTTTGTGCTCGGCGAAGGAGCGGCCACGCTCGTGCTCGAAACCGAAGAGCATGCCCTCGCGCGCGGCGCCCGTATTTATGCTGAACTCGCCGGTGGCGCCGTCACCAGTGACTCGTTCCACATCACGGCCCCCGACCCCGAGGGAACTGCTGCAGCCCGCGCTGTGCGCGACGCGCTCGATGCAGCCGGCGCGACCGTCGATCAGGTTACGCACATCAACGCGCACGCCACGAGCACGCCTGTTGGTGACATCGCCGAGTACAAGGCGCTCCTGCGCATTTTCGGTGACCACCTGCCCAACATTCCGGTCTCCGCCACCAAAGGCGCCACAGGCCACCTCTTGGGCGGTACAGGAGCACTCGAAGCGATCTTCACCGTCTTGGCGCTGTACCACCGCACCGCTCCCCCGACGATCAACCTCACCGAGCAGGATCCCGCGATCCCGCTCGATGTCGTCACGTCGCCTCGCGACCTCGGCACCGGTCCGCAGCTGGCCATCAGCAACTCATTCGGCTTCGGCGGACACAACGCTGTCGCAGCCTTCCGCTCGATTTAGCAATTTGCACGCTTCACCCGCCCTGCGGAGTGAGGCGTTAACGAGCTATCGCCCGTCACGATCATTGATCGGACGGGCGATAGCTCGTTAATCACGGCAGCGTCACTGACACACCGGGAAAAGTGGGACGTTAGCTGACTGCGCCTTCGCCGGCGAGGGTTCCCCCATCAATGATGAACTCGGAGCCGGTGGAGAAGCTGGCGTCGTCGCTCGCAAGGAAAAGCACCATCTTGGTGACTTCGTCCGCCTCACCAATACGATTGATCGGCGTTCCGGGATCGCCCATACTCAGCCCGTCTGTCATGGGGGTGCGGATTCCGCCAGGATGAACCGAGTTGACCCGAACACCCTGCGAACCGAGCTCCATTGCGACGGACTTGGTGAGCCCACGCAGACCAAACTTCGAGGCGGTGTAGCCGTGCAGAGCAGCGTAGCCCTGCATACCGGCGGTCGAGGAGATGTTCACGATTGATGAAGCATCGTTTTTGACCAGCTCGGGTGTGGCGGCCTTGATTCCGAGGAACGCGCCGGTGAGGTTGATCCCGATAATGAGAGACCAGTCGCTTTCGGTATAGCTGTCGAGCGTACCGAAGTTCACAATGCCAGCATTGTTGATCAACACGTGGAGCCCACCGAAGGTGTCAACGGCCAGCTTCACTGCCGCATTCCACTCCTCTTCCTTGGTGACATCGAGGTGAATATAGACCGCACTCTCGCCGAGTTCATCGGCAAGAGTCTGACCTTCGGCATCAAGCACGTCGGTGATGACGACTTTGCCACCCTCCGCCACGACCGCTCGGCTGTGTGACTCTCCCATACCGCGAGCACCGCCGCTAATGAGAACTACTTTTCCGTCAAACCTAGACATAATGTTCCTTCCGAATCCTGAAATTATTTCAGCCGGAAGGACAGAGTCCGAGGACCTCGGGACGGCCCTGTGTGGCAACCGTGCCCGAACGCTTCCGGCCACAAGGCAACGCTACGCCGGGAGTCTGCTGGATGCTAGCTGAGAGCCAAGCTCGCAGCGAACCGTCAGCGGAAGGGATCGCTCCGATAAAGGGTTAGGAGATTGAACGGCATCCGTCATGCGCCGTGCACTCGCCATCGAACCGCGAATCAACGGAGTCCAGAACGACATCGATGCACTCGTCCCATTCGATGAGCGGAATCCGAGTATCAGTGATTGCCCCTGACACCGACGTGCGTTCGGAGATCATCGCTATCCGACCTTATGGAGCCACACAACGGCGGAATCTTGACCGGCGTGCCGGAAAGACTCGAGTTCGTCATCCCACGCTTGACCGAGCACCAACCGTAGCTCGCGGTGAAGCTCGAACGCGTCAGAACCAGCAATTTCCATGGCGTAGCGAACCCGATCCTCCGGGATCACCATGTTGCCGACAGTGTCAGTCTGGGCAAAGAAGATCCCCAAATCGGGCGTGTGCATCCAGCGGCCGCCATCGCTACCAGGAGACGGGTCTTCAGTGATTTCGAAACGGAGGTGTTCCCAACCGCGAAGAGCAGAGGCGAGAACAGCACCAGACCCCTGAGGGCCTTCCCAATAGAACTCGGCACGTTGGGAGCCTTTGAGCACCGGCTGATCGTCCCATGAAAAGTTCACGGCACGTTCAAGGGCGCGACCTGCTGCCCACTCGATATGTGGGCAGAGCGCGCGAGGAGCAGAGTGCACGTAGAGCACTCCGCGAGCGTTTTGTGCAGTCACGATATCTCCGTTCCGTTTGGATGCGACTTCCCCATCGATCCATGAACGGTGTCTGTGACGACACTCAAGCTATTAAATTGTGCGGCGAACCGCTTTTGGCCATTATCGCCGACGACACAGTGAATGCGCAACAGTTTGGCATCTTTTCTGCAAACTCGGGGCGCCATTACCGCGGGAACCTTGTTGCGAGAACTGCGTTGGAAGCGAAGCCCTGCGATCGTCCGAGCTAGTAGTCTCGAAGCGTTCCACTAAGAAAAGGTGCTCAGTGACCCACACGGACGTTGTCGTCGTCGGAGCGGGCCCCAACGGGCTCGCAGCCGCGGTAACAATGGCTCGAGCGGGACTCAGCGTTCACCTCGTCGAACGCAACGACACGATTGGCGGGGGCGCACGCACCGCAGAGATCACCCTCCCCGGCTTTCGGCATGACATCTGCTCTGCCGTACATCCCATGGCTCTCGCCTCACCGTTCTTCCAAGACTTTCAGCTCACCGACCGGCTCGACTTCATTGTTCCGGAGATTTCGTACGCCCATCCGCTAGATAGGGGCGAGGCGGGGATCGCCTACCGAGACCTTGACCGCACCGCAGACGCGCTTGGACGCGATGGCAAGGCTTGGCATCGTCTGATGAAACCCCTCGTTGATCGCATCGACGGTGTCACCGACTTTACGAGCAACCAACTGCTGCGAATTCCCCGATCCCCCATCGCCGCAGCAGCTTTTGGAATGCGAGTGCTCGAGCAGGGCTCGCGAGCCTGGAACATGCGTTTTCGTGAAGATCACGCCCCTGCACTGCTCGCTGGCCTCAGCGCACACTCGGTCAGCCCCATGCCACGGCCTTCCTCAGCCGGCGCTGGACTCCTCCTCGGGGCGCAAGCTCACGCACGAGGTTGGGCAGTTCCTGTCGGAGGCAGTCAAGGAATTATTGATGCAATGGCCGCCGATTTGTTGGCCCACGGCGGCACGATCACCACTGGCGCAGAGGTGGAGTCGATCAGTCAGTTCTCTGCATCGAAAGCGGTACTTCTCGATGTTTCCGCTCGCGCACTCGACCGTATCGCCGGCGAGCAGCTGCCAGCGCGTTACCGAAAAGCGCTACGCAATTTCCGGTACGGGAATGCGGCGGCCAAAATAGATCTGGCGCTTTCCGGCCCGATACCGTGGACCAATCCCGAGGTGGGCAACGCCGGCACCGTTCATCTTGGCGGTACTCGAGAAGAAATCGCTCACTCCGAGAGTGAAGTTGCTCGCGGGATCCACCCCGAAGCACCGTATGTTCTCGTATCTCAGCCCACCATTCTCGATCCGAGCCGAGCACCGGCAGGGAAGCACGTCGTGTGGGCGTACGCCCATGTGCCCAGCGGCTCCACGGTTGACATGACCGAGCGAATTATCACTCAGATTGAGCGTTTTGCCCCTGGCTTCCGCGACCTGATCATCGGTTCGCATCACATGACCGCGTCGGAACTGGAGCGCTACAACCCCAACTACATCGGGGGTGACTTTTCCGCTGGCGCCGTCAATCTTTCGCAGCTCCTCGCCCGGCCCGTCCTGTCGACTGATCCGTGGCGCACTCCGGCTAAAGGTATTTACTTGGCTTCATCATCAACTCCGCCTGGTCCGGCGGTGCACGGACTGTGCGGGTTCTATGCCGCTCGTTCGGCGCTTCGGCATGAGTTTGGCATCACGCGAACGCCTGACCTCGCACTGGGTAGCTAACGATTCAGCCGCCCGGCTATGGGCGACAGGTTAACCAGCACACGTCCGCGATTCCCGGTCGCGAGCGATGAGAGAACTCCTCCGTCACGAACGGTTGATTGCAGCAGGCACGTCGCTTCGCCACTCTTCTGGCGCATCCGCCGCCGGGGCTGCGGGGAGAATTCCTTTACCGTCTGGCTCGGGAATCGCCGAGATCAGCGCGCGCGTGTATGGATGCAGAGGATCATTCCAGATGCGATCCGAAACGCCAGACTCGACGATCTTTCCGCGATACATCACCACAGTGCGGTCGGCGATTAGACGCACGATCGCGAGGTCGTGCGAGATGAAAAGCAACCCGGCACCGGCATCCAGCGCGAGCTTGCGCATCATGTCAGCGACAGACGCCTGACTCGAGGCATCCAGAGCGGAAATCGGTTCGTCAGCAACGAGCAGATCGGGGCGTGCAGCCAAAGCGCGCGCGATAGCGACGCGTTGACGCTGGCCACCCGACAGTTCGTGCGCGTAGCGCGAGACCATCTCGGTGGGAAGCCCGACGCGTTCGAGCCACTCTTCTGGCTGAGAACCTTCGTCGCCGCGTTCCACCGCGGCACGGATGCCTTCAGCGATCTGTTGCCCAACCCGAATACGAGGGTTGAGCGACGAGTTCGGGTCCTGGAACACCATTTGGATCGACGTGAACTGCGCGCGACGGCGACGAACACCCAGCAGAGGAACTTCTGAACCCCGATAGGTGACGGAACCGGCACGCGGCTTCTCCATGCCGACGACAGCTCGCGCGAGACTCGACTTGCCACAACCGCTCTCCCCCACGAGGGCCAGCACTTCGCCGGGAGCAATCGTGAGCGATACCTCGTCGACAGCACGAACGACAGTAGCGCCGTGGTACTCAATGACGAGGTCTGAGACCTCAAGCAGTTCAGTCATTCGGTTGTCTCCTCGAAGCCTGCGGCGCCCGGAAGCGACGCGAGCAGCTCACGCGTGTAAGCGTGCTGCGGGTTAGCGAAAATTTCGCGGCGCACATTCGACTCGACGACTTCACCGTGACGCATCACCGCAATGTCATCGGCGATAGCACTCATGACACCAAGATCATGGGTAACGAGCAGAACCGCGAGCTGGCGCTCATCAGCCAAGTCGCGCAGCAAGTGCAAGATGCCCGCCTGAACAGTCACGTCGAGCGCGGTTGTGGGTTCGTCAGCCAACAAGACGATCGGGTCACACGCCAAAGCGATCGCGATGGCGATACGTTGCCGTTGCCCGCCCGAAAATTGGTGCGGATAACGAGTGAGCGCCTCAGCCGGATTCGGAACGCGAACCCGGTCCAGCAACACAATCGCATGCGCCCGCGCTTGCTTTGACGACATCTTCAGATGACGCTTCACATGGTCAGTGAGTTGCGTACCTACTGTGAGTTGCGGGTGCAGGCTCGACGAGGGATCCTGGAAGATCATCGCGATGCGACGGCCACGAATCTCGTTCAGCTGACGGTGCGACATCCCGACCAGTTCGGTGTCACCGCGCTCGGGATCAGTCAGACGGATAGAACCGCCAACGACCGCGTTGCTTGGCAACAAACCCAACATCGCGAGCGACGTGATCGTCTTGCCCGAGCCCGACTCCCCCGCGAGCCCTTGAATACGTCCGGGGGTGAGTGCGAGGCTGATGCCCTTAACGATGGACTTCAGGTTTTTGCGAGAGCCGATGCCGATCGTGAGACCGTCGACCGTGAGTACTGGCGTTGAGGCGGCAGCTGCGGCATCCGCGACTTCTGATGGTGTTTCGTCGATCATGACCGTGCCCCCGCTCGCGAGACCTGTGAAGTGGGATCGAAGATGTCTCGCAGTGAGTCGCCAACGAAGTTGAATGCCATAACCACGGTGAGAATAGCCAGACCAGGGAACAACCCGATCCACCAGCTATCGAAGTTTTGGATGGCCGCAGAGATCATGGAACCCCACTCTGCTGTTGGCGGTTGAGCGCCGAGCCCTAGGAAGGAGAGACCGGAGAGCAACAGGATTGCTGTTCCCACGTCGAGGCTCGCGAGAACAAGAATCGGGCCAACCACGTTCGGCGCAATGTCGACGCGCAAAGTTTTGAACGGCGAGAAGCCCATCAGGCGACCTGCCATGACGTAGTTCTGGGTTCGAAGCCCCAACACAATACTTCGCGTCATTCGCGCATATTGCGGCCACGAGACCACGAAGGCTGCGATTACCGCGTTGAAGAGCGACGGGCCAAGGGCCGCGGCGACGACCATAGCGAGGATAACCGTGGGGAACGCCATCACGAGGTCCGTGAGACGCATAAGCAACTCATCGACCCACTTGCCGAAGTAGCCGGCGATTGCGCCGATGAGGGTGCCGACGGCAAGCGACATGAGCACGAGCATGAGCGCAAGCGGGATGGTGACGCCAGCGCCGGTCATCAAGCGCGAGAAGATGTCGCGACCGAGAGCATCCGTTCCCATGAGGGTGTCGATGCCGGGAGCCTGAAGCCGTGGCAGGTCTTGCGACAGTGGATCAAAAGGAACCCACGCCCGCGCCGTGAACGCGATGCCCACCCACGCGAGAGCAATAACAGCACCAATGACACCGAGCGGAGTTATCCACGCGGCAGGAATCTTTAGCCAACGTTTTCTCATGCGAGCCTCACCCTCGGGTCGAGTACACCGTAAAGAAGGTCGACGGCGAAATTGATAGACAGGTAGACAACGCCAACGACGAGACCGACGCCCATGACACCGGGAAGATCGAGGCTGGTTGCCGAGTTATAGGCGTAGCTGCCGAGGCCTGGCCACGCGAATACTGCTTCCACAAGCACTGTGCCCGAGAGCAGCGTTCCGAACGCGAGACCGACGATCGTGAGAATTGGCAGCGAAGCTCCGCGCAGCACGTAGCCGAAGAGCAGGCGTGGGCCGCTGAGCCCCTTTGCGCGACCGGCGCGCACATAGTCGGCGTCGAGAACCTCAAGAACAGAAGTGCGCACGAATCGCGTCAGGAGGCCGATAGTGAAGAGCGACAAAACGAAAACGGGAAGCATGAGGTGCGCGAGCGCATCCGTGAAAGTAACCCACTGGCCATCGAGGAGCGAATCCACCGTGTAGAAACCGGTCACGGTAGGCGGCGGCGCTAACGCGGGCGAGAGCCGCCCCGAACCAGGCGCGATGCGCAATTGAAGGAAGAAGAAGTTGAAGCTAACCAGCGCCATCCAGAAAGTCGGGATGCTGAGGCCGATCAGAGAGAACACGCGAACGAGTTGGTCGCTGATCTTGCCGCGGCGGTAGGCCGCAAGCGAGCCGAGAGCAACACCGATGCCGAGGCTGACGATGATGGCGAGCAGTGCGATTTCGACAGTGGCCGGAACTGCCTTGGCAAGGTCGTCGGCCACGGGCTGGGTCGTACGCAACGAAATACCCATGTCGCCCTGGAACAGACCACCGATGTAGGTGGCGTACTGAACGGGAAGCGGCTGATCAAGGCCGCGTTCCTGAATATACGCCTCGACGGTGGCGGGATTGCTCGCCGCCCCTTCACCGAGCGCGGCCGCAATGGGGTCACCCGGCACAAGGTTCGCGAGAGCGAACGTGACGATAGTGACTCCAAAGAGGAGCAGGACTGAGGTTCCGAGGCGACGAAGCAGGTACCCGACCAGAGGTGATCTGGCCGAGTACCTGCGAGTCGCGCGGGGTGTGTTTCCCACGCTAGAGATTCTTTCTACTTAGCTTGCAGTTCAGCGATGTCCATCGTCCACGTGGAGTTGTAGGCAACTCCCTCAATGTACGAAGCAGTCGCAATGTTCGAGCCGGGAACGATCAAAGGAACGAACGGACCGCGCTGCTGCAGGGCCTCAGCGAAGTTGCTGAACGCAGTTTCGCGCTCCTCGAAGCTGGTCGAGTTCTCTGCCGCCGACGCAAGGTTTACCACGTCGGTGTCTTGCTCAGCGGTCCAACCAGCGCGCAGTCCAACCTTCTGCCCAGCCGAGAATGGCAGGAAGTTAGCGGAGTCGGCGTAGTCGGGGCCCCAGAACCAGATGCTGAAGGCTTCGGTTCCGTTGACGTAGCTGTCGATCTGGGTCGTGAACGGCGCCGGAGCGAGCTCGATGGTGATTCCCGCATCCGCAAGCTGCGACTGGATGCGCTCAGCCAGTGGGGTGAAGCTCACACCACCAACGGGGTAGTCATTCGGGTATTCGAGCGTGATGCTCTCCCCGTTGTATCCGGATGCCTCGAGCGATGCTGCTGCAACGTCGAGATCCTGGTCTACACCGTTCTCCAGCGCGCCGAGGAACGACGGCGGGATGACGCCGGTTGCCTGCTCTGATCCTGCACCAGCAAGTTCAAGCAGCGCCGGGTAGTCGAGGGCGTAGCGGACCGCGTTGGCGAAATCAGGGTTGGAGGTAACTCCACCCACTTCTTCGCTCTGGTTGATTAGCAGGAAGATTGTCTGTGCCGACGGAGTCGAGAAGACGTTGATGCTGTCGCTCAAGCTGGCGACCTGGTCACCGCTGAGGTCAACGGCTACCTGAGAGTCGTCGCCCTCAAGGTTGATCTTCTGGGTGGCGGCCTCGGAAACGTTGCGGATCACAACACGAGTGAAGTCGATATCTTCTTCACCGTTGTAGTTCTCGTTTTCGGTAAGAACTACCTGCGACTCGAAGTTGACGGTGTCGAGGATGTACGGACCGGAACCAGCCGACGTCTCATTCAAGAATGCTTCAGCAGCATCCGAGTCATCGGTCGTTCCACCGTTCTCCATGACGAGCTTCGAGTTCAGGATGGCGAGCGACGGGTTGGTCATGAGAGCCGGGAGCTTGAGCGACGGGGTCTCAGTGCTGAGCTCAACGGTCATGTCGTCGATCTTGGTGACGGTGATGCCGTTCATCAAGAAGTTCGCCTTGCTCTCGGTCATTCCCGCGACGCGGTTGAGCGAGAAAACAACATCGTCTGCTGTGATCGCTGAGCCATCGGAGAAGACGCGACCATCTTCGAGCGTGAAGGTGAAGACCGTTGCATCGTCATTCGCTTCGAAGGACGCGAGGCCGGAAACCGGCGTTGACTCGTCAGAGCCTGCGAAGTCGAGGAGCGTCTCGTAGAGCGCCTTCGACACCATGTACCCGGTGGGAACGTAGTTGCGGCCTGGGTCGCTGGTCTCGAGCGTGAATGCGGTGTCAATAACGATGCTGTCGCTTACTTCGGGGGCTGCTGCAGCGCAACCGGCGAGTGCCAGCGATGCAGTTAGTCCGAACGCGGCCGCTACGTAGCGGAACTGTGTGCGCAAAGGGAACTCCTTGGTTGTTGTAAAACAGCCTCTGGACGGCTTGGGTTGAGATTGCCACAATTCCCGCTAGTCTGTCCAATCAAAGCAGTCATTGGTCACCCGTAGCGTCAAACATGAGAAGGACTTCGAACAATATGTCCAGCAAAGCCCCCGCCGGTTCACCCTCAACTGGACAATCACAGCCCGTTTTGGATGAGATCAACCTGAAGATATTGAATGAGCTCCGCTATAACGGACGAATATCAATGTCGGCTCTCGCGGAGAAGGTAAACGTCTCCCGGGCGAATGTGTATACCCGTGTTGAGCAACTCATGTCTGACGGAGTGATCACCGGATTCAGCGCGCAAGTCGATCCCGCCAAGACGGGGCTGGGCATCTGCGCACTCGTGTTTCTTTCCGTGCATCCGCAGACCTGGGCCAGTTTTCGCGACCGCATCACCAGCATGACCGAGATTGAATCTTGTCGCATCACTACTGGCGAGCATGACGCGATGCTAGTCATCCGCGGGCATGAAGTCGGCGCGATTCACGACTTCATTGTTGGAGTGCTTTCGGTGCTCCCCGAAGTGAAGTCACTGGAAACGGTGCTTGTTCTCGATGAGGTGTTCCAGCGACCATACCTGCTGCCATCAGACCTGCCGGTGCGAGCTCAAGAACCCGCGCAACTGGGCCTCACCCGCTTCACGCGCGCCGACCCCAACCGGGCAGGGCTCAACAACTAACGCGCTAAACGACCTGAACGCATACGCTCATGCCCGGCACCCCATCGAGAACGAATTTCTCAGTGAGATCAAGGCGACCATCTGCTCGTCGCCCGAGGGTAGTGCTGCTGTCGCCAAGCAGAGTTTCGTCGCTGGCGATGACGTGGTGGACGAAGAACTCATCGAGAACGCCGTCACGGTACCGGCCAACACAGCGCCCGGCGCTAACGGTGTCACCGAAGTAAAAGCCCCAGACGACGCCAGAGTTTTCGTCGAATTCGAACCGTGTTGGTTCAGCACTCACAGTGCTCGCTGTCGATTCTTCGAGGATAAAGGTCGTGCCATCGAGCACTGGTTCGCTGCGACGCGCTGGATCGAGTGCTGGCCAGGCGGCAAAACGATCGGCTTCGATGCACAGGCTCACCTGTTGCTCACCGTTTTTCTCGAAGGTTTCATACAACTCCAAAGCACCGTTGGCGCCCCAGCGTATTGTGCTCTGCGCGCCGCCAAGGACAACTTCGTCGCTCGCTGCCAAACGATGCGCGAAATGGAGCGTCAGTACGTCACCGTCACGGCGACCTACGACCCTGCCGACAGCAACAGTGTCGCCGTAGTACTCTCCCCAGATCATTTGGCCGTCTTGGTGATAGCGGAATCGAGTGGGTGCTGCCGTCGAAACGGCACTTCCCGACGAGGACATCAGTATGAACTCGCGATCATTGATCGACTCGGGGACGGGCTTGGTCGCTGCTGCAGCTGCTGGTTCATCGCTCACGCACCTGAGTATGAGGCCGTGAGCCGGTCTGCACGAAATCGGGTACGAAGAGTCCAATTCATCCAGAGACTCCTGGAAAGTTGTGGACATTCTGCGAGGCGGTGTCGGCCTCGCGTCATCATTCATCCACCGCCTGATTTTCGTCAGGTCGCGAGGTTCGCGAGACCACGCCCGCCGGAACAACTCGACACACCGACGACTACCGGGCAAGCATCCACCCCGTCGCTAGGGTCAGTTTGTACATACTCAGTATCGTTTTACCCGGAAGGTCTAGCATGTCAATCCGCCACAGCTTGCTCTCAATCTTGGCGCAAGGGCCGTGCTACGGCTATCAACTACGGTCGGAATTCGACCGACGAACCGGATCGACATGGTCGCTGAACGTCGGTCAGATTTACAACACTCTCGATCGGCTAGTGCGCGATGATCTCGTGGCAAAGTCACCTGCATCAATCGACAACGACTCCGGTTCGTCTCAGCAGACGTATTACACGATTACGGGCGCGGGAATAGTCGAAGCGGAACGCTGGCTTTCCACCCCCGTTGACAGCTACTCCGTCAGCCGCGACGAACTGGCGATCAAGCTCGCGATCGCCGTCACGCTTCCCGGCGTTGATGCGCACGCGGTCATTGCATCTCAGCGCCAGGCGACGCGGGGCGCCGTTGATGCGCTCTCCCTCACTGCGGAAGTGCGGGAGGACGCTCGAGATGCCACGCAGTTTGCGGAACAGCTCGTCAGCGATTCACTCTATGCACACGCTGAAGCAGAGCTGAAGTGGCTTGATCACGTGGAGTCCACGCTAACGACAGCGCAGGAGCGTGGCTTCGCGGATGCGTTCCCCCTTAACCTCACGAAACCAAAACGGGGCCGACCGGCGACGGCCACGTCCGCGCTCTCGAGCGAATAAACGCTCTGCGTCTTTACTTGCGGCATAACCGCTACTTGGCGTGGTCGTAACGATCAACGATCGCCGTCGTGAGCGGAAACGTAACGGGGATGTCGCCAAACACGAGGCGACCAGCGTCCGCCGCCGCGGCGATCACATGCTCGGCGACGCTGTCGGCACGCTCGGCCGGAGCGTGCACCACCACTTCGTCATGCAAGAAAAATACGAGGTGTGGTGCGTCGGTGAACCACGCGCCATCCGAAAGCTGGCCGAGTCGATTGCGGATGCTCGCCATCCAGCACAGTGCCCACTCGGCAGCGGTTCCTTGCACGATAAAGTTACGAGTAAAGCGCCCCCAGGAGCGCCCCTGTTCTTGCGCCGCCGCACGCTGGGCCGGAGACTGTGAATCATCATAGGCCGCCGAATGAGTGCCGGGAGGGGAACTGCGACCGAGCTGAGTGCTTACCACTTCACCGCGTTCGCCCGCCCGCGCCGCCTGCTCGACAAGCGCAATTGCTTGGGGGTAAGCCCGCGAAAGTCGAGGCATCAGTCGACCGCTCTCCCCCGAAGTTGCCCCATACATCGCGCCAAGCATCGCGAGCTTGGCGTGGGCGCGAGTGTCAACCGCACCACTGGCCACGATGCCCTCGTAGAGATCGCCAGAAGCGCCGGCCGCGACCATCCCCCGGTCACCGGCCATCGCCGCCAGAATGCGTGGCTCGAGCTGCGACGCGTCGGCCACCACAAACTTCCACCCCGGATCAGCCCTGACCGCGCCGCGAATGAGATGCGGCAGTTGCAGCGCGCCGCCACCGCTGGTCGCCCATCGACCGGTCACGACACCGCCGGGAACATAGTCGGGACGAAAACGCCCGTCAACAACCCACGAGTCAAGCCACGACCATCCATTGGCCGTCATAAGACGTTGGAGTTTCTTGAACTCGAGAAGCGGCGCGATCACCGGATGCTTGAGCTGCTTGAGTTCCCAGGACCGTGTTGTCGTGGCTTGAATGCCCGCAACGCTCAACGCCCGCAAGAGCTCAGCGGGAGACTCTGGGGCTAATCGCGGGGAGTCGAGCAGAGTGCGAATACCGTCAACAAGCGCCTGGAGCTTTGCCGGCCTTTCGCCCTCCACGCTCGGTCGCGCGCCGAGCATCTCGGTCAAAATTTCATCATGCGCTTGCGCACTCCACGGGAGCCCCGCACAGCGCATCTCGGCGGCGATAAGGGCGCCGGCCGACTCGGCCGAAAGGAGTCGCTGCAAGCGGCCTGCCTCAGTCGAGGTTGCGACAGCATCGAGTTGACGCAAGAATTCGGCAAGAACGTCGAGTTCCCCACTCTCCTGCGCCGCATCGTCGTCGTCAAAGTCAAACAGCGTTGAGTGCTGCGGGGAGACGTGATCGACGGGCGCCGTGTGGCCAGCTTGAGCCAGAGCGTCCCAACGACCGGATCGCGCTTTGGCCAGCGCTGATTCACGAGTGAAAACGGAATTGCGCAGAATCGCGTGACACAGCCGAAGGTCGAAACATCGATTCACGCGCACATGAGCCTCTAAGAGTGCCGGATACCAGGCTGCCGTGTCATGCCAGACCCAACGAATTGCGGGCTCCACACGGTGAGTCTGCGCAACAAACGTGGCCACGTCGTCAATAGCGAGTTCGCCGATAACCACGCCCGCAGCATCCACACGTGTGGCGGTGAGGGTGCGGCCACTAGTCGCGAGAACGAGGTACACGTGACTAGTCTGCCGTGCTGTGCTGACAGCGGTTGCCTCAGCAATCGGATCGGCGGTTTTCTTCACCCATTCTGCTGTTGTGATCTTGTTCGACGAGGGTCACGCACTGACGTCAGACGCAGACTGCCACGGGCTAGCCACTGGCACTCCAATCAACGTTGGTCGAGTGCCCTCAATGTATGTGGCTAGCCCATGGACGTGTCAAGCGGCGTTCTCGCGGGGCTGTTCTACGAGGTAACTGCTGTAGGCGCTGAGAGTGAGGAAGGTGGGGAATTCCTCCTCCAGCGTCACTTCACGGAACACTGCGGCAGCCTCATCGAAGCGATCGTCTGGCGTGCGTTCGATTGTGGCGAACACGTGAGCGAGTTCCTCTTCGATACTGCGATGGGTGATCGCGGTTCCTTCCGCCGTCACCACGCTCTGGTGCATCCACTGCCACAGTTGACCGCGGCTAATCTCGGCGGTTGCGGCGTCTTCCATGAGGTTGTCGATCGCAGCGGCACCAACACCGCGCAACCAGCTCTCGATGTAACGCAACGCAATGGAGACATTTGACCGCACTCCGGCATCCGTTACCGCGCCATCAATGCGCAGGTCGAGCAGGTCATCCGCTGTCACGTGAACATCGTCACGCAGGCGGTCAACCTGGTTGGGGCGCTCCCCCAGCACCGCGTCGAACTCGGCGCGTGCCGTGGGGATGAGATCCGGATGCGCAACCCACGTGCCATCGAAGCCGTCGGCAGCCTCGCGCCGCTTGTCGCGCGTTACCGCGTCGAGGGCACGAGCGGTCACTTCGGGGTCACGACGGTTCGGGATGAAGGCGCTCATGCCGCCAATGGCATGCGCGCCCCGCTTGTGACAGGTAGCAACGAGCAGCTCGGTGTAGGCGCGCATAAACGGCACCGTCATTGTGATTGCCGAGCGGTCTGGCAGCACAAAGTTTGCCCCACGACCACGGAAGTTTTTGATGATCGAGAAGATGTAGTCCCAACGGCCAGCGTTGAGGCCAGCGCAGTGTTCGCGCAGCTCATACAGAATCTCGTCCATCTCGAATGCGGCAGGGATTGTCTCGATCAGAACCGTTGCACGAATGGTGCCGTGCGTGATGTTCAGGGCATTCTCGGCGAACGTGAACACGTCATCCCACAGGCGCGCTTCAAGGTGGTTCTCAATCTTCGCGATGTAGAAGTATGGACCGCTGCCACGCTCAATCAGTTCGTGCGCGTTATGGAATATGTAGAGCCCGAAGTCGACGAGCGAGCCGGATGCCGGAGACCGTAGGCCAGCGCGGTCGGTGTACCGCAAGTGCTTTTCCACCAGATGCCACCCACGCGGTCGCATCACGATCGTGGGGGTTTCCTCACCCAAGGCGTAGGTCTTTCCCTCGGGCGTAGTGAAGTCGATCTGCCGACGGATCGCGTCGTGAAGATTCACTTGACCGCCAATGACGTTGTGCCAAGTGGGGCTCGTCGCGTCTTCTTGATCCGCAAGCCATACCTTCGCACCCGAGTTCAAGGCGTTAACGGTCATCTTGCGATCCGTCGGGCCCGTGATCTCAACCCGACGGTCGTCGAGTCCTGGCCCTGCCCCGGCAACACGCCAGCTGTCGTCATCCCGAATCGCTGCCGTCTCCGGCAAGAAGCGCAAGTTGCGTCCGTTGGTGATGTGCTTTCGCGACTCCATGCGTGCCGCCAGTCGGTCGTGGCGTCGACCAGCAAATTGGTCGTGCAGCCGCGTGAGGAAGTGCAGTGCATCCGGAGTGAGAATTTCGTCGAATCGTTCCTCTGATTCAGCGATCGGTTCCATTCTGCGAGTAGTCATGATCTGTCCTTAGAAAGTTGTGTAGTCGAGGGGTGGTGATGCCGATTTAGTGGCGGTGCCGATCTAGTGACGGTGCCGATCTAGTGGAACTGCGCGGTTTCGGTGCTGCCCACGAGGGCGAGGGTTTCGCTCGTGGGGTTGAGGGCCGTCGCGATGCGATCGAAGTACCCTGTTCCGACCTCGCGCTGGTGGCGCGTTGCCGTGTAGCCGTCTGTTTCAGACGCGAACTCTGCCTCTTGCAGTTCCACATACGCACTCATGTGACGCTCGCTGTAGCCCCGCGCAAGCGTGTACATCGAGTGGTTGAGGGCGTGGAATCCGGCAAGAGTGATGAATTGGAAGGCATAGCCCATCGCAGCCAACTCGCGCTGGAAGGTCGCAATCTGGTCGTCATCGAGATGACGCTTCCAGTTGAACGAGGGCGAGCAGTTGTACGCGAGCTTCTTGCCCGGGAACTCCTTGTGGATGCTCTCCGCAAACGTTCGAGCGAGCTCCAAGTCGGGCTTCGCACTCTCGACCCACAGCAGATCGGCGTAGGGCGCGTAGGCGTGACCACGGCTCAGCACGGTCTCGATACCCGGAGTGGTGCGATAGAAACCATCGCTCGTGCGCTCACCCGTCAAGAACGGCTTGTCTCGATCATCCACATCGCTGGTGATGAGGTCAGCGGCGAGCGAATCGGTGCGCGCAATGATGATGCTCGAGACACCGGCAACATCGGCAGCGAGTCGAGCAGCGTTGAGCGTGCGAACATGCTGAGCGGTGGGAATGAGAACCTTGCCGCCCATGTGGCCGCACTTCTTCTCTGAGGCGAGTTGGTCTTCCCAGTGCACGCCGGCCGCCCCGGCTTCGATCATGGATGACATGAGCTCGTAGGAGTTCAGAGGCCCACCAAAGCCGGCTTCCGCATCGGCAACAATCGGCGCCATCCAGTCAATTTGGGGAGCGCCCGTCTCGGCGGTCTCGATTTGGTCCGCCCGAAGCAGAGCATTGTTGATGCGGCGCACAACAGCAGGAACGCTGTTGGCCGGGTACAGGCTCTGGTCGGGGTAGGTCTGGCCGGAGAGGTTGGCGTCGGCGGCGACTTGCCAGCCGCTCAAGTAGATCGCTTCGAGGCCGGCGCGCACTTGCTGCACAGCCTGGTTGCCGGTGAGGGCTCCGAGCGCGGCTACCCACTCGGTGTTGTCGCGCTGCAGGAGATTCCAGAGGTTTTCGGCGCCTCGACGGGCGAGGGTACGGTCTTCACGAACACTTCCGCGGAGAGCAATGACGTCTTCGGCGCAAAAGTCGCGGTCGATGCCGTTCCAGCGTGCATCCGTCTTCCACTCGGTCTCGAGCTCGGCTGCGGTCTGATTCTGGTCGCCTGGGCGGTTGTTCGTCATGGTGTGCTCCTCGGTCGGTTCGCATTGCGTTGGTTTGCAGTGCGTTGATTTGCAGTGCGGCAGTGCTGCGTTTCTTCGACTCTGGTGGCTCTGTGCTGGTTCTTAACCGACTTTTGGAGCAGAATTATGCGTATTCTTCTGTTTTTCAGCAGAACACCGTCAAGGAGGACGTCGAGATGGCCCCACGCACGCGCACGCAGGCAGACGATGAGGACATGCTTGATTCCCTCACCATTGGCCGCCGCATTCGTCAGCTACGCACCGACCGCGGATTCACCCTCGACGACCTCGGCACAGCACTCGGTCGGGCAGCATCACAGGTCTCTGTTATCGAGAACGGGAAGCGTGAGCTGAAGCTCAGTGAGCTGCAAAAATTGGCTCGGATCTTCGAGGTCAGCGTCGATGATCTTCTCAGCAGCGAGCCGCCGTCCCGCCGAGCCGCCCTGGAAATTGCCCTCGAGCGTGCACAACGAGGACCGCTCTATGCATCGCTTGCACTCCCCGACTTGCCGGTGCGCAAGACCCTGAGCAACGAGGCCATCGAAACGGTGCTCGGTCTTCATGACGAACTACAGCGCCTGCACCGCGAGCGTGCATCAACCCCCGAAGAAGCGCGCCGAGCAAACACCGAGTTACGGCGCATGATGCGCAAACGCAACAACTATTTCGGCGAGCTGGAAAGCACAGCACGAGAACTGCTGGATGCGGTTGGCCATGCAGGCGGACCGCTCTCTCAGCGGGTCGCCTCCGATCTAGCCTCGCACCTCGGGTTTTCGCTGCACTACGTTCCTGACTTGCCCGGATCCACTCGCAGCGTCACGGATTTGCGCAACGGTCGCATCTATCTTCCGGTCGCCCAAGCCGAGAGCACTGATCCACGATCAACCCTGCTTCAAGCCCTCGCGGGACACGTGCTTGGCATCGGGGAGCCCGCTAATTATGCGGAATTCTTGCATCAGCGGGTGGAGACAAATTATCTCGCTGCGGCCCTTATGATGCCGGAGAAGACAGCAGTCGAGTTCTTGACGGCAGCGAAAGCACAGCGTGAACTCTCGGTAGAAGATCTGCGAGACGCTTTCGCCGTGCCCTACGAAACTGCCGCGCATCGCTTCACTAATTTGGCAACAGAACACTTGGGCGTGCCCGTTCACTTTCTCAAAGTGCACGAGGGTGGAACGATCTCTAAAGCGTACGAAAATGACAACGCAGCTTTTCCCACGGATGCCCTTGGCGCCATCGAAGGCCAAACGGTGTGCCGCAATTGGAGTGCGCGCCAAGTTTTCGATGTGGAAGATCGCTTCAGCCCGTACCACCAGTACACCGACAAGCCGGGCGGCACGTACTGGTGCACCTCGCGCATCCAATCGGGGCGCCGCGGGGACTTCTCCGTGAGCTTAGGAACTCCGTTTGCGTCGGCGAAGTGGTTCCGTGGCCGCGACACCGCCAACCGCGCCACATCGACGTGTCCGGATGACGGATGCTGCCGCAACGCACCGGAAGGTCTTTCTGGGCGCTGGGCGAAACATTCGATCCCGAGCGCTCGCCTCAATAGCTCGTTGCTAGCAGCGATGCCTACCGGGATGTATCCAGGGGTGGACTCCACCGAAGTGTTTGAGTTTTTGGAGTCACACTCCCCGAGCTTCTGACGCGGTTTTAGTGCTCTATTCGTGAAGCAGCGAGCCATCCTTTGTGAGTACATTCTTTTCGCCGGCCTCAATAGCGACTGTGAAACGGTTCTGCTTGGGCGGCATGGGGCAGTTGAAGTTGTAGCTGAAGGCGCACGGCGGCAGGATCGCGAGGTTGAAGTCGAGAACGATGGTTCCGTCGGGGTTGGGAGCGACGAACAGGAAGCGACCGACGCTGTAGGTGTCGACGCCGCTGGTGGCATCCGCGAATACGAGCTGAAGGGCACGACCTGATTTGAAAGCGGCGAGACTATAGTCAACGCCGTCTTTGGTGAACGAGATGTCGCCGGGGATCGGCTGTTCGCGCTCTTGACCGTTGTCTTTGATGTGCTCAAAGCCGAGAGTGGTTCCCTCCGGATTCGGAGTAAAGGTCGCGGTGATGACCCACTCAGGGTTGTAGGCGTAGGCATCAATCGTGCCGAACTCTTGAATGGCTGGCGAGTTGGTGTCCCACACCCGCAATCCGTTGCTGCCCTCAGGCGACGTGATCACAAAACCGGTTACGGTTTCGCCGAAGACGATCGCACTGGGGGTGTCATTGCTCTTGCTGCGCACAACAGCGCTGCCCTCAACGAGCGTGCCATCGACGACGATGTTGTCTGCGGCAGTGGCCGTAACAGTGAGGCCATGCTCGTGCGGCGCCCACGTTCCCGGAACACCCCAAATTGTCTGCTCAGCGTCAACCCACTGAGTGTTAGTGAGCGCAAGGTTTCCGTTTTGCTGCACAACCGCTAGATCGCGTCGCTCACGAAAATTCGCGAGCTTAGCTTCGGGCGTGAGAGCAGGAGCAGCAGTGTCAGTCATAAGTCCATCCTTGTTGAAGTCCATCATGCCAACCACCGCCGACACGGGATTATTTCAGGAAAGCCACTCCGGTTTGCTCGAACCCCACTCGACCGCAGCGCTGTGAAAGCTTCCGGGTCCCCCGTCATAGCTCGTCGCGGCGACCGCACTAGTGATGCCATCCTTGGTAGCGACCGTGGGGGTGAAACTAGTGGATGCCTCCGGCGCATGCCGGGGACGCCGCTGCTGCAACAACTCGGTCGCTAGCCGCGCCAACGACAGCTCCACAAGCCAAGAATGTCCAGCGTCGATACGACGGCGCACGGCCGTCGCCACTGCCGCCGCCAGCAAATAGCCCGCAGCATGGTCGAGCGCTTGAGCCGGAAGCGCACCTGGCGTTCCCGCGCCTTCACCCTCCACCATGGCAATGCCCGTTGCTGCCTGCACAATGCTGTCGAAGCCGCGGCGTTCGGCCAACGGTCCCACTGTTCCCCACGCAGAGAGCCGGCCAACGATGACTCCCGGGCGGCGCTTGGCAAGAGCCGCGGGTGACAGCCCGAACTTATCTAAAGAACCCGGGCGGTAGGCGGTGAGTACGACATCCGCGGTCTCGAGAAGCTTCTCGAAGGTAGCGCTGTCGGCATCGCGGTCAAGGTCGAGAAGGGCGGAGCGCTTGCCTGCGCCAGTGTCGAGATGTTGCCAGCCAATTTCAGGATGCCGAGGGCTGTCGATGCGCAACACATCCGCGCCCCACAGGGCGAGCGTTCGCCCGGCAACAGGCCCCGCGATCACGCGCGTGAGGTCAAGCACGCGCAGCCCCGCAAGCGGCGCATCGACGGTGGTTTCGCGGAGCTGCGCTGGTTCAGTATCGCCAAGAGATGTCATTTCGAGAACCGGCAGCTCGGCCAGCGCTTGGGCCTGAGGATGCTCTGCCCACTGCTCTGGCGTGCGTACGACCGTTGCGACTCCTCCAGCCGCGGCTACAGCGCTCTCGACCTCAGTAGCGATCATTGGATGCAGGGCGAGCATAAAATCATCGGCCCTGGTGTCATCGGCAAGATCTAACGCTTTCAGTAACGCAGCGCGGTGGTGCGGGTAGTTGGCGTGAGTGCGAACCCAGCCGTCGCTACAGGGCCAGAAGCCGGAAAGTTCTGCCCAGGCCGAGACGGGGTCACCGTTCAGCCGAAAGTGTTTGTCACTAGTCACCGCAGTGGCAATCTTGAGCGGATTCAACTCGACGGAAGGAACCGCGCATCCCACTCGGCGTGCCGCCAGCAGCGAGGCAGAAAACGAGGCTGCAGCAATAGCATCGTGAACGAAACGACCAGCAGGCAATGCCCCAGTGAGGGGCACTGCGGTTCCGAGGTCGCGCACTAAGGCCAAGGCAGCGGCCTCTTCGCCCAATGATTGCCACGCGGCATCCAGCAAACTCATATCTTGATAGTGCCACGTCGATAGGATTTAGACCATGGAACCAATTAGCTTCAGCTTCGGCATCGTCGGCCTGATCATTTTCATTATTACCGTTATATCGATTGCCAAAAGCAACAACCACGGCGTGATCGGCAAGTTCGTCTGGATTCTGGTGGCATTCTTCTTGTCGATCCTCGGATCAATCCTGTGGCTGATCTTCGGTCGCGGCAAGGTGCGCAACTAGCTCCACGCGGCCCAAACTCTGAGAGTGCGCGGCGGTAGGGCACGCTGGAGGTTCACGGGATTTCCGTGCCCGCGACGGCCTACCGCCACGCGAAACTACTTACGGCTGACTGTCGAAGCCGAGTAGTTCGGTGCTCCAGGCTCTAGTGGCCCTTACGGGGCTTGAGAAACCCAGTGTCTTCGAGCTTGGCCCGCTTTTGCGCCCGCTTGTCTTTAATCGACAACTTGGCGTCTTTTTTGGTGTTTCCTCGAGGCGATTTTCCAGCCATGATTACTCCGCTTCCCCTTGTGTCAGATGGCGTGTTCACCATGACCATAGCCCATTCCTCAGAGGAAAGCACTTCCGCTCTGACCAGCTTTTTTATCCGACACAAAACCCCGTGACTGATCTCCGTCAGTTTGCCCGCGGCCACCGAGCGTTCACCCCGCGTGGGGCGTCCACTATAGTCAGTGTGACTGCTTGTTTTCGGCTCGAGGGGAACCATGACTTACACCGCCACGCCCGCTAAACCCGAGACCCGAAACGGCACGGCAGTTGTCGCCCTGCTGCGCTTGGGTATTGCCGCTCTCGTCACCGCTGCGGTGATCGCGACCGTGGCTGAGGCAGCGGGCCGCACCGTGATCAATCCGTTCAATATGTTCGGCTACTTCACTATTCAGTCGAACATCATCCTCGCCGTGGTTTACGCCGTCATCGCTGTCGTAGCTTTGCGCGGGAATGCCGCATCACCAGCGTTGAACATCGCTCGCGCGTCGGTGACGACCTACATCATCATCGTCGGCGTCGTATATGCCACCCTGCTAGCCCCGCTCGGCGCTGCCGGCGGGGTTCCGGTCGCTTGGGCGAACACGGCGCTGCACATCATCACCCCGGTATATGCGTTGGCCGACTGGATCCTGTTCTCCGACCGCGCTCGCATCGCTTTCAGCCGCCTGTGGATCGTATTGATCTATCCCATCGTGTGGGTCGTCGTCGTTCTCGTGCGCGGCGCAACCGACGGCTGGGTGCCGTATCCGTTCTTGCACCCCGATACCGGTTACGCCAGCGTATTCTTTTACGTCGGACTCATCGTCGTCGTCATGCTGGCATTTGGGTCACTCGTGTTCTGGATCTCAGGAAAGCGTTCCGTACTGCGCGTACCGTAGCGGCCGAGCACCAACGGGTGCGATAGCTCCGTGGGACTCGCCCGCTCGTGGCACAGCTAGATGACGCGTTCGTTGCCTCCATCGATGGGAACATGAGCTCCGGTCGTGGCACGGAATGTGTCCGAGCAAAGTTCCGCGACAGCGCGGCCAACGTCGACGCTCACGATTTCTAAGCTCAGCAGGTTTCGGCGCTTGTATTCAGCCTGCGTCATGTTGTATTTGGCCGCTCGCTCTGCCAACAATGCCGGGTTCCACAAACCAGTGTCGAATACCGCATCAGGATGCACCATATTGACCCGGATGCCGTCAGGTGCCCATTCAAGCGCGGCTACGCGTGCGAGCTGGACGGCAGCGGATTTGCTCGCGGAGTATGCCGACGCTCCAGGCCCCGGTGCCGCTACGTTCTTTGTCGCGATGAGAACTACCCGGCCGCCATTCGGCGCTAGCGCTAGATAAGGGTGAACCAAGGAGAAAAGTCGCGCGACCGCGGTGGTGTTTACTGCAAAGCTGCGGCCCCATGCCTCCTCATCGAACTCAGCAATGGGGGCGCTCTGGGCAAAGATTCCGGCGGCGGGGACAACAATATCGACGCCTCCGAAACGCCGAACTCCTAGGTCAATTGCGGAGGCGAGTTGGCCGGCGTCGCTGACATCGGCCCGAATACCAAGCCAGTTCGGCGAATCGAAAGTCTCCCCCACGCCTGATGCAAGATCGAGGCCGATGACGGCTGCGCCCTGCTCAAGCAACACTTGCGCACAGGCCCGGCCAATGCCTGACCCTGCGCCGGTGACCAAAGCAACCTCACCCTGAAAACGTTTCGGCGCGGAACCCAAGCGCAATTTTGCTTGTTCTAGTTCCCAATACTCGACATCAAAAATGTCGCCGGCTGGCAACGCTTGATAGCCCGACTGCCGCTCCGCAGCGTCGATAATGTCCAGCGTATGCAGATAAATGTCCGCCGCAATACGCGTTTCGGCAAGAGAGCCGCCGACGGTCACGAGCCCCCATTCCGCATCGAGGACGACCCGCGGGGCACGATCGAGCTCCTCCAACTCGCTTCCCCGTCGCGCGCTGTTATCGGCGAAGTATTCCTCGTAGTCAGCAGCGTAGGAAGCAAGGTCGCGCCCGATAAGCGGGAGCCGCTTAGTGCGAATCACATGGTCAGGTGTCGCAGGTCCTCGAGTCGCTTTTTCGGCCACTGCTGGGTCATTAGCAAATGTTAGAGCCCGTTGAGATGACTGTTGGCTAACGATCATCGCGCGGCCCGCAATTCGACTGACCTCGGCGCGAAAAACCGCCAGTTCGTGAGACACACCTGAGCGAACCGGAGGTTCCGCCATCGTCGAAACGGGAGACGTGAAAAACTCGGCCGCATCTTCAGCGAGTTGGATAAATTCGATGTGACGCCGATAGGCTTCTTCGGCGGTCGCGCCCACAGTAAACAACCCATGGTTCATGAGAACCATGCCCTCTGTTTCTGCAGTGGCTAACGTGGGCCACAAGTCGGCGGCCAAGCGCGCTAGGTCGAAACCGGGCATCACATAAGGGATAACGATAAGTCTGTCGCCGTACACACGCTCGACGGAGGCCCGACCATCCGGCTGATTCATGAGAGCCACGAGCGCATCCGCATGCGAATGAAGCACCACCCGCGCCGGCAGCAGGGCGTGCAGCAACGATTCGACAGAGGGATCCGGTGCCGCGGAATCCAGACTTGCCTGACGAAGCCCATTCATCATCTGGGTGTCGGTGAGGGTTGGCACTCTCAACAGCTCTGCCAACCGATCCCGCCTCAGAGGCACAAAACCCGGACGTTCTATTGTTGCGAGGTCCCAGCCGCTCCCCTTGATAAAAAGAACCTCAACGGACTCGCCCGTCACATCGACGACTTCGCTCTTAATAGAGGTGTTTCCTCCACCGTGAAGCACGAGCCCAGGATCCGCTCCGAGAAGACGTGAAACGTGAACGATCTCGTCTAATGCATCTGGCACCGGCGTGGTTGAGGTCCCGGAAATGTCAGTCCATCGGTTTAGCATGTGTAGCCTCATGTCTTTTGGTTGTGCGCCTAAGCGGCTTCGCACCGCAGGTAAAGTCTCTTAGCCGGCGTGGACAGCCGACGATCGCAGTTCTCTGGGGAATTCCGTCGAGCGATCGCCCAGCATCGCCATCGCCATCGTCATCCGAGCTGCCTGCTCGAGGTTATTGATTTTGCGAAGCGCATCATCGACGCTTGATCCGATCACCGAACAGCCATGGTTGCCGAGGATGACGCAATCTGCCCGCGTCATTGCTTGCGCGGCCTCAGTTCCCAATTGGGGCGAACCGTTCGGATAGAAACCGATCCGCTCGATGCGCGGAATGTACGCCACATGATCGAGGGTCATTTGGCGAATGGGGATACCGAGAAGGTCCAACGTCACGCAGACCTCTGGATGCAAATGCAGCAACACTCGGCCATCCGGGCGCTGGCGATACGCCTCGCTGTGCAACCGCCACTCGCTGGAAGGCGCACACCCCTCCACGCGCTCTCCGCTGGCCGTCAGTAACGCGAAGCTGTCTCGAGTCAATCGGTTAAGGTGAGTTCCTGTCCCCGTAATAAGGAAGTCATCTGACCCCTCGAGGCGCACCGAGAAATTACCGCCGCTGGCAATCGCCAGACCATCTTCTACGCTCTGCCGCCCCGCCGCAATCAACTCAGCGATCACGCCATCCCATTCTGGGCCGATGCCTGCCGGCATCAGACGGTTCTCGCTGTAGCAGCCGCGAGGAACTCCCTCTGGTACGAGTCAAAATCACGGGTCGAACGCTCGACGAGCCAGGAGCGACCCATCGAAAGCATGATGGTAACGGCGTAGACGTAATCCGCGTCGGCCAAACTCTCGACGTCGCTCACCTTCGCTAGGCCGACTACGCGACGAGCAGCCTCAGCTCCGGCAAAGCCCCACGCGTCATCCAGGATGTCCTTCAACCACGATTCGAGAAACGAATCGGCATATAGTTCCGGATTAACTCGACTAGCCCACAACGTTCTTATCTCGGCATCGAATGCATCCCAAGTAATCTCAATCTCGGAAAAGAGCGATGCGGCCCGATCCTCTTCTCCGAGTGCCGCAGCACGAGCGGCTGCCGCCAGTATGTTGCCCCACAGCAGGCCGAGATCAAATCCAATGGGACCGTAAAAGGCGAACTCGGAGTCAAACGCTTTCACCGAGAGATTGTCGTCAGCATCCTGCCCGCGCACGAACATGCTTCCGGTATGCAAATCCCCGTGGACCAACGCCTCCTGCACCGATAAGAAACGTCGCTTCATTCGCATCGCGCTTGCGACTAGTTCCGTGTCCGATTGCAGAGCGTCGGCGCGGTCCTCGACGGAGGCACGAACGCTATTTCGCGAGCCCCCGAGGAAAGGCTCCGTGAAGACTAGATCCTCCGAGATTCGACAAAGCTCACTGTTAATTGTCGCGCCGGCTTGAAGCCGGAATGCCTCCTCGCCGAGCGACATCCATGACGTACCGGCGAGGACCCGGGCGATGAGCCGCCCCATAGGTGCGAATGCACCACGGTGACTCGAGCCATTGTTCAACCGCGACCGGAGCACTTCGTGATCAGTGAGGTCCTCGAGCGCGAGCACATGCCGCTCGTTGTCGTAGTCGATGAGGCGGCACACCAGCTCAGGGGCCAGTGAACCATGCACAGAGAGCGCAGTTGCCTCACGCGCGGCCCGATCTTCCGTCATTGGCCACTCGGGGCCGACGAGCCGTACATACGGAAGCGACTGCTTCAAGACGAGGCCACGACCAGCACTATCGCGGCAGACGAAGACCAAGTTGAGGTTGCCGTCGCCGACTTCCGCGACGTCAAGGTTCTCTGGGTCGATCAGGCCTTGCAGCGCTGGGCGACTGCGAATGTAGTCAGAAACTGTTGTGAGATTGAGCATGTCTGTAGTCATTTAGCGAGCCCTCTTTCGGGACAGCGAGAAGGAAAGTATGAGCGAAAGAACAAGCACGAGACCCTTGATGAGGTCCTGTGTGAAATAGCTCAGACCCATGCGGGTTAATCCGTAGAGGAGCACACCAATGAAAACTGCTCCGACCACGGTACCCAAGGCATTCGCCTTTCGTGCTCCGAGAACAGCAAACCCAATGAGGGTCATGGCTACGGCGTCGAGAAGCACGGAGTCACCTGCTGTCACGTCGCCCTGTCTAAGCCGGGACGCAAGGATTATTCCCGCAGTAGAGGCGAGAACTCCTGAGATCACGTAGGCGGAGAACCTGTAGCGGTTCACCCGAGCACCCGCGAGCCTCGCAGCGACGGGGTTGCCACCCACGGCATAAAACACTCGGCCGTAGCGTGTGCGCTCGAGGAACACCCAGACAACGATCGCGATGATGATGAGGAGGATTACAGAGAACGGCACGCCGAACAGTTTCGAACCATCTATTGCGCTGAAGTCGTCGGTGAAACGTCCTGGCATCTTCTCGCCGCTCGGGAGCGTCATGCCTGTAGTGAGCGTCTGGCCGTCCACAAGCCATTTCTTCAAACCTTGGATCGTGAACATCACGCCAAGAGTCGCAAGCAAGTCAGGAATCTTGAGAACGACGATCAATACCGCGTTCAAACAACCGACAGCTGCTCCTGCCAACAGGCAGAGAACAATCGCAGTGATTCCCGTGAGGTTAAAGCGGATCATTACGAGAGCCGCGACGGTCACGGATAGTCCAGCGGTTGCCCCGACAGAAAGATCAAGGTCGCCAACCACGGCAGCGAAGGTCATTCCTAGAGCACACAAGGCAGCCACCGCTTGTGCCTGCAGGATCGCTGTCGCCGTCGTGAGTGATGCGAATCCGGGAATCGCGATTGAGAACCCAATAATGAGCGTCAAGCCCATCGCGAGCACGCCGTACCGAACTAGGAAGTCCGTAGCTAGTTGGCCCGCGCCGCGGGCCCGAGTCAGTTCGGTATTCACAGAGGTCTGCTTTCTAGGTTTTTGACGGTTCACGGTGTCGGTCACGATAGGGCCGCATCCTGTCGCGTTGGAGGTTTCTGGCCGCGTCCAGGATGGGCACTGCCACTCATGGCGCTCACTATTCGTTCGCGCGTGGCTTCCGAAAGCCGTAAATCAGCGACGAGGCTGCCGTTATTGACCACAATGATGCGGTCCGCAACTTCTAGTGCCTCGTCAATGTCGGATGTGGCGACCAAGACCGGTGCTCGTTCCGTTACCTCGCGGATCGTTTCAGCGATTTCGTGACGCGCGTTGATATCGACGCCGCGAAATGGTTCGTCTAACAGGAGAAATGCGGGGTTTCCCAGTAGCCAGCGCGCGATGACAACCTTCTGCTGGTTGCCACCCGACAGCGATTCGATTCCTTGGTCGGGCCCTGACGTGACGATTCCGATGCGTTCGATCAACCGTGCTGCTGCCGAACGTTCCGCGCGGCGATCCATTACGACCCACGGCGAAAACCGACGGACGAATGGAAGCGTCATCACTGTGTCGATCGTCCATTCCGGAACGATCGACTGTTCATGGCGCGATTCCGGAACAAGATAAACGCCGCTCGCCACTGCATCGGCGGGGTGCTGTGGCACAAAGGGCTCACCGTTGAGGTGAACAGTGCCGCCAACAATTTTCCCCGCGCCATAGAGCCATTGAAGCAGCTCTGACTTTCCGCTGCCGAGGAGTCCGAGCAACGCAGTTACTTCGCCGTTCCTGATCACCAGATCGAACGGCACGGAATCGTAGAAGACACGCGCTTGAGAAATAGAGACGACATCGTCTTTACCGGGAAGCTCTTCGTGAGTGAGTTCTGAGGGAGTCTTGTCAAAGAGTTCTGTGAGCACCTGAGACCAGTCGAACTGGCCGGCATCGTCTCGAGAAAATTCGCCCCTCATCTCGCCATCGCGCAATACACCAACGCGGTCAGCGAGTTCAGCGATCTCACTGAGTTTGTGAGTGACAAATATGACCGACATCCCGTCACGAACAAGATCTCGAATGATGTTGAACAGTCGAGCCGCTTCCTCGCCGGATAGTGCAGAGGTTGGCTCGTCCAAGACGAGAATTTGCGGCCGCCGAGACAACGTTCGAGCGAGAACGAGGAGCTGCCGTTCGGAGACTCCGAGGTCCCTCACTGGGGTTCGCAAGAAATCAGGCGTCACTTCGAGGCCAAGTAGTCCAGCAATCTCAGTGGCGCGAGCTTCTGTGCTGCGCCGGTTAGTGAGTATTCCGGCCTTGCTGTCTACGAAGGTATCCAACGCGAGGTTCTCGGCAACGGTCATGTCGAGCACGACCCCATCGTTGGGGTTTTGCTGTACCGTTCCGATGCCATGCCGTTGCGCGCTGATTGGATCAACGATGTCGATAGCGACACCCTCCATCAGTACTTGACCGGAGTCCGCGCGATGCGCACCAGACAGCACTCGGATCAACGTCGACTTTCCGGCACCGTTGGCGCCCATGAGCGAGTAAATCTCGCCGTGCCGAACGGCGAATCCGACACCACGCAACACGCGATTCGGCCCAAAGTCCTTAACGACGTTAGTCAGTTCCAGTGCATGTTTCATACCGCTCGAGTCCCCTTTTTCAGAACAAGTAGATTGGCGAGTGAACGGCTGCTGCAACCTCGTCCGTTGCAGCAGCCGTGCGCACTACTGAGCCTGAGGAATCCAGGAAGCGCCGAGGAATTCCGGCGTGTTCAAATCGGGAAGAGCTGCGCGCAACTCTTCCATGTTCGAGACGTTCTGATCGCGCAGGAGCTCCTGCGTGATCAGCGTCGCGGGAATGACCATCTTCGATGGCATGTCGACCCCGGAACCAGCGGCAATAGCCGCACGAGCAACGATGGACCCGACGTTCGTTGGGTCAGTTGCTGCCGTGGCCTTCCACGGGCTTCCATCTTCAGTCATGAGTCCGATGTCGGCAGTCGAGATGTCGACTCCGTACAGCCCAACCTGGTCAAGCATGTTGTTCTGGCGGAGTGCGATGAGCGCTCCCTTGGCGAGTTCGTCGTAAGCCGCGAAAACGATTGTCGTGTCGGGTGCTGATGTCAGCGCCGCAGCGCCTTCCGTTGCGGTGTCGGCTGCAGCGGATTCGCTGTACTTTCCGAAGCGCGCAACTTCTGTGAAGGTGGGGTTGTCAACGAGGAAGGTGTTGTAGACACCGTCACGAGTATCAAGAGGTGCGATCCCCGAGACGTTCACGTAGGCGAGCTTGCCACCATCAGGGTTGTCCGTCTTGATCTGGTCGAGAATCTTGGCCGCGAGCGATTCGTCGTCCTGTGAAAGGTAGAGAGCATCCTGGTTCGAGATCGCCACGTCGTAAACAACTACTGGGATGCCGGCATCAATAGCTTCATCAATCTTGGGGTTCAATGAATCGGCGAGACCGTGGTCAACCACGATGACGTCGGGCTTTGAGTTGATCGCTTCGGTGAACTGCGTAACTTGCTGGCCGTTATCTCCACGCGCATCAAATAGCGAAACTTCTCCGCCGGCGGCAGCAACCTGCTTATCGAAGCCGCTCCCCCACTGCTCGAAGTAGTCGCCGACACCGGATTGGCGAACCAACGCGACTTTGAGGCCCTCGGTGAATCCCTCGGGTGCGGCATCCGGCAACGTGAATTCGTTGTCGACAACTGCGGGAGCTTGCGCGTCCGAGCTATCGGTAGCGGTCCCTTGGGTACACCCTGTCAGGATGATCATCGACGCTGTGAGCGCTAGTAGCGGTAGTGCTTTGAACTTCATTGTTCGATCTCTTCTCTTAGTGGTTGTGCGGTGGAAATCTAGGGGCGCGCAGTCGCCAGCCGTTCGGTAACGATCGCGTCGCTCGGAAATTGGCCAGCTGATGGGCGGATAACGCGTTTCTCGGTGACGATCGCGGTGATCAGTTCTGCCGGAGTGACGTCGAAGGCAGGGTTTATTGAAGTCGTGGCAACCGGCGACATCCGCCGCCCGTTGATGACGACGACTTCGTCAGTTCCTCGGTCCTCAATCGTGATCGAGCTCCCGGTAGCGGTATGCACGTCAATGGTCGATTCGGGCGCCACAACGAGGAACGGGATACCAGCGAACTGAGCACCCAGCGCTAACGAAAAGGTGCCGATTTTATTTGCAGCGTCGCCATTCGCCGTGATGCGATCCGCACCGACGAGAACCGCGTCGATCTCGCCCCGCGCCATGAGGAAATTCGCAGCGGAGTCAACAATCGTCTGGTGCGGCGCCCCCATTTTGTCTAGCTCCCATGCGGTCAGCCGTGCGCCTTGAAATAGCGGTCGGGTTTCACACGCGACGACGTTGCGCAGGTGTCCTTGGAGGAATACCTCTTCGATCACAGCGAGGGCCGTTCCGCGCTCGACCGCGGCAAGAGCTCCTGTGTTGCAGATGGTGAGGAGGTTGAGCCCAGATTCGATCTTGTCTGGCAGAAGTTCTTGCAGCAGCTCAAGTCCACGACTGGCCATCGCATGAGACGAAAGCACGTCATCGTCACGGATCTGCAGGGCTGTTTCGATAACGGCGTCGAGACCATCAGCGAATCGCGCGACGGCTTGATCCACGCCCCACGCAAGATTTACTGCGGTTGGACGAGCGTCACGTAGGCGCTGAGCTTCAGCACGAGCGGTATGATCATCTCCGTTTTGAAAGGCAAGAGCGGCGCCCATTGCGCCAGCGATTCCGAGCGCTGGGGCTCCGCGTACGGCCAAGCGGTGGATGGCATCGATGAGCTGGTCCACGGTGTGTATTTGGAGGACTTTCAATTCACCGGGAAGTAGAGTCTGATCAATTAGCGCTATGACAGCGTTTCCGCCGGCGTCGGCCGGTGTCCAATCAATTGTGCGCATATTTCACTGACTTTCTCTGCAATTGCGCTAGAAATGATTAACGCAAGCTGTTGATAACTCTCTCGTTCCGATAGGTTGTCAGACAACAGACAAGAATGTCAAGGTGTTTATGGTTACGAAAAAATCTCGCCCCGGGCTCTCGGAGGAAATTGTTGCGACGCTCAGAATGCGAATTGACGATGCCACCTATCCACCCGCCTCGCGACTGCCCACCGAAGCTCAGCTCTGTGAGGAATTTTCTGTCTCGCGAGCAACTGTGCGCTCAGCGATCAAAGAACTCGACGTCGTCGGATTGGTCTATACGCGTCACGGCTTAGGCACCTACGTGCGCTCAATCCCTTATGTTCAGGATGGGCTCGAACGAATGGGCTCTATTTCTGAGTCGATCCGCCTCAGCGGCAAGACACCGGGGATGGAGTATGCGCGGCGCGTGGTGCGCGAAGTCAACGCTGCAGAAGCAGCCAGAATGTCTGTTCCGTTGGAGACTCTGGTGCTCGAACTTCGCCGCCGCATCACTGCCGATGGTCAAGTGGTCGTGTACTCCTACGACCTCCTACCGATGTCGATCTTCAAGCCGGACTTTGACCCTCGTGAACTCGAGGGATCCGTCTTTGCATACTTCGAGAATGAACTTGGCACGCCAGCAGCCCTGGGTTATGCCGAGGTACATGCCGTCGAGTCCCGCCAAGTCGCCTGGGGCCCTGACAGCGCGGAACACACTCTTTTCATTCTTCTCGACCAACTTCAGTATGCGGAAGATGGATTGCTTCTCGGTTACTCCCGGAGCTACTTTGTCGAAGGTTCCTATGCCTTTAAGCTCAAGCGCACCAAATAGCTGTCGCATCCAGTTGTCGTTCGTGATCACTAGATCTGCATGCTAGAGCACACGCCAGCCCAGAAAGTCGGAACATGATGAATAACTCCACGGTCACGATCTTCTTCGACGTCAACGAAACGCTATCCAACCTGAAGCCTGTCTCCGACGCTTTTGATGCGGCCGGAGCACCACACGGCTTGGCCACGATGTGGTTCGCTACCGTGCTCCGCGACGGTTTTGCGCTCGCTGCCACGGGGAGTACAGCTCGTTTTCTCGACATCGCTACGACAAACGCACACTCTGTCCTTCGCGACCTCCCTCTGACGCATTCGTTAGACGAGTCAGTGGATGCTGTGCTCTCCGCGTTCGCCCAGGTGCACGTTCACGACGACGTGCCGGCAGGCATCCGAGCGCTCCACGGCGCCGGGCACCGGCTTTTCACACTTTCCAACGGCCCCACGGCTACCGCTCAACGACTGTTCGAGGCCGCTGGCGTCTCAGATCTGATCGATGGGGTGCTCTCGGTCGAAGGTCACGCTCCATGGAAGCCCGCACGGGGCGCTTATGAAGATGCGCTGACTCGCACCGGCACTACGGGAACCGCATATCTTGTTGCTGTGCATCCTTGGGACATTCACGGCGCAGCAATGGCTGGACTCTCAACGGTGTGGGTGAATCGCACCGGAGCGACCTACCCGGAACACTTCCTTCCCCCGACGACGAGTGTCACGAGTCTGGACGGACTAGCAGCAGAGCTCCGCTGAAACTTCTGGGATCGCGCCACCCCACTTTTGCCGCCCGGCCTTAGAAGACGACGTTCATTCTAATCGTGGCTCGCAATTTGGTTCTAGGAAATTCCGGCAGGCTTTGAAGCGTCACGGGCTGCAAGGATCGATGGGACGTATGGCGGTATGTGGGGCCGACGCTAACGCGGCTCACGGAGACTGACACCGATCAAGTTCGAGACCATAACGATGGATGCCGTCGCCCTGGGGACATGGCCCGCAGATTCAACCAAACCGACATCAGACCCACTTCCATGCACAATATGACCGCGGAGTGAGCAAGACTCGTTGCTCACGCAGGACGCCACACGTCAGCTCGACTCCATGGCCCTTCGCCTTCATCTCAACGATGAATGCGGCTATGGACGGCTGCGAGGGTCGAGCTTCCTCGCGAAGAAAGACGCCGCTGGCTAGAGGATCTCGTTCGTTTCCCGCAGATTTCGGTTTTCGCGCTTGAGGCGCTTGATCTCCTCGAGCTCTTCGCGATCCATTCTCCGGCTTCGGAATACGCCTGCCTGACCCACTTCCGCAACGTCTCCGGGCAGAGATTGAGCTTGGGCGCGAGGTCGCGGCACACGGCCTACATCGACGGGTAATCCTTCACACGATCAAGCGTCATACGAACCGCTCGCTCACGAACCTCATCCGGGTATTTCTTGGGCATAACCGAATCCCTTCACCAGAAATGAAGCGGCAGGAAATCAGGGACGGTGCATTCCGCTTCGCCTATTCAGTACGCTAAAGCGTCGAAGGCAACGGTTTAGCTCCCAGCGTCGCGTCAACAGAATCGACCGCCCACGTGGTGCTAGCAGGCGGTATCTATGATGGCGCCGGCTTGTTAGTGGTTGCACGACCGTTCTGTTCCCGACTGGACGTGCGCGGTCTTCCGGCCTCATGCGGAGATTTCACCCACGTCAACTTCCAGACCACTTCGACTTGAGGCCAGGCCGAAGTCAACCGTTTTGGTGCCCACTAGGGCCGAATCACGTTTTCCTAGTCCCGCTCGGGAGCACGCTCGAAACTCACTCCCAAGTATTGAGAGATTCTGTGCACGCAAACGGCTCCGGAACATTCCACATCGTTCGACACGCACTTGCTGACGGCCTCTAACCTCTCAGGGTTGAATCAATCGGATTAGAGGAACCGCAGAGATATCCCTCGCTCGAACGACGCCATCAATGGGCTATTTCAGCAAAACATCAACTCTGAGGAGCCGACCTCGCGGAGCCCGAAGCTCACCCGGCGTCGACGATCACTGGTGCACGGTTAGACTTCACAATGACCCACATTGAGGACCCTGCTTTGATCGAATCTCCCGACCGTCCCGTAGTCCCCATGAACGACCTCTCACGCGCAATCTCGCGGGACCGAGTTGCGCTGTCCGGTGCTCTCGCCAATGTCTTGGATTCAGGACATGTCGTTATGGGGCCCAACCATGATGCGTTTCAACAAGAGTTGGGTGCTTACCTTAACCTTGACCACGTACTAGGTGTAGCTTCCGGTACCGACGCACTGGAGTTGGCGATCAAGGCCGTCATGCCAAAGGGCCGTAACGTTGTCGTGACTGCGGCCAACGCCGGCGGCTACAC
The DNA here is from genome assembly GCF_019443965.1 of Salinibacterium sp. M195. GTDB lineage: Bacteria > Actinomycetota > Actinomycetes > Actinomycetales > Microbacteriaceae > Rhodoglobus. The sequence continues at coordinate 1,799,289 of NZ_CP040814.1, read as the reverse complement.
GTCCACAGCGGCACTGCGGGCCGGCTTCGTTGTTCGCTATGCCGACGTGGACTCAGATTCACTCTGCCTCAGCGCCACTTCAGTTCAATCCTCGCTAACAGCTGACGTCGGAGTGTTGGTTGTCACCCATCTCTACGGAAATCTGACGGACATAACGACGCTGGTTGAAATGTGCCATGCATCAGGCATCCGCGTCGTGGAGGACTGCGCGCAAGCCATCGGAGCGCGCCGAAATGGACGTGTTGCAGGTTCATTTGGGGATATAGCAGCAACAAGCTTTTATCCGACGAAAAATCTCGGCGCGATCGGAGATGGTGGCGCGGTCCTGACCAACAACCAGAAGCATGCGGACACCGTCAAGCAGTTGCGCCAATACGGATGGTCATCAAAGTACCAGGCCGAGCTTCCGGGGGGCATGAACTCGCGCCTCGACGAGCTGCAGGCCGCCTTCCTTCGTTCCCGTATACCCCAGCTGGATGGACTGAACGGACGTCGCCGCGCCATCATTGCCCGTTATACAGAGGCTTCGGCCGGAGGCCCCCTCCAAGTTATGCCTGCAGTGGGTGAGCACCACGTAGGCCACCTCGCTGTCGCACGAAGCTCTCGACGAACGGAGCTGCGCGCAGCGCTAGTCAGGCAGGGCGTGCAAACAGATATTCATTTTCCTTACCCGGACTATAAACAACCCGGCTTTAGGCCCGTCAGTCAGTCACTTCCGGTCACTGAACTAGCCTCGTCTGAAATCTTCTCTCTCCCGTGCTTTCCTGAGCTGACTGAGGGCGAGGTCGATCGCGTCTGCAACGCTATCGGGACGCTGATTTGACGGCTATGAAAACGTTCTCAATTGTTGTTCCTGTCTATGGGAATGCCGGGAGCCTCCCCGATTTGCTGGCACGGCTTAAAGGCCTAGCCGGTGAAATAAACGGCCAAATCGAAATCGTCTTCGTTGTCGATGCCTCGCCCGACGACTCCTATGCAGTTTTGACCCAATTGCTGCCAACATTTCAGCTTCCCACGCAGCTCATCCTGCACTCCAAGAACTTCGGTTCATTCGCAGCGATCCGGACAGGCATGAAGCACGCCACGGGCGACTACATTGCCGTGATGGCCGCAGACATGCAAGAACCACCCGAACTCGTCATTGACTTTTTCCGAGCGCTGGCGACAGACGAAGTCGACATCACCGTTGGCCGCCGGGTAGCTCGGAACGATCCTGCACTAAGCAAGTGGACCTCTGGGGTATTTTGGCGCCTATATAGGCGCTATATTTTCCCGGAAATGCCTGAAGGCGGAGTTGACATCTTCGCCTGCAATCGCGCCGTTTCGGACGAAGTGCTCGCCTTGGGCGAATCCCATTCAAGTCTCGTCGGCCTGCTGTACTGGGTGGGATTTCGCCGAACTGAAATCCCCTATGAGCGCCAACCGCGTGAACACGGGAAAAGTGGTTGGACAGCAGTCAAGAAGATTCGCTACCTCCTGGATAGCGTCTTCAATTTCACAGACCTTCCGCTAACATTGCTGATCGCCGTAGGTATGCTTGGAGGCATTTTCACCCTCCTTTTCGGAATTATAGTCCTAATTGCCTACGTCACCGGGGGCATCACCGAACCAGGGTATGCGCCGCTAATGTTGGTGATTCTCTTCTCAACGTTCAGTATTCTTGTGGCCCTCGGAATTGTCGGGCTATACGTTTGGCGTGCTTTTGAGAACACCAAGGGTCGGCCAGACGCTATCGTTCGAACGAAGCGGGACTACCGAGAGAGAGTCAATCGTTAAGCGCTTGCTGCAGCGTCCACTGATGCGGTTCCTCCTCGTTGGGGGATCCAACACTCTTGTGACCGCATTTCTCGTTGCCGCGTTCAGTTTTGTCATACCCGGACCAATCGCCTTCACCATTGCCTTTGCGTTAGGTCTCGTTTATTCCGTTCTTTTGACGAGTCGTTGGGTATTCAGTTCCTTCCTGACGCGTCACCGCGCTCTTCTCTATATCGGCTCCTACGGCGTAATTTACTTCTGTGGCCTCGGAGTAGTCGTCGTCTTCGGACTCTGGGGGTTGCCACCTTGGGCGAACGGCGCAAGCGTGCTGCTAACGGCCCCACTCAGCTTTATTGCCGGCCGCCTTATCTTTACCCGATCCAATAAGAAGTAGGAATTGAACTGATGACGGCTGCATTTATTCACCCCCACGGGATCTGCGAAAGTACTGACGTGGGAGACGGCACCACCATTTGGGCTTTCTCACACGTACTGTCCGGAGCAGTAATCGGTCGAAACGTGAATATTAACGACCATGTGTTCATCGAAAACGATGTCACCATTGGGGATCGAGTCACGGTTAAGTCGGGCGTACAAGTGTGGGACGGCATCCACCTCGGCGACGATGTGTTCATCGGACCCAACGTGACTTTTACAAATGATCTTTTCCCGCGCAGTAAGCGCTACCCCACTTCGTTCCCACGCACGACAGTAGAGGCAGGAGCGTCGATTGGCGGCGGCGCAGTCATCCTTCCGGGAACTCGCATCGGGCAAAAGGCAATGGTAGGTGCCGGAGCGGTCGTCACACGAGACGTCCCGCCCTTCGCGATAGTTGTCGGCAACCCCGCGCGCATATCCGGGTACACCGATGAGGCCGGAAAACCGATGAATGTTTCGCGCAGCGCCGAAGGCACCCACGCCGCAATCGACCTGGTCGACACGCCCTTGGTACGGCTCCGCGAAACCACCGACATGCGCGGCAGCTTAGTCGTAGCAGATTTCCAAGCAGATATCCCGTTCGTGCCCCAGCGCTTTTTCACTGTGTATAACGTGCCGTCGATAGATGTTCGGGGGGAACATGCGCACCGGGAATGTGAGCAGTTCCTGGTCTGCTTGGCGGGGTCTGTACGCGCCATACGTGATTCCGGCACGAAGCGGGAGGAATTTCTTCTCAATTCTCCCGATGTCGGCCTCTATATGCCCGCGATGACATGGGGAACACAATACGCGTACAGCGCTGACGCTGTTCTGGCTGTATTCGCCTCCTTGCCGTATGACAACGCCGACTACCTTCGCACATACTCAGAATTCCAAGATGAACTGAACCTCGTGTCCGAGGTGAGAGTCCATTAGCGTCCGACACCAGTATGGCTAACCAAACTGAACACATTCGGTAACAACGCAGATAGCCTCATCGCTGACGAGAACTCATAATGGCTCGCAGCCGATCAGTGATCACCACGAGAGTATGGCAGACATTGAAGACACGAGTACGGACACGACTCCGATCCAACTTGAGACTCCACCAGACGCGCCTCTTTCGCGCGGCACTAGCAATGGGCATTCTCACCGCGCTGGAAATCATTGTATTTCGCGGATACTTCAGCGGGGCACTCATTCCTCCACTCGATTTTCTTGGTGGATACAACACGGATGCGCACTATTGGTGGCAGAACGGCCAGTTCTTCTCGCCCGTCGATTGGCTCCCCACGACATGGGCGGGTTTTCCTGCCGCAGTCAACGTACAAAACAGCGCATGGTACTTGCCCATCGGAATATCCAACCTATTCGAGCCCTTTACCCTCCATTCGTCAGCTATTCTTGCCGCCTTGCACGTGGGTGTCGGCTATATCGGTGTTTACCTTCTAGCTCGAACGATGAAGCTCGACTACAAAATTGCTTTGGCCGCCGCGGTCTCCTTTTTTTTCGGGGTTGGATACTTCACAAATGCCGAACACGTGGACATTGCCCGGGGGTATGCCCTCGTCCCTTGGATTCTTCTGACGATCAGCCCTAAATGGCCTTGGGCCAAGGCATGGTCGATACCCGTGGCGGCGTTCATCTTGTGGCAGGCCGCGACCGGAATCTACCCAGGAATGGCCATAGCCGCGATATACGTTGGCCTAGTCTGGGTGACCGTTTGGCAGTTCCAAACTAGGTCCACTTTCCGACAGTATCTGGTCCCTCTCCTGATCGCCGTTGGCGCGGCCGCGCTGCTCTCTGCTCCACGCATTCTCCCCTACCTCCTTCTGCGGGAACCTCTCGACATGGCAACTCCCGACACATCAATTTTTGTCCCGAGCATGATCGGCACTCTCTTGTTCGGCTATGAGTCAAACTCACTCCCAAACTCGATGTCCATGCGATCTTTTTTTATTCCGGCGACAGTACTTGCCTTGGCATTTTTATCTCGGTGGCGCGACCCCGTCTTTTCGCTCGGGCTTTCACTCGCGGTTCCGGCATTTCTGTTGGGGATGCCTTTCTTGCCTTGGTTCAATGCATCCCAGGGCCTTCCTGGACTGGACATCAGCAGGTTTACGATGAGTGACTTCAAGGTCTTTCTGATTCTGGGAATTACTCTTCTCGCCTGTTCAGGGATGACTCACCTGCTTGGTATCGGCGGTCAGCGGCTGACACCACGCACGGCTTGGGGCAGGGTCATAATCCTTATCGTCCTTACCGGGGCACTGGTAGAAATAGGCCGGAAAGGTCCGTTTGTGCGAGCGGATTGGCTTCCACAAATCGTAATTCTGACCGCGGTGATAGTGCTTATTATTGGCGCATTGCTTTGGCGCCCACGAAGTTCCCGGTCACGTGTAATTGTCTCCGCTGCGTTAATTGTATTGACTGCCGCGTCGGGTGTCTTATGGGCGACGACGAATACCCACATGTGGCAGACTGATCGCGAGCAAGCCGAGGTGACGAAGTATGGGTCCACGGTAAGCCAACTTTTAAAGCCGCACGCAGATACCCGACCCAAACGAAGGCATTCAGCGGCCATCGCGAACGCCCGTTGCCGACAGAGAAAGCATGAAGGCGCTTTACAGCGCGCGGTGGAATCGCGGTGCATTTAGCGGCGAGTACACCGTTGGTGGATACCGGGCGTCGAATATTTCCCTCACGCAGCAGGAGTTGACCGCTAACTTGCTCAGCGAGGATCATGGGCAGCGTTTCATGGCTCTTCTCTCCGCGCCCGGCATTGTGCTGGGTAACGACCCGAAATTGGTGTCAGAAGCCGAAATAGCCGCGTGCGCCTCTACTGGGGTGTGTGGCTCTGTAAACTCGATGCCAGCCTCCTATAGCGCCGGTGAGTACGAGTATGAGGTTGTGGTCGAGAAAGAAACACTCGTCGTTTTAAACGAAGCGTACTATCCGGGCTGGCAAGCCACCATTTGTTCTACGGATCAAGGCTGCCAGCGTATTGCCGTCGTTCGCAGCGACACTAGCCTTGTTCAATTGCAGCTACCGCAGGGGAACTTTGAGTTGAAACTTGAATACGTGACTCCGGGTCGCTCCCTCTCTTGGTGGTTATTCGGCGGTGGCGTAAGCCTGATGATCGTTTCCAGCATTCTGGTCATCTATCGAAGGCGAACAACCGTGACGCCGTTGCACGGCGGACACCAAGAAGAGTGGTCCGTCGCTCCGGAGAAGTAGCCCCGGGTGCGTGAACATGCAGAACTTGCAGTGCCTGTATTCTTGCGGCGTTCAGCGGAACTAGCGAATTTTCCCCGTCGTGAACGGTGTGTGGCGAGCAACGTCGTCTCGGCCCGCGATGCCGACAGGAGTGGTCTGCTGAGGACCGAAAGTTCGGGTACAGGTTCCTGACTGATGAGCTCCATGCGCTCGGCAACCAAGCGTCAAATCTGAGACCATAATGATCGATGCCGTCGCCGTGGCGTCGTAAACCCCAGACTCAACCGAACCGACATCAGATCCGAGTGAAATCAGCGAGTGGGCGGGGTGCTCACCCAGATCGCGACACACGGCTCTTCGTAGCGGTTGATGTACCAGTGCGGAGCGGCCGGGTTGAAGGTGATTGAGTCGCCCGCCTCCAGGACGTGCGCCTCCCCGTCGAGGTAGACGTCGATCTTGCCAGAGATCACGATGCCGAATTCCTCGCCACCGTGATGGAACGGGGTTGCACTCGTGTCGTGCCCAGGGGGGCTCACAATCCATTGCGCCTCGATGAGGCCGTTCTGGTCTGGAGTGAGCAGTTCGTGAACCGCCTCCCCCACTGATTCGCGTGTGACACCTTGTAGATTGCGTCGGTCGGAACCCCGCACGACGGGTGACGCCGGTTCGGTATGTCCGACGAAGAAGCGCCCTACCGGAATCTCGAGGCCGTGGGCGAGTTGCGCCAACGTGGTGAACGACGGGTTAGCTTTACCGCGCTCGATTTGGCTCACGATTGCCGGGCTCAGATCGGACTTCGCGGCCAACTGCGCCAGCGTCATCCCCATCTCTTTTCGCACCGAGTGCACCATGGCCCCGACCGTGGTCAAGAGCCCACTCAGCGCGGCTGTGTTGACTCCCGGTTTGATGTCAGTCATCGGGCTCCCTCGTCGATCGATGAAATCTTCACCATTATGAATTATTTTAGTCCATCATCGTCTTTTCGTAACCGCCTACGGCAACCTCGATGCCAGCAACGCGTTATTGCGCGACGTCATCCGTCACTCGGCTACTCCGTCATTCTGCGGAGGAAGCGCGGCGATGAACGGATCATCCTGACCGGTGTTGCCGAGTGGCGCAGCGCCCTTCGGCGAGCCCAACTCGCTGAAGAAATCTACGTTGGCTCGGGTGTATTCAGCCCAGGCATCGGGAACATCGTCCACATAGAAGATTGCTTCGACGGGGCACACTGGATCGCAGGCTCCACAGTCCACACACTCGTCCGGGTGAATATAGAGAGACCTTCCCCCTTCGTAGATGCAGTCAACGGGACACGCATCAATACAGGCTTTGTCCTTCACATCCACACAGGGCTGGGCAATTACGTAGGTCATTGTTGGGGATCACACACCGGTGTAAACCGTCTTGCCCCAGGTGAAGAAGTCCAATGCGGTGCGACCCTGTTCGCGGAACGTGTTCGTCGAGGAGTCCTTCACCCCTCCGAACGGCACGTTTAGGTCGAGTCCCGCTGTCGGGCGATTGATCTTGATGACGCCGGCCTGAGCGCGTTGGGCGAAATCGGTGGAGCGGGCAAGACTGTCGGTGCAAATCCCCGCCGTGAGTCCGTAACGCGAGTCGTTAATCGCAGCCAGCCCAGCCTCGTAGTCCGGGACCTCCAGCGCGGCAACAACCGGGCCGAAGATTTCATCGCGCACGGCAGGGTCGTCGAGCGCGAGATCCGTGAGCACCGTCGGGGTGAAGTGCAGGCCGTTGTCGCCGGTGGAGCCATGCAGAGCAGTAGCACCACGCCCCAGCGCGCCACGTACGGCGCCCTGGTTTTGTTCCATCTGGTTGTCGCTGACGACGACCCCCATTTTTGTTGCCGCATCGAGCCCATCTCCGGGGAGGTACGCCCCCGCCTGTGCCACAAGCTCGTCAAGGAACGCGGAACGGATGCCCGGCGTTACATAGACGCGCGATGTCGCCGTGCATGCCTGACCCGTGAGGCCGAATCCGCCCGCCGCCACGACCTGAGCAGCCTTGCGGGGGTCGGCGTCGTCGAGGACGAGCACGCCGTTCTTGCCGCCCATTTCGAGCTGCACTCGGGCGCGCCGCTCACTCATCACTTGGTGCAGTCCCAAGCCGACAGCTGTGGACCCGGTGAACGAGAGCCCGGCAACGCGGGTGTCCTGCGCGAGAGCAGAACCGATGATGCGCCCTGCGCCGTGCACGATATTGAGCACACCATCCGGCAGGCCAGCGTCGGTGAGGGCACGGGCAAGGTGAGTGGCCGACATCGGCGTCATTTCAGCGGGCTTAAGCACAACAGCATTCCCGCTAATGAGTGCGGGCGCAGTCTTCCACGCCGGAATGGCGATCGGAAAGTTCCAGGGGGTAATCAGTCCAACCACGCCGAGAGGCTCGCGGCGCGTATAGATGGAGGTGTTGGGGAGACCGCTCGGCAGGACGTCACCGGTCGAAGCCCAACCCAACGATCCGAAGAAGCGCATCACATCGATAGCGCGAGTAACTTCGCCCAGCGCTTCAGCGATCGTCTTACCTTCTTCACGAACAAGGTCTTCGGCGATGGCACGCTTGCGTTGCTCGAGCAGCGTTCCCGCGGAGATGAGAATGGCACCTCGCGCAGGCAATGGCATTGTGGCCCACGATTCTTGAGCCGACGTGGCGGCGGCAATGGCCTGATCGAGAGCTTCGGGATTCGCGTGGGGAGACACGACCGCAACCTCACCGGGGCGCGCAGGGTTCATTCTCTCGACGTCTGCTCCGCCCAGCCATTCGCCGTTGATCAGGTTCTGTGCAATTGCTGCGTTAGTCATGGGGACTCCTTCGTTGAGGTCAGTAATTAGAGGGTGCGAACGAGGCCGCCGTCGCAGCGCAGAGCTACTCCGGTGATGTAGGAGGCCGGTCCACTACAGAGGAAGGCCGCCGCGGCCCCGAACTCCGCCGGATCGCCGTAGCGCCGAGCGGGGATGCTGTTCCGAGACTCTTGCTGAATCGCCTCAATGGAGGTTCCACGTCGCTTGGCTGCAGCATGATCAATTTCGTAGACCCGATCAGTCTCGATCCGGCCCGGCAAAAGCATATTGACGGTCACTGCGTCCAACGCCACTTCCGCCGCGAGCGTTTTGAGATAGCCAGCAAGTGCCGCCCGTCCGATATTCGAGACCGAGAGATTGGGTAGCGGCGCGACAACTCCACTGGATCCGATCGCAAGAATGCGCCCCCAACGCCGGGTTCGCATACTGGGCAATACCCGACTAACTAGGGCGTGGTGCGGCTTGACGAGCAGGTCGAACGCTGTCGCGATTTCGTCGCTGCTGAGCGCAGCCGCAGCACCGGGCTTGGGGCCGGGTCCGTTCAGCACAAGCACATCGATCGGGCCGAAAGCCGCGACCGCGCCATCGACCGCGCTGTTGATGCCATCTTCAGTAGTGAGGTCGGCCCCAATGCCGACCGCACTCGGCAGGCCGTCCGCGATCTCTTGAGCGCTGTCGCCACGCCGGCCGGTGATAACGACGTTGGCACCTTCCTCGGCAAGTGCTGTTGCCACAGCGAGGCCCAGGCCTCCCGTGGAGGCGGCAACCAAGGCTGTCTTTCCCTGAAGTTTGAGATCCATTACTTCCTCTCGGGGTAGGCTTCTGCGGCTTCACCCAAATGGATGAGCATCGATTCGCGCAGGCTTTCCGGACATTCCGCAGCCGGGGGCCGCACAGCGGACTCCTTGATCAGACCGCGCTGACGGAAGCATTCCTTGCGCAGGGCAAGAGCAATCTTCGCTTGCTGTTCGAAGTTGATCAGCGGCAGAACGGGCAGGAGCGCATCGCGTGCCGCCTCGTAACCGGAGCTCGTCCACGCATTTACGCAGGCAATGAGAGCCTCAGGGTAGGAGAATCCTGTCATCGCACCGGCGGCACCGGCAACTAGTTCATCGAGCAACCCTTGGCCGCCCAAGCCACCGAAGACGGGAACGTCGAGCGCAGCGGTGAGCGCTGCAATCGCGACCGGTGTTGGCGGAGCCTCAGCCTTGAGAGCGACGACGAACACGCAGGACGACACCACGGAGACCAGAGCAGCCGTCGGGATAGCGACGCCGCTCGCGAGCGGGTAGTCCTGAAGCACGACGAACGCGCCCGTAGCCTGATGGATAGCCTGCAAGTGGCGGATCACGACCTGCGGATTCGGCGAATTGACCTGCACCATAACGGCGGCGATCCGGTCGCCGGCGGCGGCCTGTGCGGCTTGAATTTCTTCGATCGCGGTGTGGGTACCCAATGCTGTGATGCCGACGACAAGCGGGAGTGTCGTGGTCTCAGTCACAATCTCGAGAACCAGTTCTCGTTCTGAAGCAGAGAGTGCGGCCGCTTCACCGAAGACACCCAGCACGGTTAGCCCAGTTGCACCAATGGCCTCGTAGTGCTCGGCGAGCATGGCAAGACTATCCACGTCAACATCGAAAGTGCTGCCCTGGAATGGTGTCGCGAGCACACCCCACACGCCGGGGGCGAAGGTTCCGCGCGCGGTCACGCTCGGCTGCCCAGTCACTTTCCCGGCCAAACAGGTCGGCGCTTCTCTTGGAAAGCTAAGACACCTTCAGCGGAGTCGCTGCTATCGAGGGCATCCATCAGAGCGGGAAGCCGCACAGCGCGGGCGTCGCGGGCTGAGAGGTGAGTCGTGCGGGTGACCATCTGCTTCACCGCGCGCACCGATGTCGGTGCGCAGGCCAGGATGTCCTGCACCCAACGGTCGACGGCCGCGTCAAGTTCGGCGGCCGGAACAACGTCATTGACGAGGCCCATGGTCGCCATCTCGACAGCCGGCGCCTTGCGACCGGTCAGAAGCATCCCCATCGCTTGGGTGTACGGAATTTTGCGAACGAGCTGGCTGATGCCGCCGTCGAGAGCTAGCCGTCCCACGCGTGGTTCGGGCAAACCGAATTGAGCTGACTCGGCCGCCACGACGATGTCGGCTCCGAGCACCATTTCCATGCCGCCACCGAGGGCGTAGCCATTAACGCGGGCGATAATAGGGATGTCGAGGGTTGTGCGGAGACTAATGCCGCCAAAACCGTTCGGGTCGAGGTCAGCCCAGTACTGTAAGCCCGTCTTATCGACAGCCGCTGCAGACATGTCGGCGCCCACGCAGAACGCACGGTCCCCCGCGCCCGTCAGAACGACAACACGAATGTCACTGTCGTTCTCGATCCGATCCCAAATCTCATTGAGTCGCGCTGTCGTAGCCTCATCCACGGCGTTCATCACGTGAGGTCGGTTGATGCTCACCGTGGCAACGTGGTTTTCAATCTCCAGGCTGACGCCGTCGCTCGGCTGTACCTCGCTCAGTGCAGCTGTCGCGCTCATCGCAGCACGCCCAACTCTTGCAACTTGGCAATAGCATCCGCGTCGTAGCCGTTTTCCTTGAGAACCTCCACGTTGTGCTCGCCAAGGCGCGGCGCGCTCCGGCGAATCGTCGGCGGCGTCGCCGACAACCGAATGGGGGCGTTGAGCATCCGCACCGTTCCTACCGACGGATGCTCGGCCTCGACGATCATCTTGTTTGCCGCGGTCTGTTCGTCGGCGAGTGCCTGCTCCAGCGTGTGTACCGGCGCATTCAACAGACCCTCGTTCTCCAGACGCTCACCCCAGTACGCGGTGGTGTTTGTGGCAATCCGGTCGCGAAAGATGCTTTGCAGAATGGGCTTGTGCTCGAACTGCTGCTCTAGGGTCGCGAACTCGGGACGCAGGCTAAGATCCTCGTCCAGCTCAAGGGCACGCGAAATGTGCTGCAACGGATCGGGGGTGAAGCCGCCGACCATGGTGATCGCGCCATCCGTCGTCGCGTAGACACCACTGAGCGGCATGGCTCCCCAGTTAACTTCGTAGCCGCGATTGAGCTGCATGCACGCCTCCTGCATCTGCATGTGCAGCATGGAGTCGTACATTGTCACCTCGACCTTTTGGCCGACACCGGACTCGTCACGAGTACGCAACGCCAACAGGATGCCCTGCATGAGGTGCATTCCGGTCGTGTAATCGCACAGCGTTGTCGGGTAGACCGAGAGCGGAGAATCCGCAGACTCCCGGCGCCACATCACTCCCGAATAAGCCTGAGCAATGACATCCTGGCCGCCCTTATGTGCGTAAGGCCCTTCCGTGCCGAAACCGGTTCCCGAGGCCCAAATGAGGCGAGGGTTGATCTCCTTCAGTTCCTCATAACCGAACCCCATCCGATCCATTACCCCGGCGCGGAAATTGCTGACAACAACATCGGCATCGACAAGGAGCTTGCGCAGGACTTCGCGGCCCTCATCCTTGCGGGTGTCGATAGACAAGCTGCGCTTGTTGCGGTTGATCGAGAGGAAGATCGGGTTATCTTGACCGTCCTTGTCGGGAAAAGAATTGCGCGAGATATCGCCGAGACCCGGTCGTTCGACCTTGATGATGTCTGCGCCATAGTCGCCAAGCAATTGGGTACAGCTCGGCCCCATGTACACCTGGGTGAAGTCAACGACGGTGACTCCGGCTAAGGGCATCGTTGCGGTGCCAGTCATACCTGAGCCAACGCATCCGAGTCGATGCTGGCGTTAGCGGAGGGTACGTCTCCGGGGTCGGCGCCATGCTTGTGCATTTCGCGCTGGATGTCGGCTGCCGGCACGTCACGGACGAGAACGTTCTGATCCATAGCGAGCGCTGCTGCCACGCCGACGGCCTGACCCATCGCCATGCATGGCGGGATCTCGCGTGACATTTTTTGCGCTTCCGGCGTTGCGGAATAGTGCCGTCCAGCAACGAGCAACTGGTCAACTTCCTTGGGCAGTAGCGAGCGGTAGGGGTAGTAGTAGTCACGACCCCGCGCAACGGAGTCGGTGAAGTGGCGTCGTGACGTCACATCTTCTTTCGTCATGACGTATTCGCCCTGAAGGAGCCGAGTTTGGCGCACGCCCATCTGCTGGGCGACATCGACAATGTAGGTGTTCTCGAAACCGGGGAGGTTCGCCTTGACGAAATCGACCGCTTCGGTGATTCGGTCGCGAGCGGCGAACTCCGCCTTGGTCATGTCTTCAGGGTCAACACCATCGAATCCGGTCATGTGAGGCGCATTGCACCAGACAACACCCGGGATCGGGGTCTTCAACCACCACAGCTCCCACGCCCCGCCGAGAAGCCTTTTCACCTGACGGTTGATAGCGCGGGCTTCCTTCGGGTGTTCTTGTTCGTACTTTTCCGCAGCGACGGTGTCTACGCCGCCGAGACGGAATACCAAGGTGGTGAGGTAGCTGTCATGGGCGTAACTCGCCCCGGCACGAGAGGCAACGTCAATGTCGCCAGTGGTATCAATGACAATGTCAGCAGTGAACGCCTGCGGGCCTGACTTGGTCTCGCAAATTACTCCCTTGATTACCCCGCCGTCGACGATCGGGCGGGAGAACCAGGAATGAAGTCGGAGATTAACCCCAGCTTCGCGGACCAAATCGTTAGACACACGCTTCCACCCATCCGGGTCAAAAGCGGCCGCGTAACAAACCGGCTTGGGGTTACTGTGCGAGTGAAAGTCGAAGAGTCCGAAGCGACCCCACTTGTTCCAGGTTTCGGTTGCAGCGTGACGGTCCTCCTCTGGAGGGACGACGGCCAGTCCGATGCTTTCGAGGCGGTCGACATACTCGCTGACAATTCCCGTGACGGTTATTTCTGGGCCGTTGATCATGTCATCGAGTACGAGGACCATTCCGCCGGAGGCGAGGCCGCCGAGCGCTGAATAGCGCTCGAGCAGGGTAACGCTCGCACCGCTTCGTGCTGCGGTGACGGCGGCAGCGACGCCGGCCGGGCCGCCACCCACAACGAGGATGTCTGAGTGAGAGACGATGGGCGCCGTGACATCGGCGGTGGTGGTGCGCAAGTCGAGAGCAGTCATGGTGTTTCCTTAATTTCCAACGAAGAGGCCGTTTGAGCGGCGGGCGAGCAGATAGAAGACGATGCTGAGAATGGAGAGCACGGCGACGTAGACCGGGAACACCCACGTCAATCCCTCGGATTGCAGCCACACGAGTAGGTACGAGGCGGTTCCGCCGAAGAGAGCGACTCCGATTCCGTATCCCAGCGAGACGCCAGTTCCGCGGCAGGTCTTGGGCATGAGTGATGAGGCGACAACGTTGTAGAGCGTCATGTTGAGCACCAGGACGATCGAGCCGCCGAGGAGAACCGCAGCGAAGCTGAAAATTCCTGGCTCGACATACAAGAGCATGAGGAAGACCGACGGGATGGCGAGGAGTCTGGTCACGAGGAACCACTTCGACATTGCTTTGCCATCAACGAGCTTGCCGATGATCCAGCTGCCGATTACCAGGATGACGCCGAGCACCGTTGTGAGGGCGAAGACCAGAGTGGGGTCTTCTTTGAAGTTGCCGCGAGCGGCACTCGGAAGGCCGACGTTCCAGGCGTAGCTGTACGCCTGGGCAGCACCGACCACGAAAATGATCGCGAGGACACTGAGCCAGTGCTTCCGCACATCTGTCCACACCTTTTTGGGGGAACCTTCCGCGAGTTCTTCGGTGGTCATTGTCTCGGGAAGGGAGCGACGAAGATAGATAACGACGAGTCCAAAGAGGGCCCCGATTATGAACGGCACGCGCCAACCCCACTCGGCCATGGCCTCGCCGCCGAGAAGAAGACTGGTGAGGAAGCTTGTGAGTGACGCGAGCAGGATGCCGATGTTTACATAGAAAGACATGAGCCCGGCAACGAGACCTTCACGGCCGACCGGGGCGAGTTCCACGGCGTGCGCCGTAGAGAGCGGAGCTTCGATACCGGTGGAAACGCCTTGGATTACACGGCAGACCAACAGGATGACGCCAGCCCAGGCACCAATCTGTTCGTAGGTTGGCGCGATCGCGATAACCGCGGTCGTGCCAGCCATCATCGAGATCGAGAGAAGCATGACCCGGCGGCGACCGATGCGGTCGGCGATTGTTCCGAGCAGGATTCCGCCGAGGGGCCGGAAGGCGAAGCCAACGGCGAAGACGGCGAGAGCGCTCAGCGTGGCAGTGAGGGGATCGTCGGAGGGAAAGAACTTAGGGCCGATGAAAGCGGAGAGGAGACCGAAGATCATCCAGTCGAACCATTCCAGCGTGTTGCCGAGCCCGAGACCGAGAAGGCCCCGTCTAACTTCTGGAGTGAGGTGCTTGGGGAGGTGCACTGTGTCTGTGACAGTCGTACTGAGCATGTTTGATTCCTTCTTTTACGCCGCCATTGGCGCATGAGGGTGCTGGAATTCGCCACCGCAACGAGGTCACGTCGGTGAATGCCTATCGGTTTTTGGACGACCTCTAGAGGTCCTTGTCCCTCAAGGACGGGCGCTAACCCGAAGTACTACGCATTGCTCTTCGTAGACTTTTCAGTGCATTGGTGAAGGCGAATCGGAGAACCGGGCCTACACTGTTGGCACTGCACTTGAGGACTAAACACAACTATATTGAATAAATACACAAAGTCAACGTGATTATTCATTATCGTGAAACTCGGCGGTCTTTGAAGACAGCAGCAGAGCGCCCCCTCGACCAAACAATCGATGGCGTCGAAGAGCGCTCACCGGCGTAGCGGTTGCTCTCGTGGCGATCGAGCTTGATCTGAAGTTCGCCGTCAACGGACTTGCGGCGTTGCTCCGACGACTCGACGGAAGAGCTTTTTGATATCAACGATCGTGGTTAGGGCATCGGTGTGGTGGAGGCAGGCTCCGCTGTATGCGTGAAGAAGGAATTCAACGACCGTCTGGGGATCCAGACCCTCGAGGTCGAATTCGCCCGAGCTGCTCCCCTCGTCGACGATCTCGGCCAGCAAGGTCCGCGCCGCCTCAAACGGCTCTTCCGTCTCGCTTGCTACCGCGTGGAATACAGCGTGATAGAGCTCGTGCGAGTCAATTTCGAAACGCATCCAATGTTCAATCACAGCGTCGAGTTTTTCAGTCCAGGTCAACCCACGATCCGCGATGATCTCGGCGGGTCGTTCAAGCATGTGCGTCCAGAGATCGGCTTGCAGCGCGGCCAAGAGCTCCTGCCGTGACGCAAAGTGCAGGTAAATCGACCCCTTGGCGATTCCCGCGGCCTCCGCGACCATTGCAATCGAGGTGTGAGCGAGACCGGCGTCGACCGCCAGCCGGGCAGCAGCGTCAAGAATTTGGCGACGACGGACCTCGGGGGGTTGGAACCGGCCGGTGAGTTGGGCTTTTTCGGAGGGTTCCATGGCTCTCACGATAGCAGAGTTGCAGAACGAATGACCGACGGTCATACTCGAATGACCAACAGTCATACTCTTGCCGCAAACGACGGAGAATTTTCATGAGCACCAAACTTCCCAACCTCAATATCCTCGACCTTGTGATCATTGGCGGGGGTCCCGCAGGCATGAGCGCGGCGCTCATCGCGGGGCGCAGCCTAGTCGACACAGTCGTCGTCAACGCCGAGTCCCCTCGCAATGCCGTCACGAACGCCTCACACGGGTTCTTCACCCGAGACGGGGCCCATCCGAGTGAGCTGTTCGAGACCGCGAAAGCCCAACTCGCTGCCTACGGCACCGTTCAGTACATCAATGACACCGTGACTTCGACTCGCCGGGTCCCCGAGGGGTTCGAAGTCTCACTCTCCAATGGCAGCGTACTGAGCACCAGAAAACTGGTGATCGCTACCGGTTATACCGATGACCTGCAACTGTTGGGTTTGGCCGGCATAGAAGCTGTGTATGGCAAGAGCGTGTATCCGTGCGTATTCTGCGACGGGTTCGAGCACCGCAACGAACGGTTGGCGCTATTTGGCGGCGAAATGGCCATTCACTATGCGCCGATGATCCGGTTGTGGTCCAAAGACCTCGCGGTCTTCACCAATGGCGCAACCATTGAACCCGAGGCGCTCAACGCACTTACGTCACACGATGTTCCTGTTTATCTCGAACCTATCCGGAGCCTTGAGGCGCACGACGGGCGCTTAGTCGCCGTCGAACTAGAGTCCGGTGAACGAATCGAACGCGACGCTGGCTTCATCAGCGATGAGTATTCGCATCCGACCACGACGTTCGCGCAGTCGCTCGGAGTCACCAGTTCGCCTACTGACTGGGGAACAACGGCATTGGACATTAGCGAAGCAGGGGCGACGAACGTTGCTGACCTCTACGTGGTTGGCGATGCCAAGACCGGGTTTAGCGGAATTGTCGCAGCCGCCGCCCAGGGCGCCGAGTGTGTTGAATCGATCGTGCATGAGATCGCAACACAGCGATGGAACCGAGCATGACTGGCGCGAGCATGTATGACACTACCGAGGGCATCCACGCCTACACGAGAATGGCTCGAGGATATGACGGACGAACCCACGTCGAACGGCTGACCCAGCTGCTCAAACCGGGCTCTAGTGTGCTCGAATTGGGCATGGGCCCGGGAGTTGACCTCGACATGCTCGCCAAAACATACACGGTCGTCGGGTCGGATCTCTCCCAAGCATTCCTTGACAGGTACAGACGCCTCCGGCCCGGCATCGAGCTTGAACGGCTTGATGCAGTCACGATCAACACCACCCGACGCTTCGATGCCATTTACAGCAACAAGGTGCTTCAGCACCTGACCCGCGAAGAACTCCGGCTCTCGCTGATTCGTCAATCCGAAATCCTCCAGCCCGGCGGCCTCATTCTCCACGGCCTATGGGCGGGAGCCACGTCGAATGACCACGGAGAGCTTCATGACACTCGCTACTTGCCCGACAGCCTCGAGCGTTTGGTACCCCCAAGCCTGACGATCACCGAATGCGTCTTCTACGCGGAAATGGCACCGGAAGACTCCGTACGCCTGATTCTTCGGCCGACTGCTTCGTGAAGGCCGCCCACTGAAGCCGTCGAAATGCCCAATTCTCTATGCGCGGGTCTACTGATCGACGGTCACCGCTACTCGATGAGTCAAGCACCAGCTCCGGTGTCATCTGACGTTACAAAGTAGCCATTTTGGGCGCTGTTGTTGTTATTTCTCTCTGTCGTAGCGAGCAAGGAGTAGACACGCGTCGCGAGGGCGATGCCTACCGTCGGCTTCGGCTCGCTCGTCCCGCTAACCGGTCACTCGCAACACGTGACTTTTCGCGGTAATCGAGCCAATCAGTTCTCGTCTGAGAATCCACAACCGGGCACCGTCGACGTTGTACAAGGTCCGGAGCGCAGGCTCATCGGCGGACAGCTCATTACTCTTCGCGGCGAAACTGCCGGATTACCCGCGCGTGAGTTTCCTAGCGCCGTAGCTAATCAATTTCACCCGCGACGGCGACACAGTCCTGGTCCGCTCGATGGACCGCCTAGCTCGAAACCTCGACGACCTCCAAGCGATCGTTCGACAACTCGCCGTCACGAAGGTCCAGGTGCGATTCGTGAAAGAGAACCTGACCTCCACTTGTGATGACACCGCGATGGTCACCTTTCTGCTTTCCGTGATCCGAGCGCTCGCAGAGTTCGAAAGAGCACTCATGCGCGAGTTCGGCGTTACCCGCCAAACGCTCTACGAGCACCTTCAGCCGGCCCCACATTAGAGCCCAGCGAGAAATGCACCGAGATCGTCAACCTCCTCTGCGACGTCCACGAACTGCAGAGGGGTCCTTACGGCTTATAGCAGCTGCGCTTTTTCGCGCAGCAATCACGATTAATTCACACATGCATCACAAGCGTCTCACTCACGCGCTGACTCGGCCCGCGATTCCCGATAGGCTGGCCGCATCTTCTATTTCGAAAAAAGCTCAAGAAACACAGCCTGTTCGCATCTTCACGAATGAGACGAACTCAGCTCACGAAGACCATCAGCTCATGGCCTAACCAACCATCAACCAGCACGACCGAATATCGGAGTATCAAGTGAAAACAGCCACGCCCAAACAACGACGCGTCGTAGCCGCTGGGAGCGCATTCGGCTTAGCCGCTGTGCTCGTTGCAACAGGCGCCACAGCCGCCAGCGCTGCACCGGCGCCAGCCGCCGAGACCATCACCTTCACCGGCGATCAGTACACATCTGTCGTTCCGGGCGCAGCCTGCGGTGTCACGATCAACGCAGTTGGTGGTGGCGGCGGGGCGGCACCCTTCCCCTTTCCGCCACTCAACCCCGGCGCAGGCGCTGACATCACCGCCACCTACAAGGTCACACCCGGCATGGCAATCTCCGCAGAGGTCGGCGGCGCTGGTGAACCAGGGGCCGGACGCCGAGGCGCTTACCCCGCAGCCCAGGGAGGTTGGCCCAATGGCGGCAACGGAGGCCACGGAGGTCTCGGCTTTAGTGGCGATGGAGGTGTCGAAGGTACCCACACAGGTGGGTCCGGTGGAGGAGCAACTTCCATCTCCATCGGCGGCATGGAACTGATCGTTGCCGGTGGTGGCGGTGGGATCGGCTTCGGCCCAACCATTCCAACTACTTCAGATGGTGGAAACGCAGGTCTCCCGACGAGCGCCGGAGCAGTTGCCGGAAGCAATGGGGAAGACGGCGCCGATGACATCGACAGTTCTATGGTTCGCGGCGGCCAGGGTGGCCAAGAGTCAGATGGTGGCGCCGGCGGTACTTACTCGGCTCGAGTAGCCGACGTACCCGCTTCCGAGCAGGCTCTGCTCGCCGGGTTCTCGGGCGCAGGTAATCAGGGTGGCGCCGGAGGCAACGGTCGCGCACATGACACCAACGACTACTCAACCGGTGGCGGCGGAGGTGGCGGCTACTTCGGAGGTGGCGGCGGCGCTGCTACCTACGGCGGCGATTCTTCCGCCGGTGGTGGCGGCGGCGGCGCTAGCTATGTCAATGAGAACTCGCCGAGCGGAAACCCAGCCTCAGCCCTGGGCGTCTCATCGAGCTTGGGTCTCATCCCGGTAAGTCGAGGTCAGGGCAGCTTCGACGGTACCGTCACGTTGACCTGGCTCGAGTGCGGCATCCTCACCGACTCGGGTCTGACCCACGGCGACATCGACGAGACCCAGCGCTTCGCGCCAAGTCCGACCGATGAAGGTTCGGGTGACGTTGTTATCGCAACGGCAACAGAGCTACTCAACGCCGCGGGAGACGCTGTCACTGAGCTCGCCACACCCGGTGTCGGCACGTTCACCGTAGAGGGCAGCGACATCGTGTTCACGCCCGCCTCGGGCTACGTTGGCGCTTCGTCGCTGATCACGTACCGCATCACCGATGCCGAAGGCCGCACCACGCAGGGCCTCTACAAAGCAGAGGTAACTGACGGCGGCGAGCCACCGGTTGATCCGACAGATCCTAGCGATGGCGATCCCGGAGTCGGCGACACAGACGATGGCGTGACCATCGTTCCGACATCAGATCGCGACGCACTGGCCTCCACGGGCTCAGCTACAGGTGCGACTGCATGGCTAGCCGCCGCGCTTCTCGCGCTCGGCAGCATCCCCGCGCTCTTCACGATGGTTCGCCGTCGCAAGGCGCTATAGCAAAAAAACGAATGGGCGGTGGCTTTTAGCCGCTGCCCATTTTTGCGCCGGAAATCCCTAGACGTACGGCGGACCGCATCCGTCAAAAGCCAAAGTTTCCCGAAGCTTCTTGTCACGCGCCGCATCCCTGTAAGCGTAGGTCGGGGCGTAGGTTTCGTGTATCCGGACAATTCAGCCTCCCACGCGAAGGCCAAAAACTCTGAAATATCACAGATCCAGAGCCATATTCGTAGGGCGGATGGGACTTGAACCCATGACCGACGGATTATGAGTCCATAGCGAGCACTTTCGAGATCCCTTGGTTTACGTGGTTCTTGCAGCGGTTTGCTGGATTGCGTTCCGCTGAGACCCCCGTACGGGGTCGTACGGGGTCGTAGCGTAGGGTGCACCGTAGGGTGCACCTGCTCGCGGTCCGAGTAGCGCACTGCGAGCACCACCGCGCGAAAAGTGACCAAGGTCACGAGCGGCCGCAACGAGCCATGAGCCGGAGCCGAAGCAAATCTACGTCGCAGTCGAATCGGCACTCTCGCGGTAACCGACACGAGACGCGCCGGAAACAGACCACCTGCTTGCTCGTGCGGCCGAAAGAGCTCCCAAAGTTCGGATGGAACGACAATGCGCACTTGCTTCAGGGGATTCGCCCGTTATGGGCGCTTGTAGGGTGGGCGGGACTTGAACCCGCGACTGCCCGGTTATGAGCCGGGTGCTCTAACCAGCTGAGCTACCACCCCTTGCAGACAATCCTATTGGTTCGAAGCCCTCGCGAAGGCCAAGAACTGATCCGCCCTTTCTGGACCACTCGGTTCGATACGAGCCGCAGCAGGAGCAATTGCCCTACTCGTAATGTACGGATGATACGGGCTCATGAAGATTCCAGCACCTACTCTCACACCAGCTGCACCTGAAAACGGATTAGAACTCCGGAACCGGGGCCCCGTGAATCATGTTGAGGACGCGCTCCCCGAAAGAGCGGACTGAGGCATCATCGGCTGGCTCCAATTGACGCGCGTGTTCCGTCGAGTGATGGAAGCCGCTTGCGAAGTCGTTCAATTCGCGAAGCTCTGGAACCCACGGGGCGACCAGAGCAAGCGGACTAGGGGGTGTGGCCGCAGCTATTTCCGTGATCGAGCTACCCAACATACGGCCATTTGGGATAAGACCAGGGAAACGGCGGTGTAAGTGCCCTTCCAGGAGCGGACGAAGACCCTTGGCTGCCGCAGAAGCGTCCTGCGACCGTCCCTGAACAAAGTCGCTTACGGCTCGATAATCGCTGTAATAGGGAGTCTCGCATTCGATGTCGAGATCAAACGCAGCGAAATCTGAGTAGGCCGAGCCAACGTGCTGAATCTCCAACTCAGCGATAGAACGCTCAGCAGACTTATTCAACGAGTCGCGAAGGGCACGCAAGAACACGGCGTCATGCCCGAGGACGATCAACTGCTCGCTTGCATCCGCCAGTCTACTGAGAAGCGCAATAGTGCTCTCTCTACGATGTCTGTCCAAACTGCTAACAGGGTCATCGATAATGAGAGTCTTCGAAGCCAAGTCTGGATCTGCCAGCGCAGACGCAACGAAGAATGCAAAAGCGAGCGTGCGCTTGTCCCCCTCGCTCAACGCTGTATCAAACGCGGGCTCCCCGCCGCTAAGGCCGACAGCCCGCCCTCGCAGCGAAATTTCATAGTTGCTACGGGCTGTTCCGCCCCGGAAGTTGTTGCTCAAACTCTGGATGGAAAAAGCAGCACCGAGCTTGGAAAGAATCCCATTGATACTCGTGCTGTACGCGTCAAGCGTCGCCGACATGATGGTAGTGAGTGCCGATCGAGCCTCCAACTTTGCTCGTTCCGCTGCCGCCACTTTGGACTTCAGAGCTTCGAACTCTAAGAAGAAACCAGCAGTCGCCGAATCGAAACGAACGATCGTTTGTTCAAGGGATGCAATCTGGCCGTCGATCATCTCAACGGAAGCGCCCGCAAGCGCGGCTCGATAGGCATTGATAGCAATCTCGTTGGTTTCGAGGACCGCGTTTTGAGACTCAATGATCGAATTGCACATATCCAGTTGCATCGCGACCTCAGCCTTTGCGCCCTCACTTCCCGGCTGGCTGGCAGGGTTTTGAATCTTTACGTCGAACAGTCCCAACAACTTTCGATTTACCGCGGCCAAAAGAGTCTCGAATTCCGAATCGTCCAAGGAGGTTAACGAACTCTGCCCGACTAAGACATTCCACATTCGTATCTGATTGCCTAGCGCTGTCTGCTCGGAACGAAAGTTCGCGGCGGCACCATCATCCGTTGCGAGCTCAACGGCAGCCCTTCCAACCGAGATTTCCTTCTTAAAATTTAGAAACTCTTGGTTGAAGTAGTCCCGGTACATTTCGACCAATTCGACACCAGAAGTCGATTGCGCGCAGAATGGGCAAGAGTCGCCCACTTGGTGACTAAGGCCTTCACTTACCCACTCTTCCAATGATGACTCGCCACGGAGAGAACGAAGATGCTCAAGCACCACGGCTTCTGCATTTGTCTCAATTCCTTCGAGCTGGGTGTTGAGAATTTCGAAAATTTGGTCGACGTCGAGTTTCACTTTCGACAGGCGCGACGGCAAAGCCTGCTCAAGGATGATTTCAGAACGCTCCGCGTCGGCACGGAGTGTTTTTAAGGCTTCTAGTTTTACCTCGATGTCGGCGACTTGCGGCAACACCTCGAACTGCTCGGCCGACAATCCTTGGGCTAACGCCTCGATCTTCCCCCTAACGGATTGCAAGGCGTCCTTGGATTCCTGAAGAGTCGACGCCGCAGCTTCTTCCGTTTGACGAGCGTCGACAGCGCGATTTCCGATAGCAAAATCGAGCAAATTTCGACGGTGCTCGGTCGTAACGCTCACGCCCGAATAAACGTTACTTTCGATGAAATGAGTGTCAAAGATGAGCAACTCGGGACGGGTGGAGTCCCACATGCCATTCGCGAAGATGCTTCGTTGCCCGTTTTGAAACTGGAGCCTAGCGGTCTGATCGTTGGTTCCATCGATGGTCTTTCGACATAATATTTCGTCGGAATTACCAGTTGCAACCGAGCGAAGGACCGCGCTGAGCGTCGACTTACCTCGACCATTTTGCGCGTAGATAAGAGACACAGGCTCAAGCTTCAGATTTGCGCCCGTCGCATGATGCAATAGCCCAGTTCCACTGATCTTCTCTATGCGCGTAAGCATGGTTCCCTCACTCATCTTTGAGCACCGCTCACTACAGTGCTGGACATCCTGACTTTAGCGCACCTCTAGCACGAGCAGAAGCCTGAGACGAGGCCGCTCACGGATCGGTTCGAGGTAAAAATTTGCGAGCACGGACACTGGACTGCACAAGACCGTTGTAGTCGGCAAAACCCGCTTTGCGGGTGCCGCATGCGCTGTTGCGAGGCGTCAATAGTCGATTTCGCCGACTGTCATCAGCGGTTCGGAATCTGTCACTGAGAGTCAAACCGATGGAAAAATTCCGCTGGTTACGGGAGAAGAACCGGCAAAAATATAGGGATCACCGTAGGGTGCACTTGCCGCCAAAATCCCATAGTTCGCGTGCGTATTTTGCGTGGAACAAGCAATTATGAGTCCGCTGCTCTAACCAGCTGAGCTACCGCCCCGAGTCCGCACTAGTGCGAACGCGTATCTACGTTACCGGCAAAGTGGTCGTCCGTTCGCACGGCTGTTCGGCATCCTCACAAAAAACTTTGAGCAATCATTCATCCAGCGCTCCTACGTTTGGCTTATGACTGATTCGCAGAAAGCGCAGACCAAGAGTCCAGCCAAATCTGGGGCTCGTAAAACCCGCCAACAGAACGCCGAGCACGGTTTCGTCGCGTCGAAAGCGCTTGCTGACCGCATGCAGCAGGTACTTGTTGACCTGATCGAACTGCAGCTTCAGGGCAAACAAGCTCATTGGAATGTCGTCGGTAAGAACTTCCGCGACACGCACCTCGTTCTCGACGAAATCATCGAAGCGACCCGGGGGTTTAGCGACACCATCGCCGAACGGATGCGCGCGCTGCATGCCACACCGGATGGCCGCAGCGACACGGTAGCTGTCACAACGACGCTTCCTGAATTTCCGGCGGGTGAGATCAGCACTACAGACACCATCGATCTGCTCACCGAACGCCTTGAAGGAACGGTGGCCACCATCCGTGAGGTTCACGACCCGATCGATGAAGAAGACCCCACAAGCGCTGATCTGCTCCACGCCATCATCGAAACCCTCGAGCAGTATGCCTGGATGGTTTCCGCAGAAAATCGTACCCCCGCAAAGAAGTAGGCTCCACGCCTGCGTGAGTGAGCTGTCGCTCAGCCGAGAGCGTCTCCGATTAGGAGGCGCTCTCGCTTGCTTTTCCTAGCGCAGCGGGGTCAGTGACTTCTTCGCCGCGATACATGCTCTCGAAAGTGTCGAGCGTGCGCTGGATGTCGTGGGACGCGACGATAGCGAGGCTCCCCTTCTTCAGCTTGAGAAGTTCATCCGCCGGCATTGTCAACACGCGGGTCAGCTTTTCGGCAAGGTCTTCGACGCTGGTGGGATCGAACAGGAAGCCATTCTCACCGTCGCGCACGAGATGTGGCAATGCCATCGCGTTTGCCGCAACGACAGGCAATCCGGATGCCATTGCTTCCATGGTGGAGATGCTCTGCAGTTCGGCGATAGACGGCATCGCGAACACAGAACCACGTTGCAGAGCGTCACGCAGTTGGTCCTGCTCAACAAAACCGGTGAGCGTCACGCGATCTGCGAGGCCCAAGGAGGCAGCGAGGGCCCGGAGTTTGCCTTCGAGCTCTCCCCCGCCGACAATTTCCAGCTTTGTCTCGAGCGCAGGATCCATGATCGATATTGCCCGAATGAGTTTGTCGATCTGTTTCTCGTCAGACAGACGCCCCAAGAACACCACCAAGTTTTCAGGCTTGGGGTCGAGGTTTCCGTTGTAGCCATCAGCATTGATGCCACAAGAAACGGCAACCACGTTGCGAATCAAGGTGTTGTCTTCAAGGTATTCCGCTGCCCGACGCGTCGGAGTGGTTACCGACGCGGCACGCGCGAACGAACGACCCGCGGCTGCCCAGCCCATCCGGATCGCTTTGCGACGCAAAAACTTGGGGATGATGAACGCGTGATCCAACAGATTCTCGGGCATGAAGTGGTTGGTACCCACGAGTCGAATGCCTCGCTTGCCGCCCTCCAGCGTCATCCCGCGGCCCACGATGATGTGTGACTGAAAGTGGATGACGTCAGGTTTCACCTGGTCGAGAATTCGTGCTGAGTTTTGCTTGACGCGCCACGGCATCATGAATCGTAGCCACGGGTGACCGGGCCATTGCCACGAATAGAGACGGTGGAGGGTCACCTTCTGACCCTCATGTTCCTCAACCATCGTGCCCAAGGTGTTGTTGGAGTACGACGGCGCCACGATATGCACGTCATGTCCGCGCTCGGCGAGGCCAGCAGCCAGCCGAGCGATGAACGTGGCCGCCCCATTAATTTGAGGCCAGAACGTGTCGGCACCGATCAGGATGCGAAGTCGCGGTTTGCCCTCGTGAGGCGAGCGTTTCACAGCGGAAGTCACAGTCGAAGATTTCCTTAACAATTTTGCATCATGAGCCAGCGCGCTTTAAGACCCGGTGAGTCCGAGGGCACCTAATAAGGTACCTCACCACGGCTGCACGCGCGGGTCGCTCCACCGGGGGTCGGGAAAGCTACGACTTCAATTGCGGGTGGTGTTTCGCAAGCAAAAAGACGCCCCAGATGGCTACAGCGCCGCTGATCACAAAGGCGACCACCGCCCACATTGGCGCATTCGACGCTTCGCCGAGCACAATGATGCCGACAGAGACAGCGACGAGTGGATCGACGACGGTGAGCCCCGCCACGACCAAATCGGGTGGCCCGGAAGCATATGCGGTCTGAACAAAGTAAGAACCAAGCAACGAGGCCGCGATTAGCCCCACAATGCACAACGCGGTCAGAAGGTCAGTGCTCTCAAGACCTGATCCGAAAATCATGATCGTCTTAATTCGATCAATGACGACCTTGGCGAGCGTTGCAACGAAACCGAAAAGCATTCCGGCTCCCAAGATGTAGAACACCGGCGACGCGTTCTTGCGGAAGATGACAAAGAGCGTGATCCACAATGCCAGCACGATGACCAAAACAATCAGCACAATCGACAGTTCACGTTCCGTCACTCGCGTCGATTTCGCGAACGTGGCGGCCATCGCGACGAAGGCACCGACGCCCGCAACGCACATCACTATTGCGCGGATTGAGATGGCATCCAAGCGAATTTTGGTTAGTCGTGAATTCATGATGGCCGTCATCACGAGGGCAACCGCCCCTAACGGCTGAACAACCATGATGGGCGCAATCGCCAAGCTCGAGAGCTGGAAGACGATCGCAAGCCCGAGGAACGTGGTGCCGAGAACCCACGATGGTCGAGCCAACAAGGCTCTAATTTGCCCGAAATTAAGCCCAGAACTCGCTTCAGTACCGTGAAATTTTTCCATTCGCGCAACGCCACGATGTTGAAACTGTGCCCCAAGCGATAGAAGTACGGCGCCGATCAGAGCGAGCGGAATGCCGACAGCCTGCGATGGGGTGAGACTGATCTGATCGGTGAGCTCAAGAATGTCCGGTGGCACCCGTCAAATGTACTCGGTTGAACCGGGATATTCTGGGTGCATGGCCGTTCTTCCCATCATCATCACCGGCGAACCGGTGCTCCACACTCCCGCGACACCGGTAACGGCCTTCGATAGCGAGCTCAGCACGCTTGTGGCCGACATGTTTGAGACCATGGAAGAGGCCCCCGGTGTTGGCCTTGCCGCTCCTCAGGTCGGAGTCGGTCTCCGAATCTTTGTCTATGACTGGATCGACGAGAACGATACCCATTGGCGCGGGGTGGCTATCAACCCTGAACTTTGGCAGAGCACCACGCCAATACTTGAGCCAAGCGAAGCGGATGAGGAAGGGTGCCTTTCCCTTCCCGGCGAACGATTCGGTCTCATGCGTGCCGATCGCGTAATCCTTCGTGCGGTAAACCTTGATCAGAAGCCGTTCGAAATCGAAGCCTCCGGCTGGCTCGCTCGCATCTTCCAGCACGAATACGACCACCTCGACGGCGTCTTGTACTCCGATCGCCTGCGTGGAGCAGAGGTCAAAGCCGCCGCGAAGGCGATCCGTAAGCAAGGCTGGGGCCAGCCAGGCAATTCGTGGCTTCCCACCGAAGAACAGCTCGACGCCTAGGTAAACGCGCGAATTCCCGCAGCGACAAGTGCTGCCGCGATAATAACGAGGATGAACGGCACCCGCAGTGCGAACAGCACTGCAGCGACAACAATGGCGGGCAGTCGAGCATCCACTTCGAAACCGCGAGCGGTACCGAACGTCTGCACAATAACGAGTGCTGAGAGCAGCGCCACCGTCAGCAGGTTAGCCAGTCGTGCCGCTGTCGGCTTCTCGAACCACGCCGTTGGCACGGCGAACCCCGCTAGCTTGAGCGCTAACACCGCAATGGATGCGAGCAGCACAATATTCCAGATCGTCATCGCTCCCCCATCGGGTCAGGTTCCGCTTCGGCAAGGTCGCTTTCGCGCGTACCGAAAAGGTTAGTAAGCCCAACGACCACGGCAACGAGAGCAGCCGCGAGCACCGGGATCCCTGCCGGAAGAACGGGCATCAACACCGCAGCAACCACTGCGGCACCAATCGCGACCACGATCGGTTGCACTTGCTTCAGTCGGGGCCACAGGAGACCCAAGAACGCTGCCGCTGCGGCAGCATCCAGCCCGTACTGACTGACATCGCCGAGCTGATCGCCGATCAGTGCCCCCAGCAGAGTTGTCAGATTCCAGCCCACGTAGATGATGATCCCTGTCCACCAGAATCCGGCACGCTGGCTTTCGAGTGTGGGCTGCGCCGTAGCGACGGCCGTGGTCTCGTCGATGGTCCAGTGCCCCGCCAGCAGCCGCTTAACCAGGCCAGGACCAATCATCGGTGCCACTCGCAGAGCGTAGAGAGAGTTGCGGGTGCCGAGGAGCACAGCACTCGCAATCGCCGCTCCGCCCGCGGACGCGCCTCCCGTAGCGATGACACCCACGAGAGCGAATTGGGAGCCGCCGGAGAACATGAGAAGACTCAAGACACAGGTTTGCCAGACATCCAACCCTGCAGCGACCGCGAGTGCGCCGAACGAAATGCCATACGCGGCGACAGCGAGCCCGACCGCAAAGCTCGACCGGATCGCTGCCGAAACCTCGGGAGAGCGTCGCGGCCGTTCACCCGTCACGCCACCCGCCACGCCGCCAGTCACACCGCCCGCCCGAGAGGGACAAGGCCGGTCTCATAGGCGATGACAACCAGCTGCACACGATCCCGCGCCGTGAGCTTCGCCATGATGCGCGAAACATGAGTTTTGGCCGTGAGCGGACTGAGAAAGAGTTTGGCTCCGATTTCAGTGTTCGTGAGGCCGCGCCCCACCAAGGCAAGCACTTCGCGCTCACGGCCGGTGATTACCGAGAGCGCACTGGCATCCACCGTCGCCTGCGAACCGCGAGCAACCCGTTCCAGGAGCCGTCTGGTCACGCCGGGGCTCAACAACGCGTCGCCGGACGCGACAACTCGCACCGCGCGAATCAGTTCCACGGGTTCCGTGTCTTTGACGAGGAATCCGCTGGCCCCCGCACGAATTGCTCGAGCAACATACTCGTCAATCTCAAAGGTCGTCACCACAACAATGCTGGTGCCAGAAAGTTCAGGAAAGGTAGCGATTTGTTCTGTTGCCCAGAGCCCATCGCCGTCGGGCATCCGAATGTCCATCAGCACAACATCAGGGCGCATTCGGCGCACAACATCAACCACTTCAGTGCCGGTGCCAGCCTCGCCTACAACCTCGATGTCATCTTCGGCATCGAGGAGGCTACGAAAGCCGGCACGGATCAGCTGCTGATCGTCAGCAATAACAACTCGAATCATGCGGATGTCTGTCGACTCGGAATGCGGGCCGTCACCAGAGCACCGCCGGTGAGCGTTCGGCTCACCTGAAGACTGCCACCCAACAATTCGGCTCGTTCACGCATACCTAGCAAGCCTCGCCCCTCGCGGTCGACAGCACCGTCGAATCCGATGCCGTTGTCGGCAATAGTAACGAGATAGTCGCCGTCATCGCGCCGGAGACTGACGTTCACATCGCTGGCGTGGGCATGGCGCACAATGTTCGTCAGTGATTCCTGCACAATTCGGTACAGGGCCAGCTGCACTGCGGTCGGTGCCTCGGCAGAGACTTCGCACACAAAGCGCACATCGAGCCCCTGGCTCCGCACTGACTCGACCAAGCTGGGTAGCCGCGATAGGTTCGGCTCCGGCACCGGCGGCACAGCCTCGTTGTGGCTGCCATCGCCACCCACTCCTTCTGCGCGCAACATCCCTAGGAGTGACCGAACTTCATCAAGGGCGTCTTTGCTCGAGCTCTTGATACTCGCGAGGGCAGCCTCAGCCTGCTCAGGCTGTTTGTGCATGAGGTGAAGCCCCACTCCTGCTTGGACATTGATCTGGCTGAGCGAATGGGCCAAAACATCATGCAGCTCGCGGGCAATGCGCACCCGTTCGGCCTGAAGTTCAGCCTCCCGTCGAACAGAAAACGCCTCCTGAAACTGCACAAACTGTTCGCGACGACGTCGATACGATTCCGCAACCCCCAGAACTAGCAGGAGGCCAAGCGTCGTCACAATAATGCGTGCAGGCTCGAGCGCGATGCCGACCAGAAGGGCCGCTAATAGTGTTGCCTCCCACACGACAATCAATGAAATCCAGGTCCACGAGCGCGCACCGCGCGAAATCGCAATGACGATCGCGAATGCCAGCGCTAAATAGGGAGGCGAGATCGCCGAATAGCCCAACAGGAAATCACTGGCAGCGGCGGCCGCCATCACCGCAACGATTGGTCCAGGGTATCGGCGAACCCAAAACAACAGAGCGGGCCCGAGAACTGAAAGCAACACGAGCACAACGCCCGCAAGCCCGAAATCTTCGGAGCTGACGACACTAATCACTGTGATCGGCACCTGCACGATCAGAGAAGCAATCACCGGCACCCAACGCCGTAACACTGTTGAGCGGCGCGTAGGCGGAAAGCCGAAGCCGTGCCCACGCATCACCGCGTCAGCCATCGCGCTGGCTGTACGAGAGGATCGAGCGGATGAGGGCATGCTCTGATGCTAGTAGCCGTTCAGCCGCCTCACATCGGCTCGGCGGCGCAGCCTTCGGTACTCCTGAGGGAGTATGCGGCGGCGGGTGTCTCGCGTTCCCCCGCCCGGGCATACATCAGACGAAAAGCCGCGGGCGGAATGCACAAAGTCCCGGCCACATTGTGGCCGGGACTCATAAGCTCCTCGACTTGGACTCGAACCAAGAACCTACGCATTAACAGTGCGTTGCTCTGCCAATTGAGCTATCGAGGATCACTGTGCAACGGAACTACTTTAGCAAACGATTCAGCAGTTGAAAAACCATCACGACATTCGCGCAAGGTATGTCGGCGAAAGAACCCGGGCTGGCGGGGCTATCAGCTTCGGAATTCCTTTTTCATCGATGCGAAAACTGGCCACCGAGTGAGAAAACTGGTTGCTCACATGTAAAACGTCGCCGTCCATGACAATGTGACGCGGCCAATCCCCTTCGCACGAGACGGCGGTGAGAGGGGCAACGCTGCGGCCGTCTTCGGCAATCGCGAGGATCGCAATGAGGTTGCTGCGACGCACCCCCACATAGGCGTGTCTTCCGTCCGCAGATATTGCGATCGCGGATGCTTGGTCGCCCTCGCTCGCCCCTGGCAGCGCAACTGCGCACAGCCGGTGCAGCTGACGATCTCGCCACTCGAAAACGAGAAAACCGAGGCCGAGCTCTCCGAGAACATAAAACAGGTTTCCGGGGCGGGCCACAATGTCACGTGGGCCGAATCCGGCGGGCAAGATAACTTCATCCACTTCGCTCAGTGCGAAGTCTTTGTAGTCGAAAATTCGGATGCGATCTGCGCCAAGATCGAGGGTCAATAGGGTGTGATCGTCAACGAAAAAAGACGAATGAGCGTGCGGGCCATCCTGCTGCGGTCGTGGTCCCGAACCTGTCGGAGCTTCGCTGTGCTTGTGTTCCAACGCCGCCACACCTGACTTCGAATCTGATGACCGCGCGATTACGCCCAAGGTTCCGGTTCCGTAGTTCGCCGCGATCACCGCGTTGCCCTGGACGGTCAGGTGGCAGGGATACTGTCCACCGCTGGTTACGGTGTCTACAGTCTTGAGAGTGTCACCAACACGCTCGAATGCGGCAACCTGGCCCGAGCCCTCGAGCGTCGAATAAACGCGATCGCCGTCAACCACGAGAAACGATGCCGAGGGTACTTCTACCGCTACGTGGGAAAGTTCGAGGGAACCATCCGCACGACTGCGCATAACAGAGATTCCTTCAGACTCGCAGGCCATATCGGCGCCGAATCCTCCGACAAGCCACAGTGAATTCGACGCTACTGAAGGTTCAGTTCTGCTCACGCTTAAGCTCCACGAGTGAGTTGGCGAGTCCCCGAACATAAGGATGCCAAGGGTCGGACAAGACTTCGTCGACCTCGCCGATACCCACCAAGATTCCGCGGTGCATAACCGCGATGTTGGTCGACACGCGACGGACTGCCGCAAGGTCGGCGGTGACAAGCAGTGCGGAGAATTCTCGCTCGCGCTGGAGATCAACGATCAGATCGAGAATCGCGGCGCGAACATTCACGTCAATTCCCGCTGTAGGGTCATCGGCGATGAGCAGCTGCGGTTCGAGGATCATCGACCGCGCTATCGCAACGCGCTGACGCTGCCCCTTGCTCAGCTCATAGGGGTAGCGATTCATGATCGCCAGTGGCAGCCGCACGGTGTCGATCAGCGTCGCCACCGCCTCAGCCGCCTCGCGCTGGTTGAAGCGCCGATCACGGATGAAGATGGGTTCGGCGATGTTCTCCCCCACAGTGAGGCGACCATTGAGGTGGTTGCCGGCATCCTGAGGCAGGTATCCAACTTTGAGGCTGAGCCGATCGCGCTTGCGTCGACTCACCGATTTCAACTCGGTACCCATCACGGACAGTTGTCCACCGCTGAACATGGGAGATCCGTAGTCACCGGTTTCAGCTTGAAGCGCGACCGCTTTGGCAAGAGTGCTCTTTCCCGAGCCACTCTCGCCAACCACCGTCAGCACTTCGCCGGCGGCAATCTCAAAACTCAGTCCATTGACAGCAACTGACCGCGTTTCGGGGTTGCGCGACGGATAGCGCAACGACAAGTCACGCGCGCTCACTGTGGGCTGAGAGGAAGTCACCTCAATAATCTACGTCAGTGAGCGACCGCAGTGCTTCGCGACGCTCAGCTTGCTCCCGTGGATCGGGAACCGGAAGCGAGGCGAGCAGGCGTTGCGTGTACGGATGTTGCGGATTCTGAAGCACATCCGAGCCAACGCCCTCCTCAACCAGCTGTCCCTTATAGAGCACCGCGATTCGGTCAGACAGCATGTCAACGACCGCGAGGTCGTGGCTGATGAACAAAGCCGCGAATCCGAGATCCCGCTGGAGATCAGCAAACAGTTCTAGGACCTTTGCCTGCACGGAGACGTCGAGCGCACTGGTTGGCTCATCGGCGATCAGAAGTCGAGGCCGCAAGGCGAGCGAACGGGCAAGGCTTGCGCGCTGACGTTGTCCACCGCTCAATTCGTGCGGATAGCGATCCGCGAATGCGCGAGGCAACTGAACAGCCTCAAGCAGTTCGTTGACGCGACCACGAGCTTCCTTGGGGTCCTTGGCCTGACCGTGAACGATCAGAGGCTCCGCGACGCACTCCGCGATCGTGAGTAGAGGATTAAAGCTTGATGCCGGGTCCTGAAACACAAACCCAATATCGCTGCGAAGGGGACGAAACTTGCGCTCTTTGAAGCCAAGCATTTCGTGACCGAGCACCTGAAGCGAACCACCGGTGACCTTGTTGAGCCCGCCAATGGCGCGACCGATTGTGGTCTTACCCGATCCGCTCTCCCCCACCAGACCAAGCACCTCGCCAGGCGAAATGCTGAAGCTCACACCATCAACCGCGCGGAACCGTGGCTGACCAATACGCCCAGGGAAGGAGATCTTGAGATCTTTCGCCACAACCACGGGCTCAACGATGTCGCTACCGCCGGCCTTCTGGCGGTCGACGACTCGCGCCGCAGCACGCGCGGCACCGGATCCCACGCGGGGAACGGCAGCGAGCAGCTTCTGCGTATACGGGTGTTTCGCCGAATCGAAAAGCTCCTGAGCCGGTGCCTCTTCGACAACCTTGCCCTGATACATCACAGCGACTCGATCAGAAAGATCAGCGACGATACCCATGTTGTGAGTGATCAGGATGATCGCAGCCCCGAACTCATCACGACACCGCCGGAGCAGATCGAGAATTTCGGCCTGAACGGTGACATCCAGAGCCGTGGTCGGCTCGTCAGCAACGATCAACTCAGGTTCAAGCACGAGTGCCATCGCAATGACCACACGCTGCTTCTGTCCGCCAGAAAACTGGTGCGGGTAGAAGTCGACCCGTTTCTCCGGCTCCGGAATGCCCACCTTGGTCAAGATCTCAATTGCCTTGACGCGCGCCTGCTTTTTGCTGACCTTTCCGTGCGCCCGAATGCCTTCTGCAATCTGCCAGCCGACCGTGAACACGGGGTTGAGAGCCAAAGACGGCTCCTGGAATACCATCGCAACGTCAACGCCACGCAACTCCCGCAGCCGTTTTCCAGACATCCCGACCACATTCTTGCCATTAAGCAGGATCGCGCCACGCGCGACCGCAGTCTCAGGCAACAGCCCAAGAATGCTCTTTGCCGTGACGCTCTTACCGCTGCCACTCTCGCCAACAATTGCCAACACTTCGCCAGGAGCGAGAGTCAGCGACACGTCATCAACAGCTTTTACATCTCCGCTATCGGTCGCGAAGGTTACTTCGAGATTCGTGATCTCAACAATGTCGCTCATGAGCGAGCCTCCAGAGGATCGATCGGTGTTCCGTCATCGTCAAGGTCAACAGTGCTCAGAGCCGATGTCTCGAGGACCGGCGCCGATTGGTCGGCGCGGCGACGTGTACGCAGTCGCGGGTCCGCAAGGTCGTTCAGGCTCTCCCCGACCAAAGTGATTCCGAGCACGACGAGCACGATAGCCAAACCGGGGAACAGTGACGTCCACCAAATACCGCTCGTGACATCCGAGATCGACTTATTGAGGTCATAGCCCCACTCCGCAGCCGCGGACGGTTCAATACCGAAACCGAGAAAGCCGAGTCCTGCCAGCGTCAGAATTGCTTCTGAACTGTTCAGAGTGAAGATCAACGGCAGAGTACGCGTTGCATTGCGGAACACGTGACGGAACATGATGCGAGGTGTACTCGCGCCAAGAACCTTTGCAGACTCCACATAGGCTTCCGACTTGATTCGCACCGTTTCGGCCCGGATTACCCGGAAATATTGCGGAATATAGACGACCGTGATGGAGATCGCCGCCGCGAAGACGCCACCCCAGAAACTGGAACGGCCACCGCTAATAGCGATTGCCGCGACGATCGCAAGCAACAGCGTCGGGAAGGCGTAAACGGCATCAGAAATGACGACCAGAACCCGGTCAAGCCAGCTCCCCAGATAGCCAGAGACGAGGCCGAGGAGCACGCCGGCAAAGATCGACAGCGCAACCGCAACAACAATGACGAGCACCGCGGTACGCGATCCCCAGATCACCCGAGAGAGCACATCGTAGCCGCCGACAGTGGTACCGAGAATGTGCTGGCCACCCGGAGGGACTTGGGCACCGAACGTGCCATCGTCGTCACGCAGTTGCGCGAAACCATAGGGCGCAAGGAGCGGCGCGAAGAGCGCCGTAAGCAGGAAAATTCCGGTCAAAATAAGACCGGCGACAAGCATTCCGCGTTGCAAGCCAACGGCCTGACGTACTTGGCGAACGACGGGTAAACGCCGCCAGATCTGGACCAATCGAGAGGAAGTCGTAGCCATGATTAGTACCTCACTCTCGGGTCGATGATCGCCGCAATAATGTCGACAATGAAGTTAGTAAGAGCCACGATGACGGCAAGCAGAACAACAATGCCCTGCACCGCAACGAAGTCACGAGCGCCAAGATATTCGACGAGCTTGAAGCCGAGGCCCTTCCACTCGAAGGTGGTTTCTGTCAGCACTGCACCACCAAGCAAGAGAGCGATCTGCAGACCGATCACCGTGATGATCGGGATGAGCGCTGGCTTGTAAGCATGTTTGCGTACCAAGCGGAACTCGCTGACTCCCCGCGAACGGGCAGAATCTACGTAATCCATCGACAGCGAGCCGATCACGTTGGTGCGGACCAGACGCATGAAGATGCCGGCGGTGAGCAGACCGAGTGCGAGACCCGGCAGCACAGCATGAGACAGCACGTCGCCAACTGCCGCTGGGCTTCCCAACCGGATCGCATCGATCAGATAGATCCCCGACGCGTCATCCATAGCGGTGAGCTGCAGTTCCGTGCGGGTGGATGCCCGGCCGGCGACCGGCAACACCTTGAGCCACACAGCGAAGACCAGTTTGAGCAGCAACCCGGCGAAGAAAACCGGGGTGGCATAGGCGAGGATCGCGGCAACACGCAGCACTGCGTCTGGCCACTTGTCGCGGAAGTATGCCGCGATCATTCCGAGCGGAATACCGAAGATAAGAGCGACAAGAATCGCGTACGACGCGAGCTCGAGCGTTGCACTGCCGTAGGTCACGAGAAGTTCAGAAACCGGGCGACCATCAGTGATCGCCGTACCGAAGTTTCCGGTAAAGATTTGACCCAGGTATTCGAAATACTGCACAAGGATCGGGCGATCGTAACCAGCGGAGCTAATTCGCTCGGCAAGTTGAGCCGCGGTGAGGCGGCCACCGAGGGCAGCCGTGATCGGATCACCAATCGAGCGCATCAACACGAACACCATCGTTACGAGGATGAACACCGTAGGAATAATGAGAAGGAAACGAACAATCAGAAAACGTACAAGAGGATTTGTGATCCCCCGAGAACGCCGGATGGGCGCTGGTGATGGTGCCGGATTAATCACGGCGGGAGCAGACTGCGACATACCTACCTATCGTGCAGAAAATGAAGACGAGGAGGTGACCCACATTGTGTGTGGACCACCCCCTGTTCGTCACAACGCTAGACCGAAGCCTAGCTGGGGCGAATTACCCTAGTTTTTTGCCAAGCTGCCGTAGCGGAACTTGAACGAACCGTCGAGCGTAGCTCCGGTGACGTCCTTGCCCGTTACAGCGATTTGCGCTCCTTGAAGGAACGGAACGGTCGACAGCTGCGCCGCGACCTTCGCCTGGATTTCCTCGATCATTCCCTCACGTGTTGCAGGGTCGAGTTCGGTTGCTTGAGCCACAATCAGATCGTTGACTTCGGCATCCGCGTAGTGGTTACCGAGGAAGTTGCCATCGCCGAAGAACGGGGTCAGGTAGTTATCGGCGTCGGAGTAGTCAGGGAACCAACCCAGCTGGTATGCGGGGTAAGCATCTGCCGTGCGCTCCTTGGCGTACGTGACCCACTCGGTCGACTGCAAGCTGACCTCGAAGATACCGTCGGCCTCAAGCTGGCTCTTAACAAGCGCGTACTCGTCCCCCGAAGACTCACCGTAGTGGTCTGGGTTGTACTGCAAGTTGAGCGATACAGGAGTCTCAATACCGGCATCCGCAAGACGCTTCTGCGCTGCTTCGGTGCTCGGTCCGCCTGAACCGTCGCCGTAGAGGTCCTTCAGAACCTCGGTTGCGCCGGTCAGTCCCTCGGGAACGTAAGAGTACAACGGAAGGTAGGTGCCCTTGTAAACCTGCTCTGAGATTTCTTGACGGTTGATGAGGTCAGCAACGGCTCCACGAACGGCAAGCGACTTCGCGGCGTCAGCCTCAGGAGTCTTTGCACCGAACGGCTGGGTGTCGAAGTTGAACACGATGTAGCGGATTTCTCCACCAGGGCCTACAACGACATTGACGTTGTCATTGCCTTCGAGGTCAGCAATGTCCGTAGCCGAAAGGCTGCGGTGCGCGACATCGATGCCACCCTCTTGAACTTCGAGCTTCAGGTTCGAAGCATCGGTGTAGTACTTGAGCGTGATGCTGTCAGTCGCTGCTGCACCAAGAACACCCTGGTAGTCAGCGTTGGCCTTGAACGACACAATGTTATTGAAGTCGTAGCTGTCGATAACGTACTGGCCAGCGAAAGCGTTGCCCGCAACAATATCTGCGTCGGGAGTAACGCTGTCAGCCGAGAATACGTCTTCGTCAACGATCGGCGCGGCAGGGCTCGACAGGATCTGTGCAAACGTCTGGTCGTTGCCATTCTTCAGGTGGAATACCACTGTGGTGTCGTCGACTGCTTCAACGCTGTCGATGTTGCCGAGAAGAACTGCAGGTCCGTTTTCGTCAGCAATGGCGACCTGGCGGTCGAAGCTGAACTTCACGTCAGACGACGTGAGGTCGTTGCCATTGGCAAACTTCAGGCCCGACTTGAGTACAACTGTGTACTCGTCGTCACTCGTATACTCGGCGGACTCAGCGATGTCAGGTTCAACATCGGAAGTACCGAGCGGGGAGTTGAGCAAGAACGGGAAAACCTGGTTCATCAGTGCGAAAGAACCGTTGTCGTACGAACCGGCCGGGTCGAGGAACGTGACCTTGTCGGTCGTGCCCACGATAAGCGGCTCAGAACCGCCATCGCTAGAGGAATCTCCTCCAGCTTGGCAGCCAGTCAAAGCGAGCGCGAACGCTGCTGAGCCGGCAACTACAGCAAGGATTCGCTTGCTGTTCTTGGATGCGGATGTCATATCCGTCTACCTCTTCCTGTTGCGTGCAGTAAATGCGACGGCACGTTTGTAGGTGCCGCGCACTGTAGTACTTCAATGGAAACACAACCTGAGACTTAACCACTAGGTTGTTGGCTTCCAAATGACCGATATTTACACGAACGCAACTAAGTAGCGACGACTACTTTTCTTCACGAAGAGTGCGACGCTCTGCTTCGATCCTCATGAGGTCGCGTTGCGTCTGCACATAGCGCTCGGGATCACTCTCCCGATCCATGCGCTGAAGCACCCCTAACAGCTCGCGCTTTTGCCGCAAAAGATCGCGCTCGACCAAGTCTGTAGCGACTTGGACACAGTAGATCGGGATTCGTTCCTCGCGCTCCGGAATCGGCGCAACGCTCAATTGTTTGACGAAAGTCGAGAACGACTGAGGCACTTCATCGGCAACGGCTGAGGCCCAGCCCGGGAGCTGTGCACGCTCAACCAGTGAAGCGATCGCGTCACGCACGACGGCGAGACTGTTATCGGCGAAAGATATCTGCGTGAGCTTTCGAATGAGATCGTCCCCGACGACATCCGGATGCTGCAACACCGCCATCAAGGCGTCACGCTCCAGTCGTGTGGATGCGTCCGTCTTGAGATCCATGATCGACGGGCCAGCCTGCGGCGGCTGCTCACCCATGCTTTCAGCCGCTGCAGCGGACTGCTGAGGCACACTCGGAGCCGTAGCCGGCGCCTGCTGACGCTTGGCAGAGTTCACCGCGCCCTGAACTTCGCTCGGCTCCATACCCAGCCAGCCGGCGACGCTGCGCACGTAACCAATTCCCAACGCTTGGTCTCGAATGCCCGCCACGACCGGCGCCGCCGCACGCAGGGCAGCGACACGACCCTCCACCGTCTCGAGGTCATGCACCGCCAACTCACGGCGAATCTTGAACTCGAACATGGGCTTGCGCGTGCTCACAAGACGCCGCACAGCGCCATCACCCTTTTTGAGCCGGAGATCGCACGGATCGAGGCCATCAGATGCGACCGCAACAAAAGTTTGCGCAGCGAAACGGTGCTCTTCGGCAAACGCCCGGTTTGCTGCCTTCTGGCCAGCATCATCCGGGTCGAAGGTGAAGATCACTTCGCCCGTGG
This sequence comes from Salinibacterium sp. M195, assembly GCF_019443965.1. Lineage (GTDB taxonomy): Bacteria > Actinomycetota > Actinomycetes > Actinomycetales > Microbacteriaceae > Rhodoglobus. The sequence continues at coordinate 1,760,425 of NZ_CP040814.1, read as the reverse complement.
CGGTGGTGTCTGCGTTGTCATAGTCGCCGATCATCCGGCGAACAATCTTGATGTGGTCGACACCGAACGCGGTTCCACAGGTAGCAACAGCCGTCGTGACGCCAGCAAGGTGGCAAGCCATGACATCCGTATAGCCCTCAACGACCACGATCTGCTTGCCGCGCGAAATATCTTTCTTGGCAAGATCGAGCCCGTAGAGCACTTGGCTCTTGTGATAAACCGGCGTCTCAGGAGTGTTCAAGTACTTGGGACCCTTATCGTCCTCAAGTAAACGACGCGCACCGAAACCAAGCGTCTGCCCCGTGACATCGCGGATGGGCCACACCAGTCGGCCGCGGAATCGATCGTAATAGTCGCCTCGCTCCCCCTTGCCGATGAGGCCAGCGATCACGAGTTCGTCGGACGAAAATCCGAGAGAGTTGAGGTGTTTTGTGAGGGCACCACCACGAGGGGCGAACCCAATTCCGAAACGCTCTGCCGCCGACTGATCGAAGCCGCGCTCCCCCAAGAAACTGCGACCGGGAGCTGCCTCGGCGCTCGCCAGTTGAGCGACGAAGAAATCGGAGGCGGCCTGATTGGCTGCCAGGATGCGGGCGCGGTTGCCGTGATCGGTCGCCGCACCGCCATCCTCATAGTGAAGTTCGTAACTAATACGACCGGCGAGGCGCTCAACGGCCTCGGAGAACGACACGTGGTCCATGCGCTGCAGGAAGGTGTAAACGTCGCCGCCTTCACCGCATCCGAAGCAGTGATAGAAGCCGACTTGGGGCCGCACGTGGAAGCTGGGGCTGCGCTCCTCGTGAAAAGGACACAAGCCCTTCATCGAGCCCGAACCAGCGCTCTTGAGGGTGACATAGTCGCCAACAATGTCGGCGAGGTTCGTGCGCGAACGCACCTCGTCGATATCGCTTCTTTTGATCAGGCCAGCCACAATCGCAATTCTAGGCTTACCGCGGTCTACCTCTCGCCAACCAGTCGTGTATGCCACGCCATGGCGGACTGATCCGTGAGGCTAGCCACCTGATCTACTACCGCACGCTTGCGCTGGTGATCGTTCACAGCGCAATTCCAATCGGCCGTGAACCCCGAATCGAGGTTGCTCGGGCCGGTCCACAGCAGAACGTCAGCGAGCTCCGTAAGCACGTCACGCTGCTGCTGATAAATCGGGCGGCGCGCGTTTGTCGACATCACAAAAGCGGCAACAATGCCCTTGAGCACGGCGATTTCGGCCTGAATTTCCTTGGGAACGACCAGGCTTCCGCCGAAGCGAGCAAGGGCATCCCTCGGGTGCGCTTCGCGCGTAGCCTGAACTGCAGCTCCCGCAAAGCGGCCGATCAACTGGCTCGTGAGGTTCTTGAGGCGCCCGTGGGCGGCACGCGAGCCATCCCACTGATCAATCCACGGATCGAGAAGATCAAGGCGGTCGAAGGCTGCGATGAGCTCATCGTGCGTGAACTCGCCGCCGATCCACTCAAACATCGACTTCACGAGGTCATCGTGGTTCACCCGGGCGCCCAGAGCCGTCACATCAATGAAGTCGCCAACAATGGCGTCTTCGAAGTCATGCACCGAGTACGCGATGTCATCGGAAAGATCCATGACCTGAGCCTCAATGCAGCGCTGGCGATCAGGGGCACCGGCACGCAACCACTCGAACGCCGCAGTGTCATCGTCGAAGAAGCCGTACTTGCTGCGACCGCTCGGGTCAGGGATGCCTTGGGCGCTCGGCCAGGGGTACTTGGTGCTCGCGTCCAAGCTCGCGCGTGTGAGATTAAGCCCATAGCTCTGGCCGTTAGGACCAAACACCTTCGGCTCGATGCGCGTCAGCAGACGCAGGGTCTGAGCATTGCCCTCGAAGCCACCGATGTCATCCGCCCACTCATTGAGTGCGCGCTCACCATTGTGGCCGAACGGCGGATGCCCGAGATCGTGCGAAAGACATGCTGTGTCGACAACATCGGGGTCGAGGCCGAGGCTGTCGGCGAGCTCGCGACCCACCTGGGCGACCTCAAGAGAGTGGGTAAGACGGTTGCGGGCAAAGTCAGCGCCCATCGTCGGGCTCAAGACTTGAGTCTTTGCGGCTAGGCGGCGAAGCGCGCTGGAGTGAAGAACCCGCGCACGGTCACGCGCAAAATCGCTACGACGACTCGAATGCTGCTCAGGGAACCAACGCTCAGCGTCAGCCTCGGTATAGCCCTTAACCGCCACTGGTGCTCAATTCTGCTTGGTTGAGTTCGCTTCGGTGAGTCTCGTGCAGTTCGCGGCTATCGAGCCAGCCCTGCGGAAGCGAAGGCTTCTTGGGGGTGCCCGCCCGGCCACGTTGACCTTCAGCATCGGCACCCGGGTATTGCTGGCTCCAGTCGAGCTGAGCCAACAGTTCGTCGAGCTGAGCCAGATCGTGAACAGTCGCCATCGCCGCGCGCAACTCTCCGCCCACCGCATAACCCTTGAAATACCACGCAACATGCTTGCGGATGTCGCGGCACGCACGATCTTCATCACCGAAGAATTCCACCAAGAGCTCGGCATGGCGCTTAAACGCGATGGCGACTTCGCCAAGTGTCGGCTCTGCCTTGAGGGATTCACCGCGGAAGGCGGCAGCGAGGTCACCGAACAGCCACGGACGACCAAGGCAACCGCGACCGACAACAACCCCGTCGCATCCGGTCTCATCGACCATGCGAAGAGCATCGGCTGCACTCCAAATGTCACCGTTGCCCAGAATTGGCGTATCGGTGATGGTGTTCTTAAGCTTTTCGATCGCAGACCAGTCGGCATGGCCCGAATAGAACTCGGCAGCAGTGCGCGCGTGCAGCGCAATGCTGGCCACGCCGGCACCGGCGCCCACCCGGGCAGCCTCGAGGTAGGTCAAATGGTCAGAGTCGATGCCCTTGCGCATCTTGATCGTCAACGGCACATCGCCGGCAGCCTTCACAGCGCCCTCGACAATGTCGCGGAACAAATCGATCTTCCAAGGAAGCGCCGCTCCCCCACCCTTGCGAGTTACTTTAGGAACAGGGCATCCGAAATTCAAGTCGATGTGGTCTGCACGATCTTCGGCTACCAACATCGTGACCGCTTCGCGCACCGTCTTCGGGTCAACACCATAAAGCTGGATGCTGCGCGTCGTCTCCGATTCGTGGTGCGTAATAAGGCGCATGCTTTCGGGCGTGCGCTCAACAAGAGCGCGGCTCGTGATCATCTCACTGACGTAAAGGCCCGCACCATATTCGCGGCAGAGACGACGAAAAGCGGTGTTCGTGATGCCTGCCATGGGCGCCAAAACGACCGGAACATCGAGGTCGAGGTTGCCGATTGAGAGCTGTGGCGCGACACGCGGGTCGGCAGGGGCAAGAATAGTCACAGAGCAATTGTCCCACGGCGCGCCTGAACCGGTGCCGCCCACCCCGGAAGGCCCCGAATGACGGCAGGAACCGACCGCGTTCGCGAGGATGCCGAGCGCCGCGGCATCCCGATCGAGATCATCGAGCGAGCCCCAGCGACGTCACTCGAGCACGCGGCTGAACTGCTCGGCATCACCCCGGCCGAAATCGTGAAGTCGCTCGTCGTTAAGCGCAGCGACGGCAGCTTTCTCTTCGCTCTCGTGCCCGGCGATCGTCAAATTTCGTGGCCAAAGCTGCGTGCGCTCGTGGGTGCCAACAAGCTCCGGATGCCCGATGCCGAGGTTGCCCTCAACGCCACCGGCTACGCGCGCGGCACCATCACCCCACTCGGCAGCACTACTGCCTGGCCCGTGTACGCGGACGAACGGATGGTCGGAAAGCGCATCTCCATAGGAGCCGGCGATCACGGCCACACCGCCTGGGTGCACGCCGACGAACTCATCAGCCGCCTCGACGCGGTCGTTGCCGACATCACGACCGAAGAAGGAAGCAACTAATGGCCCTCGACGAGCATCCGAACGTCTTTCGATTCGAAGGCCACACGTGGGTGAGCTTGGCACCACGCGAGGAAGCATCAGCACAGCTACGAGCGCAGCGAGCGTGGGATTCAACAAACGCGAAACTTCAGCGCTGGTGGCTCGCAATGGGCCTCGGAGCTGTAGCCGGCGTCGCCGCAACGTTTGCACTCGGCACAGGATCGGGCATCAATCCGACGCTCTACCTGTTTCTGCTCCCGCTCGGGTTCGGAGGAGGCGCCATACTCGGAGCGCTCGTGAACAAGAGGATCAACGCTCCAGAACGGCAGCACGCATCACTGCCCGACCGCCCGACGACAGTACCGCTCACGCGAGTACCGCCGCGAGTAGCCCGCGCTGCCCCTGAGGACTCAAGCGCGACCGAAATTATCGAATGGTCGAACAGAGGCTTCGTCGGATAACCCCGACCGCAGGCCCAGCCCAACCCCGAACGCACAAAAACCCAAGCTCGGTCAGGCTGCAGAATGCTGGATTGCTTTAGACGAGTCCTTCATCGATCTGGCGGTTCACGAAAGCTTGAGACTGGTGGTCATCCACGATGCACGAGTCGCCCTCGCACACACCAACATTGGGGTCTCCAACCTGTTTAAGGGCGAAGGTCGGGAGTGGCTTCGTTGCGGCATCCATTAGTTACGCATCTCTTTCAGTAAGTACCTGTGTGAGAACGTTAGCGAAAGTTTCACTTTCTTGCGCGCCCGAAACTCCATACTTGCCGTCAATCACAAAGAAGGGCACGCCTTGGATGCCATATTGCATCGCAACTTCCATATCGGCCTTGACCGCCGGAAGGTACTCGCTTGACTCAAGAACACCCACAACCTCGTCACGGTCGAAGCCAATAGAGGCCGCGATGTCGGCGAGATCTTCGATGCGTCCGACGTGCTCAGTCTTAACGAAATACGCGTCGAGAAGGCGCTCCTTCATCTCGAGCTGACGGCCGCGAGCCTTGGCAAAATGAAGAAGTTCGTGGGCCTTCACCGTATTGGTCTGGTGGATGTGCTCGTAGTCATAGTCGAGACCGAGACTCGTGGCGATATCGGTGACACGGGTGAGCATCTCCTCTACCTGAGGAATTGCGAGACCCTTGCGCTCGCTGAGGTACTGAGTGGGAGTGCCCTCGTACTCAACAGGAGTATCGGGTGCCAATTCAAAGGAATGGTACTCAATGTCAACGGCGATGCCGGAGCTATCGACCGCTGCTTCAAAGCGTCGCTTTCCGATGTAGCACCAGGGGCACTGAACATCAGACCAGATATCGACTTTGACGGGGGCAATCGGGTTTGCTGCTGATTCATTCACTGTGGCTTCAACGTCTGCGCCGCACGGATATTCCCGGTTGCGGTAGTTCGGTGGCGATGCCGTTTGGGTTCGCTCGCCTTCGCTACGTTTTTCGCTCCCCTCCGCGGAAATTCAGGAGATTCCGAAACTCTGGCTTGCGGGTGTGCGTATTCTCGGGCCTGCCGCCAGCTCGCAAGCGGAATCTCCTGAATTTCCGAGGTCATCGAGCGGATGCGAGGCCAACGCGCTCTCCAGTGCCCGGAGAAATAGCTCCCACTGCGCGAAAACCATCCTTGCGCTCAAGCTCATGGCATGAAATCCCGCGATCGTGATCTCGAGCCCTTTGAGGTGATCCTCCTCAAAAGTGTGCGCGTGAAACTGTTTGCCATTGATCTCGAGACCGACAACGCCGTTCACGACCAGATCAATTCGCTTGCCACCGACAGGAACCTGAATTTCGACCCGATGACCCCTAAGCCGCAGCCGCGTACGAGCGAGACTCTCCGGCAGGCTCTCACAATGTCGGTCGACCCACGACCGAATCGCCCGTTTGTGACTAGGTAAACTAAGTATCAACAGTTCGAAATCGAACTCGTCAACCCTTCTTGTGTGAAGTGCCCAGTCCACCGCAGCGACCGCCGTCTCGAGATCGTGATCGACGATCACACGTCTGAGCGCCTCAAGCACACTGACATGCCAATTCGAACCTTGGTCGCTGACCAAAATCGGAGCCCAGTGCAGCTCCACACCGCGGTGCACTCCAAGTGGATGCCTCCGATTCCATTGGCTGCGAAGGCGAGCGGCATTGTGAGCAACCGAAACGTGCAGTGGATGCTCGCCCAGCACCCATCCGCCCCAGTCAACGATCGCTGAAATACCCGTAAGACGACCGCCCACACGCACGGCCCTCACTCGAGGCTCGGAGGGATCAGCCGTCGTGTACCAGCCTTGGCGAGCTCGCACTACTTCGCCCCGCCTGACCGCGTGAGTCAGGTCGTAGTCGCTGGCTCCGCGGGCTACGAGCTGACGTTTTTGAGCAAGGCCATCGAGTTCATCGACTAGTTCACGCACATCTGCCATGGGGACAGCATCGTCGGCGCCACTCGTGGCGTGGATTGCCGGCCGCGATCGGTGGACTCGGGGGTGGCCATCGCGCTGTGGACGAGCTGTTCACCTCGGAAACTCAGGAGATCGGCAACTACGCGCCGCGAGATCCCTTAGTTTCGGCGGGAGTAAGGATTCGCCGGCGCAGATCTCCTGAATTTCCGAGGATGCGCCGGCGTCGAGCGAGAGGCGAGAGCAGCGAGAGGCGAGAGCAGCGAGAGGCGCGAGCCGAGCTCGGAGCGGGAACCACTCAGAGCCCGGCCGCGCGGTAGCTGCTAGCAGCCGATGAGCTCCTGCGCGAGGTAACCGCGCAGCTCTTCGATCGGCATGCGCTTCTGTTCCATCGAGTCGCGTTCGCGGATTGTCACCGCGTTGTCATCGAGCGAATCGAAGTCGATCGTGACACAGAACGGGGTGCCGATTTCGTCTTGACGACGGTAGCGACGACCAATGGCACCGGCATCATCGAAGTCGACGTTCCAGTACTTGCGAAGGTCAGCAGCAATTCCGCGAGCCATCGGCGACAGGCGTTCGTTGCGCGATAGCGGCAGAACGGCAACCTTGACGGGCGAGAGGCGACGGTCGAGGCGCAGAACGGTGCGCTTGTCGACGCCACCCTTGGCGTTGGGAGCTTCGTCTTCTGCGTAGGCGTCGATGAGGAACGCCATGAGTGCACGGGTGAGTCCGAACGCGGGCTCGATAACGTAGGGCGTCCAGCGCTCATCCTTGGCCTGGTCGAAGTACGACAGATCTGAGCCAGAAGCTTCGGAGTGCGTGCGCAGGTCGAAGTCGGTGCGGTTGGCGATGCCCATGAGCTCACCCCACTCGCCGCCAGCAAAGCGGAATCGGTACTCAACATCCACGGTGCGCTTGGAATAGTGCGACAGCTTCTCTTGAGCGTGCTCGTAGAAGCGCAGGTTTTCGGGCTTGATACCGAGGTCGGTGTACCACTTCATGGATTCGTCGATCCAGTACTGGTGCCACTCTTCATCCGTGCCGGGCTCGACGAAGAATTCCATCTCCATCTGCTCGAATTCGCGGGTACGGAAAATGAAGTTTCCGGGCGTGATTTCGTTGCGGAACGACTTTCCGACCTGGCCGATTCCAAAGGGAGGCTTCATGCGAGCAGCACCCATGACGTTGGCGAAGTTGGTGAAGATACCTTGAGCAGTTTCGGGCCGCAGGTAGTGCATGCCCTCTTCGTTGTCGACAGGGCCGAGGAATGTCTTCAGTAGTCCGGAGAAGTTTTGCGGTTCGGTCCATGATCCGGGCTGACCGGTGTCAGGGTCGCGGATGTCGGCAAGCCCGTTAACGGGAGGGTGACCGTGCTTCTCTTCGTAGGCTTCGAGAAGGTGGTCGGCGCGGTAACGCTTGTGGGTGTGCAGCGACTCGACGAGCGGGTCGGAGAACACGTCAACGTGACCGGATGCTTCCCAGACCTTGCGGGGAAGGATGACGGCGGAATCGATGCCGACGACATCTTCGCGGCCCTGAACAATGGTTTGCCACCACTGCTTCTTGATGTTCTCTTTGAGGGCGGTTCCCAGCGGGCCATAGTCCCAGGCTGAGCGTGAACCGCCGTAAATCTCTCCCGATTGGAAGACGAAACCTCGGCGCTTGGCGAGGTTGATTACGGCGTCGAGGGGGTTAGGCGTAGCCACTTAAAACTCCAATAGTCAGCCGAGCTGGATGCACGGTCGGCGGACATCCAGTTTAGCTAGACGCGCAGCGCAGCGATAACCGCCGCAACATCTTCTTCGGTATTCCAGAGGTGAAAGGCGGCGCGGAGTCGGCCGGCACGACCGGAGGCGGTGATACCTGCGGCGGTGAGTTTGGCGAGATCGCTGCCCGTTTCGTCTGGCCAGGTGACGATCGCTTGGTTTTGACGCTCAATTCCGAGCTCGTCGCACAGCGCGTTGCCAAGGCCGGCGCAGTGCTCCCACACTTCGGAAATGTCGAGGTCGGCGAACATGGCGATGGGATGCTCGGCGCCTACCCAGGCTTGCCACGCGGGCGAAACATCGAATTGGCGCGCATCCTTGGCGAGGTTCATTTCGGTTCCGTAGACGCTGCCCCACACATCATCACCGGCGTACCAGCCGGCCTGAACGGGAGTGATGTGCTGGCCAAAATCCTCGGAGATTGTGAGAAACGCGACGCCGCGCGGCGAACACAACCATTTGTAGGCGTGGCAGACGGTCGCGTCGTATTGGCTGGCATCCACCGGGTAGACGCCGGCAGCTTGGGTCACGTCGCACAGCGTGCGAGCCCCGTGCTGGGCGGCTGCCGCGATAATCGCCTCAGTGTCGGCGACTTTGCCGTTGCAGGATTGGATGAGCGAGAACACGACGAGTGCGGTGCTGTCGGTGATCGAGGCGGCAAGTTTCTCCAGCGGAACCGCCTGCACGATGAGGTCGCGGTGTTGCAGAAACGGGAACACGATCGACGTGAAGTCGGATTCGACGACGAGCACGTGCGAGCCGGCGGGCAGCGAGCACGCAATGAGCGAGGCCATGACCGAGGTCTGCGAGCCGATGGCAACGCGAGTGGAGTCGATGCCGACGAGGCGCGCGTAGTGCCCGCGCGTGCGCTCAACAATGTCGCCGTAGTTCATGGGGTTGCAGGTTGCAGTGGCCCACTGTTGAAGTTTCTCGGTCATCTCGGCGACGGCAGCGCACGTCGGCAAACCCATGGTGGCGGCAGAGAGGTAGCCGTGCGTGTTGGCGAAGCTCCCCATCGCGTGGGTCAGGGCCGGTGATGTCATGCCTCCATAGTGCCCCGGTCGGATACATGCGACAAGGGCATGATTGAGATACGAAGAATCACGTTTTGTTATGATTTTGGCATGGACACCACGCCAGACTTCCTCACGTTGCGTATCGTTCGCGCAATCTCCGACCACGGCACCATCAGCGAAGCAGCCAACATCCTCGGTTACAGCCAACCCGCCCTCAGCCAACACCTCACCCGCGCCCAAACGCGCCTGGGGCTTGCGCTCATTGTTCGGGCCGGCCGCGGGGTACGCCTCACCGAGGCCGGGCGGGCGCTAGCCAGTCACGCCGTCACCGTGCTCAATGCCGTGGATGCGGCGAGCGCCGAACTCGCAGAACTGGCGGGCCTCTCGAGCGGAACGGTTCGCATCGCGGCATTCCCGACAGCATCGTCGACGCTCGTGCCGCGGCTGATCCGTCAATTGCGCCAGCAGCATCCAAATTTGACGGTGAACTATGTCGAAGCTGAGCCCCCACAGGCGCTGCAACTGTTGAGGGATGGCGCGGCGGATGTAGCGATTACGTTTTCTTATCCAGAGGACCGGGCTGACCCACACTTGGCACGTGATGGCGGGCATAGGACGGTTCCCCTGTTTACGGAGCCCGTCGTGTTGGTCTTGCCCGATAGTCACTCTCTCGCTAAAGCGGATGATGTGCGCCTGGCAGATCTCGCCAACGACCCCTGGATTGCGGGCTGCACTCTCTGCCGCGGCCACTTGCTTGCTCTCTGCAATCTCGAGGGTTTCGCCCCCGAGATCGGTCTGGAAACGGATAACGCGCTTGCGGTGCTGAACTTTGTGTCGCGAGGGCTCGGGGTTGCGTTGCTTCCCCAGCTGGCTCTCTCGTCGCTGACGCTGCCGGAGGGCGTGAGCATCCACGCCCCTCAGCCATCGAGCGAGCGCACGATTCAGTACGTCATTCAGCCGGGGGCTACGCGGATCCCGAGTGTGGCAACAACGATTGCGACGTTGACTGCCCTGGATGGCGCGTCGTGGGGGTTGCGGGATTACCCCGAGAGCGAGCGCACCGCACGGTAGGCGGTCTCGATCTCGGCGGCGACGGTGGCGAGTTCTTCGGCAGTGGTCTCCCCGCTGAGGCTGAAACGCACCGCGGTTTGCGCGACTTCTTCGTCAATTCCCATTGCGGTGAGCACGTGGGAGGCGTCATCGCTTCCGACCGCGCAGGCTGAGCCTGCTGAGCAGATGATGCCGGCGCGACCGAGTTCGAGCAGCAGTGATTCGCCGCTGGTGCCGGGGAAACAGAACGAGGCGTTGTTGGGGAGGCGGTGGGATGACGCGCCAAGTTCGGGCCCGGTGAGGATCGCAGCCGGTACGCGGGCCTGCACATCGGCCACGAAGTCATTACGCAGCTGCCCTATGCGCTCCGCACGCTCAATACGGTCGCTTTCTGCGAGCGCAAGGGCATGAGCGAAGCCCACCGCACCGGCAACGTTCTCTGTTCCGGAGCGCTTGCCGCGTTCTTGGCCTCCCCCGTGCAGCACAGGCTCAAGGCTTCGGCGGCCCTTGGCAATTAGCACGCCAATGCCTTTCGGCGCCCCGAGTTTGTGACCCGAGAGACTGAGCGCGTCGACGCCCAACCCCGCAGGGTCGAGAGGAAGCCAACCGGCGGCTTGCACCGCGTCCGTATGCAACGGCACCCCGTGTACTCGACAGAGCTCGGCTATCGCCGCAATGGGCTGCACAACACCGACCTCGTTATTGGCGTACATGATGGCGCAGAGGGTCGTATCGGGGCGCAGCGCGTCACGCACGTGGTCGAGATCGACACGGCCGCGACTGTCTACCGGCAACACCGTGATCTCGAAGTCGTGGATCCGTGCGAGATAGTCAACGGATTCGAGCACTGCTTCGTGCTCAACAGCACTCGTGACGATGTGGCGCCCCCGAGGCTCGGCGAGCGCCAATCCCTTGATCGCTAAGTTGTCTGACTCCGTGCCGCCCGAGGTGAAGATGACATCGGATGCGCGACACCCGATCGACGCGGCGACACTCTTGCGCGCACCATCAAGGGCACGCTTCGCGGACTCCCCCAGCTCGTGATGACTTGAGGGGTTACCGAAGTCTCCCGTCAGCAACGGCCACATCGCCTCCAGCACCTCACGGCGCACGGGTGTGGTTGCTGCTGAGTCGAGAAAGATCATTCGCCGACGGCCCTCACCGCAACGTCGAGACCCAGATCAAGCGAGCGCACACTGTGGGTGAGCGCCCCTACAGAGATCACATCAACACCGGTGGCTGCAATAGCCGCCACAGTGTCGAGGTTCACGCCCCCACTGGCTTCGACGATCGCGCGCCCTGCTACGAGCGCAACACCGGCCCGAAGGTCTTCGAGCGAGAAGTTATCGAGCATGATCGTGTCTACGCCGGCAGCGACAACAGTCTCTACCTGGTCGAGACGATCGACCTCAACCTCAAGGTGGGTTGTGTGGCCAATGCGTTCCCGGGCACGACGGATTGCTTCACCGAGATCAATCCCGGCCGCCGCGAGCACAGCGAGGTGGTTATCTTTCGCCATCACCGCATCCGAGAGGCTGAAGCGGTGGTTGCGTCCGCCGCCGTTGCGAACAGCCTGACGTTCCAGCGCGCGCAGCCCCGGAGTCGTCTTGCGCGTATCCACGATGCGCGCGTGGGTGCCAGCCACCTGGGCGACATAGGCCGCCGTCTGCGTGGCAATTCCCGACATCCGCTGGCTGAGGTTGAGAGCGATGCGCTCCGCCCGCAGAACGGCACGAGCATTGCCAGAGACGGTTGCGAGTTGCTGGCTGGCGGCGAACGTGTCGCCGTCACTGGCCTGCAGCGTGACCTCGGCCCGGGCATCCACCAGCAAGAACGTGCGGGCGAAAACGTCGAGGCCGCTCGCGACGCCCGGTTCACGAGCATTGAGCACGGCCGTTGCGACGGCATCGGCGGGCACAAAAGCCTCGCTCGTCACGTCACCCCACGGTGCGTCTTCCGCGAGCGCCATCAGGATGACGTTGTCGACTAGCTGCTGATTCATCGGTTAACCGCTTCTGCTTGATCTTCGGCTCGGATCCGGTCTTCGGCCGGGATAAAGTCCCCGGCAACGTTGACGGCAGCCCACCGTGTGGAGAAGGCGAGTTCTTCGCGCGCCTCCGGGTAATCGGTGCGCTCGTGTGCTCCCCGCGATTCCTTACGACGTAGCGCCGCTACGACGACAAGGCGCGCAAGGTCGAGCAGGTTCGCGTTCTCGGCACCCTCGACAGTGTTTGCCTCGGAGTGCCAGCTGGCCAAAATTGCCGCAGCTTCGTTGAGGCGGGTTGCATCACGTTCGAGGCCGACATGGCTCCACATGAGTTCACGCAGCTGATCCCGAGTGAATGACTCTTTTCCGGTGATCTCGAATTGGGGCTCGAGAGCATCCACTTCGATCGCCCGCTGAGGCTCGTTGAGGGCATCCGCGGCCCTCCACGCAAACACCAACGATTCGAGCAGCGAGTTTGAGGCGAGGCGGTTTGCTCCGTGTACACCAGTGCAGGATGCTTCGCCGACGGCATAGAGTCCACGCACGCTCGTGCGGCCATCGATGTCGGTGCGGATGCCGCCCATCCAATAGTGGGCTGCCGGCGTGACCGGAATGGGTTCGTTGCCCCAGTCGAAGCCGTGCTGCTCGCACACTTCGGTGATCCCCGGGAATCGCTTCGCGAGAAACTCAGACCCGAGCGCCGTCGCGTCGAGCATGATCGGACGACCGCCCTGCTTTTCCATGGCGCGAGCAATGCCACGGGCAACAACGTCACGCGGGGCAAGTTCGCCATCCGGGTGCACGTCAAACATGAAGCGTTTGCCGTGCTCGTCGAGCAGGGTCGCCCCTTCTCCGCGCACCGCTTCAGAGACGAGCGGGTTGCCAGGAACGGCGAGCGATGTGGGGTGAAATTGGAAGAATTCGACATCGGCCAGAGCTGCTCCAGCACGGTAAGCGGCAGCAACACCGTCGCCGGTCGTGACGAACGGGTTAGTGGTGTGCTTGTACAGCTGGCCGGCACCACCACTAGCGATGATCACAATGTCGCCATCGATCACGCGAGAGTTGCCATCGGGAGCGATCACATCGATGCCGGTCACGCGCGGCTTTCCGTCGGCGTCTGTTTCCGTAATGAGATCGCGCATGAAGGTGTACGCGTAAGTTTCGACGGCGAGAGCACGAACGGCGCGAAGCAATGCCACCTCGATGGCGAGACCAGTGGCATCCCCACCGGCATGAATAACGCGACGCGAGGAGTGGGCTGCTTCGTGACCGCGAGCTAACTCTCCGTTGTTGATGCGGTCGAATTCAACTCCCAGAGAGATGAGTTCCTGCACGCGCAACGGACCCTCGCTACAGAGCACCTCAACAGCATCGCGTTCGCACAGTCCGGCGCCGGCACGCATCGTGTCAGCTACGTGACTCGCCACCGAGTCATCCGGGAACAACACTGCAGCAATACCACCCTGGGCGTACTTGGTGTTGCTTTCTGCCATCTCCGCTTTAGTCACGAGAACCACGTCGTGGTGGGCACTCGCGCGAAAGGCGGTGATGAGACCGGCGATTCCGGTGCCGACAACAATGACCCGTGCCATGCTTACGCTTCTTTCGTCGCTACCGGGGGCTTCGCGGCGAGCATCCGCTCAAGAGCGACACGCGCCGGTTCCGCTACATCGTCGGCAACAGTGATCTGGTTGAGAACCTCTCCGCGGACGAGCCCTTCAAGCACCCAGGCCAAGTAGCCGGGGTGGATGCGGTACATCGTCGAACACGGGCACACCACGGGATCGAGGCAGAAGATTGTGTGCTGCGGGTTCTCGGCGGCCAGACGGTTCACCATGTTGATTTCGGTACCGATCGCGAAGGTTGTCGGCTCGGTCGCGGCGGCAACCGCTTTCTGGATGTAGTCGGTTGACCCGGCCTCGTCAGCAGCATCCACGACAGGCATCGGGCACTCGGGGTGCACGATCACGCGAACACCGGGGTGCTCGGCACGGGCCTGCTCGATCTGGCCGACATTGAAGCGCTTGTGCACGCTGCAGAAGCCGTGCCAGAGCACAACCTTCGCCTCGTTGAGCGTTTCAGCGTCGTTGCCGCCGAGAGGCTTGTTGGGGTTCCACATCGGCATGAGATCGGTCGAAATGCCCATCTTCTTTGCCGTGTTGCGACCGAGGTGCTGGTCGGGGAAAAAGAGCACGCGCTGACCGCGCTCGTAGGCCCACTCCAGCACGGTTGTCGCGTTCGAGCTCGTGCAGACGATTCCACCGTTTCGGCCGCAGAAGCCCTTGAGCGCGGCAGACGAGTTCATGTACGTCACCGGGATGATCGGCACGCGGCCATCGGCATCCGGCTCGGTTCCGTAGACCTCAGTGAGTTGCTCCCAGCACTCTTCGACCGAGTCAATGTCTGCCATGTCGGCCATGGAACAACCAGCGGCAAGGTTCGGCAAAATCACGGCCTGATTGGGGCTCGCGAGAATGTCTGCTGTCTCTGCCATGAAGTGCACGCCACAGAAGATAATCGCTTCGGCATTCGGCACCGTCTGCGCCGCATTGGCAAGCTGGAAGGAGTCACCGAGGAAGTCGGCGTGCCGAACAACCTCATCGCGCTGATAGAAATGGCCGAGGATGACGGCGCGGTCACCGAGGGTCGCTTTCGCCGCGATGATGCGTGCGTGAAGGTCTTCGTTTGACGCTTTCTGGTACTCGACCGGAAGCTGGCCTTGACGAGGCGCCCCCGTCGGGATGACGTCACCCATTGATGCGCCCGGACCATAGCTGGGCACGCCAAGGTCAAAAGTCCACGGACCGTCAGCTAGCTCAGGAGCACAGGTCTCCCCTTCGCCCGTCTTCGTGATGCGCTGAATAGTCGAATCAATTGATGACACGAGTGCTCCCTGTCTTTTTGTGACCCAGCGGGCCATTGTCTACGAGCTCAACGCCCTCGTCGTAGCGATATAGCCTCGGCGGCCGGTGACGCCCACCCGAGACAACATGGTTTGTGGGCACAAGCGAGCCCGAATTCTCAATCTGACGGCGAAAGTTCGCCGGGTCGAGCTGTCGCTGCAACACTGCCTCGTGCACGAGCCGCAACTCACTCAAAGTGAAAGTTTCGCCCAAGAAGGCACGGGCGATGCGCGAATACTCCATCTTGGTGCGGAGCCGCCAGAGGGCGTAGTCAATGATGACGTTGTGGTCGAACGCCAGCTCGGGAAGATCGTCTGCGGCGAACCAACGGACGTTCTCGCCTTCGGTCGCACGTTCGGCTTCTTCTTGACGCACCAACGCCCAGTAGATGATCGAGACGACGCGGCTGCTCATTGAGCGCTCAATGTCGCCGAATGCGTAGAGCTGCTCTAGATAGGCCGGCTCAAGTGCCGTGGTCTCGAGCAGGTTGCGGGCCGCAGCATCCGCCAGACTCTCGTCGTTATCGACCCACCCGCCCGGCAATGCCCACTGGCCAGCGAACGGTTCGCGAGTTCGCCGCACTAGGGGAATCCAGAGCGCGCTTTGGCCTGACTCGGGAATGGGGCGCAGCGCGAAAATCACGGTGGACACCGCGAGCGAAATCCGCTGTTCGTTCTTCTGCATCGCCACTCCCTTCAGTAAGAGTCATACTGACCTGAACACAGAATACACCTTAAAGTCACCGTGACCAAAAGGGCTGCTCGGCACTCACTATCAGCCACGACCTGCTCGCGCCGTAATCGCGAGAGTTAGCCGTCGTCGCCCGTCGGAGCATCGACTGCCCCACCGAAACGGCGCGTACGGCTCGCATAAATGCGAATCGCTTCCCACAAGTCTTCGCGCGTGAAATCGGGCCACAAACGGTCAAGAAACACCATCTCTGCATAGGCACTCTGCCAGAGCATGAAGTTGCTCATCCGCTGCTCCCCCGACGAGCGCACAAACAAGTCAACGTCAGGTAATTGCGGCTGATAAAGACGCTTCTGGATGAGTTTTTCCGACACTGCTGACGGCCTCAGCTTGCCCGCCGCCACATCGTCAGCAATCGAGCGCACGGCATCCGCGATCTCCGTGCGTCCGCCATAGTTGACGCACATTGTGAGCGTAATGGTGCTGTTCTTCTCGGTGAGTTTCTCTGCGAACTGCAATTCTTTGATTACGGAAGTCCACAGCCGCGGGCGTCGCCCAGCCCAGCGCACACGCACACCCCACTCATTGAGTTGGTCTCGGCGACGGTGCAACACGTCGCGGTTGAAGCCCATAAGAAAGCGCACCTCGTCCGGCGAACGGCTCCAATTCTCGGTCGAGAACGCATACACGCTAATGTGCTTCACGCCGATCTGGATAGCGCCAGCCACGACATCAAGAAGGCTCGCTTCCCCCGCCTTATGGCCTTCCACCCTGGTGAGTCCGCGGGCGTTAGCCCAACGGCCATTGCCATCCATGACGAGCGCGATGTGCTCAGGAACAGAGCCCTTCGGCAACGCCGGCGGCTGGATGCCCGTCCAATCAAGAGGACGAAACTCCACGGCATCTTTGTGAGTTTTGGCTACGCGGCTCATGCGCTCCGATCCACATGCTGGATGGAACGAAGACTGCGTTCCAAATGAAATTGGGCATAGGCAGCAACAACGCCGCTGGCCTGAGACCGTGCGCGTTCGTCGGATGCTTCAGCAACATCCCACGAGCCGGCCAGAAGAGCGCCCAACAAGTCGAGAGTGTCAAAACTCAGCCGGGGTGACCCCGGTGGGGCAACCTCATCGGCAACCACACCACCCATCTGCGCCACGAACACCGTGTGCCGTCCTGGCGCCCCGGTAACCGCGCAATCGACAAAGCTTGGCGCCCAGCCGGCGATAGAGAGGCTGCGCAAAAGGTACGAGTCGAGGGTGAGACTCGGGTTGTGCTCGCGCCGCGCGAGAGACCGCAGCGCACCGACCAACAGAAGGTATTGCTGCAGCGAGCCGTCGTCATCCGTGACCTTGTCAGCAGTTTCGACCATCACGCTCGCGGCGGTGTAGCTCGCGTAATCGGAGGTGATTTCTGAGCCGTACGATCCCAACGATTCTGCCTGCTGGATGATGTCGAGGCTCCGCCCGATATAGCACTGGATGTCGGCGACCATAAAGGGTTCCAGTCGCGCTCCGAACTTAGAGGCAGTGCGACGTACCCCCTTAGCTACCGCGCGGATCTTGCCGTGCTCACGCGACAGCATCGTGACGATGCGGTCGGCTTCGCCCAATTTGTGGGTTCGCAGCACGACGGCTTCATCACGATAAGTTGGCACTCGACAAGTATCCTCCGCTTGTCGCGAGTTTGCTGAGCGACGGCCCGTACTCCCCTCGTTTCACCCGGCGTTCTCCCGCGATCATTCAGCGCGCAGTAGATTGTGTTCACGAGCGGTCGCCACCCCCAGACGGCGCCAGCGTAGAGAGGCCAGCTGATGATTCTCGTTACCGGTGCCACCGGCACTCTCGGCAAGCCGACCGTGGATTTGCTCCGCGCAGCGGGATACTCTGTGCGGTCCCTCAGTCGACACCCCGCACACAATTCAGAGACCGTCGTCGCTGATCTCTCAACCGGCATCGGACTCCAGGATGCCCTCGCCGGAGTCACCACGGTCGTGCACCTCGCTTCTGGCGCGAATGCCCGCGATTCGCAACAAACCCGGATTCTCTTAGACGCTTTGGCCGCGCATCCCGTTGAGCACCTCATCTTCATGTCAATCGTCGGCGTCGACAAGCACTCACTCGCCTACTATCGCGACAAATTCCTCAGCGAGCATCTGATTGCCGCTTCGGGTATTCCCTACACGATTCTTCGCGCCACTCAGTTTCATAGCTTCGTTTCGCGGCTCTTCAGCGCTCAACGTTGGTCACCAGTGACGGTAGTGCCAGCGTTCACAATGCAGCCGGTCGCGGTCGAGGAAGTCGCCGAACGCCTGACGGCGCTGGTGGCTGCCGGGCCCAGCCAGCGCGTTGCCGACTTCGCCGGGCCAGAGCAGCTCTCGTTCACGGCGCTGGCGCAACAATGGAACTCTGCCCACAGCTTTCGTCGCCCTGTGTGGACGGTGCCGATGCCTGGCGCGGTCGGGCGATCTTTTGCGCGCGGTGACCACCTCAGCACGCTCCCCGGTGATGGGCGAGCCACATTCGCGGAGTACGCCAAGGCCGCCGCAGGCCCGCGCTAGCGCTCCGCGCTCTCGGCCCTCCGCTCTTCCTCTCACGCTCGACTCTTCCGTCCCGTCCGCTCCGCCCATCCTCGGAAACTCAGGAGAATTGGGCTTCCGCATTCACCAGGTTGCTTTACTTCCGCGGCACCTACCTAACGTCCAGACCATTTCTCCTGAATTTCCGAGATGTCGCGCGCGCGGCGGTGGCGGTGGCGGCGTCAGCGTCAGCGTCAGCGGCAGCGGCAGCAGCAGCAGCGCTACAGCCTGCCGATTGCAGGCTTGCCCGGAGCACAACGGCGCGAGGCAGCACACGCGTGGTACGAATGGTGCGTGAACGAGACTTTCGAGATTCCGCTGTGGGCTGGGCTGTTGGCTGTCGGCGTTGGAGCCATGCAGGGGGCGATGTTCGCGTCTCAATTTCGCGACCGCAGGCTCGACCTCCTCGGCGTCGCGATAATCGGCATTTCGTCGGGATTCGGCGGCGGAATGGTGCGGGATATCGTGCTCTCTGAAGTGCCTGCCGTGCTCACCACAAACTGGTATCTCCTCGTCGCTACTGGCGCAGCGCTCTTTGGAATGCTGCTCGAGCGTCTCATCTCGCGTCTGGGTCCGCTGGTTACGTTGCTCGACGCCCTCACCATTGGACTCTTCGGCGCCATTGGCACCACGAAGGCCCTCGCCATGGGCCTTCCCGATGTGCCGGCCATCTTCGTTGGAGTGATCTCGGCTGTCGGGGGATCTATTCTGCGCGACATGCTGCTCTCGATGCCGATCGCTCTCATGCACGTGGGGTCGCTCTACGCCGTCGCGGCCGTCTCTGGCACGACAAGTCTCGTGATCATGCGCAACTTTGATGTGCCGGTGCTTCTCGCCGCGTCCATCTGCGTGGGCATCACCGTTGGCGTGCGCGTGCTCGCGGTGCTTTTCAACTGGACGCTGCCCGAGCAGCGCACCATTAACGGCATCCCTAAGTTCCGTCGCCCGCCGCGCTAATCGGCCCACGCCAAGAGTGCCGCTCGCGGTTGGCCATCAACAACGAGATGGGCCGCAAACGCACAAACGCCCCGCAGCCTTGAGCTGCGGGGCGTTTGTGATGAGCAAATCTAGCCTGCGATCAGTTCAGCTTCAGGAGCGTTCTGCGATGCGCGCACCCAACGGTTAACCGCCGAGACGATTGCCTTGAGCGACGCCCGCGAGATGTCTCCGTCGATGCCGACGCCCCAGAGGCGCTGGCCGTTGATGTCGAGCTCGACGTACGCTGCGGCCTGGGCATTGCTGCCCTCGCTCATGGTGTGCTCGACGTAGTCGTAGAGCTTCACTCCGATGCCCTGCCCCTGTGCGGACAGCATGCCCAAGAACGCGTCAATCGGGCCGTTTCCAACGTGCTCGGCCTCCAGCTCGGTGTCGTCGACTCGCAGTCGCGCTTCGAGGCGTACTTCACCGTCGTTGGCGCTTGTCGTGCGAGTAGAAAGCAGCTCGTAGCGGCCCCACTTTTGATCGGCGTGATCTGCGGATGCCGGGAGGTACTCATCCTGGAATGAACTCCAGATCTGCTCGCTTGAGACTTCGCCACCTTCGGAGTCAGTCTTGGACTGAACGACACCGCTGAACTCGATCTGCAGTTTGCGCGGCAGGTCGAGGCTGTGATCGGCCTTGAGGAGGTAGGCGACGCCGCCTTTGCCTGACTGAGAATTCACGCGGACAACGGCTTCGTAGCCGCGACCGACATCCTTGGGGTCAATTGGCAGGTAGGGAACGGCCCACACGAGATCGTTGACATCCTTGCCCTCGAGTTCGGCCTGAGCCGCCATCGACTCGAAGCCCTTCTTGATGGCGTCTTGGTGCGATCCGCTGAAGGCGGTGTAGACGAGATCTCCGGCCCAGGGGCTACGTTCGTGCACCTTCAGCTGGTTGCAGTGTTCGGCGGTGCGACGAATCTCGTCGAGGTCGCTGAAGTCAATCTGCGGGTCGATCCCCTGCGTGAACAGGTTGAGGCCCAGAGCGATGAGGTCGACGTTTCCGGTGCGCTCGCCGTTTCCGAACAGGCAGCCCTCGATGCGGTCTGCACCGGCCATGTAGCCGAGTTCAGCCGCAGCGATTCCGGTTCCACGGTCGTTGTGGGGGTGCAGTGAGATGATGACGTTCTCGCGGTGGTTGACGTTGCGCGACATCCACTCGATGGAGTCGGCATAGACGTTGGGAGTTGCCATTTCGACGGTGGCTGGCAGGTTCAGGATGACCTTGCGCTCCGGTGTGGGCTGGAAGACTTCGAGCACCTGGTTGCAGATATCAACCGCAAACTCGAGCTCGGTGCCGGTGTAGCTCTCCGGCGAGTACTCGTAATAGACCTCAGTCTCGGGGACCATTGCCTCGGATGCCTTGCAGATTCGAGCGCCGTTGAGGGCGATATCGATGATGCCCTGCTTGTCTTTGCGGAACACGACATCACGCTGCAGCACGCTCGTGGAGTTGTAGAGGTGAACGATCGCTTGTTTTGCGCCCTTGATCGATTCGTAGGTGCGCACGATGAGTTCTTCACGAGCCTGGGTGAGCACCTGAATGGTGACGTCATCCGGGATCGCATTCGTCTCGATGAGGGAGCGAACAAAATCGAAGTCAGTTTGGCTTGCCGAGGGAAAGCCAACCTCGATCTCTTTGTAGCCCATCTTCACGAGCAGATCGAACATGATCCGTTTGCGTTCGGGACTCATGGGGTCGATCAGCGCCTGATTGCCGTCACGAAGATCAACGGCACACCAGCGCGGTGCCTGAGTGATGTGCTTCGAGGGCCACGTGCGGTCCGGCAGATCAACAGAAATGATCTCGTGAAACGGACGGTACTTGTGGATCGGCATCGGGGATGCGGACTGATTGTTCTTCATTTGGTGCTCCTGCTGTTCTCAAGGCCTTGTGAGCCACTCGTTACGAATCTGGTCAGCCAATGACAAACTCCGCGACGAGTGAGGCCTGGATTAGGACTCGTCGCGGCAGCTAAGGAGGAGCAGACCGAACAACACCATTTCAGAGTAGCACTGCTGCGAGTCCCCGGGAGGGTCAGATTGGAACGCTCGACCGCACCGGTCGCTGAATCGCAATGATTCAGTCGACGCAGCAGGGTCGAGCGCGTGCTCAGCGATCGCCGGGAAGATGATCGAAACCTACTCGATCGCGAGGGCCTCTACCGGCGAGATTGTGGTGACACGACGCGACGGTTCCACTGACGCGATTAGCGCGAGCGCCGCTGAGGAAACGATTACCGCCGCCAAGATCCACCACGGCACAACGGGAGGAATGAATCCAGGTTGTCCGGTGACTGATCCCAGTAGCGCTTGCGCGCCGGCCCATCCGTAGAAGATTCCCAGCGTAAGTCCGACGACGTTTGCCGCGATTGTCAACTGAGCACTTTCCGATCGAATCATTGCTCGCAACTGGGCGCCGGTGAATCCCAGAGCTCGGAGTAGCCCTAGTTCTCGGGTGCGTTGAACGATGCTGAGTGAGAGATTGTTCACTAGCCCGACGCCCGCGATTATTGCGCTAAAGCCGATCAGAATCGAAAATGTCGCAGTGGCAACCGCCAATGCCTGTTCCGCCTCAGCGGTGTTTCCTTCGCCGGGAATCGTTCGCATCATTGACGCAAAACTCTCAGCAGCGACCGCGAACATGGTGACGAGAGTTATCCCGATAACTAGGCCCACGGTGATCCGGGTGCTTCGCTTCGGATATCTCACCGCGTTTTTTGCTGCCAATGCTCCAGCTGCACCTCGACCAATTAGCTGTCCAATAATGCGCAGAACTGCTGGCATAACAAATTGTGCGCCAACGAGGAAACCAGTAAAGGAAATCACGCCGCCGAGGAGAGAAATGAGTACTCCCTCTGGCCCGGCTAAACCCACGATCATTCCCAACACGACAATTCCGATTCCTGCACCGACCATGAGCGTTGAGACGACCGCGCGGGCGACACGAGGTGTTTCCGAGTCCTGCGCCGAATCTATTGATGCCCCCAATGCCTGAAGCGGAGTTACGTCAAGCACCCGACGGGAACCGAGCCACGATGCGGCCCCGGTGGTGAGAACAACCGCGATTATGGGGGCGAATGCAACGGGATCAAGAAAGCTGTACTCGATTATCGGCAATCCATCTGGGGTTTGGGTGAACTGGAATATCGCGAACGCGACGAATACACCAATAACGGCACCGCCTATCGCCCCTAGCGTTCCCACGGCGAATCCCTCTCTGACGACCTGAAGCCTTTGACTTCGTGCGCTCCCACCAATGAGCCGCACAAGCGCGATGCTGCGAGTTCGACCAGCAATTATTGTCGCGAATGTGTTTGCTGTAACCACCGCCCCCACATAGACGGAGATCACGATGAATACAGAGGCAAGGGCGGCGAAAATCGCCGCTTGCGTACCGCCGTCGTCGTACGGAGTAGCTACGGCCACTGCCGTCGCAATATTCGTCGTCAGTTGAAGAAGAGCGACACCGAAAGCGCTACTCAGCACCGCTACAAGGATGCTGGACTTATGTTCTCGTGCATTAAAAGTTCTCACGACGCACTCTCCATCTGAAGCATGAAATCGCTGATTTCAGCAGCAGTCGAGCGTGCGCGGTCAGCCACAACTCGACCGTCGGCGATGAAGATGATGCGATCTGCATAACTGGCAGCGATGGGATCGTGGGTCACCATTGCAATGCTCTGACCGTAGGCCGTCGCGGACGCAGCCAAAAGGGACAACACTTCGCGCCCCGTGCGAGAATCGAGGTTTCCTGTTGGTTCATCCGCGAAGATCAACTCGGGTCGTGATCCAAGCGCGCGGGCAATGGCAACCCGTTGCTGTTGTCCACCAGATAACTCGTGGGGCCGGTGGTGCAGCCGCTGCCCCAGACCCAATGACTGGATAAGCTCGTCTATCCAGCCGCGCTCCGTGGTCGACGGTAGACGTCCATCGAGTTGGAACGGGAGCAGAATATTCTGCTCAACAGTGAGCGTTGGCACGAGGTTGAACGCTTGGAAGACGAAACCGACTCTCCTCCGCCGGACCATCGTGAGGTCTGCATCGCCGAGGTCGGTAATATCCGTATTACGAAGCCATACTTTGCCAGAAGATGCTGTGTCAAGACCAGCCATTATGTGCATGAGCGTGGATTTGCCCGACCCACTCGGCCCCATGATTGCCGTGAATTCGCCAGTTCGTATTCCGACGGTGACATCGCTGAGGGCCGCGACCTTGGTGCTTCCTGAGCCGTATGATTTTGATAGACGGTCGACTCGAGCGACCATACTGGGAGTGTCTGTTGAAGTGTGCATAGTTCAACGATGCCAATGCGGGTGTGCTCCCCGCGTCGGCCCAAGGTAGGCGTCACGTCATCCGGAAGGATGACTCAGGCAAGTCCATTTTCATACGCGAAGACGACCAGCTGCACGCGGTCGCGAAGGCCGAGTTTCGAGAGAATGCGGCTGACATGCGTCTTGACTGTCGCTTCACTCAAGAATTCGCAGCGGGCAATCTCCGCGTTGCTCAGTCCGCGGGCGGCGCGCGAGAATATTTCCCGCTCTCGCGCTGTCAGAGTGTCGAATTCAGGGGGGCGTTGCGAAGGAGCACTGCCAAAGTGTTCGAACAGCTCACGGGTTGCAGACGCCGCAATAACGCTCGTTCCCGCGTGGACGGTCCGAATAGCGGCAAGCAAGAACTCGGGCTCAGCGTCTTTGAGCACGAAGCCGCTCGCTCCTGCTCTAATCGCCCGGGCAGCGGCCTCATCGAGGTCGAAGGTAGTCAACACCACTATTCGAGGTAGTTTCTGATCTCGCCCGCTGAGAATTGACCGAGTGGACTCAATGCCGTCCATCACCGGCATCCGAAGGTCCATCAGCACAACATCAGGGCGCGCCGCCGCCACCATGGTGATGGCCTCGTATCCGTCGCTCGCTTCCCCAACGCATTCGAGATCTGGCTGAGATGAAATCAGCATCCGGATGCCTGCTCTAAAGAGCGCTTGGTCGTCGACTAAACCGACTCTGATGCGGGTCATTGTGTTGTCGGCAGGGCTAAGCGAACCAAAAAATTCTCGCCCTCAGGACCGACATCCAATTGAGCTGCGGTCAGAAGTGCTCGTTCTCGCATTCCAATGAGTCCGTGGCCTGTTCGCTGCTCTGCCAGCGAGTCCTGTTTCGCAATTCGATTCTTCATAGTCACGGTCACGGTTTCACCACTCCATTCGATACTGAGAAGCGCAGGCGCAGCAGGGTCCCCGTGCCTCAGCGCGTTAGTCATGGCCTCCTGCGTTATTCGGTAGAGAGCAATCTGTTTGCCGGCAGGAAGCTCCACTGACGGACCATTCTCGACTACCTCGATCTGGAGTCCAGCTGAGCGCATTTGCTCAACTAGCGCAGAGATGTCAGCCAGTCCGGGCTGCGGCCCCAGACTTTGGCTATGCCGCAGCTGTTCCAGCAATAGCCGCACATCGGTCAGGGCTTCCCTCGCGGTACCAGAGATCGTCGACAGCGCAGAGTCAGCCATGGCGGGATCTGCAGCCGATGCGTACCGCGCTCCGTCTGCTTGGGCGATCACAACCGCGAGTGAGTGGGCAACAACATCGTGCATATCTCGCGCAATCTGATTTCTCTCGAGCTCTACTGCAGCTACGGACTCGGCTACCAGTCTGGCGCTCTTGCTCTCCCGAGCGATCGCCTGTGTTCTCGCGAGCAATCCCGCGGTCCAGCTCAGACCAAGCAACGCAGTCATTCCTACGAATGTGCCCACAAGGCTCATAAACTCGCCGGGGCTTTGCGGCCAGACGAAGGTCGCCCAATCGTCAGGCTGTGTTGGCCCCCAGTAAAAGACGCTGAGGTACATGGCACCGAGCACTGATCCGGCAACGACCGAGATTAGCCCCGCCCGCCTCACCCACGAGCGCCCGTACCGCGCCGCTGAAAAAAGCACAGCAATGATCGCAAGGTTTGCTCCATCGATGGGAAGCAAGAACACCATCTGTGCGAGGGCGCCTAACCACGCAGCAGCCAGCGCTATGGCAGGGCTTAACCGGCGTAGCGCGAAAGCTACTCCCAATATCGCCACGACAGCCCACAGCGGCGCCTCGTTCACTCCGAGGAGATATCGAAGCGCGACTGCGACGAGTGCGACACTCGCATCGAAAATCAGCGCACCACGCGAAAGATGCCGAATCATGGACTCAGGCTACGCGTCGCCTAGAGTCGACGTGCGCAACTCGTCTTCGTCAGGGCAAGAATCATCCTTGCGATGTATGGCTCGCGATGGAAATCTAAAAACCGAGCCGACCGAGCTGTTTAGAGTCGCGTTGCCATTCCTTGGCTACTTTTACCCGCAACGACAGGTAGATCTGCTTACCGACGAGCTTCTCGATTTCTTTGCGAGCACGCGCCCCAACATCTTGCAGTCGTTCGCCGCCCTTGCCGATGATGATTCCCTTTTGGCTGTCGCGCTCGACAAAGATATTGGCAAAGACTTCGAGAAGATCTTTGTCATCGCGCTGAATCATGTCGTCGATAGTGACGGCGATGGAATGCGGGAGTTCGTCCATGACGCCCTCGAGCGCTGCTTCGCGGATGAGTTCGGCAACCCGTGACTCTGTCGACTCATCAGTGACCGCGTCATCCGGGTACAGCGCCTTCGAGACAGGCATGAGTTTCACGAGCTCGGTAGACAAGATATCGAGCTGGATGCTGTCAAATGACGAGATCGGGATGATTTCATCCCAGTCGCGCAGTTCGCTGACGGCACGAAGTTGCTCAGCGACACCGGGACGCGATGACGCGTCAATCTTGGTGACGATCGCCACCTTCTTCGCGCGGGGAAACGAGTCAAGCTGCTCGTTGATGTAGCGGTCACCAGGACCAATTTTTTCGTTGGCAGGAATGCAGAGGCCGATCACGTCGACTTCACCAAGAGTGTCTTTGACGATCGAGTTGAGGCGCTCGCCCAGTAGCGTGCGCGGGCGGTGCATTCCGGGGGTGTCAACAATGATCAGCTGGCCATCTTTGCGATGAACGAGCCCGCGGATGGCTCGCCGCGTCGTTTGGGGCTTCGACGAAGTGATGGCGACTTTCTCGCCAACAAGCGCGTTGGTTAGCGTCGACTTTCCGACGTTGGGGCGACCAACAAAGGTCACGAATCCTGCTCTGAACTCACTGGCGTCGGTCACTGTGATTCACCGTTCTCTCGATCATTCGAGATTGAGTCGTGCTGATTATCGAACGAGGGATCTCGGGCTACGAGCACCGTACTGATGCGTTTGCGCCGCCCCTCGGTGCGTTCTGCGGTGAGCACAAGCCCGGAGTAGTGCGCTACCGCACCGCTCTCAGGCAACCGGCCCAAAGTTTTCATGATGAGGCCACCAACAGAGTCGACTTCATCGTCATCAAGCTCGAGGCCGAAGAGGTCGCCCAGCTCGTCGATCGGCAACCGCGCACTTACGCGGAATATGCCATCCGTGAGTTCCTCGAACTCCGCGACCTCACGGTCGTATTCGTCAGAGATGTCTCCGACTAGTTCTTCAATGAGATCTTCCAATGAGACTAGTCCTGCGATTCCGCCATATTCGTCGACGACCATCGCGAGGTGGTTAGATTCGAGTTGCATCTGACGCAGCAGGCTGTCGGCACGCTGCGACTCTGGCACGAACAACGCGGGGCGAGCCAGCTCTCGGGTGCTGAGCTTATCGGCCTCGATGGGCTGTTCGTAGACCACGCGGGCGATGTCGCGCAGGTATAGCACGCCCATTACTTGGTCAATGTCTTCACCAATTACCGGCACTCGGGAGACGCCGCGGCTCAGGAATAGTCCCATCGCTGCACTCGCCGTGACGTCGGCGTCAACGGTCACCATGTCGGTGCGCGGAATCATGACCTCCCGCACCACGGTGTTGTTGAACTCGAAGATCGAGTGGATGAGGTCGCGATCGTCTTGATCCAGCACTTCATGTTCTGTGGCTTCATCGACCATGCTCAGCAGTTGTTCTTCGCTCGAGAACGTTGCCGTGCGCGGGCGCCCAGGGGTCACCCGGTTGCCGATGGCGACGAGCGCATCCGCAATCGGCCCCAGAATTACGCGGATGCCTCGCACTAGCGGTGCCGAAATCTGAATGACCTTGCGGGAGTGCGCACGTCCAACGCTTCGCGGGCTTGACCCGACGAGAACGAACGAAGCACCGGTCATGATGAGAGCGCTGAACAGGAGGGCAAACCACCACTGTTCAAAAACGGTGGCCAACACGAGCGTCACGAGAACGGCGGCCGTGGTTTCGAGCACAATTCGCATGAAGTTGAGCGCGTTAAAGTGAGCACCCAAGTCGGAGGCGATCGCCAGAATTGCTTTCTTCGCGCGACTTCGACCAGCGAGTTCGACGAGGTCGCTTCGACTGAGCACGGTGAGTGCCGCGTCCGCCGCTGCCAGCAATCCGCCGAGCGAAACCAAGAGAATCGCTACGGCGATGAATATGCCATTCAGCATGGCTGGCTACCTACTTCGTTCGGCAAGCGCAAAGCCCAACAAGATCTCGCGCTGAAGGCTAAACATCTCTTTTTCTTCGTCGGGTTCTGCATGATCGAAGCCGAGCAAGTGTAGGAGTCCATGAGTGGTGAGCAGAAGCATTTCTTCGAGGGGCGGATGTCCGGCGGTCTCCGCTTGAGAAATCGCCACTTGCGGGCACACCACGATGTCGCCGAGCAGCCCTGCCGGCGTCTGGTGAGCTTCAGTTCCCGGGCGCAATTCGTCCATGGGGAAGCTCAGCACGTCGGTGGGGCCGGGTTCGTCCATCCACTGCACATGGAGTTGCTCCATTGCGGCTTCATCGACGAAAACTATGCCGAGTTCGGCATCCGGGTGAACGTGAAGCTGGTCGAGCGCGAAGGTGCACAGTCGCTGAAACGCGTGCTCGTCTACGTCAATCTCTGATTCGTTGTTGATTTCAATTGACACGCTATCGTCCCTCGTGATTGCGGCTGCGAGCTCGCGGTCGGTTGTTGCGGTTGTACTCATCGAGTTGCTTTTCAGCATCGTAGGTGGTGTAAGCATCAACGATCTTGCCCACGAGAGTGTGCCGCACAACGTCGGCACTGGTGAGTTCGGCGAAGTGGATGTCGTCGATGTCTGTCAGCACGTTCGAGACGAGCTTCAGGCCGCTTGCCCCCTCGGGCAGGTCGACCTGCGTGACGTCGCCCGTGATGACCATCTTGGAGTCGAATCCCAGCCGGGTCAGGAACATTTTCATTTGCTCCGGGGTCGTATTTTGCGCCTCGTCGAGGACAACGAAGGACTTATTGAGAGTGCGGCCACGCATATACGCGAGAGGCGCGACCTCAACGGTGCCCGCAGCCAAGAGCTTGGGCACCAATTCTGGGTCCATCATGTCGTTGAGTGCGTCGTACAACGGTCGAAGGTACGGGTCGATCTTGTCGGTCAGCGAACCGGGAAGGAAGCCCAGGCGCTCCCCCGCCTCAATCGCGGGTCGGCTGAGAATAATGCGGTCAACTTCTTTGCGCTGTAACGCCTGCACGGCCTTGGCCATCGCCAAATAGGTTTTGCCTGTTCCTGCCGGCCCAATGCCGAAAACAATGGTGTTGTTGTCCATTGCTTCGACGTATTGCGACTGACCTAACGTCTTGGGGCGAATCGCTTTGCCACGGGCAGTGAGGATTGTCTGACCAAGAAGTGTGTTCGGGCTGCCTTGATTCTGGCGCAGAATGCTCGCTGATGATTCGACGTCGTGAGTACCGAGGTCATGACCATCACGCACCATCGCGATGAGTTCGTCGACGAGATCTTCGGCAGCGGCGACGGATTCTGTGTCACCGGTCAAAGTGATTTCGTTTCCGCGAACGTGGATTTCGACATCCGGAAACTTGCTTTCCACGACCCGAAGCAATCGGTCTTGTGGGCCTAACAGCCGCACCATAGCTACGCCATCCACTTCGATGGCTACGCTCTCGAGCTCGTCGGGATCGGTCTTTACACTGCGTGCGGACTCAGAGTCACTAGTGACCAAGGGTGCCTTCCTCGAGGTTTCCACCGAGCACATGAGCGTGAACGTGGAACACGGTTTGTCCAGCATTTTCGCCGGTATTGAAGATCAATCGGAACTGCCCACCGGTGTGTTCCATGGCGAGCTGTTGTGCAACCGCGACCAGCTCGGCTAGGAGCGAGGGGTTGCCTACTGCGAGTTCTGCGACGTTCGCAAACTCTTCGGTTTTGGGAACCACAAGCAGGTGAACGGGTGCCTGAGGCGCGATATCGCGGAAGGCGATTACGGAATCTGACTCGAAGACAATATCCGCGGGAATCTCGCGAGCGATGATCTTGGTGAAGATCGAAGGGGAATCAGACATGGCTCTAGCCTAAACCTCTAACCCCAGCGACCAAGTTTGACGTTCAACACGGCAAGTGCAGCCGGGCCCGCTGTTGAGGTGCGCAATACTTCGTTGCCGAGCCGAACAGTGGATGCTCCGGCCGCCGTCAACAGTTCGAGCTCGTGATCCGCGACTCCGCCCTCTGGCCCCACGACGAGCACGATGTCGCGATCATCGACGTCAAGGTCGGCAAGCGTTTCTGTGGCGCTGGGCTCGAGGATGAGCATCCGGGTGCTGGATGCGAAAGCTGCTAACTGTTTCGTCGTGACAAGGTCAAGCACATCGGGTAACCACGTGCGCAGCGACTGTTTGCTCGCTTCGCGCACGATGGCGGCCCATCGGTCGCGCCCCTTGGCCACTTTGGGGCCTTGCCAGCGCGAAATACTGCGCGCTGCCGACCACGGAATCACTCCATCAATTCCGAGCTCTGTTGCTACTTGCACCGCAAGCTCGTCACGATCGGCCTTGGCCAATGCTTGGGCGAGGAACACCGCCGGCGTACTGCGAGGCGTGCGCAGTGCCTCGATGACTTCGATGCTGAGCTCGGTGTGTTCAGCCACGGTAATCGGCCCAGAAACTGTCAGCCCAGCACCGTTACTAATCGCGATCGTTTCGCCAACGGTGAGCCGCGACACCGTTACTGCGTGTCGCGCCTCCGTTTTGGTCAGCGAAACGGTGTCGCCGACCTTCGCGTCGTCGAGCTCTTCATCGATATAGAGGTGAGCCACCGTGGTCGCCTACAGGAACCGGTCGCGAAGCTTCGCGAAGAGTCCCTGCTGGAACTCGGAAAATTCGGGTGCCTTGTGCTTACGAACAGCAGCAAGTTGCTTAATCAAGGTCTGCTCGGCACCGCTCAACTTGGTGGGCGTGACCACTTGGATGCCCAACTTCAAGTCACCGCGACCGCCACCGCGCAGAGCCGTAATTCCCCGATCCTTCACCGTGAGAACCTCGCCACTCTGGGTGCCTGGCCTGATGTGCACTTCGACTTTGTCGTCCAAACCGTCGAGCGTGACGGTAGTTCCCAGAATTGCGTCGAGCATCTGGACCTCGACGGTTGCGAGCAAATCGTCGTCGGAGCGGCTGAAGACGTCATGGTGACGCACCTTCATCTCCAAGAACAGATCACCGTGCGGTCCGCCTGCTGGGCCGACCTCACCCTGACCAGGCATCTGCAAACGCAACCCTGTTTCGACTCCTGCGGGAATGTCAACTGAGATGGTGCGCTGAGCACGAACCCGGCCTTGACCGGCACAAGTGGCGCAGGGGTTCACAATGATGTTGCCGTAGCCGCGGCACGTGCCGCACGGGCTCGACGTCATGACGTTGCCCAAGAGGCTGCGAACTTGACGCTGGATCTGGCCGCTGCCCTGGCAGATATCGCAACGAACGGGCGAGGAACCCGGTGCGGAACAGCTTCCTTCACACGTTTCGCAGAGCTCGGCAGTGTTGACCTCGATATCGCGGGTCACGCCGAACATCGTGTCTTTCAGGCTTACCTCAACGCGAAGGAGGGCATCTTGACCCCGCTCACGTCGTGAACGAGGGCCAGCGGTTTGGCCACCACCGCCGCCAAAGAACGTCTCAAAGATGTCGCCGAAGCCGAAGTTGGCTCCGCCGAATCCGCCAGCACCACTGCCACCCATGTCGTACTGCTGGCGCTGCTGCGGATCGCTCAGTACGTCATAGGCGTGAGTTACGCCCTTGAATCGTTCGGAGGCATCCGTGCTGGGGTTGACGTCAGGGTGCAACTCGCGCGCCAACTTGCGGTACGCCTTCTTGATTTCTTCGGGCGTAGCCTCGCGTGCAACACCGAGTGCTTCGTAATGATCTGCCAAAGTTCCGATTGCTCCTTACGAGCTCAATTTTCTTCCAAAAGTCGCGACAGGTATCGCGCAACCGCGCGAACTGCTGCCATGTTGTTCGAGTAGTCCATGCGTGTTGGGCCCAAAACGCCCAAGCGTGCAATGCCACCACCCGAGGAGGAGTATCCGCCAGTTACGACAGATGTCTCCTCAAGTCCAAATTCTGCATTTTCTCTGCCAATGCGAGTGGAAACAGATCCACTGGTTACTTCCATCTCTCCAAAGAGACGCAACAACGTAACCTGCTCTTCTATTGCCTCAAGCACGGGATAAATGCTGCCCGAGAAGTCTTGCTCGGTGCGCGCAAGGTTTGCTGTACCCGCCAAAACCAGTTTGTCATGACGATTAGCAAACACTTGTTCCACCAGGCTTGATGCCACTTGGCTGACGACCGCCTGACGCTCGACCGCGAAAATCTCCGCAAAAGTGGCGAGCGTTACCGCTGCATCAGGCAGCGACTGCCCACTCAGCGCAGAGTTCAGCTTGGCGCGCATCTCCCCCAGGAAAATTTCATCTAGAGGCTCTGAAACATCGATAAGTCGTTGCTCGACGCGGCCAGAATCGGTGATGAATACCGTCATGATGCGTACGGGGCTCAGCGGCACCAACTCAATGTGACGCACGCGAGCGGTAGCAAGGGAAGGGTACTGCACGAGAGCGACACTATTCGTTAGCTGGGACAGCATGCGCACGGTGCGCGCAAGCACGTCATCCAAGTCATCAGCTTGACCGAGAAACGACTCGATCGCTTGCCGCTGAGCGCTCGATAGTGGGCGCGAATCGGCGAGCTGATCGACGAACATGCGGTAGCCCTTATCGGTCGGTACACGACCAGACGAGGTGTGAGGCGCGGCGATGAGCTCTTCGTCTTCGAGCAAAACCATGTCGTTGCGAATCGTTGCTGCTGACACTCCGAAGGAGTGTCGCTCAACAATTGACTTGGATCCGACAGGCTCGCGCGTAGCAACGTAGTCCTGCACGATGACTCGAAGCACGTCAAGTCCGCGGGCGGAAACCATGCCACCACCCACCTTTCCTGATTGGCACTCAATCCGTACGACTGCCAATCTTACTCGACACACCGGGACATACCCGTTGCACCGCGCGAGTCATAGCGCTAGCGTGTCTGTGTACTTGAGCGCTACCTAATTGTGGAAATGCTCAGGTGTTACACCGAGCACTCCGATGAAACCCGGGAAGTTCCCTCGTTCACCTGAAAGGCACGAACACATGACTGACGCAACCCCCCAGCCAGCCGCCCCTCAGCCCGCCGCTCCTCTCACAGAAGCCGAAGACAAGCAGTGGGCGTCTTTCGCCCACCTCGGCGGCATCATTAGCTTCCCACCAGCACTCATCATTTGGTTGGTCTTCAAGGCCCGCGGAGCTTTCACCAACACCGAAGCGAAAGAGGCGCTGAACTTCCAGATCACGTTGGCGATCGCGCAAGTCGCCTTGTTCATCATCGGCTCCATTCTTACCGTGGTGACGCTGGGGCTCTTCGCCATCGTTCAGACGCTCTTGAGCTTCGCAATCTGGGCCGTTGGACTCATCTTCTCCATCATTGGATTCACGAAGGCAAAGGACGGCGAGCACTACCGCTACCCCTTCGCCCTTCGCCTCATCAAGTAATAACTCTCATCGAGTAATTCGCCCCAACGGCTAGTCCGTAGGGCATAGTCCCGTGAGCTTCGGCTCACGGGACTACTTTTTTGTCCGAGTCAGGGTTTAATGGAGTCATGTCAGATTCCACACCTCCTCCCGCTTCCCCGTACGCAACGATCCAACCGATGAGTCCGAGTGACGAGAAGCTCTGGGCGACGCTGATTCATGTCGGAGGTATCTTCTTCTGGTTCCTGCCGTCACTGATCGGCTACCTAGTGCTCAAGGATCGTGGACCGTTTGTGCGAGCACACTCCCGCACGGCGTTGAACTTCCAGATCACGATGACGATTGCCTATGCGGTCGGCGCTGTGCTCAGCATCGTCGTCATCGGCTACCTGATTGTAATTGCCGCCAGCATCGCAGTACTTATTTTCAGCATCATTGCGGCCGTCGCCGCCAATAACGGTCAGGCGTACCAGTACCCGGTGACCATCGAGTTCATTAAATAACTCGACGTTCGCGCTCTAAATAGGGGCGTCAGCGAGCAGGCGCCGCACCACGGCATCCGCGAGCAGGCGCCCCTTTAGTGTGAGCTCGATCGTTCCGCTCAGTGCGGCTCGCGCCTCTACAAGTTCTTCAGCAATGAGCCCGGCGACCGCCTTGCGTCCATCAGCATCGAGAGTGTTGATGAGAAGCCCGTTTCGCACTCGGGTGCGCAGTAAGACGTGCTCCAAATATTTGCTGGAGTCTGCAAGCGTCTCTCGGCCAGCTCCCGGTGAGTGTCCGGCCGCAATGCGGTCGGCATAGGCAGCGGGATGCTTGACGTTCCACCAGCGAACTCCACCAACGTGGCTGTGCGCTCCGGGGCCGATACCCCACCAGTCGTTTCCCAACCAGTAGCCCAAATTGTGGCGACTGGTGTTACTAACGTCAGGGTCAGTACTCGATTTGCCCCAGTTGCTGACCTCGTACCACTCGTAGCTTGCAGCACTGAGCTTCTGCTCTGCCAACTCATACATGTCGGCCTGCAGATCGTCGTCGACCGCAGCAACGACCCCGCGACGGATTTGCGCCGCAAGCTTCGTGCCCGTCTCGATAATGAGCGCGTAGGCAGAAATGTGATCGGGATTCTGAGCGATAGCGTGATCTAACGAACGTTCCCAATCTTCCAGGCTCTCCCCCGGAGTGCCATAGATCAGGTCGAGGCTCACATCGAGCCCCACCTCGCGGGCCCACGTCACTACCGAGGGAACGCGTTCAGGATCGTGAGTGCGCTCAAGCGTCGCGAGCACGTGCGGAACGGCCGACTGCATTCCGAAGGACACGCGCGTGAAGCCAGCTTCCTTGAGCGCAAGCAAATACTCGCGGTCTACAGAGTCAGGGTTTGCTTCGGTCGTTACCTCGACATCCGAGGTAAAGCCCCAGGTGTCGCGCGCAGCAGCAAGCATGCGCGTGAGGTCGGTTACCGGCAACAGCGTTGGAGTGCCGCCACCGAAAAAGATCGTCGATGCTTGGCGAGGAGCGACCCCTGCCTGAGTCAGAACCGTGGATGCCTGCGCCATTTCGGCGATAGCTTCCGTTGCGTAGTCAGACCGCTTAGCGCCGCGCAGCTCCTCACTGGTGTACGTGTTGAAGTCGCAATAACCGCACCGCACCCGGCAGAACGGAACGTGGATATACACGCTCCACGGTCGAGTCTCCGAGCCCGCAGCGGCGCTGTCCGGCAGCGCTCCATCGAGAGGGGCAGGATCGGCAATGGGCAAAGCACCTGGCACGAACGAGTCCCCTAAGCTGCTGAAAATGTGAGCGCGCCACGACATACGCGTGCGGCGACTCGTCAATTGTCGCACCTTACGCATGGGAGCATATAACGGTGAAAACGAATATCCTGTGGGACATTGACGGCACCCTCATCCGCAACTCCCGGGAGGGCGCGACGGTCTATCGCGACGCCTTTACCCACGTCACCGGTGCACCGCCAGTTCACTTCATCTCCAACCCTCATGGCATGACAGAGGGTCAGCTGTTGGCACAACTCCTGGAACTCAATGGGCACCCCGCCACTCTGCTGGACGACATCCTCGTCGAACTCGATGCGCGCACCCAAGCAGCCCACGACAGCGGGTTCGTTCGCGAAGCCGTCGTTGGGGGTCACAACGCCCTCCACGAAGTCGCCAAGCGCGGGTGGACAAACGCCCTCCTGACCGGCAACGGCCCTCAGCACTCCCGGATCAAACTCGTCGCCGCCGGGTACTCAATCGATGACTTCGACTGGGACTATTCGTTTTTCGGCGATCGTTCCCCCGATCGACACCACCTCACGTCGCTCGTTGCTCCGCTGCTCGGCGAAGGCACCCACGTGATCGTCGGCGATACACCCAATGATGGGCTCGCCGCCGACTCAGCCTCGTTACCATTCATCGCCGTTGCGACCGGTGCCTTTTCGGTAGCTGACCTCCGTGAGACCGGCGCCGTGCTCGTCGTTGACGATCTCGTACAGGGGCTCGACGACGTGCTTGGAGCAATCGCCGCCCTCAGCCAGCGCAGATAATACCCGCTAGCAATGCGTGCGGCGGCGAGTTAGTGCGAAGGAATTGCTCCAGCCAACGCGCGCAAATACCGGCCAACCACGATGTACTGCAAGATTCGCAAAGCAGGCGACAGCAACATCCACTTCGTTGACGATGGTCGCGAGAACGAGCGGACCGTAACCCACACAGAGTTATCGTCACGGCGTTCGATCATGAATGACTCTTCACCCCGCAGCGGATGCCCCTCTAGCGTTCCGTACGCGAACCCGGCGGTCTTGGGCTGATCTACGACGTACACAACCCGCACCGGCTCGTGTGCAGTAAACCGCCCACGCCCGATCGACAAGACGATGGTGTCGCCGGGGCGAACTTGAGGGTGCGAATCACTATCGTGAGACAGATCGAGCAAGTTGCCGAGCGGGTCACGAGGCAGCAGCGTCACGCCAAATCCGCTGCGACGTTTGATGCCCCACGTCAGAACCTGCTGGCGTGCAAAATTCCAGCGTTCATCCCCATGCCCAATCCGAGCGCTACGTTCGACACGGCGGAAGCCCTCCGGCGGAAGAACGGTAAAAGTGCTGCCGCGCGTGGCACCGACCGCGCCGTACGTTACGGGCGCATTGGGGTAGGTGCGGGCATCCACTTCGTCTACTTCTTCTCTTTGCCGGCTTCGACTTCACCAGACAGCGCTGCGATGAACGCAGACTGCGGAACCTCAACACGGCCAACCATCTTCATGCGCTTCTTGCCCTCTTTTTGCTTCTCGAGGAGCTTGCGCTTACGGCTGATGTCACCGCCGTAGCACTTAGCAAGAACGTCTTTGCGCATGGCCCGAATCGACTCGCGCGCGATGATCTTCGACCCGATCGCTGCCTGAATGGGAACCTCAAACTGCTGACGCGGAATCAGTTTCTTCAAGCGTTCGGTCATCAGCACGCCGTAAGCATACGAATTATCGCGGTGCACGATCGCGCTGAACGCGTCAACAGCCTCACCCTGCAACAGGATGTCGACCTTGACGAGGTCGGCTTCCTGATGTCCGCTTGGCTCATAATCGAGGCTTGCATAGCCCTGCGTTCGGCTCTTCAAGTGATCAAAGAAGTCGAAGACAATCTCGCCGAGTGGCATCGTGTAGTGAAGCTCCACCCGGTCGGTTCCGACATATTCCATGCCCTGCATGGTTCCGCGGCGCGACTGGCAGAGTTCCATCACCGTTCCGACGAAATCCTTCGGCGTAAGAACGGATGCCTTCACCATCGGTTCGCTCACACTACCGATCTTGCCACCAGGGAACTCGCTCGGGTTCGTCACGGTGGTGAACTTCTTGTCGTCACCCATCACTTCGTAAATCACCGATGGCGCCGTAGCGATCATGTCGAGATTGAACTCGCGCTCGAGACGCTCACGCACGATCTCCAAATGCAGCAGGCCCAAGAACCCACAACGGAAACCGAAACCAAGCGCCACTGACGTTTCCGGCTCGTAGACCAGAGCGGCATCCGAGAGCTTCAGTTTGTCGAGAGCCTCGCGCAGCACCGGATAATCGGAACCATCGATCGGGTAGAGCCCCGAGAAGACCATCGGTTTCGGCTCGGAGTAACCCTTGAGCGGCTGTGTCGACGGCTTGGCAAAGTTGGTGACCGTGTCGCCGACCTTGCTCAGTCGAACATCCTTCACACCGGTAATGAGATATCCAACCTCACCAACGCCGAGACCCTTCGTCGGGGTCGGTTCTGGCGAACTCACGCCGATCTCGAGCAACTCATGGGCCGACTTCGTCGACATCATCATGACTTTCTCGCGCGGTGCCATCTTGCCGTCGATCATGCGGACATACGTGATGACGCCACGGTACGCGTCGTAGACCGAGTCGAAAATCATGGCACGGGCAGGAGCGGTTGGGTCACCGACGGGAGCCGGGATGAGGCGCGTTGCTTCGTCGAGAAGCTCGGGAACGCCGATGCCGGTCTTGCCGGAAACGCGAAGCACTGTAGAGGGATCGCAACCGATGAGGCCAGCGATTTCTTCGGCGTACTTGTCAGGATCAGCCGCCGGCAGGTCGATCTTGTTGAGCACCGGGATGATCGTCAGGTCGTTCTCCATCGCCAAGTACAGGTTGGCGAGAGTCTGAGCCTCGATGCCCTGGGCCGCATCGACCAAGAGGATTGCACCCTCACAGGCTGCCAGCGAACGCGAAACCTCATAACTGAAGTCAACGTGGCCTGGGGTGTCAATCATGTTGAGCGCGTAGGCCTGCTCTTTACCGTTTTCGTCGGTAAGCGACCAGGGCATGCGTACTGCCTGGCTTTTGATGGTGATGCCGCGCTCACGCTCAATATCCATGCGGTCGAGGTACTGCGCCCGCATATTGCGGTCGCTAACAACCCCCGTGACCGAAAGCATGCGGTCAGCGAGGGTGGACTTGCCGTGATCGATATGCGCAATGATGCAAAAGTTGCGGATAAACGCAGGATCGGTCGAAGCAGGCTCAAGTGTGTAAGAGGCGCGAGGAGACATCCGCCCAATTCTCCCATGAAGCCGACGATCCTGCGCGCACCCGACCTAAACGACAGGCCGGGGCGCCACCAAAGACTGGTCGAGGAACGCTAACGACGCGCCTAGAAGCCAGCAAAGAGGATGATCGGCAGTGCGAACAGGGCAATTCCCGCCAAGATAACGATCCAGCCGAACGAGGCAACACAGGCCAAAACGATGCCCCAGATCGAGAATGCTCGGCCCGTTGGCTCATCGCGCAGGCCAAACACTCCCAAGAGGATAGCGGCCAGCGGCACAACAACGCTCTGCGCAAAAAAGAACGACGCGATGCCCAAACTCAGCGCCAGAATGCTCATCGTACGAGAAGGACGTCGCGTGGATGACGAAGATGCAGCGGCGAAGTCCGCGGATGAGGGCGAACCTCCCTCAGCGTGCTCGGGATGCTCGGGGTGCTCGGTAGTTGCCTCCGAAGCCTGGCCATCGTGGTCAGATCGCTCGAGAACCACTACGGAAGAATCGGGAACAGAATCAGAAACAGTTGAAGAAGTCATGCTTCGAGAATAGAAAAACAGAACCAGCCGAGGAATCGGGATAACCCCCGGAAGCACGGCGGGAAACACGCGCTCGAACGCCGAGGAATGAACGCAGGGCGTGGCACGCCGGCAGGACGATACGTGCTGCACTATTCTTGAAAGGTAAGGCAGGCAAGACAGCTGAATCCCGCCCGACCGAACAAACAAGTTTGTTCGGCGCTGGGGTCGCGCAATTGCGTTGCAATTGCCATAGCTCCACCGGAACCGAACAAACAAGTTTGTTCGGCGCTGGGGTCGCGCAATTGCGTTGCAATTGCCATAGCTCCACCGCGCTGGTAATGTTGCCTGTTGGCTTATGCATATAGTTCTTTGTCGAACAGTATGCGCATCGCGGCCGGGAATCAGAACACCGATTCTCTTCCACGGCCGCCCACCATCTCTGATCCACAAACAAGAAAGCACATACACGTGGCAAATATTAAGTCGCAGATCAAGCGCATCGGCACCAACAAGAAGTCCCAAGACCGCAACCGTCAGGTCAGGAGCCAGGTCAAGACCGCTATCCGCGCAACACGCGCAGCGATCAAGTCTGGCGACAAAGACGCCGCTCTCACGAGCCTGAAGGTTGCCGCCAAGTCGCTCGACAAGGCAGCCGGCAAGGGCGTCCTGCACAAGAACCAGGCAGCGAACCGCAAGTCGGCCATCGCCAAGCAGGTCGCAGCACTCTAAAGACCTCTGATCGGCACACCGCCGAACACAACAAAAGCCTCCACCGTTCGCGGCTGGAGGCTTTTGTCGTTAAGCCGTTGACTAGTAGTTGCCGCGAGCCGCCACAATTGAGATCATGCGTTCTAGGGCGAAAACGGGGTCGCGCCCCAAACCTTTCACTTGAGCATCCGTGTCGGCGATCGCCTCAATCGCGGAGCCGAGCCCGGCATCACTCCAGCCTCGCAAATCTTTCATCGCCCGCTCGGCCTGCCACGGCGCCATACCAAACGTTTTCGCGGCTTGTCCCGATGACATCGAACCGCCGGAGAGTTTCGCCATCGTGCGCAGCTTCGAAGCAAACGCGGCAACGATCGGCACCGGATCTGCACCCGAAGCCAGTGCATGGCGTAATAGGACGAGGGCTTCGCCGGAGCGCCCAGCGATTGCTGAGTCAGCAACCTTGAATGCACTGGTTTCTACGCGCCCCGAATAGTAGCGGGCAACAGTTGACTCGTTGATCTCATCGGCATCGTCAGCGATGAGTTGTTGGCACGCCGCGGCGAGTTCAGCAAGATCGGCCGAGAATGCGGAGACGAGCGTGCGGAGAGCTCCTGGAGTCACCCGCCTGCGCTTGGTGGCGAATTCCGCTGCCGCGAAGTCGTACTTTTCGGCGTCCTTCTTGAGATCGAGACA
Source organism: Salinibacterium sp. M195 (assembly GCF_019443965.1). Taxonomy (GTDB): domain Bacteria; phylum Actinomycetota; class Actinomycetes; order Actinomycetales; family Microbacteriaceae; genus Rhodoglobus. Next base: position 1,720,377 of record NZ_CP040814.1, on the reverse strand, counting down.
CGTGATTTCAATGCCGCCACCGGCGCCAGAACGAATCGCGTCAAGCAGCTTTTTGCCCCTGACTCCCCCGGCATGACGCAGCACCACGTAGGTGTCTTCGGCGGGCGCATCCAAATATTTGATGGTCTCAGTGATGAAAGCATCGGTGCACTTTTCAACGTTGGTCACCCGGATCATCCGCGGCTCGCTGAAAAGCGACGGGCTCGCCAAGCTGATGAGTTCTCCTGGAGAATACTGATCCGCCTCGAGATCGCTCACTTCGAGACTGGGATCTTCTACTTTCAGGGTGTCGCGCAACAGTCGAATCGCGCGGTCAGCGAGGAACCCTTCGGTGCCACTGACCAACACAATGGGAGCCGGACGCACCTTGTTCCACGTCAACTGTGGAATAGCGACCTTCGACTTTGTCGCCGATCGTGCTGGGGGTTTAACGGCCACGAGACTCCTCACATAGAACTGCTACTCAAGCCTATCCTTGCGCACTGACGCGCCGTTCCGACCACAACGAGACTGCGCCGGGTCGCAACGTTGGCGACACTAAAACCAATCCGTCTGTGTCGCTTCGCGCGATCGAGATCCCCGCCTCCGCAAGCATGTCGAGGGCTTCAGCGGTGGGATGCCCGTAACCGTTCTCTTCACCGACCCCCACCAATCCCAGCGTGGCGCTGACAGCGACATAGAGCGGCGCGTATTGGTCGGCAGAACCGTGATGACTTACTTTGACGACATCCACTCGCGAGAGTCGGCGTTCACCTACGAGCCGCGCTTGCGCACTCTCACCTAGGTCACCCAAAAATACTGAGCTGAGGCATTGCTGCATGCAGTCTGGTCGCGGCAAAAACTCCACGACGAGACTCGCATCGTTGCCCGGATCGATGCCGGAAAGCCGCTCGCCAGGCCACAACACGCTCCATCTCAACTCGCCGAGCTCTCCGCGATCTCCCGTGCTTGTCGGAAGCACCTGAGCCCCAGCCGCCGCAAGCACTTCGATCACCGCCTCATCTTTGGCAGACCCGGTCGGACCTACCAACACAGTGTCCACTCGGCCGACCACCGCCTCGGTGCCGCCCACATGATCGTGGTCGAAGTGCGTAAGCACCAAAAGGTCGATTCGGTCAATGTCTAAGCGTGCAAGACACTTGTCGAGTCGATCAGGATCAGGACCGGTATCGATGAGGGCGATTTCTTTACCGCTGCGCAGAACGACAGCGTCACCTTGACCGACATCGCACTGCGCGAACTGCCAATCCCTCGGCCACGAGAGAGCGGCACTCACGCCGAGGCCAGCGGCGGATGCGGCTACGACCGTCGCAACGATGAGAAGCGTGGTGATGGCGCGGCAGCGCCAGCGGCCTCTCATGACGAGCGCAGCCAGCAGCACCACGGTGAGCGCACTAAGCGCGACAACTCCGATCCACCCCTCCCACCAAGGAATGCGTGCACCAGGCGCGTCAGAAAAGAACGTGGCTACGGCGGCCACCCATGCAGACGGCAACCAGGCGATCCACAACAACGCCAAGCCGAGCGGAGGGAACACCGATAGCGCCACACAGGCCGCTAAACCAACGACAGTGGCTACCGGGGCCGCTGGCGCCGCAAGGACATTCGCCACCACCCCATAGGTGGGCAACGTGGGTTGAAGCAAGAGCAGGATCGGCTGGCACGCAAGCTGAGCCGCGAGAGGCACCGCAATCACTAGCGATAACCACCGCGGCAGCCAGCGCCCCAAAAATTGAGCTAGCGGTTCCGCAAAGAGCAAGAGGCCAGCCGTCGCGAACACGGAGAGCGCAAACGCGAAGTTGCGGGCCAGCCAAGGATCGAACACGAGGAGGCTGATTGCGGCAAGAGAGAGCACCGCCATACCGCGGATCGGTCGCCCACTTGCCAACGCGATGAGCACCAGAGTCGCCATCAGCGCCGCCCGAAGAACGCTGGGGTCAGGGGTGACGAGCACAACAAAGGCGAGAAGCACAAGCACAGAGAGCGCAATCCGCAGTGCACGATGAACGCCGATTCGGCCGCCGAGAGCCATGATCAGCCCCACCACAATGGCGCAGTTGGCGCCCGAAACCGCTGTGAGGTGACTCAACGAGCTCGTCTTCATAGCCGCGTCAAGTTCCTCGCTTACCGCTGCAGTGTCTCCGATCGCAAGCCCACCGATTAGTTGCCCGCCACCGCCGGGAAGGATCTCGGCTGCTGCAGCAAAGGTGCGCCGCAAGTGGTTCGCCCACTCGAGACCACCGTTCGGGTCGGCACGCCATTGCGGTTCTTCCGAAGAAAACACCAGCACTGCTCTGCCGTCACCCGGCTCCGTTGCCGTCAGCGTTGCGGTAACCGAGAAAGCGACTCCGATCCCCCATTCCGGATTCTGGGGCGGCTGCGATGCGCTGTCTTCACTGAAACGATCGCTCTCTCGAAATACCAGTGCCGGGGAACTCAGCGGCACCGTTTTCCCTTCGACAACAACTGCGGTGAGTTGCGCGTGAAAGTACTCAGCCTCTGCGCTTGCCGCCGAGGTCGTCGTTCCCCACACCTCGACCTGGCTGTGACGAGCAGCAAGATCGCTCAGCGATTGAGGCTGACGAGCATCCGCGTGGATCGCGACAGAAGTCGAGCAGAGGGCTGCCAGCGCACACGCGAGAGCGACGCTAGTGAGCAGCCGCCGGCGCGAGACGAGCGCTGAGGCTGTGGCGATTCCCGCAGCCAGCCACAACGCTAGAGTGCTGGCCAACGCCCACTGCGGAACGCCAATCAGAACCACCGCAACTAGCCAAGCAAGCGCAACCGGGATGCTCAGCCGCAGATCGAGACTCATACGGTAATCAACTCGCGAAGCCCCTCGAAGGTTTTGTCGCCGATACCCGAAACACTTCGCAGGTCGTCAATGCTGGCAAATCGTCCGTTGGCGTCTCGCCACGCCAAGATGCGTGCCGCCATAGCCGGACCGACCCGAGGCAGGGTGTCGAGCGCTGCGGCATCTGCCGTGTTCAAGTTCACACGCGAATCGGATGCTGCAGCATCCGCCGACTGTTCGCCCTCTACGGGCACAGCAAACTGTTCGCCATCGGTCAGGAGCCGAGCGAGGTTGAGCTCATCGCGATTGGCCGTAGCGGTAAATCCCCCGGCAGCCGCAATGGCGTCGATAACGCGGGAACCGTCCGCGAGTTCGAAAAGGCCGGGCCGAACAACTGCTCCCGTGACGTGAACGAAAACCGGCGGAGCCCCAAACGAGGCTTCGACGCCGTTCTCCCCAGGCTCGGCCCGAGAAATCTCGGTAGGTTCTGGCCGCGCGGTAAGCGCCGTCGCCAGCACTGCGCAGCCAAGAGCGACCAAGACGAGTACAACGACTGCCCCAACACGTAGCCGCAATCGGGCACGTCTCGCTTGCTCAAACTCTTCCACGCACAAAAACTAAGCGAGCCCCGATCTCTCGGAGCTCGCTTAGCTACAATGTGTGAAGCGGCCTAGCCTTCTGTGGGCTGTTGACGAGTCGCAATGTTGACGAGCTTCGGCGCCCGCACGATGACCTTGATGATCTCGCGGTCGCCAACGCTTCGCATAACGACCTCAGAGGCCAGAGCAAGTGCCTCGAGCGCCGCCACATCAATCTTCGGCGAGACTTCGAGACGGTCACGGACCTTGCCATCCACTTGCACAACGGCGGTCACCGACTCTTCGACGAGAAGCGCAGGTTCTGCCTTGCGCCATCCGGCGAGGGCAACGGTGGGCTCGTAACCAAGCTTCTCCCACATCTCTTCGGCCGTGTGCGGGGCAAATAGGCTCAGTGCGATCGTGATGACCTCTGCAGCTTCACGAACAGCCGCATCCCCGCCACCAGCGCCACTGTCGATCACCTTGCGCGTCGTGTTCACGAGATCCATGATGCGAGCAACAAGCACGTTGAACTTCAGGGATTCTGCGAGGCCTGGGCCATCCGCCAAGAACCGATGAGTGGCACGACGCAGCGCGATATCGCCGGTCTTCCACTCGATCTCGGGTGCACTCGTGACATCTCCGACGAGACGGAAAGCGCGAGCCAAGAACTTGTGGGATGCGGGAGGAGAAACATCTTCCCAGTTGATGTTTTCTTCGGGCGGGCCAGCGAACGCGAGGGTCAGGCGCAGAGCATCTGCTCCGTGCTCCGCAATTTCGCCGGAGAAGGTAACAGCCTTGCGACTGCGCTTCGACATTTTCTTGCCCTCAGAGAGCACCATGCCCTGATTGAGCAGAGCGCTGAAAGGCTCAGTGAAGCTCACATAGCCGAGGTCAAAAAGAACCTTCGTGATGAAGCGCGAGTAAAGCAGGTGCAGAATCGCGTGCTCTACTCCGCCGACGTACTGGTCGACGGGAGCCCATTTCTCAGCCTCTGCCGGGTCGAACGCCTTATCGGGGTCGTTCGGCGAAAGGAACCGCAAAAAATACCACGAGCTGTCGACGAAGGTGTCCATCGTGTCAGCGTCGCGAAGAGCAGGGCTACCATCGCGCGGGTCTTCAACGTTGATCCAGTCTTCGGCGGCAGCGAGAGGCGACTTGCCCTTGGGCTTCAGGTCGAGCCCTTCGGTCGACGGCAACTCAACCGGCAGCTGGTCGAAGGGAACCGGAATGAGTTCGCCATCCGAGCCATGGATGATCGGGATGGGGGTTCCCCAGAAGCGTTGGCGGCTGATCAACCAGTCGCGCAAGCGGTACGTCTTCGCAGCACGGCCCGTTCCGGCAGCCTCGAGCTGTTCAACAATCTTCTTGATCGCGTTGCTCTTGCTGAGCCCATCGAGCGGCCCAGAGTTGATCATGCGGCCATCGCCCTGCAACGACTTGCCAGTGTCGCGAGGATTCAACGGCGGTAGGTCATCCGGAAGGATCGCCATGCCGTTCTCATCGAGCTCGAGAACAGGAATTGCTCCGGTGATTGGAGCATTCGTGTCGAGAACGACGCGCACGGGCAGGTCAAACTTGATCGCGAACTCGAGGTCACGCTGGTCGTGGGCCGGCACAGCCATAACCGCGCCATGACCGTAGTCGGCGAGTACATAGTCGGCAGCCCAGATCGGGATTCGCTCGCCCGTCACCGGGTTGATGGCAAAACGGTCAAGCGGGATACCAGTCTTGGGGCGACCAGCATCCTTGCGCTCGATCTCGGTCTGCTTCTGAGTCTGCTCAAGATAGCTGGTAAACGACGCTCTAACGTCGTCGCTCGCATTTTCAACGAGCTCAGCAGCGAGGTCACCATCGGGGGCAACAACCATAAAAGTGACGCCGTAGAGCGTGTCTGGACGCGTCGTGAAGACGGTGACTTTCTCGTCGCGACCCTCAATTTCGAAGTCAACGTCGGCACCGATTGAACGGCCGATCCAGTTGCGCTGCATCGACAGCACCTTCGACGGCCACGCACCCTCAAGCTGGTTCAGGTCATCGAGCAGACGGTCGGCATAGTCGGTAATTTTGAGGTACCACTGCGTGAGCTTCTTCTTGACAACGACTGCGCCGGAACGCTCGGACGTGCCGTCGGCCAGAACCTGCTCGTTCGCAAGAACGGTCTGGTCTATCGGGTCCCAGTTGACCCAGGAGTCCTTGCGATAGGCGAGGCCCTTTTCGTACATCTTGAGGAACAACCACTGGTTCCACTTGTAGTACTCGGGGTCGCTCGTGTGCAGAACACGATCCCAGTCGAACGAGACGCCGTAGAGCTTCATGCTCTTTTTTTGCTGCTCGATGTTGTCGTATGTCCAACCACGAGGGTCAATACCGCGCTCGATGGCCGCGTTCTCGGCAGGAAGACCGAAGGAGTCCCATCCAATGGGGTGCAGCACGTTGAAGCCACGCTGACGCCAGTAGCGCGCCGCGATGTCACCAAACGCATACGCCTCAGCGTGCCCCATGTGAAGGTCGCCTGAGGGGTACGGGAACATGTCGAGAATGTACTTGCGCGGGCGTTTGTCGTCAGGGTCACTCGTCGCGAACGGCTTTAGCTCGTCCCACTTGGCTTGCCACTTCGCGTGGATGGCCGCGACGTCATAGCCGGGGGTTGCATCGCGATCATCGTGTGCATCAGCAAAGTTGGGCTGCTCAGTCACGTAAACACTCTCAATTCGTTACAGGGAAGATCCAAGATTACCCAACTCACGGCCGCGCTCGAGGGGGCCAAAACGTGTCGGGTTATTCCATTGTCTATGAGTTGACGTATCTCACAGTACACAGCCGCAGCGTAGACCGGTCGTTCGCTACAGTCGGGTGCGGATGCGCGACCGCTTAGTCAACCCGAACGCCGAGCACTCTCAGCAGGGCTGCCGCCTTCAACTTGACCTCAGCAAGCTCTTCGGTGGCAACCGAGAGGGCAGTGATTCCGCCGCCGGCACCGATCGTCGAACCCCGAGCATCCACCACAATGGAGCGGATGACCATCGCCAGGTCCACGGCACCGTCGAGCCCAACATACCCAAACACGCCAGAGTAAATTCCGCGCGGGCCAGTCTCGAGAGCGTCGAGGATGAGGGTCGCGGAGTGTTTCGGCGCCCCCGTCATCGATCCGGCCGGAAAAGAAGCCTCGATCGCATCGACAGCACTCACCTCGGGCCGCAACTGACCCCGGATGGTGCTGACGAGTTGGTGCACCGTGGCGTAGCTTTCAATATCAAACAGTTTCGGCACCGTGACCGAGCCAACCTCGCACACTCTCCCGAGATCATTGCGCATGAGGTCGACGATCATCAGATTTTCCGCGCGCTCCTTGTCGCTGGCGAGAAGCTCGTCACGCAGCCGCGCATCTTCGAGCGGATCGAGATCGCGGCGACGCGTTCCCTTGATGGGTTTTGTTTCGACCTCCCCGCTGGGGTCAATCGAGAGAAACTGTTCGGGAGTCGAGCTCAGTAGCGAGGTCTCCCCAACGCGCAAAAATCCGCCATGGTGGCTCGGATTCGCTGCCCGCAACGCGAGATACGCTGCCACGGGATCGACGATGCGATCGACGTGAACGCTTGTTGTGAGACACAGCTGATAGGCGTCTCCCTCGACAATTGCGTCTTGGCACGCAGCAATCATTGCGAGATAGCTGGCGTCGGAATCACGCCACACCGCGGTCGGCGCATCGACCGCATCGTCAACATCGGCGGTGGTGGTTCTCAAGCTTTCCCGCGACGTAGGCTGCGTGCGCGCGACTGCCGCCGCTGGATTCACCGCCGCGTCCGCTACCGCTTCCGCGGTCGTCTCCGCCGCCGCGACGAGGGCGTGCATATCGTCGCGCCACTGGGCGAGTTCTCCCGTCCAGCTGTCGCCGAGCGCCAGCAGGCTCAGCGATTGCAGCCCATGGTCGAACACCAGCATCCGGTCTACCCACAGCCACGCCGCATCCGGGGTCGACGCTGGCGTCGTAATTTCCACTCCGAGCGATTCACCGCGCAGTTCGTAACCAAGCCAACCGACCCAGCCCAGCCGAAAACCGGGAGGAACCTCAGAGACATCAACGTCGACGGGGTGAAACTCGCGGCGCATCCAATCGAAAACAGGCTCCGTGAGGTCGCTGCTGAGCACAGCACGCTCAGACACGGCGAGGTAGCTGCGGCCGGTGGAGGCTGTCACCCCGCTATCAAGCCACACCGCGCCAGCAACGTTGTCAGCGCTAATCTTCATGAGTTCGCCGAACACCGCCGCGGGGTCGACCCAGTGCGGCAGGGCGGCAGTAAGAACGCGAGAGCGCATAACCTAAGACTATGAGTGCGGACGCAATTTATCGGTGGCAGAACGATCAACTAATCGAAGTAATGCCGTTAGACGTCCCGGAAACCCCACTGACGGTGGCCGATTCCTGGCTAGTTGACGCCGGCAAGATTCTCGCGCTCAATTTGCACCGCCAACGATTTATGGATGCCGTGCCCGCCACTCTGCACGATTCTGCCGAGAATTTTTTCACTTCTGCTGTCGCGGCCCTCCCCCGCGCTGGCACGTGGTTTCCGCGGGTTGAGCTTCGCGGAGGCGACTTTTTTCTGCGCCTGCGCGCCAACCCGGAATTGCGCCGCTCGGCGAAGGTGATCAGTTTCACGGGCGATGATCCTCGCACTCAGCCGACGGTGAAAGGCCCAGATCTTGTAGCCCTGGGTCTCGTAAATACGGGTGCTCGAAACCATGGTGCCGACGAAGCGATTCTGCTGACCGAGGATGGTTACGTCATCGAGGGGGCGTACAGTGCGATTCTCTGGTGGCGAGGTGAGATCTTGTGCGGACCACCCGCTGAGTTCGATCGCGTCGATAGCGTTACGGCGCGCAGCGTGCTCACTCTGGCCCGCGCGCTTGGCCTCGACACTCACGAGGAGGCGGTGACGCCTGCCGAGCTGGCAGAAACCGAGGTGTGGGTCGTGAATGCTCTGCACGGTATTCGGATTGTCTCAGAGTGGGTCGATGGGCCTGCGGTCGCAGAGAAGCCGGGCCGTCTGGAGCAGTGGCGCACGCGACTGGGGGCTCTGGCTCGCACTATTTAGCCAGTCTGTTTTCGGTTAGCCTCGCTAGGCTCATTCCGTGAACACCGTTGACCTTGTGCTGAGTGCTGAATCTAGCGCTGCGGGCGTCGACTTTGGCCAGTGGGTCAATAGTGCTCTGACGTACATTCTCGACACCGTTGAGTCGGTCGATCCGGTGCTGCGAACTGCCTTGGCTGGCGTCGCAATCATGTTGGAAACGTCGATCCTGGTCGGGCTACTTGTGCCAGGAGACACGGTGGTTTTGGTTGCTAGCAGCGCGGTCGGCAGCGTCTTCGAGGCGACAATTCTTGTCGCTGTTGTGGTTGTGGGTGCCTTGATCGGCGAGAGCGTCGGTTTCGCTCTTGGGCGCTATTTCGGCCCAAAGATTCGGCATTCTCGGTTGGGCAAACGCATCGGCGAGCAGCATTGGGTTCAAGCTGAGCGCTATCTCGGCCGCCGCGGCGGCATCGCCGTTTTCATTTCCCGCTTTCTGCCGGTGCTGCACTCGCTCATTCCCGTGACAGTAGGTATGAGCACAATGCGTTACCGCACTTTTATGGCGTGGACGGTACCGGCCACGAGCATCTGGTCAATCGCCTACGTCTCCGTCGGTGCCCTGACGGCGGGGAGTTTCCGGGAGCTACTCGACCAGCTTCACTACGCCGGCTACGTTTTTGTCGGCGTCATCGCGGCCATTGCGATCATCGCTCTCATCGCCAAAAAACTTCTCCATCGCTCTCAGTTGCGCCACATGGACCATCGCGACGACGAAGAGTAGCGCTCCCGCGATCGCCCGCCATGATCGCTGGCTCTGCCCAGCCGTTAACAGAGTAGAGGGGCGGATGCACGTGCATCCGCCCCTCTACTGGCTAAGCCATTCGTGGGTGCTAGCTGAGGCCGTTCTCGCTCAACCAAGCGCTGGCGATGTCGTCTGAGGACATCTTGTCGACTGTGCTCTGCACGTTGAGAGCAACAAGGCCCTCAGGGCTGAGCTTGGCGTTTACCGCATTGATGACGTCGGCAATCGAGTCGGCAACATCGGCGTTCACTAGCGGAACGACGTTGGATGCCAGGAACAGACCTTCCGGGTCCGTCAAGGACACGAGGTTTTCGGTCTGGATGCGCGGATCTGCGCTGTAGACGTTGGCGATGTTGATGGTGCCCGCAACCAAGGCGTCAACGGTGGTGTCTCCCGTGGCAGTGAAGCCAACGGTCGCACCATAAACGTCTTGGAGTCCGGCGGGACCATAGGGGCGCTCTTCGAGTTCGGCGTTTCCACCGAGCTTGAGGTCGCTGACCCCGGCGAGGTCCGCAAGACTCGTCAGCGAGTTTTCCGCTGCGAAGTCGGCGGTCACGTTGTAGGAGTCCTGATCGGTAGCCGCGGCCTGATCGAGAACGGTGAGGCCCTCAGGCAGTGCGCCTGCGAGTTCGGCGTATACGTCTTCCGACGCGGTCGCCGTGGTGTCGGCCTTGTAGAACTGGAGAAGGTTACCCGTGTACTCAGGAATGAGATCCACGTCGCCACTTTCAAGCGCGGTAAGGTAGACGTCGCGCTGTCCGATTTGGAACTGGCGTTCCACGTCGAATCCTGCGCCTTCAAGTGCCTGAGCATAGATCTCGGCAATGATTTCGTTGGAGTAGTACGCCTGCGATCCAACAACGATGGTCTCGCTGTTGGCGTTGTCGTCACTCGATCCAGTGTCCAGGGGATCACTAGTTGCACACCCTGACAGGGCGATTGCCACCCCGACCGCGGCTGCGCCAAGCGCGAGCCGGCCTTTGTTCTTAGCTGTGAACATTTCTATCCTCTTCTTTCTTGGACAGCTTGTGCTGCCACCGTGCGTCGTCGAGGTGACGACGTGCGGACATCTTTAGCACGCCCAGCCGAAACTCCGCGGGGAATTGCGAATTGCTGAATGAGTGCGAATATTCCATCGAGTGCGAGCGCGAGCGCGGCAATAAGAAGCGCGCTGCCCAACATCTCGTCGTAGCGTTGCAGCGGAAGCCCGCGGAAGATGAAGATTCCCAAGCCTCCGAGGCCGACATAGGCCGCGAGCGTGGCCGTGGCCACCACTTGGAGCGTCGACGCGCGAAGACCTCCGATGAGCAGCGGAAGACCGATCGGCACTTCCACCTTCCAGAGGATCTGCCATTCGGTCATTCCGACGGCGCGCGCGGCGTCAATAACGCGACGATCTACGGCTTCGACACCCGCGTACGCACCGGCGAGTATCGAAGGGATAGCGAGCAACACGAAAGCGGTGATCGCGGCTAGTTGAAGTTGCGCTTGGGCGACACCGATCAAGAGCACCAAGAACAAAATTAAGCCGAACGATGGCAGTGCGCGGGCCGCGCCAGAGAGCCCAACCGCAAAATCGCGGCCCTTGCCGGTATGCCCGATATAGAAGCCGATCGGAATAGCGATGATGGCCGCTATCGCCACCGAGATAAAAGTGTAGAAGAGATGTTCTTCAATGCGGAGCGGGATCGGGTTGCTTCCACCAAGCCGTTCCGGGGAGAACAGCCATTGCATTGCTTCGACAAGAAGATTCACGAGGATGCTCCTTGAACAGTGAGATTGCGCTGGGTGGATTTAGTTTTCTTGACTGTCGCCCACGGCATGAGCAGCCGACCCAGAAGTACGAGCGCGCGGTCGATAAGCAGCGCGACAATCACCGTCATGACGACACCGGCAAAAACTTCTTCAATAATTCGACGCTGGAATCCGTTGGTGAAGAGGTAACCGAGGCTCTCGACTCCGATCAGGATGCCCACGGTGACTAAGCTCACGGTGGAAACGGCTGCCACCCTCAACCCTGCGAGAACTACAGGGCCGGCAAGAGGAAAATCAACCGTCCAGAACCGCCGCCATCCGCCAAATCCCACGGCGGTTGCCGACTGACGAATCGCGGGATCGACTGATGAGAGCGCGTCCGCCACTGAACGCGCCATGATCGCGACGGCATACAGCGTGAGCGCAATAGTGATGTTGAGTTCGCTGAGGAAGCTGATTCCGAGCAGCGGCGGCAAGATCACGAACAGCGCCAAGGAAGGAATCGTGTAGAGCAGGCCGGCCACGGTCAACAAGATTCCGCGGGTGAGCTTGAAACGATAAGCGAACCATCCCAAGGGAATTGAGATGAGAAAGCCGAGAAGGATCGGGAGAATGCTCAGTCGAACGTGTTCAATCGTGAGCGCCCAGATCAAATCGAGATTGCCGATGATCCACGTCACTATTGACTCGATCCACCGACTAGTACGCCAGCGCTGCGGCCCTCGCTGTCGACCACGATCGTTCCCGATGCAGTCTTCTTCAAGGACAGCGCACGCTTTCCGCGTTGGGTGCCGATGAAATCAGCGACAAAGTCGCTGGCAGGGTTCGACATGATCTCGGTCGGGCTGCCCACTTGCGCGATTTTCGCAGATTTCTCGAGGATGACAACTTGGTCTCCGAGCAGGAAGGCCTCATCAATATCGTGCGTGACGAACACCACCGTTTTGTCGAGCTCGCGCTGCAGCCGAATGATCTCCTGTTGGAGTTCAGCCCTCACAATTGGGTCAACGGCGCCAAAGGGCTCGTCCATCAGCAAGATGTTGGGGTTGGCCGCTAGGCCGCGTGCTACGCCGACGCGCTGCTGCTGCCCGCCCGAGAGTTGACTCGGGTAGCGATTAGCGAGCGTGCGGCTCAGCCCAACGGTGTCGAGAAGCTCGAGCGCCTGAGCGCGCGCCAGTTTCTTCGGAACGCCATTGAGCACCGGCACCGTCGTCACGTTGTCGATGACTTTGAAGTGCGGCAGTAACCCCGAGTTTTGCATCACATAGCCGATGCTGCGCCGGAGAGCCACTGGCTCCTTGCTCATGATGCTGTCGCCATCAATGTCGATATCGCCCTCAGTGAGATCAACCATGCGATTGATCATCCGGAGCAGCGTGGTCTTACCGCTACCTGACGATCCAACGAACACGGTGATCTTGCGTGAAGGAATCACGAGATCAAAATTGTCTACAGCGACGGTACCGTCGCCAAATTGCTTGGTTACTGCTCGAAATTCAATCATAATTTCGGCTCATTCCTCGCGCTCCTGCGCGGATCGACACTTGCCAGCACAATTAGCTAAACAGTATTCGACGCCGCTGTCATTCCCGATTGGGCATAACTTTGCAGATTCACGCTAAACCGAAATAATTACCAACCGATGTTGTCACCAATGAATCCGCGTACGGCCGAGGTGCTTATGTCGATAAATTCCTGATCACCCTGTGGGTTCGTGAGGAACGCCCGAGCAACGAGTGCATCGCTCATCTCAAGGCCCGCTTCAAGAGTAAATCGACTCGCAGCGGAATTTTCTACTCCGAAGCGAGTTGACAGTGCATCGACAATGCGCTCAGCCACGAGTGACTTGTGCGTACGGCCGTTGGGCAATGGGCGCAAATCAAGCTGATCCCCTACGCGGAGCCCACGGAAACCGGGCTCGGTGCGGTAGGTATCAATGACCGAGGCAAAAGCGGTGCTGAGCGCGCCGCGCCAGTCAGCGTGAGCTGGATCCTTGATCGCATCAGTGATGCGCGCCATTACGCGCTCGAAGTTGCGCGAGCCCAAGGCCTGAAGCAACACGATACGGTCAGGGAAGTAGCGGTAAACGGTGCCGATCGACGCTCCGGCGCGTTCGGCGACCATAGCGGTGGTTAGTCGCTCAATGCCGACCTCGTCGACAATCGATGCAGCTGCATCGAGTAGTGCGGTAAGACGCGCAGTGCTTCGTGCTTGCACTGGTTCGTTACGAAGCGAGACTGCTGGTTCAGCCGCGATGTCAATAGTTGTATGTGCGGACACGATGGCCCCCTTCTAGGTGTCTGATCAATCCTAACCTTTAGAACGATTGTTCTAGGCAGTAAGTGGTCCACTTTTCGACAAACGTTCTACAGTTGCGGTATGTGTGGACGATTTGCCATGGATGACACAGTCAACCAAATGATCACTGAATTCGTTACCGCAACGGGCAGACCACCGGAAGAATGGCAAGCGGATTGGCTCGCTACGCCCATTGTGCGCCCCACCGATCAGGTTCCGATCCTGCTCAATAGTCATGAAGATCGCACCGATCCGGGCTCAGCACTTGTTCCGCGTGCCGCACTAGCCCAATGGTGGTTGACGCCGCCTTTTTCCCGCGTGTTGCGTGGCAGGAACGCGACATTCAATGCACGCAGTGAAACAGTCACCCAAAAACCCACGTTTCGCGGCGCCGTCGTGCGCCAACGAGCCGTGCTTCCGTCGATTGGCTACTTCGAGACCAAAAAGGACGGGAGCACATCCGTCCCGCACTACATCACCTCGCCTGACGGCTTACTGTTCTTTGCCGGGCTGTATTCCTGGTGGCAAGATCCAGCGCTTTCCTCCGACGATCCTGCGCGCTGGCATCTCACCACCACCATGCTCACGCAGGCGGCGACGGGGGCTTTGGCCGATATCCATGACCGGATGCCCGTCATCGTTGCCCGGGATTCCATCGACTCATGGATCGACCCACGCGTTCGCGGCGACGAAGATTTGGTGCGTGCGACAGTCGCGGCATCTGCCGTCCTGAGTGAAAAATTGTTCGCTGAGCCTCAGCCAGCGCAATAGAACTCTGAGCCGCTGTGCCGCTAGAAAGGCTGTGTGACCCTAGGCTGGTGCAATGGCTCGACTCGGCACAGCCCACACGCACACGCAGGCTGCAGGAGAAATTCTGCATCGCGCGGCTCGAATCGAGGACGCATTCCATCGCTGGCGAGAGCGCCGCGGTCGCAAACGTGGGCTAACGACGACGATCATTCCGTACAGCAGCTACGGCGCGACAACGTGGGTTCGGGTGCTCTGCCGCGTGGTGCTCACCCGCGGAACCGAGACATCGAAGAAGCGTGCCGAAAAGGTTCGCGGTTGGCGCAGCTTCTTCAGCATTCCCGTCAACGACGAGGTCGTTACCGTCACCATCGGAGGCACTGAGGTTCAGCTCACTCCGGGCCGTGGTGGTGTTATCGATGAGCAAGTGGCTGTCGCCCTCACTCCGGGTTGGCAAACGGCATCCCTCGACTCCGCAGGCTCCGACGCCACCATTGCCCACATTTTTGTTGTTGACCCAAAGGCAGATTTTGGCATCATCTCTGATGTCGACGACACTGTCATGGTCACCGCCCTCCCCCGACCGCTTCTGGCCGCCTGGAATACTTTCGTCCTCGACGAACACGCGAGACGCCCCGTTGCGGGCATGGCGGTGCTCTACGACCGTTTAGCGCGCGCGAACCCGATTGCGCCGGTGATCTACCTGTCGACCGGAGCGTGGAATGTTGCCCCGACACTCACGCGTTTCCTCAGACGAAACCTCTATCCCCGCGGAGCCATGCTCCTGACCGACTGGGGACCGACCCACGACCGATGGTTCCGTAGCGGTGCGGAACACAAGAAAGACAGTCTTCGTCGACTCGCGGCCGAGTTCCCGGCGATCAAGTGGCTGCTTGTCGGCGACGACGGACAACATGACGAAGAAATTTACGGTGAGTTTTCGGCCAGCCACCCCGAGAATGTCGCTGCGGTAGCAATTCGGCAGCTATCGACGGGGGAAGCTGTGCTTGCTGGAGGCCGAAGCAAAATGGCCGAGCGCGAAAGTCAGTCGTCTGTCCCGTGGAGATTTGCCCCTGATGGCGCCCGTTTAGCAGTTGAACTACGAGAACTCGGGCTCATCAACGATTGAATCCAGCCCCACTCTCGAGTGAATTTCTGTTCAGCTGATTCGACTTCGATTGTTAATTTTTACGCACGATAGCCGGATGTGCAGGGAGCACGCTTCCGACGCTGCAATGATTGTCTTATGGCGTTACCAATCGAAGACTATGCCCTTATTGGCGACTGTCAGACGGCTGCACTTGTCGGCCGCGATGGAAGCATTGACTGGCTCTGCTTTCCGAGATTCGACTCCGCGTCGATGTTCGGAGCATTGCTGGGCAACGAAGATCACGGACGCTGGCTTGTTGCGCCTGTCGCGAGTCTTTACGAGTCCGCCACGGTCACCGTCACTCGCAAATATCGCGAGAACACTTTTACCCTCATCACCACGTGGGTGACTGCTGAAGGTGAAGTCGAAGTAATTGACTTCATGCCTTATGGAAATCGTCGTGCCGATGTCGTGCGCCGAATCCGTGGAGTGCGTGGAAGCGTTGCGATGCATACTGAGCTGCTTATCCGCTTCGGGTACGCCACTGCGCTGCCCTGGTTGCGTCAAGCGCCAGAAGCCGGCGGCCACGCCGTTATCGCTGTTGCCGGACCCGACGCGATCGTTGCTCGCGGCATTGAGTTGCACTCGGCCGACCACAAGCACACCGCGAACTTCATTATTAGCGCTGGCGAGACCCGCGACCTGACGATGACCTGGTATCCAGCACATCGCAACCCACCTTCCGCCGTCAATGTCGACGAGGTGCTTGCACACACTAGCGAGTGGTGGAATAGCTGGGCTTCGCACTGCGAGCCGACGGAGAAATATCCGGAGATCGTCAAGCGTTCACTCTTGGTGCTTCGCGCACTGACTCACGAAGACACGGGCGGAATCGTTGCCGCCGCTACGACCAGTCTTCCTGAGTGGTTCGGTGGCAGCCGCAACTGGGATTACCGGTATGTCTGGTTACGTGACGCAGCGCTCACTTTGCACGTATTGCTCGATCACGGCTATGTCGCGGAAGCTGAGGCTTGGCGCCGTTGGCTGCTGCGGGCCATCGCAGGAGATCCTGCTGATGTGCAAATCATGTACGGTCTCTCCGGTGAACGTTGGCTCGAGGAACGCGAGCTCGATTCTCTCCCCGGTTACGAAGGCGCGAGCCCGGTCCGCATCGGTAACGGAGCGTTCAATCAGTTCCAGGGCGATGTGTTCGGCGAAGTTATGGTGGCCCTTCAGGCTGCCCGTCGAGCCGGCGTGCATGAGAACGATTTTTCGTGGCCGCTTCAGCGTGCCCTGATGACTTTCGTTGAGGACAACTGGAACCGGCCTGACAATGGCATCTGGGAGATTCGTGGCCCCGAGCGCCACTTCACGCATTCACGAGTGATGCTGTGGGCCGCCCTAGATTGTGCGATCACAGCCGTCGAAGAGTTTGGTCTCGAAGGTCCTGTCGAGACGTGGATCAAGATCCGCGCGGAGATCCATGAAGAGATCGAGCGTGATGGTTGGGATGCCGAGCGCGGCACCTACACCCAGTACTACGGCGGAACCGGCGTCGATGCGTCGCTGCTGCAACTTCCGCAGGTTGGCTACCTTGCTGCTGATGATCCCCGGATGCTCGGCACTGTTGCCGCAATCGAAGAGGAACTTCTCGTGGACGGCCTTGTCTTGCGCTATCTCACGGAATCGGGAGTCGATGGGCTACCCGAGGGCGAGAACCCGTTCCTCGCGTGCTCTTTCTGGCTGGTAGAGCAGTACGCCAGCTCTGGCCGGCTCGCTGACGCGACCATGTTGATGGATCGTCTCGTTGGTTTCGCCAACGATGTCGGACTCATTAGCGAGGAGTACGACACCGTCAATGAACGCCAAGCCGGCAACACTCCACAGGCACTCAGCCACCTCGCTCTCGTGCGCGCGGCCGACGCGATCTCGAAAGTAACGAGCCTGAAGTGAAACTCGTAACGACGCTCGTTATCGCGCGTCGTTCACCGTTGTTGCAGGTTCTCAAGACATCGGTAGCAGCGGTAATTGCGTGGGTCGTTGCGGGCTTCTTGCTGCAACAACCGCTTCCTATTTTTGCCGCGATTGCTGCACTCTTGGTCGTTCAACCCAGCGTCACGCAATCCATTGAGAAGGGCATTGAACGCAGCATCGGCGTTGTTGCTGGTGTGGCTATCGCCTTGGGTGCTGGCCAGATCTTTGGCGATCAAAGCTGGGTCATCCTGAGTGTCATCATCATCTCGGTCTTGGTGGCATGGGCATTGCGCTTGAGCGCTGGTTCCGCCAACCAGATTCCCATTAGCGCAATGCTTGTTCTCGCGCTGGGTGGCCAAAACGCGGCCTACGCTGGTGAGCGAATCGTCGAGACGATTATTGGCGCTCTCATTGGGTTAATCGTCAACCTCGCGATCGTTGCTCCGGTTTTCGTCAGCCCGGCACGCGTCGCGGTAGCTGCTCTCACCAAGAAGACTGCGGCGGTGCTCGAATCGCTGGCCCGATCGCTCAGCACTCCTCAATCGGAGGCAGATCTGAAGAAACTTCTGGATGATGCCCGGGTGCTTCGGGATTTACGTGATGCGGCATCCCTCGCGCTTCGTAAGGGTTCCGACAGCCTCACTCTCAATCCGCGAAAAAGCAAACATCACCGCATGTTGCGGCGTGAAACAGAACTATTCACGATGCTGACCGTGCTCGTCACACGCACCCTCGGCATGGCTCGCGCTATTCATGACCGCTACGACACAAATCTCATGACTGACCCGGTAGTCGTCTCGATCGCGCGCGAACTCGAGCGTGCCGCTCACGATTTGCGACTGAGAGGGCAGGCACCAGGCGAGCGGGAATCCGTGGCGCCGACTAAAGATCTGCTCACGCTGACTGCACCCCTGACAGTTCTCACACCGCATCCTGAGCACTGGATCCTCATTGGATCGCTGCTAGAAGACGTGCGTCGCGTGCATGAGGTAATTGTCGGAGCGTCCGACAACGGCTAGACGTCGCGACGTCACGCCCCAGCGGCCCACGGGCTCGACCGAGCTAGCGCGCGAGCGCTACGCACTCTTCAGAACAGTGAACGAACCGTCCAGTCTCCCCGGACAACGCGCGGCGGAGGCTCAACAGTTTGAGCGCTGCGTCGTCGATCGTTGATTCGTCGAGCTCGCCGGCGTCGACGGCAGCGCGGACGGCAGCGACGATCCCCTCAACATCGACCTCCCCGACATAGAGCAGCATCGTATTTCCGGCCTTTATGGCGCGCACCGCGTTCGCGACCTGCGCGGAATACTCGGGCACACCCGAGCGCTCGAGCATGCCCATGTCGTCGGTAATGACTATTCCGTCGAAACCAAGGTCATCCCTCAAAATTTCGTGCCACTTCGCCGAGAACGTGGCCGGTTCAGGATCGATCGCCGTAAACGCGAGATGCCCGAACATGACGATCGGCGCACCCGCAGTGATTCCCGCTTCGAAGGGCAGTGCGTGGGTGGTATTCCACTCGCTCAGAGTTACCGCTGTTGTGGGGATACTTGAGTGTGAATCGCCCGGCGCTGCACCGTGACCAGGGAAGTGTTTGAGCGTAGACAATACTTGTGACTCACCGGCGACCGCTTGAGCTACTCGTGCCGCCGCATCTGCCCCCGTCGAGCCGAACGACCGCTCAAAAATGAAACTCGACGGATCGCTGGCAACGTCAGCGACAACCCCAAAGTTCACGGAGATGCCGACTGATTCCAAGAGTGCGCCACGCTGAGCGAAAGCGTCGAATGTCGCTTGAGGGGCTTGCGAACGAAGCTCGCTTGCCGAGAGCGCATCGTCAGTGGGCACTCGACGAACGATTCCCCCTTCCTGATCGGTAGCGACCAAAACAGGCAAGCCAGCTTCCGGGCTCAGCGCCGCGGTTTCAGCTCTCAACTGAGCGAGCGAATCGGGGATGTTGTCGCCCATCAGAATAAATCCGCCGACGCCGGTATAGGCAGCAGGAACAGTGGCACCCGGTTGCGTGCCCGGAACGTGCACCATGAGCATGCTCATCACCTTTTGGGAGAGTGACATACTCGCGAGACGCTCCTGCGCGTAGCGGTCGGCAGGGTCGATCGTCGGCGCGGCCGCGCGGGGCACAAAGGTCGGCGCGGGAACGACTTGGCGAGGTGAGGCAGCGTTGCACCCCAGCAATGTCGCCACAAGCACAACCACTCCCGCTCGGGAGAGGAGTCGCCGCGCTCTAGCCATCCTGCGATCGTACTCGGATCAGACGGCGCTGTTGCTCTGGCTCTCTAAAGCCAAGTGAGCGATGCAAGATCTTCGGCGGTGATGCCGAACTGCTCGGTGGCGTGAGCGACGGTTGAGCGTACGGCGGGCTCCGTTGCGTCTTTGCGCACCAGAACATCGATACCGGCAGGGGTAAGGCGAGAGCGGGCAAAGCGGATAACGATAATGCTGAAGGTGTCGTTTGCTCCGACAACGTGCCAGCGACTGGTCAACACTTTGAGCCAGCCTTGACCGCGCCAGACGAACTCGTCACCACGCAATCGGTCGGTTCCCACGATCGTTTTGGGCTCGCCTGCTTTTGTGGTGTAACTCACGGTGTCGGACAAGGTGAGTTCTTCACCCGCGACAGTGTCATAGGTAAATTCTGGGTCGTGACGCGTGCCATCAAGCCACATCGGAAAATTGGTAGCGACGACACTCCACGTGCCGGGGAGCCTTCTGGCAAGCACCGAGGCATCAAAAACTTCATTCACGTGATTAACATAGGTCACAGCGGCTGAGAGTCTGCGATGTCAGCACCGTGGCGCGTTACTCTTGCGGGATGGTTCACGCTCTTCTGCGGTCGTCTCACCCCGGACCGACAGTTGTTGTTTCTCTTATTGCCGCCGTTCTTGCCGCGGGTGTTGGCCTCGAACCCTGGCGAGTCGCCGTCGTGACTCTGATGATCCTCTGCAACCAACTCTCGATCGGGCTGTCAAATGATTGGTTGGATGCCGCACGCGATCGCCACAACCGACGGTTCGACAAGCCCATCGCCAGTGGAGAAATTTCGTCCGCTGTGGTTGCTGGAGTGGCAATCACCCTAGCGGCAACGTCGGTCGCCCTTTCCGCTCTGCTCGGACCGCTCCCCGCGGTCGCCCACGCAGTTTTCCTCGCCAGCGGCTGGCTCTACAACCTGGGGCTCAAGTCGACCGCCGCATCGGTAGTTCCGTACATCGTTGGTTTTGGTTCGCTGCCGGCAATAGTCACGTTGGCCGCCGACCCTCCCGAACTTGCTCGCTGGTGGGCGCTGTTCGCTGGCGCACTGCTGGGAGTAGCCGCCCATTTCAGCAACGTGTTGCCCGACCTTGACGATGACAGCGCAACCGGGGTGCGCGGCCTCCCCCACCGCCTCGGCGCGCGCCTCTCGGGGATCATCATCGCCCTCAGCCTGATTGCCGCACCGCTCACGATCGTTTGGGGCCCCGGGAACGATATCGGCGCTATCTCACTCGTTGGCCTTGCCATCACGTTCGTTCTGGCCGGTGCCAGCATCGTCCTCGTCATCCGAAATTCGATGAAACGGCTACTCTTTCGAATCACCATCGCTGCGGCGCTCGTGAGTGTTGCGTTGCTTCTGCTTTCCGCCCCTCAGCTGGCTTAGCTACGGGGCAATAATCGGAGCGGCCGACGTTGGTTCGTCCTCTGCATGACCAGAATTGCGGATGCCCACGAATGACACGACCGCGCCGCTAAAGAGCAGCGCTGCTGTGACCAGGACAACGCGGTGAAAGTTCTCCACGTTCAACGCGCCGACAACGATGACGCCAACAAGCGCGACGGTGACAAGGCTCGCGATTCGAGATACTGCGTTGTTGACAGCAGAACCGATACCGGCCTGCTGGGCAGAAATTGCGCCAAGGATCGCGGACGTTAGCGGAGCGACCGTGATCGACATCCCGACCGAAAACAGCACGACTCCAGGTAAAACCTGAGTGAAATAGTTGACGCTCTCTTGCATCGACAGGAACGTCACATAGCCGATACTCGCCAGCAACGGCCCAATTGTCATGAAAAGTCGCGGGCCATATTTGCCGCTCAAAGCGCCAAAGTACGACGACAACACAATGATGGCGATAGACGACGGGAGGAACGCGAGGGCGGCCTGAGTCGCCCCAAAACCTGCGACTTCCTGCAGATACACGACGACAATGAATCCACCGAGTGAAAGCCCTCCGTAGATGAAAAGCGTCGCGACGTTCCCCACGCTGAAGTTGCGCTGCCGGAACAGATCGAGGGGCAGCATCGGTTGCGCTGCCCGCTGCTGCCACCACACGAATGCGGCCAGACTAACTAATCCGACGACGAACGGGACAAACACTGCCGGACTTCCCCAGCCGTAATTCCCCTGCTCGATCAGGGCAAAGACCGGCCCGCCAAGTCCAACAATGCCCAAGACCGCGCCGAGATAGTCGATTCGGGTGTCTTTCTTCCGCTCATCCTTGTGCCCGAGCACCACCAACATCCAGAGCGTCACCGCGATCGGGAGTACGTTGATCGCGAACACGAGCCGCCAACTGATCAGGTCAACAAAGATGCCGCCCAAGAGCGGACCAACGATGAACGCTGCACTCGTCCACGCCGTCCACTGTCCGACGGCGCGCGCCTGAGCTGCGCCCCTAAAGGTCGACATGATGAGCGCGAGAGAACTGGGCACCAACAGTGCACCAGCGATTCCTTGGAATCCGCGGAGCACGATCACCAGTTCAGCGGTTGGCGCTATGGCAATGAGCAAAGACACGATGCCAAACGCGATCAGCCCGGTCCGCAAAATAACGATGCGACCAAACACATCAGACAGCGATCCTGCGAGCAAGATGAGCGAACCCAGGGTGATGAGATAGGCATCCACGACCCACTGCTGCGTGCTGAGTCCTCCGCCGAGTTCATCACGAATAGCGGGCAGCGCAACGTTGATAACGGAACCATCGAGGAACGCAACAAAAGACGCCAGAATGGCAATTGTCAGGATGACGCGTTGATCTCTAGTCACACCGCTAGTTAACACGATTGCGGCTGGTCGCTATTCCCCATCACGAGCACTAATCCAAGCGGTCGAATCCGGAGACGCGCACCACAGCGATGCCCTCAGCGGCAGATTCCGTGAGATCCACGGTCGCCGAAATTGCCCAATCATGGTCACCGGCCGGGTCAGCGATAATCTGCCGCACCTGCCACGAGCCCGGCATTTCTGTGATCACGATCATCGCGGGCCCACGGGCATCGCCGGCGGTTGACAGGGTGTCGTGCTCCTCGAAGTAGCGGTCGAGCGCCACACCCCACGCCTCTTCGTCGAAGCCAGCGGCAGCATCCAGCTCGCCGAGCGCAACAGCATCGTCGCGAGCTGCCAACTGAACGCGACGGAACATCTCGTTGCGTACCAACACCCGGAAAGCCCGAGCGTTCGTCACGACGGATGCAGGGGTCGGTGGCAGCACAGGCTCGCCACTCGTGGCGCTGTCTACTCCGTTCGTCATGGCCTCCCACTCGTCAATGAGGCTTGAGTCGACTTGACGAACTAGCTCGCCAAGCCACTCAATGAGGTCAAGGAGCTCATCAGTCTTCGCATCATCCGGAATCGTTTGACGCGTCGCTCGATACGCGTCCGAGAGGTACCGGAGCACTAAGCCTTCGCTGCGGGCCAGCCCATAAAATCCGACATAGTCAGCAAACGTCATGGCACGTTCGTAAAGATCGCGTACGACACTCTTGGGGTTGAGCTCGAAGTCGCCAATCCAAGGCTGACTCGCGCTATACATTTCGAAGGCCGCCGTGAGCAACTCGTCAAGCGGTTTCGGCCACGTGACTTCCTCGAGCAATTCCATGCGCTGGTCGTATTCGATGCCTTCAGATTTCATCGCTGCAACGGCTTCGCCCCGTGCCATAAATTGCTGCTGCGACAGAATAGGTCGCGGGTTGTCTAGCGTCGCCTCCAGAACCGAGATCATGTCAAGCGCGTAGGTCGGAGACTCGCGATCAAGCAAGTCGAATGAGGCGACTGCGAATGGCGATAGCGGTTGATTCAGCGCGAAGTTGGCCTGCAAGTCAACGGTGAGCCGGATCTCGACTCGCTCGTCGAAGCTCTCCACCTCTTCACCGTCCACGATGACGGTGTCTGAAATACGGTGCTCTTCGACGATTTCGGCAGTGCGAAGCGTGCGATAGATGGCGAGCGCTTGGCGGGAAAGGTCGCGCTGGCTTGGGCGCTGTTCATGGTTGTCTTCCACGAGGTGTCTCACATTGGCGAAAACATCGCCACCGCGGGCGACCACATTCAGGATCATGGCGTGGTTCATGCGCATATTGCTCGTGAGTAGTTCGGGCTCAGCGGCGATCATCCGGTCGAAGCTCGCTTCGTTCCAGGTCACAAAGCCATCCGGCGCTTTCTTGCGCACAAGCTTGCGCAGCTTCTTAGGATCGTCACCAGCCTTCGCCACCATCTTGGCGTTTTCAGACTCATGCTCGGGAGCTTGAGCGACTACCGTTCCGGCGGTATCGAAGCCAGCCCGGCCCGCACGCCCCGCGATCTGATGAAACTCTCGAGCGGTGAGCTGGCGCATCCGAGTGCCGTCGTACTTGGTGAGTTGCGTCAGCAATACCGTGCGGATGGGCACGTTGATTCCAACGCCGAGAGTGTCTGTTCCGCAAATAACCCGCAGTAGACCTCGCTGGGCAAGCTGCTCGACAAGGCGACGGTACTTGGGCAACATGCCCGCGTGGTGAACACCAATGCCTGATCGGATGAGTCGCGAGAGGGTTTTGCCAAACACTGTCGTAAACCTGAAGTCGCCAATAGCTTCAGCGATCTGGTCGCGCTGTTCACGAGTGACGACCTTGATGCTTGTCATTGCCTGTGCTCGCTCGAGAGCTGCCGCCTGCGAGAAGTGCACGATGTAGATCGGAGACTGACCGGTCGACAGTAAGTCTTCGACAGTCTCGTGGATTGGCGTGATGGCCCACGAGTAGTGCAGTGGCACCGGGCGCTCGACTCCGGTAATCAGGCTCGTTTCGCGGCCAGTTCGACGGCTGAGGTCGTCCGCCAACGGCTTCATGTCGCCGAGAGTCGCCGACATCAGCACAAACTGCACGTTCGGCAGAATCAGCAAGGGAACTTGCCACGCCCACCCGCGATCCGGATCAGCATAGAAATGGAACTCATCCATGACCACCTGATCGACCCGGGCATCCGCCCCCTCGCGCAACGCCAAGTTGGCGAGAATCTCAGCCGTGCAGCAGATGATGGGAGCGTCGGCGTTGACCGAAGAATCGCCTGTCACCATTCCGACATTCTGGGCACCAAAGATCTCGACAAGGGCGAAGAACTTCTCGCTCACCAAGGCTTTGATCGGTGCCGTATAGAAGGTGCGCTGGCCCTGCGCGAGTGCGATTGCGTGAGCGGCAATCGCCACGAGCGACTTACCCGTTCCTGTCGGAGTCGACAAGATGACGTTCGCCCCAGACACTAGCTCGATAACGGCTTCATCCTGGGCCGGATACAGACTCAGACCGCGATCGGATGCCCACCCGACGAATGCGTCATAGGTTGCGTCTGCGTCAAAGGGCGTCGGAAGCGCATCCAAAAGTGAGGCCATTGTTCAACCGTAGCTGGGTGACAGGGCTCACCGCGCCGAACTAGCTGAGCGCGAGCATGACCGAGGCCACCAGAGCGAGCCCCATACCTACAAGTTGGACCTTGGTGACCCGTTCTTGCAGCGTAAAACGGGCGAGAACGATCGTGGCAAGCGGGTACAGACTCACCAAGACCGAGACAACCGCCAAGCTTCCCGCTTGAAGTGCGAAGAGCACGAACGCATTTGAGGCTCCCACCAGTACTCCGCCGGCGGCGGCGAGCACCCGCGCCCGGCCAACGCTCACTACCGGCCCACCTTCTGGCTGATGATCGAACTGAGCAAAAAACTTGCGCAGCGGCGCGCTCAGTCGGGTGAGGGCAAGCAAGATCAACATTGCACCGAGCCCGACGAGGATCTCGACGACCGCTGTGGCGAGACCTGCGGATTCCGGTGCACGGTCGAGCGCAATGAGCGCGGTTCCCAGGCCAACGCCCGACACCAGCCCGACCACGATTGTTCGCGGCCGCACCCTCACCGCGGCATCGGATCGCGTCACAGAGACGAGTAGCGCACTCACGAGCGCGAGCGCAATCGCAATCCACGCCTGCGCCGGCAACTGTTCTCCGCTATCACCGCGAAAGCGACCGGCACCACGGCGCCGACAACAGCAATGAGGGGAGCGACAAGACTCATCGGGCCATCAGCGAGAGCCGCATAAAAGGTGAGCAACCCGATGATCGCGCTGACCCCGGCAACAGCACCCCAGACGATTGCGCCAGATTCCCACCGCACAGCCACAAATGGCAGCGCCGCGAACAGTGCAAGAGTCGCGAAGACATGGATGATCGTGGTCGCAGGAACAACGCGCAGCCGACGCGTACTTAGTCCCCCAAAGAAATCGGAAACACCATAGAAAAGGGAGCCAGCTAGAGCGAGCGCGACACTGACGATCATCCCGCCAGCTTAGGGCCAGCGCTGGCGGTCTGGTGCCCGTAGCGCCGCTGCGACATCATGTGGTCTGCGGGGCGAGACCAACCGTGCTCACGGGTAGAATTGGGTGTGCTCAATTCAAGCGACTCCCCCGACCTCGGCCCCAGTGGCCTCGATCCGTTGGAACTTGAAACGACCCTCAAGGTCTTGCGCCAAATGGCCGAGATCGACGACGAGCACCCTGACTTCGTGACAGTTCGACGAGCCACCGCGGCGATGTTCAAAGCGGTAAAGAAGGAACGTCGACTCGAGAAACGCGCCACGATTGCCGACGCGGATCGCCAAGTAATTGCGGCGACCGCTACCGGCGCTGCCGATCGAATTGATGATGAGACCCGTGGAATTCCGATCTCCACAAACACATCGACACCCTCGGCCGGCGAACTTATCAAGGCGCGCCCCTGCTACATCTGCAAGCAGCCCTATACAACGGTCGACTCGTTTTATCACCAACTGTGCCCGAGCTGTGCTGCCTTTAACCACGCTAAGCGTGACGCCCGCACTGATCTCACCGGCAAGCGGGCTCTGCTCACCGGCGGCCGCGCCAAGATTGGCATGTACATTGCGTTGCGACTGCTGCGGGATGGCGCGCACACCACGATCACAACGCGCTTTCCGCGGGATGCTGTTCGTCGCTTCTCAAGCTTGCCCGACTCTGCCGAGTGGTTGCACCGGCTACGCGTGGTCGGAATCGACCTCCGCGACCCCGCTCAGGTCATCGGGCTCGCCGAGTCGGTTGCGGCCCAAGGCCCCCTCGACATCCTCATCAATAATGCGACGCAGACGGTGCGTCGCTCCCCCGGCGCCTACCAGCCGCTCGTCGATGGCGAGCTGGCGCCACTGCCCGACGGCCCGCTGCCCGAGCTCACGACCTTCGGCCACACCAACGACCCGCATCCCCAAGCCCTCGCCCAGTCGGTGTCGGCTCACCCCATTTTGGCCGCGGCGGCAACGCGTGCAGAAGAACTCACCGAACAGGCAATGTCCGCTGGCTCGAGTTCGCTGGAACGGCTAGCTGCGGGAACTGCGATTGACGCCGGAGGGCTCGTTCCCGACCTTGACTCCGTCAATTCGTGGACCCAGCACGTCGATCAAGTAGACCCGCTTGAGATGCTCGAAGTGCAGCTCGCCAACACAACAGCACCCTTCGTCTTGATTTCGATGCTGCGCCCGTCGATGGCTGCGGCTTCTGGCCGCCGCAAATACATTGTGAATGTGTCGGCGATGGAGGGCGTGTTCGGTCGCGGCTACAAGGGTCCAGGGCATCCGCACACCAATATGGCTAAGGCAGCAGTGAACATGCTGACTCGCACCAGCTCTCGTGAAATGTTTGAGAGCGACGGCATTCTCATGACCAGCGTCGACACCGGCTGGATCACGGATGAACGCCCCCACCCCACCAAAGTACGGCTGGCCGAAGAAGGTTTTCATGCGCCGCTCGACCTCGTCGATGGTGCGGCTCGCGTCTACGATCCCATTGTGCGGGGAGAAGACGGCGAAGACCTGTTCGGCATCTTCCTCAAGGACTACGACAAGAGCTCATGGTAACGCCGACCGAATTCCTCAGCGCCACCACGAGTGGAACGCGCGTTGTCGTGCGTCACCTGATCGACGACGGGCGCGCGACCGATTCACTCGGGTATTTTCATCTCGCAGATGACACGCACTGCGTCGTCGCCACCAAACGGGGGCTCGAAATGATCGAGTTGGCGAAGGTGATCGCGGCTAAAGAAGTTCCGCCACCACCCGCACCGCGACCTCGCGCTACTTCTTCGGGCTAGCTTTCTTCGCTGTCGCCTTCGCGGCCGACTTCGCCGCTGGGACCTTCGCGGGTTTCTTCGCCGTTGGCTTTGCCGCTGGGGCCTTCGCGGGTGATTTCGCCGCTGGGGCCTTCGCTGGGACAGCCTTCTTGACCGCCGCCTTGGCGGCAGGCGCCTTCGCACTTGGGGCCTTTTTGGCGGGAGCAGCCTTCGTTGCCGGAGCAGTCGTCTTCGCCGAAGCAACCTTCTTCGCCGAAGCAACCTTCGTTGCGGGAGCAGCCTTCACTGGCGCTTCCGCTGCTTTCGCAGGGGTGACTTTGCCGGGGTTGAAGTTGCGTGCGGGGTCTGCAGAGTCAAACAAGCCCTGCATGACTTTGAGGCCCTCTGTCGAGATGTCTTGTTCAATCCAGGGCGAGTGTTCGAGCCCAACACCGTGGTGGTGTGAAATGGTGCCGTCGTTGTCGACAAACGACTGCTGAATGGCGCGCTTGACGGTGTCGTATTCGCCAAGGGGGTCATCGCCGAAAGTGAACGCGAACGTGAAGTAGAGGCATGCCCCCGAGTGGTAGGAATGCGACATGTGCGACATGATCCAGCCCGTGGTCCCGAGCGAATCGTAAGCGTCTTGGGCCGCCTTGTGCGCTGCCGAGTGCAGCTTCACAACTGACGACCACGGGGTTGCCGTTTCAGATACGTCGCCTGCTGCGCCCATGTCGAGCAAGAAGTCGCGCAGGTAGGGGGTGTCGAACTTTTTCTGGTCGTAGAGGATTCCGGGGCCCTTGCCGACGCCCATTCCCCCGTGCTTGGTTACGATCTTGTCGACGAGCTTCTTTTGGCGCTTCGCGTGAGCAACGCTGCCTTCAAAACCGATGAACGAGAGACAAATGTCGTCGAGGTTCCAGCCCTTGGCCGTCATGAGTTTCGGCAGCGCAGTGTCTGCGGTGAACTTGCTGAACCCCGTGCGACTCTTGCTCGTCGCGAGAGAAAAGCCGGTCTCTTTTGCATCAGAAATACGAGTGATGGATGGCGTGGCATCCGATTCTGAGATCGCCTGCATGGCGGCGATTCCTGATTTCCAGTTCGGGAAGAAGTAGGCATACACGTCGCGCTTGGCCGGAATTCGATGCACCTGCACCGTGACCTCGGTGATGACGCCGAGTCGGCCTTCACTTCCTAAGATCATCTCGCGCACGCTAGGGCCGCTCGAGGTGCTCGGCAGCGGACGAAGCACGAGCATTCCACCGGGGCGCACGACGCGCATTCCGCGCGTGATGTCGGCGATGTCGCCGTACTTGTCTGACTGCATTCCTGACGAACGTGTCGCGACCCAACCGCCAACGGTCGAGTGGGTAAAGCTGTCAGGGAAGTGCCCGATGGTCCACCCTTGGGCATTGAGCTGTTCTTCGAGATCTGGCCCTTGAGCGCCAGCCTGAATACGGGCGAGTCCGGCGTCTTTATCGATCGCGATAACCTCGCGCAGACGTCCGAGGTCGAGCGAGATGACAACGCGCTTCTCGGCCGCCATCGGCTCGAGGCTGCCTGCGATGTTACTGCCGCCGCCAAACGGAATGATGACCGCATTAGCTGCGACCGCAGCATCCACTACGGCTTGCACTTCGGCTTCATCGGCCGGGTACACCACCACATCCGGGCTGCGCTCGATTGCGTTGCTGCGGATTCGCACAAGGTCACGCAAGCTTTTGCCGTAGGTGTGGATGACGCGAACCATGTCATCGCGTGTGACGTTGCCTTCGCCGACGATCGCGCCAAGCTTCTTGGTAAACGCGGCCGTCGCTTTGCTCTTCGGAACATCGAGCTCGTCGAAGGACGGTTCGCCAGCACGCGTTGCGGAACCGAGGTCAAGACCAACGGCATAGTTGACGAACGGAGCGAAACCAGGCTTGTCTTCGTGATGGAAGCCCACGCCCTCGTTGCCCCAACCCCACCACTTCATGTGTTTGACAGAGGTCATCGTTTTCCCTTCGGGGTTGCGCTTGGCATGGGCTGAACAGTCTCGTGTAGATCGCGCACGATCTCAGCTAGTCGGGTTGAGAATGCGTCTGAAGTTTCACCTTCACGACGATGCTGCAACTCGCCAAAGACTACCGTGACGGGCAACCGACCTCGCTTTGGCCAGTTGACTCCGCGTGGCATCGCTGTCGTAGCTCCGACCAGAGCGATCGGCAGGCACGGAACCGCGGTGTTTATCGACAGTGCTGCCGCACCGGGTTTAAACCGGGTAAGCGCGCCCTCACGAGTACGACCACCTTCGGGAAAGATCAGTAATGGCACGCCGCGCTCCAGAAGCGCGCGCGATGCCCCGGCACGCTTACCTTCGGCGTTGCGCTCAATCGCAAA
This sequence comes from Salinibacterium sp. M195, assembly GCF_019443965.1. Classification (GTDB taxonomy): domain Bacteria; phylum Actinomycetota; class Actinomycetes; order Actinomycetales; family Microbacteriaceae; genus Rhodoglobus. The sequence continues at coordinate 1,690,537 of NZ_CP040814.1, read as the reverse complement.
GGCGTTGAAAAAGAGCGTGGTGAGCCATTTGCGCCACCAGATTTCGAAGAAGTAGTCGGCTGCTGCGCCGGCAGCGAGGTAACGAGCCCGCCGCCGCGGGAGTGCGCCAATGATGAGCGGAGCGTCTAAATGGCTGGAGTGATTCGCGACCGCGATGAAAGGGCCGTCGTGGAGTTCGATGTGCTCAATTCCGCGCACGTCAACACGGACAAGGGACCACACCAGGGGCTTCAGCAGGCCCCGTTGCGCGACAAATCTCGCCGTCGCCATCGTTGGCGAAGTGAATCGGTCAAAATCGCGGGTCATGTTGTTGTCGAGTCCTTCACACCGTGTGATTCGGAGCCCTCGTCACTTCGGCTTGAAGAAATTTTGCCAGAAATCCAGCGAATTGTGCCTCGCGGCAAATGTCGAGCAAACCATCCGATGGCTCGGTACCGAACAGTAGGTATGGAAATTACTTTGCCGCGAGCCGCATCACGCAGCGCACCTCGCACGAGAGTGGCGGCATCCATCCAGAGAAAGTCGGGAATAGAGGAGGTGCGGATGCCCGCCCGCTCGTGGAACTCGGTCACAACCCACCCCGGCATGAGGGCCGTTACGGTCACACCGGTGTTACGCAGTTCGACTGACAGCCCTTGGCTGTATGAGGCAACCCAAGCTTTGATCGCTGAATATGAGCCCATCGTGACAAGGCTCGCGATGCTCGAGACGTTGATTATCGAGCCACTGCCACGCGAGCGCATTGTCCGACCGGCGGCACCGCCCAAGATGAGCACAGCGCGGCACATGACATCGAAAGCATGTTCGTGCACCGCGACAGCGGCTTCGGACGTGAGCGCCGCGTGTACTCCAAATCCGGCGTTGTTGACGAACAGGTCGAGAGGATGTTCGGGGTCAGTGAGACGGTCCACTACGCGCAGTACGTCACTGCGTCGGGAAAGGTCGGCACTGATCGTCTCCACTGAAATACCGTATTCGGCATGTAGCCGCGTCGCGGTGGAAGCGAGCCGCTCCTCGTTGCGAGCGACAATGACAAGGTCGGTGCCGGCCTGCGCAAGTTGGAGCGCGAATTCGGCGCCGATTCCTGACGTTCCACCGGTGATAAGCGCTGTTGCCATGGCGCCCACAATACGGCACCACCTCCGCAATAAAGGTGCTTTCGTGAGCGATCCGCGCCTAGAATTGGGTGAAGTCGCCACGCCATTCTTGCCTCGAGTGAAGGAGAACGATGCCTAAGAATCTTGAGGTTGCTCTCGACAGTATGTCCGTTCCGGCGCCCGATTTCGATGTGCGGGAATATGCAAACGAAGCCCAAGCGAGCTACCGGGACACGTTGAATTTAGAGTCCTACGCGTCAGCGCCGCTGACCCCAGAGACGATTCGCGCCCTGCGCTATCTTCAGGTTGTCGAACGCGGCACCATGACTCACTTGCGCAGCGTTCTCGTGACCGCAACCCACAAAGACTCTCGGGTTACCGCTTTTCTCATCACCTGGGCTTTTGAAAAGTATTGGATCGCGGATGCTCTTGATCAGATCATTCGCAGCCACGATGGCGCGGACGCCGACCGGGCTCCGTTCCGCACTCCCGTGGAACGAACAATCCGAGAATCGATCGTGGCCAACATTGTTGGCCTTCCGATGATCGCCGTGCACATGACTTTGGGCACAGTCGATGAATGGTTAATGCAGGCCGCCTACCGTCGCGTTCTCGAACTCGATCCGAACCCCCAGCTCACCGCAACGCTCACTCACATCGTGGCGACAAAATCACGTCAGCTTGAGTTCTTCGAAGCACAGTCTCGGCACCGCCTTGCCGAATCAACTCGGGCGCAGAAGGTCACACGCAAACGTCTCGCTAAGACACCGTGGCCGATCGGCGCCCGTGCTGAACCACGCAAGAACACTGACTTCTTCTTCGAGTATTTGTTTCGCAGTAAGCCTGAAACCATTCGTAGCATTGATGCACTCATCGATTCCCTCGATGGCCAGACCAACCTCAACCTCATGACAAGGGCAGCCGCCGTATGACGACCATAAAAGCCCTCTCTAACGAGCATGTATTCCTCACGGGAGCGACCGGTTTCGTCGGCCAGGCCATTCTGGAGCGGCTTCTTTCTAGCCACCCCGGCACCCGCATCTCGATTTTGGTTCGAGGTAAAGGGTCGACCAGTGGCGAAGGTCGCCTGACCAATTTGATGCGCAAACCTGTCTTTGCCCAGTGGATAGATTCCCTCGGCAAAGACGAAGCGCTTGCCGAAGTCGCACGCCGCGTCACCGTAATCGAAGGCAGCCTTACCGAGGTTGGCACGCTGCCCGACGACATCGACGTGGTCATCCACGGGGCATCGACGGTCTCATTTGATCCGCCGATCGATGAGGCGTTCGACACTAACGTCGGCGGAGCTACCGGCATCTACACGGCCCTACTTGAGAGCAAATCTCGGCCGCACGTTGTCCATATCTCCACGGCCTATGTTGGCGGCATCCGCAAAGGAATCGTTCCGGAGGCTGCGCTGACGCACGAGGTAGATTGGCGCGCCGAGTATGAGGCCGCCCGAACTGCCCGTGCCCGCGTGGAGTTCGAATCACGCCAGCCGGAAGCCTTGCGTGCTCAGCTCACGGCGGCCAAGGCTCGTCACGGCAAAGCTGGCCCGCAGGCAGTCGCGCAGTTCGCTGAGACCGCTCGCACGGAGTGGGTGCATGATCGCCTCGTTGACTACGGCCGCATGCGCGCAGAGAGCCTCGGCTGGACCGACGTGTACACGTTGACGAAAGCATTCGCCGAGCGCGTTGCTGAAGAGATGTGGGCTCAGGCCGGGCATCGACTCTCGGTCGTTCGTCCATCGATCATCGAGAGCGCACTGCATCACCCCTTCCCCGGTTGGATCGACGGCTTCAAGGTAGCCGACCCGCTCATTCTGGCGTACGGCCGCGGCCAGCTTCCCGATTTTCCCGGACTTCCCGACTCGATCCTCGATGTGATCCCTGTTGATTTCGTCGTGAATGCGACGCTAGCGGCGGCGGCCACGAAGGCCGATCCGGCAGCGCCGAAGTATTATCACGTGAGTTCTGGCGCGAGCAATCCGCTGCCGTTTCACCGCATGTACGAAAACGTCAATGCGTATTTCACTGCCAATCCGCTTCCCGCGGAAGACGGCGAAATCAGCGTGCCACTGTGGCGATTCCCCGGCGGCCTGCGAGTAGAAAAGGCACTCGTGAAGCGTGAGCGTCAAGCTGCCCGCGCTGAGCGAGTTATCACGCGCATGCCGACAACGCCGCGCACTCGCCGGTGGCTCGATGAGGTCAAGAGCGGTCAACATCAGCTAGAAGTTCTGCGGGCGTTCACCAATCTCTATCGCGCCTACGTGCAAACCGAGATCATTTTTGATGATGCAAACACTCGCGAGTTGCTGGCGTCGTTACCCAAGAAGACGCCAGAAAGCGCGCGTTTCGATGTCACGGATATCGACTGGGAGAACTACTTTCAGCAGGTGCACTTCCCGGCCATCACAACGCTCACCCGAGCGTTCGCGAATCGGCCGACGGCGAAAGCGCGCACCGTACGCCGGCTGCCCGAACGCAGCGATGTCGTCGCCGTGTTCGACCTCGAAGGCACCGTCGTCGATTCCAACCTGGTCAAGCAGTACCTCTTGCTCTGGGGCGGCACCGTTCCGCGCTCAAAGGTCGTGCACGACCTCGCGAACTTTACGTTCTCGCTTCGCAAATACTTGCGTGCTGAGCGTCGTGACCGTGGCGAGTTCATCCGCACGTTTATGCGTCGCTATGAAGGATTCAAGATCGTGGAGATCGAGCGGATGGTGCGCGGCAGCTTTGGTCGAGCCATGATGCGTCGAGTGATGCCGGATGCGCTACTCCGTGTTCAGGAGCACCGTAATGCTGGACACCGCACCATATTGGTCACGGGCACGATCGATCTCATGGTGACGCCATTCTTGCCATACTTCGACGAGGTCGTTGCCGGACGCATGCATGAACGCGATGGTGTGCTGACCGGATTCTTGGCTGACCCTCCGCTTGTGGATGAGGCTCGCGCCGCCTGGCTGCGGCACTACGCCGAGCTCAACGGCATCAACCTCTCGCAGTCTTACGGCTATGGCGACAGCCACGCTGACCTCATGTGGTTGCAACTCGTGGGAAATCCCAGCGCGGTAAACCCCGACGTCAACTTGTATAAGCACGCCCAAGAGAAGCGCTGGAATGTGCTCGATTGGAAGCGCCGCGCCCCCAACTCCCGCATCCCGCGCCCGCGTGACGCTGCGGCTGCGAAACAGGAAGGAGAGGAACAGAACTCGACGTCGTCGAGCTAGTTCCCACACCTCATGGCATTTGATATCGATCGCTATACGTCCACCTCGAAGAAGGTTCAGTGGGGCGACCTCGACTTCTCCGAGTTTCAGCGCAACCCGCTGCCTGATTCGACTCTTCGCAGCCTGCGCTACATGGCCGATGTCGAATATCACACGGTCTGCTACCTGCGCGATCTGCTTGTCACGCCCTCTCACAAGGAGGTTGATGTGAGCGCATTCATGACGATGTGGAACCGCGAAGAGTTCTGGCATGGCGAGGCCCTCGCCAAAGTCTTGGGGGCTCACGAAGTGACACTCGATTATGACGAGCTCAAGGCGACCCGCCTCAAACTGGGATGGAAGGACCGCCTTGATCCGATCAAGCAGTCCGTTCTGGGTAACGTCATTGGCAAGGATTTCATTGCCGTGCACATGATTTGGGGCGCCGCGAACGAGTGGTCGGCTGTCGCCGCCTACAACCGTCTCGCAGACATGGAAAAGCATCCGGTTCTGTCAGAATTGCTGCGCCGCATTGCTAAGCAAGAGGCACGTCACGTTGCCTTTTATGCGACTCAGGCCCGCGAGCGTTTAGCGAAGAGCAAGAAGGCCCAGGTTCTCGCTCGTCTCGCACTGAAGGGCGCGTGGGGGCCAGTGGGATCGAGCATCATGCCCGCCGAGGAAGTCACTCACGTGATGGGTCACCTTTTCTCTGGTCAGGAAGGTTTGCGCGAGATCCGCAAGCTCGACGAGCACATTTCGCGCATGCCCGGCCTTGAAGGCCTGACCATTGTGGAGACCTCCATGAAAAAGTACGGGGTTGCGGCTTAAAGGCGTAGGCTGCTCGCTGGACTATTGGCCACTAGTGAATTGGTAAGTTGGAGCCGTGGGCGTAAGAATCGAACGAATTGACCTTCCCGGTTTTGGCGTGCGTAATGACGTCATCACCACGTCAGGATGCCGCGTCAGCGTGGTGTCGCTGCGGTCTGGAGAACGCGATCTCGCTTTCTTCAACGCGGATGACCCTGACTCGAATGCCGCGTCAATTTCTTTAAGCGATGACGAAGCTGCAGCCATTGCTGAAGTTCTCGGCTCATCACTCACGCTGAGCCGCTTGTCGGTGCTCGGCGAAAAGGCCGAGGGCCTATTCACGGAAGAGATTTCTCTTCCCCGTGGTTCTGGCTTTGTCGGCCACCCTATGGGCGACATGAAGGCCCGTACTCTCACGGGTGCATCGATCGTTGCTATCGCTCGCGACAATGATGTCATTGCGTCTCCTGGTCCCGAGGTTGTCTACGAGCCCGGTGACGTGATCGTCGCAGTCGGAACCCGCAAGGGTCTTGACGCGCTCAGCAAGCTCATCAATAGCGGCCCAAGCTAAGGCTCGCGTATGCACGAGACGACGCAGCTACTTATCGAGGTTGGCGCTCTCCTGCTCGTGCTTAGTGTGCTTGGCAGAGTTGCCGCACGCTTCGGTTTTTCGGCGATCCCGCTGTACCTGCTCGCCGGTCTCGCCGTCGGTGAAGGCGGACTTCTTCCGCTCCAAGCCAGCGAAGAGTTCTTCGTGGTCGGGTCGCAAATTGGCGTGATTCTGCTGCTTGCCATGTTGGGCCTTGAGTACTCCGCAGAAGAGCTCATGTCGAACCTCAAGACATCTCGACTTTCTGGCATCTTGGATGGCGTATTCAACGCCATCCCCGGCGCTCTCTTTGCGATCTTGTTGGGCTGGGAGCCCGCCGCGGTTGTTGCTCTCGCTGGAGTGACGTGGGTGTCGTCCTCCGGGGTTATCGCCAAGGTAGTACGAGATCTAGGTCGCCTCGGTAACCGCGAGACTCCGGTAATTCTGTCAATTTTGGTGATGGAAGACCTCGCCATGGCGTTCTACCTGCCGGTGTTGTCCGCGCTCGTTATCGGGGCTGGGCTACTGCAAGGGGCCATTACTGTGGCGATTGCCGTTGCTGTCGTTGTCACCATCCTCTACGTTGCACTGCGCCACGGACGCTTCCTGTCGCGGCTGCTTCCCGACAAGAATGCGGAAGCACTCTTGCTCGGCGTTGTGGGGCTCACCATGCTCGTCGCTGGCCTTGCCGAGGGCGTCAATGTCTCGGCCGCAGTCGGTGCCTTCCTCGTCGGCATTGCGATCTCCGGGCCAGTGGCTCACCAGTCCGCCCAGCTCATCACTCCCCTGCGCGATCTGTTCGCCGCCGTCTTCTTTGTCTTCTTCGGGATCTCGACCTCGCCAGCAGACATCATTCCCGTGCTGCTTCCCGCCTTTGGACTCGCAGTGCTGACGATCGGCACAAAAACCTTCTCCGGCTATAGGGCCGCGAAGCGCGCCGGGATCGCCGCGCCCGGTCGTTGGCGCACCGGTTTAGCGCTCACGCCGCGTGGTGAATTCTCCATCGTGATCGCGGGGCTCGCAGTCGGTGCTGGCATCGAACCGATGCTCGCCCCGCTCGCCACCGCCTATGTACTCATGACGATCGTGGCCGGGCCGCTACTCGCTCGCGTACCCGACACAGCGTGGTTCAAGGCTCGGGTGCGCAAGCCGACCGCTGCGCCACCGACGACGCCGGTCACTACGCGCTAGTCGCCTAATCAGCGACGTGTGATTCACCGAGGTCAGAAAACTTCTTCGTCATCGTGGGGTTACCGCGCGTCAGTTTCTTGATGGTGACATCTTGCGCTTTGTCGTTGGCGAGTCGAAGGTTACGGTTCGTTCCGAGAAGCGCCTCCCGTGTCTTCTGCAAATGGTCGATCGATTTGTCGATCTCGTCGATTGCGGTCTGAAATTTGCGGGAAGCGAGGTCAAAGTTGCGTGCGAATCCCGTCTTGAAGGAGTCGAGTTCTTCCTCGAAATTCGTGACATCGATGCTCTGAGCCTTCACGAGTGCGAGTTCTGACTTGTACTTCAGCGAGTTCAGCGCAGCGTTTCGGAGCACCGTGATCATCGGTAAGAAGAACTGCGGCCGAACAACATACATCTTCGGGAATCGGTGCGACATATCGACGATGCCCGAGTTGTAGAGTTCGTTGTCTGACTCAAGCAGAGACACCAGAACCGCGTATTCGCAGCCTTTCTCGGTGCGGTCCTTGTCGAGCTCTTTCAGGAAGTCCTCGTTCTTGTGTTTAGACGCGGTCGTGTCAGATTCATTCTTCATTTCGAACATGATCGACACGATCTCGGTGCCCGACTCATCCGCTTCTTTGAAAATGTAGTCACCCTTGCTGCCGCTTCGAGCGTCGTTGTCTTTCTCAAAGTAGGCGCGTGGGAATGCCGTGGCACGGATCTGATTGAACGTCGTCTCACAGTGCTGCTCGAGCGTCTCCCCGACCATCTTGGTCGAGAGCCGAGCTTTCATGTCGCGCAGGCGCTCGATCGCGTCATCGCGGTCCTTGATCTGCGTCTCGTACTTATCTTTCATCGACGTTTCTACGAGCTTCATCTCAAGCTCTACCCGCTCAAGACTGCCCTTGAGCCCATCACGCTCCTTCTCCACGGCGCCGACCGCTGCTGACAGTGCGAGCTTCTGTTCGGAGTCACTTGCCTGAAGCTTCGACTTCAACTCGTGAATCTCCAGCTCTTTCGCTGCCGTGGCCTGATGAAGCTCACTCAGACGCTTGGCCTCAGAAAGTTCGGCGGCTGTCTCCCGCTCTCGCTTGGCCTTCTCTAGCTCATTCGCGAGAGCATCCCGCTCCCCCTGCACTGCGCTCAGCGCTTCTGAAACAGCAAGTTTCTGCGCTACTGCGCCGGAATCGAGTTTCGCGGTCAACTCCTGAATAGCCGCATCCTTCTTCGCTGCTTCCACCTGTAGTGCCGTCGCGACTCTGGCCTCAGCGAGTTCTATCTCCGCCTTTTTCGCGCTCTCGGCTAGCTCAAGCCGCTCATGGAGGGCGCCCTCGAACTCGCTGTCGCGGACCTGCTTCACGATGTCGGCATAGCCAGCCTCATCGATAGTGAAAGCCTTATGGCAGTGCGGGCAGGTGATCTCGTGCATGGGTAAGGATTCCGTCCATCTCAGCCTTCGGCGGCCACTTCCCAGCCCACTGTAACTGCGTAAGAACTATCTGAGGCCGGTCACATCATTTCCGCTCAGGTTAGTCGCTGCGGCACCGCCGCGGGAGCCCCCGCACGGGGCGGCAGCGAAGATCTTCACTGGCCCAGAAGAACCGGCAATGAAGCAGCCAGTGCTCACCGCGACACGACACGAAAAAGCCCCGCAATCTTTTGATTACGGGGCTAGATGGTGGATCCAAGGGGATTCGAACCCCTGACCCCCTGCATGCCATGCAGGTGCGCTACCGGGCTGCGCCATGGACCCATCTGCTGTGTTCTCTCACGAAAACGCAACTTGTCAAGATTACTACACGCTCAGCACATCCGACACCATCTGAGCGATTCCGAGCCGAATGTCTGCGAATATTTTGGTGAAAGAGTGAAGGGCGGCCAACATCCCGATGGATATCGACCGCCCCTCTCACTACAGAGTGCAGTTCACGCCAGGCGCGATTGCCCTGCGACTAGGAAACGGGGATAACGAGTCCGTTGTAGAACTCGTTGATGTACGCCTTGGTCTCGTCAGAGGTCAATAGTTCGTAGAACTTGACCACCCGGGGGTCGCTCTTGAGTTCATCGCGCGTGACGAGCGTGTTGTAGTACACGCTCGAAGTGCCCTCGGTGACGAGCTGCAGGTCACCGGAGAGCCCAGCAGCACCGGCGTAGTTGAAGTTCACGATCGCCGCGTCCTGGTCATCGAGAGCCGAAGGCAGGCTCGCTGCGTCGATCTCAATGAAGTTGTAGTCGTTGGGGTTGTCGGTGATGTCCGAAACGGTCGACGGGGCGTCCGTGGTTTCGATGAGGCCGGCATCTGCAAGTAGCAGAAGGGCACGGCCTTCGTTGCTCGCATCGTTGGGCAGCGCGATGTTCGCGCCATCCTTGAGGTCAGCAAGCTCGTCAACCGTCTTCGAGTAGAGCGCCAGCGGCGGAAGGTAAACCTGGCCGACAACGAAGAGGTTGTCATCCGTGTTGTCGTTGTACAGGTCGAGGAACGGCTCGTGCTGGAACAGGTTGACGTCGAGGCTGCCCTCGCTCAGTGCGGGGTTAGGCGTCGTGTAGTCGGTGAACTCAACGATGTCGAGTTCGAGGCCAGCAGCCTCAGCCTGTCCGCTGTCGACGACGAACTGGACGATCTCGCCAGCCGGTGTTGCGGTGGCGCCGACGGTTAGCGAACCGAGCGTGCCGTCAGTCGGGGCTGCTTCTTCAGCGGGAGCCGAGCATCCAGCCAGAGTAAGAGCGAGCACGCCAGCGGCGGCAACGGTAGAGAGTGAGAAGAATTTGGAGCGTGACATAACTAATCCTTTGGTGAAGGGTGAAACGAATGTGGTTAGTAAGAACTACGTGGGGGTGAGCCGCCGACTGCGTCAGCGGTGAGACATTCGGTTGGCCAGGCGGGCGCCGACCACTTGAACGATCTGCACAATCGCCACCAACACGATGATGACCGCGACAATGTGGATGACGCTGTAGCGCTGGTGTCCATAGCGAATAGCAACATCACCCAGACCTCCACCACCGATCGCGCCCACAATGGCGGAGTAGTTCACAATCGACACCACTGTCGTTGTAAAGCCACGGATGAGGCCAGGAACAGCCTCGGGAATGATGACCTTCGAGACGAGCTGCCAACGCGTCGCGCCCAGCGAGTGACCTGCCTCGACGAGTCCCTCGTTGACCTCGCGCAGTGAGATCTCCACTATGCGTGCATAGAACGGTATGGCGGCAACGGTGAGTGGCACGATTGCCGCAGAAACGCCGAACGCCGAACCGAGCAGCAAGCGCGTGAAGGGGATGAGCGCGATCATCAAAATAATGAACGGGATCGAACGGCCGAGGTTCACCACCGTTTGGGTGATGACGTTGATGATCCGACCGGCGATTACGCTGCCGAACGGACGCTCAAGGATTCCGCCGCGGTCCGTGACGACCAGCAGCGTACCGAGCGCCAGCCCGATCACGAGGGTGATGAGCATCGTGACGCCCACCTGATACAGGGTCTCCCCTGTTGCCTTCAGGAGGGTTTCGAGCAGCTGCGGCCAGAAGCCGGGAGCGTTGGAATCAATCATCGTCCGCTCCTCACAATCTCAACAACGAGCCCTTGAGCGCGCAGGTCGGCGATCGCGGCGGTGTGTGCCTGGATCGAGCCGGGAAGTTCAAGGCGGGTGCGCCCGGACTGGGCACCGCCGATAGTTTCGATCGCAGCGCCGAGCAAACCGACATCAAGCTGGTGGGCACGAGCCAATTGGGCCACAACGGGACGCTCCGACGAGAGCCCGACGAACGTGACATCGATCACCGTGGAGTTGCCCTCCGGCAGTTCACCGAGCGGGAACAACCCCCGGGCGAGCTGTGAACCGGGCTGAACAAGCAAATCTACGAGACGGCCGTGCTCGAGAATACGACCACCGCTCATGAGCGCCGCAGAATCGCAGATGCTCTTGACGACATCCATTTCGTGCGTGATAAGCAAAATAGTGAGTCCGAGCTCTTTGTTGAGACGGCGAAGCAACTGCAGAATCGACTCGGTAGTCTCGGGATCGAGCGCGCTTGTTGCCTCATCACTGAGCAGTACACGCGGTCGTGATGCTAGAGCGCGGGCGATGCCCACTCGCTGCTTCTGACCACCAGAAAGCTGCGCCGGGTACTGCTGAGCTTTCTGTTCGAGGCCGACCAGTTCAAGAATCTCGTTCGTGCGGCTGGTGCGCTCACGGCGGCTGACCCCAACCACTTCGAGCGCAAGCTCAACGTTGCCCCGCACGGTACGGCTGTCGAGCAAATTGAACTGCTGAAAGACCATGCCGATCTCACGGCGTGCGTGAAGGAGCTCGCGGTCGTTCAACGCCGTCAATTCGCGGTCAGCGACGGTGACGGTGCCAGAATCGGGCCGCTCGAGAAGGTTGACAGCGCGGATGAGCGTGCTTTTGCCCGCGCCGCTCTGCCCAATGACACCGAAGATCTCGCCGCTGGCGACGGAGAGACTCACGTCGTCGAGGGCGCGAACCTGGTTGGCGTCGTCACCGAAAGTCTTGGTGACGGAAGATAGCGTAATCATGAAACCCCAGAGAAAGTTGGCGACTCGTGATGAACCGCCGCGGGGTCTAACTGCCCAGCTAGATCAAGAAAACCAGCACATCCGCGCGCACACAAATTAGGTTACGAAGTGTGAAGTAAAAAGCGAAACAGACTAAACAGCGTCTGCTTCTGGCGCGGCGTTCGCCGTGATCTCGATCGGCAGAACGGGGCAATCACTCCACAAGCGCTCGAGGGAGTAGTAAAGGCGATCTTCTTCGTGGAAGATGTGCGCGACGACGTGGCCGAAGTCGAGGAGAATCCAGCGACCCTCCGCACGCCCTTCACGGCGCATCGGCTTGGAGCCTGCCGCGATCATCTTTTCTTCGATTTCGGACGCGATCGACTGCACGTTGCGCTCGTTGCGACCAGTCGCAAGGAAGAAGATGTCGGTGTAAGGCGTAGGACCGGTGACATCGAGTGCGACCATATCCGTCGCCTGCTTGGCATCGGCAGCGTGCGCGACGATTGAGAGTAGCTCGATAGAACGAGGAGAAGCAGTCACAGGATCCTTAATCGGAAATAAAGCAAAGAGGTAAACTCTACAACATGTTGAAGGCGAATGCCGCCACAAGAAGCCCGGCAACGACAACAGCCATTGACGATGCAGAAATCAGCAGTACCGTCAGCGCACGAGTGCCCTTCGGCTTCTGCGTCTGAGTCACTGACTGATTCGAGAAGGTGCTCACGGCTTTAACCGCACGCACCGGCGCCGAGTCAGTCGACACCATATCGCTGTCGTTGAGGTCGAGCAGAGAATCGATGTCAGCATGATCGAACCGGTCGGAGACGCCGCTTGCCGAGAGGGTATGGGGCAAATCGATGGAGCCGGTGAGTACTGCTTCACCCTTTGAGTTCAGCGGTCCGCGGATGTCGGTTGCAAAAGGAATAGCCGGCAACACTAGTGCGCTTGTTGCGCTTGTTCCGCTGCTAATCGTTCGCGAACTGACGGAGTTGTTCGGCTCCTCTTCCACCGCGGCCTGACGAGACCAGTGGCCAACGGGAATGAGCTTCAACGCTGAGGAATCGATTTGAGGAACATCGGTCTTGAGCGCGGCGACGGCGGGAGCAGCATTCAGCGCTGCGTTCGGCGCTGCCGGTGCGCTTTTCGCTTCAGCGTCGCCACCGGGGCCAACTTGTGCTGTCGGAAGCACGCCGTCGAGTCGTTTGCGAGCCTGCTCGTCAAATTCCGCACGCGCATTACTGAGGTTTGTTGGCGCAGCCGCGGAGGCCTCCGTAGGAGCTTCGGCTGCGGGTTCAGGGGCAAGCCCAAGAAGCCCGGCCAGCGATGCTGCCGATGTCGGCTCTGGGGCTGTCTTTGCCCCCGCCCAGTCAGCGGCCAACGCGGGCGCAGCAGAATCCTTATCTGCAGAACCGGTGGAGGCTGGAGAACCAGCGGCGGCGGAACCCGCAGGGTCGCTGAAGTCCAGTTCGGCGACGGATTTTGCTGGGGTTGAGTCGCTCAGACGATCTACCAGGGGCGAACGAGGTGTCTCGTTGGCTGCCGGGTCGTTTGCGGATCCATCGGCGTTCGCGAGCAGCGACTCAAAGGCGCTGAGGGCATCTTCTGCCGCAGCGTTAGCTGCCGCAGCTTCGGGAACAACTGCGAGGGGGTCGATGAGGGCTGGCGGCTCAACGTAGGCCGCAACCTCTGGCTCGACAGTGAGCGCGCTCGATGACGGAGGCGTAGAAGCCTGACCAGCAGATCCCGAGTACGGGTAGTGCGCAACGGCATCCGCATTCTCGTTGGCCGGAAGGCTCTTGACCTCAGCAGGAGCGACCGAGTTAACGGGGGGGAAACCACGAGCCGGCACAACTGGCTCGGCAGCGGAATCCGTTTCTGCCGGAGCTGGCTCGACCGATGCTTCTGGTGATGCAGTCTCAGCAGCAGGCGACTCGGCATCCTGACGGGCGCGAAGCTCTCGGAGTTCGCGACGAGTCAGAGTTCGCTCGGGCGTACCGTCGTGGGACATCGCAGGCTCTGCGGCATCTGACGAGTTGTCTCGGGCCGCGGTCTCGGTCTCGGCTGACTTGGCGGCAGGAGTGGCTACTGGCGGAGGTGGTGCGAACGTCGAATTCTGGGTCTGCGGCGAGGGCGGCGGCGCTGCGCGGTACGCGGCATCCTTCGAAGGGCTCGACGACGCTGGGGCAGCCGGAGCGTCAAAGACGGCAGGCGCTACAGGAGCTGCTGATGCTTCAGGGGCGGCGGGCGCGGCAGGCTGAGCTTCGGCCTCGCTTTGCGCGGGGTGATCGGCGTCAGTCTTCGTGGTGTCTTGCGAGGGGAAAGTCGTGAAGCCCTCTACCGTAGGCTGATCGTCGGAAGCTCGCTCGCGTTCACTCTGACGTGCCGCGCGGCGAGACTGCGGCGGGTCGTGAAAAGTGGTCATGAAATACTCCGATACAAGTGGTGCTTGGCGATGTACTGAACGACACCATCCGGAACCAAATACCAAACCGGGAAGCCCTGGCTAACCCTGGTTCGGCAATCAGTTGATGAGATCGCAAGCGCCGGCACTTCCAACGAGCTTACGCCTTGGGCAGGTAAACCACTAATGGTTAACGGGTGTCCTGGCCGTGAAACTGCTATGAAATGGGCAAGAGACCACACCTCAGAAACGTCTTTCCATTCCATGATCTGGGCCATGGCATCCGCACCCGTGATGAAGAACAGGTCAGCGTCGGGGTAGGCCTGACGCATGTCACGCAGAGTATCGATCGTGTACGTGGAGCCTTCACGCTCAAGGTCAACCCGGCTGACGTTGAAGCCAGGGTTGGCGGCTGTCGCGATGACGGTCATCAGATAGCGATGCTCGCCAGCGGTGACCGTCGACTTCATCCACGGCTTGCCCGTAGGGACGAAGACCACCTCGTCGAGGTTGAACTGCTGCTGAGCTTCGCTCGCCGCTACAAGGTGACCGTTGTGGATGGGGTCGAACGTGCCACCCATGACACCGATGCGCGCACGACGCTGCGTGGACTCAGCCGACACGAATAGGCCCTAGTGGCCTGCGCCGTGAGCGTCGCCAGCCTTTGCGGGCTTAGCAACGTGACGGTTGGCGACGTCGCGGAAGCTCCACGTAACGAAACCGAGCGTCGTGAAAACGACGGCAGCGATGACCGGAAAAGCAAGCGCCGGCAAGATTAGGGGCGCGAGCTCTTCGCTCGACGCAAGTACATTCAGAAAAATCGACATCAAATCTCCATTCGCGAAACCACCAACAGTCTAGCCGCGCACCTGACCGCTACCGCGCACAACCCACTTGGTGCTCGTGAGTTCCGGCAAACCCATCGGTCCGCGGGCGTGAAGCTTTTGGGTCGAAATGCCCACTTCAGCCCCAAAACCGAACTCTGCGCCATCCGTGAATCGCGTCGACGCGTTGACCATCACCACTGCCGAGTCGACCTCGGCAAGAAAACGGTCAGCGTTTGTCAGATCATTCGTAATGATCGACTCAGTGTGCTTGGTCGAAAAGGTGGTGATGTGATCGATCGCGGCGTCAAGATCAGAAACGACGCGCACACCAATCTCAAGGCCCAAGTGCTCGGTCGACCACACTTCTTCGCTCGCGACCAGAGCCTGCGGAAATAGCTGTCGGGTGCGTTCGTCGGCATGAATGGTTACGCCTGACTCTGCAAGGCGAGCCAAGACAACAGGGATGAGTCGCTCTGCTGCCGCTTCATGCACCAGCAACGTCTCAAGCGCGTTACACACACTCGGTCGCTGCACCTTCGCGTTGTGCACAATGTCGATCGCAATTGCGGTATCAGCAGACTCATCGAGGAACACGTGCACGATCCCAGAACCGGTCTCAATCACCGGCACTGTCGATTCTTGAACGACAGTGCGGATGAGCTGAGCACTCCCCCGAGGAATCAGGACGTCAACGAAACCACGCGCTTGCATGAGCGCTTTCGCGCCATCGCGCCCGAACTCATCGATCGTCTGAACGGCGGTCGGCACTATGCCTACGCTGGCGAGGGCGGACTGGATAATTGCGACGAGAACACGGTTCGACTCTTCGGCCGCTGAGCCACCCCGCAGTATTACGGCATTGCCGCTCTTCAGCGCTAGGGCCGCAATATCGATGGTCACGTTGGGTCGCGCCTCATAGATGGCCCCAATTACGCCAAACGGCACCCGAACTTGCGAGACCGCAAGCCCGTTGGGCAGTACAGAACCGCGCGCAACGACGCCGACGGGATCCGCAAGCTCGATAATGTCACGCACCGCTACGGAGAGCTGCTCGATGCGGTCAGGCGTCAACCGAAGTCGTTCCTGTAAACCCTCCGCCATTCCATTGCTCTTGCCTCGTTCAAGGTCGCGGGCATTGGCGGCGATGATGTCAGCCATATTGGCAACAACATCGCGGGCGATGGCGGCGAGAGCTGCATTCTTCTGGCTCGTGGTGATGGTGCTGAGGGTGCGGGCCGCGCCACGCGCGGCCTCAAATTTCTCGGCAATCGTGTGCTCGATCACAGCTGAATCAACCATGCTCAAAGTCTAGCGTCGCTCACCGCAAGCTCTCGATCACTCAGTTGCGACGGTATCTGCTTCAAACCAGGTACCGATTGAGGCGCCGGCGAGGGCCTCCGCGACATTGCTGGTTTCAGCCAAGAGCACGGGAATGCCCGCAGCAGCCGCATGCTTGGCGGCGGCGACCTTGGTTCCAGCCCCACCGGTGCCAACTCCGGCAGCACCGATATCGCCGAACGTGACGTGGCCGAGGTCATTGTCGAACGCCACGATATCGATTCGCTCAGCACCGGGATCCGAGGGCGGTTTCGTGTACAGGGCATCAATATCCGAGAGAAGGATGAGAACGTCAGCTCGCACCAATACCGAGACAAGAGCGGCGAGACGGTCATTGTCCCCGAAACGAATCTCGTGGGTCGCGACCGTGTCGTTTTCATTCACAATCGGCAAAATCTTCAAACCCAACAACCGCTCCATGGCCCGCTGAGCGTTGCTGTGGTGCGTGGGGTTATCCATGTCGCCTGCGGTCAGCAGGATTTGAGCCGCGACCACCCCGTATCGATCGAAGCTCTCTTGATAGCGATAGATCAGTACGTTTTGCCCCACAGCAGCTGCTGCTTGCTGAGTTGCCAGGTCGGTAGGACGACCATCCAGCTTGAGAAAAGGGATGCCGGTCGCGATAGCGCCAGACGAAACCAAGATGACTTCTGACCCTGTCGCGTGAGCAGCAGATAGCGCATCGACGAGAGCGCCGATTTGCCCCACGTTGACGCCGCTGACCGATGACGATCCAACTTTGACAACGATGCGACGCGCACGAGGAATATCGGCGCGCACGACGGGCTTGCTAGTCACGATTCTCCGACTCATCGTCTTTCTCGATAGCGAAACCATCATCGTCGACCCAGACGCCAGCTTCTCGCTCAGACTGAAGTTCTGCTCGCGCAGCAGCCTTGGCATCCATGCGCTCGAGATAGTTCTTACGACGGCTGCGGTTGGTCGCACGCTCGTTGTCATCAAGACGTGGATCCGTACCTCGCGGCGCCGCAACCAGTTCGGCAGCAGAAGACAGTGTGGGCTCCCAGTCGAAGACGACACCTCCGCCGACACCGATAACTACCGTGGAGCCAGGAACGGCACCAGCCTTGAACAGATCATCTTCAACTCCGAGTCGCGCCAAACGGTCCGCCAAGTAGCCGACAGCTTCTTCGTTCGCGAAGTCAGTTTGTGCGACCCAGCGCTCGGGCTTGTCTCCAACAACGCGATACATGTTGCCGTAGGTGCCACCCTCGACCTTGACAGCAAAGTCCTTGGCGTTGACGGCGCGCGGGCGAAGAATAATGCGTTCCTTGACCGGCTCGGAGTTGCGCAGCTCGCGGTCGGCAACCACGATCGCGGCAAGCGCGAATGAAAGTTCGCGAAGGCCGGCATGCGAAACAGCGGACACTTCGAATACTCGGTAACCGCGAGCCTCAAGTTCCGTCTTCACAAGAGCAGCCAAATCACTACCGTCGCTGACATCGACCTTGTTGAGCGCGATGAGCTGCTCACGTTCAAGGAGCGGCTTTTGACCTTCCGGAACTGGATAGGCCGCTAGCTCCCCGAGAATGACGTCAAGATCGCTGATCGGATCGCGACCGGGCTCCAAAGTTGCACAGTCGAGAACGTGCAGCAGAGCGGTGCACCGTTCGACGTGACGCAAGAACTCAAGCCCGAGGCCTTTGCCCTCGCTCGCGCCCTCGATTAGTCCCGGAACATCGGCGATCGTGTACCGAACGTCGCCGGATTCAACGACGCCCAAGTTCGGGTGCAAAGTTGTGAAGGGGTAGTCAGCAATTTTGGGCTTCGCCGCGCTCATCGCTGCGATCAAGCTCGACTTTCCGGCAGACGGGTAACCGACCAGCGCCACATCAGCCACAGTCTTGAGCTCAAGGAAGACATCGCCTTCAAAGCCAGGCGTTCCGAGTAAAGCAAAACCAGGAGCCTTGCGCTTTGTGGATGACAGAGCCGCGTTACCGAGGCCGCCCTGGCCACCAGGGCCGACGATCAAACGCATGCCCGGAGCATCCATGTCGATGAGAACTTCACCGGTGTGATCCCGAACAAGAGTGCCAACGGGAACTGACAGCACCATTTCGGCGCCTGCTGTTCCAGCCTTGTGGTCGCCCTGACCGGGCTGACCGTGCTGTGACTTGCGGTGCGGCGAACGGTGGTAGTTCAGAAGCGTAGTGACCTGTGGGTCACTGAAAAGAACGATGTCGCCACCGTTGCCGCCATTACCGCCATCGGGGCCGGCAAGAGGCTTGAACTTTTCGCGCTTGACTGAAACGCAGCCGTTTCCGCCGTGTCCTGCTACGAGATGAAGAGTCACCTGGTCGACGAACGATGCCATGATGGTTCCTCCAATTCTCGTGAGACACGGGTACTGCTGTTTTCGTGCTGAATGATGCTGAATGATGCTGTGTTAAATGGCGAGAGCGAGCCGAAGCTCGCTCTTCGCTGTAACGTTCGCCTGCGAGCAGGCAACGTGGAAACTAAACGGTGACGATGTTGACGACCTTGCGGCCGCCCTTTGCGCCGAACTGCACTGCACCCGCTGAGAGAGCGAACAGAGTGTCGTCTCCTCCACGGCCGACGTTGACGCCGGGGTGGAAGTGGGTGCCGCGCTGGCGAACGATGATTTCACCGGCGAGAACTTCTTGGCCGCCGAAGCGCTTTACGCCGAGGCGCTGCGCGTTGGAGTCACGACCGTTACGTGTGGAGCTTGCGCCCTTTTTGTGTGCCATCTGTCTGTAAGTCCTTTACGTCCGTCAGCAGTTACTTGATGCTGGTGATCTTGATGCGGGTCAGTTCTTGACGGTGACCCTGGCGAACCTTGTAACCGGTCTTGTTCTTGAACTTCTGGATGACGATCTTAGGACCGCGCTCATCGTTCAGAACCTCGGCAACGACCTTGATCTTCTCAAGCGCCGAAGCGTCGTGAGTGATCTTGTCGCCGTCGACGAACAGAACTGGAGCGAGCTCAACATTGCCGTTCTTGTCGGCTGCGATGCGGTCGAGAACGACAATCGTGCCGACCTCTACCTTCTCCTGCCGCCCACCGGCGCGCACAACTGCGTAAACCACTTTTGACCCTTACTTAACGATTAATAGCTAGAACTACTGAAGATTGTGGCGAATTCTGCGGGCAAAGCCCTGCACACGCCAAGGATCAACGATACTCGACGTGGGCACTCCCGGTCAAACGACACGCCCTTGCCGCTTTTCCCTGAGTCAATCGTTGGAGACGACTCGGTGAAAATGAGAACGTGCACACCGGAGATTGATCGCAATCTCAACGATCACAATCACAGTTCAAGTGCAGCGACAACAATAGTACGCCGCCGACCCATGCTCGGTCAAAAGCTCAACGTTACAATCTGCCCTCAATTAGGCTCAGATCATGACTGTGTTGATCGATCAAGCGATTTGGCCCGCCCACGACACCGTCTGGGCCCACATCGTGAGTGACACATCACTCGAAGAATTACACGAGTTTGCGCAGACTGCTGGCATCCCGCTGCGCGGCTTCGACCTCGACCATTACGACGTACCCGCCCGCATGTGGGAACAACTAGTCGCTCTCGGAGCAGAGCCAGTCGGAGTGCGCGAGTTTGTGCGTCGGCTCGAAGCTAGTGGGCTTCGCATCGCCCAGCGCGACCGCCCAACCGCGTGAAAATTCCGCGCTCGGAGCGTGGAGCGTGCCAACTAGCCCGCGGCGCGTTGCAGTCCGCGTAGCGCCGCGAGAGCGGCATCCGTCGATTCTGTCGGCACGAAAATGTGGTCATGGTGATGACCAGCGATGACGTTGCAGCTGATCTGAACGTCCCCAAGCGCTCGCGCGAAGGCGGCCGTCAGCCCTACAGCTTCGAGAGCAGACGTCACCGTGAGGGTGATCCACGAGGAACGGAACTCATGCGCGATGCCCTGTCGCAGAGCATCCGCCTCCGTCATCACAACGGAGATCCCCTCAGGCTCCTGCACGAGCGCCATAATCGACGTGAGATCAACCTCCGCGAGCGAGCCAACCGTCGCGAACACAAAGACGCCATCGTTGAGCTGTGGTTCCATCGAAGCCACCAGCACGTCAAGATCAGAAATCGCTGTCATACGATGAACCTAACGCCACACGAGACCAAAGCCCTCAACACTTCGTGTCACCGCTCCCGTCGCGATCTCCACGAAATACGTTGTCACGCTCTGCGGACGCGGATTCATCACGTACTCATCAGCATCGAAACTCGACACGTTTGGCTGCACCTCGACCGCCACAAACTGGTTGTTCGGGGAAACCTGGAAGTCCAAGATCGCCCCCTTGTCGCCCACCGTTTGATACAGGATGCGCGATTGCTCGCCATCGTCGAATGCAAGCACGCTGCTGAAGGAACCGCCGCTCTCGCTGACCAGCACCATCTTTGCGACAAGATTGCCGGCGGCATCCGCATCGCTTTGCCCCAAGAACGGTTGCTCGCCACTGATCGGCGACGGGTTCAAGCGCAGCTCGGCCCCGTCAGACAGCGTTACCGAAGCGATGCCGCGCGTATCGCTCACCACCACCGTCGAACCGTCCGCCGAGACACGATCGAACTCAAAATACCCGCCGAGCGGCACAACCAAGCCCGACGCCGTATCGATGCGCACGAGAGTGCTGTCCGTAGTGAGCGCCACAATCGTGGAGGTCCCTGGCACAAACTGCCAGCCCAGGACTCGCATCGGGTCGCCATCCAAGCCGGTGACCGCAACGACGTCTCGCCCCCGAGCAACATCGATCGTGTACAGCGTGTGCGAGATTGTGGGAATAGGCCCAGGGTCAGGGCTCGAGATCGTGAACCCTAAGAGGGAACTGGAGCGCGTCGCATCCAGATCCGCAACTTCCCCGATTTCGGGAAGCAACACCCGTTCGCTTACCGCAGTGTCAGGGTTCACCAGCGTGAGAGTTCCTGTGCGATCGGCGGCCGCCGTCGTCACCGCAAGCACATCACCAACCGGGACAAACTCTTGGATGCCCTCGCCTGCGAACAACACCGTGCGCTCCTGCGAATTGAACTCCGTCTGAAGAATCTCATCGTTCGGCACGCCTCGGTCAAGGTAGTAGAGCTGCGGTTGCCCCGTGGTGAACGAATATTTCAGCGTCGACTCCGGCCCGCCAGAGGGACTCACGACACCCTCGACCGACACCGTGTACTCGGTGCCGTAGTCCAGTGCCTCTGCGAACTGAACCGACACCAGGTCGCCATCGCTCGACACCGTCGCGGCCGCCGCCGGCTCGACAGTGACCGCAGCGGAGTCAACGGGAGCGATGATTTGATTCGCAAAGAGACGCAACGTTTGACCCGAGGATGACACCACCGCATCTGTATCGAGCTGCGCGTTCGACAACTTGGGCCCCTGGAGATAGCCCAAAGCCAGAAAAACTCCGCACAGCACGAGCAGCACGGCAACGCTCCACCCAAACGTGCGCCGGAAAGACTGCGCGCTGTGCCGACTTTCCGGAGGGCGCGGGCTAATAGAGATATGGCTCACTCGGCCGCTCCACTGCAGTCATAGTCTCCGGAACAAGCACGAGTGGCAGATCGCTGCGCGAACTCGGATTGATCTCAAAAGTACCGGTAATTTCGATCCATTCATCAACCTCGAAGTCGTTTGCCCACTGCGGCGCATACACGGCAACGCCCGTGGGCTGCGCATCGACAGCACAGCACGTGACCGTGAAGCGCGACAGATAAAAGATGTTGGCTGGATCATCATCGCTGGCAGTGATGAAGCCAACGACATCCGCTGTCTTATTCGCATAGAAACTCGGGTCACTGGTCTGACGCAGCAGCGAAGACCAATCGACGACAGTGAAACTCGCAATCAGCTCGTCATCTGCGTTTGCCACCTCATCCACGTTTTGGCTGTCGCTGCCCACCGTTGAGCCCACGATGTCACGCTGGCTAGCCGTAGCGCTCGACAGAGTCGCCGGCGGCACGATGACCAGCGAGATAGCGACCGCACCGGAAAGGAGCAGTGCTAATCCCCCGACAACACGAGACCAACCGCGTCGAGGTGCTGGCTCGTCCGTATTCACGGGGCGGGCGGCGAGACTGAGCACGCCAAGCACGAGCGCGATCGCGGCCATCACGACGGTAAAGACGACGTAACGAGGGTGGATGTAGAGAACGAGTTGTTGGGTCGCCGCAAGCCAGATAGTGGCGCAGACCGCTATCAGGATGAGGATGACGCCCCACCAGCGTTGAAGACTAGGCCACATAGTTGATCACCAATCCGATAAACGCACTCATGAGAGCAACGACGAGCGAGAGCTGGACGAGAGTTTTAGCGGTGAATGTCGTGCGCATGATGGCAAGCATCTTGATATCGATGATCGGGCCGAAGACCAAGAAGGTCACTATCGAGCCGGGCATGAACGTGCTCGCGAACGGCAGAATAAAGAATGCGTCGACGCTGGAACAAACCGAGATCACAAAGGCCAACAACATCATGGCCAAGATTGACCACAGCGGATTGCTGCCGAGCGAAACTAGAACGTCGCGAGGAACAGCTACCTGAATTGCCCCGGCAATGAGAGAGCCAATAAAAACGGCGGGCATGAGCACGCTCGACTCGCGCATGAAAATGTCGAGGCTCTTGTCAGACCGCGACTGACGGTGACCATGTAAAGCAGTAGAGCACTGAGCCGCGAAGCGTTCCGTGAGCATCGCTGGCGGCTGCGGGTGCACGCTAAAAAGCCACCCGACAATATTTGCGATAGCAAGGCCGCCGAGAATTCGGCCGACGAGGATTCCATCATCGAAGCCGAATGCCTGATAGGTGGTGATGATCGTGATGGGGTTGATGATCGGCGCCGCTAGGAGAAATGTCATGGCTTCGGGTACCGAGAAGCCTTTGAGGATGAGTCCTCTTGCTAGCGGCACGTTTCCGCACTCGCAGACGGGCAACGCAATGCCAAAGAGAGAGATTGCCGCACGCCTCAAGACTGGCCGGTGCGGCAGGTAACGCATCAAGAAATTGTCAGGCAGCCAAGCCTGAACCACGATCGAAAGCACGATTCCGAGCACCACAAATGGCAGCGACTCGATAATCACGCTCGTCGCCAGAGTCAGGAGGTCCTGACCAAGGCCAGGAACTCCTAGAGCCCCTAGCTGTCCGGTGAACGCTCGAACGCTAAGAAGTCCGACAACTCCGAGGGTGCCAATCGCTAGCCATAGCCAACGACGGCGCGAATGGCGAGGCCGAGGTCGATGATCATGCTGATGATGATCATCGACACTCGTTTGATTAGTTAAACTCACACGCTAACCCTATAAAGTCTCGGCTCCCAAAGAGCCGAGAGCGCTCAGAATTACTGGTCGTCACCCGTAGTCGGGTTCACAATCTTGCCTTGGCTGCTGGCACGACGCGAGCCACGCGACCGTCCCTGACCCGGTTGCTTAGGCTCGGGAAGAGCTTCCAACACAGATCCAAGAATCTGCTCGGCATCGTGGGTGCTGAGCTTCGGCGAGGAATTCTTCGTCGCAGGCAAGTCGAGGAACGCCACGGCAGCTTCAGCAGCGGCCTCAACGACATCGCTGGTCTGAGTTGATGGCTTGTGAGTTGCCGTCTTCTGAGGTGCCGACTTCTGAGTTTCCGGTTTCTGAGATGCCGACTTCTGCGCTGGCGACTTCTGAGTCTTCTTCTCGGCCTTCGGGGCATCCGACTTCTGTGATGAAGCCGTGTCTGGCGCGTTCGACGAGTCCTTCGCCGTCGACACATCGGAGACGTGCTCAGCGGTGGGAATCACGGTGCTGGCCGCTACGCGAGCAAGAGCATTGCGAACGTCTTCGGTGATTGCATGTGTGCCATTGCTACCGCTGTTGCCGTTGCTGTTGCTG
Source organism: Salinibacterium sp. M195 (assembly GCF_019443965.1). Taxonomy (GTDB): domain Bacteria; phylum Actinomycetota; class Actinomycetes; order Actinomycetales; family Microbacteriaceae; genus Rhodoglobus. The sequence goes on along the minus strand of NZ_CP040814.1, from coordinate 1,666,719 downwards.
TTGCTGTTGCCTGAGGCAGCGCCAGTCGACTTGGGCGCACCGTGTGACTGCTGGTTCTGCGTTCCACCATTGTTTGCCGAGCCGGAGTTATTTCCGCCAGAGTTGCCGCCACCATTGTTACCGTTTCCGCCGCGGTTACGACCGCGGCGTCCGCCGCCAGCCTGCTCGTTCTGAGTCGGCTGCTGGCGGTGCTTGGTGACGGGATCGTGGTGAACAACCACTCCACGTCCAGCACACACGTCACAGTTCTCACTGAAGGTCTCAAGCAAACCGAGGCCCAGCTTCTTGCGAGTCATCTGCACAAGACCGAGGGAGGTAACTTCTGCGACCTGGTGCTTCGTGCGGTCACGACTCAAGCACTCGACAAGTCGACGCAACACGAGGTCGCGGTTCGACTCGAGCACCATGTCGATGAAGTCGATAACGATGATGCCACCGATGTCGCGCAGGCGAAGCTGACGGACGATTTCTTCCGCAGCTTCGACGTTGTTCTTGGTGACGGTCTCTTCAAGGTTTCCGCCAGAACCAACGAACTTGCCGGTGTTGACATCAACAACCGTCATCGCTTCGGTGCGGTCGATAACGAGCGAGCCACCCGAGGGCAGCCAAACCTTGCGGTCCAGTGCTTTCTCGATCTGCTCTGAAACGCGGTACTCCTCGAAGGAATCGACCGTGCTGTCGTGCTCTTGCAGTCGGTCAAGCAGATCGGGCGCGACCGAACGCACGTAGCCCTCGATCGTCTTACGAGCGTCGCTACCTTCGATAACGAGCTTGTGGAAGTCTTCATTGAAGACGTCACGAATGATCTTGATCAGCAAGTCAGGTTCAGAGTGAAGCAGCGCTGGCCCCTGGGCTTGCACGTTGTCAACCTGTGCGCTGATGTCAGCCCACTGGCTAGTCAATCGGCTCACATCGAGGGTTAGTTGCTCTTCAGTAGCACCCTCGGCAGCCGTGCGAACAATGACACCAACGTTCTCTGGCAGAACACCCTTGAGGATCTTCTTGAGCCGTGAACGCTCCGTGTCAGGCAGCTTGCGGCTGATTCCGCTCATCGAACCATTGGGCACGTACACGAGGTAGCGCCCCGGAAGGGAAACCTGACTCGTCAGTCGGGCACCCTTGTGGCCAACTGGGTCTTTAGTGACCTGAACGAGCACGCGGTCGCCTGGCTTGAGCGCGAGCTCAATGCGACGAGCCTGCGGCTTGCCGTCGGCCGAATTCTCGGCTGCGGCATCCCAGTCGACTTCACCAGAATAGAGAACGGCGTTACGGCCACGCCCGATGTCGACGAATGCTGCTTCCATGCTGGGCAGAACGTTTTGAACGCGACCGAGGTACACGTTGCCGATAAGGCTCGCGTCCTGTGCTTTGGCCACGTAGTGCTCAACGAGAACTCCGTCTTCGAGAACAGCAATCTGGATGCGGTCAAACTTCGAGCGGACCACCATGACGCGGTCGACACTTTCGCGACGCGCGAGGAACTCGCTTTCGGTGACAACGGGACGCCGGCGACCAGCATCGCGGCCATCACGGCGGCGCTGCTTTTTAGCCTCGAGTCGAGTGGATCCCTTGACGCGAGTCGGCTCGTTGCTGGGTTCTGGCTGCTTGCGCGGCTGGCGAACACGAACAACAGTGTTGGGCGATTCGTCGCCGGGGCGAGCGTCTTCACCTGTGCGACGGCGCGAACGGCGTCGGACATTGCCCGCTTCGTCCTGAGAACCATCGTCGTCGTTGCGAGTATCGTCATTCGCCTTGCTGTCATTGCGCGACCGCGAGGCGCGTGCCGGCAGCTCAGGAAGTTCAGGAGCCTGGAACAACAATGACGTCGTCGAAGGAGCCTTGACGACTGGGGTTTTCTTGGGCGCAGCCGACTTCTTAGGTGCGGCCACCTTCTCACTCGTGGCGGCGTCTGGTGACTTGCTTGCCGACGACCCGGAACCTCGGCGTGAACGCGAACGCGCTTGGGTGGATTTCGGTGCCTGGTCGCCATCGCTGTGAGCTGAGTCAGAAGCATCAGCCTTCGGGATCTCAGTGACCGAAGCAGGCACGTCGAGACCGAGATGTTCGGTTGCGGTTTTTGCCGCAGGACGCTTCGCTACGGCAGATTCACGAGGCGCCTGCGCTGCACGCGGTGCCTGTGGCTCTGCTGACGTTGCCGCTGCTGGAGCCGCCGTCGATGCGTCAGCAGCTGGCCGCTCTGCTGCCGCAGGAATCTCTACCGGCGGCGTCTGTGCCACAGATTTGGATGCTGCTGATCGGGAAGCAGGAAGAATGCGGCCAAAAAGACCCTTCTTCTTCGGAACTTCTTTCGACTTATCGTTTTCATTCACCATTGCTGGTGTACTCCTTGCCCTAATAGGTGACCGCGCCGCCTACCGGGTGCTCTCTCGTGCGCTATTCCCCCGCCAAACCTATGGCTGAGGAACCGCTACTAATTCTTCAGGTCCTGCAACGGGCCCGTGGCTCGCGCTGCAGTTGTGCCCTGTCACGACACTTCGGAACTGGCTATCCGACTCGCGCAACAAGCGTTGCGTAACTGGTCCGGTCGCTATGCCCGGTAAGCCTTCTTGGTGTTACTCCGAGCGCGGCTCGGACTAACTACACTTCATTATCGCACGCATTCTCAGAATATGAGCCTGACGCGCATGCGATAATCCGAGGATGACTGCCTCCGGGGTTCGAAACAGGCCCATTGCCCTTGCAATATTTTTGATCGTCGCAGGCCTCATTGGGCTGTGGGCTTCATTCCAACTCATGGTGGAAAAGATTCACACCTTAGAAAACCCTGATGCGGTTCTGAGCTGTGACTTCAGCATCATCCTTCAGTGTGGCAAAAACCTCGGCTCTGCTCAGGGAGCCATATTCGGTTTCCCTAATCCCATCCTCGGACTTGTCGGATTCATGGCTCCCATAGTCGTCGGAGCCGCGATCGTGGGCGGTGCGCGTTTCAACAGCTGGTTCTGGGTGACCTTCAACGTGGGAATTGCCGGCGCTTTCGCGTTGTGTTTGTGGCTCGCTTATCAGAGCATTTTCAATCTATTCACACTGTGCCCATGGTGCATGGTCGTGTGGTCGGTGACAATCCCCATGTTCTGGGCTGTGACTCTGCGAAATCTCAAGGTCGGGGCAATTCCCGCACCTCGCGCGCTGCGCAAAGCCGCGACCGCGGCCTACAGCTGGGTGCCGGTCATCACTCTCGTCGGGTACATCATCATCGCCATCGTCGCGCAGATTCAGCTAGACGTTCTGCGCTACCTCAACTTTTAGGGCATATTCCGCATCAGGAACATGACAATGGCGAGCGTCTGACCGAAGCCAGACGCTCGCCATTATTGTGCCGTTCGCGCTAGCGCGCGGGCGCTGAACTGTGAGGTTTAGGAAAACCAGAGGGCAAGTTCGCGAGCTGCAGACTCAGGAGAGTCGCTGCCGTGGACAAGGTTCTGCTGAACCGCGAGTCCCCAATCGCGACCGAGGTCTCCGCGGATTGTTCCTGGAGCTGCAGTGGTGGGGTCTGTGGTGCCTGCGAGCGAACGGAAGCCTTCGATCGCACGGTTTCCCGCAATGCGAAGTGCAACCGTCGGGCCCGACTGCATGAAGTCCATCAGCGGCTCGTAGAACGGCTTGCCTTCATGCTCGGCGTAGTGCTGTGAAAGGAGGTCTACTTCGGCCTGAACGAGGCGTACGTCAACGAGCTGATAACCCTTGGCCTCGATGCGGCGCAGAATTTCTCCTGTCAGGTTGCGAGCAACGCCGTCAGGCTTGATCAGTACGAGTGTCTCTTCAATATTCATTGTGTCTCCTCAGCGGTGGCGGTCGTGGTTGATGAATTAAGAACGTGAGCCTTGGCGGCGTCGATCTGGCGGCCCTTGACAAAGCAGTACGTCCAGATTGCCGCGAATCCTGCTCCCACCACAAACATGGGGGTCAGGATGAAGCCGAGGGCGACGAGGCCGACTTGCAACGCCCAGCCGACCCAGAGAGCGGCGGGCCGGTGAAGCATTCTCGCGAGGGCGACGAACACAACAATTGCGACGAAGCCGCCGATGAACGCGGCAGCAGGAGGCAGCGCATCAAGCCCAAACGCCGTCAGCGCCACAAAAAAGATCAGCGTGGCATCAAGAATGAGCACAATGCTCAAGAGCAGTTCTGTTACCGAACGCGTCCTTCGTGCTCGCGGGGCGCGACTCATGGTTTCCAGCCCTCAACCTCGGCCATAGCGAGCGCTTCGCCCACAAGCGAAATCGATCCCGTCACGACAACCGCACGACGCTCATTTTCCGCGGCCCAGTTGCGAGCAAGCTCCATCGCCTCAGCAAAGGTGTCGAAGTCAGTGGTCTCTTCTGAGAACTCACGAACGATTTCGACAAAGTCCTCTGGCGCAACGGCCCGATCAGACTGCGATGACGTGACGTAGAAGCGGTTCGCTACAGGGGCAAGCGCCTCAACAATGCCGGCGGCGTCCTTGTCGTCGAGCACGCCGATCACGAAAGCGATCTCGTCAAAGGTGAAGTACTCCTTGAGCGCCGCGGCAAGTGCTGTTGCGCCGTGCGGGTTGTGGGCGGCATCCACAATCACCGTGGGCTCGGCGCCAATGACCTGCAATCGTCCGGGTGAGGTCACTGTTGCAAGCCCCTCGGCGAGAACGTCGCCGACGAGCGCCTGACTACCATCACCGAGGAATGACTCCACGGCAGCGATTGCCAAAGCGGCGTTATGGCCCTGGAATTCGCCAAAGAGCGGTAAGAACAGATCCGAATATGTGCCGGCGAGGCCCCGAACAGAAATGAGTTGGCCACCGACAGCGACGGCACTACTCGTCAGCTCAAAGGCATCACCCTCGAAGCCGAGCTTCGATTCGGTGAGATCGGCTGCGCGCTCAAGCTCAATTTGGGCGTCTGCGGTTTGTACCGCCGAAACGATCACGGCCGCTGGCTTGATGATGCCTGCCTTGGTGCGGGCAATCTCAGAGATCGTGGTTCCCAAACGATGAGTGTGATCGAGAGCAATGGGCCCGAACACGGCAACTTGGCCATCGGCCACGTTCGTGGAGTCCCATTCGCCGCCCATGCCAACTTCGAGCACAGCGACATCGATCGGAGCATCCGCAAAGCTTGCAAAAGCGAGAACCGTCAGTGCTTCGAAGTAGGTCAGGGATTCTTCTCCCTTGGCAGCCAGCTCGGCGTCGACCATCAACAGGAACGGGCGGATATCAGCCCAGTTCACTGCGAGAGCGCGATTAGAGATAGCGCGGCCGTCAATCACGATCCGTTCGTTCACGCGCACAAGGTGGGGGCTCGTCATGAGGCCGGTGCGCAAGCCGTAGGCGCGCAGGATGCTCTCGACGATTCGACTTGTCGACGTTTTACCGTTCGTGCCCGTGATGTGAATTACCGGATAGGTTCGCTGCGGATCTCCGATGAGCTCAAGCGCGCGCCGTGTTGCCTCGAGCCGTGGCTGGGGTGCATGCTCCCCCACACGAGCAAGCAGCTCGTCGAAGACGAGAGCGGCATCCTGCGCGTATTCGGAGTCTTCTAACTCGAAATCAGAATCTTCGTCGATGTTTGTGCCTTCGAAACCGTCAGCGAAAGGGCTGAGGTCAGCGAGCGGGTTTGCTGCTTCTTTTTCTAGCTCAGCTCGCTCTTCGTCAGTCAGCGAGTCATCGAAAGACTCATCTGCTTCTTCGGTGTCGTCGAATTCATCGTCGCGGTCAGACATTGATCGTTCCCATCTTGGTGATGTCAATCACCAGCGCGCCCGCGTTGGCATATTTTCCTGCCGGCAGTTCGGTGCGGTAGGTCTCAATTGTGCCCTCTGAAAGTTCATTCGCGAAGCTCTGAACGGTGGATTGCGCTGCAAGCGTTTCTGAGGCGATCATGGCGCTATGGAAGTCGATCGCTTCATGGTCAGCAGCATCAAGGGCGCTGACGACGAGAGCGATCCGGTCGCTCACCTCGAAGCCAGCAGCCTTGCGAGCATCCTGAATTACCCGGATGGTGTCGCGAGCAAGCCCTTCAGCCGAGAGCTCCGGAGTGAGTTGAGTGTCAATAATCACGAATCCACCATCGGAGAGGAACGCGATTGCGCTCGCCTCGTCAGCGGCTTCCATCTGGAGCTCGTACTCGGCGGGTTCTAACGGCATGCCGTCGACTGAGACTCCGTCGGTAGTTGTCTCCCAGTTGCCTGCTTTGGCTTCTTTGATGACCTGTTGAACTTGCTTGCCGACGCGTGGGCCGAGAGCGCGCGCGTTGACGGTCAGCTTCTTGGTGATGCCGAAGCTCTCTAGTGAGCCCTCTTCGAGAAGCTCGAACTTCACAGCCTTGACGTTGAGTTCGTCGCGCAGGATGTCGCTGAAGTTTGCCAGCGCATCCGGTGCATCGCTCACAATCGTGAGCGATGCCAGGGGAAGGCGAACGCGCAGGCTACGAGCCTTGCGCAGAGCGAGCCCGCTCGACGCGATCTCTCGCACCCGGTCCATCGACGCAACTAGATCGTGGTCGGCAGGGAACGCTGCCGCATCAGGCCAGTCGGTGAGGTGCACACTGCGACCGTTGGTGAGGCCGCGCCACATCTCTTCGGAGACCAACGGGAGCAGCGGTGCCGCGACCCGCGCAACGGTCTCAAGAACCGTGTAGAGGGTATCGAAGGCATCGTTGTCATCGCCGCTCCAGAAACGGTCACGACTACGACGCACGTACCAGTTGGTGAGAACGTCGGCGAAATCGCGAAGCTTGGCCGCTGCCATGGGGCTGTCGAGCGCATCAAGTTCGGCCGTGACATCCTCAATCAGCTCTCTAGTCTTGGCCAGCAAGTAGCGGTCAAGAACGTGCGTAGAGTCGGTGCGCCATTTCGCCTCATAGTTGTCTGCCGCGTTGGCGTACAGGGTGAAGAAGTAATAGGTGCTCCACAACGGGAGCAGCATCTGGCGAACGCCATCGCGGATGCCTTCTTCGGTGACCATGAGGTTTCCGCCGCGGATGACCGAGCTCGACATCAGGAACCAACGCATTGCGTCGGCTCCATCGCGCTCGAAGACCTCGGAGACGTTGGGGTAATTGCCTAAGCTCTTAGACATTTTCTGTCCGTCACTGCCCAGCACGATGCCGTGGCTGATGACGTTCGAGAATGCCGGGCGATCGAACAACGCCGTTGAGAGCGTGTGGAGGGTGTAGAACCATCCGCGAGTCTGACCGATGTACTCCACGATGAAGTCGGCCGGGCTATGGCTGTCGAACCACTCCTGATTTTCGAACGGGTAGTGCACCTGAGCGAACGGCATCGATCCAGAATCGAACCACACGTCGAGCACGTCTTCGATGCGGCGCATCGTCGACTGACCACTCGGGTCGTCGGGGTTTGGTCGCGTCAGCTCGTCGATGAACGGGCGGTGCAGGTCGGGCTCGCCCTCGTGATTGAGGGGCAGACGACCGAAATCGGCTTCCATCTCTGCGAGGGAACCATAGACATCCACGCGCGGGAAGTCGGGGTTGTCGCTCTTCCAGATGGGGATGGGTGAACCCCAGTAGCGGTTGCGGCTGATCGACCAGTCGCGGGCGTTGCCCACCCACTTGCCGAACTGGCCCTCTTTGACGTTCTCAGGAACCCAGTTGATCTCCTGATTGAGCTCACCCATACGGTCGCGGAACTCCGGAACCTTGACGAACCAGCTCGAAACGGCCTTGTAGATCAGCGGGTTACGGCAGCGCCAGCAGTGCGGGTAGGAGTGCTCGTAGCTTGCCACCTTGAGCAGGCGGCCCTCTTCGCGCAGCAGCTTCGTGAGTGGCTTGTTGGCGTCGAACACCTGCAGTCCCTCAACGGGCGGCACCGATGCCAAGAACTTGCCGCCATCATCAACCGAGATGACAACGGGGATGCCGGCAGCAGCACACACATTTTGGTCATCTTCACCGTAGGCGGGAGCCTGGTGCACGATGCCGGTACCTTCACCGGTGGCAACGTAGTCGGCAACCAAGAACTGCCACGCATTGTCGGTGCCGTAGGTTTCAGCATCCGCGTAGAAGTCCCAGAGGCGGTCGTAGTGCACGCCAGCAAGTTCGGCACCCTTGATGGTTCGCGTAACCGCAGCGAGTGCTTCTTCGGCGGTCTCGTAGCCGAGTTCTTTCGCGTGGGCAGCGATGGTATCGCCGGCAAGCATGAACTGCGCCGAACCTTCTTCTGAGCCATCACCGGCACCCAGGGGGCCAGCAGGCAACACAGCGTAGTCAATGTCGGGGCCGACAGCGAGGGCGAGGTTGGTCGGCAAAGTCCAGGGGGTCGTCGTCCACGCGAGAGCCTTCACACCCGTGAGGCCGAGCGCTTCGGCCTTCACCCCGTCGAGCGGGAACGTCACCGTGACGGTCTGGTCTTGACGCATCTTGTAGACGTCGTCATCCATGCGCAGTTCGTGGTTGGAGAGCGGAGTCTCGTCATTCCAGCAGTACGGCAGAACTCGGAAACCTTCGTAGGCGAGGTCCTTCGTGTGCAACTGCTTGAACGCCCAAATGACGCTCTCCATGAAGTTAACGTCGAGAGTCTTGTAGTCGTTGTCGAAGTCGACCCAACGCGCCATGCGAGTGACGTAATCCTGCCACTCGCCGGTGTACCTCAGCACCGATTCGCGCGCTGCAGCATTGAACTTGTCGATGCCCATCTCTTCGATCTGAGCTTTCTCGGTGATGCCGAGCTGGCGCATCGCTTCGAGTTCAGCGGGCAAACCGTGGGTGTCCCAGCCGAAGCGGCGGTGCACTTGCTTGCCGCGCATCGTTTGATAGCGCGGAAAGAGGTCTTTGGCGTAGCCGGTCAGCAAGTGACCGTAATGCGGGAGGCCATTAGCAAAGGGAGGACCGTCATAGAAGACCCACTCATCCGCGCCTTCACGCTGATCAATGGATGCCTGAAAAGTGCCGTCGGCCTTCCAGTACGAGAGCACGTGCTCTTCGATCGCCGGAAACTTCGGTGACGGCGCGACGGAATCGTCTGAGCTGTGGCGGGGATACGACATGAGGCTCCAGTGGTACGTGGGTGCGAATAATCTGCACGAGGACGACCTCACGGCCGCGGTACCACCCCGCTTATGCGCCAAGAGGCACACCACTCAAATCGCTGTAACGGGCTTACCCGTTCGGTTCTACTGCCGCCCGCTCCCCTGCCGAAGCTGAAGTTGAGACGATTTCTTCCGAATGCTCCCCGGTGATGGCCGGTTCATAGCGTGTGGCGTTAATGATACGCGAGTTGGCTGACCGCCGGGCGCTATTTCTTAGCGACGGTAGCAAGCGCCTCGGCGGCACGCTGCGCATCGTGCATCGTGACGATGAACCTCTTGCCGTTCATCCGCGTCACTTCGATTGCTTCTCCTTTGGAGAGCACGATGCCGCTGCGTCCGTCAGGCGCCCAACGCCAGCCGTAACCGCCAAATTCGCCGATCGGGTTCACATCGACGACAGCAACGGAATCAATGTGCTCTGGGGCGATTGTGGTGCGCGGCACTCCCAGCGCTGAGCGAACCCGCAGCCCGCGCTGATCGATCGTTACCCGCCACGAGAGGGTGCTGATGGCAAGAGCGATGATGAACAGCCCGATAACCGCTGGCAGAAGAAGCTCTGCGGGGTTGGTGACCGCCTGAACGGCGAGCGCAGCCCCGAGAGCCACGAGGGCGACAGCGACAACAACAACAACTCCGGGCCCCACGCGGGTGGAAGTGGAGAAATACACTCGCTGAGTAACGGCGCCTTCGATGGGCTTGGCTGCAACCGGAGTCGATGTGATCTGCTCGGCAGCGGGAAGGATGAGCCAGGCGAAGAACGCCATCACGAGCGCGATCGCGAAGGCTGCGAGCGCGATTCCGCCAATCCCCGGCGCGTTCTCGGCATTCTCGAGGCCGCGTTGAACCGCAAGCGAGCCTGCCGCAGTCACGCTGATCGAAATAGCGAGGAACATCGATGTCGCGATGAGAATTTTGTGAGCCCAGAGCATGCCGCCATGAGGCCCACCGCGCCAACTCGCGAATGCGGCGAGCGCGGCGAACACGAGTGTGAATAGCAGTGGTAGTGCAATGACGCTGCCCGCCGTGGAGTAGCCGTCGGGACCAGAGGTGCCCCAGTGCGAGGCAACGGGGCTGGGAAGCTCGGGGATCCACAAGGCCATGACGAATGCCGCAGCCAGAGTGATGAGCAGCGGAATTATTACGCCGATCACAATGATGAGGCGGCGGTTGCGTGTGAGTTGGGGCGCAACGTTCTCGGCGGGAAGGGTCATTGGTATTCCTCTCGGATGAGGGCGGTCAGTGCAGCTAGGGAAACGTTATGGGTGCGAGCGTCAGCCACTACGGAAGCAATTCCGTCGGCAAGCGAGTCGTAGCTGTGGGCGGTGGCGGCAACTATCGCTCCCCGACCGCGGCGGAGTTCGATGAATCCTTCGTCACGCAGCTCTTGATACGCCCGCAACACTGTGTGCATGTTGATGCCGAGCGAGCTGGCTAGTTCGCGCGCGCTCGGGAGCCTCTCCCCTGCCGTTACTGACTTGTCGATAACAGATTGGCGGATGCTCGTAGCAAGCTGTTCGAACAGCGGCGTCTCTGACGCGGGATCGACTCGAACTAGCACAATACAATCCTAGTTGTTCTAGTTGAATTAGCACAATTGCGAACTAGAGCGAATCGTCCCACGGCACGCTGAATCAGAAGCGGCGACGAGCGGGCATCTCCTGAACGTGCTTCAGCTCTGGTGCCGATGCCGGCGCGGAGCTCAGACGGTGTGCGAGTCGTGCGGTCCACGGGCTTGCCGTCGCACCATGAGCAAAGACGCTCACGAGGATCGTCCACACCGCTACCGAGAACACCGTGTCGGCGACAGAGCCACTCAGCTCGTCGAACACCAGCAAGGCAAACAGAATCGAGGCCAGCCCTCTCGGCCCGAACCAGCCAATGAACAATCGAGTTTCGAAACGAGTGCGCGACCACGCGAGAGCAATGAGCACCGGCAGCATGCGCACCACCGTCAGCGACAGCACGACATAGAGCGCGATCTGCCACGTGAGGGATGTCAGGATCGGTGCCGCCAGTACTGCTCCGAAGACCAAGAACGTGATCGAGCTCAGCAGCTCGCCCTCGTCTTCGGTGAAATCTTGAACATCCTGGCACTCCTCGCGAGCGATTGCGCTGAACGCAAGGCCGGCAACAAATGCTGCGATGAAGCCGTTGCCGCCCACGACGCCGGCGCTAGCAAACGCCGCAACGGCAATCGCGATGGTGGCGAGTTGACGATAGATGCCGTCAACCCAGCCGGCCCGCGAAGCGCGACTGAGTAGCCAGCCACCAAGCACTCCAACCACCCCGCCGAAGAGCACCCCGAAGCCGATCTGCTGCGCGGCAAAAACACCCCAACTGTCGCTGCCTGCCGCGCCCGTTTCGGCCGCAGCAATAGCCAGAAAAACCGTGACCACCGGAACCATGATTCCGTCGTTGAGTCCGCTCTCCACATTGAGAGCCTGCCGGATACGAACCGGCAAGCGCTTATCGCTCACGACCGCCTGACCAAGCGCAGCATCCGTCGGCGCCAGAATGGCCGCAATGAGCGCAGCCTCGATCAAGCTAAGTTCCCCGAAGAGCGCCAGCGCAGCAACGGCACCAAGCACGATGGTCAGCGGAAGCCCGATCCCCAGCAAGCGAAGCGGGAGCAAAACCTGCTTACGCAGCGCTCGCAGATCAATGCGTACGGCATCCGTGAACAGCACCAGCACCAGGGTGGCCTCAACCAGAATTGAGACAACCTCCCCCTCGAGGTCAAGCTCAAACCATTGAGCGCCCACTATGCCAAGCAGAATGCCCGCGGCAGTAAACACCATCGGTGCCGTGACCGGAGAAAGCGCCAGCTTGCGCGAAATCATCGCAAAGGCAAACACCACAAGGGCAACGATCACGAGCTCTGTCATGGTTCCTCCACTGCGGGGCTAGGCGCGGCATGCCCGGCAGCCGAGCGAACACTGCGTGGCACCGGGGTGGCTCAAGGCTACGGGAATGCTACGCCAACACGCCCTGTTGCATCGGGTGGCTGACACACGTTGCCCATCCGCACACCAGAAACGACTCATGCGCAGCCAGACCTCTCGCCCCCACCACGCGAGCACGAGCGCGCCGATCGTGCGCGTGCGCCGCCGACTACTCTTGCGCGAGCTCAGCAATCCACGCCTCGTGGTTTCCCACATCAGCCCCAACTGGTTTGCTTCCGTGATGGGGACAGGAATTGTCGCCAACGCCGCCGCAACGCTTCCGCTCATCGCCCCGCAACTCCATGCGTTTGCGAGTGTCGTGTGGGTGGTCGCGACCGTCTTGCTCCTCGGGCTCATCGCCGCGAGCGCAGCCCACTGGGTTGTCCACCGTGAGGTTGCTCGCTCCCATCATCGGCATCCGGTGATGGTTCACTTCTATGGTGCGCCGCCACTGGCGATTCTGACCATTGGCGCTGGTGCGTTGCTGTTCGGTCCCGACATCATCGGATCGGATGCTGCGCTCACGGTCGCGCTCGTCTTGTGGTCGATCGGCACCGTTCTGGGGCTTGCGACTGCCGTGATTGTGCCGTTCTTGACCTTCACGTCGTCCTCGGTCACCGATCAGTCCGCTTTCGGGGGCTGGCTGATGCCGGTTGTTCCTCCTCTGGTCTCAGCGGCAGCCGGTGCGCCGCTGATCCCGTTTTTGCCCGCCGGTGAGGCCCGGTTGACGATGCTTCTGGCCTGCTACGCAATGTTCGGGCTCAGCATGATCGCTACCGCGGTGATCCTTCCGCTGATCTGGGGTCGGCTAGCACGACACAACATCGGCAACTCGGCCGCGGTGCCAACTCTCTGGATTGTGCTTGGCCCGCTCGCCCAGTCCATTACGGCGGCAATTGTGCTCGGAGCGGTCGCCCCAGTCGCTGTGTCAGCCGATCTAGCCGAATTCTTGGGCTTTGCCGGGATTATCTACGGCATCCCCACTCTCGGGTTCGCACTTTTGTGGACTGCGCTCGCGATAGCGATGACCGTGCACACAGCCAGAAGAGGCTTGCCGTTCAGCCTCACGTGGTGGTCGTTCACTTTCCCTGTCGGCAACATGGTCGTGGCGCTCAGCGTTCTCGCCTTTGCCACCGGTTCCGCGGTGCTCGAAGTGATGGCGCTCTTGAGCTTTGTCGCTCTTGTTGGAGCGTGGGTGCTCGTCGCTGTGCGCACTTTCAACGGGAGCGTCATCCACGGCACGCTGTTCTTGGCACCTCCTGTTACGGCAGACGCAGGAAAGCCCACGGCTCCATCCGCTCCCGCGGCGTGAGAAGCGCGATTGTTATGCATCCAACAACTCTGAGCGGGTTTGTTGGTCGGACACACGCGCACGTTCGCGCTAACTATGACTAGGGTTATTCAGGCACCGGCCTATTCAGGCAGGTCTCTCTACAGTTCGCTGACAAAGGAAAGGAGCGTCGCGTGTCGACTCTCACTTTGACCCTCGGCCGCCCCACGCTTGCCGACACCGTCTTTTCTCGCAGCCTCGCGACTGACATTGCTCTGGTTAGCGCCGGCGCTGCGCTCACCGCCGTGATGGCCCAGGTTGTCGTGCCGCTCTATCCTGTGCCGATCACCGGCCAAACGCTTGCCGTTCTTCTTGTTGGTGCGTCACTCGGCGCAACCCGCGGCGCGATCTCGATGCTGCTCTACGCGCTTCTCGGCATTGTCGGGCTGCCCGTGTTTAGCGAGGCTTCGTCGGGATTCGGCGTCATTGCTGGCACCACCGGCGGCTACATCATCGGCTTCATCTTTGCTGCCGGCTTCACCGGATGGCTGGCTCAGCGTGACTGGGACAAGAAGTTCCTTGGCGCAGCCCTCTCCTTCCTTGGCGGCACGGTTGTGACGTTCGCGTTCGGCCTGACCTGGTTGGCAATCGCTACGGGCGGCACCCTTGAGCAAGTTCTTGCTTGGGGCCTCTACCCCTTCATCATTGGGGGACTCATCAAGGCCGGAATCGCTGCTGCGGTGATCCCCACCACGTGGAAGCTCGCCACCAAGTTCTCGCGCAAGCAGGACTAGCACTCGCGCTTTTTGCTCACTAAACCGGGTCGGTTTCGCTCACGCGGACCGGCCCGGTTTTTTGTCCAGTTGGACTTAATGTACTGAGTTCAACAATAATTGAGTGGCTCGCACCCGAGCACCCTCCCTCCACTCAAAAGGACCCCATTGAGCGCGCCCCGCACCCTCCTCCTTTCCCTCTCCGTTGTGGCCAGCGCGGCTTTGCTTGCCGGATGCACGGCAGCAACCGAACCCGCCGGTGATCCTGTAGCGGGCGGCACCCTCGTGTATGCCACCGGTGACGCTGAGCCCGGATGCCTCGACCCCCACGTCGGCGGCAACTACCCCCAAGCACTCATCAGTACCCAGTACCTCGAATCCCTCGTCTCCAAAAACAGCGACGGCGAGATCATTCCGTGGCTCGCGACCGACTGGACCGAGAGCCCAGATGGACTCACGTGGGACTTCACCCTGCGCGATGACGTGAACTTCACCGACGGCACCCCGTTTGATGCCGAAGCCGTGAAAGCAAACATCGAGCACTTGAAGGACCCCGAGACCGCCTCATCGACGGGATACCTCGCCGTAGGCAAGATTGAGGGCATCGACGCCGTCGCCGCCGACCAGGTACGTTTCACCCTGTCAGCACCAGATAGCGCTCTCCTCGAGTCGTTCTCTCAGCCCTGGGTGAGCATCCAATCGCCCACAGCACTCGAGCGCGAACAAGCGGTCAACTGCGAGAACCCCGTCGGCACCGGCCCGTTCGTGGTCACCGACTGGGTCAAGCAACAATCGATCACCCTCGAGCGCAACGAGGATTACAACTCGGCTCCTGACGATGCAGGGCGCACCGGCCCGGCACTGCTCGACTCGATCGAGTGGCGTTTCATTCCGGATGCGGCCACCCGTTATGCCGCCCTCCAGTCGGGCGATGTTGACGTCATCGACAACGCGCAGCCCAACAACATCTCGTCGGCCGCCGACGTGGCAACCATTGAAGAACTCGATGCGCCGCGGCCCGGCGCCGCCAACCGCATCGAGCTGAACTCGGGCAAAGCACCGTTCGACGACATCCGGGTGCGCGAAGCCTTCATCCGCTCAGTGGATGTGAACCCCGGAGTCGAGAGCCTGTTCTTCGGCACGGCCGAGCGTTCCTACTCAGTGCTCTCGAGCGTTGAGCCAGCAGGCATATCGACGCCAGACGTGTTCACGACCGACCCGGAGGCAGCCAAAACCCTGCTCGACGAAGCCGGCTGGAACACGATCGACTCCGACGGGTACCGCACTAAAGACGGCGAGCGCCTGAGCCTCACGTTCCCCATCAGCACGAACCAGTCGATCCCCGCTGAGCAGTCACTGTTTGAGCAGATTCAGGCCTCCGCCAAAGATGTGGGCTTTGAGGTCACCCTGCAACCGACAGATTTGTCTTCTTGGTACGGCGCCCTGTTCACGAACGAGTACAACGTGGTGAGCGCCCCGTACACCAAGGTCGGCGCTGACGTGTTGCGCATCCTGTACCACTCAGACTCGATCATTCCGGCGCCGAGCGGGTACTACGCGAACTTGGCCCAGCTGAGCGATCCTGCCCTCGATGCCATTCTCACCACGGCAAGCGAGACCTCGGATGCCAGCGAGCGTCAAGAGCTGTATGCCGAGGCTCAGCGGATCATTGTTGACGGTTTCTATGTTCTGCCCCTGTATGACCAGCAGAACCACTACCTCTACAGCACGAGCGTCGAGGGCTTCCGGGCGTTGCCTCCTGTTGCAGCGCCGACGTTCTATGACGCGTGGTTGACCAACTGAGTTGAACAACTGAGTTGAGCAACTAGGTTCGATGACGAGGGTGAGCCGCTAGTTCACCCGAAGCACTTCTTCCCCGAGCATCAAGGAACATAGTCTGTGACGGTTTCGACTGACACTCCCGCACCAGCGAGTGTCTCCACCCCAGCGACGCGATTGCGCTCGCTGGGGTGGATCGCGCGCCGCGTGGGTGGCGGGGTGTTTGTGCTGTGGGCTGTCGCGACAGTCATTTTCTTTGCTCTGCGTCTCATTCCGGGCGATCCAGTGGATGCGATTCTGGGCGGGCCCGGCTCTCAAGCGTCCGCCGAAGCTGTTGCCCAGATTCGTGCCGACTATGGTCTCGACCAGCCGCTGATCGTTCAGTATTTTCTGGCGATGGGCAAGCTCGCCGTCGCCGACTTTGGTACGTCCTACGCGCTCAAGGTGGCGGTGGCTCCCTATGTGCTGACGCAACTGTGGTCGACGCTCGTGCTCACGCTTGCCTCCCTCGTAGCGGCCTGGCTTGGCGCTCTTGCTCTCACCCTGGCCACGAGTGGTCGCGGTCGCGTTGCACGTGCGCTGGGCTCGGGGCTCGAGCTGCTGGCCGCTGCCGTTCCCCATTTCTGGTTGGCCTCACTTCTCATCATTTTGCTGAGCAATACGCTCCACTGGCTCCCACCGATTAGTGTCCCGGGTCCGCTTGGCCTTGTTCTGCCGGTGCTCACCCTTGCGCTGCCCCTGACCGGCTTCCTCGGCCAAGTGATGCGCGAGTCCTTAGCCAACGCCTACGAACAGCCCTTCGTTCTTTCGGCCCGCGCCCGGGGCGAGAGCGAATGGGGTGTGCGGCTTCGTCACGTGCTGCGTCACGCGGCGCTGCCCGGCATCTCCCTCTCGGGCTGGGCCTTTGGCTCACTCCTGAGCGGTGCCGTTGTCGTCGAGACGATCTTCGCGCGGCCTGGTCTTGGCAGAACCCTCCTGAACGCCGTCACGATCCGCGACATCCCCGTCGTCACCGCCGTCGCCCTCCTGTCGGCACTGACCTTCATCATCGTCACGATCGCCACGGATGTCGTCGACCGCATCGTCGACCCTCGCGTAACGGAGGTGGCAGCACGATGACCGAAATCTTGGCTGGCCGACTCTCACAGCCTGCGCGGCGCGCTCCCGGCATCCGGGGCAGTCGACGTTTGCTCGGCAATCTTGGTGTCGTGATCGCTCTAGCGGTGCTCGCGCTCATCCTGACGGCAGCACTCGCACCACAGCTCATCACGACTGCTAACCCGGATGCGGTCGCCCCCGCCGAAGCGTTCCGGTCACCATCGGCTGCCCACTTCTTCGGCACCGACGAGTCTGGTCGCGATGTGTACACTCGCGTCGTCTTCGGAGCCGGCAACTCCCTGCTCATCGGTGTCGCCGCCACGGTGGTCGGGCTTGGTCTCGCCCTCGTTCTCGGATTGCTCGGCGGCCTCGGCAGCAGGCTCGGCGACTTCGTGAGCACCCGCATCGTCGAGGTCATGTTTGCGCTACCCGGCCTGCTGCTCGCACTCGTCTTTATCGCAATCACTGGGCCAGGCGTGATCACCTCGACGGTGGCGGTTGGCTTATCGACCGCGCCAGGCTACGCCCGCATCATCCGCAGCCAACTTCGCAGCGTTCGTAGCGCCCAATATGTTGAAGCCGCGACCGTTCTCGGCCATTCGCGAGCCCGCATCGTGTGGCAGCACATCCTGCCCGGCGCACTCTCCCCCATCTTTGTGCTCGGCACGCTCGGTGTTGGCCAAGCCATCGTGTGGGCATCCTCGCTTGGCTTCCTCGGACTCGGCGTCGCTCCACCCGCCGCCGAATGGGGCGCAATGCTTTCAAGCGGCCGCACCTACATTGATGTGGCGTGGTGGCTCACGGTCTTCCCTGGCCTCGCTATCGTCGCCACCGCAGCGTCGTTCACGGTGCTCGGTCGTGCGCTCAATGCCCGTGCACGTCAGGAGGCCAACGGATGACCGGCTCCCCACTGCTGCGCGTCAGCAACCTCAGCGTTCACTTTGACCGCAGTGCCCGCCCCGCCGTCGACGGCATTAGCTTCGAGGTTTCCGCCGGCGAATGCCTCGCCATTGTCGGCGAATCGGGATCAGGCAAGAGCGTCACGGCCCGTTCCCTGCTCGGGCTCGCGCCTGCCGGTGCCCGCGTGAGCTTCGACGAGCTGAGTTTGGCGGGAGAAAGCCTTCCGGCACCCGGTGCTCGACGGTGGCGGAGCATTCGCGGAGCATCCATTGGGCTGGTGTTGCAGGATGCGCTCGTATCGCTCGACCCGCTGCGCCCGGTCGGGCGTGAGATTGATGATGTGCTGCGGCTGCATACGAGCCTCAACCAGCGAGAACGTCAGGCGCGCGTGCTTGAGCTGTTGGAGGCCGTGGGCATTCCGGACCCTGCCTTGCGTGCCAGACAGCGCTCAGGCGAACTCTCGGGCGGACTGCGTCAGCGTGCGCTCATCGCCGCCGGAATCGCGGCTGGACCCGCCCTGATCATTGCCGATGAGCCCACCACTGCACTCGATGTCACGGTGCAAGCCCGCGTGCTCGAGTTGCTGTCGTCGCTACGAAACAGCGGAACCGCGATGATCCTCATCACCCACGATTTGGCTGTGGTCACTCGCATTGCCGATCGTGTTGCCGTGATGAGCGAGGGCCGGCTCGTCGAAACCGGCGAGACGCAGGCGGTACTCCGCGCGCCAGCCGCGCTGCCGACCCAGCAACTGCTCGCGGCCATTCCTGTCGATGTGCCGCGCGGAGTTCTACTGACGCTGCCCGCGGATGCCGCCACAGCCGTCGATGTCGATGCACGCACCGACGCGCGTATCGGCACCCGCACGGCCCCCACCGCACCCACAGCTCCCACAGCTCCCACCACTCAATCCTCCGCGAGCGCCGATTCCCCGCGGCCACCGGCACTCGAGCTCCGCTCGGTCTCGAAGCGGTATCCCACACCTCACGGCGCGGCGATTCACGCTCTCGATGCGGTGTCTCTCACCCTCGCCGCAGGGACGACGCTGGGGTTGGTTGGCCAATCGGGCTCGGGCAAGACCACCATCGCGCGCATCGCTCTGGGTCTAGAGTCCGCCGACAGCGGAGACGTGCTGCTGAACGGCAGCGAGTGGGGTTCGCTGAATGCCCGCGAACGCCGTCCGCTTCGCCACACGCTCGGCGCGATTTATCAGGATGCGTTGAGCTCGTTCGATCCGCGGTTGAGCGTCGAGCGCATCCTCGCCGACGCTCTCAGCGTCGGGGCATCCGGGACTCGTCAGTCACTGACAACGACCGCCGAGCTCCTCGACGCCGTTGACCTACCGCAATCGCTCAAGAACCGACGCCCGCTTCACCTCTCGGGAGGCCAGCGTCAACGGGTGGCGATTGCTCGCGCACTCGCGCCGGGGCCCGAGACTATTCTGTGCGACGAGCCGGTGTCGTCTCTGGATGTTTCCACTCAAGCTCGGGTACTGAATCTGCTCGACGAGCTGCAGCGTCACCTGCACCTCAGCTACCTCTTTATCTCTCACGACCTCGGGGTGATTCGCCACATGAGCGACAGGGTGGCGGTCATCAATGAGGGTCGCATCGTAGAAACCGGCGAAACGGAGGAGATCTTCACGGCTCCCCGCGACCCGTACACTCAGTCACTTCTCGCCGCCCTGCCTCGAGTGAGAAGATGATTCGGTGACACCTCCCCGCTCTGCCACCCGTGGCCGCCCGCCCGCCGCCTCCCGCGAACTTCTGCAAGAGTCTGCCTTCGAGCTGTTCGTAGAGAATGGCTACACGGGCACGACGGTTGACCAGATTGCGATGCGCGCTGGAGTGAGCCGCAATACGTTCTTCAATTACTTCGAGGCCAAAGGCGAAGTCTTTTGGGTAGAACTGGATGCCGCGACCGAGCGACTGAAAACAGCGTTGGCTGATCAGGCGGCGCAGCCTGCTGACGCGACCAACGCCATCCGCTCGGCGATGCTTGCCGCTGTTGCCCCGCTGGAGTCACAGCATGTTCCGTTTATTCTGACTCAGTACGACCTAATCGGTAGCGCGGCAGAGTTGCAGGCGTCGGCGATGAGTCGTTTTGCAACGCAGGCGCGGCTTCTGACCGGTTTCGCGCAGCGCCACGGTGTTGATTCGGCTACCGCCAGGGCTCAGGCTTATTCACTCATCGCGTGTGTGGTTGCCGCTGCTCAGGAGTGGGCACAGTCTGGCCCGCAACGTGGACGTCTTGAGCCGTACGTCGCGAGGGCAATCGACGCTGTTCTGGCTGCCTACTAGAACGGTAATCGAGCGCACCGGCTCTGCCTGCCGCTGTCGGTTACGATTGAGAGCACCACTCACACTCAGGCACCTCTTCTTTGACTCGGTGCCGCATATATCGAACCGGAGAAATTATGTCGTCGAGCGTTCCCGAAAAGCCCGCCCTAGAAGGCCTCGAAGACAAGTGGGCTCCCGTGTGGGAGAACGAAGGCACCTACCGGTTCGATCGCCAGAAGGCACTCACTGATGGTTCTGACTGCGTATTCTCGGTCGACACTCCCCCGCCAACGGCATCCGGAAGCCTGCACATTGGTCACGTCTTCAGCTACACCCACATGGACTTGGTCACGCGCTTCCAGCGCATGCGCGGCAAAGAGATTTTCTACCCGATGGGGTGGGATGACAATGGTCTGCCCACCGAGCGTCGGGTTCAGAACTATTACGGGGTGCGTTGCGACCCCACGCTCCCCTATGACGAGAGCTTCGAGCCTCCTCAGCAGGGTGGCGAAGGCAAGTCAACGAAGGCTGCTGCGCAGTTGCCGATTTCTCGTCGCAACTTCGTTCAGCTGTGCGAAACGCTGACCGCTGAAGACGAGAAGCAGTTCGAGGATCTCTGGCGCCAGCTTGGATTGAGCGTTGACTGGAACCTCACCTACCGCACGATTGGCGATGACGCTCAGCGCGCCGCCCAGCGTGCATTCTTGCGCAACCTTGACCGTGGCGAGGCTTATCAAGCCTTTGCTCCGACGCTGTGGGATGTCACGTTCCGCACCGCTGTTGCTCAGGCCGAGCTCGAAGACAAAGAGCAGCCTGCCGCGTACCACCGTCTTGCCTTCCACCAGGCGGATGGCGACGACATCCACATTGAGACGACTCGCCCCGAGCTTCTTCCGGCGTGTGTTGCTCTCGTGGCTCACCCCGATGACGAGCGTTACAAGCACCTCTTCGGCACGATGGTGACGACGCCGATTTTCGGTGTTGAGGTTCCGATCCTGGCGCACCACCTTGCTCAGCAAGATAAGGGTTCCGGCATCGCGATGATTTGTACCTTCGGTGACGTCACTGACGTTGTCTGGTGGCGCGAGCTTGATCTGCCGAACCGCACCATCATTGGTGCCGACGGTCGCATTATTGCCGACGCTCCCGACGTCATTGTTGGCGATGCCGCTCAGGCTGCGTACGGAGAGCTCGCGGGCAAGACGGTCTTCAGCGCGAAGGCCGCCATGGTCGCTCTGCTCAAGGCATCCGGCGAAATGATCGGCGATGCCAAGCCGATTCAGCACCAGGTGAAGTTCTTTGAGAAGGGCGACAAGCCTCTCGAGATCATTTCGACGCGCCAGTGGTACATCACCAATGGTGCGCGGGATGAGAAGCTGCGCGGCCGTCTCCTTGAGGCCGGCAAGCAGATCAACTTCACCCCCGATCACATGCGGGTTCGCTACGACAACTGGGTCGGTGGTCTCACGGGCGACTGGCTCATCTCGCGCCAGCGCTTCTTCGGCGTGCCGATCCCCGTCTGGTACGAGCTTGATGCTGACGGTGAGAAGGGTGCCCCGATTGTTCCGAGCGAGGCTTCGCTGCCGATCGATCCGTCATCCGATACCGCTCCCGGCTACACGGAAGACCAGCGTGGCGTTCCCGGTGGCTTCGAGGGTGAACTCGACATCATGGACACCTGGGCTACGTCATCACTGACCCCGCAGATTGCTGGTGGTTGGGAGACCGACCCCGAGCTCTTCACCGTGGTCTTCCCCTACTCACTACGCAGCCAGGGCCAAGACATCATTCGCACGTGGTTGTTCTCGACCGCTCTGCGTTCGGAACTTGAGCACGGAACGGTGCCGTGGAAGAACGCCGGCATCTCCGGCTTCATCGTTGACCCCGACCGCAAGAAGATGTCGAAGTCCAAGGGCAACGTTGTTACGCCCAAGGGCATGCTCGATGACCACGGTTCGGATGCCGTTCGCTACTGGGCAGCATCCAGTCGCCTCGGAACTGACGCTGCTTTCGACCCGCAGAACCCGAAGCAGATCAAGATCGGTCGCCGTCTTGCGATCAAGGTGCTGAACGCCTCGAAGTTTGTGTACTCCTTCCCGGCGCCTGCCGTTGCCGCAGGTTCGACCGTTGTCGTAACCGAAGCGCTCGACCTAGAGATGTTGGCCGAACTCGCATCGGTTGTCGACCAGGCCACAACGGCCCTCGACAACTTCGATCACGCGAAGGCGCTCGAAGTCACCGAGAAGTTCTTCTGGACATTCTGCGACGACTACCTCGAGCTCGTGAAGGAACGCGCCTATGGCGCCGGAACTCCCGAAGCCCAGGCAAGCGCTAACCGCGCCCTGCACACCGCCATCGACGTGTTCTTGCGTCTCTTCGCGCCCTACCTCCCGTTTGCTACAGAAGAGGTCTGGCGTTGGACTCACGACACCTCGGTGCACTCCGCTTCGTGGCCAACCGCCGACGAACTTGGCGTCACCGCTGAGCCGAGCGGACTGTTCCACGCGGTCAGCCAGGCGCTCATCAGCATCCGTCGTGCTAAGACAGACGCGAAGGCATCGCAGAAGACTGAAGTGACCTCGGCAACCCTCGCGGGGCCAGCCCTGATCGCTGCCGCAATTGACGATCTGAAGGCTGTTGGCCGCATCCACGACCTCACCATTGTTGAGGCCGAGGAGATTGAGGTTCGCGACATCGTTCTGGTGGAAGCCGCACCTGAGACTTCCTCCTAACAGTCGCTCGGGGTTCGACGTCGTTTCGGCGTCGAGCCCTGAAACCGCGTATTGTTGAATAAATGACGAACTCAGAGAAGCCTTCGTACACGATCCGCGACATCCAAGAAGACGATTTTGAGCAGTGGAAAGAACACTTCGTCAAGTACGGAGTGTTCTACGAAACCGAGTTCACCGAAGAAATCGTTCAGGGTGTCTGGGAATGGCTCATGGATGACACCGCACAGCTCAACGCTGTAGTTGCTGTGGCTCCCGAGGGCCGCCCCGCCCCCGGTGATATCGCCGCTTTCGGACTTTATCGTCGCTTGCCTGACACCTTCACCGCCTCGTGGGGCTGGTTCATGGATGACCTCTATGTTGACCCTGAGCACCGTGGTGCTGGAGTTGCCGGATCAATCATCGACGACATCGCCGCGCGCGCTGCAGAAGATGGCGGCGGAAAGCTTCGCTGGATCACCAACAAAGAGAACGACAGCGCTAAGCGCCTCTACGACAGGGTCGCGGACCGCACGTCGTGGATCTTGTACGAAAAGAACGTCTAATGCAGCTCGGCACACGCTGGTCGGTCGGCGGCGACGTACCCGAACGCCTAGGCACAGCAATGCGCGAAGCGATCGCTGGCGTTGAAGCGGATGTCGCCCACCTCGATACAAGTGCGTGGCGGTGGACCCTCACCTGGCTTGAATCACGCCCGGTCGCCGAACTCGACGACGGCACCACCGTGCGCCAAGGTGCCGATGGCACTGTGACCGTTGAAGAACCCGTTTCCTAAAGAGACCTAGCTCCTAGCCCCACTCTCGCTGTTGCTCGCGCCGTGCCAGTGCTTCTGCACTCGCCTGCGCGGCGCGAGCCACGCGAGTGTCTTGTGGAAAGTTGAGCACCAAGTTTGGGCGATATGTTTAGCGTCGTAGCATGCGCCTACCGAACCCCGTACGACTCACGATCGCCGCGGTTCTTCTCGCTTCCCTAAGCGGATGCGTGCCCTCCGCAGCTACTACTCCGCCCGAACCCACCTCCACCTTCGTTGCGCCCTACGCGACCGACGAGGAAGCGCTCGCTGCGGCTGAAGAGGCTTATGGGGAGTACACCCGCGTGATGGGAAGGATTTTAGAAGACGGAGGCCAGAATTCATCGCGATTAGAGGCCGTTGCGGTTGGGACGTTCCTAGATGCGACTGTCGACGGCTTGCAGAAGTTTGCCGAAAAAGGCGGCCGCGCAACAGGCGACGTTCGCAACACTGAGTTCGAGCTTCAAAGATATTCCCCAAGTGGCAGCTCGGCTGAGGTGATTACCGTTTATATGTGCAGCGATGTCTCAGATTTGAAACTTCAGGATGCAAACGGCAACTCCTTAGTCGCGGATGATCGACAAGACAGGTCAGTGTTGCAGGTGACCTTCGATTTCAGCGTCGAGCAACAAGTGCTTCTTGTTTCGGACGTGGATGTTTGGGGTGCCGGGGAGTGTTGAAAACTTGGACCTCAGTGTTCGCAACCTTGCTCCTAATTCTTACTTTTGTCTTTACTGGAGCAGCCAGTTCTTTCGCAGATAACGCCGGCTGCGGCGGGCTCGCTTTCTACGACGGCAGCTGTCCGAGTTATGAGGTTTCCGAGGGCGCCGTCGAACTGGAAGGCTCCACACAGTCGCCGGGTTCCCGGGGCTCGTCCGGCCGCGACAACGGCGGCACGGGCAGCGATTCTGACTACTACACCGACGGCGCCGCTTACATCCCGGTTGAGGACGTCCTCGACGATGTCGGGGAAGCCTGGTGCGACATCCAACGCCTCGAGTGTGTGCCGTGGAC
This sequence comes from Salinibacterium sp. M195, assembly GCF_019443965.1. GTDB lineage: Bacteria > Actinomycetota > Actinomycetes > Actinomycetales > Microbacteriaceae > Rhodoglobus. The sequence goes on along the minus strand of NZ_CP040814.1, from coordinate 1,642,105 downwards.
TGCGCCTGCCGCAGCCGCAGCGGGTGGAACCGCGCCGATCACTATTGCGGACATCGCGACCTTCCGACCCCAAACTCCCACCGCAGCGATGCAACCCCACCTGTGGATGATCGTCGGCCTCGACACCAACTTCTACACCACCGCATCCGCCCATGTCGTTGACGGAACCCTGTTCGGTGGCACCGCCCAAGTGCGGTTCATCCCCATTGGCTACAACTGGAACTATGGCGACGGCACCACGGCCACCCACGGCAGCCCAGGCAAAACTTGGGCGAAGAACAAGATCGCCGAATTCGACCCCACCCCCACCAGCCACGTCTACGAGGAACCCGGTGAATACACCATCACCCTCGCCGTGACCTACGCCGCCGAGTATCGTGTCGCCGGCAGCGACTGGAACAACGTTGTTGGCACCCTCACCATCAATGCCCCACCCCTCACTGCCACAGCAGGTCACGCCACCACCGTGCTCGTCGACCAAAACTGCAACGCCAACCCCACCGGCATCGGCTGCTAAAGCCCTCGTCCGCTCACACTCGGCGGCCCGCACTGGGCCTGCACCGCGCCCGCAACACCCAACTCTCGCTAAACGCGTGCCAGAATCTCCCCGTGCGGCATCGCCATCCAGCCCTCTGGCGAGTCAGCCCACTCGCGCCACGCACTACTAATCTGCTGCAGAATCTCCTGAGTCGCCAGAGACTTACCCAGTGCATCTCCCGCAAAAGCCGACTCCAACACTCGCGCCTCCCACATGCTGCCCCACCACTCGCGGTCGACCTCATCCGAGAAATTCCAAACGGACGCCGACGCAGTGATGTCAGCCAATCCGGCTTGCAGAGCCCACGACTTCAGCCGCCGACCCGCATTTGGCTCTCCCCCGTTGCTCCGGTGCACAGCATCATAAAGATCAGCCCACACACGCAGCCCAGGCAGCGCAGGGAAGCAAATAGTGCCTTCGTAGTCGACGTCGCGCACCGCAATAAGCCCACCCGGTTTGGCTACACGCTTCATCTCTCTGAGAGCCGCGACCGGATCGCCCAAATGCTGCAGAGTCTGATGCGAATGCACCAGATCGAAACTGTTGTCGTCAAACGGCAGCGCATAGGCGTCACCCACCAAGAAACTGAGGTTGTCGGCGGTGAAAGCCGATGCTTTGTCGATCGCTGCGGAAGCGGCATCCAGCCCAGCAACACGGCCAGGGGCAAGCCGTTCGGCAAACTCAGCCGTGATCGTGCCCGGCCCACACCCAATATCGAGCAACGAAAGGCCAGCCTCGAGGTGCGGTTCAAAGTACGCCGCCGAATTGGCGATCGTGCGCCACGTGTGTGACTTCAAAACACTTTCATGATGGCCGTGGGTATATCGCTCGCTCGTCATCATCCGAGAATAGGGTAGATGAATGACCAATCCTTTCTTTGAGCCCAGCACGCTGCCCTTCGGCATGCCGCCCTTCGCCGATATCGAAGACGAGCACTACGCTCCCGCGTTCGAGAAAGGCATGGCCGAGCAGCTTTCCGAAATTGCGGCCATCACCGCTCAGGCCGAAGCACCCAGCTTTGAGAACACCATGCTCCCCCTCGAAAAGAGCGGTCAGCTGCTGAACCGCGTCGCCATTGTCTTCTTCAACAAGACATCCGCTGATGGCAGCACCGAAACAGATGCTCTCGAAGAAGTCATCGCCCCGAAGCTCGCCGCGCACACCGACGCCATCAGCCTCAACAGTGCGCTCTATGAACGAATCCGCAGCATCCGCGATGGTCTCGACTCCACCGAATTGGATGCCGAAGCCCGCTACCTTGTCGAGCGTTACTTCACCGAGTTCACTCTCGCCGGCGCTGGCCTCTCTGACGAAGCCAAAGCGACCCTGCGTGACTACAACTCGCGCCTCTCAACCCTCACCACCAAGTTCGAGAAGAACTTGCTTGCCGACACGAACGATCTCGCGATCGTCGTCGACAGCATCGACGAACTAGACGGACTCGGGGCATCCGAAATTTCGGCAGCAGCCAGCGCAGCCAACGACCGCGGGCTCACCGGCAAGTACCTGATCACGCTAATCCTGCCCACCAACCAGCCCCACCTCTCGGTATTGACGAATGCGGATGTTCGAGGCCGCGTCATGGCAGCGTCGCGCACGCGCGGCATTCGTGGTGGCAAGTTCGACAATCGCGAACTCGTCCTCGAGATTGCGAAGCTGCGTTCGCAACGCGCAGACCTCCTCGGTTTCGAGAGTCACGCCGCTTGGGTCACCGCCGACGAGACCGCGCAGAACCCGCAGCGAGTCGCTGACATGCTGGGCAAACTCGCTCCCGCCGCCGCCCGCAACGCTCGGGAGGAGCACGCGGCGCTTGAGAAGCTGGCCGATACCGAAGTGACCGCCGCCGACTGGGCGTACTACTCGGAGAAGGTGCGTGCAGAGCAGTACGACGTCGACACCACCCAGATGCGACCGTATTTCGAGGCTGAGCGAGTTCTTCGCGACGGAGTCTTCTTTGCCGCCACGAAGCTCTATGGCGTCACCTTCGCCGAGCGCTTCGATCTGCCCGCCTATCACCCCGACGTGCGGGTCTTCGAAGTCACGAACGAGGATGGCAGCGAAGTTGGGCTGTACACGCTCGATCTGTACACGCGAGATTCCAAGCGCGGTGGAGCGTGGATGAATTCACTCGTCTCGCAGTCTGACCTGCTCGGGCATCCGGTGATCGTCACCAACAACCTCAACGTTCCGAAACCGGCCGCTGGCGAGACCACGCTGCTCACCTACGACGAGGTCAACACGCTGTTCCATGAGTTTGGCCATGCCCTCCACGGCCTCTTTGCCCGCGTCACCTACCCCAAGTTCTCCGGCACCAACACGTACCGCGACTTTGTTGAGTTTCCCAGCCAGGTCAACGAGATGTGGATGCTCTGGCCCGAGGTTCTCGACAACTATGCCAAGCACTACGAGACCGGCGAGCCCATGCCACGCGAGATCGTGGAGCGCATCCACGCGAGTGCCGCCTTCAACGAAGGCTTCCTCACGAGTGAATATTTGGCGGCGGCACTCATCGACCAGGCGTGGCACCGCATTAGCGCCAACGATGATGTAACCGATGTTGCCGCCTTTGAGGCGAAGGCGTTAGCGGATGTCGGTCTCGACAACCCTGCCGTACCTTCGCGCTATTCGAGCACCTATTTCCAGCACATCTTCGCCAATTCTGCGTACGACGCCGGCTACTACTCGTACATCTGGAGTGAAGTTCTGGATGCCGATACCGTCGAGTGGTTCACCGAAAATGGTGGCCTGACGCGCGACAACGGAGACCGTTTCCGCTCACGACTCCTCGGTGTTGGCGGCTCCAAGAACCCGCTCGAGGCATTTCGTGATTTCCTCGGGCGCGATGCCCAGTTGCAGCCGCTGCTTAACCGCCGTGGCCTGAGCTAGGCCGAGAACCCCAGCACGTCGCTCGCAGCGCGCACGATCGCATCCGCATTGATCCCGTGCAGCGCGTAGGCATCGTCGAGGCTCGACGACTGACCGAATTCGCTGACCCCGAGATTGCGGGTGCGATCACCGCGCACTCCCGCTAAGAACGCGAGAGTGTGCGGGTGACCGTCCATGATGGTGACGAGCGGCGTGCGCGCGTGATCGGGGAAGAGTTCTTCCACGATTGAGGTGCGAGCGGATGCCGCAGCGTCGTAGCGCTGATTAAGCGACCGAAATACGAGGTCGGGGCTTGTAAGACACACGACGCCAGCGGAGATTCCGAGCTTCGCGAGCCGTTCGGCGGCCTCGATGACCTCGGGCATGATGGCGCCGACTCCGACCAGAGTGACGGCATCCTTGCTCGGGTCACGTGGGGTCACCCGGTAGCCGCCAGCGATCGCTTGTTCGCGTCGGCGTTCGCGCAGTGCGGGGTCGACGGGCAGTGGGGCAAGTTGCTGATCAATGGGCCGCGTCGAAATGCGGAAGTAGGCAGATTGTCCCTCGGGGCGACCGATGTTTTTCATGGTTTCGAGCAGGCACCATTCGAGGTCTTGGGCGAAGGCGGGCTCCCAAGCGACGCATCCTGGTTGTTCGAGGCCAATGGAGGGCGTCGTGATCGACTGATGCGCTCCACCTTCGGGCGCGAGCGTCACGCCAGATGGTGTGCCGATCAGAATCGACTGGCCACCAGAGTAAATGCCGTACGACCATGGTTCGAGCGCCCGCGAGACGAAGGGGTCATAGAGCGTCGCGATCGGGATCAGCGGTTGCCCCCAACGACTCCACGTCGAGCCGAGCTCTGCTGCGAGACAGACGAGGTTCACCTCAGCGATGCCGAGTTCGATGTGTTGGCCTTGCGCCCCTTCACTCCACTTGAGAAGACGATTGGTGTCGTCAGCAAACCAGTCGTGCCGTTCACCAACGGACCAGACACCGGTCTTATTGATCCAGCCGCCAAGGTTCGTGGATGATGCAACGTCGGGGCTGAGGGTGACCACGCGCCGCGCAACCTCGGGCGACGCCCGCTTCAGGTCAAGCAGAAAGCGACCGAGGGCAGCTTGGGTCGAGATCAGCGGCTTGTAGCTCCACGGCAGCTCGTCGGGAACCGGATCGATTGCGTGAGGTTCAATGGCCGGACGACGGAGCCGCGCTGCGGCATCCTGACACAGCACGGCTTCAGCGCTCTCCGTCGCGAAGCGCTGCCACGGTTCCTCGAGCGTCATCCCCGAGAGTTCGGCAAGCTGCTGCATCTGGGCTTCCGTGAGCTGCGCCGCATGGTTGTTGGGGTGCCCCTCGGTCGCCAGACCCCGACCCTTAACGGTGTAGGCGAAGATGACGGTGGGGCGCTCAGGGTCAATGTTCTTGTAGGTCTCAAGGAGCAGATGAATGTCATGCCCACCAAGATCGCGAATGCTCGCCGCCAACTCGTGCGGGCTCAGCGCCGCGACAAGCTGTTGCAGCGCTGGTGCGGCCTCCTGCCCTAAAAGTCGCGTGTGTACTTCGTCAGGGTGACTGCGCAGTAGCCGTTGGTACTCCTCGTTGGGCATCGCTTCGAGTCGTTCCCGCAGCTCGGCACCGCCCGGCTGCACGAACAGGGTTTGGATGCGTCTCCCCCACTTGCAGGTGAGTACTTGCCAGTCTGCGGCAGCGAACATTCCCTGCAGCCGGGCGATTTGCACATCGGGGATGACACGGTCGAGGGACTGTCGGTTGAGGTCAACAATCCAGACGAGTTCGCCGAGCTGACGGGCTCCCGAATCAGTGACGGCTTCCCAGACGGCGCCTTCATCTAATTCGGCGTCTCCGAGCAGACTGAAAAATCTGCCAGACGCGGGAGTTTCAGGAAATTGGTCGCGAACGTACCGGTGAGACATGGCTGCCCACAGCGGTGCTGTCGCGCCAATTCCGACGCTACCCGTTGAGAAGTCAACTGTGTCGGGGTCTTTGAGCCTACTCGGGTAGCTCTGTAGTCCGCCAAGCGCTCGAAGCGTCGGAAGGTATTTTTCCTGAAGTTCCCCCATGAGGTAGTTGATGGCGTGCAACACCGGCGACGCGTGCGGCTTGACCGAAACCCGGTCAATCGACGTGAGCTCGGAAAACCACAGTGACGTCATGATGCCGACCATCGATGCGCTTGACGACTGATGCCCTCCCACCTTCACCCCGGAATCGTTCGGGCGCCCACGGTTGGCCGAATCGATGATGGCTGTCGCTGTCCAAAGCACGCGTTGCGCTATCGAGTCGAGCACATCATCGCCAAGACTCGCGGCAGCCGAGAGTGGGCGAGAGTTCACAGCAGGCTCAGCTGATGCGACATCAGCACCGGCTACATCGGCACTTGCTGCACCCGCTACAGCAGTTGAGCTAGTGGTGTGATCCTGGGCCTGGGTCGAGGTCGGGGTCGTTTCGGTTGGCATCGTCGGTGATCCTTGCTGTGCGTGCTGAACGGGAGGAGAGCGGGCGGAGAGCGAGCGTTGACGTTAGCGGAAGAGCCCGCTGTAGGCGTTGAGGGAAAGCTGGCCGCCGAGGTGAGCGTAAAGCACGTTGCTGTCTGCTGGGATGTCTCGGCTCGACACGAGGTCAATGAGTCCGGCGAGCGACTTCCCTTCGTACACGGTGTCGGTGATCATGCCTTCGAGCGTTCCGCCAAGACGAATCGCTTCGAGTGTCGAATCGACGGGGATGCCGTAGAGGTCGCCTGCCCAGCCTTCGAGCACGGTGATTTCATCGTCGCGCAGCTCGCGCTCCAGCCCGATGAGTTGTGCCGTGTGGCGCGCAATTCGTTCAACTTGAGCCCGTGTTTTCTCGAGTGTCGCTGAGGCATCAATGCCGACAACTCGACGGGGACGATCTTGGCCAGCAAAGCCAGCGATCATTCCGGCGTGGGTTGATCCGGTAACAGTGCACACCACGATGGTGTCGAAGAAGACGCCAAGCTCGCGTTCTTGGGCTTCGACTTCATCCGCCCAGTTGGCGAATCCCAGCCCACCCAAATGATGTTCGGATGCTCCGGCTGGTATCGGGTACGGCTTGCCACCTGATGCTTCCACATCAGCGATGGCGTTCTTCCAACTGTCGCGTATGCCGATATCGAAGCCAGAGTTGTCGAGCCGGACATCCGCCCCCATGATGCGCGAGAGTTGGATGTTGCCGACGCGGTCGCTCAGCGGGTCGGGCCAGTCCACCCAGTTTTCTTGAACAAGTACAGCTTTCATGCCGAGCTTGGCGGCGACGGCCGCGACTTGACGGGTGTGGTTTGACTGGTAGCCGCCGATGGAGACGAGGGTGTCGGCGCCTTGCGCGATGGCGTCGGGAACGATGTATTCGAGCTTGCGGGTTTTGTTGCCGCCGAAAGCGAGACCGCTATTCACGTCTTCGCGTTTTGCCCAGATCGTGGCGCCACCTAAGTGGGCGCTCAGGCGCGGGAGCTGGTGCACCGGGCTGGGTCCGAAGGTGAGGGGGTAGCGCTCGAAGTCTGAAATAGCCATGAGGGCTCCTGTTCTTGGGGCTTCACCGTAAAGTCAATATGCAATATATTGCAGCCCTCGCGTACGGATGTCAAGGCTCAATGCCGCAACACGGCGGGTGGCGGCATACAATATTTCGCATGCCAGTGCCCGAGAAGAATGCCGTCCACAAGCGCTCACTGCTGCGCGATGACGTCTACACCTCAATTCGCGATGCGATCGTCGACGGCACCTTCGCGCCCGGCGAACGCCTTCGCGACATCGAGCTCGAGAAATGGCTCGGGGTGAGCCGCACCCCGATCCGCGAAGCCCTCCTCCGCCTCGAACGCGGCGGACTCGTCGTGTCGGTTCCCGGCAAGGCAACGCTCGTCGCCCCTTACGACCCCGCATCCACGCACGGCGTTCAGCAGGTCACTGCGGCCCTCCACGAGCTTGCGGCACGACTTGCGCTCCCCTCAGTAACCCCGGAACAGCTCGCCGCCATGGACGAAGCAAACGCGCGGTTCGCGGCAGCCCTCGATGCTGAGGATGTCGATGGCGCCTTGGATGCCGATGATGACTTTCACGAGATTTTTATCGCGGCGAGCGGCAACGAAACCATTGCCCAGGTGCTCGGACAACTCACCCCCGTACTGCGACGCGTCGAGCGAATGCGTTTCAGCTCCCACTCGGGGCGGGAGTCGGTGCCGCAGCATGATTCGATCGTGCAGCACGCACGCAACGGCGAGATCGACGAAGCGCTCGTCGCCGTACGCGAGAACTGGTTGTCGCTTCCCCATGTGACTCCGGCCCACAACAACTAATTGTTGTGCCGAATCCACAAAAATCTGCAAAAACCTTTCGCAAACCACACTAGTAAGGGCAGAATAGTTGCGGTCGCGTTTGGCGCGCCCCTTCACTCTTAGACGTCATCTAGCACGATGCCCTGAGGGCGATCCAATCAGAGCCTTACCCGAATCTGGCGCTGATTCATTTGCCCAATGCGATCGCCCTCAGGACCATCACTTGCTCAGAACGTTTGCCGCGCGGCACTGATGCACGCCGGCACTGATGCACGCCGGCGTTCAGAGAAGCACTGCTCGAGTTAGGCAGACTTCTCTTCGAGCATGACCTGACGCGGCACGATCGTCGGTGCAGCATTTTCGAGCACTGCAGCCTTCGTCACGATTACGCGACCAACGGTCTCGTCCGAGGGCACGTCAAACATGATCGGGCCAAGAACTTCTTCGAGGATCGCGCGCAAACCACGCGCACCGGTCTGGCGGAGTACCGCGAGGTCGGCAATCGACTCCAAAGCATCGTGCTCAAACTCAAGCTCAACTCCATCGATCTCGAACATGCGCTGGTACTGACGCACGAGAGCGTTCTTCGGTGTCGTCAGGATGTCCATGAGAGCGACCTGGTCGAGTTGCGTCACCGTTGTGACAACCGGGAGCCGCCCGATGAACTCAGGAATGAGTCCGAACTTGTGAAGATCCTCCGGCAGAACCTCTCCGAAGAGGTTTACATCGTCGCCCTTGCTGTGCAGCGGTGCGCCGAAGCCAATGCCTTTTTTACCCGCACGATTCGAGATGATTTCTTCAAGGCCTGAGAACGCACCCGCGACGATGAAGAGAACGTTGGTGGTATCCACCTGAATGAACTCTTGGTGCGGATGCTTACGGCCACCCTGTGGCGGAACGGAGGCGATAGTGCCCTCAAGAATCTTGAGGAGCGCCTGCTGCACACCCTCGCCGGACACGTCGCGCGTGATCGAAGGGTTTTCTGCCTTGCGAGCGATCTTGTCAATCTCGTCAATGTAGATGATGCCGGTTTCAGCGCGCTTCACGTCATAGTCGGCAGCCTGAAGGAGCTTGAGAAGGATGTTCTCGACATCCTCGCCAACGTAGCCAGCCTCAGTGAGGGCTGTGGCATCCGCAACAGCGAACGGAACGTTGAGTCGCTTGGCGAGAGTCTGGGCGAGATAGGTCTTTCCGCAACCGGTGGGACCGATCAGCAGGATATTCGACTTAGCAATCTCGACATCATCAATTACGGCATCCGCAGAGGTGATGGTGTTGCGGGCGCGAACGCGCTTGTAGTGGTTATAGACGGCAACCGAAAGCGAGCGCTTGGCTGCTTCTTGGCCGATGACGTATTCCTCAAGGAAGTCGTAGATTTCGCGCGGCTTGGGCAAGTCGAATTCACTCGACGCCTCTTCGCCGGCTTCCGCCAGGCGCTCTTCGATGATCTCGTTGCACAGATCTACGCACTCGTCGCAGATATACACCCCGGGACCGGCAATAAGTTGCTGTACCTGCTTCTGGCTTTTGCCGCAGAAGGAACACTTGAGCAGGTCCGCGCTTTCCCCAATTCGGGCCATGCCGGTTCCTCTCCTTGAGTAAATACCTTGACACCGAGCCTAACCCGATATTCATCCAGTCTCGTCACCATTTCCGGCGGCGTTTCGTCGGGTCGAGGCCCAGTCGCTATCCAACGAATGACCGACCAAGCGAATCTGCCTCCGGATACGAACTAGGCTTAACGAGTTCGATGCAGCTGAGAAAAGGAGCCCCATGCATACCCGTGCAATGCGCGTGCTTCGTGGAAGTGCAGCAGCATTCTTCGCCACACTTGCCGCAGCCCTCTCCCATCTCCTGGCTGGCGGGCTTTCCCCGTCACTCTTTGGCATGGCCGTGTCGCTGGTCATCTCTGTCGCCGTGTGCATGTTGCTCGCGGGCCGCACTGTGTCACTTGCGCGACTCACTGTGGCGATCGTTGCCAGCCAAGCCATGTACCACGCCCTCTTTAGTACGATGCTTGCGCCTGAAGCAATTGCAGGCCATGACATGTCGGCAATGACCGTGAACTTCAGTTCTGTTACTCAGAACGCCAGTTCGGTCATGTCGCTCTCCCACCTTGGTGCTGCCGTTGTCACGATCGTCATGTTCCGTTACGCGGAGGTCGCTTTCTGGGGTCTTCTGACAACTGCACGGTTGTTCCTGGCGCGGCTACTCACACCCGCTGTCGCGATCACGGTGCGAACAGCTCGTGCCCCCCGACCTGAGCAACCGCTTCACCTCACACGGTTTGCCAGCCGTTTTCTCTCAACGATGCGCTATCGCGGCCCACCCGCCGCGACTATCGCGGCTTAGCCCGCACAGCATCCCATTACTTTTGTCGCGTATTCGCGACCCTTTAGAGAGAACGAAATGACTATTTTGACTAGAGCTGCCTTCACAAAATCCGCCCTCGCCCTCGCGGCAGGCGCAACCCTTGCTATTGCTGCCCCGTTGGCCGCGATCGCGCACGTCTCGATCGAACCAGGGCAAGCCGAAGCTGGCTCCTACGCGCTCATCACCGTCAAGGTGCCGAATGAGTCAGAAACCGAGAAAACTAACCGGGTAGAGCTTAAATTGCCCACCGACACCCCATTTACGAGTGTGCGCTTCGTTCCGGTTCCTGGCTGGGATGCCGAGCTTGTGCGTAGCGACCTTCCTGAGCCGGTCATGGTCGGTGAAAGCGAGATCACCGAAGCTGTGACCTCGATCATCTGGACGGCTCAGGCTGGCTCGGAACTCGGCGACGGTGCACTCCTGCTCCTGCCAGTCTCGCTCGGTCCCATCCCCGACGTCGGCAGCGTCGTGCTCACGGCAGACCAGACGTACACCGATGGTTCGGTCGTTAGCTGGAGCGGAACTGAAGAGGGCGCGGAGAAGCCTGCCCCTGTGCTCTACATCAACGACGAGCCGGTTGGCCATCACGATGCTGCTGCCACTGACGAAAACACTCACGGCGACGACGACAGCCACGACGACAATGCAGCAAGTGACAACGCTGTGGCTGCGAACAGCAGTGATCCTGTCGCGCGCGGTCTCGGAATTGCTGGACTCGTTGCTGGACTCGCAGCGGTGGTCTTGGCCTTCGCCTTCCGTCGCCCAAGCAGCAAGTAGCTCCGCAGATGCGTCGAATTACCCGCACCGGCGCTGCGCTCAGCGCGGCCATGATTGCAGCACTCGTGTTGCTCGTGGCCGCGCCCGCGTACGCCCACAACTACCTAGTAACGAGCAATCCTGAAGAGGGTTCGACCATTACGGAGTTGCCAACGGAATTCTCAGTGACCACGAACGACACTCTGCTCGACCTTTCCGGCGATGCTGGTGGCTTCGCCATCCAGATCACTAATGATTCCGGAGAATATTTCGGTGACGGCTGTTTCGCCATCCGTGATGCAACGCTCTCTACTGGCGCCACGCTTGGAGAGGCTGGCGACTACCTAATGCAGTGGCAGGTTGTCTCCGCAGATGGTCACACGATCTCTGGTGAGGTCGGGTTCGACTGGCAGCCCGATTCCAGCCAAACGATCTCTGAGGGACTGGCTGCTCCCCCAGCGTGTGGTGGAGGAACGCTCGACGAGGCTGCGCCGGCGCCAGAGGAAGCATCCCCCGAAAACGAGAGTACTGATGCGAGTTCCATGCTCGATGCGTCGACGGTTGTGCTGATTGCTTCCGCGATTGCGTTGGTGCTTATTGCTGGCGTTGCGATCTTCCTCATCTCCGTGAGACGCAAGAAGACTGATGACGCGAGCGATTAGTTTCCACTAACGGCCGATCACGAGTTGGCCGGCCGTTAACTGACTGAGGCGGTCATCCACAATTCGGATGACCGCCTCAGTGCTGCGCAGTCGCTATCGGCCAAAGCCGCTAACGCTGTGTTGAGTTCGTTAGCTTGTGATCGCCGGAAGAGTCTTGCGGCTGGTCAACACTTGGTCGATGAGGCCATATTCAACGGCGTCAGCGGCGCTCAGGATCTTGTCGCGCTCGATGTCCTTGTTGACCTGTTCGGCCGTACGGTTCGAGTGGTGCGACAGCGTCTCTTCAAGCCACGTGCGCATGCGGAGGATCTCGCGTGCCTGAATCTCGATGTCCGAAGCCTGGCTCGAACCTTCTGAACCACCAGCGGGCTGGTGAATCATGATGCGGGCGTTAGGCAGAGCGAGACGCTTGCCCTTGGTACCACCGGCCGTGATCACGGCAGCAGCCGAAGCTGCCTGACCGAGAACCACGGTCTGAATGTGGGGGCGGATGTACTGCATCGTGTCGTAGATCGCCGTCATCGCGGTGAACGAGCCACCGGGTGAGTTGATGTACATCACGATGTCGCGGTCAGGGTCTTGGCTCTCGAGAACGAGAAGCTGGGCCATAACGTCGTCAGCCGAGGCGTCGTCGATTTGCACACCCAAGAAGATGATGCGGTCTTCGAACAACTTCGCGTACGGGTCTTGGCGCTTGTAGCCGTAAGCCGTGCGCTCTTCGAACGTCGGCAGAATGTAACGCGCATCGACATCCGGGCGACCAATGCCGGCGGGCGCCTGTGCTCCGAGGTTGAAATTCGTCATTACTAGTCCTTCTTGCTGGTGGCGTCGTTGTCGGAAGCGCCCTCTTCGGTTCCGCCGCCGCCTACGACGTCGGACGCGAACTCGCGCAGGTGGTCAACAAAGCCGTACTCAAGTGCTTCACGAGCCGTGAACCAGTTGTCGCGGTCGTTGTCGATGAGAACCTGCTCGACGCTCTTGCCGGTCTGCTCGGCAGTGAGCTCGGCCATGCGCTTCTTCATGTCGAGGATGACGCCAGCCTGAGTTTGGATGTCAGCTGAGGTTCCACCAAATCCACCGGACGGCTGGTGCAGGAGCACTCGCGCGTTCGGGGTGATGTAGCGCTTGCCCTTGGTGCCGGATGAGAGCAGGAACTGTCCCATTGAGGCGGCAAGGCCAATGCCCACGGTGACGATGTCGTTCGGAACGAACTTCATCGTGTCGTAGATCGCCATACCCGCGGTGATTGAACCACCGGGCGAGTTGACGTACAGGTAGATATCGCGCTTGGGGTCCTCTGCCGCGAGGAGCAAGATCTTTGCGCAGATCTCGTTCGCGTTTGAGTCCCGCACCTCTGAACCAAGCCAGATGATGCGATCTTTGAGGAGTTGGTCAAAAACACTTGAGACCAATGCCGGTTGGGCCATTGTTGCGCTCCGTTTCAGTAATCGCTTGATACGAATGTATCCGAGTACGCGTCGTGATTCTGGCTTGTTCGCCGTAGGCAAAGTACCGCGTCGCGCAACTGTGCTTGTAGGCTCACAAAATGCAGGAAAACTGGCGTGACCGTGTCGCCGAAATCTGGTCTCAGGCTGACTCTATGACCGACCAGCATGTCGTGAGCGCTATCGATGAGGTGGTCGCCGAACGCGATGCTGATGACGCCGAGGCTCTCTTCGAGGCTGCTGGCGCGCGCGATTACGCCGGACTTGAGGCTGAGGCCGAGCCTCTCTACCGGCGCGCTTTGGCACACGGTTTGGATGCCGCCCTTCGTCCACGAGCGGTGATCCAGCTGGCAAGCACGCTGCGCAATCTCGGGCGGATCGACGAGGCAATAGCGCTTCTTGAGCAGCAATTGAACGAGCATCCCGATGACGAGTGGACCGGGCCATCCGCCGCGTTTCTGGCGCTCGCACTGACCAGTCGCGGGGATACCACGCAGGGGATCGCCGTTGCTTTGATGGTGCTGGCCGACTATTTGCCCGTGTATGAGCGATCGGTGCGCAGCTATGCGGCGGAACTCTTAGCCGACGAGTGAATCCGAGCGGGGTGACACCAATAGCATTGCCCCATGCAAGAAATGATTCTCGACGTTGACACTGGCATTGATGATGCCCTCGCACTGATGCTCGCTGTGCGGCATCCTGACGTAAATCTGCGGGCGGTGACCTGTGTTGCCGGCAATGCGAGTCTCGAGCAAGTCGTGCGCAATACCTTGACGGTTCTGGATGCCGCGGGTGCTGGCGATATTCCGGTTGCCGCGGGAGCGGTCCGCCCGCTGCTGGCGGAAGCCAACCATGCCGCCCACGTGCATGGCTCGGATGGCCTCGGCGACCTTGCGCTGCCTGCCTCCACGCGCACGGTAGTTCCGATGCACGCTGTTGAGCTCTTGCGACGCGAAATCCTGGCGAGCCCGACGCCGGTGACGCTGGTGCCTCTTGCCCCCATGACGAACATCGCGCTTCTGGTGCGCATGTATCCCGAGGTTCTCGCAAACATTGAGCGGATCGTGTTCATGGGCGGTTCCGCATCGGTGGGCAATGCGACGGCTGTCGCCGAGTTCAACACCTGGCATGACCCGGAGGCGGCCGAGATCGTGCTCACGTCAGGGGTTGCCATCACCATGTATGGCCTCGACGTTTTCTACGCCGTCACCATCCCTCCAGAAGACATCGTTCGTCTCGCTGAAGCTTCGGAACCAGGAACGCAGCTGGTCGGTCGCTTGCTCAAGCACATCGTGAGTGTCAAAGGTGGAGAAGTGCGAGTCGCGGGCGACGGTCACGGCGATATCGGAGATGCTGGGGCCGTCTGTGCCGCGATTGATCCCGCTGGTCTCAGCACCGTGAATCTTCCCGTGCGGGTGAGTCTCGGCGATCCGCTGACGCGCGGGCAAACGGTAGTCGACCACCGCACTGCCGGTCACGAGCAGCATGGTGCTGGCGACTCATTGTTCCGCCGCATCGATGTCGCACTTGGGGTAGACGGCACACGCTACGCAAAGCTTTTTCTCGACACGATCACGGCCTAGCAACGCTCCGGCACGTGGCAGTTCTGTTTGCCGCGTGCCGATCAACTAGGTCGTTAACGAGCTCGTGGCCAGCTAGTCGAAACTAGCTGGCCACGAGTGTAAAGCGGAGTTTTAGGACTCGTCAGCTGCTTCTTCTACTGCAGCGTCTTCTTCGACAACGTCGCCGTTCGCTACGGCGGTGAATGCCGAAACGTCTACCGACTTGCCCTTGGAGTCAACGACCTTTGCCTTGCTGAGCACAACCGCGAGGGCCTTGCTGCGAGCAACTTCGGCAACCATCGAGGGGATCTGGCCGTTCTTGTCCAGAACCTGGATGAACTCGCCTGGCTCCATGCCGTACTGCTGAGCGCCCTGCACGAGGTACGAGGTGAGCTCTTCTTGGCTGACCTTGATCTCTTCCTTCTCAACGATGGAGTCGAGGAGGATCTGTGAGCGGAAAGTTTTTTCGCTTGCTTCGACAACTTCAGCGCGGTGCTCGTCGTCTTCGAGGCGGTTCTCGTTCTCGAGGTGACGGTGAACTTCGTCTTCAACGAGCTTCTCGGGAACGGGAATCTCAAGAGACTTGAGCAGTTCGTCGACGATCTGGTCGCGAGCTGCTGCACCCTGGCCGAAGGCCTTCGAGCGCTTGACCTGCTCCTTGAGATCGGCCTTGAGCTCCTTGATGGTGTCGAACTCACTTGCCATCTGCGCGAAGTCGTCGTCGGCCTCAGGAAGCTCGCGCTCCTTGACGGTGAGCAGCGACAGGCTGATAACAGCGGTCTCGCCCTCGTGGTCTCCGCCGAGTAGTACCGACTCGAAGGTGGTCGATTCGCCGGCGCTGAGCGAGTCAAGCGCCTCGTCGATGCCTTCGATCAGTTCACCCGAGCCGAGCTCGTAAGAAATGCTCGATGCGGAGTCAACCTCGGTCTCGCCAATCTTGGCGACGAGGTCGAGCTGAGCGAAGTCGCCGGTCTTAGCGGGGCGCTCAACGGTAACGAGAGTTCCGAAGCGGGCACGCAAGGTGTCGAGTTCGTCTTTCACGTCATCCGCGGATGCCTCAGCAGCGTCAACCGTGAGGGTGAGCTTCGAGTAGTCAGGAAGATCGAATTCTGGACGAACGTCGACCTCAATTGCGAGAACGAGTTCTCCGCTGAAGTCCTTGACCTCGGGCCACGTGACAATGTCTGCCTCGGGGCGACCAAGAACGCGAATCTCTTCCTCAGTAACGGCCTGGCGGTAGAAACCGTCGAGGCTGTCGCTTACGGCGTGGTTGAGAATCTCTTCACGGCCCACGCGCTGGTCAACCAGCTGCGGTGGAACCTTGCCCTTGCGGAAACCGGGAATGTTGACCTGCGACGCGATGTGGCTGTACGCGTGGTCAATGCTCGGCTTGAGTTCTTCTGGGGTGACCGAAATGTTGAGCTTGACGCGGGTCGGGCTCAACTTCTCAACGGTTGTCTTCACGTTGTGGACTCCTGTAATTCGTTGTGTGTATTTCGTCGGGGCGACAGGATTCGAACCTGCGACCTCTCGGTCCCAAACCGAGCGCTCTACCAAGCTGAGCTACGCCCCGGGCGCCGTACATAGATCTGACCACGACGCAGAAAATCACGCCGATACTCAATTGGCCTCGGCAAGTCTAGCGTGAGCGAGAACAGAATATTGACGAGATGCGGAGATCGACCAATTTCGGGGCGTGCATACGGCCATATTCGGGCAACATCCCAGCGAAACTGGCACAAATTACGCGGCCAGCGATCTCGACTTCGCACTTGGCCAGGTTTCGGGTACAGTATTCCTCGGCGCACAGAACGATCGGGTGCCGAGCGGGGATGTAGCTTAATGGTAAAGCCTCAGTCTTCCAAACTGATGACCGGAGTTCGATTCTCCGTATCCCCTCCACTGATAAAGGCCGCCTCTCACGAGGCGGCCTTTAGTCGCTAAACGGCGACTTTTTCACTTCAGGTAGTTGCTTTCGCTACAACTTTCACTTCAAGAAATTGCGTTCGCCACAACTGCCCGCGCTTCGGCGCCTTCGGGAATGGGCAGGATCGGATAGTTGTGAATCATGTCTTCTCCTACGTGGAAGTCGAGCGTTATCCCCAAACTCAACGCCTGATCCCGGAGTCGTAGCGCGTCTGCGTGCACGATGTCTCGTGTGCCGGTGAATACCGTTATCGGGCCCAGGCCGCTGATGTCGCCGTGGATGGGGCTCACTCGCCAATCAGTTTCGGCAAGTTCTGCCCGGTAGAGGGCGCCGGCTGCTCGCGTTCCCGCCACGGCGAGCCACGGATCCCGTGGTGCGATTTCGGCAAGCATTGGGTCAGTGCCACTGATATCTAGCCACGGCGCCGACAAGACTATTGCGTGAAGGGGATCGTGCTTTCGGTCTCGAAGTTCCATGGCGACCGCAAGCGCCATCCCTCCCCCTGAGGAGTCTCCGATGAGACTGACGTTGCTGGCGCCAACTTCGGCAATGAGCGACTGGGCAATGTGTGCAACCCGATCCACAACAACCGAAGCCCGCCCGGTGGGAGCTAACGGCATGATGGGGACGGTGATTGTCACCCCGGTCTCTCGAACGAGCCTGGCAACGAACTTCCAATGGAGCGGGTCGATCTCAAAGACGTAGCAACCGCCATGGAGAAATACTGCCCGCGAAGAAGTGCTGCCTGATTTCGGGGCGATGTCGAAGACTGTCCAGCCGTCCACTATGCGTGACGTGACGTCGACGTGACGAGAAATGGATGCTGGGGGCTCAAAGCGCGCTGGGTGCTTGCCGAGCTGCTCAACCCGATCCAAAGTTTTCTGGGGGTCGCTAAACATGCGTTTTGACCCGCGAAGGGTCAGAGCAAGGGGCGCAAGCCGACTCAGAAGGCTTGCCACAGCGAACTAGCTGTCGATGCGCTTCATGATGTGAACCGGAATGAACACACCGAGGCACGTGACCAGCAGCCCACCGGAGAATACGACTGACTCGAGTCCTTCTACGTAGAAGGCTTCTCCCATCATGTAAATTCCGCCGACAAAGAGCGCCAATGAGATTACGAAGCCAAAGATGTTCACGCGACTATCTTACCCACGGTCAGCCACGTCGTCGATGACGCGCGCCGCGCGAGCACAGAGCGGCGCAGCTGAAGCCGCATTCATCGACACCTGAACGCTTGTCACGATTGCCCCGTGACCCCTATAATGGGGCTAGCCGTTCCCCCGAACTGATCCTCCGCGGCTGGATCGCACGTCGCACCCGTATCGCCCCTCGCGGCAGGGCACCTTGGACTCCCCCGATGTCTAACATTGCAACCCAACTTCCCCCTTTCGGTTGGTACCCTGACCCCGCTGGCAGCCACATGCTGCGTTGGTGGGATGGTCAAGCTTGGACTAACCGTCTCGAGAAGCCACGCCCTGAAATTCAGATCGCTAACGGCTACTCGCAGCAACAGTCCACACTTTCGCGACTTATCGCTTCTTAAGCTTTAGTCAGCGATACTCTGGGGTTCCTCCCGAAAGGAACCCAGAGTAGATGGTGAGTTCACCGCGTTCGTTTCTCGAACATGTAGGGCACGTTCTTTTTCCGCGCGAGCCCAGAGACCTCACTGACCCATCCCGGTGCCCGGCGTGCTTTGTGTCGATTCCCAGCTCGCTGGTGTGCCCGAACTGCCAGCTCGACCTGAATCACCCTGACGCGGTGCAACTCCGCGAGGCATCCCTCAACGCCGTCAGTGCGTTGGATGCTCGACTCGAACTGATCGGTAAGATCCGCTTCGAAACCGCCGCAGCCCACAGCCAAGCCGCGACCGATCTCGTCGCAGCGCGGCAAGCCGTCGCAGACGCAGCGGCAGCGGCAGCTCAAGAGCGTGAACGCGAACGTTCTGCCCAAGTCGCTGCCTCGGCGTCCGAGAATTTTATGGTCACCGAACCCGCGCCACAAGCGCCATTGGCG
This sequence comes from Salinibacterium sp. M195, assembly GCF_019443965.1. Classification (GTDB taxonomy): domain Bacteria; phylum Actinomycetota; class Actinomycetes; order Actinomycetales; family Microbacteriaceae; genus Rhodoglobus. The sequence continues at coordinate 1,623,649 of NZ_CP040814.1, read as the reverse complement.
GCGGAACCAACCTCACCAGCGCCCTTGTTCCCCGCGACTGTGCCCCTTGCATCCGTGGCATCTGAGCGCGCCGAGGCGGAACCCGTCGTACGCGACTATGCATCGGGCCTCCCTGCCATTGCTGCTACTCGCTCGCATTACGGCGTGCAAGTAATCCTCCTCATCGTGGGGGTGTCACTGCTTTCTGTCGGAGCGATCTTCTTCCTCATTTATGCGTTCATCAGCTTCGGTCTGATCTGGCGATCAGTGATCATCGCAACGATCACTATTGCAAGCATCGTGGGGGCGACCTACGTCAAGAAACGTGGGCTCACGGCGACTGCTGAAGCTCTGTCATCGCTCGCCGTAGTTCTCATCCTTCTCGACATTTATGCCGTGCGGGCCAATGAATTGCTCGTGCTCGGCGACAGTGCGGGCCGCATGTACTGGGGTGGCGCACTGATGGCGTCCGCACTCGGGTTCATGATGTGGCATCGCGTGACCGGGCTCAGGTTGGTCAATATTTTTGGGTATCTCGCATTCCCGCCCGCGGTGGCCCTGCTTGTCGCCGGAATAGCATCCAACTATGACTCCGAAGTGAGCACTCTGGCCGCGATGGCTGCTCTCGCTGCGGCATCCCTTATTCACGTGACAGCGGCTCACGACAGCTACCGCGCGATTCTTGAACGCATTGTCACCGTGGTTTACGCGCTGCTTGCCATCATCGTCGGATTCACTAACGCACTCTGGAACCAGCTGGCGTTCAGCGATTCCGAGGTCGGCGGCTGGTTACTCGCGATCGGTCTCATCGGAGCCGTTCACAGCGTTGTCGCGCACCGCGCCCACTTGCCGGCGTTCCTGCGCAACACTTTCGCCACAGCGGCGGGCATTCTGGTCGCGTCGGCACTGTGGATCCTCATCTCTGACGCCGTTATTTCTGACGCCGTCACGGTGAGCATCGATGGCCGGCCTGCTTCGTGGCTCGTCTTAGCTGTCGTCGCAATGCTGGCAGTTTTCGCGCTGCTCGCCGAATCGAGCGGTCGAAACTTGGGAAGCGCCTCGCGCTCCGCTACTTTGTGGGGATCGATCGGTGCCTGGTCGGTCGCCGCCGTTGCCACGATTTCCCCGTTCGCCACCTCCCTTGTTACCGCTCTCGAGTTCGTCGATCAGCAACGCTTCCGATTGCTCACTCCCGGCAACCTTCCCTTTGAGGTGACGAACAACGGCTGGGCGCAACTTGCCCTCCTCAGCATTCCTCTCGCGATGTCACTGGCATGGTTGGCGACTGGTCAGCTCCGAAACCGCATCCATCTCGTGCTGGCAAGCAGCGGTGTTGCGTTAGCACTTGGTGCTCCCCTCGCCGGATCAATTATTGGGGCGGTAGTGACCTGGCTCGCAATTGCGGCAATCACTCTCACCGTCATTGCAGTCGACCGTTACCGGCGCGGCGCGCGCCGAACTCACTACACGGTTGCCGCCGCCGGTCTCCTCGCCCTAGTGCTCGCTTATAGCTCGAGCTGGTCAAGTTACGAGACGTGGCTGTTCACGAGCATCGTTACGGCAATTCTTCTTTTCATCGGCAGGCATCTTGTGGATGTCGCGGCGGTCCGGGTGGCAATTCTCGGTTTCTCGGCGTTCGTTTTCGTCTTGGCTGCAGCCGGCATCGGTGAGCAGCTGCAGTTTGACCTCGGTGGCAGCCAGCTCAACCCTCTTGAATCATGGCTCACCGTATCGATAGTGGCAGCGCTACTCTTTGCCCGTTCGCTATGGTCTCGTCCCCGCGATGTGGACGATCACGAACGACGGCTGCTGTGGTGGATGGGCTTCAGCATTACCGTCATTGCGGGAACGATTCTGTGGATCGCTGCGGTCAGCGGCGCTCCCTTCAGCAGCGCACCACTCGCCCTCCCCCTTCATCTGATCAGCCTGATCGTGGCCATCGTGGTTGTCGCAGCGCTCTGCCTCACCATGCTGGGTCGCGATGCCACCGTTCACACAGCGCAGCGCATTGCCGCCGCAATCGTGCTCGCACCGGCCACAGTGTGGGCACTCGACAGCGCGAGCAGAACGCTGGGACTCAACGTCATTGCGATTGAACTGGCGCCAGCCACAGCATCCGTCCTCATCGGCATCCTGAGCATGACGTTGCGCGTGCGAGAGCACCATCCGCGCGTGCGATTGGTCAGCGAGCTCAGCGCACTCACTGTTGCCGGCGTGACCACAGCTTCTGCGATCCTTCAGCCGCAAGCGAGTCACTGGCTGATTGCCCTTCTGGTGGCAATCACCATCCTTCTCGCGTCAATCTCAGCCGACGGAATATTTGGCTCACGATCTCTTCGCCGCCACGCGATCTGGTTGGCAGTCGCGTTCGCAAGCTGGGCTCTCTGGCTGCGGCTGGATCAGTCGCGCGTCGATGCGCTCGAGGCCTATGTGCTGCCGATCGCCGCCGTAGTTCTCGCGATCTCCGTCTTTATCGCGCGGGCCGAGTTGCGCGAATCCAGCCTGCGATCGGCACCATACATTTCTCTCGTTGGCCTCCTCATCGCGATCGTGCCGCTCTCCCTGAACGCGGCAAGTGGCACAGAACTTCGCACGCTGGTGATGGCCGGATTGTGCGGAGCGTTGCTGCTCGCTGCCGCGTTTGTTACTCCACGCCCGCGGCTCGTTGACTTCTGGGGCGTCGCGACCATTGCGGCAGCAAGCGGGTTGGTCCTTGCCACCTCATCTCGCGCTCTCACCGCAATCACGAACTCCCCCGGCATCCCGCCCGGCATCGATTATTGGGTGCTTGGCAGCGTTGCCGTACTCGCCTTAGCAAGCTTCGGACTCATCAACTCAGGGTTCTCCGCTGCGACCGAAGCCACTCGCTGGCGCGTCACGAGCGAAGTGCTGCTTGGTGCCGGCATCGTTCAACTCTTCGTGATCGAGACAGTCATAGTGCGCAGCAGTGACAACACAATCGCTATCGCGAGCGATATCCGCATCTATTCCCTCGTTCTCTTGGCGGCGGCGCTGCTCGTCCTGAGCCGGCGAGCGACACCCTTCCCCCTCACCCCTAAACTCAGCTACATCGCGTTGGCCCTCGCGTTCTTGGCAACTCTCTCTGCGCAGGAAGCACTCGTCCTTCACCCCTACGAGTGGTGGTTTGCCGTCTCGATCTTGGCTATTGGGCTGTTCGCGCGTTCGCTCTGGTCGAAAGCTCGCGACGTTCATGATCGAGAACGTCGCGTGTTGTGGTGGCTCGGATTCGCCATCGTCGCTCCAGCCGCGACGACCCTGTGGATCGCGAGCGCGAACGCCACGCCTTCCTCGTTCCCCGAGCTCCTGCTGCCGCTTCCCGTCATCAGCCTGATCGTTTCGGCGGTGCTCCTTGCCGTTCTCGGCCTGACGATGCTCGCGAGAGGCGCAACAACGCACGTGGTCGAACGAATCGCCGCCGCTCTCGTTCTCGCGCCGTCAACGGCGTGGGCACTCGATAGTGTCAGCAGAATCCTTGGCCTCAACAACACCGCCATTGAACTTGCGCCTGCCACCGCAGCAGTCGTGATCGGCACGTTGAGCATGACGCTCCGGGTGCGCGAACAGCACGCTCACCTGCGACGCGCCAGCGAGCTCAGCGCACTCGCCGTCGCCGGGGTCACCACCGTCAGCGCGATTCTGCAACCACAGTTAAGTCACTGGTTGATCGCCCTACTCGTCGCGATAGTTCTCTTGCTTTCGTCGATTTCGAGCGACGGCATCTTCGGCTCAGCATCACCGCGCCGCCACATACTGTGGGCGGCAGTGGCGTTTGCCACCTGGGCCTTGTGGATTCGACTCGGCGAGTCACAGGTCGATGCGCTCGAGGCCTATGTGCTCCCCCTCGCCGCATTGATCCTCGCCATCGCCGCGCTCACCGCCCGCGCCGAATTGCGGGAGCATCGCCTCACATCAACTCCGTACATCGCATTCGTCGGGCTTCTGATCGGGATTGTTCCGCTCTCGATCGATGTCGCAGCGGAATCAGGGAGCCGGGCGATAGCCATCACCGGATTTAGCGGTGCCCTCCTTCTCCTCGCCGCGTTCGTCAGACCGCGGCCACAACTCCTCGCACTTTGGGGTGCGGCGATCGCGGCATCCGCCACGGGGCTAATCGTCGCGACGACAGCGCGCACGCTCTACGCGATCTACAGCGAGCGTGGCGCTTCTCTCGAAACCGATGGATGGATCCTCGGAGCAGTCGCCCTGCTGGCGCTCGCCAGCGTAGGACTTGTCGTCTCACGGTTCGCTGCGACGGCAGCAGACACGCGCTGGAAGGTCACAAGCGAAGCGCTGCTCGGCACTGCGCTCGTTGTGCTTTACGCCCTCGAAACGGCCATCGCTCTTCACACGGGAAGCGGATCCACCGCCAACGACATCAGAGTTATTGCGCTCGTGGCTCTCGGCGCAGTGCTGCTCGTCGTCAGCGTCAGCGCTTCGACGCCACCACTCACCCGCCGGGTCAGCTATTTGGCGTTCGGGCAGGCTGCCGCACACGGCGCTATCGCGTTGGTCGCTTCCCTCATCACCCCGATCGAATGGGTCACCGTGCTGTTAGGCGCTGCACTCATCGCTCATGGCGCCCTGCGATTGGCCCGAGACCCAGATGCTCGAAGCTGGCAGTGGCTCGCCCCCGGAATCGTGATCACGCTCGTTCCGAGCCTCGTGTTGACCTTTACTGACGTCGCTAGCGTGCACACGCTGTGGCGCATCGTCGCCCTCGGTATTGTCGGCGTGCTGCTGATCATCGTCGGAGCCTGGCGCAAACTCGCTGCCCCACTGCTCATCGCCAGCGCCGTGGTGCTCATTCACGCCGCGCACACCTTCGCCCCCGCGATTGTCAGCTTCTATCAGCTCACAGACTGGTGGATGTGGGCGGTTGTCGGTGGCGCCATTGTGCTGTTCTTGGGAATCACCCTCGAGCGCCGCATCCGCGACTTCAAGTCGCTCAACACGAAGATCAGCTCACTGCGCTAGCGCGCGACGCGCAGCCAGGTCAACGCGCGGCAGCGGTGTCCTCGGAGGTTAGCGCTGCAACCAGGTCAGTACGGCGAGAACACGACGATGATCGCTCCCAGAATCCTCGAGATTGAGTTTCTGAAAGATCGACGTCACGTTCTTTTCCACAGCGCCGACACCGATCACCAGCTGTTTCGCGATGGCCGCATTCGTGCGCCCTTCGGCCACGAGAGTCATCACCTCATGCTCGCGCGGAGTCAACGACATCAACGGATCTTGGCGGCGGCCAACCAACTGCGCCACGACCTCAGGATCGAGCACCGTGCTGCCGGCAGAAATCCTCTCAACGGCATCCCGAAGCTCATCGAGCGAAGCAACGCGATCCTTCAGCAGGTAGCCGACACCGCCACGACCGGACGAGAGTAGTTCTTGGGCGTACACAACCTCGACATACTGCGATAACAGCAGGATGCCGATATGCGGTCGCAATTCGCGCAGACGAATCGCCGCGCGCACGCCCTCATCGCGGAACGTGGGCGGCATGCGCACATCGAGCACAACCAGATCGGGTGAACAGTCATCGAGCTTGGCGAGCAGTTCATCCGCGTCGCCGAATGCACCGACAACATCGAATCCTGCCTCGATAAGCACACGCACAAGCCCTTCACGCAGCAGCACCGAATCATCGGCAACCGCAACACGTAAAGGGCTCATGCGGTCAAGACTAGAGGGCAATCGGTGCTCGTTCCGTCACTTGCTTGGGCAGGGGAAGCAGTGCGGTGACAGTGGTCGGTCCGCCGGCCGGGCTTTCGATCTCGAAACGGCCGCCAACACCGCGCACGCGCTCTTCGATCCCCGCGAGCCCGTGTTCAGCCGCCACAATTGCGCCGCCAGTTCCGTTATCGCGCACCTGCACAGAGAGCCAGTCGCGTTCGGTCACAGTTTCGATACTCAGGACCACCTCCGCATTCGTGGCACCGGAATGCTTTGCAACATTTGTCACCAGTTCGGCGACAACGAAGTACGACGCGCGCTCAACTTCGCTTGGCAGGTGAACGCCATCGGGCAGCTGTGCCGTCAGGGTGGTCGGTACTGCGGCTCGCGATGAGACCGATTCGATGGCGGCGACAAGTCCGCGATCCAAGAGCAGGGGCGGCGCGAATCCACGAGAAAGCGCCCGCAATTCTTCGAGAGCCTCGGATGCGTGCCCCTGAGCCTCGCTCAAGAGACTTCGTGCCTGCTCTGGGTTGGTATCGAGTTGGCGTTCGGCTGCCGCAAGATCCATTTGCAATCGCACCAGCCGCTGCTGCGGACCATCATGAATGTCCCGCTCAAGACGGCGAAGTGAGTGCCCCTCGGCAGAGAGCGCAGCGCCCCGCGACTCTTCGAGAGACTGCACTTCGCGGCGCAATCCGTCTGATTTGAAGGCCGTGAGGGTTCCGCGAGCGAGCCACCAATGAGTCAAGACAAGGCCACGAGTGACGAATGGCAAGGTCGCGATGAAGATGAGTCCGACGGCGAAGGCGACGATGTTGTCGGCCACTTCGAGATTCCAGCCCTCGGTGTTGAACCCGATGAGCCCGAAGAACCATTCGCCGAGCGACCAATCCGAGTTCTCACCATCGACTTGGCTGCGGATGAACCACGACGAAAGCCCGATGAGCCCGACGCTGAGCCAGACGAGGGAGATGGTCCACGTGATAATCGTGAGAATGAACCCCAAGACGGTGGTGTGCAGCAGATAGAGCCAGTAGTGCGCGTTGCCCAACGTTGCGGTCAGCCACCCGCCGAATCCGGTTGCGGCACGATCGTCTTGCCAGTCGGGGCGCTCAAGTTTCTTACGCCCAGACCATTCCAAAAGATTGACGTGCACGAGGCCGAAGCCGCGGCCAACGTAGAGCGCAAGAATCATCACGAAGAAACCGATGAGGAATACGGCGAGGGTGCCGATGCCGCTGGCGACCAGCGAGATGGCCACGCCAAACCCGGTCATCGCGATCGGGAACCCCAGCATCAGGTACAGCACTTCTTTTGGCGTGCTGCGCCACAACTGCCAGTAAGGGTTGCGGGCTTTTGCTGTGGTCTGTGTCGTCATAAGTCTCTCGCTTTAGTCTTGCGCATCACGGGGCGAATGTTTGCCTCAATGAGCATCCCGAAATCTGCCAGCGCTCCCCAGCGTGGATACTCACAAACCGGCAGTGGGGTTAGCCCCCGTACGAACCAGGTGAGGCTGGTAAGTGTTGCCTCAGCTTGCTTGTGAAATTTTTCAACAGTCGTAACGTTGTATCTGAAGAACAACGAAGGAGCACAAATGACCGAGATTAAAGCAGTTCCACAGACCTCAGCAGACCCTGACGTCACCTCGGGTGTTGCCCAGTTCCTAGGCCCCGTAGTCACCGACCTCACCGCACTGTCGATTGATGGCAAGCAGGCCCACTGGCACGTTCGTGGCGTCAACTTTCAGGCAGTTCACGAACTCCTCGACGTGATCGTCGACCATGCCCGCGAATGGGCAGACACCGCCGCTGAGCGTGTTGTCGCTCTCGGACTCCCGATTGACGCCCGCACGCAGACTGTCGGTGCCAAGGCAACGACCCCGAGCATGACTGCTGGTTTTCAGCAGTCTGACGAGGTCATTGCTCAGGTCATCGCCGCGATCGATGCCACGCTCGTCACCGTGCGCACCGCCGTCGATGAGCTCGGTGAGCTCGACAAGGTCAGCGAAGACGTCGCGATTGAGATCGCCCGTGGGCTTGAGAAGGACCGCTGGTTCCTCTTCGCTCACCTCGCCACCAAGTAACTTTTCTGGTGGTCGCGGCGCTCCCGACGTGTTGTTTTTACAACTCGTTGTGAGTGAAGCGACCATCAAGAATCGTCGCATCAACCCGCATCGCCCGCAGTTCTTCACCGCTGCAGTCGAGCGGGTTTTTTCGCGTCACGACAATGTCGGCAACCTCACCGATGGCGATCGTTGACTGAGTTGAGGCCCGTAATGCTTCGTCGATAGTGATGCACTGTTCCGGATGCCACGGCTCGCGCCCATCGCGGCTGCGGCTCACGGCCGAGGCAATGGTTGCCCACGGGTCGAGCGGAGCAACGGGAGCGTCAGAGCCCATCAGCAGTTCGGCGCCAGCGTCGAGCAACGTTCGCAGTGCGATCGTGCGGTGCGTGCGTCCCGCCCAGTAGGCGTCCGCTACGTCACGGTCATCCATGGCGTGTTCGGGTTGCACGCTTGCGGCAATTCCGAGAGCGGCGAAGCGAGGGATGTCTTCTGGGGAAAGCAACTGGGCGTGCTCGATGCGGCCACGGCATCCGACTGCTTCGAAAGCATCGAGGGCGAGTCGGTTGGCGTCGTCGCCGATGGCGTGCACGGCTGGTGACAGGCCGGCGTCACTGGCGGTACGAATCCAATCGATGAGTTCGTCTGGTGGAATGTTCAGCATTCCCCGGTTCTCGCCGTCTCCCGGGTAGGACTCCATGCAATAGGCGGTTCTCGTGTTGAGCGAGCCATCGGTGATGACCTTGAACGGCCCAACTTCGAGCAGCGGCGCAAGCTGTTGCCCGGTCGCGAGACCTTCGGAGATTGCTCGTTCCAGAAAGCGCGGGTAGACCCCAACGCGCACCCGGAACAGGTCGAAGCCTTCGAGCATGCGCCGGTGCCAGTTGTCGAATTCCCAGGTCATTTCGAGATCGACGATGCCGACGATGCCGCGCGAGGCTGCCTCTTGGGCGCTCTCGTGAATCCAGCCATCGAGAATGTCGGGCTCGACTCGACTGAGCGCACTGCCGACAGCAAAGGCTTCTTCCTCGCGCAAGAAACCGGTCGGATGATCGTAGAATCCGAAGCGTTCGAGGGCGAGGCTATTGAGCCAGCAGGAGTGCAGGTCTCCGCTGACGAGCACGACGGCGATTTCAGAAACGGCCGAGTCGAGCAGCGCGCGGGTGGGCTGGTCTGGCCAGAGCGCGTCCCGGAATCCTTGGCCAACGATGATGCCGTCTGTGTGAGGAAGAACCGAGGTGGCGAGAGTCACCGCGACTTCGGTCGCTGACGTGGTGTGGCTCAGGTCGAGTCGTTGTGCCTGTTGGGCCCACATGCTCGAGTGCACGTGCTGATCCCACAGGCCGGGCATGATCCAGCGGCCATCGAGGTCGACGACCTCGGGGCTGGAAGCTTCGTTGCGTGCGGTCTGGTCACGTGCGGTCTCGGCGGCAGCATCCGAAGCGGTGTGCGGCTCAATGGCGACGATGCGCCCCTCAGAGAGGGTTACGTCGACCAGAACGGAAGCATCGTCTCCGACGATGCGGGCGTTAGTCAGTTTCACTCGGTCGTGCCCTTGTCATTTCTGCGGCCAGTTCTGGGCTACTGTACGTGCCATTCGCGCTGAGTTCGTGCACAATCTGCTCCCGCACGGCAGGTTTCTTGTTTTGACTCATCTTCAGGCGGGCATCGAAGCGGTCGATCACGATGCGAAGCCCGACGGTTCCCTTGGCGGCGCGGCGAGCGCCGGCTTCGTCATCACTGAGCGATACCGGATGCTCAACGTGGTGTTCGAAGTGATCGACGAGTTCACTGAGCACGCGAAAATTCTCTTCGTCGCTCAGGATTTCGGGGGTGCCGTAGAGGTGCGCGGTGGCGTGGTTCCAGGTGGGAATGTTGTCGCCTTCGGGATACCAGCTCGACGAAATGTAGCCGTGCGGTCCTTGGATAATGACGAGAACCTCGTGCTGACCGAGTTCGTGCAGTTGGTCATCCGGTCGCCCAAAATGCGTGACGAGACTGATCTGGTCATCGCGGTTTTCGAGCATCACCGGGTAGTGCGAGGCAACCATGCCGCTCGAGGCCGGTGAGACGATTGTGGCCCACGGGTGCTCGCCGATGAGACGGCGCACTTCGGCCGGGTCAGTGATGACGTAGGTCGGGGTGTGACGCATGTCAGCCTCCTAGCGGTGCTTGGCAGCTGGGGCACCAATAGAGTTTGCGCGCCGAAGCAAGTTCCATCGCGATGTTGGTGCCACACACGCGGCACGGGAGTCCTTCGCGGTGATACACCCAGTGGCGGTCGGCGCGGTTGGCGAGCGCCGCTGTGTAGTCGTCGCCAGTGAGACCTTCCATGGTCATCATCTGCCCGGTTCGCACACCGATTTCGAGCAGCGTTGCCCAATCCCGCCACAGTTCGCGAACGAGTTCTTCGGGAATGAGTTTGCCCGGAGTGTGCGGGTCGAGGCGGGCGCGGAACAAAATCTCGGCCCGGTAGACGTTGCCGATGCCGCTGACGACGGACTGATCCATGAGCAGCAGGCCAATAGCGGTCTGCTTTTTTCGCACGGTAGCGACAAAGCGTTCTTCCGCTTCGCCGTTGTCGTCGACTAGAGGATCGGGCCCGAGCTTGTTGAGAGCAACTTGCACTTCGTCGGGATTCAAGACTTCGCAGGCCGTTGGTCCGCGAAGGTCAGCGCACGTCATGTCGGTCAGTAGGCGAACGCGTACGGCACCGATGGGCTCGGGCGGAAAGTCAGAAACGGTGTCGGTCGCTTTCTCTTGCTCCGACATCCGCAAGCGGGTGCGTCGCGGGGCACCGATGCTCGCGAGCGAGTCCTCGTGCTCCCCCACCACAGAGTTGCCCGCCCCCGCCGCAGCGCTGCTCAGTTCAGCAACGCCCGCGGCATCCGCACCATCATCAGCCGAACCATCAACGACAGTGCCGTGCTGGTTCGTCTGCCCCATGCGCCCAGCAGCGGATGCCGTGGTCGCGTCGGCGGTGAAGTTGCCGGCGAAATCCCAGGCTCCGTAGAGCCCGAGGTGCACGCGCAGCCAGCGGTCGTGCTCGAATTCGAGGAACATCTGCTTGCCGACGGCTTTGGCACTGAGCATCCGAAGTCCATCGATGCGTTCGGCTCCCGCAGCAAAGCGGCCTTGCGGAGACGACACGGCGACTGTCTTGCCGACGAAGTGCAGCGCGAACTGGCGCGCGATGCGATGTACGGAATGCCCCTCAGGCATTAGTTGTCGAAGGGGTGCGCTGCGATGGCGCCTGTCGTCTCGTACTCGGCGAGCTGAGCAATGCGGCGGGCGTGACGCTCGTCGCCCGAGAAGGGCTCGGCAATGAAGAGGTCGATGAAGCGCGTGGCCTCGTCGACGGTGTGCTGGCGGGCGCCAATAGAGATGACGTTGGCGTCGTTGTGTTGGCGCGCCAAGGCGGCAGTCGAGTCGTTCCAGACGAGGGCGGCACGGATGCCCTTCACCTTGTTTGCGGCAATCTGCTCACCGTTTCCCGACCCACCGAACACAACACCAAGCGCGTCAACATCAGCGGTCTGGTCGGCAGCAACACCACGGGCGGCGGCGATGCAGAACCCGGGGTAATCGTCGAGCGCATCATACTGAGCAGGACCGTGATCGATCACTTCGTGACCGGCATCCGTGAGGTGCTGCTGCAGGGTGGCACTGAACTCGAGGCCGGCATGATCGGTGGCAATATGGATGCGCATTCGTCCAGTCTACGGTCGCATTCGAGTGGTAGGGCTGACATTGAGGAGACGCGGCATAAGCTAGTTGGGTGCGGCCACAAACCGCCCCAAAACGAAGGAGTTGTACGTGCCCGGAGAGAACCTCACCCGAGTTGAAGCGCAAGAACGCAAAGCGATTGTCAACGTTGACAGCTACGAGATTGCCCTTGACCTCACGACGGGGCCTGAGACGTTTAAGAGCAGCACGACTGTTCGCTTCACCGCCACTGCTGGCGCATCCACGTTCATTGATTCGATCACCCGCACGGTGGATTCGGTCACGCTCAATGGCACCGCTCTCGATGTTGCTGCCGTGAACGATGGTGTGCGCATCCAGCTCGACAACCTCGCCGAGAACAACGTTCTTGAGGTTGTGGCGGATGCCGAATACACCAACACCGGTGAGGGTCTGCACCGCTTCGTTGACCCTGTTGACGAAGAGGTCTACCTCTACTCGCAGTTCGAGGTGCCGGATTCGCGTCGCGTTTTCGCTGTGTTCGAGCAGCCTGACCTCAAGGCGACGTTCCAGTTCACGGTGACCGCACCGGCACGCTGGGCCATGATCAGCAACTCACCAACCCCAGAGCCTGTCGTGGATGGCGAGAACGCCACGTGGGAATTTCCACCCACTCAGATCATGTCGAGCTACATCACCGCGATCGTGGCTGGCCCGTATGCCGAGGTTCGCGACGAGCTCACCTCGAGCGACGGCCGCGTCATCCCGCTCGGTATCTTCACGCGTGCGTCGCTGAGCGAGCACCTTGATGCTGACTACATTTTCGAGAAGACCAAGCAGGGTTTCGAGTTCTTCGAGAAGCACTTCCAGTACCCGTACCCCTTCGAGAAGTACGACCAGATGTTCGTGCCCGAGTTCAACGCGGGTGCCATGGAGAACGCTGGCGCTGTCACGTTCACCGAGACCTACGTGTTCCGTTCGAAGGTGACCGACGCCATCAAGGAACGTCGCGTCGTCACGATCTTGCACGAGCTGGCTCACATGTGGTTCGGCGACCTCGTCACCATGAAGTGGTGGAATGACCTCTGGCTGAACGAGTCGTTCGCTGAGTGGGCATCGACCATCGCGACCGCTGAAGCCACCGAGTGGACCGAAGCGTGGACCACGTTCCAGGCCATGGAGAAGAGCTGGGCTTACAAGCAGGACCAGCTTCCTTCGACTCACCCCGTCTACGCCTCGATCAATGACCTCGATGACGTTCTCGTCAACTTCGACGGCATCACCTACGCCAAGGGTGGCTCGATTCTCAAGCAGCTCGTGGCCTGGGTTGGTCTCGAAGCGTTCATGGCCGGCGTTGCCGCGTACTTCAAGAAGCATGCCTTCGGCAACACTGAGCTCAAGGACCTGCTGGTTGAGCTGGAGAAGACCAGTGGCCGCGAGCTCATGGAGTGGAGCAAGCTGTGGCTTGAGACCGCTGGTGTGAACACGCTGCGTCCGGATGTTGTGACCGCTGAAGACGGAACCGTCGAAAGCTTCGCGATCGTTCAGACCGCCGCCGAGGACTACCCCACGATTCGCCCGCACCGTCTGGCTATCGGTTACTACTCGCTGCAGGACGGCAAGCTTGTTCGTCACCACCGCGTCGAGATCGATGTTGAGGGCGAGCGCACCGAGGTTCCTGAGCTTGTGGGCACGAAGCGCCCCGACCTCATCCTGATCAACGATGACGACCTCGCGTACGCGAAGATTCGTCTTGACGACTCCTCGCTTGCTGTGGCGATGAAGCACCTCTCGGACATCACTGACCCGCTGGCTCGCGCCATCGTGTGGGGTGCCGCGTGGGATGCTGCTCGCGATGCTGAGACTCCGGCCAGCGATTATGTTGCCCTGGTTCTCGGCAACATTGCGTCGGAGACCGAGTCGACCACCATCCGCACCACGCTCGCGCAGCTGGTTCTGGTTGCTAAGCAGTACGTTGCTCCTGAGCGTCGTGCCGCTACGATCGAGAAGATCGGCGACACGCTCTGGGGTCTCGCTCAGAGTGCTGAAGCTGGATCGGATGCTCAGTTCCAGTTCGTGAAGTACTTCGCGAATGTGGCATCCACCGAACAGCACGTCACCGTGCTTCGCGCTCTGCTCAGCGGTTCGACCACGCTGGAGGGTCTCGAAATTGACACGGACCTGAGCTGGGAGCTTCTGGAGGGCCTCGTGCTCAACGGTGCTGCCGGTGATGCTGAAGTGGATGAGGCTCTCGCCAAGGACAAGACAGCGAACGGCCAGCAGGCTGCGGCCCGCGCCCGCGCCACGATCACCACGGAGGCGGGCAAGCAGGCCGCATTCGACTCGCTCGTGAAGAGTGACAAGGCTCCGAACGCGATCGTGCGCAACGTGACCATGGGCTACACCCACGTGAACGACCCCGCTGTGCTGGAAGCTTTCGTGGCTCCGTACTTTGAGGCGATCAACGATGTGTGGAACAACCGCAGCTACGCGATTGCCGAGACGGTTCTTCGTGGCCTCTACCCGGCACCGCTGGCAAACCAGGGACTCGTGGATGCCACGAACGCCTGGCTCGAGGCAAACCCTGATGTGCCGGCCCTGCGCCGCATCATCGTGGAGAACCTTGCAGGTGTTGAGCGTGCACTGGTAGTTCAGGCTCGCGACAACTCCTAAACCCTTTCAGCCGCCTTCGGGTGGTCGTGCGGGAGCCTAGCGGCGACTATTCAGCAGTCGCTCGCTAGGCTCCCAAGCATGGAAGATTTCACGATAGGTGGCCTATGGGCCGCGGTGCGAGCGTTTTACGAGAGCTCGACGCTTCTTCAAGGTGCCGTGATCATTGCCGGCGCTTGGGTTCTTCGCTTCATTCTGCTGTTCGTCATTAAGCGCGTCGTCGACCGCGTGGTGAACGGCGTGAAGCACAAAGAGAACATTCATGACACCCAAGTTCTGCTGACTTCCCCTCTTGCCGCGGTGCGCGTTGTTCAACGCACTCGTACTCTCGGCGGCGTTCTCTCCAGCCTCGTCACTGTTGCGATCGTGATCGTCGTGCTGCTGTTGCTCTTCGATCTTTTCGCCCCCAACGCCACCGGCGCCTTTGCCCTTATCACCGCTGCAACCGGCGCTGGTCTCGGTTTTGGTGCCCAAAACGTGGTCAAGGACGTACTGAACGGCCTCTTTATGGTGGCCGAGGATCAGTTGGGCGTTGGCGACATTGTTGACCTCGGGCCGGCGGTGGGTGTTGTGGAGTCTGTCGACATCCGCACCACACAGGTTCGCGATGTGAACGGAACCCTGTGGTTTGTGCGCAATGGCGAGATCACCCGCGTGGGCAACATGTCGCAGGGGTGGGCGCGCGTGATCATTGACCTTGCTGTGCCGTATGACTCCGATGTGGATGCCGTGCAGGAGCGCATCCTGAAGACCGCCGTTGATCTCTACAAGACGCCCAAGTGGACGACCCGCATCTTGGAGGTGCCCGAGATTTGGGGCATTGAATCTATTTCGGATGAAGCGGTGGTCGTTCGTCTTGTAGTGAAGACGGCATCCGCGACAAAGGATGATGTTGCTCGCGAGCTGCGGGCCCGGTTGAAGAAGGATTTGGATGAGGCGGGTGTCAAGCTTCCCGCATTGAACTCGATCGTGTTGAGTGGCTTTGAGGGAGCTGCGAGTGTGCGTGGTGCACGACCGCCCCGCACGCGCCCGGTGCCCGTGAACTTTGGCGAGGAGAAGCCCAAGAAATGACCGACCCTGAGAACGTGGCTGACGCTGCGGGCGTGACTGAGCCCGAGAACGTGGCCGAGACTGCGACTGCGGCTGGCAACGTGGCTGAACCCGCGAAGCGCCCGAAGATTCGCATCATTGCGAAGCCGGCGGTGACCCCGGATGCTCCGGCTGATTCGATGTGGGAACTCATCGGCGGTCGCGACACGTTCGAGAAGCTCGTGCGCGAGTTCTATGTTGGCGTCGCCACCGATGAAGTGCTGCTGCCGATGTATCCAGAGCAGCCCGATCTCGAGGGTGCGATCCAGCGCCTCACCGGTTTCTTGGAACAGTATTGGGGCGGTCCGAACACGTACAGCCAGGAACGCGGACACCCCCGCTTGCGCATGCGCCACATGCCGTTCAAGGTGAATCCGGATGCTCGCGACCGTTGGTTGCACCACATGCGCAACGCTCTCGACACTCTCGAATTGCCACCGCTCTACGACGCCGAAATCTGGGCATATCTCGACCGTGCCGCGCACGCCATGGTCAACACGTTTGAAGAGTAAGCGCGCAGCTACCCGCCCCGTCTACTCGTCTTCGAAGAAATCGAACTCGTCTTCGCGCGCAAGCTTTGCGTCGAGCGACGATGCGAGCGTTTGCAACGCGGTCATGACCTCTTCCCACTGTGCTTTCGTGGGGTTAATCGAGTCGACATGAAGAGCCCGCAATTTGCCGCCGTACGCAGCGGTAGCGAACACGGCAACCTCATGATCTGTACGCATGAACTCGGTCATCTCCTCAGCGAGGATGACCGCCGCCGTGATCGGTTCTCCTTCGCTAGTGACAAATCCCAAGCGGGTCAGCGTCTGGGCGACCGCCTCGGCATCGAGTGGACGAGCGTCTTCCAAATTCTCCACATCAGTATCCGGCGCCGCCAGAATGAGCTCATCACCGACCGGCTCGTCGTCCTCGAGTTCAGCAGCGTCCCGCGCCGAGTGTTCGGCAGCGGGCACGAACGTCAACGGTGGTCGACGAGGACCAGGCTCGCCTAAACCTTCAAGGATTGAGACTCCAGAGCGCGGGATTGTGAGAGCATCCGCGACTGCGGTTTGTGGCAAGTTGAGCATCGACCGCAGGGTGCGATGAAGCAAGTTGTCAGGCGCCTCCGCTCCTCCCCTGTCGGACATCAAAAGGTGCACGAGCCCCCAGCAGAACGAGTCCAGCGAGTAGGGAATCTGAGTTTCGCGATCGTTAACGCTTTGCATCACTGTTCGTTGAAAGCTCATGCCAGGCTTCCAAGTATCCAAAGCCCAAACAACATCTCGCAGTTCGCGTTTAGCAACCTCAAATAGATAGTGCACGAGGAATTCAGACGCGTAATCTTGCCGCGAGGTTCCGGGAATGATCTCTTCGACAGCCTCCCGCCGTGACCGTGCATCCGGCGGAACACCCGGAAAGCCGGCTCGCGCAAATGAAATGAACCACGTCCACAGCGGCACAAGACTTTCGGCGGAGCCATCGAACTGGTCGAGGTCCTGACAGTCGGCGCGCAGCAGTTGCGCGAGCTCGGCCAGCAGAATCGGGCCGTCCTCTTCGATTACCGTCCGATACAGCTCCGCATCAGCGGCGCTCAATTCACTAAACCCCACGTTCACTCCCCCTTACGAGCATCCGGAACTCGCCGCAGACATGGTGAAGAGTTGCCCTTCCCAGAGCAGTTCGTTCACGATGATCCCGAACCCACTCGCGGCCACAACAACAACCACGGCGAGCACGACACCGCTAGTTAGTTTCGAGTAGTACATCGCGCCAATCACCAGCATGGGCACCAGCGTCAGCACATGGATGATGACGAGCGGGATTCCGCCGAAGGCTAGTCCGAACCCGGCCATGGATGAGTTCGCAGCCACCGACTTGCATTGCTCGGTCATCTCTTCGAAGAACGACAACCCGTACCAGAACCACGCGACACAGAGCACGATCGTTCCGATAGTGGCGATAAGCCAGAACGCCAGTTGCCCGGCTCCTGAGCGCCAGCCGCCACTGGGTGCGAGCGCGCTGGGTTTGACGATGCCGACCCCAGCGGTGTTCTTAGTAGGAGAACTCATGTGCTCGTCGAGTCGCCGAGTGTCCGCGCGAACGTATAGCGCTCACTCGCTTCCGTGCAGATTTGTGCTGGAAGGCCCCGGTTGCCCGAGGTACTTCCGCAGCGCTTTGATCGACAGGATCAGAGCCCAGACAGCCAAGACAAAGAGGACAATCACCGCAGCGGCAAAAAGCAGATTGAGAAGCATTGCGAACGCGCCGATTGAACTCATCATGTGCCCCACCCTACGAAAGAAGTAAGCGAAACTCCACTAATGCCAGGCGGAGCAGATGTTGCGGTCAAGTTGTTGGCTGTGGGGAGTTAGGCATCTGTGAATCTGGGGTCGTTGGGGTTGGCCCCGGCAAGGCGAACAAGGCTTGCCGTCCGAGGTTTTTCGAAGCCGGAGTAGGTCTGGCTCACCGTTTCAACGAATAGTTCGTATCGACGTCCCTTGGCGTGATCTTCCACCCATTGAGAGACCTCATCGAGGTCTGCTGCGCCGAAAACTACCCACGCGTCCAGATTCCATCCGAAAGCAGCTGAAAGTGGCTTCGCCCAAAAATTGACTCGATAGACAGGATGGGCAAGTTCTTCGAGTTCTTCGCTGTGCACGGTGGGCTCGGCTTTCATGCTCGACAGCATAGGCCTTTCGATATCTACTTCGACTAATCATTGAGCATCAATCGTTCGAGCTCTCGAGATGAAGAAATCGGAGAAAGCAGCTATCGGCGGAGTTGTCCGTCGCGCTCGTGCTGACCGTCAGCGGAAACGCCGCTCAGGCCATCGCCGCTCTCTAGGAGCGCGGGATGATGGTGCAGATCTCAGCCTCGGTGCAGTTGGCCGGGTCGAGAGCTTGCGCCTCGTGGATGAGTTGTTTCAGCTCCGCTTCGAGCGCCGCCAGGTCTTTCAGGCGCTCCTGTACGCCTTCTAGTTTGTGTTCGAGCAAACTCGAGACGTGGGTGCAGGGCGCTTCGCCGGCATCCCGCAGCGAAAGGATGCTCATGATTTCCGAGAGCGTGAGCCCCGCGGCTTGGCTGTTGCGGATGAACGTGACTCGGTCGACAACGGCGGGATCGTAGTCGCGGTACCCGTTGCCTTGCCGCTGAGGCTCGGGCAGAAGCCCTTGCTTTTCGTAAAAACGGATCGTGTGGCGCGGAACATCCAGGCGATCGGCGACTTCTCCAATAAGCATGGGGCAAGACTAACGCTTGACCTTCAAGTGCACTTCAAGGTTTACGGTGAGGGTATGGAAATCACGCTGCAATACTTCGAGGGCTGCCCCAACTGGAAGGTTGCCGATCAGCACATCAACGAACTGGTACGAGAGTTCCCGCAGATCACCGTGTCGCGACACCTGGTCGACACGGTCGAAGAAGCTGAGCGTGTGGGGTTCCGCGGGTCGCCGAGCATCCTCTTCGATGGTGTGGATCCCTTTGCCCAGCCGGATGCCCCGGTCGGGCTTGCATGCCGCCGCTAC
This sequence comes from Salinibacterium sp. M195, assembly GCF_019443965.1. GTDB lineage: Bacteria > Actinomycetota > Actinomycetes > Actinomycetales > Microbacteriaceae > Rhodoglobus. The sequence continues at coordinate 1,604,962 of NZ_CP040814.1, read as the reverse complement.
ATCACCCCGGCTGGCTTTGCCGGCGCGCCCACTGTTGACCAACTGAGAGAGAAGTTGAAAGGTTTGTAGCTCTCGCCGGTGACATACGATTCACTGACACGAGCGGTTGGTTCTCCAACTACCGCATTGGTGAAACGACCGGCGCGACAAAGATTCTGGTCGACAAGAGCACCGACCGCATCATCGGCGCCCACCTCCTCGGCCACGACTATGCCGACCTTGCCAACACGATCGCTCTCGCCATGAAGAACGGCCTGACCAAAGGGCACCCCCGCCTGCTCCGCGCTAAGTTCGATCAGATTGAAGACTGGTGCTTGCCGCTGATAACTCGAGACCATCGGAGGTCGGTACAGCTCCGTGCACCAGTCAGACTTCAGACCAGAGGAGCTCTCTGCCGAAGTGGTTTTGTCGTTTCGCGCTTCATGGAAAGGCCCGCATTTCCGTAGGAGTCCCCCCGCCCCCACAACGGCGGTCAAGATCTCGCTGGACCTACGGTCAATGATGTTTGGTCAAAGAAGGGACCAAACGATCCATACTTTCTCAGCGTTGCTGGCCGAAGCTGTTTGAACATAGTTAGGAAGTTTCAACTCCATAAAACTCCCGCCCCTAGAGCCGCTGAATCGTGCTAACTAGGAAATCTTCCTCGAGGCTCAACTTCGAAATATGCGCCCATCGGGTCCTTGTATTCGTCGCGCATCCATGACTCGCGCGCGGCGACCGCATCAAGTGAAGTACCGGGAATCCAGTTCCTCAAAGAATCTTCCACAAAGCCCAGCGAAGTCAACAGATCACGAGCGACCTGGGGATCGACCGCAAGCAGCTTCGCTAGCTCCATTGCACCCCATTTTTCCTTCTTCCCTACAAGACGCCGCAGCTGATACGGCGCATTTAGCCTGCGTACCCGCCACGACCTAGCGACGAACTTGGCTCGCCGAGAGCGCAAGTACCAACGAAGACGGCCAAATGTGTAAACGCCTAGGGCGCCCATCCCAGCATCGACCCCATGTTCAAGCAACCACTGGAGAATGTCAATCGCAACAGGATCACCGCCCCACCCCATTTGCGGCATCACAGCAATGACGCTGGGAGGCGATTCGAGCCCGACTTTTGCAGCACGGTTCAAGGACTCGAAAGTGGTCGGCACTCTGAAACTAACTTCACGAAACTCAGCAGTCCCGTTGCGTCTCACCAAGTGATCGAAAAAAGCAACACCGATCTCGTCGCCAGGCCGACTACCCGCGGCGTTCTCCGACGTCACTCGCCGAATAGTCGAGTAATCACGCCGCTGCGCGTAATCTAGCTCCGGAGGGACTAATTGAGCCGCCAGCGCGTCGGTTACAGCAGAGAGTAAGTCCGCGCGCGGGGCGATTCTAACCTCGACCACATCAGCCACTCGCACTCGCTCGGCGAAAGGCGAGTCCCAAGACTCCGGGTCGACGATCAACACCACGACTTTCGTAGTGCACAGAAGTGAATCGCGCAGCCTGTACATCTATATGCCCTCACGTTCTATCCCGAGCGGTCGGCAACGTTTCGAGTGACCCGATTGTGTACACGAGGCTCTCAGCGCATTCTCTCAGGCCAGCGCCCTCGAACACCACCTCTGCGCCCGCGTGTGACTATTTCGATACGAAGCAACTATGCAGCACCTTGATGAAGCAAGTCCTACCTCTATGAAATCCCATCCCTGCAGCGGGCGTAAGATTCCCGCCTAACCCTCGCGCAACCCCGCCCGCGCCACCACGCACTCCGCGTGCCGCAGGATGGGCCCGTCGACCATGCGACCCTCGAAGCTGAAGACTCCGGGTTGCGATTCCGCGGCGGCGAGAAGTGCCCGTGCGGACGCGATTTGCTCGACCGTGGGCGCATAACTTTCGCGCACAATGGCCACTTGTGAGGGGTGAATGCAGGCCGTTGCCGTGAACCCGAGAGCCGCGGCATCCCGAGCCTCAGCACCGAGACCCTCCAGGTCTGCGATGTCGAGATGCACCGCGTCGATCACAGCCTTCGAATAGGCACCGGCCACGAGCAACACCGACGAGCGAGCATGCAGCGCGACACCACGGTAGGGGCCGGAATCTTCGCGCGACGATGAGCCGCCGAGCGAGGCCACCAAATCTTCGGCACCCCACATGAGGGCAACCACGCAATCCAGCGCCGCCAAACTGGTGGCCGCCAGCACGCCCCGCGCCGTCTCGCACAGGGCGATCACGTCGAGTTCTTTGAGCGCATCGAAGTCAGCAACCGACTCCGACTTCGAGAGCATCACCGTGCGGTACTCCGTCTGCTCCAACGCCTCCAGATCACTATCGTGATCCTCGGTGCCGGCCGGATTCAGTCGCACAATGGTGCGAGCCGGATCCATCGGGTTAGCAATCAGGGCAGCGCGGGCAGCAGCCTTGTCGACACTGGCAACAGCATCCTCAAGGTCAATGATGATGGCATCTGCGCGCTCAAGCGCCTTGGCATAACGGTCGGGGCGATCGCCCGGAACAAACAGAATCGACGGCCCTAGAGTGAAGCTCACGGTGCGCCCTCCTCAGTCCAGACCATCACCGAACGGGTTGCGACAGCCACCACAACACCGTCCTGGTTCTTGGCTGTGTGACGCAACGAAATGATTCCCTGGCCGGGGCGCGACTTCGAGAGCCGCTTCTCCAGCACCTCAGACTCCGAATACATCGTGTCGCCGTGATACAGCGGATGCGGAAAATTTACCTCCGTGAAGCCCAAGTTCGCCACAATCGTGCCCTGCGTCAGTTGAGCTACGGATGCCCCCACCATCGTCGAGAGCGTAAACATCGAGTTCACCAAGCGCTGCCCAAACGGCTGCTGCTCTGACCACGCCGCATCCAAGTGCAGCGACTGGGTGTTCATCGTCATCGTCGTGAAGAGAACATTGTCAGCCTCAGTGACGGTGCGGCCGGGAGCGTGCAGATAGACCGCGCCCTCCTCGAACTCGTCGAACCAGAGGCCGCGCTGCTGAATACGTTTGCCGGTCATAGGGTCGCGAATCCCAGCTCACGAGCAATAACCATCATCTGCACCTCAGTGGTGCCCTCACCAAGCTCCAGCACCTTCGAGTCACGGTAGTGGCGGGCGACAGGGTTCTCATTCATGAAGCCATAGCCACCAAAGATTTGGGTAGCATCCCGAGCGTTATCCATGGCCGCCTCGCTGCTGATCATTTTCGCCAAGCTCGCCTCCATCTTGAAAGGAACTCCGGCAACCAGTTTGCGGGCTGCGTCGTAGGTTGCCAAGCGTGCCGAGTGAACTCGGGCTTGCATCCGCGCAATCTTGAACGCAATGTGCTGGTTTGAACCAATCGAACGGCCGAAGACGTGACGCTCGTTGGCGTAACGGATCGACTCCTCCAGGCAGCCCTGAGCGGCACCGGTGCAGAGTGCCGAGAACGCAACGCGACCCTCATCCAGAGCCTCAATGAAGTTCGCGAAGCCACGGCCGCGCTCCCCCATCAGGTTCTCTTCGGGAACCCGCACGTTATCGAACGACAGCGGATGCGTGTCAGAAGTGTGCCAACCGACCTTGTCGTAGGGCGGGTGCACCGTGAAGCCGGGCGTGCCGTTCGGAACGAGGATGGCGCTCAGCTCAGGCTTGCCATTCTCGCGACGACCCGTGACCGCCGTGACCGTCACAACCTTTGTGATCTCGCTGCCCGAGTTAGTGATGAACTGCTTCGTGCCATTGATGACCCATTCGCCATCGACGAGCTCGGCAGTGGTCTTGGTTCCCGCAGCATCGGAACCGGCATCCGCTTCAGTCAGACCGAAACCAGCAAGAGCTTCACCACGCGCGAGCATCGGAACCCACTGCTGCTTCTGCTCTTCGCTACCGTGCTTGAAGATCGGCATCGCGCCAAGACCGATGCCGGCCTCGAGCGTCACCGCGATCGACTGGTCAACGCGAGCAAGCTGCTCAATCGCGAGACACAGCGAAACGTAGTCCTTGCCCTGCCCGCCATACTCCTTGGGGAACGGCAAACCGAAGAGACCCATCTCACCCATTTGAGCGATGATGCCGTAGGGCAGTTCACGCTTCGTGTCGTACTCATACGCTGCCGGAGCGACAACCTTATCAGCGAAATCGCGCACATCAGCGCTCAACTTCAACTGCTCATCGGTGAGGCCGAGGTGGGTGATTTCGCCGCGGGTAGCGTCGTGACTCATGAGGTTTCTCCTTCAGTGCTCGCTTGTGGCGATTCGATTCGGGCAACGATCTGATCGCGTGTGACCAGATCGCCAGGCTTCAAACTGATGTCGACAACCCCATCGAGGGTCGCGACAACGGGGTGTTCCATCTTCATGGCTTCGATCGTGAGCACCGTCTGACCGGCAGTCACAGAGTCTCCGTTCGCCACCGCAACGGCGACGACGGTGCCGGGCATGGGCGAACGCAACTCTGGGTCAACAACGCCAGCGACTCGGGCGAGCGTCGCACGGTGATCGGCCAGTGACTCGGCGCGGCCCTGCGAAGTCAACGACCACGAAGTGCCGTCATGCGCAATCCACACCGTGTGACCATCCGTGGAATGTTCGTGCGCACCCTCGGTCTCAATAGCGAGACGGATGCTCAACGCACCCCACTCGATACCGGTACTCGTCAGGCGTGCCGGGGTGGTGTCGCCGTTGATCGTGACGTCCGCAGCGCTGGGTGGGCCGGCAACCAAAACCTCGTACACCGTGCCCGCACACTCAAGACGGTAGCGGGCTGGGCGATGCTGCCCCACACGCCAACCGCTTGGCTGCTGCCAGGGTGAGCCCGGCATCCACCGATGGGAATGGATGCTCAGAGCCGCCGCCGCGAGAACGGCAGGGCTCGGCGTCGCAAACTCAATCTCGGCAAGGGCCCGCTCGATGAGGCCCGTGTCGAGTTCGCCGGCGCGCACGTCGTCGCGGGCGAGGAGGGCGCGTAAGAATTCGATGTTGGTGGTGACGCCCAGGATGACAGTGTCGGCGAGGGCACGGTCGAGGGCGTGGAGGGCTTCGGCGCGGGTAGCGCCGTGGGCGATGACCTTGGCGAGCATCGGGTCGTAGTTTGCCGACACCGTGCCGCCCTGAACGAGTGAACTATCGACGCGCACGCTGGTTGTGCCTGCGCTGGCCGCACTTCCGTCGGCAGCCTCGTGCAGGTGCACGATCTGACCGGCGGAGGGCAAGAAGTCGTTGGCGGGATCCTCGGAATAGATGCGCGCCTCGACCGAGTGCCCGGTGAGCGTTGGTGTCTCCACCGTGAGCTTCTCGCCGGCAGCAATGCGCACTTGCCACTCCACGAGGTCGATGCCGGTGACCATTTCGGTGACGGGATGCTCCACTTGCAGGCGCGTGTTCATTTCCATGAAGAAGAACTCATCGGGCGCATTGTCGGAGACCAGGAACTCGACGGTTCCGGCACCGATGTAGCTCACGCTGCGCGCAACCTCGCACGCTGCTTCACCGATGCGCTGCCGCGTGGCCTCATCGAGCAGCGGCGATGGCGCTTCTTCGATGATCTTCTGGTGGCGACGCTGCAGCGAACATTCGCGTTCGCCCAAGTGGATGATCGTGCCGTGGCTATCGGCCAGCACCTGCACCTCGATGTGGCGGGGCTTCTCCACGAGGCGCTCAAGGAAGAGAGTGTCATCGCCGAACGCGGCACTGGCCACGCGACGCGCAGAGTCGAGCGCACCGGCGACAGCATCGGGCTCGCGCACGATCGTCATGCCCTTGCCGCCACCACCGGCGGATGGCTTGATCAGCAGCGGGAACCCGACCTCGGCGGCGGCAGCCACAAGATCGTCGTTCGTCATGCCCGGCTCAGCGATGCCCGGGATCACGGCAACGCCGCGCTCGGTCACGTGCTTCTTCGACGCGATCTTGTCGCCCATGATCTCGAGCGCTTCGACGCCCGGACCGATAAAGGTGATTCCGGCAGCGGCGCAGGCCTCGGCCAGGGACGCGTTTTCGGAGAGGAAGCCATAGCCTGGATGAACCGCGTCGGCATTCATGCCCGGAACGGCATGGGCGGCAGCAACAATCGATTCGACCGACAGGTAGCTGTCGATCAGTACGGCGGCATCCGCCACTTGAACGTGCTTCGCGTCACGATCGTGCTCGGTGTACACCGCGATCGAGCGAATGCCCATCGAGTGCAGGGTGCGCGTGATGCGACAGGAAATTTCGCCACGATTGGCGACCACAACAGCAGAGAACAAGGCGATCACATCCGGAAGAGGCCGAAGCCCGGTTCAGGCAGCGGAGTCGCTGCAGCGATATCGAGGGCCATGCCGAGCACGTCTCGCGTGTCCTTGGGGTCAATAATTCCGTCATCCCACAGGCGCGCTGTCGAATAGTACGGGCTGCCCTGAAGTTCGTATTGCTCGCGGATGGGCTTCTCGAACGCGACCTTGTCGTCGTCGGTGAAGGCGTCTTCGCCGAGCTGATCGCGGCGCACCGTGGAGAGCACAGCAGCAGCCTGTGGGCCGCCCATGACCGAGATGCGGGCGTTGGGCCACATCCACAAGAAGCGCGGTGAATACGAGCGGCCGCACATCGAGTAGTTGCCGGCACCGAACGAGCCACCGATGACGACCGTGAACTTCGGAACGCGCGTCGTGGCGACCGCCGTCACCATCTTGGCGCCGTTCTTGGCGATGCCGCCGGCCTCATATTCCTTACCGACCATGAAGCCAGAAATGTTCTGCAGGAACAGCAGCGGAATGCCGCGCTGATCGCACAGTTCGATGAAGTGAGCGCCCTTGAGCGCCGACTCGCTGAACAGCACACCCGCGTTGGCGACGATGCCGATCGGATGCCCGTGCAGCGTCGCAAACCCGGTGATGAGGGTCGCGCCGTATTCCTTCTTGAACTCGTGGAACTCGCTGCCATCGACGAGGCGGGCGATCACTTCGCGCACTTCGTACGGGCTTTGCACGTCGGTCGGCACGACGCCGTAGAGCTCGTCAGGGTTCACAGCGGGAGGCCGCGAGGCAACAACATCCCACGCGGGAGCAGCAGGCTTCGGGATGGTCTTGATGATGTCCCGCACAATTTCGAGCGCATGGCGGTCGTCGTCGGCGAGGTGGTCGGTGACGCCGGAGGTGCGCGCGTGCACGTCTCCCCCGCCGAGTTCTTCGGCTGTGACGATCTCGCCGATGGCAGCTTTTACGAGCGGCGGGCCGCCCAGGAAGATCGTGCCCTGATTGCGCACGATGATCGTTTCGTCGCTCATCGCGGGCACGTAGGCGCCACCCGCGGTGCACGACCCCATGACCGAGGCGATCTGCGGGATGCCCGCGGCCGAGAGGCGAGCCTGGTTGTAGAAGATGCGCCCGAAGTGGTCGCGGTCGGGAAAGACCTCGTCTTGCATCGGGAGAAACGCGCCGCCCGAGTCAACGAGGTACACGCACGGCAGCTTGTTCTCGAACGCAATCTCTTGCGCCCGCAAGTGCTTCTTGACCGTGAGCGGAAAGTAGGTGCCGCCCTTGACGGTCGCATCGTTGGAGATCACGAGCACCGGGCGAGAGTGGATGAGGCCGATTCCGGCAATCACACCAGCACCGGGAGCCTGATCGTCGTAGATTCCATTCGCGGCGAGCGGCGCAATCTCGATGAAGGGACTGCCCTCGTCAAGCAGTTCATCGACGCGATCGCGAGGCAGCAGCTTGCCGCGGGAGATGTGGCGTTCGCGGGACTTCTCAGAGCCACCGAGGGCCGTCGTCGCGAGTCGCTCGCGCAATTGCTCGACAAGGCCGCGCATTGACTCTTCGTTAGCCGCAAACGTCGGGTGGGACGGTTGAGCGGCCGAGGAAATCTTCTCCATCGAACACCTTCGTTCTGCGTAGCTTGTGGCCACTTGGGTTAGTCATTACTAACTGAATTTAGGTTAGCGAGCATTAACCGAACTGTCTAGACTCAGAACATGAACGAGACGCCAACTCCGCGCAGTCAAGCGAAGGCCGACCGACGCGAGGCCCTCCTCGACGCCGCCGCCAGCCTGTTCGCCGAGCGCGGCTTCACGCGCGTCTCGCTCGAAGAACTCGGCTCCGCCGCCGGCGTGAGCGGCCCGGCCGTGTACCGCCACTTCGATGGCAAACAAGACGTGCTCGCCGCGATACTGATCGATGCCAGCTCCAACCTGTGCCGCGGGGCGCAGACCGTGATCGAGCACGCTGCCACACCGCGCGCCGCGCTCGAAAGCCTCGTTCAGTTTCATGTGGAGTTTGCGCTCGGCAATGCCAACGTCATCCGGGTTCAAGATCGCGACCTCGACAGCCTCACCGCCAGCGACCAACACGACGTGCGCGCCCTGCAGCGCAGCTACGTTGAGTTGTGGGTTGGCGTGCTTGCCCAAGTGAACCCGGATGCTGCGACCACCGAGTTACGCACCCGAGCCCACGCCACCTTCGGTCTCATCAACTCCACTCCCCACAGCGGGCGTGCGGGCGCAACCAGTGCCGTGCTCGAGCGGATGGCGTTGGCCGCCCTCGACGCCTAGCGCCGTGCGTGCGGGCCCCGCGTAGCCGCGCAATGTGGCCGCGCTGGGCAAGCGCATAGACGCCTCACTGAGTTACGGCAGAACTTGCCCATGACCTGCGCAGGCTCACCACAGCGTGTTGATAGAACCGGCGCGCACTGTTGATTTCGTACACCGGAGATTCCGGATAGGACGAAAAGGATCAACCATGAAAAAGACACTGATCACAGGAGCAGCCGGCGCAGTTTTGGCCTCCTGTGTCGGACTGGGCATTGCCTTGCCCGCCCAGGCTGACACCATCGAGACTGCCAGCACGGCAGTTGCCTCCGACACCACCACCGACAAGACGACCAGCGGCGAGCACGCCGGGCGCGGTCACGCTCGCGGCCTCGACGCGGCCGGCCTCGCGACCAAGCTCGACCTCACCGAGACCGAAGTATCGGATGCTTTTGCAGCGTTGCGCGACAGCTCTGAACGCCCTGAACGACTCGATTCCGACGCCACCGAGGAAGAACGAACGGCAGCGAAGGATGATCGCCAAGCAACCTTCGTGACCGCTCTCGCCGCCGAACTCAACGTGGACGAAGACACCCTCACCGCTGCCCTTACCGAACTTCGCGCCGAGCATGAAGCCGAGCGCGAAGCCAACCCCGACGCCGGCAACGGTGAGCGCGGAGACCGTGGCGACCGCGCAGATCGTGGTGAGCGCGGAGATCGCGGAGATCGCGGCCAGATGGGTGATCGCAGCGGCTCCGCTGACGACAACACCGACACCGACACCGACACCGGCACCGGCACCGGCACCGGAGAGTAAGCCTCACCCCCACACCTCCCCCAGGACGAAGGGCCTGCGACTGATCGGTCGCAGGCCCTTTCGTGTGTGCTGCGTGCCTCGCACACCCTGCCTTTCGCTTCAGCCGCGGAACCCTGCCAGAAGTCACGATCCCTCACTGCACCACTTCCCAGCGCACTCCCGAGAAGCTCATCGCAAGCTCCCAGCGTTCCCATTAGAGAGTGATAGCCACCGCGCGTACTTCTTGACGTATGCGAGAGAGAACAGCGCGAAAGAGAACACTGCGGAAACGGCACATCGTCATCGGATCGGCGCTAGTGCTTGTGCTCGGCTTGGGCAGCACCGCAGCGTGGGCCCTCGACCGCTTCGTCATTGAGCACGTCGAGATTTCTGACGTTGCCCAATACGAAGTCGAGAACAGCACAAGCACAACGAGCCCCGAGCCGACGACCTCAGCGACGGCCGAACCCGTTCTCACCGCCACGAGTTACACCTCAGACGCTGCCACCGTCTCGATCTCCACAGTCGTTACGGGCAGCGGCGCCGACACCGTCACCTACTACGTTGCAGATGTCGAGCTGACGGATGCCACCGCCCTGCGGTCAGCATTTGCCCAGAACAGCTTCGGCGAAAACATCATCGACCTCACCTCGTCGATTGCAGCCGAGCACGACGCGATATTTGCCATCAACGGCGACTACTACGGATTCCGCGACACCGGCATCGTCATCCGCAACGGCGTTGTGTACCGCGACGAGCCAGCTCGCGACGGTCTCGCTTTCTCTCTCGACGGCAGCGTCGAGGTCTACGACGAAACCACGACCTCGGCCGATCAACTTATCGCCGACGGCGTGTGGAACACGCTCTCCTTCGGACCCGCGATCGTCGAGAACGGCGCTGTCGTTGCCGGTATCGAAAACGTCGAAATCGACACCAATTTCGGCAACCACTCCATCCAGGGCGAACAGCCGCGCACCGCCGTCGGCGTGATCGATGACAACCATCTCGTCTTCGTTGTCGTCGACGGCCGTAACCCCGGCTACAGCGCCGGCGTTACCCTCCCCGGACTCGCGGCCATCATGCAAGATCTCGGCGCGACAACCGCCTACAACCTCGATGGCGGCGGCTCCTCGACCATGTACTTCAACGGCACCGTCATCAACCAACCGTCCAACGGCGGAGAACGCGAAACCTCAGACATCCTCTACGTGGGAGCCGCATCATGATCATCCTGATTCCTTCCTTCGAACCGGATGACCGGCTCCCGCAACTCGTCGGCGCTCTGCGCGACTCCGCCTCACAATTGCGAATCGTCATCGTCGATGACGGCAGTGGCCCGACCTACGCTGACCTGTTCGCCGCAGCTCAGCACGCCGGCGCCGACGTGATCGGCTACGACGACAATCGCGGCAAAGGGCACGCGCTCAAATTCGGCTTCAACTACATCCGCAAGAACCATCCGGGGCACGCCGTCGTCTGCGCCGACAGCGACGGACAACACAAGGTCGGCGACATCCTTCGCGTTGCCGCACAGCTGGAGGCGTCAGAGGGTGCGATGGTGCTCGGCGGTCGAGCCTTCGCCGGCGACGTTCCCGTGCGCAGTCGCTTCGGAAATGCAGTCTCTCGGTCAGCGTTTAAGTTCGCGACCGGAGTCGCCGTGCGCGACACTCAGACCGGGCTGCGCGGCTACCCCGCAACAATGCTCGACTGGCTGCTCGGGGTGAAAGGCGAACGGTTCGAATACGAACTGAACCTGTTGCTCGGGTCGCGCTCGGCCGGCATCCGCATTGAAGAAATCGAGATTGAGACGGTCTACTTGCAGCACAATGCTTCATCACACTTTCGGCCCATCGTTGATTCGGTGCGAGTCTTTGCGCCGCTCCTGCGCTACATTTCGTCGTCACTGGCAGCGTTTCTGATCGACGCGATCGGCCTGTTGCTACTGTTCGCCCTCACCAATTCACTGCTGGTATCCGTTATCGGAGCGCGCCTAGTGAGCGCCTCCGTGAACTTCTTCATCAACCGGCACCTCGTCTTTCACCCCAGCACTCGGGAGCATGTGGCACGGGATGCCCTGCGCTACGTCATTCTCGCGTTGGCACTCGTCGCCTCAAGTTACGTGTGGTTGTCGGTGCTGGTCGACTGGGGCGTTCCGCTCGTTATCGCCAAGGTCTTCTCCGACGTGACGCTCTACATCATCAGTTTCCAGGTGCAGCGTCGCTTCGTCTTCAGGGCGAAGTCGGGCCCTGCTGAAGTCAGTTCGACACAACTGACGGAATCGATTCCGACGGTTGACCCAGCACTTGTGCACAATCTGGCGGCGCAGAGACGCCAAGCCAGCACTGGCAGTGCAAGCCCCTCAGAGTGAGCCGCTAGGCTGGGTCGAGGCCGCCGAGGCGTCGCAAGACAGCGTTCAGGAGCGTGCCTGCAGCATCCGGAATCACGTGGTGGTTGAGGTAAATACCCTCAAGCCACGGCAACACTTCTTCAGCGGCGAGCCCGATGACGCTCCAGTCAACGCCGGGCACTGCTTTGGAGCGCGGCTCTCCGGTGCGCGGATCAGTCCACGCTTCAGCAATCGGCTTGTCGGGTTCTGACTCGTCTTCGCCCCAAAGGAGCGCAATCGGATGATTGTCGCCCTCAATGTGGTCGTGAGTGACTGTGCCGGCGCCGAGCCACGGCAGCGTCAAGAGCTCTCCTTCGACCTCGATCTCCAGGAGGTCGAGCTGCACCGGATCCTCTACTTCACAGATGTAGAGATCGAACCCGGCATCGTGCCAGGCTGCAGCCTGCGTGATGTCGTCAAGCAGTTTGGGCATGAGGGCGTGAAAGTCCTGAGCCAACTGTGTTGACCACTGCAGGAGCATGCGGGTGTCGTTGGCCGGCCACGGGCTCGAGTCTCGAGGTTCGCCAGCCGGAGTGTGGAAATGGTGATTGACACCGGAACTGGTCGTTTCGAGGTGCAACTGCCCGTGCGCATACTCGACGAACAGATCGCTCAGCTGACCTTCGTCATCCCAATCCCCAAACAGCTCTGGGTCGTTCAAGGACGGCGGTAAATCTAGTGGCGGTGCGCGCCGCGTTCCGAGATTGAGCACTGCCCGCAACCGCGTGTTGGGCATGCGCAAGCTGAGATCGGTCATTCGGTTGTCGTTGCTTCCGTCGGCGCATCCGCGCTCGGCGTCGTTGCCTCTTCGGGCTTGGCAGCAATTCCCATCAGCGAAATGACGACGATCATGATTGCGCCGCCCACAAGGGCAATGTCGGCGATGTTGCCGATGAAATAGCCGTTGTAGTTGATGAAGTCGACGACGTGACCGCGCGCAAAACCGGGGTCACGGAACAGACGGTCGCCGAGGTGAGTGATCGCGCCACCAAGGAGCATGCCGAGCGCAACAGCCCAGGCGCGGGATTGCACGGTCCACGCATACCAAGTGATAGCAACAACGGCGAGCGCCGCAATGATTGTGAGCACCCAGGTGAATTCCTCGGCGAGCGAGAACGCGGCGCCGGGGTTGTAGACGAGCTGGAACGACAGCAAATCGCCGATGACGGGGATGTTCTTGCCGCCGCCAAGGTTGGTTTCGGCCCACCACTTGCTGAGCTGGTCGGCCGCGATCACGAATGCGGCGAGCGCAAAGATTCCCACCAGAAGACGGCGTGGTGCACGTGAGGCAGTAGGAGCCGGAGCAGGGGTGGCCGCAGCAGGGTCGAGATTCTCGGTCATAAGACCATTCTTACCTGTCGCGGCCACCCCTCGTGTCACACCATCGTCAAAACAGTGCCGGGGTCGTTCAGAATCGAGCCAACATCGGTCAAGAAACGTGCACCCTGCTCGCCGTCGACAAGACGGTGATCGAACGACAAACTCAGGGTCATGATGTCGCGCAGAGCGATGTCACCGTGGTGTTCCCACGGCATCTTGCGCACAGCGCCCATAGCCAAAATGGCGGCTTCTCCCGGATTCAGGATGGGGGTTCCGGCGTCGATGCCGAAGACACCAACGTTGGTAATCGAAATAGTTCCCCCATTGAGCGACGCCGGAGTTGCCTTGCTCGCTCGCGCATTGCGGGCGAGATCGCCAATCGCCTCGGTGAGATCGGCCAGGCTCATGGCGTCAGCATCTTTGAGGTTCGGCACCATGAGTCCTCGCGGCGTCGCGACAGCGATGCCCAAGTTGATATAGCCGAACTCGACGATTTCGTTCGCGTCGGCATCCCACCGCGAATTGAGCGAGGGGTTACGCGCCACGCCAATGCACAGCGCCTTAGCAACAACCGAGAGAACGGATGCTGCGGTGCCCTTCGCCTTGAGCTTGGCCACCAGTTCCACCGTGCGCGTGACATCGATCGTCAAGAACTCGGTGACATGGGGTGCCGTGAAGGCACTCGCGACCATCGCGGCCGCCGTTGCCTTACGCACCGACTTGATGGGGGTGCGAGTTTCGCGCGCACGCGTGCCGGCAAGCGCGCCGCGAGGAGACTGACCGGATGTTCCTGCCGCAGTGTCCTCTCCGCTCTGTGCCTGCTCAGACGGCTGCTCTGCCGCACTCAGCACATCATCACGCGTGATGATGCCGTCAGGGCCCGTTCCGGTCAGTTGCGTCAAGTCGACGCCGCGATCGGCAGCCAGCTTGCGCACCGGCGGAGTCGTCTTAGTGCGAGCTTCTGCGGGCGTGGCCGCAGGCGCTGGGGCCGTCGCCGGCGCGGTCTCTGCTGCAGGCTCTGCTGCTGCCTTTGGCTCGGTCGCTTGCGCGGTCTCTGCCACAGTCGCCGTCACGGCTTCAGCGGATGCCGCACGTGCACCACGAGGCTTGCGTGTGGGGCGCTTGCCGCTCTCGACGGCGGGACCGTACCCGACAAGCACAGAGTTGCGTTCAGGAGCAGCCTCAGGGGCCGGCGCCGTATCTCCGCCGTCAGCTTTCGCGCTCTCTGCGCCAGCGGAAGCATCAGCAGTCGCGCCACCGGCATCCGGAGCATCAACGCCGCCTGACCCACCATCCAGTTCAAACGTGACGATGCGGGTGCCGACCTGCACTGTCGCGCCGGGCTCAGCGTGCAGCGCCGAAATCTTTCCCGCCACCGGCGACGGCAGCGACACAATCGCCTTCGCCGTCTCCACCTCAGCAATCGGCTGATTCAGCGTCACCAGATCGCCAACGGCAACGTGCCACTCAACAATTTCAGATTCCGTTAGGCCCTCCCCCAAATCAGGCAGGGCAAACTCCTTAACAGTCATCACGCACTCCAACCGGTAAGCGAATTAACGCGGCCAAGAGCGCGGTCAACGCCATCAAGAATGCGATCAAGATCTGGCAAAAAATGGTCTTCCAACTTTGCCGGCGGATACGGAACATCGAACCCAGTAATCCGCACCGGAGCTGACTCAAGGTAATAGAAACAGCGGTCAGTCAGAGTCGCCGCAATTTCTGCACCCAGCCCGCCCGATTGCGAAGCCTCGTGGGTGATCACGAGCCGCCCCGTCTTCTGCACGCTCGCCGAAACGGTGTCAAAGTCGACCGGAGACAGCGAACGCAAATCAACAACCTCGATGGAGATTCCCTCGTCAGCGGCGGCCACTGCGGCATCCACAGCTGTTGCCACTAGCGGGCCATAGGTGACCAAGGTGACATCGGTGCCTTCGGCAACAACACGCGCCTTGCCCATCGGCAGACCGACCGCATCTTCATCGACTTCGCCTTTAGTCCAATAGCGGCGCTTGGGTTCGAAGAACAACACCGGGTCGTCAGAGGCGATTGCCTCGCGCAGCATGCTGTGGGCATCCTGCGGAGTCGAACAGGTGACAACCCGCAAGCCTGCGGTGTGGGCAAAGTAGGCCTCTGGCGACTCAGAGTGGTGCTCGACTGCACCAATACCTCCGCCATAGGGCACCCGAATCGTCAACGGCATCCGCACATTTCCCGCCGTGCGGTAGTGCAGCTTCGCAACCTGGGCAACGATCTGATCGAAGCCAGGGTAGATAAAGCCGTCGAACTGGATCTCACACACCGGACGGTAACCGCGGAACGCTAGGCCAACGGCCATTCCGATGATTCCCGCCTCGGCCAGCGGCGTATCCATGACCCGCTCGGTGCCAAAGTCACGCTGGAGGCCATCGGTCACGCGAAAAACGCCGCCCAACTTTCCGATGTCTTCGCCAAGAAGCACAACTTTCTCGTCTTCGGCGAGCGCGCGCCGCAATCCAGAGCCCAGCGCCTTTGCCAGAGTTAGTTCAGTCATTTCTCAAACCCCTCTAGATACGCTTTGTACTGACTCTTCTGACGCGCGAGCCCCGAGTGCTCGGTCGCATACACGTTGTCGAAAACGCTGAGCGGTTCGGGATTCTCGAGCCCCAAGCATCCGGCCCGAAATTCTGCTGCCACCTCGTCTGCTCGTGCCTGAATGGATGCCGCCAGCTCGTCGGTAAGCACACCTTCGCTGCGCAAAAACGCTTCTACACGCGCAATAGGATCTTTGGCTTCCCACTCTTTGACAAGAACCGGGTCGACATAGCGACTCGGGTCGTCGGAGGTCGTGTGCGGTCCACGACGGTACGTCACGGCTTCGATGAAGGTAGGACCGCCGCCATTGCGGGCACGGTCGAGCGCACTCCGAGTCGCGGCCATGACAGCAAGCACGTCATTGCCATCAACACGGATGCTCGGAATGCCGAACCCCGGGGCACGGTCGGCAATCGGGCGCTGAGCTTGCAGCCCAACAGGCTCAGAGATCGCCCACTGGTTGTTCTGGCAGAAAAAGATCACGGGAGCCTTGAAAGAGGCGGCGAACACCATCGCTTCGCTGACGTCGCCCTCGCTCGTAGCGCCATCACCGAAGTAGGCAACGGCAACGCTGTCAACGCCGTCTTTTTTGCAGCCAACGGCATAGCCCGTGGCATGAAGCGTCTGAGCGCCAATGATTACGGCGGGAGTTGCCATGCCAACGGAGAACGGATCCCACCCCGAGGCTGCGGTTCCGCGCCACACCCGAACAAGATCAGGAAGCTTCACGCCACGGCAGTACGCCACCGCATTCTCGCGGTAGCTGGAGAACACAAAGTCATCGGGACGCAGAGTGCGGGCTGAACCTACTTGAGCTGCTTCCTGGCCAAGCAGCGGTGGCCAGAGCCCTAGTTCGCCTTGGCGCTGAAGGGCTGTCGCTTCGGTATCGATGCGACGAACGATGATGAGGTCTTCATACAGGCTGGCGAGCTGATCGCCGGTGACATCCGACACCCAAGGGTCATAGAGGTCATCGCTGAGCCGCTTACCTTCAGGATCAAGAAGCTGCACGAACTCAGGGTTCTGCTTCTTTGCCTCAGGTTTCTGGGCTTTTACGGGCACGGTAGTACTCATCATTTCTCCGATCTGCCATTGCGCCTGCTGGTGTGCTGCGCCCTAGCGATCCTCACAACCGTGGTTGGTGAACCACAGGTTGATCCGAGCCTCGTCGCTCGGAGTTGTTTTGACCGTACCTATACAGTGCGCCGTACACAAGGTGGCGCGCGAAAGTTGCCACCAAATTGGCGGATGGCGCCCAGCAGCCTCACTGAGCGAGCAAAATTCACCTACACAGCTCGAGGCAGTTACACTCGCAGGATGAGTGACTCGACCACACCACTTCCCTCCGCTGGCTGGTATGCCGACCCCGCAGGAGGCCCCACACCGCGCTGGTGGGATGGAACGGCTTGGGCAGCCCCCGAGGGCGCCTCGCCGAGCAGCTCGTCCACTCCAACAAGCTCGCCGGCTGCAAGCACAAACACGTGGCAGATCTTTGTGCTCGCGGCCATGCCCATTCTCAGCATCATCGGGCTGTTCTTTCTCGATGTGTCGGCATTCTTTCCCTCCTATGGGGAGGGCGCGCTCGAAGCCCAACTACGCATCTACACCGACCCCGGCTATCTCGCCATCATGGTGACGGGCTGGCTGGTGTTCCTCGCCAGCATCCCGCTCTCGATTTTCGACAGAAAGACACTTATCGCGCGCGGAGTTGACCGCCCATTCCATTGGGCGTTCGTTTTCCTTGGCTCGTTTTGGTACACGATCGGCCGCTCGATAGTCGTGTATATCCGCACCCGCCAGGGTCTCGGCCCGCTCTGGATCGCCGTAGTGGTTCAGACGGTTGGACTCATTGGAGCATTCACCCTGCTCGCAAACATGATGACGCTCATGATGCGACTGTTTTAGCGAGTAGCGGGTTTAGCGAGCAACAGTTTTAGCGAGCAACCGACCAGGCGCGGCGTTTCACGAGAACGTGACCGCGCTTGGTCGTGACGCGGGTCCAGGCGCCAGATTCATAGACGGATGCTGATTCGTCGTCGCCCAGAAAACCGAGACTGACCGCCGCGAAGCCTGCACCGGCGGGGAGGTATTCGGGGTCATCAAGCGGACGCCCCCAGACTTCCGTGCGAACTTTGTGCACGATCGCCTCGCCGACACCGCTCGGAACCGCTTTCGCGACTTCGTCAATTCCGTCGCGAGCCGCTTCTTCGAGCACTTCACTCGAAACCGAGTCGATCGATACCCAACCACCGCGCGGCGGCGTAATGGCCGCCCAGGTCACAGTGTTCACGCTCATGGGCAGACTCACGGTTACGGGTTCACCGAACGTATCGGCAGAAGCATCAACGGCACTCTCAATACGGCCAAGCAGAGATCGCACTGGCACAACAGCGTCAAACGTGTCTTTCGACGCGAGCGCGAAGGTTCGAAGTCCTAAAACCGTGGGGCTTTGGTCGAGGAGACCAGCGGGATGCAGCACGGAAACATAGACGGCGAGCACTCCCCCGCCGCCAATAAGCCGAACCGAGCCCTCATCGACACGAGCGGCACGGCCCAAAAAGACCTGCAGATCACCCAGCGCGAGGGTATCAACCAAAGTAAACGATGCAGTCATAGGTCTCCTAAACTACAGGCATGAGCGATCCTATGGCTGGGCTTCTGACTGCCCTCGATCTGACCGACACCCATGCACGAACTAACGAAGACATTTTCACCGGTCCGAGCCAATGGATGCCGCAGGGGCGAGTCTTTGGCGGGCAGGTTCTTGCGCAGGCTCTTATTGCCGCGCAGCGCACTCTTGCCGAAGACCGTGTCGTGCATTCCATGCATGGATATTTCTTGCGGCCGGGAGATATCAACCTGCCGATAACCTTTTCGGTGGATCGCATCCACGATGGTCGATCCTTTTCGACTCGGCGCACGCAGGCGTACCAGGATGGGGTGCCGATTCTGTCGGCGATCGCCTCGTTTCAAGACGATGATGAGGGGCTCGATCACCAGATAGAGATGCCCGCCGATCTTCCCGATCCTGAGTCGCTTCCGACGACGGCCGAATCTCTCGAAGGGTTGGATCATCCGGTTGCGCGGTATTGGGCTTCCGAGCGCCCCTTTGACATGCGGTATGTGCCGTCTCCCATCTTTATCTCAGTAGAGGGCGGTCATGTCGCGCATCAGGCCGTGTGGTTGAAATCGGTCGGCCCGATGCCTGATGACATGAACCTCCATCGTGCCGCCCTTGCTTATGCGAGCGACTATTCGATTCTCGAGTCGATCATGCGCCGCCATGGGCTCGCGTGGGCAACGCCAGGCATCAAGGTCGCGAGCCTCGACCACGCCATGTGGTGGCACCGGGAAGCGCGAGTGGATGAGTGGCTTCTCTATGTTCAAGAGTCGCCGAATGCGATTGGTGGGCGTGGACTCGCGCTCGGTCGTATCTACGATCGCGCGGGCCGACTTATTGCCAGTGTCGCTCAAGAGGGAATGGTGCGACCACCGCGCTAGTCGGTCTGCTTTAGTTCCCAAGCAGACAGATTCGACCCCGGCTATGTAACGAATAGACAACGAAGACGACCCGCTTCGATGCCTACTGTGCCGGGGATCGACGCCGCTCGGGAGCGCACTATGTCCCCAATCTGGCGGACCCTCCCCTACATTGATTCCGCAAAAGCGTTACGTTTGTTTACGGCCCGGTTCTCGGTGCGCCACGTTTGGCGCTGTGAACGGGTGCTACGAAATCAGGCCGCGCGCGCCATCCCGCCAGTCGGGTTGACGCTCGTACGGTTGTTTCGCACTGGAACCATTCCGACAATGTTTCCCCTTCTCATCTGGCTCAATTGGGAGCCACATGACTAGCAAGGTGCCTGCAACCCGGACCGTAATCGAGAAGAGCAAAGCCCTTATGGAGCCGAGCATTCAGGAGAACGTGACCGAAGAAATAGCAGTCAGCGCCAAGAACCTGTACAAGGTATTCGGACGCCGCCCAAAAGAAGCAGTCGAGCGACTCCAACATGGAGCCACTCGTGACGAGATCACAGAACTGGGCACTGCTGCCGTAATCGATGCGAGCTTCGACGTTCGCAAAGGCGAAATCTTCGTAGTAATGGGCCTCTCCGGGTCGGGCAAATCTACGCTCATCCGCATGCTCAACGGACTGTGGGAAACCACCGCCGGCTCAGTAACTGTTGGCGACGATGTCATTACCGGCATCGGCGCATCAAAACTTCGCGACGTTCGCCGTCGCCGCATCTCCATGGTGTTCCAGCACTTCGCGCTGTTTCCCCACCGCAGCGTTCTTGAGAACGCCGCCTACGCGCTTGAAGTGCAGGGCATTCCCCGCACCGAACGTCTCGCTCGCGCTCAGAAGGTCATTGACCTCGTCGGCCTCGAGGGTTGGGGCCACAAGATGCCTTCAGAGCTTTCCGGCGGAATGCAGCAGCGTGTCGGTCTCGCCCGCGCCCTCGCCGCCGACACCGACGTGCTCCTTATGGACGAAGCGTTTAGTGCTCTCGATCCCCTGATTCGTCGCGAAATGCAAGAGCAATTGCTTGAGCTTCAGACCGAACTGGGCAAGACGATCATCTTCATCACTCACGATCTTAACGAGGCGATGTTCCTCGGAGACCGTATCGCTGTCATGCGTGACGGCCGGATCGTTCAGATCGGTACGCCAGAAGACATCCTCACTGATCCCGCCAACGACTATGTTGCGCAGTTCGTTCAGGATGTTGACCGCTCACGTGTTCTCACCGCTTCCAGCGTCATGGAGCCTGCCCGCGTTACCGCGTTCGCTGGTTCTGGACCGCGTGCTGCGTTGAAGACGATGCGCGATCTGCAAAGCTCGATGGCATTCGTTATCGGCCGCGATCGAACCCTCAAGGGCATTGTTCGTGATGCAGAGGCAATGAAGCTCGTCCGCCGCGGCGAGACTGACCTCGCGTCGATCATCAGCGACGACTTCAACGTTGTGCAGGCTGACACGTCACTTTCTGAGCTCTTCGTTCCCTCGGTCGAGAGCCCACTACCCCTAGCTGTTGTGGATGACCGTGGTCGTCTCATTGGCGCCGTTCCTCGGGTGACGCTTCTCGCCGCCCTCGGCAACGTCAACACCGATACCGGCGAATTGCCCGTAATCGAACCGGCACTCACTGTGTCCACTGAACTGATTTCTGACGCACTTGCTACGCCAGAAATCGCCACCGAAACGGAGGCCGCACGATGAACGACTTCCCTAGACTCCCCCTCGGCCAATGGGTCGAAGACGGCATTGACTTCATTACCGAAACATTCGGTGTGTTCTTCGACGTAATCAAGTTCATCATCGCGTCTGTTGCCGACGGAATGAACTTCATATTCGCGTCGCCGCCATTCTGGGTGATGTTGATCATCTTCGCCGTGATCGCCTTCGTGGCACGCGGTTGGGTGTTCTCACTCGGCACCACCGTCAGCTTCCTCCTGATCCTCAGCTTGGATCAGTGGGAAAACGCAATGGATACCCTCGCGCTCGTGCTGGTAGCAGCAGCGATCGCCGTGATCATCAGCGTTCCGCTGGGAATTTTGGCGGCAAAGTATCAAACGGTCTCCACGATAGTGAAGCCGATACTGGACTTCTTGCAGACGATGCCCGCATTCGTTTACCTGATTCCTGCCCTCATCCTCTTCCGCATCGGTGACGTGCCCGGAATCGTGGCAACGGTGCTCTTCGCGCTTGCCCCCGGCGTTCGACTTACCGAACTCGGCATCCGCGGTGTCGATAAAGAGGTCGTTGAAGCTGGACAGGCCTTCGGTTCTTCACCGAGCCGCATCCTGCGTCAGATTCAGCTGCCGTTGGCTCTTCCCTCGATCATGGCTGGCATCAACCAGGTGATCATGCTCTCGCTCTCGATGGTTGTTATTGCCTCGATGGTTGGCGCTGGTGGCCTCGGTCAGCCGGTAATCCAGAGCTTGAGCCGGGCGGATGTCTCGCTCGGGTTCGAAGCTGGACTCTCGGTCGTGCTGTTGGCCATCTTCCTTGACCGGCTCACGGCATCCTTCGGCACCGGCAAGGGCTACTTCCGGTTCATTCTCGACTCGTTCAATTTCCGCGGCAAGCCCGCCGAAACTGACACGGCTGAGGCTGACAGCTCTGGCACGACTTCGGCAACTGCTGATGCCGAGCCCGCAGAACTGACTCCCCCAGTTCGTTAATTTTCGGGCGCTTACCCGCGCTCGTTTTCCGGCACACAGAAAATCCTGTGTGCATCGACGTCAACATCGTCGACGCTTAAGCGTTGACAGAAAAGGACGACACAATGAAGAAGCAGACACGCGCTGCAATCGCAATTGGAGCGGCAACGCTCCTCGGTCTGTCGGCTTGCGCCGCAGGCGGAGACGACACCGCGGCAGGCGACGGAGCCGAGAACAAGGATCTCAGCATCGCCGTATTCAACGGATGGCCTGAGGGCGAAGCTGTTTCGTTCCTCTGGAAGGCAATCCTTGAAGAAAAGGGCTACAACGTTGAGCTGGAATACGCTGACGTAACCCCGATCTTCTCGGGCCTCAGCACCGGCGACTACGACATGGCGCTTGACGGATGGCTCCCCATCACTCACGCAAGCCTCATGGAAGAGTACGGCGACTCCATCGACGACCTCGGCGCTTGGAACAGCGAAGCTGGCCTGACCGTTGCAGTCAACTCTGATGCTCCTATCGACTCGCTCGACGAGCTCGCAGCAAACGCTGACGCGTTCGGCAACCGTATCGTGGGCATCGAGCCTGGTGCAGGACTGACTGAAGCAGTCATGAACAACACCATGCCGACCTACGGTCTTGACGGTATGGAACTTCTCACGTCGTCGACCCCCGCCATGCTTGCTGAACTGCAGGCTGCACTCGACAACGGCGAGAACATTGCCGTAACCCTCTGGCGTCCGCACTGGGCCTACGATGCATTCGACATCAAGGACCTTGCTGACCCTGAGGGAACGCTCGGAGACGTTGAAGAAATTCACTCCTTCGCACGCGACACCTTGAGCGACGACATGCCTGAGGTCACCGAATGGATCTCGAACTTCAAGATGGACTCAGAGCTTCTTTACTCGCTCGAGAACGTCATGTACAACGAGTACGAGGGAACCGACTTCGAGCCCATCGTTGCAGACTGGATCGCAGCGAACCAGGACTACGTAGACGGCCTCACCAGCTAATACTGTGTGAATCTGCGGTGCATTAAGCACTGTGATCTACGAAAAGGGGTCGCCTTCGGGCGGCCCCTTTTTTCGTGCCCGGAGGCTGTGTGGGCAACGTGAATATGGGTCTCGTTCGCGTAGGGTCGAAGGATGCCTGACCTCCACAGCCCCGTCATCGTGATCGCCCCCGATTCCTTCAAGGGAAGCCTCACCGCTGCGGATGCCGCAGCCGCTCTCGAGCGCGGCGCCCGAGAAATGTTGCCAGAGACCGCAACGGTGCTGACCTTCCCGATGGCCGACGGCGGAGAAGGCTCCCTGGATACGGTGCTTGCCGCGTGGCTTCAACCAGCCCTGACCCTCTCAACAGTCGATGCGATCGGTCGTGAGTGCGAAGCCTCGTACGGATTCGACCTCGACGCCCGCCGCGCGGTCATCGAAGCGGCGCAGGCCAACGGCCTCCCCCAGGTGTCCGATGTGCCGCTGCAGCCGCTCCGCGCCGATACCCACGGCGTTGGTCTTATCGCCGCAAGCGCGATCGCTCGCGGCGCACGCGAGATCACCCTCTTTGTCGGCGGCACCGCAAGCACTGATGGCGGCACCGGCCTCCTGCGTGCGCTCGGCGTTCGCTTTCTCAACAACGAGGGAATTGAGCTAGCGACGGGTGGCGGCGACCTCACCTCACTCGCAACAATTGACGTGAGCGAGCTGGTCGATGGCGCCCGAGAGACGAGCTGGCGCATCGCCGTCGACGTCACCAATCCGCTAACCGGAGAACACGGCGCTGCTGCTGTATTCGGGCCTCAGAAGGGTGCTTCGGCATCCGATGTCGAGCTGTTGGATGCTGGCCTCACGCGTCTCTCGAAAGTGCTGGCAGAAACTACGCTCGCTTCTGAGCGCGGTTTTTCTGCAGCTGGTATCGCCGCGCTACCGGGCATGGGCGCCGCAGGGGGAATCGCTGCTGGGCTCGTTGCGCTGTTCGGAGCGAAGCTAGTTCCCGGCGCCCAGCTCGTCGCCGATGCCATTGGCCTCAGCGAAGCCATCAAGATTGCGGATGTGATTCTCACCGGAGAGGGACGGCTCGATCATCAGTCGCTTGACGGCAAAGTGGTCGACTACCTGCGCGGAGCTAAGAATCCCACCGCGTGGTTGGCAGTCGTCGCCGGCGTCAACCACCTCACGCCAGAAGAGTCTGCTGCCGCTGGCATCGACTTGGCGTTGCCGCTCGGTACGGGCATCCAAAGCCGTAAAGAGCTCTTTCAGTATGCTGGCCCACTTCTCGAAGCTCGTGGCGCGCACGCGATTGCCGAATGGCTTGATCCCACGGACCTTGATGCCGAGTTCGACGACGCTGATGCTGAGCACGACGAAGACGCGTAGCAGTACGCGCGTAACAACGCACGCGTCGTCACCCGGTCGCCACGCCTCCCACTCGGTGCGCGAAACACGTCGGCAGGATGCCTCGTTAGCGCCGTTTCGCGAACTGCAGGGGTTCTTCCACGTAGCGCGAGAAAACTCCGCGCTGTTCATCGCTGATGCGCTGCGGGCGTGAGGTGACAGTGTCGACGAGCACCAAAGTCGTCGCGGCACGCACAAACAGTTGCCGTGGCTCGACGCCGGCAGGAGTGTAGATCTCGTAGCAAACTTCGAGACTTGCTCCCCCGACCCGCCCGATCCACAGTTCAATGTCAATGGGTTCGCGCATGTAGGGAATCGGGAGAAGATACTCGATTTCTTGCCGCGCAATGAGTGTCATCGTTGGGCCGCCTGGCCGACCGTCAAGCACTGCGGTGAGGGGCGCATCCACTCCCGCTGCCGGCCAGAATGCGTGAATGCGCGCCTCTTCGAGGAGGCGAAACACTTCGGCATTGTTGACGTGTTGGTACGCGTCAACGTCTGACCAGCGCAGCGGGAGTGGTACGTGAAGTCTCATACCTAGTCGCGAGTGAGCTTGCGGTAAGCGCTGCGGTGCGGCTTGGCGGCGTCTGGTCCGAGGCGCTCGATCTTGTTCTCTTCGTAAGCGTCGAAGTTTCCTTCGAACCAGTGCCAGTAACCGGGCTTCGCGTCCGTGCCTTCGTAGGAGAGGATGTGGGTCGCGATGCGGTCAAGGAACCACCTATCGTGAGTGATCACCACAGCACAGCCGGGGAACTCGAGAAGCGCGTTCTCGAGGCTTCCGAGAGTCTCAACGTCCAAGTCGTTAGTCGGTTCGTCAAGCAGCAAGAGGTTTCCGCCCTGCTTGAGCGTGAGCGCGAGGTTCAAACGGTTGCGCTCACCACCGGAAAGCACGCCGGCTTTCTTCTGCTGGTCTGGTCCCTTGAATCCGAACTGCGAGACGTAGCCACGCGACGGGATCTCGGTCTTACCGACCTGGATGTAGTCCTGGCCGTCAGAGACGACCTCCCACAGCGTCTTGTTAGGGTCGATGCCACCACGACTCTGGTCGACGTAGGAAATGTCGACAGTCTCGCCGATTTTGAGATCTCCAGAGTCGAGAGGTTCAAGGCCAACGATGGTCTTGAACAGCGTGGTCTTACCGACACCGTTTGGGCCGATGACTCCGACAATTCCGTTACGGGGAAGAGTGAAGCTCAGCCCGTCGATCAGAATGCGCTCGTCGAAGCCCTTCTTGAGGTTCTTGGCGTCGATGACCTGCGCACCAAGGCGGGGTCCCATCGGAATAACGATTTCTTCGAAGTCCAACTTTCTGGTCTTCTCCGCTTCGTTCGCCATCTCTTCGTAGCGTGCAAGTCGTGCTTTCGACTTGGTCTGGCGGCCCTTGGAGTTCGAGCGCACCCACTCAAGTTCGCTGGAGAGACGCTTCGCGAGCTTGGCATCTTTCTTGCCCTGCACCTGAAGTCGTTCTTGCTTCTTCTCGAGGTAGGTGGAGTAATTGCCCTCGTAGGGGTAAAGGTGACCGCGGTCGACTTCGGCAATCCATTCGGCGACGTGGTCGAGGAAGTACCTATCGTGGGTTACGGCCAGTACGGCGCCCGGGTACTTGGAGAGGTGCTGCTCGAGCCAGAGAACACTTTCGGCGTCGAGGTGGTTAGTTGGCTCATCGAGAAGCAGCAGGTCGGGCTTCTGGAGGAGGAGTTTGGTGAGCGCCACGCGGCGCTTTTCTCCACCGGAGAGTTTGTTGACGGGCCAGTCTCCGGGCGGTGTGCGCAACGCGTCCATCGCTTGCTCGAGCTGGGAATCAAGGTCCCAGGCGTCAGCAGCGTCAATTTCTTCCTGCAGCGTGCCCATCTCGGCCAAGAGCGCATCGAAGTCAGCGTCTGGTTCGGCCATCTCGAGGCCGATTGCGGCGTGACGGTCTACCTTTGCCTTGATCGGCCCAACACCTTCTTGCACGTTCTCGAGAACCGTCTTGGTTTCATCGAGTTCAGGTTCCTGCATGAGGATTCCGACGGAGTAGCCGGGGCTGAGTCGAGCTTCACCGTTGCTTGGCGTGTCGAGACCCGCCATGATTTTGAGGATTGTGGACTTACCGGCACCGTTAGGGCCAACCACACCGATCTTTGCTCCCGGGTAGAACGACATTGTGACGTCGTCAAGAATGAGCTTGTCGCCGACCGCTTTTCGCGCGCGCACCATGGAATAAATGAATTCGGCCATGGGACCATTCTACGGAGCGTTCGAGCTCAAGCGAACCCGTTTGCGGGGTTACCAGTCGATCGGTCGGGTCTTTCCCACGAGGCAACCGCCGGTGCCCAATAGCGGCTCGATGGATGAGACGTAATTGTCTGGCGTGAACTGGCCGAGTAGACACTCACCTTTGATGCGCACAGAAACAACAATCGAGTCTGTGGCGAGGCCAATGGCAGTGGTGTCGGGAGTGACTTCCATGTCTTGCTTGTTGAAACCATTCTCGACGAGCTTGTCGACAATGCTGCGGCCGTCTCCGCGGCCATTGGCATCGAAGTACTCAGTGTTGAGCTGGTCAAAGAATTGACGGTTTCCGGCAGCGGCCTCACCGGGGCGCAGTATTGGACCGGTTGGTGTCGCTTCCGGCGCGGGGGATGCTGACGCTTCCGCAGTGGGCGTCGCCGTCGGTTCCGGTGTGGCTGCGACGCAACCGCTGAGTGCGACCGCTGCCGCGACGGTGAGTGCCAAAACTGCACCGAGACGGCGAGTGAGTCGTACGCGCATTGCATTCCCTTCGTCGGCCGCGAGACTTCAGGGCCGCATCAAGTCTAGATTGCTTGCGCGCACGATCCGCTCAGAATGGAGTGTGTGCCAACTCTTCGGCTCGCGCACTTTCCTCGCCGGGGCCCTTCTCCTCTAACTCAGCCGCGGTCTCAAACTCGTCGCGGTCATCGCTGCTGCGAGCGCCGGGCTCAGTGTCGCCGTTCGCGGCGGTCGAATTGGCGCTGTTCGATATGGTGCGAGAGAACTGTGCGGTGCCCCACATAAGGTCGTGGCCGAGCGAGTCAGCTTCGATCTCGATATTGGTGCCGCTGCGGTCAGCGTTCTCCCATTCGCGAATCTTGAGCCGGCCGCTCAGAACCACGCGGTCGCCTTTTGCGATCGAAGTAGCGCTGTTGATAGCGAGCTGGCGGAACGAGGTGATCGTGTACCAATTGGTTTCACCATCGATCCAACGTTGATTGCTGCGATCGAAGCGGCGCTGCGTGGACGCCAGCCTGAATGACGTTATCGGCAACCCCTCCCCAGTGACGATATGGCGGGGCGCAGTGGCTACGAGCCCAGAAACGGTGATGCTGTCGGTCATGTCTGCTCCTTAGTGTGGGCCGCGCAGCATGCTGCGCAACCGCGATGGGAGACAGATGCGGGCCGACACTCGTGCCGGGAAGCCGACCCGGCATCCGTCTGACACCAGTGTTGGCGAGCACAGCGAAACCCGACGGAAGGCATAACGAACTGTGGAAGCAGCTCTCATCACAGCACGCAGGAGGAGCAGTCAGATCCCCGCCGAGCACCGAGCATCACGGCAACGTTCGCAACGTGTGCAGCGCAATCACGCTGCACACGGCGTCCAACGACCCGCGCGAGCTAGTGCTCGCGGAACTCAGGCCATGCTGTGCCGGGCAGCAGGTTCGCGTGCAAAGCTGACTTCGCGGCATCCAAAGTCGGATACACCGCTCGAAAATCTTCGTCTTTCAATAACTTGAAGGTGAACCCGTCTGTTACCCGGTGCACCGAGCCAGCTGCTCCTGCCTGAGTGAATGCCACCCAGGTTTGTCCGGTAAGAGCGTGATCAGTCATTTCCGAACCTCCTTCGATTTAGTGAAACGACGCCAGTGTCGCTTATTAACGACCGTACGCCGCCTCGCGACGAAGATAAAGACCTTCATTGCGAGACGGCGCACAGAATGTGTCGCTGACGAGTATTACTTGATGTAGCTCGAGAACGACGAACGAATCTTATTGACCTTGGGAAGCGCCACCGCCATGCAGTAACCCTGACCCGGATTCTTCGCGAAAAAGTCCTGGTGGTACGACTCTGCGTTGTAATACGTGTCAAGCGACTCGATCGTGGTCACGATGCCACCATCCCAATATTCGGATGCTCGATCACGGGCCGCCTCGAAAAGAGCCTTCTGATCGTCATCCTCATAGAACATGGCGGAACGGTACGACGAGCCGACATCGTTGCCCTGACGGTTGAGCTGCCGTGGGTCATGAAGGGTGAAATACACGTCGAGGATGACCTCATCGGGAATAACTTCAGGATCAAAAGTGACCGCTACTGCTTCAGCGTGGCCTGTGGTCTCGGTGCAAACCAACTCGTAGCTGGGGTTAGCAACGTGACCGCCGGTGTAACCGGATACGACATCCGTAACGCCGTTGAGGGTGCGGTAGACCGCGTCGAGGCACCAGAAACAGCCGCCTGCGAGATGAAATGTGTGCATAAGTTGAGCCTACTTTCTTGGGCTGGATGTCTTATGCAACGCACTCTCCCCGTTCTGTGTTCCCGTAACCACGTGGGCATATGCTTGGCGGATGCCTTACGACGCTTTATCCACCCGATATGACACCACCGAATACCACCGCGTAGGCCGCAGCGGGCTCAAATTGCCCGCAATCTCCTTGGGATTGTGGAATAACTTTGGCGCCGACCGCCCCCTCGCAACGCAGCGAGCAATTTTGCGCAGCGCCTTCGATCTGGGAATCACCCACTTCGATTTGGCCAACAACTATGGCCCCGAAATTGGCGCAGCGGAGCGCAACTTCGGCACGGTTTTCGCCGATGACTTTGTGCCATACCGCGACGAAATAATCGTCTCTACTAAAGCCGGTTACACGATGGGAGTCGGTCCCTACCAAGACTGGGGATCTCGCAAATACTTGCTCTCATCACTCGATGCAAGCCTTCAGCGCATGGGCCTCGAGTACGTCGACATTTTCTACCACCACCGCCCAGACCCCGAAACTCCCATTGAAGAGACCATGGGAGCGCTGGCCACCGCGGTCAACTCGGGCAAAGCGCTCTATGTCGGAGTCTCGAACTACAGCCCCGAGCAGACGCTCGCCGCGGCCGAAGCCCTTGCCGAATACGGCATCCCGCTCACCATCCACCAGCCGCGCTACAACATGTTTGACCGACACGTGGAAGAGGGTCTTTTCCCGGTGTTGGATGCGGTCGGCGCCGGCAGCATCGTGTTCTCGCCTCTTGCGCAGGGCCTTCTCACCGATCGCTACATGGATGGCTCAATCCCGGATGGATCGCGTGCGGCTGAAGGACGCTGGCTCCAGCCAGGACCGATTGGCGACACCTATCTTCAGCGCGTACGCGCGCTCAACGAAATTGCACTCAACCGCGGACAAAGCCTCGCGCAGCTCGCCCTGACCTGGGTGCTGCGTCATCCACAAGTCACCTCGGCACTTGTCGGGGCCAGCAGCGTCGCGCAGCTGGAGAACAACTTTGCGGCAGCCTCGGCTCCAACTCTCACCGCGGACGAGCTCGCCGCAATCGAGCCACTCGCGGTAGACGGTACAACTTTGCGCTAGTCATCTTTGAGTACCACCACCCGAAGCCGGGCTCTGCGTTCAACGCGGGGCCCGGTTTCGCGGTTAACGCCTGAAAGAAAACTCTCAGTCGAATGTCAGTGCTCGAACATATATTCGAATAGTGCCCCGACCACCTCGACCTAGGAGCAACCATGACCACACTTGACTTCGCGGAAGCAACGCACTCGATCAGATCCGGGATCGTCACCGTTCAACTCAACGATGATCTGTGGCGGATAACTCGCCCTGATGGCGAAGTTCTCGGCTACGTGCAGCGCTGGCAGGCCGCTGCAGGCGCTCGCTTTCAGGCGAAAAGAATGCTGCAGCGCCAACGTCGCTTTTTGCCGCTAGGAGATTTCTGGTCGATTGACGACGCACTCGACATCTTTCGGTTTTGATGTGTACAGCCTGTCGCTATCTCCTAGCGCTCGCTAGCCGGGTTACAGTTCCAACATGAATCTTCAGTGGTGGGACGAGATCGTTAGCTGGTTCACTTCCCGCGATGGCCAGGCCTTTGTTTCTGACACCCTCCTGCCATTCCTCGGGATCGTTGTCGGCGGAATTATCGTGGGCATGATTGCCCGCTCCTCGCTGCGACGGCTCATTGGGCAACAAGACCGCCAGGCGAAAGCCGCCGCCGTCGCTGCCCTCATTTCGTCAGGCCGTCGTGCCGCCGTATGGAGCACGCTCTCGGCCGGAGAAAAAGAACACGTTGACTACCAGGCAAGCGAAGCAGAAGTACGCGTGCGCCTGCTGCCGCTCAAGGGTGCAAATATTGCGGCCGACTGGGCAGCGCACAAGCTTGCTGCTATGAAGAAGAACTCTGTCAATTACAGCTTCCAGGCTGAGCAAGATCTCGCAGAGCTTCAAGAAGGTCTGCTCGACTGGCAAGCCCGCCCCGGCCGTGCCAAGAAGCTATTCGCTCAAGATCTCGCCAGCTGGAAATATGCCACCGGTGAAGCAGAAGACGAGCTTGTCGTCAAGCAACAAGAGTGGGCTTCGCGTCAAGCGGCAGAAGAGGCTACTCAGTCAAGCACTGCGGCCACAGACGGCTCCAACAAGGCCAACACCGCACCGACCGTAGTGGTCACCCCCGAGCGCAACTAGTTCCGCACTAGGCGCCGGGGCCGTCAACTGCGACTATCTGCGCAGACCACGGGCAAAACCTGTCAGACGTCACGATTTCGTCTTCGACGTACTGGGGAATGCCATCGCAGACTTCGATCGTCACATTGGCGAATTCGAGAGTAGCGGGATCGATATGCCACGACCACGGTTCATTGACGCTTGACTCTCCACGAATCACCACACCGTTCGGGATAGCGGCGAGATTTTCGCCCGCCAGCAGCCTTTTAGCGTGCTCAATCAGCTCGGGTGTCGCGAGTTCAATCGCATACTGTTCGCCGCCCGCAACCTGAAACGTTGCCACCGTAGGCGCTGGCGCAGGAACGCAGCCGGTCAAGGTCACCATTGCTGCCGACGTCGCGACTGCAGCAGAAATCGCGCGCCACTTCAGGCTCACAGTCATCAGCCGCTTTCAGCTTGCGCATCATAGTCAAACCGAGCTACCGCGTAGCTGCGCGTAAGAAGTTCCTCAAGCACCATCAAATCGATATCGGCAAGTTTTTTGATGTAGAGGCACCCCACAGCAAGTTCATGTTTGCCCAGTCGTTCTAGAAGCTCCGGGAACTCGCGAAAATTTCGTGCCGTATACAGAGAAATCTTGGGCTTACGAGGCGAGAATCCGATCGTGGCGGTGTCACCCTCTCGGCCAGATGCATAACGGTAGTGGCTCGACCCGAATCCAATGATTGATGGGCCCCACATCACCGCCTGTTCACCAGAGGCGCGCGCGAACACTTCGAGGAGTGCTTCTGCTTCGTCACGGCGAACATCGGAATCCACAGTCGCGATGAACTCGGCAACACTGACCACTGTTACTTTCGTCTTGTTCGGTTGGTGCGCCATCTGTCGCCTTTCTCTACAAGTATTTCGAGAGTACTCGCTGCCCGCCTAGCTTTCGGAATGTTTGCGGATTCTCCACGCCATAGACATCGTCAGTCAAGGCTAGATCGAGCTGGATTGCGAATTCTGCCCTGGTGCTGGTGCTGGTGCTCGTGCAATCCAGCGCTGTACGCCGCGTGGCACCCGGAGCGCCTGGCCCGGAGAATGAACTGATCGGAATTTGCCGCTGAAATTAACGTCGCGCTTGTGGTGCCCTCGGCAGGATTCGAACCTGCGACCAAGAGATTAGAAGGCTCCTGCTCTATCCCCTGAGCTACGAGGGCGGGGTGTACGCGTTAAACGATATCGTGCTGAGGCGCTACATCGCTTTCGCGAGTGCCACGAGCATCTGGTTTACGGTCGGGGCGCCCTGAGCCCGGAATACTTCATCACCGTCGGCGGCGACGATCACGATCGTCGGTGTCGACACAATGCCAGCGCGCTCAGCCTCCTCCGAGTGCCGGGCGACATCCAACTCTGCGTAATCCACCTGCGTCACGAGCTTCGATACCTGATCGAGCGTGTCGCGGGCTGTTGCACAGGGGTCGCAAAAAGCGGACGAAAAAAACAACACCGTTGGTCGCTTCTCAGCGTTAGCGGTGTTGTTCTCCGTCTCGTCAGAGTGATTCTTAGAGGTCGTTTCGTTCGTCAAGATCTTCCAGAGGTTCGCTGTCGGCTTTATCCCACGTGTAAGTCACGTGAACCTGCTCGCCGACCTGTTTGGCAACAGGAGCGTCATAGCGCAGTTGGGTTTCTGACCCTTCGGCATCTGCCACGATCAGGGTCACATAATCATCCCACCCCTCGTCAGTGGCAATGCGCTTGTCATTCTGCCCGTCGTAGGGGCCGCCGACGTAGAACACGATGTACTCGTCGCCGTGCGCGAGCGTGGGAGTTGATTCGGTCATACCCTCAGTTTTATCAGACAAGGGTGAGCGAACGCTGGTGACACCGCATCAACGGTAGAATCGTTTTATGGCATCTCAAGCTGACTATCTCGTCTGGATCGACTGCGAAATGACGGGACTGGATGTCGCAATCGACGAGCTCGTTGAAGTTGCGGTGGTCATTACCGACTACGACCTCGTTCCCGTTGACGAAGGAATGACGATCGTCATCAAACCCAGCGCGGCAGCTTTGGCGAATATGGGCGATTTCGTCACCCAGATGCACACCTCCAGCGGCCTTATCGAAGAAATGCCAAACGGGGTTTCGCTCGCCGATGCCGAGTTCGCCGTGAACGAGTACATCGTGCGCTACGTGCCGAACCCTCGCTCGGCACCGCTGGCTGGCAACACGATCGGTACCGACCGAACTTTCCTGGCCAAGTACATGCCGCGTGTCGACGGTCACCTTCACTACCGCAGCGTCGACGTGTCATCGATTAAAGAGCTAGCGAAGCACTGGTTCCCGCGGGTGTACTTCAACGCGCCGGCAAAAGATGGCGGGCACCGCGCCCTTGCCGACATTCTGGAGTCCATCCGCGAGCTGGATTACTACCGAAAAGCGGTCTTCGTTGGCGAGCCAGGCCCGACAACCGATCAGGTCAAAGTAATTTCTGCTGACGTAGTGGACGGATTCGCCTCTCGCTTGTAATACACTTATAGAGTTGCTTATCGCCGAAGGGCGAAAACAGCCTTGGTGGGCGTAGCTCAGTTGGTAGAGCGCTGGCTTGTGGAGCCGGAAGTCGCGGGTTCGAGCCCCGTCGTTCACCCCAAGAAAGCAGTGGCTTGGCACGCGTGATTTCACCCAATGATCTCACCGAGTGCCAGGTCACTGTTTTATTTAACCGGCAGGTTTCTTTGCGGGGCACGTTTCCGTGCGCATGCTCCTCGTACCCAGCCTCAACTGACAAGCTGTGGTTATGGAGAATCTCGACGAAGAACAGTTTGAGTCACTCGTTGTCGAGAGTCTTGATGCCCTTGCTGATGAGATTGTTGAAGGTTTAGAGAACGTTGTCTTTGTCACCGAGGCCCGCCCCGAGGACGGCTCGCTCAACGTGCTTGGGCTCTATGACGGCGTGGCCCTCACCGAGCGTGGCCAGTATGGCTTTGGCGAGTTACCCGACCGCATCATCCTCTTTCGGGAGCCGCTGCTGGCAGTGTGCGAAACCGTCGAGGAGTTGAAAGAACAGATTCACGTGACTCTGGTGCACGAAATCGCTCACTACTACGGCATAAATGACGAACAGCTGGGGGAACTCGGCTGGGCTTAGCTGCCCTTAAGCTGACTTGTGGCCATGACCACGTAGGATTTCGTGAGTGTCCAGAGTTTCAGGAGGATTGATGATTTCGAGCAAGCGCTCCAGCGCGTTGTTGATGGCGCCCGCCGCACTGTTGGTGCTATCGGGGTGCGCCCTGATCGAGCCAGCGGTCAATGCTGACCCACCGACAGCGATGGAGGTTTGCGCTCTTGGTCACACGTGGCAACTCGACACCACAGATCTCTCCGAAAAGCTCCTTGTTGAGCTTCCGATTCAGGACGTTCCTGCTAGCGCCGTCGTGCCTGCCGGCGGCCAGACGCTCACGTGGCAAGAAGATGGTGCCCTGACTATCGACTCCGATTTGGTGTTCACCATCACGGCGGCGCCTGCTGCCGATCAAGTCATGACGATCACCCAGGCCTATACAGGCACCGTCACCGGCGAAGCAACGATCAATGCGGATGTAGCTATCCCCCGCAACTGGGATGAGTCAGCGTACATCGTAGAGACCACGGCGGTTCTCAACGATGCTCCGGTTGAAGAACTTGCCTACACAATTCCTCGCAGCGACTTTGGTGACGTTCTCGGCCTAGTGCTGACGTGTGAAACCGATGTGATGACCGTCAATCCTCGCGGAACTGATCTCGTGCAGCGCTGGACTAAGACCAGCTAGCAGCAAGGTTTCCGTCGCGCACTTCGTCGGCGAGCGATCGAGGATTCTCACGTGAGATGAATTGACGCTCTTGGCGAGCCCAACGTTCCCAATGTGGGGCGTAGGTGTCACCATCGCGCGCCAGAGCACGTTTCTTGCGTGTCGCATCGTCGAGGTCGACCCAGATCGTGTGGTCTACCAGCGGTGCGGATGCTCGGCTGAGCGCTCCGACGCCTTCGATTACGATGGGGCGCTCGCGATCCAGCTCGCGCCACGGCCCAGGCGCGCCTGTGGCCCAGTTCCACTCCTGCCAGCGTAATGAGGTGAGAATCTCGGGGACAAGCGCGCTAGCGGCGTCGAGGCCGTCCCAGCCCGGGTAAAGGTCATCGAGCTTGACGAGTTGAACTTGCGGCCATGCCGCCGCGATAGCGCGCCCGAGTTCGGTCTTTCCTGAACCTGAGCGACCGTCGATGAGACAGCGCCAGCGCGCGCTAACTGACAATGAAATTCCAACTTCCCGCGAGTACTGCTACGACCGTAGCTGCTGCCCCCACGAGCGCCCCAACGCTGAGGGTCCACCATTCCGCAGCGCCCCAACGTGACTCCCGCGCCCAGGTTCTCGGGGTCTCGCCGCCGAAGCCGCGCGCTTCCATCGCAATCGACAGTTTGCTTCCGCGCCGGATCGAGAGCACGAGAAGCGCGAAACCTTGGCCCGCTACTCGGCGGATGCGACCCTTGTCAGCGACACCGCGCGCCCGCCGGGCGAGCTCGAGCGAATTCCAGTCCTCGATAAACAGCCCGACCATCCGCACGGCAGCAAGCGCACCAAGCACGAAACGGTCAGGCAGTCGAAGGCGTTGAGCCAAGCCATCCGCAAAGTCTGTCGGGTCAATCGAGATGAAGAGCACGACCGCCGGCAATCCAATGGCAAGCACGCGGAGGAAGGTTGCCAGCGCTAACTCGACGGAGCCGTCGCTTATCCGGATGAGGAGAAACTCGAAGTACACAGTGCCGTCGTAGCGTCCGTACAAGAGGATTGTTAGCCCGGTGAAAGGCGCAGCCAACCACACGGGCAGAGTGCGAAGCCAGAGACGTTTCGGTTCAATCCCCATGAAAGCGATGATGATCAGTTCGAGAACGAGAGCCGTCGCCGCCGAGACCCAGTCGATCGTCACAATCAAAAATAGGCTCACGAGAAGGCCAGCGCCGAGCTTGGCGACAGGGTTTACGGCGGCAATGGGAATCATGTCAGCGTCACCGTCGAGTCTGCGAGGGCGTCAACGAACTCAAGGTCGTGGCTCACCGCAATCACGCTGCTGCCGTCATCCACTAGTCGCGCTAGCAGCGCGAGCAGTTCACTCCAGGTGCGCGAATCTTGGCCGAAGGTTGGCTCATCGAGAACGAGCACTTGTGGACGAGTAGCCAGCGCCGTTGCCACGCTTAAGCGACGCTTCTCTCCTCCCGAGAGCGTGAAGGGATTGGCTTCGGCGAGACGATCAAGCCGCAGCCGGGTGAGCAACTCGTCGACCCGAGCATCCACTTCGATGGTGGATAGTTTCAGCGCGCGGGGACCAACCTCGAGCTCTGCTCGCACGGTACTGGTGAGCAACTGATGTTCAGGGTCTTGAAATACCGTGCCGATCCGAGTGAGCAGTTCACGCGACTTCCACCGGATTGGATGCTCACCGACACCGGCAGCGAGCGCTGGAGTTGCCAGCACGGCGCCGGCCACGGGGGAAAGAAGCCCGCCGAGGGTAAGGGCCAGAGTCGACTTGCCTGACCCGTTGGCGCCGGTGATAGCGAGAGCGTGGCTACTCGGCACAGTGAAATCGCGCAGCGCTGTGACTGCTCGCTTGCCTCGTCCAACGCTGAGTTGGCTAGCGGTGAGAAGCGACTGTTGCGGGCCACGTTCGGCACGAAGCGGACGCGGAGGAGGAAACTGGGGAATCCAGACACCGCGCGCTGCAAGTTGCTCCCCTTGGCGAAGAAGCACAGCGGAAGGGCTGCCATCGGCGATGACTCCCCCGCCTGCAGCCAGCACCACGACGCGATCGACGGAGTCGCTCCACACTGACACCCGATGCTCAACAACCACAATGGTGGCACCAGTGGATTCTGCGACCCTGATGACGGCATCCCGAACTTCGGTGACTCCAGCAGGATCAAGGTTCGCTGTCGGTTCATCGAGCACGATGAGCCCCGGCCTCATCGCGAGAACACCCGCAAGCGCGAGCCGTTGTTTTTGGCCACCCGAGAGCGCACTCGTGTTGCGGTCGAGCGCCACATCGAGACCGACGGCATCAAGACTTTCGCGCACACGTCGCCAAATCTCGTCGCGGGGTACGCCCAAATTTTCGCAGCCGAAAGCGACATCGTCACCGACGCGCTCCAGAATGACTTGGCTGTCGGGATCCTGAATCAGCAGCCCAGTGCGTCCGCGCGTGGCTGCTGGATGCTCACCGTCGACCAGCAGAGAACCTTCTGATTCTCCCTCGTCGTCGCCAACGACCCCGGCAAGGGCATGGAGGAACGTCGACTTCCCTGCCCCGGATTCGCCGAGCAGCAATACGCGTTCACCAGGTTCGATGCGCAGGTCAAGACCTCGCACCGCCCAAGCGAGCCTGCTGGAGTGGCGCCACCCCCATCCTTCGACGGTGACGCCAGCAGGCCTAATGGGGTTCAGACTCGCTTCGCAATCTCACGGCCAGCACCGAAACGGTTGAGGGCCCCGGTAGCGGCCAACCCTCGGGTGGCCAGCCACGACAGGAGACCAGCGATTAGCATTCCGCCGACGATCGCGGAAATCGTGTAAATAACCGCGAAAACAGTTTCAGCGCCGACGTACCAGATCGTGAGATCGGTGATTGCCATGGCGAGACCTGCGCCAGCCCCGGCCAGAATCGCGCCGCTCACACGCCAGTTGGCGTAGAGAAATGCCGCGAAGACAAGCTCAGCGCCCACGCCCTGCGTGAAACCGCTCACGAGTGTGAGCGGGCCCCATTGGTTTCCGATCAAAGCTGACACTGAAGCGGCAACCATCTCGCCGTACAGCGCGGCACCTGGCTTGCGGATCACGAGCGCTGTCAATACTCCGGCGAAGAGCCAAAAACCCCCGCCAACGGCCTGAAGCCCCGGAAGCAGAGCTTCAAGAGGGGCTGTGACGGGCGAAGACGCGACGTTCCAGACGACAAAAATGAGTCCGCTTGCGACGCCGATGACACTGGCAACGACGATGTCGATGACCCGCCACTGAAAACGCGAACGAAGCGGCGTGGGTGTGGGTGTGGACGTGGAGTTATACGGTGATGTTGTGGTCACTTTCGTGCCTTTCACTAGTGAATGGCACGGGTTTCAAGAGTGTCTGCTCCCTGCGCTGGCATGATCCAGATCAGGTTCGACGGTCGAAGCTTGGAGAAGCTCCCTCTCAGCCCGGCTCACCGGACTCCCGTGTTCGCCACCCAGTCTAATCATCAATAGGCTCGCACTATGGACTTCCGCATTTTCACTGAACCTCAAAATGGCGCAACCTACACTGATCAGCTTGTACTCGCGCAGGCTGCAGAGAAGCTCGGGTTCAACGGATACTTTCGTTCAGATCACTACGTGACGATGGATGACCGCAACGGCGGGATGCCCGGCCCGACTGACTCGTGGACGACGTTGGCGGGGCTCGCGCGTGAGACATCCACGATCCGTTTGGGCACCCTCGTCTCGTCTGCCACGTTCCGGCATCCGGGAATTCTCGCTATTCAGGTAGCCCAAGTCGATGAGATGTCGAGTGGGCGTGTCGAGCTTGGACTCGGCACTGGCTGGTTCGAGCGCGAACACGCAGCCTACGGAATCCCGTTTCCTGCCAAGAGGTTCGGGATGCTCGAGGAGCAGCTCGACGTGATTACGGGAATGTGGGGCACTGCCCCCGATAAGACCTTCACGTATGAGGGCAAACACTACCAATTGAGCCAGTCGCCGGCGTTGCCCAAGCCCGTTCAGAACCCGCTACCCATCATCATTGGCGGGAGCGGGCCCAGCCGCACGCCAGCGCTCACGGCGAAGTTTGCGAATGAATACAATGCCGGCTTCGCCACGATCGCGCCGCTCAAGGAGCGTATCAACCGCGTTCGTGCCGCGTGTGAACACTTCGACCGAGACCCCGAAACACTCGTGCTCTCGATTGCCGGAACTACTGCAGTCGGGGCGACCGAGGCTCAGATCGACTCCAGGGCAAGCGCCGCCAACAGTACCGCTGCCGACCTACGACTCGGCGGATTTGCTGGAGCCGCGAGCGAAGTCGTAGACAAGATTTCAGAGTTATCGGCGCTCGGGTTTACCCGCGTCTACTTTCAGATCATGGATTTCCACGATCTGGACCAGCTCGATTTCCTCGCTCGTGAAGTACTTCCGCAGCTCGACTAGCGAACGCGCACAGCCCGAGCTATTGCTCCTGATCAACCGTGACGAAGTCGATCAGGTGTTCAACGCGCCCCAGTAGTGCAGGCTCGAGATCCCCAAAATTCTTCACTTTCGAGAGAATGAACTGCCACGCCCGGGCGATATCCGCCTGATCCTCGTGCGGCCAGCCGAACGCCTCACAGATTCCATGCTTCCACTCGATGGTGCGAGGCACTGTCGGCCAGGCGGGGATACCGACGCTCTGTGGTTTCACTGCCTGCCAGACATCCACGAATGGATGCCCGACCACAAGGGCGTGCTTGCCGTACTTTCCCCGGCCGACGGCATCCGCGATTTTGCTCTCCTTGGAGCCAGCGACGAGGTGATCCACCAAAATCCCCAGCTTGCGGTCGGCTGTTGGCGCAAAGTCAGCAACGATCGCCTCGAGATCATCGATGCCGCCCAGAAATTCGACGACCACACCTTCCGCACGAAGATCGTCGCCCCACACTTTTTCGACAAGCTCAGCATCGTGACGTCCCTCAACGTAGATGCGGCTTGCCAACGCAGTGCGAGCACGCTGTTCAGGCGCGACGAAAGACCCCGATGCCGTTTTGCGGGTAGCTGCGGCCTGAGTCAGCGGCTTCATTAGCTCCACCGAAACACCGTCGATGAGATAGCCGCGTCCGAGAGGAAATGCGCGCGAACGCCCGTGACGGTCTTCGAGCTCAATCAGACCGTTCGCGTGCCGGACCAGCGCCCCGACATAGCCATCGGCAATGACCTCAATGACCATTCCCGGTTCGATCGGAACCTTCGGCAGGGCTTTAAGCCCTCGCTCAATTGTAAAGTCGGCGAGCACGTCATTCGAATAGCGGTCTTCGGTCACCGGTCGAGGTTAAGCGGTCTCCCCGAATTGCCAGCGGAGGCGCGGCGGTTCGACGCAAGGTTCGCTGCTCCCGAGGAACGCCCAGAATCCTGTGAGCGTCGAGAGTGCTCCCACCACACGGTAATTCCGATCGCGGAGATGATGCCGATGCTGGCACCGATGCTGGCAAGCACAATGTCGATGCCGTCGGCGTAGCCTGCGGGCATCCACACCGTCTGAGCAGCTTCAAGCCACGCCGCAGCGACAATGCTGAACGCGAGAGCGGCCCACCACCGACGACGCCCAAACATGCAGACTAGAAAAACTCCCACCGGGACGAACGCGACTATCGTCCACACCCAGAACCGGCCGTTACTGCCGGGCGCGTTCACGAATGCGAGGCTCGCCAGTGTGGCGAAGTAGAGCGCGGCACAGAGCGCGACTACGAATCTCGATCGGAACATAGAGACATTGTCACAAGCGCATCTTTGTGCAAGTTGTGAGAACGGTGCGTGTGAAGTGTGAACCCCCGAAAATATGACAACGATTCGGTAACTGAAGCGAACTTAGCAGCCATTTCGACCGGTTTCAGCGGGATGCGACTCGATCTACCTCTCGAGCAATTGCCGGCAGCACGCGCCGCATA
Source organism: Salinibacterium sp. M195 (assembly GCF_019443965.1). Taxonomy (GTDB): domain Bacteria; phylum Actinomycetota; class Actinomycetes; order Actinomycetales; family Microbacteriaceae; genus Rhodoglobus. The sequence goes on along the minus strand of NZ_CP040814.1, from coordinate 1,564,520 downwards.
TAGCGAGCCCACCACAGTCGAACAACCAACCAGACGACCCAGCCCCGGGCCGGGCGCGCGTAGAAGGTGTAGCTCCACAGAATAATGGTTCCCCCGTGCCGCGGCTCGAAACGCCATTCAGCTCGCGCACCAGAAACCAACGTGCCAAAGAGCTTCTGAAAGTCACTCAGCTCATAAGCGAAGAGCGTCGGCTGGTCAGTGTCGGTGATGGTCTCAACGACATGACCACCGTCTGAGAGCATCAGCCTCCGGGTTCGCCCGATAGTGTTCCAGTCCCCCGACTGCTCTTTCACCTCAACCACCGCTGGAAGCGGACCGAAACGCGGGTAGAAACGGGTCGGGTCTACGGGACCGGAAATCTCGTAAGCCTGCTGCGGGTTCGTTCTGGTGAGAGCCTCAGCGGATGCCGAAATACCGCGTATCTGCTGCTCGGTCATGACGCTCTCCACCCGGTCGGCCCCTCTGAACCTGCAGGATACTCCTCGAGGGGTATCTGGTTTTCGCGGAATGCCTCGAGCACCGGTGCTACGATCCGCCAGCACTGCTCTGCCACGTCGCCGCGCACAGACAACACCGGATCTCCGTCGATGAGCGAGGCGATTACTTCGCCATAGGCGCTCATCGCGGCATCACCCATGGTCGTCTTCAGCTTCGTACGATCAAGCGAAAATGGGTCTCCCTCTCCGTTGACGATGAGATCGAGTTCGAGAGTCGCCGGCTTTATCGAAATAGTCAGCTGAGCCGGATCTGTTACCCCAGTGAGCCCGCGCGGCAAGTGAGGCACCGGCGCGAACGTGATGACGATGTCTTGACGCGCCTCGCCCATGGCCTTGCCCGACCGCAAAATGAATGGCACACCAGCCCAACGCCAGTTATCAATCTCACACGTCACTTCGGCAAGCGTCTCGGTACCGAGCTCCGGGTTCACACCATCCTCATCAACGTAGGACGGTAGTTCGCGATCACCAATCGTTCCTGCGGTGTAGCGTGCACGACGCGCACACGCACCATTCACCGTTGTCACTCGCGTCGCCCTCAAAACTTGGGCCATCGCGCCCCGCAAATCTTCAGAACTTACGCTCGCTGGCGGTTCCATCGCGGTCAAAGCCAGAACAAGCAATAAGTGGCTTTGGATCATGTCAACGACGGCGCCTGCATGGTCGTAGTAGCCAGCTCGGCCCTCCAGCGCGAGCGGCTCATCAAAAATCAATTCGACCTTGGCGACATTCGGCGCTGCCATCAACGGCTCGAACACGCGGTTAGCGAATCGAAGACCCAACAGATTGAGCACCGTTGATTTGCCCAAGAAATGATCGACCCGAAAAATCTGCTCTTCTGGCAACACTTTTTCGAGCATACGATTCAAACTCTTGGCGCTCGCTTCATCGCTACCGAACGGTTTTTCGAGCGCGAAGACGATGCCTTCTGGCAATTTCTCGCTAACGAGCGCGCTGCACACCTGCTGAGTAATCGCCGGGGGCAATGCGAAATAGAGCGCGATTCTCCCCGATGCTTGGGCGAGAACATTGAGCAGTTGGGCTGCGTCCGTCACGTCAGCCTTCAGATAACGGGCACCATCGACAACCTTGCGTGACGCGGATGATTCCTGACTCGCGAACGACGCCGCGACACGTTTTTCCCAGGCAGCGTCATCCATCTCCTGTCGATCAACGCCGATTAACATCACGCTTTGGGCTTCGTCGCTCGCCAAGAAGGATGCCAACCCTGGCAGCAAGAGTCGAGAGGTGAGGTCTCCCCCAGCCCCCAAAACGATCAGCGTCTCGACACGGTCAACCATCGAAAGCTCCCAGGCTCAGTTCTGCGGATCCGAAATCGCGGTCGCCGATGCGGTGGCGGTTACTCCGGCAAACGTGGATGCCGATCCGCGACGGAACCACGCCATCCACCACCACACGAGCGCACCGACGACGGCCGAACCGAGAATGCCGACCACTGGGCCGAGAAACACCGGGCCCGTGACGGTGGTGTCGGTCACGCCAGCGGCGATCGACAAATAGACCACGAAGAGGGGAACGTCGAGCAGCGCAACGATTCCGAGCGACTGGAACGTGACCTTCCAAGGCTTGCGCACTGCGCCACGCTTAAGGATGACGCCGCTGGCAATCGCTCCGAGCGTGATGAAGATGAGGGCGACGATTGCGGCGACGATGACAAGAACACCGATGATGTCGCCCGTGCGGCTCAAGAACTCGTTGAGCGCCGGAATGTCGGAGAAACGACCGCTCAATCCGCGGGACGAGCCCCCAATGATGAGAGTGAGTCCGCCTCCCAACACCACGAATCCCACCAAAAGCCAGCCGATCGAGAACAGAACGTGTCCGACGGCACCCGCGACTAGAGAATGACCACGTTGTGCGCTGCTGAGCTGTGCTTTTTGCATGATTCGACGTTAGCGCAGCGCCGCCCAGCCCGGGAGAAAATCGGCGTTTATGGCTCCGAGCGCCCGAAGCGCTGTGACACCAAAACGCGGGTGATTTGGGCGCTTCGCACGACAAGCGGGCACCTGAGTCGCTACGGTTTGGATATGCAATCGTGGAGAGACGCTCTCAACGCCGACGGACAAGCTGACGTTGATCGAATTCTCGACTCCGCGCTCAATGTGGCTCGAAACCATTTAAGCCACGCCAGCGAGTTTTTAACGTTCGCGCTGATGACGGATGCCAGCGGCCGGGTTCTCGAAATGTCGGCAGATGAAGCGCTGAAAAAGAAGCACCTTGATGCTGAAAAACTCATCGCCCAGACGGTGACGCAATTGCGCCAGCTTTCCGCAATTTCGCGGTGCAGTGCCATCGTCTCGAACACCAGAATCGCCTCGCTGAAATCTGACGCGATCGAAGTTCGGATCGAACACAAAGCTGGTGCCGCCCTCATGGTTTTGCTGCCCTATACGCGCGCCAGATTCACCGGAGCCCTCACTTTCGGCGACCTCAAGCTCTATTCGCACACCGCAGAAGTCTGGGTATAACCGCAAAAACTTTTCGCCAGCCGGAAGTTTTCTCTGCCGACGTGCGTTACTAGAGAGCATGAACAAGCGAATTCTCGCGATCATTGTTGCTCTTGCGGTCATCGTTATTGCCGCAGTGTCGATCGTCGCAGCCCAGAACCCGAACAGCTCTGCTGAGTCGACAGCCACTGATGGTGGCTCTCAGAGTGCGGAAAGTTCTCGCGACACCGACACCGACGCGGCTGAAGTCACGACTGTCGAGAACGACGGTGGTGGTTCGTACGTCGACTACAGCCCATCCGCTATTGCGGATGCCGATGGTCGCATCATCCTGTTCTTCCACGCCACCTGGTGCCCGCAATGCGTCTCGGCAGACGGCGATATTAAGGCCTCTGGCGTTCCTTCAGGAATCACCATCGTGAAAGTCGATTACGACACCAACCAGGATCTGCGCGCCGAATACGGAGTCACTCAACAAACCAGCTTTGTCGAGGTCGATTCCAGCGGCGCAAAGGTGCAAGAAAACTTCGTGGCCTACGCCGACCCCACGTTGAACGCCGTGCTCACAGCACTCGGCTAAGCAGCAATGCTCAGCCTCATACTGCTCTCGTTCGTCGCGGGAGTATTGACCGTTGCGGCACCCTGCGTTCTCCCGCTCTTGCCCGTGATCGTTGGCGGCTCGATCGCGCGCACAAGTAGCGACGCCACAGTTGCCGAACGGCAGTGGTTCCGCCCCGTCGTGATTGCTCTCAGCCTCGCCGGTTCCGTCATCATCTTCACTCTGCTGCTCAAAGCAACGACAGCGCTACTGGGCGTTCCGCAGCTCGTGTGGCAGATTATCGCTGGCGGCATCCTCATCATCTTTGGCCTCACGCTAGTTTTCCCCTCACTGTGGGAGCGTTTTATGCTCGCCACCGGCATCCAAAATCGCGCCAATGCGGTGATGAACCGCTCATACTCCCGTGGTGGACTCGGCGGCGACATCATGCTCGGCGCCGCTCTCGGCCCGACCTTCAGCAGCTGCTCCCCCACGTACGCGTTGATCTTGGCAACGGTATTGCCCGTCTCGTTTGCTGAAGGCCTGCTGTACATCGTCGTGTATGCCATCGGACTGGCCATTGCCCTTCTGATGATTGCGTTTCTTGGTCAGGCATTCGCTCGCAAGCTGGGCTGGCTTGCTAACCCCAACGGCGTCGTTAAGCGCGTCGTCGGCATCATCCTGCTCCTGGTGGGCCTCGCGGTGATCTTCGGCCTCGACAAAGAGTTCCAGAGCTTCGTGCTCGAGCAGGGGTGGTACGACCCGATCCGGAATTTTGAAGAAGGCATAACCGGCTAGCGACTCACGGAGTAGGCTTCGGACACCCACAATCACTGGAGGTTGTCATGGTTCCCGAAATCAACTACATCGCGGTTATTCTCGCGACGCTGTCGAGCATGATCGTCGGCACCATCTGGTATTCGCCTCGCGTCTTCGGTAACTATTGGATGAAAGCCGCCAATGTCACGCCAAGCGGCAACACCGCGGATGCCGTGCGACCGATCGTCGTCACCGTCATTGTGAGCTTCATCACGGCCTGGGTGCTCGCCGGCGCGGCATTCATCGCGTTCGACTTCTACGGCGGCAGTTTTTTCGTCAACACGCTACTCACGAGCATCGTGTTGTGGGGCGGATTCACCGCTGCACGATTCATTACGCACGATCAGTTCGACGGTCGCCCCAACGGGCTCACCGTGCTGAACGTGAGCCATGAGTTCGTGACCATCGTGGTCATGGCGATCATTATTGGAGTATGGCCGGCGTAACGAGTGCGTCGTCGCTAGCGCACAGCCCGCCGCTACGGCTTCTCGGCCTACACAAGCTGAATAGTAACCTCGGCCACATCCCCGAGTTCTAGGCCCTCAGCGCGACGCACAGCCATTTTCACCGGCAGGAAGAAGCTATCGCCCTCGCTGCTGATCGGAAAGATCGACGTATTCCACGTCGTGGTTCCGATGGTGACCTCTACCGCGATAGAACCGAAGCCTCTCGGAGGTGTCGGGATCTCTTTCACGCTCGCCCCGACATCCGATGGCACCTGAAGAAAGTACACGTTGGGTTTGGATTCCCAGGGCTCAAGCCCAGCGGCGAATTCGAAGGAGGGCTTCATCCTTCGAGGCTACTCGTCGCGAGAGTCTGCGAGCTAGTCGTCGATGGAGTTGAGGAACGTCACGGTTGAATCGAATGCGGAACGGGCATCCTCGAAATCGAGGTGGAACTGATACTCGTGTGGCAGTTGCGCCGGATGATCGTCAGCATAGAACACTCGTGTGGTCTCGACACCGAGCGTGTCGAGTTGATCAGCGAACGCGACAGACTGTGATGCTGTGAGCGGGTCGGCGTTGCCCCCAGAGATCCACGTGCGCGGGAAGTCAGCGGTGACATCGTCAATGATCGACATCTCTTCGCCGCCGGGCTGATCCGACCAGTCTTTATCGCCGACGTACGCCCAGAGCGCGATCCGGAAACCCCAACCTCCCAAGCCCGGTGCGTTCGGAATACCGCTGACGTCGTAGATCCCGCAATTAAGGATTACTCCGTCGAGTTGTTCTGGGCTGAGGCTCGGCGTCAGGCCTATGGTGCTCGCATAGCTGGGGCTGGTGATAGCTGTGGCGAGCTGAGCGCTAAGTTGAGCGCCAGCAGAGTCTCCGGCAAACACAATCTTGTTGGGGTCAACGCGCAAACGATCAGCGTTCTCCACGAGATAGGCCATCGCCTCGTTGAGCTGATTGAGCGCTGTTGGATAGGTTACTTCTGGGGCAATGGTGTAGTTCACCGCGACGACGGTGAAGCCCTCGGCGGCAAGATTGCGGGCGTAAGGTGTGACATTTTCTTTGTCACCCGAAATCCACGCGCCGCCGTGAATCCAGACGACTGTTGTGAGCGGTCCGTCTGAGCCAGCAGGCGAGAACACATCGAGCGAGGTGTTCTCCTCGGAGTCACTGTAAACCTCATCCAGAGTTTCCGTGAGCGGAACATCCGTCGCATGCCGCTGCATCTCTTCGACCGTCTTGTTCGCCTCTGATTCGAACAATGACCGAATGAGAAGCGTGGCAGGCCAGGGGCTCAGAGTCGCAATCAGAGCGGTGATGAGTCCCAAGGAGAGAGCCGTAAGGCCGATAACGCTCGCGGGGCGCTTGATCCAGGGACGTGAAGTGCGGCTGCGGCTCATGGGTTAAGCGTAGGGGGCGCGAGGGTGTTGGACGACGAAGCTGCCCACCCCGTTCGGGCGACATTTCACAGGCGTGACGCTGCGGCAGTTGGGGCCAAACCACAGGAAAGTCGGTGCCCAACGATGTGGCGGTCGGCCTTTAACGAGAGAACTCGACCGGTAGCATTCGCTACCGGTCGAGCATGTGAATTGGCATCATCATGGGGTGCCGTTAGCCCTTGACCACCCGAGTGCTAATGGCCGTGGGGTTAGCGAAAAGATCGAGTACGGGGCAGTGCGCATCGACGGCGTCACGAAGCTCGTCGTAACGCTCCTGGGTTTCCGGGCCCGCGATGGTTGCGTAGAGGCGAATTTCGCTGAACCCGTTGCGCACGTTGTCGTCGATGCCGAAGAGCCCACGCACGTCGAGGTCGCCCTCAGCCTTGACAGAGATGTCATCTACCTGGATGCCAAGCGCCTGAGCATAAAGACGGAAGACGACAACCTGACAAGCGATCAATGCTCCCAGGGCGATCTCAACAGGGCTGGCGGCGACGTCATCGCCAGCGAGCCCTTCAGGTTCGTCTATGTGAAAGACGTGCGTTCCGGCCTTGAGAACCGTTCCGACTGAGCCAACTCCCTTGCCGGTGACAGCGTAGGTGAGCTCAGCGGTTGTTGGCTTGGCGGCAATGCGCGAGTTCCAGGCCTCGCCGGCCGCAGTGAGTCGAGCGGCGCGATCGGCAGCAAGATCAATGGTCGTGGTTTCGTTTGTGAGAAGTGTCATGCGGCGACGGTAATCGCATTCAGGGACGCACGCCTGAGTGTGACGTAACAGCACGAAACACTACTTAACAATCGGTTAACTAGACGGTGCTGAACGCCTGCCGTTGGCCAGCGCTACCGCGAACGGACCCTCATCGCTACGGGGACGGAGGCGAGTGCGAGCATCGCGGCAAGAGCAAGGGCGGCAACGAATCCCGCGCCATTCTCAAGGCCGCCGACCGCCGAGAATACGAGGCCACTGAACGCGATCGCAATTGATCCACCAGCGGCATCCGCGATCGAAAGCGCAGCACTGTTGAAGCCCTGATCGCGCGTGCTGGAATGACTGAGCACAAGGGTGGAGAGCCGAGGGAAGGTAATGCCCATGCCTGCACCGGCGACAAGCCAGCCGGCGGCGGCTACCCACAGCGACAGCATGAAGAACGCGGTAATGAACTGCGTAGCGAGACCGATACTCAACAGCACTGCCCCGATAACCACCACCTGTGAGTGCGACACCGTATCGGGAAGACGGCCTTGAAGCGCCGACCCAATAGCCCAAGAAACGGCTCCGACAGTCAGGATGAGCCCCGCTGCCCACGCCGGAAGTCCGTAGCGCTCGTTGAGAAGATAGGGAAGATAGACCTCAGTCGAAAAGAAGGCAGCAGCGAACACCCCGCGCAACACAATCGTGGTCGGCAGGCCGCGGCGCAAGACTAGCGAGCCTGCGGGAAGCAACGGCCTCAGCGCGATGACGGCGATGACGAACGCGCCAAGCGCAAGCGGCCACGCAAACGTGCTCTCGCGCTCACCGCCGAGGCTGATCCCCATGACGGCGAGAGCAACCACAATCGCCCAAATAAGCGACCGGCCGCGCGATGACTTCTCTGCTGGCGACTCCGGTTGGCTCAGCAACACCCGCACCGCCGGAAGAATCGCGGCAGCGGCACCGGCGACCAGAATCACGACGCCAAAAAAGACCCAATGCCAGCTGATGTTCTCTGCAACGACTCCGGCAAGCGGCGGGCCGACTAGTGACGGCAAGACCCAGGCTGAAGCAAACAACCCAAAGATTTTGGGATGCAGCGCCGACGGATACAGTCGCGCCACCACCACATAGAGCGAAACGATGAGTGCACCGGACCCCAGCCCCTGCAGGAACCGACCGACGATGAAGATCTCCATCGTGCCAGCAAAACCGGCAACGAGCAGCCCCACGGTGAAGACGACCATGGCGGCGATCAGCGGCCGCGCTGGCCCAGTGCGGTCTGCCCACTGCCCGGCCAACACCATTCCAATCACGCTCGCCGCGAGCGTGCTCGAAAACGCAACGGAATAGAGCGACTGGCCATCCAGATCACGACTGATCGTCGGCATCACCGTCGTGACGGCGAGCGTCTCAAAAGCCCCTAAGAAGATCAGCGCAAAGGCACCGATGGTGGTCCACAGAAGCTGTGGAGCAAAGATGCTGTGGGGAGCGAGTTCGGCATCAGCTGAGGTGTCTGCCGGGGTCTTGCCGATCATGTGGCTGAGGCTCTGGGGCTTTCTCGTTAGGAAATTTCGATTGTGGTGCCCTGACCGAGTTCTTCGGCGTCAGCGTCAGTCACGACTGCAAACACGCCGGTCGGGATTCCTGGCAAGTTGGCCACCCGATTCGCGATGCCGGTGAGAGTGGCCTCGTCAGCCCCCGTGATCACGATTACGTAGGCATCGTTGAAAACATCGCCTTCTTCGACGACAAAAATGTCTCCACCCTCGTCAAGCTCTGTCGTGAACTCCACCAGAGTCTCGATCCAAGGGAAACGGGTCTCGCCCTCCGCCGCATTAGCGTCGGGCGTGAGGGGAACGTGGACTTCAACAACGAGTGCAGCAGATTCAGACATGACTGCAACGCTACTGCCTAGAGCCGACAAGCGAGCACCGAACTATTCGGCTGACGCACGCTCCAAGACAAGTTCGCGAACCCGAGCGGCATCGGCTTGACCTTTCATGGCCTTCATGACCGCGCCGATAACGGCGCCAGCAGCCTGCACCTTGCCATCGCGGATCTTCGCGAGAACATCAGGTTGGGCGGCAAGAGCCTCATCGATCGCCGCGATAAGCGGTCCATCGTCGGAAACGAGCTTGAGCCCACGACTTTCGACAACAGCCGCCGGCGTTCCCTCGCCAGCAATGACACCCTCGAGAACTTGGCGAGCCAAACTGTCGTTGAGAACACCATCGTTGATGAGGGTAACCAGAGCCGCGACATCCGTCGGAGTGATCAAAGAACTGGGGTCTGCACCCTGAATGTTCGCAAGTCGAGCGATCTCGCCCGTCCACCACTTGCGCGCCTGAGCCGCAGTGGTACCGGCCTCAATCGTGGCCTCAATTTCACTGAAGAGACCAGCGTTGTTGACATCGCGGAACTCAAGGTCAGTGAACCCCCACGCTGCCTGAAGGCGACGACGGCGTTCGGCAGGAGGCTCAGGGAGTGCTGCACGCAGCTCTTCGATCAACGCGAGCGAAGGCTCAACGGGCAACAAATCGGGCTCAGGGAAGTAGCGGTAGTCATCGGCGTCGCTCTTGGGGCGACCAGCGCTCGTCACACCAGTGTCTTCGTGCCAGTGACGGGTCTCCTGAGTGATCGTTCCACCCTTCTGCAAAATTGCAGCCTGGCGTTGGATCTCATAACGAACCGCGCGCTCAACGCTACGCATCGAGTTCACGTTCTTGGTTTCCGTGCGAGTGCCAAGCTTTCCCGAACCACGAGGGCTCAGCGAAATGTTGGCGTCACAGCGCAAGTTGCCGCGCTCCATGCGTGCCTCGGAGATGCCGAGCGAACGAACGATGTCGCGAATAGCAGAGACATACGCCTTGCCGACCTCGGGAGCATCCGCCTCAGTGCCCGTGATCATGTGCGTGACGATCTCGACCAGCGGAACACCGGCACGGTTGTAATCAACCAGCGAATACTCTGCGCCCTGGATGCGACCGGTAGCGCCACCCACGTGAGTGAGCTTGCCCGCGTCTTCTTCCATGTGCGCACGCTCGATCGGAATCGTAATCGTGCGACCGCTCTCGAGCTCGATGTCGACCGAACCCTCAAACGCAATCGGCTCATCGAACTGGCTGATCTGGTAGTTCTTCGCTAGGTCAGGGTAGAAATAGTTCTTGCGAGCGAAGCGTGAACTCGGCGCGATCTGGCAGCCAAGCGCAAGACCGAGCGAGATCGAATATTTGATCGCCTCTTCATTGACAACAGGCAAGCTGCCGGGCAAACCGAGATCAACCGGAGTGATCATCGTGTTCGGTTCGGCATGCTCCGCACCGGAAGCTGCCGGGTTCGGCGCATCCGAGAACATCTTGGTCTGGGTGTTCAACTCAACATGCACCTCGAAACCGAGCGTCGGCTCAAATAGTTCGAGTGCTTTGTCGTAGTCCATCAATTCAGCTTTAGCCACCAGATGATTGTACGTGGCGCAGCGGCACCGTATCGGTACCCGGTTCGAGCGGCGCGGATGCTGGCGCCAAAATTGGTTCGTCATCTTCACTCGGGAAGGCCTCAGCTTCGATCGTGAAGTCGCTGAACTCTTCCGTTTTCTCGGAACGGACGAACGCGATCCCCGCCAAGATGAGCGCTCCCCCAACGAACTGCATCAGCGACAAGTTTTCGCCGATCAGCAGCCAGGCATAGATCGCCGCCGTCACAACCTCGAGCAATCCGACAAATGACGCGAGGCGGGAACCGAGCATCTCACTCGCCATAATGCTCGTCGAATACGCGATACCGGTCGCGACAATACCCACGATGAGCAGCGGAACCCACCACGGCGCCACGATGCCCAGCACCGTGACATCCACCATCGGCATATCGAAGGGCACAATGCCCACAAGGCCAACGAGACCAAGAAGGATGCCGCCAATAAGCAACCCGGCCGCAGCAAGTGCGACCGCAGGGAGACCCTCACTCGAGCGCGCAGCGACGACGTAATACACGGCGGCGCCAATCGCCGCGCTCGCGCCGAAAAGGATACCGATCGGGTCGAGTGCTCCCGAACCCTCGGGTGAGACCACAAGAATGAGTCCGCCGAGGGCGACAACGGAACCGATCAGTACAACCGCTTTTGGAGTTCGCCGCGTCGTGACCCACGCAAAGGCGACAAGAAGAAGCGGCGCCATGTACTCCAGAAGAATCGCGATGCCAACAGGGATGCGCTCGACGGCCGCGAAGTACACCAGTTGGGTGCCAGCGACACCGATGATCGCCATGAGAAGGATGCGGCTGCGCGCGTACCAGAGGGCAATCCAGCGCCCTTTGAGCGCGACGATCGCGAACGGGGCGAGAACCGTTCCACCGATGAGAACGCGGAGCGTGACTGCTGCCGCTGGGCTCCAACCGGCCTCGAGCACCGGTTTAATGAGTGCACCTGAAAGGCCAAAACTGGCCGCAGCGACGAGCGCGATGAGCATTCCGAAAGTTGTGGTTGAGCGTTTCATTGGCTACTGCTTCGAACGAGATTGACGGGTATTTCTGATGACGTTAGTCTCGAAAGAAATAAGGAGTCAAATTGCATTTTGCCCCTGACACCGTGGAGAGTCTCGAGTTTGCCGTTTTGCTCGGAAACACGCACCAGCTTGCCAGCAGATCAGGCGAGGATGAGCTTGGCACAGCCGCCCAAGTGCACTCTCTCGTCATGCAGTTTCGGTTCAGCGGTCGCATTGACCGTGATGACACCGAGGTCGCTGAAGTTCGCGCAGTCCGGGACCGCATCCGCGGCGTGTGGAAGCTGACACGCGACGATGCTGCCATCGAAATCAACGCCATGCTCGCCGAAGCAAACGCACTGCCTTTCCTAGCGCGGCACGACGACTTCGACTGGCACCTGCACGCCAATGATCCCGAAGCACCACTTGCCGAGCGCATTCAGGCCGAGGTCGGCCTCGCCCTCGTCGACGTCGTGCGCTCCGATGCCATGTGGCGTTTGCGGCGTTGCGAAGCGCCAGACTGCGAAGGACTTATGGCCGACCTGTCACGAAATGGGTCACGCCGATTTTGCGGCATTCGGTGCGGAAACCGGATGAACCAAATCGCCTACCGCGAGCGCCAAGCCGTCACCGACTAGTCGCCCGCGACCGCCAGAGCTAAACGCTCACTAGCCCAGCGACGGAACCTGGCTCGGCAGGGTGTGACCCCACTGCTGCTCGAGCAAACGCTCGAGCGTTGCGCCAAGCTCGTAGAGCCGCGCATCACCGCGAGCCGGGGCCATGATCTGGAACCCAGTCGGCAGGCCATCCTCGGGCGCAAGACCCATTGGAAGGCCCATACCGGGGATGCCGGCAAGGTTAGCCGGAATCGTCGTGACGTCGTTGAGGTACATCGCCATCGGGTCTTCGAGCTTCTCACCGAGCTTGAATGCGGTGGTCGGCGCCGACGGCGAGACGAGAACGTCAGCCTTCTCGAAGGCCGCAGCAAAGTCGCGCTGAATGAGCGTGCGCACCTTCTGAGCGCTGCCGTAGTACGCGTCGTAGTAGCCAGCGCTGAGCGCGTAGGTGCCGAGGATGATGCGGCGCTTGACCTCAGCACCGAAACCAGCCTCGCGAGTTGCCGCCATGACGTCCTCGACCGTGCCGCCACCCTCTGGCGTCACGCGCAGGCCGAAACGTACAGAGTCGAACTTCGCGAGGTTGCTCGACGCTTCGGCGGGAAGGATGAGGTAGTACGCCTCGACGGCATATTCGAAGTGCGGAGCATCCACTTCAACGATCTCGGCGCCGAAATCGGTGAGCAGCTGCAGCGCTTCGTGAAAACGCTGCGAAACACCAGCCTGGAAGCCAGGGCTGTCGAGCTGCTTGATGACACCAACCCGAAGCCCCTTGAGGCTTTCGGCTGCGGCACCGGCGCGAGCTGCGGCGGCAAACGACGGCCACTGCTCGTTGAGCGAGGTTGAATCGCGGGGATCGTGGCCGCCGATGACATCGTGAAGCAGAGCCGAGTCCAAAACGGTGCGCGAGACGGGCCCAACCTGGTCGAGCGACGACGCCAGAGCGATCGCCCCGTAGCGAGAGACTCCACCATAGGTGGGCTTCACCCCAACGGAACCCGTGAGAGAAGCTGGCTGGCGGATCGAGCCACCGGTGTCTGACCCGAGAGCAAGAGGCGCTTCGAACGCGGAAACTGCAGCGGCCGAGCCACCACCGGACCCACCAGGAATTCGGTCGAGATCCCACGGGTTCTTCGTCGGTCCGTACGCGGAGTGTTCGGTCGATGACCCCATGGCGAACTCGTCCATGTTGGTCTTACCGAGCGGGATCAATCCAGCCGTGCGCAGCTTCGCCACGGTGGTCGCGTCGTACGGCGGAACCCAGCCTTCAAGAATTTTCGACCCTGCGGTCGTGGGCATATCGATCGTGCACAGCACATCTTTGACCGCGACAGGCACGCCGGCGAGCTCGCCGAGCGACTCCCCCGCCGCGCGGCGTTCATCAATGCGCTTGGCATTAGCGAGAGCATCCGTCGATACATGAAGAAACGCATTGACCTTGCCGTCGACCGCGGCGATGCGGTCGAGGTGCGCCTGAGTCGCTTCGACCGAAGACACTTCGCCCGAGCTCAGCTTGCTAGCCAAGTCGGATGCCGAGATGCGGGTGAGGTCGTTCAGATCTGCCATTACTGCTCTTCTCCCAGAATCGCGCTAACCGCAAAACGTGAACCATCGTGTTCGGGTGCTCCTGCCAAAGCCTGCTCGGTAGTGAGCGTCACCCCAGGAATATCAGGGCGGAAGACGTTGCTGAGCGGAATCGGGTGGCTTGTTGCCGGAACCTCGTCGGTTGCGACCTCGCTGACCTTGGCCACGGAATCGACAATCGCACCAAGCTCACCAGTGAGCTTCTCGATTTCTTCCGGGGTAAGGGCGATTCGGGCGAGCGATGCGAGGTGCGTAACGACCTCGCTAGTGATCGCACCGGGATTGGTGTCAGTCATGGAGCTCCGAAGATGGGAAACAGACAGGGAACCGTATAAGTCTATTCGGCTTAGCGAGGAGCAACGAGCGACAGCGCGAGACGGTCGACACTTACTGCCGTGTTGCTCAGCACCACAACCGCGCGAGACCGGGAACGATCGAAGCCGACAAAGCTCGCGAAGCCACCCGTCATCCCGTTGTGCCAGGTGAGCCCATCCTGGCGAGTTATCCAGGCATACCCGATCTCGCCCTGACCGCGCACCGCTACTTGAGGTGCTGTCGCGGAAACTCCGGGGGCACTGTTCTCGAGTTGCGCCTGCACGTAGCGCATCATGTCCTGCAGCGTAGAACGGATGTTGCCTGCCGGCCCATAGGCATTCATCGTCCAGGGGTCACTCGTCCGTCCGCGGCGATCGCGACCTCGCGGGGCGCCCGCGGGAAGGTCTTCGACTTTGGGAAACGATTGTGTATCGGCCAAAGCGAGCGGTCGTGTGATTCGTTCAGCGAGGAGTTGTGCATAGCTCTGCTCAGCTGCGGCGGCGACAGCCTGCCCCAGCACCGCATAGCCGAGATTCGAGTACAGGAAGGCACCCGGCTTCGCCATGGGAGACCTCGCTGCCAAGCTCACCAGTTCGTCAACGGACGCTTCGTACGGATCTCGTCGCGCTCGCACGGCCCGAGCCCCACGGCGAAGGTCGGCAAAGTTGAGGGGCAGCCGAGGTAACCCACTGTGGTGGGTCGCGATGTCGCCGAGACGGAGAGCCGCGGCAGCGCTGTCCCCCAGCTCAAGAACAGCACCTGCAGTCGTCTCAGCGCTGAGCTCACCTCTGTCGATCGCAATCGCAAAAAGTGCGGCAGTGAAAGTCTTCGTGATCGAACCGATCTCGTAGGATTGCGCATCCGCTGCACCAAAGTGGGCCCACTCCCATCCCCCGGAGGCAAGGACAGCGACACTCAGGTGATCGTGTTGCCGTGGCGCAACAGCACGCTGGACACGCTCGATCAACGCCGGATCGCCGACATGGCCTTCAGAGAGGCCGAGCCGTCGCACAGAACGTGACGCCACTATCGCTCGCGACTCCCTATCGGCGCAACCGCGCGCTGCACTGCAGGAGCGCCCTCGGCGATGACGAGATCACTGCGGTCGATGCACAACAACGCAAAGTTCCGCATCGCTTCGCTCCCCGGCGTGAAATATTCGTTGTGGCCAACGGAGCCCGTCAACGGCTGCTTCATAATGATGTCGAAGCCGCCACTGACTCCCAACGACTTCGCGCCGAAAGACGCCGAACCTGGATCGGGACCAAAGTAGGAACTATTGGGAATGGGGTCCCAGGCCGCTTCCCCCACGAACACATTGCCACCGCGCACATTCAAGTCAGCGACAGACTTGGCAGGGCTGCCCGGTGATCCGACGAGCGCCAACGCGTCAATCTCAAAGTCATATTCCGAGAGCGCCATAAGTGCTGCTGTCGAGCCGTAGGAGTGAGCGACAATCGAAACATAGGGCTGGTCGTCGGCACGCAACGCCTGCAAACCAAGGATTGCGACCGCAAGTGAATCCCGGCCCTGATCCGCATTGTCAATGGCTCCAACATTTGTCAGGTTGGGGGTGTCATAGCCGATCCACGCAACGGTCGCCACTGATTCATTGCGAATGAACGGGGACTTTGCCTCGAAGTGGTCGAGCCACAACTGCTGTTGCACATTCAATTCGCTCGCGGCGTCAACCCAGTACGACATTTGGTTCTCGATGGTGAAGAACATCCCTGGGACCAAAAAACTGACATAGTCAGCGTCGTTCAAGTCACCAAGAACGATCGCCGCGCGGCCCTGACCCGCAACGTCGAGCGTCACAAGTGTGCGGTCGGGTTCGGTTCCTCCATCGAGGAGGGCGGCCGATATCGCAGACAACATCTTCAGTTGAAGTCGCGCATTTTGCTGCACTGCTCTGCCGGCATCCGAATTGACGACCGCCGTGAGTTCAGAAATGGTCTGGTTGAGCATCGTGCGGTTGCTCGTGTCGCGAATTGTGTATGGGACACCTTCGAGATTGCCGAGCAGTCGTGGTGACGCAACTTGAAGGGCAGTCTGACGCCCAGCGTCCAGATCGCCCCACCACAGTGCTACTTGTTGCGCTGGAGGCTGTTGCGCCAACAGCTCTTCGACCGCGGCAGGCCGTGCAGCGAAATATTGAGCGATGTCGCCGGCGGGAATACTTGCAAGCGACGACAGCGTTTTCGCTCCCAATGACGCTGTTTGAATGCTGGTTCCACCGGTACCGGCTCCGCCGAAAATCCCTGATCCCAGTTCAGCAATGGGGTCGATTAGCGCCGGAGGTGCATCGCTGGCGACCGCAGCGTGAATCGCTGAAGGCGCGCTCGGAACCTCGGTGGCGGGTAAACCTGCGACCGAGGTAGCAATAACAACGGCAATTTCTAGCAACAAAGTCGGGCAATCCCCTCACAACTTTGTTTGCGTACCATCCCCGCACGCAAACAAGTTAGCCCAATCTTAGGGGACTCCGACCCCCTTTAGGGGGAATGCTCGCATTCGTCTCGTGCGACTAGCCCTCGAGAGCTGACGGGCCCTCGCTTAGGAGACGAGAGAACTGGGCGGCATCGAGAATGGTGATCCCTAGCTCTTCCGCCTTTGTCAGTTTGGATCCGGCGCCGGGTCCCGCTGCGACGTAGTCAGTCTTCTTGCTTACGCTCGATGCCGCTTTGGCTCCTGCAGCGATGATCGCCTCTTGAGCGCCCTCGCGCGTGAAGCCTTCGAGGCTGCCCGTCGCGACGATAGTGAGCCCGGCAAGGAGCCCATCGCTCGATTGCGCTGCACCCGGGCCCGGATGATCGGGAGTCGACCACTGAACGCCAGATACCTCCCAACGACGCACAATCTCCTGATGCCAATCCACCTCAAACCAGTCGCCCACAGAATCAGCAATGATCTGCCCGACACCGTCTACGGCAGCCAATTGCTCACGGCTAGCTGCACGAATCGCCTCAAGCGATCCAAAGTATTCGGCAAGCGCGCGCGCCGCCACCGGTCCGACATGGCGGATGCTGAGGCTTACCAACAAGCGCCAGAGGGGCTTAGTTTTTGCCTCCTGCAAATTGGCGATGAGTTTGATCGCATTACTGGAAGGAACCGCATCCGCGTCGCCAGCGAAGTCGTTGGCGTCAGGATCGAACACAGGGTCAGCCCCTGCGCCACTGAGTTTGCGCACACGCCGGAATGGCGTAATCGTTCTCTCCGAGCCGTCTTCATTGGTAACGACCTCGCCGGTATCTGAGTCACGCACCGCGACGACAATAGGAAACAGGTCTTCGACAGAGAGATCGAATAGCCCCGCTTCGTTGACGAGCGGCGGCACGGCAGGATGCCGGGGCTGCGTCAGCGCACGCGCCACGACTTCGCCAAGCACCTCAATGTCGAGCCCTCCCCTGCTGCCAGCATGTTCAATGCGGCCGCGCACTTGGGCAGGGCAGCTGCGCGCATTGGGGCAACGAAGATCAATATCGCCCTCTTTCATCGCGCGGAGCGGTGTTCCGCACTCGGGACAGTTCGTCGGCATCACAAAAGCGCGTTCGGTACCATTGCGAAGCTCTTCGACCGGGCCAAGAATCTCTGGGATCACGTCTCCCGCTTTGCGGAGCACAACCATGTCTCCGATGAGTACACCCTTGCGCTTGACGACATCCTGATTATGTAAAGTTGCCTGACGCACCACGGATCCGGCGACGAGCGCTGGCTCCATAACCGCATAGGGAGTAGCACGACCCGTGCGCCCGATGCCCACCACAATGTCGAGCAGTCTGGTGTTCACTTGCTCTGGCGGGTACTTGTAGGCGATCGCCCACCGCGGAGCGCGTGACGTTGCCCCAAGCTCGTCGTGAAGCGCAAGCTCATCGACTTTGATGACGATGCCATCAATCTCATGCTCGACACTGTTGCGATGCTCTCCGAAATAGCGAATGAATTCGGCAGCCTTATCACCGGAGTCAACAACTTTAAAGTGCGAGCTTGTTGGAAGGCCCCACGTGGCGAGCACCCCGTAGATTTCACTCTGGCTGCGAATCGGATCGTGCCCTGCGCGCGTGCCGTCCCAGGCCCCAATGCCGTGCACGAGCATCCGCAATGACGACAACCGTCGCCGCATGTTGGTCAGTTTTTCGGCAGATTTGCCCTCTGACTTTTGACGAAGCGAGCCTGCGGCAGCATTACGTGGATTGGCGAAAATTTTCTCGCCGATACGGGTTTGTTCAGCGTTAAGTTCGCGGAACAGGTCGAGAGGGATAAAGACTTCACCGCGTACTTCAACGATGGCCGGATGACCGGTGCCTTCCAGTCGGTGCGGGATGCCCTCAACGCGCACAATGTTCTCGGTCACGTCTTCGCCGACTCGACCGTCGCCGCGCGTCGCTGCACTGACGAGGATGCCGTCGACGTACCGAAGATTAATGGCGAGACCGTCAATCTTGAGTTCGCACAAGTAGTCGATGTGGCGTGCAGAGTCTCGCTGAACTTTGGCAGCCCACTCGGCAAACTCGTCAAGCGAGAACACGTTGTCGAGGCTAAGCATGCGCTCGACGTGCTCGACCGGGTCGAAAAGCGCAGCTGCCCGGCCACCAACACGCAAAGTTGGGCTGTCTTGACTTTGCAGCTCTGGATGCCTGAGCTCCAGCTGTTCAAGCTGCGCGATTAGCCGGTCGTACTCGGCGTCATCAACGAGCGTTTCATCGCGAACATAGTAGGCGTCGCGCAGCTCGAGGATTCGTGTCGTGAGGGCATCGACCTCGTCACGCGCTACAGCAAGAGACGGATCGGTTGTCTCAGAGACCTGCTCGTCAGACGTGCTCGCTGAACCGCTTTTTTCGGAGTTGTTGGCCACCAGTCAAGTGTAAACAGCGCCTACGACTAAAGCTGCACCGTGCCGAAATCGCACAGGATTCTGCGGGCTAAACCTCGACGGGAACCGCTGAGACGGTGCGAGCGATAGTGAACTGGCCAAGCACTCGCGTGCCAACATAAATGACCGCAGTCTGACCGGGTGAGACGCCGATCAATGGCTCGTTCGGGTTCACGATCAGTTCAGGACCTGTTGCATCGCCCACGTTGTCCGTGCCCTCCGTTGCCGGCGCAATACGCGCGACAGCGGGCATGGGGTCGGAGTGCGCGCGCACCTGAACGTGACATTCAAAGCTTTCGTGCGGCTCAGTGATGAATCCAGACGCTTGAGGATCGCGACCAGCCCAGGAAAATTTCGTTCCAGCGAGCTCCGAGAGTGCCAACGCTTCGCGCGGCCCCACAACAACCTCATTGGTCTTCGGTCGGATCTCCAACACGAAACGTGGCTTGCCGTCATCCGTCGGATAACCGACATTGAGCCCCTTGCGCTGGCCAATCGTGAACGCGACAGCGCCCTCGTGCTTGCCAAGGACTGCACCAGTGCGATCAAGGATTTCGCCCTGCTCAGCACCGACCTTGTCGGCTAGCCAGCCGCGGGTGTTGCCGTCAGGAATGAAGCAAATGTCGTGCGAGTCTGGCTTGTTCGCTACCGAAAAACCGCGCTCGGCGGCTTCGGCCCGAATCTCTGCCTTGGACGGAGTCGCGCCAAGCGGGAACATGCTGTGAGCGAGTTGCTCAGTAGTGAGCACTCCCAAAACGTAGGACTGGTCTTTTGCCCATGCTGCGGCCCGGTGGAGTTCGCGGTTGCCATTCTCGTCATCAACGATGTTGGCGTAGTGACCGGTAGCTACTGCGTCAAAGCCGAGAGCAACAGCCTTCTCGAGAAGGGCAGCGAACTTGATGCGCTCGTTGCAGCGCATGCAGGGGTTCGGGGTTCGACCAGCCGAGTACTCCGCAATGAAGTCATCCACAACATCGAGCTTGAATCGCTCAGAAAAATCCCACACGTAATACGGGATGCCGATGATGTTGGCTGCTCGCTGCGCATCCATCGAATCTTCAATGGTGCAACACCCGCGAGCGCCTGTGCGCAGGGTTCCTGGCTGCCGACTGAGCGCCAAATGCACCCCGACAACCTCGTGCCCTGCTTCGACTGCCCGCGCGGCAGCAACCGCGGAGTCCACTCCGCCACTCATCGCTGCTAAAACCTTCATGAAACAAGTGTACGAGACGTGGTGCTTGGCAAGTTCTTACTGCGGGATATCAGTGAGGGTCTTCTCGACGGCCGCTAATCGACTTTCCACGGCATCCAGTCGCAGAATGAGCGCCTTGTTGGCCTCGAGTGTTTGCTCGGCAAGCGCACGATAGTCCCCGCCCGCCTGCGTATCCGCACCGTGCTTCGCCATCTCGGCTTTCTTATCGAGGGCGTGAATAATGACACCCGCGATGATTCCCACCACCGAGATGATGCCGATCCAGAACCAGAGACTGTAGAAGATTTCCATCATTTTCCTTTAGGTGAGGTGCGATTGCTGGCTGATTCGGGGCCGTCAGCATCATCGGCTTCTTGCGCGGATTGATGCACCGCTCTCGCCAGCAGTGCCGGTGTGACTGTGACGCGAAACGGCACAACTTCGAAGAACTTGAGCGCCTTGCCGTCGTCACTCAGTTCGTGATGGCCGGCAACGAAACCCGATTCTTCGAGCTTTGCTAGGTGCATGTACAGAAGCGCGCGTGACATCCCCACTCGTCTTGCCAAGTCACTGACGTGTTTTTGGCCGCCAGAGAGTTCGGCAAGAATACGCATGCGTTGCGGGTTAGCGACTGCCGCCAACCACGCTCCGAGCTCGTGAGAGTTCATCCATCACCTCGATCTGTAATAAAAAACTTACAGGTGCAGGTAAACGCTGTCAATCGCTTTCGGTTTAGGTGCTGGGATAATGCCCAAGAACGGTATCCCGGCTGGCATAACCGGCGGCCGTAGCCTGCTCGACAGCCCGGGGAAGTGCCTCCACGAACTGGGCGACCTCTGCCGCGGTCGTCGTCTCCCCCAAAGAAATTCTCAAGGCACCACGAGCGGTGGGCTCATCAAGACCCATCGCCAGAAGAACATGGCTCGCCTCAGGGACGCCAGCCTGACAAGCAGAGCCAGTAGAAACGCTAAACCCTGCAACATCGAGCAGGAACAACAATGAATCGCCTTCGCAACCCGGGAAGGTGAAGTGCACATTGCCAGGCAGCCTGTCGCGCGCGTCGCCGCGGAGCACCGCTCCCGGCACCGCTGCGCGCGCTCCCGAAATGAGCGAGTCGCGCAACCCGGTCAGCTGCAGAGCTTTTGTCGTCAAACCGTCGGTAGCCTCTCGTGCTGCCACCGCAAACGCCACCGCTCCGGGAGCATCCAAAGTGCCCGAGCGGGATCGCTGCTGACTACCGCCATGAATCAACGGCGTCACCGTCGCCGAACGTGCAATGAGGAGGGCCCCTACTCCAACCGGTCCCCCGATCTTGTGCGCGGAAACGCTGAGGGCTGCCACACCCACCGCGTGAAAGTCGACGGGCACGTACCCAAACGCCGATACCGCGTCGACGTGCACCGGAACTCCGTGGACCGCGGCCAGCGCGGAAACCTCCGAGACCGGCTGCAGAGTTCCCACCTCATTGTTGGCCCACAGCATCGTGACCAGAGCAACGTCATCCGCGAGCGCACCACGAACGTAGTCAATGTCGATTCGACCCGACGCGTCGACGGGAATCCAGTCCAGAATTGCGCCGTCGTGTTCTCGCATCCACTCCACAGCATCAATCGTCGCGTGGTGTTCGGCCCGCGCCACCAGGATGCGGGGGCGAGAAACAGCTCCGACATTTCGGGCCCAAAATAGGCCCTTGATCGCAAGATTGATCGCTTCGGTGCCCCCGGAAGTAAAAGTAACCTCGACCGAATCTGCCCCCAGGCTGGTCGCAACGATTTCACGAGCCTCCTCGAGCATCCGCTTCGCTGACTGGCCCTGAGAATGAATCGATGACGGGTTGCCCACGACCGGCAATGCGGCGGCGAACGCCTCAACCACGGCAGGACGCATCGGCGTCGTGGCCGCGTGATCCAAATAAATAGTCACTGCAACTCCGTTAATTCCACGAGCGCTCCCTATGGATGCGCACGTGTCATTACTCTAGATCGCATGCAGCAGCACTTCGACCTTATGGTTTTCAGCGCCTTCGCCGGAGCACACTAATGGCGCTCGGAACGCCAGCGACAGTCTCGCTCGATGCCCACGGAATCCCGTTCACACCGCATCCCTACGAACACAGCTCGACCGCTGCCGAATTCGGTCGCGAAGCGGCAACAGAGTTGGGGATCGACCCCCAGCGAGTATTTAAGACGCTCATGGTTGCCGTCGACGATGAACTCGTCGTCGCTGTGGTGCCTGTCTCGGGAAAACTGGACCTCAAAGCTCTAGCGAGTGCCATCAATGGCAAGAAAGCGGTCCTAGCGGACCCACAAATCGCACAACGACGCACGGGTTACATCGTCGGCGGCATCAGCCCTCTTGGACAAAAAACGGCGCACCGCACCGTAATCGATGAAACCGCTGAACTTTTCGACACGGTGTTCGTCAGTGGGGGCAAACGAGGCTTCGATATCGAACTCGCGCCGAGTGACCTAGCACGCGCTACCGATGCGACATTCGCCGCGATCGCGCGCGACAACCTCCACCAATGATCTGATTCGCTCTGACCGTCGACGGGTCAGCGCTAGCTCGGCTAGTAGAGCAGCAGAGTTAGGCGTCGGCGGGCGTCGGCAACGCGGGGATCTTCAGCGCCGCCGATCTCGAAGTACTCGAGCAGTCGCACGCGGATCGAATTTTTACCCTCGGCATCCGCTGAAGGATAAAGATCAAGGAGGCGAGCGAAAGCATCACCCAGATGCCCTCCTGAAGTATCGAGGTCGGCGACTGCCAGCTGGGCGGTCACGTCGGTAGGGTCTTGCGCTGCTGCCGTTCGCACGTCAGCTGCGGTCACGTTGTCGAGTCGAGCGAGGAGCGACACCTGAGCAAGCCCGGCGATCGCCTGCTGGTCGCGAGGATTCTGAACAATTGCGGTTTCGTACGCCTGAATCGCAGTGGCGAAATCCCCTGCTGAAATGGCATCGAAAGCTTCTTGATGCAGCGGCGGCAGCGGCTCTTCAACAGGCTCCTGCGTTTCCTCCTCGGATGCCTCACCAGCCGGAAGAGTGCCGGTGACGTTGGCTTGCGCGGCAACTTGCAGCACCTGCTCGAGCACTTCTTTGAGGTCGTTTTCGGGCATCACTCCGGCGAAGAGTTGCATGGGGCTGCCCCCAACCACGGCCGCGATCGTTGGGACCTGCTGCACTTGGAAAGCCTGAACGAGCTGAGGGTTCTTCGTTGCATCGACCGTCACGAGAGCGAACTTTCCTGCAAAGGACGTGATGACGGGCTCAAGGGTTGGTTCAATTCCTTGACCGAAGAACTCCACGATTACCGGAACCGTGTTTGAGAGCTCAAGCACCTGCGTGAACGTGGCATCGCTGGCATTGGTGACGTAGCCGCTGGGCGCCGAGGCGCCTTCCGCGCTCGGAGGTGCTTCTGGCGTGTTGTGCTGGCGCACCAGCGACGAGAGGTCGACGGCGCCGCGCAGGCTAGACCCGTCTAGGGGGGTGTTGGTCATTTCAACTCCGTTGCTGCGACAAGTCCTTGGGTGTATCCGAGCAGGACGATTTTTTCTCCGCTACCTGCTGCTGGAACATAAAAGAGTAACTGATCTCCGTAGGTAGATTTTATGCCGGTCTCGGTGATGGAGATTCCCGACAATGCCTTCGTTTGGCCACTGAAGGTGACGGCAGAGCCCTCTTCCTTTGGCTTTGCCTCTTTCGTTTCATAGAGGTGAACCGCAACGATGGCTCCAGCGTCGATAGTGGACATCGCGATGGGGTCTGCTGTTCCCAGCTCATGACCATAGGTGAGTGTCGCTGTGCTCGAGAGCTCCGACTTTTCCTTGTTCTTGACCGCAAGTCCTACGTTAACCCGCAGACTGTCGCCCTCAGGGTCGAAGTCTAGGTAGGAGTCGCTTTCTACATCCTGTTCAAGGATTTCGGCGTAATCGAGAGCAACTTCGGTCGGGGTTGAACGAAGCAGCGCACTGTCTTTGTCGAGCCGAGACGTTCCGACACTGGCCGCGACCACGTCAGGGAACACAACGGAGGGCTCTAAGCTCACCGCGTAACTGACTTTGTAGTTCTCGCGTGGTGACGCTTGTTCAAGAAACAGCGCAATGGGAGCGACCGTGGTGTCAGCCTCATCCAGAATGATCGTGAAAACGGTGCGAGGCCACGACTCGGTTTGCTGCGGCAAAGTTAGCTGCACTGGACCATCAGGGATAGCGATCGGAGCAGCTATCGCGCTGTCTGCCTCGCGCATTGTGTAGTTGGCAAGACGGTACTCGAGCGCTGCCGAGCTGAAGCGGGTCTTGATGAGGTCTGCGTCGCCATCTTCGTCAGCCTCGACCGCTACCGCGCTTACTCGCGCGACAATTTTCTCCAGCTGGCGCACGGATGCTGCTGGCGGCAGAGTTTCGGTGCCTGCTGAGGTCGACGTTGGCCCGGGTGTCGGACCGTTTGCTACCTCAGAGGCCCCGGGGGACGAGGTAACAGTGCAACCGCTCAGGACGAGTGCGCTCAAGAGCAATACCGGAATCGCGATCCTGGTGGTGGTCTTGATAGTGCTGGCTTCGCTGCCCCGCGACACTCGCTTCGATGGGCGGTAGCGCGGCTTTTTGGGAACCTTGGGCATCTTCTGCGGTTTACGACGAGGGCCGCCGGAACGACGCATGTGATGCACCGCCCACATCAGGAAGATTAGACCGAGCAAAAGTACGGCTGCCCCACCCATGATCAGTGGTGTCGCCCACGGAGTGGAATTGTCGAGCGGCCACGTGAGCGAAACGGCGTTGGGCGCTGGTTCTACGCCGTCAGCAGCCAAAATGAAGGAGACGTTGCTCGGAATTTTAACGGTCAATGCTAGAGAAAGATCGGCCGTGTAATCCTCGAGCCAGAGGTCTGACGCATAGGGGTCAGGAACTTCTTGCTCACTGCCCGTAATGGTTTCGGAGACAAGCTCGCCCGATTCGGGATCGACAGTAACCAGGTTGTAGCTGGCGTCGCCAACCCAGGCGACGACATCGGTCGTGCGACCGTAGGCGGCAACGATACGCCCGGGACCCTCGACGCTGATCGTCTGCTTTCCTTCGTACGCGTTGAATGCGGCGCCGTCGACGACGGTGAGCGGGGCTGTGCCATCAGTTTCCGTCGACACGCTGACCTCGTCAGGCGTCGCAAGAATGGTTTGTTGGGCGATGCCGTAGCCCATTAGAACGGCCGCGAGCATAAAGCTAACTATGGCGAGAACGAATCTCACTATCTCTCCTTTCGCGTTGCCCACAGTGACTCTCGTCACGAAACCCTTCGCCACGTTGGCGGAACCTCAGTTCGGTCTGCAGGTTTGAGGACCCGATCTAGGCGGGTAGGCAACAACAAAGACGTTCAAGAATAGCGGATGGGCGTGCGGGCAGCCAGTTCTCCATCTGGGAACTGACTGGGAGAACGTTGAGCGCGAAAAACTCGAGCTCCCCGAGAATCGTCGTTAGACGCTCCACACCACTAAACTCGGAAGGTCCATTCCGCTGACACCGAGGAGACGTCTTGGCCGCCAACGATACTGATTTCGGCACCGAAATGCGCGGCTATAAAAAGGAAGATGTCGACAAGATGATCGGCGAACTTCGTCGCGAACTTGTTGCTGCCAAAGCCGATCGCACCTCGTCAACCAAAGAGGTAAAGCGGCTGCTCGCTGTCAACGAAGATTTGCAGGCAGAACTCGATGAGTCAGGCAGCCCGACATATAGCGGGCTCGGATCAAAGCTAGAGAGCATGCTTCGAGTTGCCGAAGAGCACTCAACGCAACTCATCAGTCAGGCTGATATTGATGCCGAGAAGATGCGCAAAGCGGTGCTTGCGGAAACCAGCACGCTGCGCAACGAGACCACGACTGAATCCGAACGCATTCTGGCTGAAGCCAACCGTGAGGCGGCGGCGCTAGCTTCTGCATCTCAGAGTGACGCTGATTCGCTCATTGCGCGCGCTCGAGATGACGCAGCACAGCTCACCGGAGATGCTGCGCGCGAAGCCGCGACCATTAGAGGCGCTGTGGCAACGGAAGCTGCAGACGCCCGAACTTCGGCAAAGCGTGAGGCCTCTGCACTTCGTGCCGAAACCGAGCGCGCCATGATCGAACTTCGCGCAAGCACGGCAACGGAAATCGCGGAGGCCCGCGAAGCCGCCGAATCGTTGGCTCGCGACGCAGAGCTCGGGCGTGCCACCTTCGAAGCCGAGAACACCAAACAACGCGAAGACCTTGAGCGTGACGTTGAGCAGGCACGAACTGACCTCGCACGTGAAATCGAAACGGCTCGCGCAGAGCTTGAAGCCGAAACCACGTCAGCCCGCGAAACCTTGGCAAACGAAACTAAAGCCGCGCACAAAAAGCTCAGCAATGAGACGAAGGCCGCGCACGCGAAACTCGCAAACGAGACAAAGGCCGCTCAAGCAAAACAGCAAGCAGAGCTTGATGCCGCCTACGCAACGCTTGCAGCCGAAACTGAAGCCACTCGCTCCGCGGCGGAGGCTGAAGCGGCGAACGTGCGAAGTGAACTCGAAAAAGATGTTCTTGCTTTGCGCACGTCGCTTGACACCGAACTCACCGAGGCACGCGAACTCTGGGCGCACGAAGAACATGAAGCGCGAACACAGCTCGACAGCGATGTCACGACAACCCGCGCAGTGCTTGACGACGACGTCAGCACAACTCGTGCGGCCCTCGAACACGAAGTTTCGAGCACCAAGGCGGCGCTTGAACAAGAAGTCTCGACTACCAAGACAGCGCTAGAGCAAGAAGTCAAGGTCACCAAGGCCGAGCTCGAGAAAGAAGTCACCACAACTCGCTCGAACCTCGAGAACGAGGTTGCTACCGCCCAAGCCGCGCTCAATGACGAGGTTACGACCACTCGCGCCGAGCTTGAGGCTCACGTCAAGTCCAGCAGAGGCGAACTTGCCGCAGAGCTCGCGGCGCAGAAGAAGGCACTTGACCGCGAAGTCTCCACCACTACGAAGGCCCTGGCCAAAGAGGTCAGTTCAACGCGATCCGCACTCGAGAACGATGTGGAGACCACCCGCGCCGGCCTCGAAGAAGAGATCACCACTGCGCGCCGCGAATTCGAGAACGAAAGTACGACGGCGCGCGCGGAGTTCGAATCTGAAATGACGACACGACGCAACGAGCTGGAAGCAGAAATCGCCTCCGCTACCTCCGGCCTCGAAGAAGATATGGCACGCCGCCACGCCGATCTCGATGCTGAAATCGACAGCAAACGCACCGCTCTGGAAACAGAAGACACCGAGACTCGTGCCTCGCTCGCTCACGACGTGCAGAAACAGACCGCAGACCTCGAACGAGACATTGCCCGTCAACGCGCGGAACTCGCCAACGAAGTCGAGTCGACTCGGGCATCCATTCAGCATCAACTCGAAGAAGCCCGCACCACGATTGAGCGTGAGGCCGAGGCTGCTCGTATTGCGCTTGAGCAAGAATTGGCTACCCGTCGCGATGACGCCGAAAAGGAATTCTTGGCCCAGCACAAAGAAGCATCGAGTCAAACTCAGAACTACCTTGAAGAGGCTCAAGCACAGTTAGGCGAGGCCGTTCGAGAAGCGAACGCGAAGCGCGTCGAAGCTGAGGAACTCAGCAGCAATTCCCAGTCCGAAGCGAAGGCGATTTTGGCTGACGCGTCCGAGCGAGCAGCTAGCGAGCTCGCGGATGCCGAGCAGCGCGCCAAGTCCGTCTTCGAGGAAGCCGAAGAGCGCTCACGCGAGTTGGTCTCCGACGCCGAAGAACGCCTGACCAAAATCAAGGCTGAGCGCGAAACCGTCGCCGGCTACTTCGAGAACCTCCGTGGAGTTCTGAGCCAAGCCGAGGACGTTGGCCGGTAATTCGCCTCGCGGCCTCTAGAATTGCGTCCAGCCTGACACCGTGTCGCATGAGGCTGGACGGAGCATTTCCATGAAGATTCTCAACCCATTTCGCCTCGGGCTTTTGGGCGGACTCGGCGTGCTCGTTGCAGTCGGTATCGGTCAAACGATTATCTCGCTGGCCACGATCCTCACCTATGTCGGGGCTGCACTCTTCTTGGCTCTCGGCCTCGACCCATTGGTCACGTGGCTTGAGACGAAAAAGTTTCCCCGCTGGACCGCGATTCTCACGGTGCTCGTCGGAGTGCTTGGCGTATTTGCCGGCCTCGTCTTCGCCATTGTTCCGGTCATCGCCGAACAGGTTCGAAACGCGTCTCGGGCAATCCCCCGGCTCGTAACCGCATTCTTCGACGGGACGATTAAAGAGAACGTCGAAACAGCATTCCCTTGGCTCAAGGTCGAGGATTTGCTTGACGGCTTCACCACCTGGCTCACTGACCTTGACTTCACCACGATCGGTGGCGGTGTTTTCGCGGTGGGAATCGGAATCGCCACCGGAATCACCGGCGCGATCATCGTGCTCATTCTGACGATTTACTTCGTTTCGTCAATCAACAACATCAAGTCGGGCATTTACCAACTTGTGCCCGCGACCAAAAGAGCAAAATTCATCGACCTCGCTGAGCAAGTGAGCACAGCGGTTGGACGCTACGTCATCGGTCAGGGTTCGCTTGCTCTCGTCAACGGTGTGCTTTCCTTCATCATCCTCACGTGGATCTTCCCTGCCTTCGGACTTCCGGTGAAGTATTCAGCTCTACTCGCGTTCATCGCATTCTTGGGCTCGCTTATCCCGCTCGTGGGAACGTTGAGCGGCTCGATCGTGATCTCGCTGCTCGTCCTGCTCTTCAACGGGCCGCCGAGCGTCATCGCCGTCGGAATCTACTACTTGATTTACATGCAGGTTGAGGCCTACCTGCTCAACCCGCGAATCATGAGCAAGGCAGTGAAACTTCCCGGTGCCCTTGTGGTCATCGCAGCCCTCGCTGGGGGAACGTTACTCGGCATTTTGGGTGCACTAATTGCCATCCCCGTCGCGGCCGCAATCTTGCTCGTGGTCCAACAGGTCGTTGTTCCCCGTCAGGCGGAGCTGTAGGCACGCGCCTAATCGGTCAGGCGCTCTCCGGCGGCCACGTGCGTGGCAATGGCAAAACAACCGGGTTGAGCCTAGCTACGATCTCGGTGAGGACCCGATAAGTCTGAGCCTCCCCCACCCACAGGTGTTTTCCGCCCTCAACCGCAACGAGTTCCATCTGGGGCACTGAGGCGAATCGTTGAGCGGCCTCTTCCGGACGCAAGTAGTCGTCGAGTTCCGGAATGACCGCAACGAGGCGGCGTTCGTCGTCCGCCCAGCCAGCAACATCCTCAGCGCTTGCACGGTGCAGCGGTGGAGACAGCAAAATTGCACCGGTGATCTCATGTTCACGCCCGAATTTAAGCGTCACCTCAGTGCCGAACGACCAACCGACAAGCCAAACATTGGGCAACCCGCGCTCACGAACAAACTCCATTGCGGCCGCAAGATCATGCTCCTCGAGAATGCCATCACCGAACGAGCCCTCCGACGTGCCACGAGGCGAAGCGACCCCTCGAAAGTTGAAGCGCAACACTGCAACATCCGCAAGCGCCGGTAGTCTCGCAGCAGCCTTGCGAATGATGTGGGAGTCCATGAACCCGCCGGCAGTCGGCAACGGATGAAGGGCGACGAGAGTCGCTGCAACATCGCCAGACTCCGGCAACGAGAGTTCCCCCACCAGAGTGAAGCCGTCACTCGTTCGAAGTTCAATGTCTTCCCGCGTCGCCGGAAGTTCGGTGGCCCCTCTGATGGCTTCGCTCACAGTACGAATCTCACAATCTGATTTTCCAGCAGTGCTGGTGCCAGTGACGCCGCCCCGCAATGTCGTCAACTTCGCCCATAATGCCATCAGCGCGCCACGCAACCGTGTGTGCAACACCGATCGAGATCTGCTGAGAGCATCCGGGACAGGTATAAGTCTTAGCCGCATTAGTCGGCGAAACGGGCTGCACATTCCAGATTCCGTCGGACTTGGTCTCGGTGCGCCGTGACCCGTAGAGTGCGCGGCTGAGATCACCCGGATCGCTGTCGTCAGGGCGACGTGACCCACGGGGACGATTCGATCGAGGCATAGCTCAAGCTTATGCGCTCACGGAAGAGTGGCTAGTACCAGCCGTTGTTTTCGGAATGTTCCCAAGCACCGCACGGCGTTGCGTAGCGTCCTTCGATATAGCTCAGACCCCACGCAATTTGAGTTGCCGGGTTCGTGGCCCAATCGGCACCGGCAGTAGCCATCTTGCTGCCTGGAAGCGACTGCGGGATGCCGTATGCACCGCTCGAAGAGTTGAGGGCGTAAACGTTCCATCCCGATTCCCGGTTCCACAAACTCACTAAGCAGCTGTACTGGTCGGCACCGAGGCCGCGGGCGGTCAGCATCGACTGCGCGATGGCCTGGGCAGTGCCGGGATCGGGAACTCCCGCGGCTGGGGCAACTACGGCCTCAGTCTCTGCAGGAATCACCGGCTCGATTACGAGCTCTTTGATCGCTAACTTGTCGTGCGAAACTTCGTTGACGAAACCCTCGGCAACCGTGACTGACTGCACTTCGGCACGTTCAACCGCGCTAAAGGGAACGGTCGCCGCGGAGACCGTCTCAGAATTGACCTGATTGGGAGCTGCCAGCATGAAGGTCGCGACGAAGCCCAAGCTCACGACTGAAGCAAAGACCCGAAGGCTCCATGTTGAGCGTTTATGGCGCCCAGAAAGATCTGCGCTCTGGCTTTTCGCCTGAGCGCGGATGATTGCTGTTCGCGAATTTCTCAACACAATAAGTGCGATGTTAGCCCACAGACCTGAAAAAACAGAGGGAACTAGCGAACCGCGAGCATGACGTCAATCACGGAGTCGAGAAGATGGTCAACCTGAGGCTCTCGATAACCGCCCTTGGTACTGCGGAAAGCGACGGTACGAACGCGGTCGATTGTCAGCGGAGCGCCATGCTGAAAGTAGTTGGCGAGTTCTTCCGCAAACGCATCGACATCTTTGACGGCATACCCGGTCGTAAACGAGCTAACCCGCGAGAACTTCTTTCCGCCGTGGCGAGCGAGCCTATTGAGGATCTCTTGTGCTTCCGCACGCGCATTCGCGTACCACGCTGACTCACCGAACTCGGCGATCGCACGGTCGCGCTCCCGCGAGGCAAAAGCGTCTTCGAGCCGCTCTAGCGCGGAATCAACGTGCGTTGGCGAATACCCGCCCTTATGCATCGCAAACG
The DNA here is from genome assembly GCF_019443965.1 of Salinibacterium sp. M195. Taxonomy (GTDB): domain Bacteria; phylum Actinomycetota; class Actinomycetes; order Actinomycetales; family Microbacteriaceae; genus Rhodoglobus. The sequence continues at coordinate 1,533,366 of NZ_CP040814.1, read as the reverse complement.
CGAGCTTACGGATCGACTGTGACGTGACCACAGCAGAGTCAGTTCTCTCAGAGGTATACGCGTTGCGCGCCTCTTCGAGGAAGTCCTCAACCTGGTCAACGTTATAGCCCAGCTTTGACTTGCGGGTGCGGGGGAATGTGGTGCTCACGGTTCTATTGTGCCTTACGCAAAGATGAGAAACAGTGCATAACCCGCAGCTGCCGACAGAAGTGACGAATCTACCCGGTCAAGGAACCCTCCATGGCCAGGGAGCCAAGTACTGATGTCCTTAATTCCCAAGTCGCGTTTGATCAGGGATTCTGCGAGATCACCCATAGTGGCGGTGCCAAGGATGACGAGACCGAATACGATGCCAACCCACACCGGTTGGTCGATCATGAAGAGGGCTAAGAGCACTCCGGCGATCACCGATGCAACCGCGGCCCCTGCAAAGCCTTCCCACGTCTTATTAGGGCTGATGGTTGGAGCCATGGGGTGCTTTCCGAACGAAAGGCCACTGGCGTAAGCACCAATGTCGCTCACGACGACAACTATCAGCAATGCCAAAGTCCACCACTGGCCGCCGTCTTGGGCGGTGAGAAGCACCGTGAAGCTCGCGAGGAAGGCAACATAAAGCATGACGAAAACGCCGGCTCCGAGATCCTTAAGAACGGACCGAACAGACCCGCGGTGTTTGGGCTGAATCAGCCACACCAGTCTCCATACGCTGACAAAAGCAATGCCAGCAAGAGTGATATACCACTGCCCCTCAGCGAGCCAGTAGAACGATGCCGGCACAACGGCAACACCCGCGATGACCGTCGGCAGGCGCGGAATATTGAGCCCGGCAAACCGCAGAGCGCTGGCCAACTCGAAAGCAGTAAATGCGACGAGAACGCCAGCAAATACCATATAGAGGGCCTTGACGAAAATCAGGCTGAACAACAACGAAAGTCCCAGCGCTAGCCCCACAGTTAGGGCCATCGCCAAAGGACGCCCAGTGCGGGCGTTAATCTTTTCGTTGGTTGCGCGAACCTGAGCTTCGAATTCGGAGACCATTAGACCTCGAGCAACTCGGATTCTTTGCGCTTGAGAGCGTCATCGATGGCGTCTACGTGAGCCTTCGTGCTCGCTTCGAGTTCTTTCTCTGCGCGTGCGACTTCATCTTCGCCGACCTCGGTGAGAGCATCCAGGTCATCCTTAGCCTTGCGGCGCACATTGCGCAGCGAAACCCGAGCCTGCTCGGCCTTGTCGCGGACAATCTTGACGAACTCCTTGCGACGCTCCTCAGTCAGCTCGGGAAGAGTGGCACGGATGACACTACCGTCGTTGCCAACGCTGGCGCCGAGGTGGTGGGCACCCGCAATTGCCTTCTCAATGTCCTTAAGCGCGGACTTATCGAATGGCGTGATGAGAAGCGTGCGCGCTTCCTGATTGACCATCGACGCGAGCTGCTGCAATGGCGTCGGGGTTCCGTAGTAGTCCACGAGCACCTTTTGGAAAAGCGCTGGGTTGGCACGGCCAGTGCGCACGGTACCGAAGTCGTCTTTGGCAGCATCCACTGCCTTGTTCATCTTTTCGCTAGCCTCGGCTAGAACATCACTGATCACTGGCACTCCTCTTAGTCTCACCCGAGTTTAGCGTGCAGTCTTCTCAACCGCAGCGCGTAGACGCTCGTGGTTCTTTTTGCGTATTGGCAGTTAGTGGCAGCGCACGCTAGCCGTGCACGCGTGTACCGATTTGCTCTCCCACAATGGCGCGGGTGAGATTGCCTTTCGGTTCCATGCCAAACACCAGCATCGGCATCGAGTTGTCCATGCACAGGCTGAATGCTGTTGAGTCGACAACTTTGAGGCCCTGAACAAGGGCGTCTTGAAAACTGATGGATTCGAGCTTGCGGGCATCCGGGTTACTCCGGGGATCCGAGTCGTAGACTCCATCGACGCCGTTTTTCGCCACCAACACTTCTTCTGCACCGATTTCGAGTGCACGCTGTGCTGCAACGGTATCGGTAGAGAAGTAGGGCAGGCCGGCACCAGCACCGAAAATCACTACGCGACCTTTTTCAAGGTGCCGTTCGGCACGCAAAGGAATATACGGTTCCGCGACTTGGGTCATAGCAATTGCCGACTGAACACGAGTGGCGGTGCCTGCCTGCTCCAAGAAATCTTGAAGGGCGAGAGCGTTCATGACGGTGCCGAGCATGCCCATGTAGTCGGCGCGGCCGCGGTCCATGCCGCGCTGACTTAGTTCAGCACCACGGAAGAAGTTTCCTCCACCAACAACGATCGCGATTTCAACGTCAGCGGCCGCCGCAGCGATCTCCTTCGCGAGCGAGGAAACAACATCAGGATTTACGCCAAGTTGTCCACCACCAAAAGCTTCTCCCGAAAGTTTCAGCAGCACCCGGCGTTTGCGTTGTGTTGTCATCGTCTTCTTTCCTTCGTGGTCATCATGTACAGGCTATGGGTTCGAGCCACGTTCGGCACCGGCACACAGCACATTCGCCGCAAGCTCGCTTCTCAGCACCCGCATTTGGTCCCGGCACACTAAAGGCCCGAAGCAACTGAGCCCCGGGCCTTCATTAGCGTGTGTGTTACGCGCCTACCTTGAAACGTGCAAAACCAGTGATGGTGATGCCCGCTTCAGCGGCAACCTTGGCAATCGACAACTTGTTGTCGCGAGCGTAGTCCTGGTCAAGCAGAGCAACCTGCTTGAAGAACGCGCCGAGACGGCCTTCGACGATCTTGGGGAGAGCAGCGTCAGGCTTGCCCTCTCCGCGACTGATTTCCTCAACGATGCGACGCTCGTTCTCGACATCATCTGCCGGAACACCTTCGCGCGAGAGGTACGTGGGCGCAGCGAACGAGATGTGCTGCGCGATTCCACGAGCAGTCTCTGCGTCATCACCCGTGTAGGCAAGAACAACGCCAACCTGCGGAGGCAGGTCTTTGTTGGTGCGGTGCATGTAGACCTCGAACGAGTCGCCCTCAAGCTTGGCCAGACGACGCAGTTCGAACTTCTCACCGAGAATAGCGGCTTCGTCGTCGATGAGCTGAGCAACAGTTGATGATCCTGCGGATGCCGCAAGGCCTTCCTCAACGGTCGACGCGCCAGCTTCAGCAACGGCAGCAGCAACAGCCTCGCCGAGAGCTACGAACTTGTCACTCTTTGCAACGAAGTCGGTCTCGCATGCGAGCTCGATGATCGTAGAGATTGCACCAGACGAGTGTGCGGCGATGAGGCCCTCACTCGTGGAACGGTCCGAACGCTTCGCGTTGCTTTTGGCGCCGCGCAGACGGAGAAGCTCGGTGGCCTTTTCGAGGTCACCACCAGCTTCTACGAGTGCGTTCTTGGTTTCAACCATGCCGGTGCCGAGGCGCTCGCGCAGGGTCTTGAGGTCTTCGAGGCGAAAGTCTGCCATGGTTTCGAATCCTTACTTCTTGTCGTCGGCTGCGTCAGCAGCCTTCGCAGCGGGCTTCTTTGCGGCGGGCTTAGCAGCAGGCTTTGCGGCCTTTGCTTCGTCCTTGTCTTCCTTGGCGGGCTTCTCAGCCTTTGCCGGAGCGTCAGCCTTGACGGGCTTTTCAGCCTTGTCAGCTTCAACAGGAGCTTCAGCCTTCTCAGCCTTCGCGGGAGCTTCAGCCTTCTCAGCCTTAGCGGGCTCTTCGGCCTTTGGCGCTGCAGCGTCGGCGTCTGCCTGGCCGAGAAGCTCAGCTTCCCAAGCGGCCATGGGCTCTACTTCTTTGCCCTCTTCTGGCTTCTGGTGACGCTGGATGAGGCCCTCAGCAGCAGCGTCAGCAACGATGCGCGTGAGGAGACCTACTGAACGGATGGCGTCGTCGTTACCCGGGATCGGGTACGCAACGTCGTCAGGGTCGCAGTTCGTGTCGAGGATCGCGATGACGGGGATACCAAGCTTGTGAGCCTCGTCAATGGCGAGGTGCTCCTTCTTGGTGTCAACGATCCAGATCGCCGAAGGGGTCTTCGTGAGGTTACGGATACCACCGAGGCTCTTCTGCAGCTTCGTCAGCTCGCGCTTCTGAATGAGCAGTTCCTTCTTGGTGAAACCACGTGTGGTGTCATCGAAGTCAACCTCTTCGAGTTCCTTCATGCGTGCAAGACGCTTGGAAACCGTCTGGAAGTTGGTGAGGAGTCCACCGAGCCAGCGCTGGTTGACGTAGGGCTGGCCTACGCGCAGTGCCTGCTCAGCAATGGTGCCCTGTGCCTGCTTCTTGGTACCGACGAAGAGAATGGTTCCGCCGTGGGCGACGGTCTCCTTGACGTAGTCATAAACTGCGTCGATGTGACCCAGCGACTGCTGAAGGTCAATGATGTGGCTGCCCGAGCGCTCGGTAAGAATGAAGCGCTTCATTTTCGGGTTCCAACGACGAGTCTGGTGTCCGAAGTGTACGCCGCTGTCAAGCAGCTCGCGGATGGTTACGACGGCCATGGCCGTTCTCCTTTTCTGGCTCACTGGCGCGCGTGGCGGCAATGGCCTTCTCAGTTAATACTCGCTACCGGTCGGCGCGAATCCTGGTGCCCGGGCATACCTCCGCCCCTTTCGCAGTGCTGCACGAGAGGGGACTGAGTGGAGATAGCGGCCGTGTGTTGCCGTAGTTGTACGGCAACGGGGCACGCGTAGTCACCGCGAATACACGCGGTGCTGCCAAAATCATACCATCGCTCCCCCACAACTTCATCACCAAGCTCGCCCCTCCCCGAATGTTCGTTTTCTCGACCGCCACATCGTGTATTCATTGATAGTTGCGGGATGCTTCGAGCTGACATTCGACTCTTTATTGCGCTAACCGTGCTTCCACTCAGCGTGGCAGAACCGCACGCTGTGTCGGCGGCCACTACAACAACAACAGCTCCTTACGGCGCACGCGATCGAGCCCCCACCCTCGCGTTCACCGAAGCGGAAGTCACGATCTCGACGCCGTGGGATTGGCCAGTCGCGCCCCCGCATCCCATTATTCGCCCGTACCTCGCCCCAGAAACGCCATATTCAGCGGGGCATCGGGGAATCGATATCGATAGTGGCTCGAGCAGCGACGTGCGGGCGCCCAGCGACGGGATTGTGCACTTCGCCGGCACTGTTGTCGACCGGCCCGTACTTTCGATTCGGCATCCGGGCGGATTCATCACCAGCTACGAGCCAGTGACCACCACACTGGCTCGCGGCGATGTCGTCGTGCGCGGCGAAGTGGTCGGCCAACTGCAGGCTGGCCACTGCGCGCGGCCCTGCCTGCACTTGGGCGTACGACTCGATGGAGAATACGTATCACCGCTCATCTATCTGGGTGGCATACCGCGGGCCATCCTGCTGCCAACGCGTGAACTATGACGCGCGGGTGCAGCTCACCTAAGCCGCACTCTGTGCCAGCGATCCGCGCCGACAAACCGCTAGCGATCGACGCTGTGCTTAGCGTGATGTGGTTCGCCTTCCGCCGTCTTCTCGACGCTCTGCGATGCGCCCGCCTCCGAGCCGGGAGTCGTTTTCGGCGTCGAATGCTTGGCCGCGGCGTGCTGACCTGCAGCATGCTGCGGAGTGCGCACTTCGGCGCCAACGGAGATCACACGACCCGGCCACCAGAACTTCTCGCCAGCAATAAACGCGAGCGACGGCACAATCACAGTGCGAACAAGGAGGGTATCGAGCAGCACACCAATGCAGACGATAATTCCGATTTGAGTGAGCGTGATGAGCGGCAGCACTCCGAGCACCGCGAACACCGCCGCAAGCAAAATACCGGCGCTGGTGATCACTCCACCGGTCGACGACAGCGCTCGGATCATTCCTGCTCGTGTGCCGTGCTCGACCGCCTCTTCTCGCGCTCGCGTCACCAAGAAAATGTTGTAGTCGACACCGAGCGCAACGAGGAAGAGGAACGCGAACAAGACCACATTCGTATCAATCGCAGGAAAACCGAATACAGACTCAAAGAGCAACCAGCTTGCTCCCAAGCTGGCGAAGAACGAGGCCACTACCGTCAGCAACAGCAGAATAGGCGCAAGCAGCGACCGCAGCAGGAGCACAAGCACGATGAAGACCAGCCCCAGGATGAGCGGGATCACCAGATCCTGATCTGACTGTTGAGCCCGCTCAACGTCAAGAGCTTGGGCATCCAGACCTCCCACGAGCGCGTCGGCGCCGTCGATGGCCGACAGCTCCGAGCGAAGCGCCTCAATGGCGGCGAACGATGCCTCGGTCTCGGCGGCGTCATCCAACACCACAGTGAGCTGAGTAATCGTGTCGGTGCTTTCACCGATGCGCACCGAGTCGACACCGTTGACGCCCTCGGCCGCTTGAGCAACCTCCTCCGCGAAATCTGAGTTCACTATGACGGATGCGGGAGAACCGCTACCCGCCGGGAACGCATCCGCGATGATGTCTTGTCCCTGAACTGCTTCAGGAACCTGGGTGAAGCTCTCGGTCTGCGAGAGCCCAATCTTGATCTGAGGGACGCCAAGGGAGAGAGCGCCAAGAATGACCGCGCCCAGAATCGCGACGGCAACGGGCTTGCGGGAAACGAGCACCCCCAGCTTGTGCCAGACACCGCGTTCAGCGCTGCCCTCGGAGCCGAACTTGGGGATATACGGCCAGAACAGCCCACGACCAAAGAGCACAAGGGCGGCCGGCAGCACAACGAGAGCGAAGATCATCGCGATCACAACACCGGTCGCACAGGCGATTCCGAGAGCCCGGTTCCCCTGCAGTTCTGCAAATACCAGAGTGAGGAGGGCGAGAACAACGGTGCTTCCACTGGCGATGATGGCCGGGCCGGCGCCGCGCAGCGCACGAGACATTGCTTCACGACGATCCTCGACGAGCCGCAGTTCGTCGCGATAGCGAGCGATGAGGAGCAGTGCGTAGTTAGTGCCGGCACCGAAAACGAGAACAGAGAGGATCCCCGTGACCGAGGCATCCAACTGGATGCCCGCGAGCGCGGCGACTCTGGCGGCGACGATCCCGGCGAGACCGTCAGCGGTGCCAACGACGACGAGGGGCACGAGCCACAGCCAGGGGCTGCGGTACGTGATCAGGAGTAGAACGGCAACGACGATGACTGTCGTTAGCAGTAGCGTAAAGTCAGCACCTTCGAAGACCGCAGCGATGTCAACAGCGAAGCCCTCTGGGCCGCTGAGGAGCGCCGTGAGACCGGCAGGGAGATCCGCGTTTGCCGTCTCGCGAATTTCGTCGGCGCGATCAGCCTGCGCCCCAGCTTCGGAGAGCTTATCGAGCGGAACCGTCACGAGCGCGGTCGTTTCGTCATCGGAGAACGTGGGCGGCGGAACGAAGCCTTCCGCGGAGTAGTCGCTGAGGGCGCCAGCGGCGGATGCCACGGCCTCGGTGTCAGCATCAGTGAGAGCGTCGCCGCCGCGGCTGAATACCAACAGCGCGACTGTGGAATCTGCTCCCGGCAACGTTTCTGCGGCCGCAGCGGCTTGGGCGGACTCGGCGGAGTCTGGCAAGCCGACGCCGGGCAATGTTCCCTCATCGTTTCCCGTGCCAGCCGCGAAAATCGCGCCAGCCGCAACAAGCGCACTGACCAATACGATCCACGAGGTGCGTCGTGAAGTGATGAAGGTTCTGAGGCGATGCATCGCGCTCCTCCTGAAAAAATGCTTCGGTTGCTTAGATATTAGACAAGTTAGGAACATACCGGTAAAGTCATAGACATGCAACACACTCAACCCGCATCGGAGCGTCCTGCAGCGCGACGGCCAACCCAACTGTTGCGCGACATTCTCGACACCAGCGACGAATTCGAACAGCACGTCGGTCGCACACTCTCGGTCAACGCCACCGATCTTGAAGCCATGGAACACCTGATCATGCACGGGCCACTCGCCCCCACCGATCTCTCCCGTCGACTCAACATTTCAACAGCCGCAGTGACCGGAGTTATCGACCGCCTCATTGGTGTGGGCCACGTCACCAGAGAACAACACCCCACCGACCGCCGCAGCATCGTCGTCGTGCCTAACCCCAGGTCCGTAGAGACCGCAATGGCGACGTTGATGCCGATGATCATGGGCATCGACCGAGTACTCGACGATTTTGATGACGTCGAAAAAGCCGTGATCGAGCGCTACCTCGACGGAGTCGTCACCGTTTACCGCGCCCAGCTGCCAGAAACAGGCGATGTTCCTCCCCCGAAGCCCGCCGTCCCCCGACCGAGCGCAAATGCTCCCGGACCGCGGCGATCATCGTGGAAACCCGAATTGCAGACCGACGGACCTCCCGTTCTCCCCTCCATCACGAAATAGCGCCACCCGGAGAAGCAATCAAACCAGCTCAGTACGCTCGAGAATGAGGTTCGCAATTCACGCTCGCGGATGCGCCGTACGGTAACTCTCCCGCAAACGTTCCGTGGAGACGTGCGTATACAGCTGGGTAGTGCCGAGGCTGGCATGACCAAGCATCTCCTGCACCGCACGCAAATCAGCGCCACCGTCCAAGAGATGGGTCGCGGCAGTGTGGCGAAGAGTGTGCGGTCCAGAACCACCAGAACCCGGCACATCAGCCAACAAGTGGGCGATCACGTCATAGACAGCTCTCGGCGTGAGCCGCTTTCCTCGTGCACCCACAAATAGTGCGGCCGAACCGGAACCTTCCGCCGTTAGCTGCGGACGTCCCTTCTCGACGTATTCCGAAATCGCTCGCCGCGCCGGAATGCCAAAAGGAACAATGCGCTCCTTGGACCCCTTGCCCAGCACCCGCACGGTCAGTCGTGAATCATCAACATCACTCAAGCTCAGGCCCGTGAGTTCACTCACCCGCAATGCGGACGCATACAACAACTCCACTATCGCTTGATCCCGCAACGCAACCGGATCGTCGGAAGCAGCGCGGGCGGCAACACTCTGCAACATGTCGGACATTTGGTCGCGATTGAGAACCCGGGGAAGGTGCCGCTCAGCTTTTGGCGCTTTGAGCCGCGCCGCGGCATCCGTCGTCGCCTGATTGGTTTTCTCCAACCAGGAGGCGAATCCGCGCGCAGCGGCCGCGCGACGGGCGAGAGTGGATTTAGCCAACCCGGCTTGCGAAGCGTGCCATAGCCAATCCCGCAGCAACTCGAGGTCGAGATCGTCTGGCCCCACTGCTCCGCGCTCGATAGCAAACTCAGCCAGGTTAGTGAGATCGGAACGGTAGGACCTCACGGTGTGCACGCTGAATCCGCGATCGGCCGCAAGATAGGCGGCAAACGTATCCACAAGATGGTGAAGGTTCACGCCTCTATCGTGCGGCATACGCCCGTCATTCGGGTTCGCCACGATAGCGTTTCGGGATGGCCACACGTTCTTCACGCTCTCCCACCGGCACGGCGCTCGTCACCGGAGCGACCTCCGGCATTGGCGCCGAGTTTGCGCGGCAACTTGCACACTCAGGCTTTGACGTAGTTCTGGTGGCGCGGAATAGTGCTCGCCTCGAAGCCATGGCTGCCGAACTGCGCGATACGGCAGGGATTACCGTCGAGGTGATTTCGGCAGACCTGACGAGCACCACTGAGCGCGACCTCGTCGAGAACCGACTGAAGTCAGCAACAAATCCCATTACCTACCTTGTCAACAACGCCGGCTACGGGCTCCCCCAAGAATTCGACACGAACTCGGTTGACGACGAGGCTCGGATGCTCGAGCTTCTCGCAACCGTTCCGATGAGACTCAGCCATGCGGTGCTTGGCGGAATGCTCGCTCGCGGCGCGGGCACAGTGCTGACCGTGGCGAGCATTGCCGGCGAGGCACCGCTCGGGCTCTATGCCGCAGCAAAAGCATGGCCCTTGAGCTTTAGCCGCTGGGCCAACGCCCACTATCGCGGTCGCGGAGTCACCTTTACAGCGCTGGCCCCCGGTTTCGTTCGCACCGATTTTCACGCGCGGTTGGGAATTGAACGAGAAGCTATGGCGCCCAAGTGGATGTGGCTTGAGGCGGAATTCGTTGTGCGTTCTGCCCTGCGCAGTGCGGCGCACGGTCGCGCCGTGTCGATCCCGAGCGTGCGCTATAAATTCCTCTGGGCCGCAATGAATATCGCACAACCGCTGGTGTTGTTTTTTGTGGCGCGCGCGAGCCGAGCCTCGAACGCGTCCGCGCGCTAGCTATCCAGCACGCAAACGACACGGCACGCTAGCGAATCGAGAAACCTCGCGCCTCTACTTCGTCTTTGAGGTGATCCCTCAGCGCCGCTGATGGTCCGGCGAGAGTTTCTGGCTTGCTCGTGCGACGTGCCGTGTGTTCGGCCCAACCGTATTCGGCATCCGGAATGTGAGGGTCGCTGGCAACTTGGCGTCCGGCATAGAGACCGTTGGCGATCATGACGTCGTCGTAGTCGCTGACCTGCTGCTCAAGGTTTTCCGTCGAGTACTGCTCACGGTGCACTACTGACTCGCTGGGAAGTCGTGGCTTAGCGCCCCTTCGCGTTCCCGGGTTCGGGTAGCCGATCGTGAGTCCGGCAACCGCGAACACCCCTGTCGGTAGCGCCAGTTCCTTGGCGATCAGACTGGGTTCGTTGCGAACGGAGCCGATAGGAACCGCGCCAAGCCCGAGCGATTCTGCGGCAACGAGAGCATTTTGAAGGGCGAGGCTAGCGTCGATGGATGCCGTCAAGAACATTTCGAGATTGTTTGCCTCGAAGGAATGTCCTTGCCGGTGCGCAAGGTAGCGCAGCCGAGACACATCCGCACAGAAAATGAGCATCACGGGTGCTTCAGCCACATAGCGCTGGTCGCCCACGAGGTGTGCAAGGCGAGCTCGTCGCTGCTCATCTTCGACAACGATGATGCTGTACGCCTGCAAATTCGATGACGTTGGCGCACTACGTGCCGAGACCAGAATCGCCTCTAACACTTCGGCAGCGATGGGAGTGGAATCAAAGCTGCGGATCGATTCGTGACCGGTGAGCACTCGGATGGTATCCGTCACAAATTCGGGCGAGATCAGCTGTTGCTCTAATTCGATTCGGGTGTGTGGTGGTGTGGTGTCAACGCCCTGAGTCATAACCCAATGCTTTCACGCCCGGCTGCACAACCGGTGCAGCCCAGAATCTCGCCCTATTCTGACGCCGCCACTTCTGCCGCGTTGAACGTTGAGTTCTTGGCCGAGAACGTTTCGAGTCGCTGCTCCGGCGTCATCGCCTCGATCTGAGCCCAAGCCTCCGCCGAATGCCCTGTGATCTCTGCGGTGTCACCGATAGGGACGATCGAGTGCACTGTCTGCTTCTCGTACACATGCACGACGTTGACGGCTTGCCCGTAATCGACACCAGAGAGCAGCCGTTCGTGAGCGCTGAGATCGAGGGTGTAACAGGTTGCTGACGCAACAGAGACGGGGATACCCGCGAAAGTCGAATGCGTTGAGTAATGCAAGTGGCCGGCAAGAATTGCTCGCACATCACTGCCCTGCAGCACTTCTTCCAGGCGTTCCTGGCGTTGCAACTCGAGCATGCCCATTGCTTCGAGCATTGGCGTGGGGATCGGAGGATGATGCACGGCCAGCAGAGTGCCGTGCGGTGCCGCAGTTGCCAGTTCGTTACGCAGCCACTCCAACTGCTCGTCGCTAATGTCTCCGTGGTGGTAGCCCGGCACCGTGGTGTCGAAGGAAATGATGCGCAGACCATCGATCATGTAGACACGGTCTTGAGGGGAATCTGATTCTTCGTCGAACAGCAGCTTGGAGTATTGGTCGCGCTCGTCGTGGTTGCCCATGACCCAGATTATTTCGGCGTTCATCCGCTTGGCTGCCGGTTCGACGATCTCGCGCAACCTCACGTAGGCATCGGGCTCCCCCAGATCAGCGAGGTCACCAGTGAAGACGATGGCTTGCGGATGTGCTGTCGAGCGTTCGAGCTGGGCAAGAGCCTGCTCGAGGTGGTCGATCGTGTTGACCGCGCCATAGAGCGGGCGCCCGCCCGCGAGCAGATGGGTGTCGCTGACATGCGCGATGACGTGGCTGGGTGCTGGGTATTGGCCGAGTTGAATCACACGCCCAGCCTAGGCCGCACCGGCGTCATCCACCGTGGATTGAGGGAACTTAGCGGGCGCGTGCTCCGGCGGCAATCTCACCGCGTTCGCGTGCTCGCTCGAAAAGGACGCGGATGAGACACCGGTTCCGACACCGTGAAGTAGCCGCGTCACGCTTAACCAAAGATGCCCGCTCCACGAATGTGGGGCGGGCATCTTGTGCACTCGCGTCTAACTAGACGCGCACACGTGGATGACTAGTCCTTCTTGGCGATTATCGGCAACTGAACTGTGCCGGTACGCACGCTTTCCAGCGTGGTGTCGAACTCTTCAGTGATCTTGTCACTGTTCTTGAAGGTGAGCAGGCTTACTACTACTGCGACAACAACGTTGAGTGCGAAGCCGGGGACGATTTCGTACATCACGCCCGAGAGCGCATCGATGTTTCCCCAGATTACAACTGTCACTGCACCGGCGATCATTCCGGCAATCGCTCCGACGCTGGTGAGCTTGCGCCAGAAGAGCGAAAGGAGCACGATCGGCCCGAATGCAGCACCGAAACCAGCCCACGCGTAAGAAACGAGGTCGAGGATCGACGAGTTGGGGTCCCACGCGAGAATGATTGCAACGATCGACACGATAAGAACACCCATACGACCGAGGACTACCTGCGCCTTGGGAGTTGCTTCCTTTTTGGCGACGATCTTGAACAGGTCTTCCACCAGTGCCGACGAGGACACGATGAGCTGCGATGAAATCGTGCTCATTACCGCGGCGAGCACCGCTGCAAGGACGAGTCCTGCAATCAGCGGGTGGAAGAAGATCTGTGCGAGTTCGAGGAACACACGCTCAGGGTTGTCGAGCGTGAGCCCAGGGTTCTGCTGGAAGTACGCGACACCAATGAGGGCGGATGCCATGGCACCGAGAACAGAGATGATCATCCAGCTGATACCGATACGTCGACCGGCTACAGCATCCCCTGGCGAGCGAAGCGCCATGAAGCGAACAAGAATGTGTGGCTGGCCGAAGTAACCGAGGCCCCACGCTGCTGCGGAGATTGCGGCGATAACTGATCCGCCAGTGAAGAGGCTGAACATGTCGATGTCGGTGTTCGCTGCACGGATCGATTCGATCGTGTTAGAAACGCCTCCGGTCTGCGTGATGCCGACGATCGGCACCGCAATGAGCGCGAGGAAGATCATGATTCCCTGCACTACGTCGGTGTAGGTTGCGCCGATGAATCCACCGAAGAGGGTGTAAAGAACTGTTACGCCACCGACAAGGAGCATTCCGATCCAGTATTCGGAACCGAATGCACTCTGGAAGAAGACGCCACCGGCGACCATTCCGGAGGATACGTAGAAGGTGAAGAATACGAGGATGATGATTCCGGCGGTGACGCGCAGGATGCGCGACTTGTCGCGAAGGCGGTTCTCAAAGAAGCTGGGGAGCGTAATCGAGTTCTTGGAGACCTCGGTGTAAGCACGCAGTCGCGGTGCGACAAACTTCCAGTTGAGCCACGCGCCGATGGTGAGTCCGATGGCGATCCAGCCTTGGAAGAGTCCACCGAGGTAGAAGGCGCCGGGGAGTCCGAGAAGGAGCCAACCCGACATGTCGGATGCTCCTGCGCTGAGCGCTGCTACTCCGGGGCTGAGCTTGCGGCCGGCGAGCATGTAGTCGTCAAGGTCAGTAGTTCGCTTGTACGCCCACCACCCGATGCCGAGCATTGCGGCCAAATAAATGACCATTGCGATAATTTGGAAGAACTGATCGTTCACTTTGTCGCCTTTCTTGTGCACGTCCGTGGGCTAAGCCTGTCTACTTTGACAGACATAATGATTAGGAACAATCTAAAAAGCGATGCATAAAACATTACCTTTCCTAATCAATCTGGATCATTGAGCGATTTTGGTACGTGTTTTCACCGTTTATGCAGGTATTTTGCATAGGTTGCGGCCATTTCACAGCTTTACCCACTTGTGTGCGCGCGCAAATTGGTTCGCTTTTTCTCATCACACTGCCGAAACGATTGAAGACAGCGGCGAACCTGCGGTTACTCGCTGTCGGTTGAAGGCGAGCGAAAAACTCGCGAAGTTTCTGGTTTTGCCACTGCGACACGCTTCCAGCCGCGCCCTGTCTCTGTGACGCGACCATCGAGTTCGAGGAGTCCCAGATGGGCACGCACTGCAGTGATCGCGAGTCCGCTGCGCGCGGCGATATCGTCGGCCGTCCGCGCGCTGCGAGCACTGAGGGCGTCGATGAGGCGCGTGGTTTCTGGGCTGCGAGCGCCGACAGTATCCACATTTTCCGCAGACACCTCAGAGCCGGGAGTTGCAGACGAGATTCTCAATTCTGAGTCGATTTCGGAGACATCGATTTCCCTTTCGACGAGCGGGGCCAGCTCGGCCATCTGGTCAGGATTAGTGACGCACACGGCGTCATAGTCGCGGATGAGGCGGTGGCACCCTGCGGAGGCCGCGCTAGTGACAGGGCCGGGTACTGCGCCCAGCGGTCTACCCAGAGCCGCCGCGTGTCCGGCGGTGTTGAGAGAACCAGAGCGCCAGCCCGCTTCAAGCACTATGGTCGCAAGGCTCGCAGCAGCGATGAGTCTATTGCGCTGCAAAAATCTCCATTTGGTTGGCGGTGACCCGCACGGCAGTTCGGAGATCACCGCGCCGTTTTCAACAATACGGGTCAGGAGACTGTCGTGGCCGCTCGGATAGAAGCGGTCGACTCCCCCGGCCAGAAATGCCACGGTGAGGCCATGACTGGCGAGGGCTGCGCGGTGTGCCATCCCGTCGATTCCGTAGGCGGCACCCGAGACAATGGTGTAGCCGCGATCTACGAGTCCGGCGGATGCTTCCATAGTGATGTGCTCGCCGTAGCCTGTGGCGGCGCGGGCTCCGACGAGGGCGATACCGTCGACAATTCCGGCGAGCGCCGCGTCGGTGCCACGCACCCATAGCGCGGAGGGTGCGTGCCAGTCGAGGTCGTTGAGGCGCTCAGGCCACAGTTCATCATCGGGGATGAGTAGGCGGGCGCCGAAACGCGCGGCTTGGCGCAGTGCGATGAGCGCGGTGTCTGACTTGAGTCGCGGCATCCAACGGTCGATCGCTTGACGCATATCGTCGCCGGCCACAGGGTCTCCATCCGCTGACAGCTCGGCAGCGAAGCGTTCGGTATTCCAGTGTTCAACAACGGCAGAGAGTGCTCGCGCTGCGCCAAGTTGTTGGATAGCGCGGCCGGCTAGCCGGTCGCCGGGTTCGGCGAGGCCACTCCACGTTGCTCGCGCAAAACGATTCTCGATGGAGACACGATCAAGATCGCCACCGCCCTCGACGCTGACCGCTGTGATGAGGGTTGCGATTTCTGATTCTTTGAGTCCGAACATGCTCACTGTGACATTGCCTTTCGTAGATACAGCGCTTGACCGAGGTGGGTTTCATCGGGTCGTGCGTCGTCGGCAAGGTCAGCGAGCGACCAGGCAACACGCAAAACGCGGTCATAGCCGCGCATGGTGATTCCGCCGCGTTCGAGCGCGCGATCGAGACCAGCCGTTACTTTGGGGGCGAGCCGCAGTTCGCGGCCGCGGAGAAATGATCCCGGCACCTGCGAGTTAAGCCGCCACGGCGTTGCTGCGAGGCGCGCCCGAGTTCGCTCGCGGGCCGCGGTGACTGTGGCGCGAGCATCTGCCGTGGAGAGCGTTGGTCGTTCATTCGCCAGCCGCAACTGGGCGCTGGTGATTCGTTCGACCCGGAACTGAATGTCGATGCGGTCGAGCAGCGGCCCCGAGAGTCTCGCTAGATAACGGCGGCGGCTGTTAGGCGGACACGTGCATTCGCTGTCTCGTGCTCCCCATTGGCCGCACGGGCACGGGTTTGCCGCCATGACGAGCTGAAAGCGGCCAGGAAAGTGCGCGACGGCATTAGCCCGATGGATGCTGATAACCCCCGATTCGAGAGGTTGCCGAAGTGCGTCGAGGGCTGCTGGTGCGAACTCGGGTGCTTCGTCGAGAAAGAGCACTCCGTCGGAGGCTCGGGCGGCAGCACCCGGACGAATCTGCGAGCTGCCGCCTCCGACGAGCGCCGCGGCCGTCGCCGTGTGGTGGGGCGCTTCGAGCGGTGGGCGGGTAGTGAGACTGCTGCCAACGGGGAGACCGGCGAGCGAGCGGATCGACGAAACTTCGAGCGCAGCCTGAGGATCGAGGTCGGGCAGGAGCCCTGGCAGCCGAGCAGCGAGCATGGTTTTGCCAGCACCGGGCGGCCCGAGCAGGAACACGTGGTGGCCACCGGCTGCGGCGACGAGCATGGCGTCGATCGCGTCGCTGCCACCAATCATGTCGCTGAGGTCGCCACCTTCTGCGGGCGCCGTTGCGGCAGTTGGCCGGGTGATGACGTCAACGGGCACAGGTTCGAACTCTCCGCCGTGCCAGATAGCGGCGTCTCTCAATGACGGAACCGCAATAACCCGCATGTCGGGAACGAGCGACGCTTCATCGGCATTGCCGCTTGGCACCATCACGGTAGTGAATCCGGCACGGGATGCCGCGAGCACGGCCGGCAACACACCGTTGACGGGGCGAAGGCGTCCGTCGAGGCCCAACTCGCCAATGTGGAGAACACGGTCAATAGATTCCGCTGAGACGGTTCCGGAGGCAGCAAGCGCCGCGAGTGCTATCCCTAGGTCAAAGCCGGAGCCGTGTTTCGGCAGCGCGGCCGGCGATAGATTGACCGTGATTTTGCGGTTCGGTAGCCCACATCCGGAATTTGTTGCCGCTGCCCGCACGCGGTCTTTGGCTTCGCCAAGCGCGGTGTCGGGTAAGCCAATGAGCACGAAACCTGGAAGGTTGTTGGAGAGGTCAGCTTCGATCTCGACAATTGCCCCTTCGAGGCCGAGCAGCGATACGGCGTACGTTCTGCCGATCACGAGATGCGCTTCAAGTGTTCGATTTCGACGTCACCCCGCGAGGGCACGATCACCGCAACGGCATCGATGCGCACGGAAGAACCTAACCCCGGATGATCGTCGCACCAGGCAGCCGCAAGTCGCCGCAGTCGGGCGAGTTTCGTGGTGGTGATCGATTCGAACGGATGCCCGAACAGCACACTCGAGCGAGTCTTGACCTCGACGAACACGAGTTCGTCGAGCTCTCTCGCCACAATGTCGAGTTCCCCCTGTGAGCACCGCCAATTGCGATCGAGGATCTCAAACCCTGCACTGATCAGGTGCTCGGTCGCGAGCTTTTCGCCGCGTGCGCCGAGGTCGTCTTTTGCTGCCATGGCTCAAGAGTCGCGCCTGGGCACGACCGACAATGCACACCAGCACGAATAGGAGAAGAGTCCCCCACCTGACGCTCTGGGGAGGACTAGTTACCTAGTCACTTGCGTTCGCCGCTTCGAACACCGAGACACTGAACCGAGCGCCTTCGTCGACGGTAACCCTGAGCGTCAACGACGACAGGTCACCCTCGAGCGACGAAGTGAGATAAGTCGATGCCGGTTTGCCCCGCTCACTAGCGCAGTTACTCGCCCACGTTCTATCCACGACCGTTTCACCAGAAACCACCGCCACTTCATAGGGGGTATTCCTGTCGCAGCCAATCGCGAGAAAGAGCTGCTCGACAGAGTCGCCGAGAGGAGGCAGTGAGTATTCGTGGGCGCCGGAATCCACTTGCTCGAAGAGCACCGAGTACGGAGATTCAGGATTCAGAAAACTAGAGTCAGCGCTGAGAAGCGGCATTTCCCAACCGCCTTCCTCCGCCGCTGCACCAGACTCACCCTGCTGCCCTTGCGGCTCGGATGTTTCCGGCGCGGTTGACACGCAGCCGACAGTCCCGAGAACAACCAGAACACTGAGAAAAATCGCACCACAAGTCCGCATAGTTGATTTTTAGCACGTCGCTAGCGTGTCCGCGTAGAAAACCTAAGAGATTTTCACTAAAAACTCTTGAGAGCCATCAATGCGTACGCGGTATCGTGCCGGTATGACGAGCGATTCCGAGCACAGAGTGTGGCTTGAACGTTGGCAATTTGACGATCTTCCCGTGCTCGAACGAAGCAATACTCCCGAGATGACGGCCTTCCTCGGCGGGCCCGAAAGCGATAAGCAAATCGTCACTCGGCACGCCAAGTTTTTGCACCTGTGGGAGACGGACGAGGCGCGCATGTTCCGCATCCGATCCGCCGCCGCAGACGACCCCGTTGGTTCAGTGGGCTTCTGGAAGAAGAGCTGGCGTAACAAAGACGTCTACGAAACCGGATGGAGCGTGCACACCGCCCATCAAGGCCTCGGAATCGCCGGTCGCGCACTCTCCGAATGCATTCAGTACGCGGCAGACAATGGCGATCGCGATCAGGTCTTCGCGTTCCCTCGCACCGACAACGCGGCGTCAAACGCCCTCTGCCGCCGCGCCGGTTTCACACTCGCCGGCGAAGCCGATTTCGAGTATCCCCAAGGCCACCCCATCCACGTCAATGAATGGATGTTCGACCTCTCCGCTCTGCGCTAATCCACTGTCAGCGCAGCGACCGCCACAGCTCGCACTCTCAGCTACTCGAACAGCCCGGCCACCAGGCTCGCCGCCAGTACGACCATGATCACGGCGATCACAATGTCGAGTACGCGCCACGCAGCAGGCTTCGCGAACAGTGGCCGCAGGTACCGACTGCCGTAGCCGATTGCCGCAAACCAGACGACACTGCCGAGGCACGCTCCGAGCGCGAACCACCAGCGGTCGTCACCGTACGTTCCTCCGATGGATCCGAGTAGCAGCACGGTGTCGATGTAGACGTGCGGGTTGAGCCAGGTCAGCGCGAGCGCTGTCGAGAGGGCGGCGGCAAGCGTCATCCCGGTTCCTGCTGCCGTTGCCGTGAGGGCTTGGGGTCGGGTCGCCCGGCGAATCGAGAGAAAGGCGTAAACGAGCAGAAAGAGTGCACCGCCGATGCGCGCAACCACCAGAAGCCAGCCAGCCTGTTGAATGAGGGCGCCGAGCCCGGCAATGCCAGCGACGATCAACACGATGTCGGAGAGCGCACAGACCAGCACAACAGCGGTGACGTGTTCTCGGCGCAACCCTTGCCGCAACACGAACGCATTTTGTGCACCGATCGCGATAATGAGCGAAAGCCCGAAGCCGAAGCCGGCAAGCACGATGGTGGCAATCAAGGGCATGAATTGACTCTAGAGGCACAATAGGGGGATGCCAGACACTTCTCTGCAGGATCGCAGCGAAGTCGTTCACGCCCTGCGCTCCGCGGTCGGTGGCGAGGTCGATGACAGCACGCGTCGTCGCGCCGAGTACTCCAGCGACGCCTCCAATTATCGTGTTGTGCCGCACGTGGTCGTGTTCCCGCGCGACACCGACGATGTGCTCGCGGCGTTCGCGATCAGCCGCGAAAGTAGCACGCCGGTCACTTCTCGGGGCGGCGGCACCTCAATCGCGGGCAATGCTATCGGCACAGGCATTGTTCTCGACTTCTCGCGCCACCTCAACCAGGTGATCGAAATCGACCCGGATGCTCGCACCGCGCGCGTACAGCCCGGAACCGTTCTGACCACTCTCCAAACAGCTGCGCACCCCCACGGTTTACGCTTCGGCCCCGACCCTTCAACATCGTCCCGCTGCACCCTCGGCGGAATGATCGGCAATAACGCGTGCGGAGCCCACTCCCTGCAGTTCGGGAAAACGGCGGACAACGTGCTCAGCCTCGACGTTGTCGACGGTCTCGGTAGGCGGTTCATCGCCGCCGACGATCCCAGCGCGGTAAACGGCATTGCGGCCCTCGTCAACGACAACCTCGCAACGATGCGCACCGAGCTCGGTCGCTTCGGTCGTCAGGTGTCGGGCTACAGTCTCGAACACCTGCTCCCCGAGCACGGCAATAACCTGGCCCGCAGTCTCGTGGGCACCGAAGGCAGCCTCGTGACCGTGCTCGAAGCAACGGTCGAGCTCGTGGCTGAGCCACAGCATCCGCTGCTCGTCGCGCTCGGCTACCCCGATATGGCAACCGCGGCCGACGCCGTGCCCGCGCTTCTGCCCCACCATCCCAGTGCCATCGAAGGACTCGACGCCCGCATTGTGGATGCCGTCAGCCGTCAGCGAGGCGCCAGCGCCGTCGCCGCCCTGCCCCAAGGCGCCGGGTGGCTGCTCGTGGAGGTAACGGGAGCCGACCCCGCCGAGACCCTCCAACGCGCGAAGCGACTCGCCGCCGACTCCGCCGCGATCGAGGCACGAGTCATCACCGATGCTGTGGCCGCGAAACAACTGTGGCGCATCCGAGAAGACGGTGCAGGCTTGGCGGGGCGCACGTCATCCGGCAAGCAAGCCTGGCCGGGGTTCGAAGATGCTGCAGTCCCTCCCGAGCGTCTCGGTGCCTACCTTCGCGACTTCGACAAACTACTGACCGAGTACGCAATAGAGGGGATGCCGTACGGCCATTTCGGGGACGGTTGCGTTCATGTTCGTCTCGATATTCCTCTCGCGACGGATGGCGCTGTTTTGCGAGCCTTCGTGGATGACGCCGCCAAACTCGTGGCCTCTCATGGCGGCTCGCTGTCTGGCGAGCATGGCGACGGTCGGGCACGCAGCGAACTGCTTCCGCACATGTATTCGCCAGCCGCGATTGACCTGTTCGGGCAGTTCAAACGGCTTTTCGACCCCAACAATCTGATGAATCCGGGAATTGTTGTTGACCCGGCGCCGGTCGATGCCGATCTGCGTCGTCCGGCAGCCTTGCCGATCGTCGCCGTCAATGGTTTCGCCTTCAGCGACGATGACGGCGATCTCACGATGGCCGCCCACCGTTGCGTTGGCGTTGGCAAGTGTCGCGCCGATAATTCGGCTGCGGGTGGCGTGATGTGCCCGTCGTTCTTGGCGACCGGCGACGAAAAGGACTCCACCCGAGGGCGCGCCCGCGTTCTGCAAGAAATGGCCAACGGCACGCTCGTGGCGGGAGGCGTCAACTCGCCAGAAGTGCACGACGCGCTCGATCTGTGTCTCTCGTGCAAAGCCTGCGCGAGTGATTGCCCCGCGGGCGTCGACATGGCAACGCTGAAAGCAGAAGTGTTGCACCGCCGCTACGACGGCAAGCTTCGCCCTCGCAGTCACTACCTCCTGGGGCAACTCCCCCGCTGGGCGCGGCTCATTTCACCAATCGCCCCGCTCGCGAATGCTGTTCTGCGCGTGCCCCTCGTGCGACGAATCACCCTGTGGGCTGGCGGAATGGATGCTCGGCGCACGTTCCCCGCTTTCGCTCGGCACCCCTTCCGCTCGAGCTCCGAGGCTCGCGCCCTGCGCGCGGGTTCGCGCCAATCGGCCTCGGCAACTACCGTCAAACAGACCGAGACGACCGACGCTTCGCCCACTGCCGCACGCCCGCAAGTGCTGCTCTGGGCCGATTCCTTCACTGACAACTTCTCGCCAGATATCGCCCGCGCCACGATCCGCGTGCTCGATGCCGCCGGCTATGAGATCGTGCTGCCCGAGCGCGAAGTATGTTGCGGCCTGACCTGGATCACGACTGGACAATTGGCGGGGGCGCGACACAAACTCACCGAGCTCGTGAGTGAGTTTTCTCGCTATGTCGACCGTGGCATCCCGATTGTTGGCCTGGAGCCATCGTGCACGGCGGTCTTGCGGTCAGACCTCACCGAGTTGTTGCCCAACAATGCAGCAGCCGCCGCAGTGGCCCGCTCGACATTCACTCTCGCGGAGTTACTGGCAGCGCCGGCACCGGTCGGACCGGCGAGCTGGCAACCGCCGAACCTGACCGGTGAAATCTTTGTCGTACAGCCCCACTGCCACCAGCACGCGGTGATGGGTTTCAACGCTGATCGCGCTCTGCTCGCCGCCACGGGCGCAACCGTGACCGAGATCAGCGGATGCTGTGGGCTGGCCGGCAACTTCGGCATGGAGAAGGGACACTACGACGTGTCTGTCGCGGTTGCCGAAAACGGCATCCTGCCCGCGCTCAGAAACGCGGAGCCTGGCAGCACACTGCTCGCCGACGGATTCTCGTGTCGCACGCAGGCATCACAGCTCGCAAACACCAATGGCAAGCATCTCGCTGAGGTGCTCGCTGCAGCCCTACCCGAGCTCTAGAAGCTCAGCGCTATTCGTCGAGCGCGAGTTCCTTCGGAAGTTCGAGGTCCTTGGCACTGAGTTCTTCAATGTTGACGTCCTTGAAGGTCAGCACGCGCACGCTCTTGACGAAGCGGTCGGAACGGTAAACATCCCACACCCACACATCGGTCATCGAGAGCTCGAAGTAGAAGTCGTGCTCGGTATCGCGGCGCACCAAATCGACCTCGTTCGCGAGGTAAAAGCGTCGCTCCGTTTCGATCACAAAACGGAACTGGCTCACTACATCGCGGTACTCGCGGTACAGCGCTAGCTCGACCTCGCGGTCGTAGTCTTCAAACTCGTCTTCATCCATGCTGCATTCATTGTAGGCCGCGCTAGCGCAACCATGTGTGCCGATGAAGTTCGGTAGCGCCGAGGCTGCGAATCCCCTCAAAATGGGCGGCTGAACCGTACCCTTTGTTGCTCGGCCAGTGATACCCGGGGTATTCCGCATCGGCGGCAATCATGATGCGATCACGCTGCACTTTCGCTACAACGGATGCCGCAGCAACCGACACACAATCACGGTCAGCCTTGACCCTGGTATGCACTCGTGGCGCAACGCTCAGGGCGCCACTGAGCCAGTCGGTGCTGCCGTCCAGCAGCACAACGCTCGCCATAATGTCGAGGCCCGCTTCGTGAAGTTGGATGAGAGCGCGCTTGCCTGCCAGCCCGAGGGCGGCGGTGATTCCTATGGAGTCAATTTCTGTGGCATCCGCGTAGCCGACTGCGGAGAGTGGGGCCCACTCGCGCGCGAGGGGCTCCAGAAGCTCCCGGCGTTTTTGGCTCAACATTTTGGAATCACGAAGACCTGCCGGCCAGTCGCCATGGGCGGGCATCAGCGCAGTCATTCCAACGCCGACCGGACCGGCGATCGCTCCCCTGCCCACTTCATCGCAGCCGATTACGGCATGCGCACCAGCGCTAAAGAGTTCGAGTTCAACATCGTTGCTCGGATCAGAGACAGCCACGAGCTACTCGTCGTTCTGCGTGACCTGCTGGAACGTCGTCGGATAGTTGTCTAACGTTCCCCATCGTTCGGTCGGCCAGCTAATAAGGAAGGCACGCCCAACAACAGAATCGATCTTCACGAAGCCACCAGTCGGGTCATCGCGGTGAGCGGCAGAGTCGGCGGAGTTGTAGCGGTTGTCACCCATGACCCAAATGGAATCATCGGGCACCGTGACGGAGAAATCTTCGGGAGTGACCTTGGTCACCGCATCCGGGAGCACAATGTAGGGCTCTTCAAGTGGAATGCCGTTGACCACCAACTGCCCGAATTCATTGCAGCACTCGATGGTGTCTCCTGGCAGACCGATCACACGCTTAATGAGGTGGTTGCTGCTGTCTGGGGCACTCAAACCCACAAAGGCCAGCACACCGTCTACCGCACCAACGAACCAGTTGTCAGGCACGTTCGAGACGGGAGGAAGCCAGCCGCCAGGATCAGTGAAGACGACAACGTCGCCATGAGAGATGGGAAAGAATCTCGGTTCGAGCTGGTTGACGAGAATACGGTCATCAACTTGCAAAGTATTAACCATCGACGTCGACGGAATGTAGAACGAGCGCACTAAGTACGTCTTGATGAGAAACGAGATCAGGATGGCGGCAACGAAGATGATCACTAGGTCGCGAAGGAAGATCTTCCACCCACCACCCTTGGGGGCAGCATCGCGACGGCGATCACGGCTGCTCTGCAGCGTGTCTTCAGTAAATTCGTTTGTCATTTAACCCCAAAGCTCCCAGCAAGCATAAGCCGCTGGGAGCAATTGGTTTGTGAATTGCGAACGTGTTTAGTTGTCGCGCTTCTCTTTGATCTTTGCCTTCTTGCCGCGAAGTTCGCGCAAGTAGTACAGCTTGGCGCGGCGAACAAGACCGCGTGAAACTAGCTCAATGTGGTCGATTACTGGGGAGTGAACCGGGAAGGTACGCTCGACTCCGACCTGGAAGCTGACCTTGCGGACCGTGAAGGTCTCGCGAACGCCATCGCCTGAACGACCGATGACTACGCCCTGGAACACCTGGATACGCGAGCGCGTACCTTCGATGATGTTTACGTGAACCTTGACGTTATCGCCGGCACGGAAATCAGGAATGTTGTCTTTGAGAGACGCCTTGTCGACGTCATCGAGAATATGCATTATTGATCGCTCTCTGCGCCCGCCATGAGTCGAACACACCTAGTTAGATAAGAGAAAGATTGTGCTTCAAGCGGTTACGACGCCCTCATGGCAGAGTCGTGCGCGAGCACAATGGACAATTCTGCCACAGATTTAGTCGAAAGTGCGATTCTCATCACCGTCAAGGATGATGACGTTGCCATTGTCGAGGCGCTCGCCCGGTCTGGTTGGCCGTTGTGCGTCGCGCTCAAAGCCCTCAACCAAGCTCGTAAAGCGGTTACGCGTCTCCGTGACGAGCTGCCAGAGCGCGATCCAGAACGCGGCGATCGCCACAATCACAATTAGTGTTGCCGGGAACGGCGCATCCACAAAACCATAAATGATAATCGCGGCGTGCCAAACAGTAAGAACGCCCGCATCTATCCACGAAACGGTGCGCGAGTTACGAACACTCTTGCGCGCCGTCGTGAGACCGGCAATCGCGAGGAGCGCGAACGCCAGAATCGGGCACAAGACGAGAAACAATACGAAGTCCCAGCCGACGCTCGAACCGTAGATTCCGCGCGCAACCAAGACCCACAGCGGCAACACGATTACCGCGATGAACTGCCAGTAGTAGAACGCACGCCTGATCATCATGCTTCACAGGGTATCTTCGATGTGATCGGGATTGCTGAGAAGCTGTTCATGAAAAGACTGTGAGAGTTCATTGCGCAACTCTCGGCAGCACACACGAAAGAGGCAACCACCGAATGATCGAGTTGAGAACGCCCGCCGAAATTAATGAGATGAAAGCTGCAGGCGAGTTTGTCGCCAGCGTGCTCACCGCCACTCAGGCGGCTTCTAAGGTGGGCATCAACCTGCTCGAGATCGATGCACTTGCCCACAGCATGATCCGCGAACGCGGCGCTGAGAGCTGCTACATCGACTACCACCCCTCGTTTGGCGCCTCACCCTTCGGCAAGGTCATTTGCACCTCTGTCAATGACGCCGCCTTGCATGGGCTCCCCCACGACTACACCCTCAAGGACGGCGACCTGGTCAGCCTCGACTTTGCTGTTGCGGTCGACGGCTGGGTTGCAGACTCTGCCATCACGTTCGCGGTTGGCACCCCGCGTGATGAAGACATCAAACTGATGGATGCCACTTCTCGCGCTCTCGATGCGGGAATCGCCGCAGCCGTTGTTGGTAATCGCATCGGTGGCATCTCCGCTGCAATCGGCGATGTTGCCTACGGCGCTGGCTACGAAGTGAATCTCGACTTCGGCGGCCACGGAGTTGGCCGCGAAATGCACGGTGACCCGCACATCCCCAATGACGGCAAGGCACGCCGGGGTATGCCGCTCAAGCCAGGACTTGTCTTTGCGATCGAGCCGTGGCTCATGATCGGCACTCACGAGATCTACACCGATGATGATGGCTGGACGCTGCGGAGCATCGACGGCTCGCGTGCCGCACATTTCGAGCACACGGTGGCCATTACTCCAGAAGGACCGCTCGTTCTCACCGCACGCAAGTAACAAGGAGCGATCAGCTCGCACGAGAGAGTTGTTCTACTGCCCGTCAGGGAGCAGATCAGGGCGAACCCGACGGGTGCGTTCGAGCTGTTGCTCGTGACGCCAGTCGGCAATCGCTTTGTGGTTTCCGCTGAGCAAAATGTCAGGAACTGACCGCTCACGCCACGTCGACGGCTTCGTATAGCTCGGATATTCGAGGAGCCCCTGCTCGTGGCTCTCCTCGGTCAGACTCTCGGGGTTGCCGATGACACCAGGCACAAGACGACCGATCGCTTCGATCATGGCCATCGTTGCAACCTCGCCACCGTTGAGCACGTAGTCGCCGAGGCTAATCTCGCGAACACGAACCGTGGATGCCGCGTAGTCGATGACTCTCTGGTCGATACCCTCATAGCGCCCGCACGTGAACACGAGATGCTTCTCTTCTGCCAGCTCGCGGGCCGCAGCCTGCGTGAAAGGGACCCCGGCAGGAGTCGGAACGATCACTACAGTTTCTGGCGTCAGCACGGCATCCAGAGCGTCACCCCATGGTTCGGGGCGCATCACCATTCCGGCGCCACCGCCATAAGGGGTGTCGTCGACGGTGCGGTGACGATCATGGGTGTAATCGCGCAAATCATGCACGCCAAGATCGATAATTCCACGCTCACGCGCTTTGCCGAGAAGGGAGATGTCGAGCACCCCAAAGAAATCCGGGAAGATCGTCACGATGTCGATGCGCACGCGTTGACCCTCGCTACTAGTCGCACTCGGGCGCGTCGGCCTCGTCAGAAACTGCACTCGGCGCCTCTTCCGAGACGGCAGCGGTTGCCTCTTCCGTAACTTCTTCGAAGAGTCCGGGCGGCGGCGTAACTACTATTTCGCCGGCCTCGATGTCGACACTGGCCACGATCGATTTTACGAAGGGCACCAGAACGTCGCCGTTGTCGGTGGTGACGGTCAGCAGATCTTGCGCTGGGAAGTGATCAACCTGCGCGAGAGTTCCGACCTGTTTGCCGTCACGAATAACTTTGAGCCCGATGAGCTGGTGGTTGAACCACGCATCTTCTTCAGGCTCTTCATTTGGATCGTGATCGATCCACATGATGGCCTTGACGAGAGTCTCAGCCTCGCTGCGGTCATGCACTCCTTTAAAGAAGGCGACCGGCTGCGCGTTGAACCACTTGAGTTCAATCAGTTCAAGTGTCTTTCCGTGCCAAGCAGAACTTGTTGGCACCTGCAGGGAGAACACGGCGCCCGGAACGAAACGTCGTTCCGGGGCATCCGTGTACATCTCTACTTTTACAGCTCCCTTGAGCCCATGAGCCTTCGTCAGGCGCCCCACCCGCAGCTGTGTGCGGCCTTCGCGGGGAATCTTTACTTCGCCCACTGGTTAAAAGTCAGTGTCGACGACGTCGACACGTACCTTGCGACCATCGGCAAGAGCCGTGATCAGCGTACGCAGTGCTTTCGCGGTGCGACCAGAGCGACCGATTACGCGGCCAAGATCTTCTGGGTGCACGCGAACCTCAAGAAGTTCACCACGTTGCGTGTTCTTCGCAACGACTTGAACCTCTTCGGGGTGGTCGACGATACCTTTGACGAGGTGTTCTAGAGCGGGAGCAAGCAATTGCTAAGCCTTGTCTGCGTCTGCTGCAGGAGTCTCGTCTGCGACGGGAGCTTCTGCTGCGGGAGCCTCTTCGGCCTTAGGCTCAGCCTTTTCAACCTTGGGCTTGAGAACAGGCTTCTTCTTCTCGTCAGCCTGGAACTCTGCCTTGGCTTCCTTGACCTTGACGGTGCTTACCGCGTTCTTGTCACCCTTGAAGATGCCCCAGTCGCCGGTCAGCTTGAGGATTGCCTCAACCTGCGGGCTAGGCTGCGCGCCAACGCTCAACCAGTACTGTGCACGCTCGGATTCGACCTCGATGAACGAGGGCTCCTCGGTGGGGTGGTACTTTCCGATTTCTTCAATGACACGACCATCGCGCTTCTTGCGCGAGTCAGCAATGACGATGCGGTAGTAGGGTGCACGGATCTTGCCCATGCGCTTCAAACGAATCTTTACAGCCACAATTCTCCTGATTTAAATGTTATTGGTGGCGAACCGCTAGCCGTGAGCGTGGGGGCACACTCGGCAGAAAAGCTCTAGTGGATTCCATCCGGGCCTGATTAGAGGGTCGGGCTACGGAGGACTCAACCGCCTATTCTGCCAGAGTTTTCAGTGCTTGGGGAACCGATCGCCAAGAAAGCCCCGAAAAGGTGCCGTTATCCGTTTTGCGAATCACGCCAGGCGAGCCATTGCTTGGTGGTCGTGAGGTCATATTCGGGGCCCGTAATGCCCAAAGTGAAGAGCGTAATTCCCTGCTCGCGCATGCTGTCGGCATCTTCGACACTCTTGTCGCGCAACTCATTTGAGAGCTCAATCTCGCTGATGTCGCGGCCCGCGGCCTCGCAATGGTCGGCCAACACGCTCAGCTTGTGCACGAGAGCATCGCCGGTGGCGAAGCTGTGCCAGATGTCGGCGTGCTTGGCGACCAGTTTGAGGGTCTTCTTCTCTCCGCCGCCACCGATCAGCACGGGAATCTTGCGCGTCGGTGCTGGGTTCAACTTTGCCCAGCGCGACTCGATGCGAGGAAGAGCTTCGGCGAGGGCATCCAACCGTGAACCAACAGAGCCGAACTCGTAGCCGTATTCGTCATAGTCGCGCTCGAACCAGCCTGAGCCAGTGCCGAAAACGAAACGCCCACCGCTGATGTGGTCGAGCGTGCGGGCCATATCTGCCTGCAGGTCTGGGTTGCGGTAGCTGTTGCAGTTCACGAGCGTGCCGAACTCAACGCGACTGGTCATTTCAGCCCACGATGCCAACTCGGTCCATGCCTCAAAGTGCAAACCGTCAGGCTCACCGTAGAGCGGGAAAAAATGATCCCAGTTGAACAGAACGTCGACGCCCAGCTGCTCGAGCTCAATTACGCGGTCACGAATGACCGAATACTCGGCGTGCTGAGGTTGAAGCTGAACGGCGATACGAACGGGACGGCTCTGAGTCATATCCCCAGCGTAAGCCCTCATCCGACCGCCACGAAAAATGCTCGAAGCGCGATTCGCTGACGCAGTGAAGTCGAAAGATTACCGACCGAGGAACTTCTGCAAGCTCTCAAGTTCTTCGGGAGATGGCCCGCCAGCGGCAGGCTTTGAGCCGCCAAGCCCAAACCCAGATCCTGCGGGTGCTGACGTCTCAACCGCGCCCTGAGAGCGCGCGGCATCCTCTGCTGCGCGCTTGGCTGGGTTGCCCGACTTCGAACCCTTCTTCTTCTGATTCTTCTTTGCGCCTGCCGACTTGCCCCCGTGTCCTCCAGGGATCGGGCCCATGCCGGGAATCTGAGGCGTGCCGCCCTTGGCAACCGTCTTCATCATCTTTGCGGCTTGCTCGAATCGGTTCACGAGAGCATTGACCTCGGTGACGGTCGAGCCTGAACCACGCGCAATGCGCACGCGACGTGAACCATTCAGCAACTTCGGAAGGGTGCGCTCTTGCTTAGTCATCGATTGGATGATGGCCTCAGTGCGAGTGATTTCCGACTCATCGAAGTTCTCGAGCTGCTCGCGCATGCCCTTCGCCCCGGGGAGCATATTGAGCATGCTCTTGATCGAGCCCATGTTCTTGAGCTGCTGCATCTGGTCGAGAAAGTCATCGAGTGTGAAGCTGTCGGTGGCGAATTTCTCGGCAACCTTGCGCGACTCTTCTTCGCTGAAAGTTTTCTGCGCTTGCTCGATGAGGGTGAGCATGTCACCGAGGTCGAGGATGCGGCTTGCCATGCGGTCGGGGTGGAACGGCTCGAAATCATCGAGACCTTCACCCGTTGAGGCGAACATGATCGGCCGGCCCGTAACGGAAGCAACCGAGAGTGCCGCACCACCGCGCGCATCACCATCAAGCTTGGAGAGCACGACACCGGTGAAGTCAACGCCCTCTTGGAAAGCACGAGCCGTCGTGACCGCGTCTTGACCGATCATTGCGTCAATAACGAAGAGCACTTCGTCAGGGTCGACGGCCTTGCGGATGTTTGCTGCCTGCTTCATGAGCTCAGCATCCACGCCCAAACGACCGGCGGTGTCGATGATGACCACATCGTGCTGCTTGTCTTTGGCAAATTTGAGCGCCTGCTTGGCGACCTTAACGGGATCGCCCTTGCCATTACCGGGCTCGGGGGCGAAAACGGCAACGCCAGCCTGCTCGGCAACAACCTGAAGCTGCGTAACAGCATTAGGGCGCTGAAGGTCGGCCGCGACCAACAACGGCGTGTGGCCGTCAGCGGCAAGCCACTTCGAGAGCTTTCCGGCGAGCGTTGTCTTACCAGCACCCTGGAGGCCAGCAAGCATGATGACCGTCGGCGGGTTCTTCGCGAACTCGATGCGCCTGGCTTCGCCACCCAGAATCGTGATCAGCTCGTCGTTGACGATCTGCACCACCTGTTGAGCGGGGTTCAATGCGCTAGAGACTTCATGCCCGAGCGCACGCTCGCGAACGCGCCCCGTGAACTCCTTGACCACTTCGAGCGCAACGTCAGCATCGAGTAGCGCGCGGCGAATCTCGCGAACAGTGCGGTCGACATCCGCTTCGCTGAGCTTGCCCTTGCCGCGCAGGTTCTTGAAGGTATCCGCGAGGCGGTCGGTGAGATTTCCAAAAGTGGCCATGATCACACCAGTTTAAGGTGTCTGAGGCCGCTGAGCGAACGCACCACCCCGACAAGGGCTCCGAGTAGGGTGAGAACGTGAGACACGGCATCGTAATACTCCCCCAACAGCCCTGGGCTGAAGCCAAGCACCGCTGGATTCACGCCGAGGAACTCGGCTTCGATCACGCGTGGATCTACGACCACTTATCGTGGCGTTCCCTCGCAGATGAGCAGTGGTACGCCACGATTCCGACCCTCACAGCGGCCGCGAGCGTGACCAGCCGCATTGGACTCGGAACCTTCGTGGCCTCACCCAACTATCGGCATCCGGTGCCATTCGCCAAAGAACTTGCGACCCTCGATGACGTGAGCGAAGGGCGCTTTCTGCTCGGCGTCGGCTCTGGCGGCACCGGCTTCGATTCCGTCGTGCTCGGGCAAGCGGAGCTCAATCCCCGTGAACGTCACGCCCGCTTCGAAGAATTTGTGCGCGGTCTCGACGAACTTCTGCGCTTCGAAGATCCCGGAAGCGGCGGAATCAGCTTCAGCGGCGACTGGTTTACCGCGGTGAATGCTCGGATGGTCGGGGCACCAGTCCAGCGCCCCCGGATGCCCTTCGTGGTTGCCGCTGAGGGCCCCCGCGGTTTGCGGCTCACCGCAGAACTCGCTGATGGCTGGCTCACTCTCGGCCGCACCGCCGACACCCTCGACGAGTGGTGGCAGATTGTCGGCGACACGTCGGCGCGCATGGATGACGCCCTCGAGAAGGCCGGACGAGCATCCGCCACCCTTGACCGCTACCTGAACCTGGATGGCGCACCCCAATTCAGTCTCGAAAGTGTCGACAGCTGGGAAGACGCTGTCGGTCGCGCTGAGGCGCTCGGCTTCACCGATGTGATCGGGCACTGGCCCCGCGCCGAGGGCATCTACGCCGGAGACGAAAAAGTGATGATCGAGATCGCGTCGCGGTTCTCTCGCTAACCGGCTGCCGTCGCCCGCACTCGGCAGGCTGACAGACTCGCCACACTCAGCAGACTGCGCGCGATATCTTAGAGGCATGACAGCTCTTATCGTGCCCATCGCCGGCCATACTCCCCAGGTTGCCGACAGCGTTTTCCTCGCGCCAAACGCGACACTGATCGGCCGAGTCACGCTAAGCGAACGCGCCAGCATCTTTTACGGCGCAGTGCTGCGTGCCGACGTCGACTCGATCACGATCGGCGAAGGATCTAACCTGCAAGATAACGTCACCGTGCACTGCGATGAGGGCTTTCCGACTGTCGTCGGCTCGGGCGTGAGCGTTGGCCACGCAGCGGTATTGCACGGCTGCACGGTCGAAGACGACTGCCTTATTGGCATGAGCGCCACGGTGCTCAACGGAGCCGTCATCGGCACCGGATCACTCGTCGCCGCCGGCGCTGTCGTGCTCGAGGGCACCATCGTGCCGCCTGGATCCCTCGTTGCTGGCGTTCCCGCCAAGGTGCGCCGCGCCCTCAGCGAAGAAGAAATTGCGGGCGTGCGTGCGAACGCTAGCCACTACCTCGACATTTCTGCCGCCCATAACGCTGTCGGAAACTAAGCGCCGACGAGGTTCTGCACAAAAACGTGCGGCGTGAAGCCCGTGAGATCGTTGATGCCCTCGCCCTGACCAACGAGTTTGATCGGAATGCCGGTGCGTTCCTGCACCGCCAACACAAATCCCGCTTTAGCTGAGCCGTCGAGTTTCGTGATCACCAATCCGGTCACCCCCGCATGTTGGATGAACGCCTCCGCCTGCGCAACACCGTTTTGACCGGTGGTGGCGTCAAGCACGAGGAGCACTTCGGCAATCTCCGTCTGCTTCTCAACCACTCGACGAATCTTGCCGAGTTCATCCATCAGACCGCTCTTAGTCTGCAGCCGGCCGGCAGTGTCGATGATGGCGATGTCGATCGAGTCACGTTGGGCACGTTCCACGGTCTGGAAGGCGACGGATGCCGGATCTTGGCCCTGCTGCTGAGGACGCACAATCTCTGCTCCCCCGCGCTCTGCCCACGTCGCCAACTGCTCAACAGCAGCAGCCCGGAACGTGTCAGCGGCACCAACAACAACGGTGCGGCCGTGGCCGACCAAAAATTTCGAGAACTTGCCGATCGTGGTGGTCTTTCCGACGCCATTGACCCCCACGACGAGCACCACTGCGGGGCGGGCGCTGAGCGTGAGCGTGGGATCGAGGCGAGAAAGCCGTTCCTCAAGGGTTTCGCGCAGCATCCGCTTCAGGTCTGCTGGGTCATCGGTTTTGTACTTCGCGACGCTCACGCGCAACTCATCAATGACGGAGTCGGTGACATCGGGGCCAAAGTCGGCCGAGATCATTGCGTCTTCGAGATCGTTCCACGTATCGGCGTCGATCGTGTCACGCGCGAACATAGATTTGAGTGCGCCCGAAAGCGACCAGGATGCTGCCATGACTACAGGTTAAGGCAGGTAGGGCACCGCTCCCTAACCGCGCTAGGGTTTTTGAATGCTCTCACTGATTCGCCATGGCCAAACCGACTGGAACGCTGCGGGCCGTATGCAAGGCTCCAGCGACATTCCCCTCAATGACACCGGACGCCAACAAGCCCGCGAAGCCGTCGAAGCGTTGCGCGGCTCCGACTGGGACGTGATCGTCAGCTCGCCTCTGCAGCGTGCTCGCGAAACCGCGCAGATCATTGCGGATGGACTTGGCCTAGAGCTTGGACGCACCTACGACTTACTCATCGAGCGAAATTATGGCGACGGCGAAGGTCTCACGACTGCCGAGGTGAACGAGCGGTGGCCGAACCATAGCGGCTATCCCGGGCTAGAAACCCTGCATGATGTGGTTGAGCGCGGCATTGCCGCACTCAACGAGGTGTCAGCCGACTATCCCGATAAGCAAGTCATCGTCGTCTGCCACGGCACCATCATCCGCTACACACTCTCTCAGTTGGCCGGGCGCGATTTCGACCACATCCTCAATGGTTCAATCTCAACGGTTGAGAAGCTCCGCGCCGGATGGTGCGTGCACACGGTCAACGGAGAACCGCTCGCCAGCGTCGACTAATCGTCGCCACGGAGCACGAGCTTCACGCCCTAACTCGCTTCGACCGACGCCGTCTCTTTAGCAACGCGCTGGCCGACGACGGCACTGATTCCATCTGCGCGCATGCTGACGCCGTAGAGTGCGTCGGCGATCTCCATAGTGCGCTTTTGGTGGGTGATGACGATGAGCTGGCTAGTCTGGCGCAGGTCTTCGAAGATAGCCAGAAGTCGACCGAGATTGGCATCATCGAGCGCCGCCTCGACCTCGTCCATGATGTAGAACGGGCTGGGGCGCGCCTTGAAAATTGCGATGAGCAATGCAACAGCGGCCAAGGAACGTTCTCCACCGCTGAGAAGCGATAACCGTTCAATCTTCTTTCCCGCCGGCTTTACCGCGACCTCAATACCCGTGGTGAGCAGCTCGTCTGGGTTTGTCAGGAAGATGCTGCCTGTGCCTCCCGGGAACAGCACGGGGAACACCTCATTGAACGCATTCTTCGTGTCTTCGAACGCGCTGGAGAAGATGGCTTGCATCTTCTCGTCGAGTTCGTCAATGATCGTCAGCAGATCCTTACGCGTATTCGACAGGTCTGTGAGTTGTTCGGTCAAGAATTTGTGGCGCTGCTCGAGCGCCTCGAACTCTTCGAGTGCGAGCGGGTTGACTCGACCAAGACGGGCAAGTTTTCGCTCGGCCTTCTGCAGCCGGACCTCTTGCTCAGCACGCACGAACGGTCGGCCGGATGATTCAGGCTCCTCGATTGGGGAGTCAGCGGCGGCATCACCTTCACTCGAGCCCTCGGCATCATTACCCGCGCCGTCATCGACCACCAGGTCATCGGGAACCGCGACCTGCGGGCCATATTCCGCCACGAGCACGTCTTCGACTAAGCCGAGTTCTTCGCCTGATCGTTCGAGCAGGCTGGAGAGGTGCAGCTTCTTCTCGTAAATCTGCATCTCGAGACCGTGCACGCTATCGCTGACGGCCGAGAGGCGTTCGCGCAGTGCTGACTCTTCGCGGCGCAGCCCCGAAAGTTCTTGGTTTTGCGCGGACCGCTCAGACTCTTTCGCAGCAAGATCCACCCGTGCTTCAGAAAGCGAGCGGTCAACCGAGTCAAGAACAGCGGGCAGCATCTCGACAACCCGAGTCGCTGAAGCAATCTGGCGCTGACGGATCACGGCCAGCCGAGCCTGCTCTTGAGCCGCCTCGCGTTCGCTCACCAGCTGCTCGGCGAGCTGTTCGGCTCGGGCACGCTCGGCGCGCACGCGCTCGCGGATCGTCTCCATCTGGATGCGCAATTCGACTTCGTGAGCGCGGGCGGTTTCCACTTCGGCCAGCATCGGCTCACGTTCGGAAACGTCAAGCATGGGTCGCGGCGCTGCCTGATATTCGTCGGCAGCCGTCTGAGCTCGAGTCACCTCAGCGGTGGTGTCAGCGACGGCCTGCTCTGCGACTTCGACGGCACGAGCGAGGCGATCGCACTCAGCCTGGGCTGCTTCGGCCTGAATCCGGTGGCGGCCGAGAAGTTCGGATTGCGCGGCAAGCTGGGCGTCGTATTCGCGCAATGTGAGAAGTGCTGTTTCGGCATCCGCTTTCGCCGACGTCAGTTCGCGGCGCTTCTCGTCAAGCTCAAAGCTCGTGCGTTCGATCTGCGTCGTGACGATTCCCAGCTTGTCGGCAGCAGCATCCCGCTCCGCAACCAACTCGAGGCGCGAGCGTTTCGCTCCCGAGCCACCGCGCAGCACGAACTGAGTGAGCACGTCACCGTCACGCGTCACGAAGGTGAGCTCGGCAGCATTGGTGAGCGTGCCGTAAGCAGTCCGTGCAGCGTCGAGGTCGTCCGCGATGAGCACATGAGTGAGCAGCCCGTGCACTCCGTCTGGCGCGGTGACGACGTCGGTGGCGGGTACGGTTCCGGCGGCAGCACCCAGCGAGACAGTGTGTTTTGCGGCGTTCGCCACGACGACTTCTACGCGGCCAAAATCGCGACTGGCAGACTCTTCAAGCGCATTGATGGCCGAGTCTCGATCGTCCGCAAGCACGGCATCCGCAAGCGTGCCCAGAGCCGCAGCGATCGCCGCTTCGTAGCCGGGCGTGATCTTGACGTGCTCTGCAACGAGACCTCGGATGCCGGAAAGTTTGGCAGCGACGAGCGCACTCGAACCGTCTTTTTGGTCGACGGCGAGGGACAACGCCGATTGACGGGCCGCAAGAGCGTCGCGCTCCCGCTCGGAGGCGTGGAGGGCATCCCGCAATGTCTCGATCTCAGCTTGCACGCCGGAAACCTTGGCCTCGGCAGCCTCATACGCGCTATCGAGCGAACCATCAGTTTCGGTGGTGGAATTACCAGCCTCCGCTTCAAGGGCTTCGAACTCCGCCTGGGCCGCTTCGCGCCGCGATTGAGCTTCGGCGAGCGCCTGCTGTTGACGCACGAGTTCACCCTGAGCTGCGGTGAGGGTCGACGTGGCTACTTCAACACGGGCAGTGAGCCCGGCGCTTTCTAGCTCATGGCGCGAGACTAGGGCGCTCTGTGCAGCAATCTCTTCGTCGAGCGAGTCGAGCGCAGCCTTCGCTGTTGCGGTTGCGGCAGCAGCAGCACCGACGGCCTTCTCGGAATCCGCGACACCAGCAGCAAGAGCATCAGCTTCGGCCTTCACCTCGTCGATGAGGGTCTGGCTGACAGTATTGCCTGATGTCGGAGCCTCACCCTGTTGACCCAACAGCGACAGTCGCTGGTTCGCTAGCGTGTACAAACTGCGGAGGCGTTCTTGCACTGACTCGAGACCAAACGACACGCGTCGAGCCTCGTCAACATCATCGCCAACTTGGGCTTGCTCAAGACGGGCTTCGCGTAGCTTGTTTTGGTCGAGCTGCTCTTGCAGCACAATGCGCTGAGTCTTACGTTCGCTCTCGCTCCGACTGAAGTCGTTGATGCTTGAGCGCAGTTCAACAACTTCGTCGGCGAGGAGTCTGGCGCGAGCATCCCGAACAATTGACGCAATCGAGGCAGCTTCTTTGGCAATCTCAGCTTGTTGACCGAGCGGTTTGAGCTGGCGGCGGATCTCCCCCGCGAGGTCAGAGAGCCGCGTGAGGTTCGCCTGCATCGCGTCAAGTTTGCGCAGCGTTTTCTCTTTGCGGCGACGGTGCTTGAGGATGCCGGCCGCTTCTTCAATGAAACCGCGACGATCCTCGGGGCTCGCCCTAAGCACCGCATCCAGCTGCCCCTGGCCGACGATGACATGCATTTCGCGGCCGAGACCGGAGTCACTCAGAAGTTCTTGAACATCCAGCAGCCGACAGGAACTGCCATTAATGGCGTACTCACTGCCGCCATTGCGGAACAGCGTGCGGCTGATCGTGACTTCGCTGTATTCAATCGGCAGCGCGCCATCCGCGTTATCGATCGTGAGAATAACCTCGGCCCGGCCGAGCGGCCCCTTGGTAGCGGTGCCAGCAAAGATGACGTCTTCCATCTTGCCGCCGCGCAAAGTTTTGGCACCCTGCTCGCCCATGACCCAGGCGAGAGCATCCACCACATTCGACTTGCCAGAACCGTTGGGGCCGACGACGCACGTGACGCCCTGCTCGAAGGCAAAAGTGGTCGGTTGAGCGAACGATTTGAACCCTTTGAGGGTCAAGCTCTTGAGGTACACGTCACCGCCCGGTCGTTGCTGATCAAATCGTTGGTTAAATCTCTGGCCAAGTTGCTGGTCAGAACCTTGCTATACGGTACCGGATGCGCGGGGCTGTGCCGTTCTGCCGCGCAGGAAACGAGGCTCCAACACTGACCCTTGACATCGGCGCGCCCGAGTAGTCGACTGGTTTCAGTCGCGTGCGCGTCCTCGTGCCGTTGGGGGTAAGGATTTGGAGATCCAATGCGTCCCCCACTGCCGGCAACTAGCGCTCTCGATGCAATTGGAAACACCCCGGTTGTTGAGCTGAGACGTCTTACTTCGTCAGATTCTGCTGCGGTATTCGTCAAGCTCGAAGGTTTCAATCCCACTGGCTCCTATAAAGATCGAATGGCACTCGCCATGATCGAGGAAGCCGAGCAACGCGGCGCACTCACCCGAAATCTGACCGTGATCGAGTACACCGGCGGAAGTACCGGCTCCTCACTTGCCTTCGTTTGCGCAGCAAAAGGCTACCGTTTTCATGCAGTCTCCTCAGATGCGTTTGCTGTGGCCAAGCTCAACACCATGCGAGCATTCGGTGCTCAGCTCACCGTCGTTCACAGCCCGAGTGGGGAAATCAGCCCAGAGCTCATCCCGGAGATGATTTCTGTCGCCGCCACAATTGCAGCGCAGGGCGGCTATTACCAGACCGACCAAATCAACAACGCAGACTCCCTCATCGGGTATGCCGGAATCGGGCACGAACTCCTCGCCCAATTCCCTGAAGGCATCGATGTGTTCTGTGGTGCTGTCGGCACCGCTGGCATGCTGATGGGGGTCGCCGGGGTGCTCAAAGAAAATTCCGCGGCCACTCGTATTGTTGCGCTCGAACCCGCATCAGCCCCCATGCTGACCCTCGGGCATCCAGGACAACACCACGTTGAAGGAATTGGCGTTGGCTTCCTTCCTCCGCTTCTCGACAGCGCACTGTACGACGAGGCTCGGGCGATAGATGAGGCGGTCGCACGAACCACGTGTCGGCAGCTGGCCGAGAAAGAGGGCCTCCTTGTCGGAACGTCGTCTGGACTGAACGTTGCCGCCGCGCTCGATCTCGCTAAAGAACTGGGGCCGGGGAAAGTTGTCGTGACGGTCGCCTGCGACACCGGGCTAAAGTACCTCGACGATGATCTGTTTACGCGACCAACGAATAGCTGACAAGCCTCCACAGAACGGTGCAATCATGACCGAATTCGACATCACTACGGTCGAGATCCCTGCCCACATTGATCCAAGCGGCAGCGATGAATTCTGCCAAGCCGTTGCCCTGCGCAATCATCTGGATGCTCTTACCTTTGGCACCAACGACACGGCGCTTAACGCGGCAGAAGAACTCTCCCTGTGGCAGCCAAGCGAATTCGAGAGCTACCGGATGCTTGTGGCGACCGTCGATGGCCGGGTTGTTGGCAGAGGCGATTATGAGACCACGAATGGCGACGATGGCGACACCGCTTGGCTAGCTGTGCACGTGCATCCTGACTATCAACGGCGGGGAATTGGGCGCGCGCTCATGGCGGAGATTGAAGAGCTTGCCTTGTCCGACCGCAAGCGCCAAGCTCACTGCTACGCGCCAGCCGCCCTGAGCGATGGGCCAGTCCTGGAATCGCCGACCGGGTTCGGGTCAATCCCCCGCGATAGCGCCGAAACACAATTCATGCTCGCCAGCGGCTACAGCTTTGAGCAGGTCGAAAGAGTCAGCAGACTACCGTTGCCGCTCGCCGGCCTGCACTCCCTCGTTGACCAAGCCATTGACCACTGCAGTCGCGACTATGCGGTGCACGAATGGGCGGGCCGCTGCCCGGACCGCTGGGTCGAGGACTACGCGATGCTCTATTCCCGGATGAACACGGACGCCCCTTCCGCCGGGCTCGAGCCACCAGAAGATGTCTGGAGCGTCGAACGAATCCGCGAAAACGAGTCTCGGCTCATCTCCGGAGAACTTCCTCCTGTTGTCGCCGCCGTTGAGCACGTGGCCACGGCAAAACTGGTCGGGTTCACCGGGCTGAATGTGCCACAGGAGCCCGACCGTGCCATCCCCCAAGGAAACACCATCGTGATCCGTGAGCACCGTGGCCACCGACTAGGGATGCTCCTCAAAGTGTTGAATCTGGCCCACCTTGACCGGGTCGCACCAGGCCACCCCTCCGTAATTACCTACAACGCTGAAGAGAATCGCCACATGCTCGCCGTCAACGAAGCCGTCGGATTCGTGGCTATTGGCTACGAAGGAGTGTGGAAGAAAGAGTTGCGCTAAGGGCAGGAGTGCGGTGCGCTCACAATCTGTGCAACCTTGCATCGCGCTCGCGCGACGTCATCCGCAATGGCAAGTGGCTTCCTTCCGTTCCTGCGAAATTGAACGGAAGAAAGCCACACCATCAGCGGCTACTCGAGTTCGCGCTGACGACGAAGACGTGCCATAACCGCCACTCCAACGCCCAGGAGCAGCATCATCAGACCGCCAAGAGCCAACGGCATCGGATCTGAACCGGTGTAACCCAGCTCACCAGCAGTCGCCCCCGCAGCAGCAACACCAGGATCAACAGTGTTCGCAGCTGAAAGAGCACCAAGGAACGAGTGCATTCCCGACGGGAACGAGGAAGGCACCGTCACCACCGCCGACACCACACCGAAGCTGTTGGCCGCGAATGTGCCCAACAACACCGGATCCGAATGCAGCTCAACACGCACGTCATCGCCGACGTCAAACCCGCTGAACTCCACGAGAACAACATCATCGGCGGCCACCGGAATCTCCTCGACCACCGCAGACTCACTCGCCGTCGCCGAAACACTGGCATTGCCAGCGACATCCACGGCGCGATATTCAAACACCGATGGCGATGCGTCCTCGGCAATCAGAGCACTCAAGCCGTCGAGCCAGGTTGTTCCTGCATCCAAGGAATACTCCATGCGATCGATTCCCGACAGTCCGGCATCTCGCGCAAACGTACTCACTGCACCATCCAGATCAATCCGCACCCACACCTCCGGAGCCACCGAATCAACCTTGACCTGCTGCGTCACAACATCCGAGACATTGCCGGCAGCATCCGTCGCCCGCGCTGAGACCGAATACTGGCCATCAGCTAACGACACCGGACTGACAAACTCAGCCCAAGCACCGCCATCCACCCGGAACTCGACCAGTTCAACGCCACTATCCAGATCCGACGCAGAAACCGACAACGCCGCGCCAGCACCAAACCACCCAGCACCCCCAGCCTTCGTCACGTCAACAGCCACCGACGGCGCATTGAGGTCGGGTAGTTCCGTTGGCATAAGGACCGCATCGAAAACGATGATGGTTCCCACCGATGCGGGGTTCTTCGTGTCCGAATACTCAACTCGGATGGTGTGATTGCCGTCGGCTAGCTCACCGGTGTCATAGATGAGCTTGCCCGTCAGCTTGGTCGGAGCGTAGAAATCGGCGTCCCCGACGAAATCTCCATCAAGATAGATCCGGGCGATTCCTAAGTTGTGATCCTTGAGGGCAAGCAACACAGCACGCGTCCCGGTAAACGGAATCTCCACTGCCGCTCCTGCATTACGAGCGATCGCGTTTGTGCCGCCCCACGCTCCCGCATTGCTGTACGTTGTCCAGCTGCCTGTATAGGCGACGGTCGAATCATCGTTGTCGATGGCGTCAACGACACTGTCAAGAACCACATTGTCGATGAGTGCCCAGGCACCGTCGCCCGCGGTTTGAATTCCCACCTGAACGTTCTCGCAATCAGACTCTGCTCGGAAGTGGAAACTTATCCGCTCAGCCACACTCGCGCTTACCGATCGTTGCCCGAGAAATTTCGCGGCACAAGTGTCGTAGGCGAAGAGCTGGGCTGCTGATCCTCCTGTGACGATGTCTGCCGAGACTTCGTACACGTTAGTAGGGAATGGCACTTCTGGCAGCGCGTCGGCCTCCATGCCGATCCCCTGATAGAGCCGTACCGGAGTAGCATTTTGCGCCTGCACATAGCCAGCGAAGTTGCTTAGCGAACTGAGCGCGGTGCGGGCTTCGGCGCTACGCAAGACTGCGGCGTCCGCGACGGTGATCGCACCGAAATCATCTGAATTCGTACTTTCTCCGCTCCACCACGCGATTCCGGTCTCTTCAAAACCACCGTTCATCAGCGTGCGTGATCCGAACGCTCCAAAATCAGTTTTTAGGTCCGTGATCTGCGCTGTAGCGAAAGTTTTGTCGACGTTGCCGATGTACTCGTTGTTCTCGAAGGTGATTCGGGTGACCGGAGACTGCCCCTCAGACGCAGAACTATTCGGGTAACGAGCGTCACACCAGCAACCAACGGCGTCGGTCGCGTCGAGCTTGTTGTCGTGAATGTAAATATCCGAAATCTCGACCGTGCGTTGGTCAGGCGCATCGATACCCCACACGATAAAAGTGAAAGCCTTGCAGCACGTGACGGCGACGTCGTTGTTGTCGAACTCGATAAAGCGCGAGGCTTCTGGTTCGGCCTTGTACCACCAACGACCAATCGAACGTGGATCGAGGTAATTAGCCCAGATGTAAATCCCGTCATCGCTTGCCCGTATGTAGTTACCGGTAACGCGAACATTTTGGGAGTTCATGATGCTGACGCCGTCAGTGTTGGCGTCCGCTACGTCTGGGGTGGCTCCGTAGTGGCTTCCTGGAATAATGCGGGTGTCAGCCAAGATTCCGTTCCGTGAGGAGTACAGGCCAACGGTGTACGAACTTGCCCCCAAAATCTCCACATCGCGGATTTCGAACCCATCGACCTCGAAAATGCCAACCCCAATGGTGTGAATAGTCTGCGCCTCAGTTGACGCCCGGGTTAGCTGAATCACGCCATCGCCGATGATGTTGACGTTCTGTGAATCCGTTGCAAAGACGAATGGCAGGTTTTGAAAGCTTGAAAGGTCGTTTCTCAGCGAGCCTGGTCTGTGGCCAGTCGCAACCGCATAGCTATAGTCACTGACGTTCTGGCTTTGCAACAGCGTTCCCTCGACTTGCAAAGTGCTTTCGCTGCCGATGATTACTCCGCTGGTGAGAAAGGTGAAGTCCTTCGGAATAAGCACTGTTGCCCCAGTGCCGGTGACGTCATCGACTGCCGCCTGAATCGCCGCGCTGTCACTAGTGATGCCATCGCCAACAGCGTTGTATGGGGAGTCCATAACGTTCACCACCGTCGCGGGCCCCGGCGCAGCGACAGCGGGACTCGCTGAGATGAGTCCCCCGCCGACCAAGATTGCTCCTGCACCAATTCCTGCTATCACCTTGCGTATCGGGGACATGCCCACCTCCGTATAGCTAAGATCCGACAACTTTGTCGAATGCAAAACACTATAGTATGTAGCACAATGACTGGCTAGGCCTCGATCCTGAACAGCGTGAATGGGCACACATCGGCGAGACCACTCGTCGTCCGCATCGGCAGATGTCGCCGCCGGCGAGAGCACAGCGCAGAGCGCGACTCCGACTGTCGGCACACTAAGCGGGACGTTCTCGAGTTCACCCCTGCTCTCGAAACCGGCCAGCACAACGCGACCACAAAGCATCGTTCATTCGCATGCTGCGGCAACTACACGGCACCGCTTGAGTCCCGCGGGGGACCTTAACCCTTGTGACTAAACACGCTCAAAGGATTGGGCCGAGGAATCTGTGTTCATACTCGTTGGCAGAACGGGCAGAAGTGCGAACCGCGATTCATGAACTGCTCGCGTACAACTTCACGGCCACAACGCGGGCACGCGTTGCCCTGCTGTCCGTACACGTTGAGTGAGTGCGCGAAGTAGCCGGATTCGCCATTCACG
This sequence comes from Salinibacterium sp. M195, assembly GCF_019443965.1. GTDB lineage: Bacteria > Actinomycetota > Actinomycetes > Actinomycetales > Microbacteriaceae > Rhodoglobus. The sequence continues at coordinate 1,490,511 of NZ_CP040814.1, read as the reverse complement.
TTCAGGTATTGGGCGTCAAAGCTCGTGCCGCCTTCGGCAAGAGCCTTCGCGAACACAGCCCGCACCTCGGCGAGCAACCGCACAGCCCTGGCCCGGCTCAGCGACTCGGTCGGCTGGTTGTAGTGCACGCGCGCCGCCCACAACGCTTCATCAGCATAGATATTGCCGATGCCGCTCACGAGAGTTTGGTCGAGCAGCGCCCGCTTCACCGTCGTGCGCTTCGCCTTCAGAGCCCGCAAGAACTTCGCATCGTCAAAGAAAGGGTCGAGCGGATCTCGCGCGATGTGTGCGACTTGACTCGGTACCGCGTGCGCGGGCTGATCAACCGTGGGCAGCATGCTGTCGATCGCCATCGAGCCGAAGATACGTTGGTCGACAAAGTTGAGTCGCAGTGCGCCGTGGTCAGGGTGATCAAGTTCGATGCGGATGCGCGTGAGCCGGTCATCCGTGCTCCGATCGCGCAACAGCACTTGGCCGCTCATACCCAGGTGAGCCACGAGAGCTTCGCCAGAGCCAATGCCGGAGGCGTGAAGGTCGGGAGTGAGACCCGCAGCGCGTTCGAGCGCTTCATCTGCAGGGCCGCCGAGCGGAATCCACAGGAATTTTCCCCGGCGTCGCGGCGTCAAAAAGAGGCGACCTGTCAGCCGGTCAATAAAGTCTTCGCTTGGCCCATCGTGGCGGCGCAGTGAACGCTCATCAAAGACGGTGACGGATGCCGCAGTCGCACCAGTGACTGCTGGTTCGAGGCCTGCGCGCACAACTTCAACCTCGGGAAGTTCGGGCACTGCTCCTACTTCGACGCGACTTGGAGAATTGTCCAAGCTTCGAGCGCCGCGGCCATTTCAGCATGCTTTTTGCTGGATCCGTTGCCGCTAGAGATGACATCGCCCGACAGCACAACACTGGCGTGAAAACGCTTCGAGTGATCAGGACCGCTGTCTTTGATACGGTACTCCGGCGCCCCGCGCCCGAGTTGGGCAGCGAGCTCTTGGAGGCTGGTTTTCGGGTCCATCGCTGCCCCGAACCGTTCAGGGTCAGCAAGCAGCGGAGCGACAAGCCGCAGAACGAGAGCAGTCGCTTCGTCGCCTCCGCGATCAATGTAGGCAGCACCAATTATCGCTTCGACGGTGTCAGCCAAGATTGACGGCTTCTCACGGCCGCCCGTCTGCTCTTCACCCTTGCCGAGGCGAATAAACGCTCCGAGCCCTATCAGGCGCGCGATTTCGGCGAGCGCGACAGAAGAAACGAGACTGGCCCGACGCTTGGCAAGGTCTCCCTCGTCAAGATCCGGGTTATCGCGATACAGCTTGACCGTTACTGCCTGGCCAAGAATTGAGTCACCAAGAAACTCGAGTCGTTCGTTGTGCCCTATACCGCCATTTTCGTACGCGAAAGAGCGGTGCGTGAGCGCAAGCGTGAGTAACTCGGGATCAATTGCGACCCCGAGCACGGCGGAGAGCTCAGCCTGTGAGCTGGAACCCGTCATCGCCATTCTCGACCCAAGTGTGTGAAGACTAGTTAAACGTCAGCGACCTTGCGACCCTTGTACTCCATGTACAGGGGCGTGCCGGCGGAGTCTTCGACTACCTTGGCGCGGTGCGGAAGGCTGTAAACGGTCTTGCCGTTTTCAACGGTCTTGACGAGAGTGGGAGGGGTTGCCTTCCACTGGGCGCGGCGCATGCGGGTGCTGGCCCGCGACATTTTGCGCTTTGGTACTGCCATGACTAACTCTTTTCTTCTTGGGTCTCAGGTGAATCGTTCGCGTCGTTCAAGTCTTGATCGTGCGAGTCTTGCGTGAAATCTTGGAGGCCAGCCAACGCTGCCCAGCGGGCATCGATCGGCGCTTCGTGTTCGTGTCCTGGATTATCGAGCAACCGAACCCCACACTCAGGGCACAGTCCAAGACAGTCCTTTTGACAGACCGGCTGGAATGGTAGCGACAAAACTACCGAATCCCGCACTACAGGCTCAAGATCGATGTATTCGTCGATAACCGTGTAGTCGAAAGCTTCGTCCTCAGAATACGCGAAAAGTTCTTGAAACTCGACTCGAACAGGCAGCGTGACGTCAATGAGGCAACGAACACACTCTGCCTTAGCTTTTCCCGAGACAACGGCATCCACTAAAACACCGTCATGAAGAGACTCAAAGCGGCCTTTAACCGACAGATTTGCGCCCTGAGGAACCTCGACAACAGTGGTGCCAAAGGTTTCGGGTACGACGATGTTGAGGGAGTGCTCTCTCATCTCACCTGGGCGGTGCATGAGATCGCGCACCAACACGGCATACGGACTCTCGTTGATTCTAGACACGGTCGTCGATTCTACCCCCGCGAGAGCCTCCTTGTCGCCCCCGGTCAGTAACCGCACAGTCAGCTGATCCACGGATGAGCACGCCGCACCGCGGGGGCCGGTGTAGGCATGAGCATCCGCCTCTCTCTAGACTGGTGCGACAGACCCGTGCGCTTGGTATGGCGTGGTTGGTTTGCCCAGGATTGGGCTTCCGGTCTTCTTGAAACATTTTTCATTATGTGTGGCGCGCTCCTGCGCCCATTCCCCGTTTCTTGGAAGGCTCCATGTCTGTTCTTTCTCGCACCGCTTTCTCGCGTTCCGCTCTCTCCCGCACCGCTCTGCTTGCTGGCGTTTCCGTTCTTACCCTCAGCGGATGCACGGCTGCCGCTTCCGAAACGGCCGCTCCGTCGACCGAGGCTGCTGCGCAGACCGTCGAGCTCAGCAACTGCGGCGTAGACGTCAGCTTCGATTCGGCTCCCGAACGAGTAATCACGATCAAGTCGTCAACAACCGAAATGCTGCTCGCGCTCGGTTTGGGCGATCGCATCATTGGCACCGCGTTTCAGGACGGTCCCGTGCCTGAGCAGTGGGCATCCGATGCTGCAGATCTGACCTCGATCGCGGAACGAGTGCCTAGCGAAGAAGCAGTGCTCGACCTTGAGCCTGATCTCGTCTTTGCGGGCTGGGAATCAACGTTCAGCACTGATGGTGCCGGCGAGCGCGCCGACCTCGCTGCCCTCGGCATCAACACGTTCGTCGCCCCTTCTGCTTGTCAGAGTGCTGAACAGCCTGCCAAGCTCAGCTTCGACGACGTGTTTAGCGACATCGAGACCGTCGCTTCCATCTTCCACGTTGACGCCACCGCCCTCCTCGCCGAGCAGGCCGCTCAGCTCGCCGCCGTCGATGCGAACGGTGACGCTCGCACCGCCCTCTGGTTCTCGTCAGGTTCCGACACTCCCTACGTGGGTGCCGGCATCGGAGCACCGCAACTGCTGCTCGACACTGTTGGCCTCACCAACATCGCCGCCGACGTGAAGTCGACATGGGCTCCATTCAACTGGGAAGCCGTCGTTGACGCCGACCCCGACTTCATCGTGCTCGTGGATGCCGCCTGGAATTCTGCAGACAAGAAGATCGGTGTGCTTGAGGCGAACCCCGCGACCGCAAACCTCAGTGCAGTGAAGGCTGGCCGCTACCTCGTGGTGCCGTTCGCGGCGAGCGAGGCTGGCGTGCGCAGCGTTGAGGCTGCCGAAAGTTTGTCGGCTCAGATTGCGGAGCTCGATGGCTAAAGTTTCTCCGCTCGCATTCGGCGCCGCGCTGGGGATCGCACTTCTCGTGTCGATCACCATCGCGGTGACGATTGGCCCTGCCGACATCCGGTTCGATGAGGTGTGGCGCTCGATTGGGAGCCACCTCGGCATTGGGGTGAGCCCGCTGACTGAGCTGCGAGATGGCATTGTGTGGCAGTTGCGACTGCCCAGGGTGCTCACAGCTGCGGCGGTGGGTGCTGGTCTCGCTTTGAGCGGCGCCGTCATGCAGGCCATTACGCGTAACCCGCTTGCTGATCCGTATCTGCTTGGGCTGTCGTCTGGCGCTGCGCTCGGCGCGGTTTCGGTGATTTTGCTCGGCGCTGCTGTCTTGTTGCCGTTCGCCGCTTTCGTTGGCGCGCTGTTGGCATTGACGCTCACGTTGCTGCTGGCGGGTTCGCTTGGAGCAATTACGCCGTCGCGTACCGTGCTCGCGGGTATCGCCGTATCGGCTCTCGCCTCGGCGATCACGAGCTTTGTCATTTTCTGGAGCGTCACCGGCGACTCTTACCGTGAAGTGCTGTCGTGGTTGCTCGGTTCGCTCAGTGGAGCGCGCTGGCCTGCCGTAGGCATCACGATGGTCGCCATCATCGTGATCGGCATTCCGGTGATGCTCACGGGGCGCCTGCTCGACTCCTTTGCTTTCGGCGACGTGCAGGCAGCCTCACTCGGCGTGAACGTCAGCGCGACCCGCTGGGGGCTGCTTGCGGCATCTGCGCTCGTCACCGGCGCCATGGTGTCAGTGAGTGGCTCGATCGGGTTTGTCGGGCTGATCTTGCCGCACGCCGTGCGATTGCTCGTCGGGCCAGGCCATCGTGCCCTCTTACCACTGAGCGCGTTGCTCGGCGCCGTGTTCTTGGTCTGGGCTGACACTCTGGCCAGAACCCTGTTTGACCCCCGCGAGATTCCCGTCGGCATAGTCACTGCCATGATTGGCGCTCCCATCTTCGCGTTCCTGCTCACCCGCCGAAAGAGTTCAACATGAGCGACAACGCTGGACTCATCGCAGAGCGCATCAGCATCACCGCCGATGGCACCCTCCTCATTGACAACGTCGACTGCACGGTTGCGCGCGGCTCGCTCAGCGCGCTCGTTGGGCCAAACGGTGCTGGAAAGTCGACTCTGCTTCGCGCGCTCACCGCCGTGCAGGCTCCGGCAGCGGGAACCGTCACATTTGGCAACGACGACCTGCTCGGGATGCCGCGCCGCCAACGCGCTCGTCTCGCTGCATTCGTGGAACAAGATTCGACCACAGACTCGTCTCTCTCCGTCGGCATGGTCGTGCAGCTAGGCAGGCTCCCCCACCAGTCTTTGTGGGAAGCGGATTCTGCAGAATCCACCGCAATCGTCAGCGACAGCCTCGCCACTGTTGAAATGACCGCATTTCGCGATCGAGAGTTTCAGAGCCTCTCTGGCGGCGAAAAACAGCGAGTGATGCTTGCGCGGGCGCTGGCACAGCAGCCGCAACTGTTAGCCCTCGATGAACCGACGAATCATCTCGATATTGCGGCACAGCTAGCGGTGCTTGAGCTGCTCGCGCACTTGCGTACGACCGGGGTTACCGTGCTGGCGGCTCTCCACGATCTCTCTCTGGCAGCGAGCTACTGCGACCACATCATTGTGCTCTCGCATGGTCGCGTTGTTGCCGCCGGGGCCACCGAAATGGTACTCACCGAAGCGCTCATTGCTGAGGTTTACGGGGTGCGAGCCTCCATTCTGACGAACCCCGTCACGGGCAAACCCGTTATTGGCTTTAGCCCGGCCTAGCGCGTTCGGTCGATGCGCCCGAAGGCGGTTCGTGGTGCCCACAGGGCTCGCAGTCGCGCCTTCCAGCGTGCGGATGCTCGGAGTGACGCCAGCGCGGCCGTCACGGCAGACGCACTAACGTGTGTTTCTCGCTCGCTGAAGGCCGCCGTCTCGACGCGGGCTAGAAGGCTTTCCAGCGCGGTGCTGCCCGGGGTTCCCATCCCAGAAAGCAGCTCTTCGTATTGCTGGCGCGGGGTCGCGGTCGCGCTGAGGTGAAAGCCCAGGTCTCTGGCTGTATCGCGTACTTCGCGCCAGGCCGGAGCAACGGCGCCGCGAGACACTGCCGTGAGGCGAAGGCCGCGACGAATCAGTCTCACTATGGACGGAACCAACAGCAGGATGGGCAGGGCGATTAGCAGCCACCAGAACGGCGAAGATGCCACGGGATTAGCAGTTTCGGTTGTTGGCTGCTCATCGAGCGGCAAGTCTGGTCGCGCACCGGGAGTAGCGGTGGGTGTCGGGGCTGGCAGGTCCGCCGGCTCAGGCTGAGACTCATCGATATCGGGAGTGCTGGGATCATCGATGATGCTTTGCGCAAATCGGGGTTCGGTGCCGACAGAGACGGTGGGCTCGAAGCGGAGCCATCCGATAGTGGGAAAGTACAATTCTGGCCACGAGTGCAAGTTGTCGGTTGAGACCACGAACTCAACCTCGTCGGTATCCGGGTCGGCCTTCTTTTGACCGGGTGAGAACCCCACAACAACACGGGCGGGGATATCGAGCGTGCGGGCCATCGCGGCCATTGCCGAAGCAAAGTGCACGCAGTAGCCGCTCTTGGCATCCAAGAATTCGGCGAGCACTTCGGCGCCAGAGCCGTCATAGTCGTCCGTCAGCGGCGCCTCTTCTGAGTATTCGAAGTCACCATCTTTGAAAAACGATTGAAGTGCGAGGGCCTGATCAATGCGGGTGGCAGCACCACCGACAACTTCTTGAGCTGTCTCAGCGACAATGCTTGGCAGTGTCTCGGGCAGCGCCAGATACTTCTCGTAGCCTTCCGGAAGCGTCGTAGGAGCAGCCTGCAAGAGCTCGATCGAGGGCGCCGGGGTGAGGTACGACACCTCATACTCTTGGTCCTTCGAATTCGCGCTGTCCGAAGAGACCGTGAGACCCTCTGACTCCCACGTCCAATCTCCAGTGAGCCCGGCGACTTCTGTCGTGGCATAGGGCACCGGGAGATACCTTCCGCGGATACGTTCGATCTGGATCTGCATCAGATTCTCGGAAAACGGCACGGCGTCGGTGAAGCCCGCAGGCAATTCAAAGGCGTCCATGTCGTCGCCGCTGTCGCCACCATTGCCCGATGGCTGCCAGGTATCGTCGCCAAACTCGTCGAGCACGGCTACGCGCAAATACTCACCCGTGCCCTCAGCGGTATACGTCAGCGCTAACAGTGGTGCATTCCGCCGAAGATCGCTGCTCAAGTTGATGATGGGATTCACTCCGGTGGAGATGAGCCCCGGGCGACTCCCTACCTCAGCTGCCGGCTCTACGCTGGGCAACAGCACCGGCACGATGAGCGAGAGCACAAGTGCCCCCGACGCTAATGGCCACGCTGCTCGCACACTTACCTGCGGAGATGCGACGATCAAAATCGCAACATAGGACAGCGCCGTCAGCGCAAAAACGAAGGCGTCATGCAACTCGCTGCGCACAAAACTGGGCACGAGAAGCAAGACGAGAAGGGGGATGCCGGTGAACGCAGGCTTGCGGATGACGAACGCCGCAACATCCATCGCCAGCGTCACCGCCAGCGCCCCCAAACAAATCAGGTAAACGATGCCGGTTTCGGCATCGGCCGGAAAACGCTGATTGGCTATCGATTCGTTGCCATCACGAGCCAGCTGGGCAAAGCGCGAGAAGGTCTCCCCCGTTGGCACTATTCCCGCAATCGCTGTATCGGCTGCGAACATGAGAACAAGAAGTTCCCCGGCGGCGATTAGCCCCGCAAACGAGCCCCCGATGGCTCGGGGGCTCACATTGCGCACGGCGGCAGCGGTCGCCAAAACCACCACCGCAACGGCCATAAGCGGAAACCACCATGCACCCTCGGCGAGCACCGCGCCGAGGCTGCTCGCCGCGACACCGATTGCTAACGCCATCACCGCGGCCAACGACCACGAGCGAAGTCGACGAGCGTGACGCTCGACATTCGATGACCGCGCTGTCTCAGTGACGCTCACGGGAGACCCTCGATTCGGTGACATACAGATTCCAGACATCGGCGACATCGTCGAACGATTGCACCGAGATCACTTTCCAGCCTGCAGCCCGCAGCTCCTCCGCCAGCGGCGGACGCTTCGCGGCGCCAAATCGCTCCCGATCGCCAAAGCCAGAGCTTGGTTCGACAACAAACGCCACCGCAAGCACTGTGCTCGTCGCTTGGCTCAGCAAAAAATCCACCGTCGCCGGCTCAGGATTAGCAACGAGAGCAATGACTGGGCCCCGGGCGAATGAACGCGAGGATGGTTCTCCCCACCATTCCGCAGGAGACTCAATCGGCGCCAACGCCGCGAGCCGCGTCAATAACTCTTGTTCGGCAGACGAGCGGCGATGCAGCGTTGCGGCATCCGTCAGTTGCGACTGGCCGGTCTCAATGATCTGAACCAAAAAACCTTCACGGCGCAATTGCACGGCAGCCGAAGCCAACATCGCGACGACCCATTCGAACCGGGCACTATGCGACTGCGAGAGGCCATTGTCGCCGACTGCTCGCAAGACAGTTGCCCGGCTCGCATCTGGATAGCCTTCACGGCGCGTATCAACAATGATGCGTGCTTCGGGATAGCTGTGTTGCTCTTCTTGACGCACCATCAAGCTGCCGTGGCGTGCGGATGCCTTCCAATGCACCCGCCGCATAGCGTCACCCCGGCGATACTCTCGCGTCATCGCATCGTCGTCGTCGCCAGAGGAACGGCGCTGAACGACGCGAGCCTCGCCATCACCGGACTGCGCGATGAGGGCCGTTGTCGCCAGTTGCGCCACCCGCGGAGTCACGACCAGAGGAGTTACGGAACCAACGTTCCACGCCCCCCAGGCCAGCTCAAACGGATCAGTCGCCTCCACTACCAGCGGACCGATCTCAAAAACACCTCGCTTGGTTGGGGTCAACGCATACGACAACTGCGCAGCGCTGCGACCGCTCGCTAGTCCCGACTTCACAGACAGCCGAGGAAGCCACCCATTCTCTGTCACCCACGGGCGCCACGGCAGAGCATCCCGCCACCGAACTGGAGTCGTGGCACGTTTCGAGCCGTTATCAACGCGCAACGTCACCGCCGTGGTGTTGCCAGCCTCGACGACCGGGAACGAAAATCTGCGCGAAACGCTCAATGACGACTCTCGGGTGCGCACAAAAGTGACCGCTACAAGCGGCAGAGCAAGTGCAAAACAACTGACATATAACAGAATCGGAATACCTAGAGCAAATCCGGCGATACCGACACCAACACCCAGCGCAAGAAACGTGATCCCGCGCCGAGTCAGGCGCGCGCTGCCCAGCACAATGCGGATCGATCGCCGAAAATCTGCGCGAGGCATGAGCTGTTCCTAAGACGCCGCAGCGGTTACAGGAACCGGAGTTTCGGCGACAATACGCTCAATGACATCAGCAATCGAATGACCAGACAGTACTGCAGCGGTATCGCCGGCATGCCGAGCTGGAATCATCCGGTGAGCCAGCACCGTTACTGCCAGCGCATCGATGTCATCCGGCAACACGAATTCGCGGCCATCAATAGCAGCGCGAGCCTTAGCCGCACGCACCAAATGAAGAGTCGCTCGGGGGCTCGCCCCCACGCGAACTTCGCGGTCACGGCGAGTTGCCTGAGCAATCGCTACGGCATACTCCTCAACTGCAGTGCTCACGTAAACGCTGCGCACCGTCGCGATGAGATCGCGTAGCTGCTCGACGGTAACGACCGGAGTAAGTGCATCTAGCGGACTCGTTAGTTCGCGTGAGCGCAACATCGCCAACTCAGCGGCAGCATCGGGGTAGCCCATTGAAATACGGGCCATGAAGCGATCCCGCTGGGCCTCCGGCAGAGGATAAGTACCCTCCATCTCGATGGGGTTCTGGGTCGCAACAACAATGAACGGGCTCGTGAGTTCGTAGGTGTGGCCATCGACCGTCACACTCGACTCTGCCATGCACTCGAGCAACGCCGACTGCGTCTTGGGGCTGGCACGGTTAATCTCGTCGCCAATGACAATGTTGGCGAAAACAGGGCCTTTTTTGAACTCAAAGTCGCGGGTGTTTTGGTTGTACACCGAAACGCCAGTGATGTCGGCAGGCAGCAAGTCGGGAGTGAACTGCACTCGCGATACCGAGCAATCCACCGTGCGTGCCAGCGCGCGTGCCAGCATAGTTTTACCCACCCCCGGCACGTCTTCAATGAGGAGATGCCCCTCAGCAAGAAGCACCGTGAGGGCAAGCCGCACGGCGTCAGCTTTACCGTCAATTACGGTGGAAACGCTGCGCACTATCGCGGCGCAGTGACCATGGAACACGTCATCGGGCATCGGTGTGGAACTCACATCATCCATTCGTTGAGTCTGTCAGCGCTTGCACACTAGGGCAATTGCTTACGATTGCGCAGCTTCTCTTCGAGCTCACGAATCTCTTCTTGTTTCTGAAAGAACGCAATTTCAGCGTCGAGCTTGGCGAGCTCCGCCTCAGTGTTTCTCGTGTCACGCGGCGCAAGGGCTTCGCGACGCTGAGGCGCACCAAAACTACTGACCGGCTGTGCCTGCGCGTATTCGCGACCGATCGCGAGCCAGAGAATGGAGCCGATGAGCGGGAGAAAGATCACCACGAAAACCCACGTGACCTTGCCGAGATTCTTGATTCGCGATTCGTCGATCAGGATGACATCGACGAGTACTGCGATGAGCATTGCAAAGTACGCGAGTGAAATCAGACTCCCCATCTGATCAGGATAGCGCCAGACGCCCCCACAGTCGAGTATTAATCCTCTTTGAAGCCGGCGTGAGAGCCACCGTCAGAATTGTCGTGAGCCTCATCGAACCCGGCCATCCACGCCTCTTTGGTTCCCAGCCGAAACATGTCTTCTGGCCCAGTGCGCACGAGCGAGCGAGCCCCCACAGCGTCGAGATCGGCAACATGCCGACCGAGACCGCGAACAACAGCAACCGGCAACCCGCCCGCCTTGCCCTTCACTAGGTCCGTCGCCGCCGCGATTTCGTCGGCAACAGCCGTGACGCTCACCGCCAGAGGGCGACCCGATGCATCAACCGTTCCCCGCAAATCATCAAGCACGTGGATCCCGGCCGCACCAATCGCAATATCGGCTTGTCCTCTGCGCCAGGGCCGGCCAACCGTGTCGGTGATGACCACTCCGACACGCACACCGAAACGCTCGCGCAAACCCTGACAGAGACGCCGCGCGGTCGCATCAGGATCCAGCGGCAACAACAACACGACGCCGTCGGGGGTATTGCTTGAGTCAACGCCGGCTGCAGCCATCACAAGCCCGAGGCGATTCTCAACGATGCGGGTCACGCCGTGGGGATGCTCACGGGAGGCCACAAGCCTCACGGTCTCATCGGTTATCGCCTGCTCGCGGTCAGCAGCCTGCACCGTGCGCCCCTCAGCTTTGCTGACGATCTTGGAAGTCACTGTCAGAACGTCACCGCTCTCAAGGCCTCCAGACTCCACATCGCCAGAGTCGCTAATGAGCGCCGCAGCAATCACCTCGGTCAAGTCGATTCCGGACACAATCTCGGGGATGCCGGGCACAGCCCATGCGCTCATTCTCACCGTTCTAGTGTGCGGCATGGCAGCGCTTGCCACTACTTGCGCAGCGCTGGAAGCACGGCGCGACCGAATACCTCGAGGAACTCAGTCTGATTACGACCAACATTGTGGAGATAGATTCGGTCAAAGCCGAGGTCAAGGTAGCCCTGGATGTAAGCACGGTGCACATCGGGATCAGCGCTGACGGGCATCCGTCCTTCAAAGTCTGATGGTCGCACCATTCGAGCGAGTTGTTCAAGCTCGAACGGTGAGCGGATGTCGTTCTTAGCGAACCGTAAACCACCGTTTGGCCACTCGGTGATGGCATTCTTCATCGCTTGCTCGTCGGTCTCTGCCCAGCTGAGGTGCAACCGCAGAACGCGACTCTGCTGCGACGTGTCTCGGCCAGCTTCACGAGCGCCCTCGGCGAAACGCTTAAGTAACATGTCAATTTTCTCTAGAGGCGCAGCCTCCGTTATGAGCCCATCGACGGTCTTGCCCGCTCGTTTTGCTGCGACCGGCCCAGCGGTAGCGACCAAGATTTCGGGTGCAGTTTCTGGCATCGTCCAGAGTCGTGTCGATTCGAGCCGATAAAACTGGCCATCGTGGCGAACATCTTTTCCGGCCAGCCCCGAAGCGAACAACTTCTTGATGATGTCGACCGCCTCAAACATGCGGTTGATACGTTCAGGCGCTTCTGGCCAATACTGGCCAACGACATGCTCGTTGATAGCTTCACCGCTACCCAAACCCAACCAGTGGCGGCCGGGATTCATCGCGGCCAGCGTTGCTGACGCTTGAGCAACCATCGCGGGATGCCACCGAAAAGTGGGCGCGGTTACTCCGGTACCCAAATCGCCGCTCGTGGTCTGGCCAAGAGCACTCAGCACGTTCCACACGAAGGACGCCTGCCCCTGCTGCGGAGTCCACGGCTGATAATGATCAGCCGCCATCACCCCACGAAAACCGCGTGACTCTGCATGCTGGGCGAACTCCAAAACCTCGAGCGGATGAAACCTCTCGAGCATGGCGGCATAACCAATGTGGGGCGCAGAAACGGTTGCGGACATCTGTCTATTGTTGCGCGGACTGGGATGCAGCCGCACGCACCGCTGGTTGTCGCGGCAATAAACTGTCGTCAAATTGGGTCTTGATTCTGACTCAGCGATAGTTCTACACTGAGCAAACGCCAATTATCGAAAGGAGCCTCGCGTGTTTATTTCAACTATCGGAATGATTCCGACTACCGCCGGCTCCGTCGGCGCCTTCTCCGCATAGCTGGTTAGCGTTTCTCGCCAACCGGTTCTGACGGTGGCGGCGCTCACGGAGCACACCCGGCTCGAGACTCGAGCAAGCACGCATTCGCGTGCACTGATCGCAATCATTTGTGCGATCAGCTCAGTTCACCTTTCGAGCACTTTCGGGTAACCCACCTCGAACGATCCCTCGTGTAATCGAGTGCGCTCTCGCGCGCTCCCCCTGGCGAGCTTTAGCGCGCCCACTCACCGGATTCCTCAGTGAAAGAGAAGACACATGAACGACACCGTGACGACCAAACCCGGTCGCCAATACCACCCACCTGAACCCCAAGCCCCTGGTCAACAGTCGGGGCGAGTAGTGCGCAGATTCGGAGTTCTCGACCGAATCGCGCTACATCTGGGGGTTGCACTGGTCACCTGGAGCCGACGCCCGCAGCATCCGCGCTCCAGTGTTTCCATTGCGGCCCGTGCTGAAGATCAGCTCCGCCGCGAACGACTAGAACAAGCCAGAGCGCGCGTGGAGCAGAACTATCCGCGCTTCAACATCCGATGAGCGCCACACCGTCGACCGTCGCCGACATTGTCGGCGGCGGTCGCCCGCGTCTGCGGCAACCGTAGGCTGCAGAGTTTTAGAGCGCCCGCAATCGCGGCGCAATGTCGCGCTCGAAGAGTTCGAGGAACCGGCGCTGGTCGCCCCCGGGCGCGTGGAACACGAGGTGGTTGAGCCCGGCATCCACATATTGGCGAATCTCCTCGACGACCTTGTCTGGATCATTGCCGACGATCCAACGCGAAGCAATCTGCTCGATTGGCAGGGCGTCAGCAGCCTTCTCCATTTCAATGGGATCGGTGATGTCGTGCTTCTGCTCTTTGGAGAGCGCAAGCGGTGCCCAAAAACGGGTGTTTTCGAGGGCGAGCTCTGCATCAGTGTCATAGGAGAGCTTGATTTCGATCATCCGGTCGATGTCTTCGAACTTGCGGTCAGCCTTGGCCGCACCCTCCTTGACGCCGGGAATGAGCGCGTCGTTGTAAAGCTCCATGCCCTTGCCTGAGGTGCAAATGAAACCATCACCGGCACGGCCGGCATAGCGTGCAACCATCGGGCCGCCAGCCGCAATGTAGATCGGGATGGGCTGGTCGGGGCGGTCATAAATGCTGGCTTCGTGAGTGGAGTAATACTCTCCCTCAAACGACACCCGATCCTCGGTCCAGAGTGCACGCATGAGGCGAACCGATTCGCGCAAGCGAGCGAAGCGCTCCTTGAACTCAGGCCAGTCCTGCGCTCCAGCACCGCGGAATCCGGTCGCGATCTCGTTGAGCGCTTCACCGCTGCCCACACCGAGCATGATGCGACCAGGGTAAAGGCAGCCCATCGTTGCGAATGCCTGTGCAAGCACAGCAGGGTTGTAGCGGAACGTCGGGGTCATCACGCTCGTACCGATACGGATCGTGCTCGTGCGCTCCCCCACTGCCGCCATCCAGCTCAGTGAGAATGGTGCGTGTCCGCCCTCGTGGCGCCATGGCTGAAAGTGGTCGCTCACGGCGACGCTTTCCATTCCATGCGCTTCTGCCGCAACCGCAATCTCTACGAGCTCGCGGGGGGCGAATTGTTCGGCTGACGCTTTGTATCCGAGGGTGAGTGTCATGAACCCATTGTGCCGGTGTTAGTCCCGCGGTGCTTGCAAAAATTCAGAAACGGAGCGCGGAACATACGGCGCGACGTCGCCGCCGAGTGCCGCAACTTGACGTACAAGAGAACTTGAGACGTGAGCGTGAGCGGGGTTCGGCAACATGAACACTGTCTCGACCCCAGCAAGATCGCGATTCACAATCGCCATCGGAGTTTCGTAGGCGACATCCACTTGAGAGCGGATGCCCTTGATGATGACGCTCGCGCCGACGTCGGTGCAGTAGTCGACGAGTAAACCCATGCTCCAGCTGGTGACCCGAATGTTGCCCTTGAGGCGAGCATCTGCGACCGCTTGCTCGATGAGCGAAACACGCTGCGCGATGGGCAATAACGCTGTCTTACCGGGGTTATGCACGACGAGAACGTGCACTTCGTCAAAGGTTTTCGCTGCCCGCTCAATCACGTCGAGGTGGCCAAGGGTGACAGGGTCAAAGGACCCAGGAACAACAGCGATCCGACTCATGCTTCAACGATAGTGGCTGAGCGCTGGATGCCGCGTGGGAGTTCGCTGTGCGAGGAAATATCGCACACCCGTCCGCTGCGGAACGGCCAAGCGCATGGCGTATTCGCGTCAGGTCTCCGCGGGTCGCGTCGAGACTCGACCCCTCGCGGGACTAGTTCTTGCCGAGGAAGGCTTCAGCGCTCTCGTCGAGGCGGCGCTTAAGAGCATCGGCGAGCGCCGCATGTTCGGCCAGTGTCGGGTCAGCGGCAAGAACCGAGTGCGCTGCTTCGCGTGCTTCCGCAATGAGCTGCCCGTCGTTAGCGACTCGCAGCAATTTGAGGCTCGAACGTCCACCCGACTGCACGCCGCCGAGAACGTCACCTTCACGGCGAAGCTCCAAATCTTTATTAGCCAGTTCGAAACCGTCGAGAGTGGATGCCACAGCCTCAACCCGTTCGCGTGCCAGCGACTCCCCCTCGGCCGCCGTCACAAACAAGCACAGCCCCGGAACGCCACCTCGACCAACACGACCACGCAACTGGTGTAGCTGCGATACGCCGAAGCGATCCGCGTCGAGCACAACCATCACCGATGCATTGGGCACGTCGACGCCGACTTCGATCACCGTGGTTGCCACAAGAACATCGATGTCCCCCGCGGCAAAAGCGCGCATGAGATCGTCTTTCTCCTCGCTCGAGAGCTTGCCGTGGAGCGCCTCAATCCGCTTGCCAGCGAGCACCTCGTTGCTGCGGAGCGACGCCAATACCTCGGTGACGTTGGCAATCGGGCGCGGCGGTCCGGCATCCGGATCGTCGGATGCTTTCGGTGCCGGTTCACTGCCGGGTTCTTCAGTCTTGGCATCAATGGCCGGGCACACCACGAAGCCCTGACGGCCGACAGCGAGCTCTTCGGCCAATCGCTGCCAGACACGAGACACCCAGCCCGGCTTCTCGGCCAGCGGTACAACATGGCTGCTAATCGGCTGGCGACCGGCGGGCAGTTCTGCGATCGACGAAATATCGAGGTCACCAAACACCGTCATCGCGACGGTCCGCGGGATGGGCGTTGCCGTGAGTACGAGAACGTGCGGCGGCTTGGCCCCCTTGAGGCGCAGCGCTTCGCGCTGGTCAACCCCAAAGCGGTGCTGCTCATCCACCACAACGAGACCGAGGTCAATGAAGGTAACGGCATCGCCCAAGAGTGCATGGGTGCCGATGACAATGCGAGAGGCACCCGACACAGTCGCGAGGAGAGCCTTCTTGCGTTCGGCCGTGGGCAACTGGCCGGTGATAAGGGTTGGCCGCAGTTCGGCCGCGAGATCGGGGCCCAGCGTACGGATGATCGAACGGAAATGTTGATGCGCCAAGACCTCGGTTGGCGCGAGCAAAGCCGATTGGCCGCCCGACTGCGCAACCGCCAACATTGCCCTGAGCGCCACGAGAGTCTTACCGGAACCGACCTCACCCTGCACGAGACGGTTCATCGGAACAGGCGCAGCCAGATCGTGAAAGATTTCCTCCCCCACCGTCTGCTGATCACCCGTGAGAGTAAATGGCAGCGCCGCATCGAATCCCTCAAGCAACGGACCGGCCGTGCGCGCAATCGCCTCTGACTCGCGCTGCTTCTGACGTTGCTGCAAGAGTGCAGACTGCAAGACAAACGCCTCTTGGAAGCGAAGCGCGTCACGGGCGCTGCGCCAATCGGCGTCGACCTTGGGGCGGTGTACAAGCTCGAGAGCCTTGCCATACGGCAGCAGTTCGCGTTCGCGTCGAATCGCATCCGGCACCGGGTCATCGAGCGGGCCCAGAGTGTCGAGGATGACCTCGACGGCCTTCTGGATCTGCCAACTCGCGACCGTAGACGTAGCGGGATAAATGGGGATCGGCTGCTCGGCCCACGACTTGGCCTGCTCGGGCTTCTTCAGCTCGAGAGCATCCCGGTCAAAAAGTTCATAGTCAGGATGCGCGAGCTGGCGGGTGCCACGATATTGGCCCACTTTGCCCGCGAAGATTCCGCGCACACCGGGTGACAACTCATTGGCACGCCACGCCTGATTGAAAAACGTGAGAGTCAGGATGCCCGTGCCATCGCTGATCGACACCTCGAGAATGGAGCCACGCTTGTTGCGCATCGGACGGTTACGCACCTCGCGCACCTCAGCGACGATTGTCACCGCCTCATCCAGCGGCAACTGGGCCAACGCCGTGAGCTCGCCGCGCCGTGCATAACGACGCGGATAGTGGGTCAGCAGATCGCCGACCGTGAGCAGACCAAGACCACGCTGCATCGAGGTAGCGGTACGCCCGCCCAAGACGGCGCTGAGCTTCTGATCAAGGGGCGAGGTCACCCTAGAAGAGTACCCGCGACCACCGGCGTTCTTCAGACGGCTAGGCTCGAAAGGCCATGACACGCATCATTGCCGGATACGCCGGCTCCCTCACCATTGCCGTTCCGAGCTCGGGCACGCGCCCCACCAGCGACCGGTTGCGCGAAGCCATCTTCTCGGCGCTTGAAGCCCGCGACGCCATCGTCGGCGCCCGCGTGCTCGACCTGTACGCCGGCACCGGAGCGCTCGGCCTCGAATCCGCCTCCCGCGGTGCACCCCACGTCACCCTCGTGGAGAACAACGCTCGCGCCGCCGCCACCTGCCGCAAAAACGCCACCCTCATTGCGGCGAAAGCTCCGCGTGGATCAAAGCCAATCATTCTCACCGCCGCCCGTGCCGTGCACACCTTCTTGGAGACATCCGGTGATCAGTGGGATCTTGTGTTCATCGATCCGCCCTATGAACTCGGCAATGGCGAACTGCTCGGGGCACTCGAGCTGCTCGCGAGCCAGCTCAGCCCCGACGCGCTCGTGATTGTCGAACGCAGCTCACGCGACCCCGAGCCCGAGTGGCCTGCCGGTCTCGAACTCGATCGCCGCAAAGACTACGGCGACACCACGCTCTACTGGGTTCAACCGACCGAGGTCTAGGCGACCGGGGTCTAGCCGACGGCACCGTCCCAGCCCGCATAGGGATCCCAACCGCCACGCTCGGTGTACGCAATACCGTCAACGAGCACGCCTTCGCCATCAACGACTCGGCCGATAGCGCGGAACCCTGCTGGCAGCGGTGCTGACTCGGGGAATGTCGCGAGCAGCGAATGATCTTCGCCGCCGTCGAGCTGCACCCGGCCACCTACTGCTTCGGATGAGAGATCCAACCCCACGTTGCTGGCCGTAGCAATACGGCGAGCATCAATCGCGAGCCCATCGCTGAGGTCAAGCATTGCCGTGGCTCCTCCGAGTGAGGCGACCTTGCCATCTGCGATCGGAGGCGCTGGCCGGAGTTGGGCGGCGAGAGCATCGGGATGCGTCATAGCCAGCGCTGCTGCGGCTGCGGCATCCGGTTCTCCGTCGACGATGCCTGCGGTGAATAACAGCCTGAGGCCCTCAGCAGCGAGGCCGAGCGTGCCAGACACCGCCACAACATCGCCAACACGGGCGCCGGAACGCAGAACGGGGGCACGACCCTCAAGGTCGCCAAACGCTGTAATCACAATCGTGAGCACGGTCGACACAGAGAGGTCGCCGCCAATCACTCCGCTGCCGGGCGCAAGCGCCTCACAGCCCTCGCGAAGTCCGTCAGCAATTGCTTCGAGTGCCGAAACCGGGGTGTCGTTTGGCGCCGCAATTGCGACGACCAAACCGGTCGGAACCGCGCCCATTGCGGCGATATCCGAGAGGTTCGTAGCAGCAGCTTTCCAGCCCAAATCGTAGGGAGAAGACCACGCGAGTCGAAAATCTGGGCCATGGATCATCATGTCTGTCGTGATCACGACGCGCTTGTCTGGCGTTGCCAAGACAGCAGAATCGTCACCAGGCCCCAGTAGCTCTGCCGCAGCAGACGGCAGGCGAGGAAAGATGCGCTTGAGGGCGGCAAGCTCCCCAACGCCACCGAGAGTGTCAGGGGTCTCGCTCTGGCGGTCAATCGTCATATTCTCACGGTAGCCTGAAGGCGATGAGAACGACGACCCGCACCCCCATGATCGCCCTAATCGCGATGGTTCCTTTGTTGGCAACGCTGGGCGGATGCGCGTCGATAGTGCCGCTTGAACCCGCCGCCGATTCGGCGAACCCTGCATGCGCCGACGTCATCGTTCGGCTCCCTGACGCTGTTACCGGGCTCGATAAGCGTGAAACCAACGCGCAGGGAACTGGCGCGTGGGGCGAGCCAGCAAGCATTTTGTTGCTGTGCGGAGTAGCCGTTCCCGACCCGACTGCTGCATTGGCCTGCGTCACAGCGCCCAACGACGGCATCGATTGGCTACGCGACGACAGCGATGCCCCGAACTATGTCTTCACGTCATACGGCCGCGATCCCGCGGTGCAGGTGATTATTGACAGCGACGGCGATCCCGACATTGATGGCGATGAAGTTTCCGGATTCGAAGCACTCAGCGACCTCGCCGGTGCTGTGAGCCAAGTCCCTGCTGACCGTTTCTGTCTTGAACTGTCAGATGCCCCAGCGCCCGACGCGGATGCTGACGCCGAGTCCGAGTAGGACCAAGCGCCTAGCGCCTAGCGAACGGTTTCGAGCCCCAGCTCAATGAGCTCGTCGATGAGCTCTGGATAGCTCATTCCACTCGCGGCCCAGCACTTAGGGAACATCGAGATCGGGGTGAAGCCGGGCAGGGTGTTGATCTCGTTGACGACGAACTCGGTGCCATCGAAGAAGAAATCGACACGGGCAAGTCCTGCCCCACCGATTGCCTCGAAGGCGCGGGCCGCGGTTCGTTGCATTTGCCAGAGTTCGCCATCGTGCAGCGGCGCCGGACAAATCAGTTGTGCCGCGGAGACATCAAGATATTTGGCTTCGAAGTCGTAGAAATCACGACCGGTGACGACGATCTCACCGGCAAGACTGACGCGAGTTTCGGCGCCGTCACGACCCGAGAGCACTCCACACTCAATCTCTCGCCCCGTCATCGCCTGCTCGACCAAGGCGGTGGAGTCTTCCGCGAACGCGGTCGCAAAAGCGTCATCCAGCTCGTCGGGGCCATTTACTTTCGTGACGCCGACCGACGATCCGGCACGGGCCGGTTTCACGAAAACGGGGAAGCCGATGCTGGAGGAACGTGTGCGCCAGACCGCCGGTTCTCGTGCCCACTGTGCCGCTGACACGGTCACCCATGGGGCTACCGCCACCCCTGCAGCCTCGAGGGCAAGCTTCGTAAAATGCTTGTTCATGCCCATTGCAGAGGCGAGGACGCCATTTCCGACATAGGGCAGTCCGGTGAGTTCTATCAGCCCCTGGATCGTGCCATCTTCGCCGAATGGTCCATGCAAAATGGGGAAAACCACATCGACGTCGCCGAGGCTGCGGGTCGCACCGTTGGTGTCCGTGACTGTCAGTTGACGCGAGAGCGCCGTTTCTGGCCAGTGAATACGCGTGCCGTTATCGCCGACTTCGGGCATCGCCTCGGGGTTGAGCGTAAACATATCGGCGTCATCAGGCTGAAGCGTAAACGCGCCATCGCGAGTGATCCCTACCGGAATCACCGTATATTTTGTGCGATCAATTGCCGAGAGCACGCCGCCAGCTGTCGCACAACTGATGCTGTGCTCTGACGAGCGGCCGCCGAACAGCAACACCACCGTTTTCAGGGGCTGGGCTGTCAATGGGGACTTGGCCGTCGCCGGGGGCTGGTCCGTCAATGTCTATTCCCCCTGTGGAAGATCGTCGGTCGTCAAATGCGGAGCAATATCCCGCGGAGCGAGCGTACCCGCAAGCACCTCGGCGACTTGGCTCACGATCGGCATGTCGACGCCCTTCGAAAGCGCAAGTTCGAGAATCGGTGCGACCGAAGAAAGCCCTTCGGCGGTCTGATTCATCTGCTTGATTACTTCAGAGAAGCTATAGCCCTGACCGAGGAGACGGCCTGCCGTGTTGTTGCGCGAGAGAGACGACTCGCACGTAGCGATGAGGTCGCCAAGACCCGCAAGTCCTGCCAGAGTTTCTGCTCGCGCCCCAAAAGCGACCGAAAAATCAGTCATTTCGGCGAGTCCGCGAGTGATGATCGAGGCCTTCGTGTTCTCGCCGTAGCCAACGCCGTCGACGATGCCGATAGCGACCGCGATGAGGTTCTTCAGCACGCCGCCAAATTCGGTACCAATGACATCCGTGTTCACAAAGGAACGGAAGTATCGGTTGCGGGCCGTCACGGCCACAGTGGTGGCTGTTTCCAAGCTTGCACTGCTCATCACGGCCGCAGTCGGCTGTTCCTTGGCGATTTCTAAGGCCAAGTTGGGGCCGGATGCCACCGCGACTCGACTGGGGTCGACGCCGAGTTCCTGCAGGATCACTTCGCTCATCCGTGCTCCGGTGCCCTTTTCGACACCCTTCATGAGCGAGACGATGAGGGCATCCTCGGGAATTAACTCCCGAACGATGCGTAGGTTTTCGCGCAGCGACTGGCTGGGCACTGAAAGGTAAACCTGTTCTGCACCGTCAAGCACTTCATGCAGCTTGTCACTCGCCCACAGCGATCGTGGCAGGTTGATCCCTGGCAAGTAGTCACTGTTGCGCTTGGACTGCGAGATTTCACGAGCGAGTTCAGGGCGGCGGGCCCACAGCGCTACATCGTTGCCGCCATCGGCAAGGATCTTGGAGAACGTTGTGCCCCACGAACCAGCACCGAGCACCGCAACACGGCGGGCGGGGGCGTGGTCGGAATCGACATTAGCGTTGATCAAAACGGCCAACCTCACTCTGACCGTGATCGGCCGGGTTGTAGCGAACCTTCGGAGCAGTTTCGCCGCGAAGCTCCTCAAGCAGTTCGGTGATGGCAATCATGAGTTTCTCCGTAGCCTCAGCGAGTACTCGGGAATCCAGATGTTTGCCCTCAAATTCGGACAAATCTACGGGTTCACCAAAAATAATATGAACAGTCTTCCGGGGAAAAATACTAATCCGTTTTGAATATCGCGGCAGGATTTCTTGAGCGCCCCAGCTCGCAGAAGGAATCAAGGGGACCCCGGCGGCGAGTGCCGTACGCACCGCACCATATTTTCCTCGCATCGGCCACATGTCGGGTTCGCGCGTCAGCGTACCTTCGGGGTAGACGACCACGGCAAGACCTTGATTGGTAATCTGGCGCGCGGCTTTCATCGGATCCGCTCCGCTGCGACTCTGGGCTGCACGCTGCACGGGAACTTGGCCCGATTTTTTCAGCAACCAGCCCATAACCGGAACATCGAAGAGCGCGGCTTTGGCCATGTAGCGCGGCATTCGCCCGATTTTCCACATACCGACACCAATCACTACCGGGTCGATCTTGCTGTAGTGATTGGGCGAGAGAACGAAAGCTCCCTGCGCGGGCACATTGTGAGCGTCGTGAATTTTGTATTTCGCGATCACTGTCATGGCAGGCAAAATCAGAAACGCCAGAGTCCGAAAAACAGCCGTCTTCTCAGATTTCACGCGCATTCCCCGTTTCGGGCTCGACGGCACCGCGCGTTACCCCTCGTAAATGAAGTCGGCGCCGAGGGACTCGAGCTTGTCAACAAAGTGCTCATAGCCACGGGCGATGATGCCAACGTTGCTCACGGTTGACTGGCCTTCGGCGGTCAACGCGGCAATGAGGTGGCTGAACCCGCCGCGAAGGTCAGGGATCTCAACATCGGCACCATGAAGTGGCGTTGGCCCGATGATGACTGCGGCTTGCTCTAGCGGACGACGAGGAACGCGACGACTAACCGACTCAAGCCCCTCTTCGTAGACCTCAATGTCGGCGCCCATCTCGATGAGTGCCGAGGTAAATCCCAAACGATTCTCGTAGACAGTCTCGTGAACTACCGATCGCCCCTCAGCCTGAGTAAGCGCAACAATCAATGGCTGCTGCCAGTCGGTCATGAAACCGGGGTGAACGTCTGTCTCAATGACGACGGGCTTGAGCGCACCGCCCGGGTGCCAGAAACGGATGCCGTCTTCAGCGACGTCGAATGCTCCCCCGACTTTGCGGAAGATATTCAAGAAGTTCATCAGCTCTTGTTGCTTCGCACCTTCGACGAAAATATCGCCACCGGTTGCCAGAGCTGCGGATGCCCAACTTGCGGCCTCGTTGCGGTCGAAGAGCGCACGGTGGTTGTAGCCGCTGAGCTTCTCGACACCCTCAATGAAGATGACGCGGTTGGGCTCGACATTGATGATCGCGCCCATCTTTTGCAGGATGGCAATGAGATCCATGATCTCAGGCTCAATAGCCGCACCCTTGAGCTCGGTAACGCCCTTAGCGAGAACCGCAGTGAGGAGAACCTGTTCGGTTGCTCCCACGCTGGGGTATGGCAAGTCGATATCGGCACCGTGAAGTCCATCGGGAGCCGTGAGTCGAATACCTTCATAGCTCTTATCGACTACTGCACCGAACGCACGCAGGGCATCCAAGTGGAAGTCAATGGGACGGTCGCCAATGCGGCAACCACCGAGGTCGGGAATGAGCGCTTCGCCGAGGCGGTGCAGCAGCGGTCCGCAGAAGAGAATCGGGATACGGCTAGAGCCAGCAAGCGCGTCGATCTTGGCAAAGTGTGCCTTGAGAACATTCTTGGGGTCGAGGGTGAGCTCGCCGTCGCCGGTCTCCGTGACAGTGACCCCGTACGCTTCGAGCATTCCGGTGACGACACCAACGTCGCTAATGGCCGGAACATCTTTGAGCACGCTGGGGGTGTCTGCGAGCAGAGCCGCAACCATCGCCTTGGTGGCGAGGTTTTTTGCGCCGCGAACGTTGATGCGCCCACGAAGCGGCTTTCCACCATTGATGATGATCTGGTTGGAAAGTAATCCGGTTCGCTTGGCTGCGGCTGTTGAGTCTTGAGCCAATGGATTCATCGTTACCTCTACTTCGCTGGCAAAGTCTTAGGTCGCCATGATTCTCGGCGGCTTTCGAACTCCGTGATGTCTGTTTCGTTTCTCAGAGTGAGGCCGATGTCATCGAGCCCCTCAAGCAAACGCCACCTAGTGTAATCATCTATCTCGAAAGTGAACTGCGTTGAACCCGCAGTTACCGTGCGAGCTTCGAGATCGACCGTGATCTCAAGACCGGGCTCGGCGTCGATGAGAGCCCAGATTGTTTCGATTTCTTCTTCAGTTAGCTGGGCTGCGAGCAAACCCTGCTTTCCTGAGTTGCCCCGAAAAATATCGCCAAAACGGGAACTGAGAACTGCCTGAAAGCCGTAATCGCGCAGTGCCCACACCGCGTGCTCGCGGCTGGAGCCCGTGCCGAAGTCGGAACCGGTGACCAATATTTTGCCGTGGCTGTATGGCTCGCGGTTAAGGATGAAGTCGGGATCTTGACGCCATGCAAAAAACAACGCATCGTCGAATCCGGTCTTCGTTACTCGCTTCAGAAACTCTGCAGGAATGATCTGGTCGGTGTCGACATTGCTGCGCTTGAGCGGAACGGCGATTCCGCTGACGGTGGTGACCTTGTCCATTAGCGCGACTCCTCTGCGGTTGTTGCGGCGAGCGCCATCTGTTCGGGCAGCGGGCTGTTTTCGAGGTCCCACGGGCTAGAGAGTGTTCCGCGGATGGCGGTGGCTGCGGCAACGAGGGGCGACACCAGATGCGTGCGACCTCCCTTGCCTTGGCGGCCTTCGAAGTTGCGGTTACTGGTGGAAGCGCAACGCTCCCCCGGGGCTAGCTGGTCTGGGTTCATTCCGAGGCACATGGAGCAGCCGGCGAAGCGCCACTCAGCGCCAAACTCTTCAACGATCTTGTCGATGCCTTCGGCTTCGGCTTCGATGCGCACGCGAGCGGAGCCCGGCACAACCATGACACGAACGTGGTCCGCTTTCTTGCGGCCCTGAATGATCGACGCGAATGCACGCAAGTCTTCAATCCGGCTGTTAGTGCACGACCCCATGAAGACGGCATCCACTCGGATGTCTTTCATCGGCATCCCAGCATCGAGCGCCATGTACTCAATCGCGCGTTCTGCGGATGCCCTGTCGTTGGGGTCGCTAATGTCGGCAGGAACCGGAACGTTGTCGCTGAGCGAGACGCCCTGGCCGGGGTTGGTTCCCCAGGTGACGAACGGCTCGAGCGTGTTGGCATCGAGGAAGACTTCGGCGTCGAAGACAGCGTCGTCGTCGGTGGCGAGAGTGTTCCAGTATTCAACGGCGGCATCCCAGTCGGTACCCTCTGGTGCGTGCGGACGACCCTGCAGGTAGTCGTAGGTGATCTGGTCTGGGGCGATCATTCCGGCGCGGGCACCAGCCTCAATCGACATGTTGCAGATCGTCATGCGGCCCTCCATAGAGAGAGCACGAATGGCGCTGCCACGGAATTCGAGCACGTAGCCTTGGCCACCGCCGGTTCCGATCTGCGCAATTACGGCAAGGATGATGTCTTTTGCGGTAACGCCGGGCCGCAGTTCACCCTCCACGGTGATCGCCATCGTCTTGAATGCTTTGAGCGGAAGAGTTTGAGTAGCGAGCACGTGCTCAACTTCACTAGTGCCGATGCCGAAAGCCATTGCACCAAATGCGCCGTGCGTGCTGGTGTGCGAGTCGCCACAGACCACAGTGATGCCTGGCATGGTGAGACCAAGTTGCGGGCCAACGACGTGCACGATGCCCTGTTCGATGTCGCCGAGTGAATGCAAGCGCACGCCGAACTCTTTAGCGTTCTTGCGCAAAGTTTCGATCTGGGTGCGACTCGTGAGATCAGCGATCGGCTTGTGGATCGCGAGAGTCGGGGTGTTGTGATCTTCAGTGGCGATAGTGAGGTCGGGGCGGCGGACCGGGCGGCCGGCCATCCGAAGTCCATCGAATGCTTGAGGGCTCGTGACTTCGTGCACAAGGTGAAGGTCGATGTAGATGAGGTCGGGAGTGCCATCGGCACCCTTGACGACCAGATGGTCATCCCACACTTTCTCTGCCAGGGTCTTGCCCATAGCGCACCTCTTTCGAATCAACGATCGCGCGAAAAACTGCGCGACTCAATCTCTCTAGTCTACGCCGCGCCACCAGTGACCACTGATGGCCTTTCATCATTCGGCCGCAACACGAGGCCACCCCCAGACGTTGGGCGCTGACGGGCGCTTAGATGCGGTCTACAGCCACGACGAACTGCCCTAATCTCAGCTGCGAACCGGGCCGAACCTGAACCGCCTCGCCCGGCCTAACGGCAATCTCCGCAGCCTCCGGATACTGAAGAAATACGCCGTTCGTCGAGTGTAGATCGTGCGCCACGAGGTCTCCGTCGGGCGTGACCTGGAGCGCGGCATGCGTCTTGGATACCGACTTGAGCGGGTCGATGACCGGCAGCACTGCAGCATCCGGCCACTGTGCGTTGATCGCGGGGCCACGGCCAAGGAGGGTAGTGCGGTGGAGCGAAAGTTGGGTGCCGTCAGCAAGGGTGATTTGCCACGCGAGGGTTGCTCGAGGCGCCGCGACAAAGCGCGTCTCTTCGTCTACCGCGTCATTGGGCTCGTCATTGAACTTGTCATCGATGGCACGGGCCGCAAGAGAAATCGCGTCGTCGATGGGAGGAGGCGCGGAGTGCTGCGAAGCCGGCGGAGCAGGCTCCGGCGCTGGCGCCCCTAGCGTGCTGGCGGGAAAGAACGCGGGTGCGTCATCCAGGCTTGGGCGAGAAACAACCTGCGGCTGCGGCATTCGATAGGTGCCAGAATCGACGACTCCGGGAGGCATCTCGATCACTTCGCCGCTAGGGTCTGATTCAGCCTGAGTGGGATTCGGTGGAGTTTTTGTGGGCACCATGCCGGGAGGGGGAACGATGAAATCGTTCTCATCTCCAGCGCTCATGCGGCAAACCTTTCAACACGGGTCGAAAGGCAACCTTAACTCATTCTCGCCGTTGCCGGTGCAGGTTAGTGAGCTACCGGTTGCGGTTGAGGGGCCTCCCACCGAATTGTCGAAATCACTGCGTCGAAGAGCGCGAGCATCTGCTCTTCAAACTCGGCATAGCCGGTTGAGAACGTAATCATCGCGATGCGGTTGGGGTTCGCTGCTGCCAGCCAGTAGTCGACCTCCAACATCTCCGTCTTTGTGTCTTCGTTGGAGGGGTCGAGCTGCGCGGTGCGGCGCCAAGAATGACGCACTGCTTGAATCGCCAGCCCAGAAACATCAGCGCTCGTCACCGCGGGGTCAGTGGTTGTGATTCCTTGCTCGAGAAAGGTCTTGAGGTCGCTGAGACCGAGCGCGTCGAAGTCAGTGGACTCAATCTCTGGCTCGAACACGACTGCCCATGCTGGCAACGGAATTCCTTTGGCCAGCTCAATCGCAACGAACATGGATGTGGCCCCGCCTTCGCGGGCTGGATCCGCTGCTGCCTGAAACCGAGTTCGAAGGTCGGCTCGCAACGTTGCGAGTTGATCGACGTTACCGACGACGTCGTTGACGAGACGTCGAATCGAGCGGCGGCTCGATGCTTCGGTGGCGAGGTCAACTCTGCCCCACTGACCAGGAAGACTAAAGCGCGGTGAGGTGTTCGACATATTTATGCTCCGTCTGGGCCGTAGGCAGCGGCGACAACCCGAGTGTATTCACCGATATCGTGAAAGCGGGCGAGGTTTCGTGTAGCGACAAGAATTTCGAGCATCGCTGGAGCTTCGCTGACGAACACCGAGAGCAGTGCCCGCTCGATGGCGCCGGCAATCAATCCCTCTTGCTCGCGCTTAACAGTGACGTCTTTCAGGAGAATCGCAGGCCCCGCTTGAAGCGTCAGCTCGGTAACGGTTCGAGTAACAGTCTCTATCTTGGGATCCAACGACGTGGAACTTTCGATCGCCGCCAGATACTGGCCGAAAGCCTCGGGCGCTACTCGGCTCAGCCGAATACTCATCAGTGCATCTGCGATTCCTTGGTCGGCATCGACCACAAGTGCATAGTTTCGGCGAGGGCCAGGCTTCAACATTGTTGACAATTCCACTACCCCCGCGAGAGCAAACCGAAGCGGCTCTACGGACTCTTTTCGTGGTGCGAGCCGCTCGGCAAGTGAACGGATAGCGGCATCAGCACCACTTCCTGGAGCAGGAATCTCGTGCCACCCGTTGGGGATCGGCAGAACATAGGAATGGGGAATGGTGTTTCCGGTTTCGGTCACGATACAGCCACTTTCACGAGCCTCGAGGCTAGGTCGAACGTGTCAGCGGCACCCTCAAGGACCGCAGGGATCGACTCAAGGCTGAAGCCGAGGGCTCCTGCGCCCTCGCCGATGCCCATGACTGACGTCGGAACTGGGGCTGCGATGCCGAACGCCTTTTCCACTGCCCAATCGCTTGCCGTGGTGGGATCTGTGAGCCCCGTAAAGTCCCAAGTTGCGTGGTCCAATTTCACTACACCCGGATCCGTTCCGGCGGGTAAGCCGTTTTCGTTCGGGAATTGGTCAATCGTGATGTCTAGCGTGTTCCTAATCGTGAGATCCGCCCCCGACTGCGCAAGCCCCAACACAGCGCCCTCGCTGGCATCCATGGACTTGTCTACTATCGCGTCAAACACTGTTCGGACCGTGGCGGTGGCGCCCGGGGCCGTACGGGCCGCGTGGCCCGCGGCTTTGATTGCAGGGCCGAGTTTTGAGGTCACAATGCTCACTACCAGGCTGACGCCGTCAGCCAGCACCGTTCCGAGAGATGCCTTCCCGAGCGTGTACAGCGCGAGAGAAAGAAGGAAGATGGTGGCGCTGAGCGCAAGCGACGTCAGTATCAACGCCAGCGCAAACGGCCCAAGCGCGGGGATGAAAATGGCCAGAATGCTGACGATAAACGACAACAGATCGACAATGTCTTTGATGACCTTAAGAAGTTCGCGAAGTTTCGTTAGCAGCGGCGCCAGATAGGTCTGGGCCAGTTCGTACACTACCTGAAGGACTCCCGCTATCGCCTCAAAGAAGCCGTCGTTGAGGCCTGCTGTCTGTGCCACCTCATCGAGGCCGGCGATGGCCTTTGCCACCGCATCGGCTTTTTCCTGCACTGCTTGGTTATAGGACGCTATGGACACCGCGTACTCCGAGGCGAACGACTGGACGCGTTCGTTCGTCTCCGTGATGTCGTCGAGCAGCTCTTGGCTCGGCGTGATCATAGCGCGAGCCCGCAATTGCACCTGGCGGAGGCGCCAATAGTGAGCGTTGCCATTATTCTCGTCGATCGCGAGGCGAGCATGCTCTGCCTTTGACTGCGCCTGCGATAGCTCGTTCTGATAGGTGAAGTAGACGTCGGCTGCACCGTCATAGCGCGTCGCTACCTTGCTCGTAGCCTTGCTCGCCTCAGCTGCCTTGACTCTCACCTCGTCGACGGCAAGGCTGATCGAAACATTCTCATTTTCGAGTTCAGACAACCCTGCGACTGCGTCGCGAAGCGCCGCGGCTGTGTCGCGGTACGTTTGCGCAAACCTGTGGATCGTGCTCGTCTCACCCGTGAGCGGAGCAGGAATCATGTCGTTCATTTAGTCGTCTTTTCTCACACTGATCGGAAGCCGCTACCGGCGTTACTGGAGTTACCACTACCGGGTGCCACAGCTCCGGGTGCCACGACGCCCGGCGCCATGACGGCTGAACCCTCGCTGTTGAGCCCCGCAGCAAGTTGAGTATCCACCGCTTCGAGTTCGTCTCGAATGTTCTTCACCGTGCCCTGGAGCCAATCAAGGGTGTCGCGGATGTCCAAACGATGCTTGTTCCACGACGTGCTAAAGCCCACAACTTTTCTGGCCAAGCCCGCATCCCCGCAATCTGCGGCGAGGAGCACAGAACCTTCGAGATCTCTTCCTACGACGTTCAACGCAGAACTCAATTTGGTCGAGAGATGTTCGAGGTTGCCATAGTCAATCTTCATCTGGTCGCTCGCCATGCTGGGATTCTCCTTAGGTCAGTTGGCTGCAGGAAGGCTGGCTCCGCAGAGGCGGAGCCAGCCGGGTCACTAGCCCCGAATTGCTGCAGCAAGCCCTTCGTCGGTCTGCTGAAGTTGATCGGCGGCCGAGACGAGGAACTGCGAGAGGCCTTCGAGTCCATCGATTGCCGACCGCGTTCCTGAAGTGAACTTCTCGAACGAGTCACGGTATGCCGCTGATGATGCTTCAGCCTGGAAACCATTCGAGGTGAGGTCCGAAACGATTCCACTCAGTTCGGTGAGCTTCGAGTTCAACTCTTCTTGGCCGGTGCGAAGACGCTGAGATGCGTTGCGGAGATCGTCGTAGGTGACGTTAAGATTTGCCATGGAAATGCTCCTTCTGGTTGTTTCGCCGCTCAGGGAGCGGGCTAGTTATCTGAATCTATCTTTGCCACCGACCTGCGTCGATGGGGAGCACTCCCCATCGACGCAGGCCGGTAGTTCTTGTCGAGCACGATCGCCCGAGTTGACTTATCGACGGGATCCTTCGGCTCGAGTGAGTCGTTCATGAGCTAAGCCGCTCATCGAAGAGGGGAAGTTGTACGCGAACCGCTTTGCCGCGAGCGATAAAGTAGCCGCGGCCTGGCGGGAACTCGGCTCGAGAGACCCGCGGCAACCCGGTCTTGAGGATGGAATCCCCGTCTAGAGTCTCCGGTTGCAGCAAGAATCCCGTGCGCGCCGATTTCACTTCGCTCATCAGCGGCCACGATGAGCCCCACTGCGAAGAATCAGCTTCGGCAATGACCATGTGGTCGCTTCGCTTAATCGCCTTCAACATGGCAACGAGTGCGGCATCGGCGCTTGAACTCAAGAAGTCAGCAATTTGTTCGATCACGACGAGAATACGACCCTCATGGCCCTCCTCGACCGTCGCCGTTATTTCTTTCGCGAGATCACTGACATCTTCGAGGCGAGTCGCGGTAGCTTCCCATCCCGAGGTCTGCGACAGTGCCGAGCGTGGATTGCCGATGTAGTAGCGAGTGACGTTGGGCACCGCGCGTTCCACGGCAGTGATGAGCACGGAGAGCGCGTTGGATCGTCCACTCGCGGGAGGCCCCGCGAGCACGAACATTCCGCTTGGTTCGAAACCCGTTGGTTGAAGATCCACTTCTGAGATGCCCAAGGCCGCCTGGTCACCGATCATCGCCGGCAACTGCGAACTCGGGTATTCCAACGGCAGTGTGCCTACCGCTGGCGCCGGCGTACGGTCGGTGCGCGAGATAGCACGCGCCAACTTTTCAATGGCAGCAGACTGCTCCGCAACGTTTGCAGTGCCGCCGACGACCGCGAGCTGAGTTTCGAGCCCGTCGATAATTGCTCGCCCCGGAGGCGACGCTGCTGACAACACATCCGTCGGGGTATCCAACAAGAAGTAGGAACTCTCCTCCGCTTGGCGCAGCACCACCCGGCGCGTTATCGCAGCGCTAACTGCAGACGGAACGCTCCCCGGGCGGTCTGCCGAAAGTGCGACGTGAACGCCCAGCCCGCGACCCTCT
Organism: Salinibacterium sp. M195; assembly: GCF_019443965.1. Classification (GTDB taxonomy): domain Bacteria; phylum Actinomycetota; class Actinomycetes; order Actinomycetales; family Microbacteriaceae; genus Rhodoglobus. The sequence continues at coordinate 1,459,586 of NZ_CP040814.1, read as the reverse complement.
GTGAGAAGTTGCATGAACGCGGCGTACCAGGGCGCGCGAGAGGCTCCCACTTCGAACTCGGCCCGGAAGGCCGGGAAATTATCGACCAACAACAGGATGCGTGCCTCGGCCGGCCGGTTAGCGATAGTGCGATACTCCGCGATCGTCGAAGCGTTCACGGCGGTGTACCGGTCGCCACGTTCTTCGACAATTCCGCGAAGAGTGCGCAGCAACCGGATGACTCGTTCCGGGTCGTCTCCGCTGACGATGGAGCCCACGTGCGGCAAAGGTTCCAGCATCCGCAGCGCACCCGTGCCGAAGTCGAGACCATAGACGTCTACGGGGCCACCGCGTGGAGTCACCCCAGCAGCAACGGCGAGGCTGCGCAGCATCGTCGATTTTCCGGTACCACCGGAACCGTAAACCACAATGTTGCCGTCAATGTCTGGTTTGAAGAAGACTTCATTCTGCAGCTGGCGAGTAGGCACGTCGTTGACGCCAAGAACCAGCTCGGCATCGGTGCGCTGGCGCAATCGAGTCAGGTCATAGCGCGGTGCAAGCTGGTCTAGCCACGGACGTCGGGCCGCCGGAATGTGAGCCGCGGTGGCCGCAGAAATCAGATTGGCCACGATTCGTGCTTGATCGGTTGGGCCTTGCTCATCGTCGGATGTCGGCTCGACCGCGCCGCCCGGCTTCTCCCACAACAGCTCAGCACCGAAGCGCAGCTCGCCAACTTCGATCGAAGGAACGGGCTTCTCGGCCCGGCTCCACCCGCCGGCGTATGCCGATTGGAACAACGTGAGTCGACCTGGCCCCGTCTTGGCTATTCCCCGACCGGGGATAGAGGGGTCAAATGTGCCAGCAATCTTGTCGCCGACCACATCTTGACTGTCGGTTTCATCGGCCATACGGAGCGCAATGCGCAAGTTCGTGTTTGCCCGCAGGTTGTCTTTGATGACGCCGGCCGGACGTTGTGTTGCCATGATGAGATGGATGCCGAGCGAGCGACCGCGCTGGGCGATGTCGACTACCCCATCGACGAACTCTGGCACTTCGCCAACGAGCGCGGCGAACTCGTCAATGACCAGAACCAGCGCTGGCGGGCTCTCCGGGTCGCCCCGCTTCTCCAACTCAAGAAGGTCTTTCGCTTTCTTCCTGTTGAGGAGGTGCTCGCGATAGTGCAACTCGGCCCGCAAACTCGTGAGAGCGCGGCGCACCAGGTGGGGGCTGAGGTCGGTGACGAGCCCCACACAGTGCGGGAGGCTGACACAGTCGGCGAACGCAGAGCCGCCCTTGTAGTCGATAAAGAGGAAGGTCACTCTGTCGGGGCTATATTCCGCCGCCATACCGAGAACCCAGGCTTGCAGAAATTCGCTCTTTCCTGAGCCGGTAGTTCCGCCGACAAGCGCGTGAGGGCCTTGAGCTCGCAAATCGAGGTGCATGGCATCTACCGATGCTTGGCCGACGATCGCGCGCAACCTGCCGGTACGACGAGAACGTTTCGGCGGCGCCCCTGAACGGTCGTGAATTGAGTCGTTCTGCTGCCACCGCTCGATCGCGGCTTCGCTGCTCTCAGTGAGGTCGGTTCCCAAGAGCGAAACCAAAGAAACGCTGCGAGGGATATCGCTCTCATCTGCTTCAGAGAAGCCAGCGTCATAAACGGGAGCGAGTCGGCGCGCCAGTTTCAGCGAATTCTCGCTGGACACTGGTTCAGTCGTCACCGGGCTAATGCGACGACCCAAGCGAACGTAGCCAACCGCAGACTGGCTGTGATCGCCATTCGTTTCGATGTATGTTCTCGCTGCAGCGGGGAGGTCTGACACCTCCGGCGCCAACCAGATGGGGAACACGCCCGCCTCGGCACCATTTTCGGCCAACTGCACCAGTCGCGCTTTGTCGATCGGGGCATCATGTCCGATAAGAACCAGAATGGCAGGCTGGGCAACGGGTGGTGGCGCCGATTGGTCGTCCTGACCCACACGCTCCCCCTGCACAATCGCCGAGGAATCGAAGTTCGTAGCACCACGGAACCCAGCCCCGGCACGGTTTGCGCCTCGACGCGCCTCTACAAGCTCTTCGAGCATCGAGAGAAGGGCGCCACCGGTTGCTTGACTGTTGGCGAGGTGGCTTCCGCTGATCGGGCTGTTGGGTGCAGCCGTGTGCGGCAGCCATTTCAACCACTCGAATTCCGGGCTCCACGTTGGTCCGACGATTGCCGTGACAACCAGCTCAGTTGGCGAGTGCAGGCCGACGGCTTGAGTCACCAGACCACGCGCGACATCCGCAGCAGAGTGGTGCTCTCCTACTATTCCGAGCGCTCCGGACTCGTAGAGGTTTTCAGCGAGGGGCACACCATCGACAGTTGAGTAGCGATCACGCACCTCCCGGAACCGGTCACGTAACTCAGGAACGCCCTCGTCTTCACCGACAACAGAAACGCTGTTACGCGACGGAAGTGACCCCACTCCCAGTCGCAACGAGAGAAAGGACCAGTGCTCAGGGCGACGGGTCCACAAGACGGGCCCGAGAGTCATCGCCTCGTCATAGACCTCGGAAGTGGACGGCAGCTCACGCAGCCGCACTGACTTCTCGATCGGATGCTGCGACTCGAGTTCTTCGCTGAGGTAGGTGAGTTGCTTCTCGAACTGCTCCAGCTCGAGCTTTGCCTTGCGCTTGCGCAATCGGCTGTTGGTGAAAAATGTGCTTAACATCAGCAGTGGCGACAGAGCAACGAAGACGACAGAAATCAATCGCTGAGTAACGGCGAATAACACCAACCCCATCAGGAGGGGCGCTATGAGCGAGAGCCATGGGAACGGAGTCGGCTCAGCCGGCGCCGGAACTTTAGGGCCAACGAACTCTTCACCAGGGTAGCGTTCCTCGACCCGGGGTGATCGGTTGAACCCAATCGGCCCCTCGGCAAGAAAGTCGTGCGTACGGTCTTCTTGCACGACAATGCCTACCCGAATGAGGCTATTGCCGACGAGCACCGTTTCACCGTCGCCGAGTTCGACACGGGTCACTGGCCCGCCATCTACTTCAATTCCGTTTGCCGAATTGAGATCGACAATACGCACAACGCCTGGCGCAACATCCACCCGTGCGTGCAGCTTTGACACCAGAGGATCATCGAGCAGAATGTCTGCTCGCGCATCGCGGCCAAGCACCGCACCACCAATCGGCAGCGTAATGATGCGCCCGATATCTGGTCCATCAACAATGGTGAGCGTGGCTGCCGGCTGAGTGCCCGCTGCCGGTGGGAGCGAACCCGAATCGGCAGACAGCTTGACCGTAGCGCCGGAGGCGATCGGGGAATCTCCCAGAGCAACATCGGGCTCGAGAACGCGCCCGGCGCCACCCTGCGAGCTGAGCAAAGTCAGAGAGCGCACGGCCGTGGCTTTCGACGCGAACGGATCAACTGTGGCGATTGCCTCAGCTAGCGACCCCACGGTCGCTGAGGCATCTGACGTGACCACGATGTCGGACTGCGGCCCGTTCTCACGCTTCAAAGTGAGCTTGAGTTTCATGAGTTTTCTCTCTTCGTCGAGATTCTTGAGGCCCAATCTCTGGCCGAACGGATGCGGTAGCGGCTGACGGCGCGGCGGCGGCGAGTGAGGCCGGCACGGCCTGCTTCAATCGCGGCTGCGGTTTCTGACCACGCTTCAGCACTGCGTTCGGCCGACACCTCTTGGCCAGAGAAAACAACGCCGTCGGTGGAGGCCGCAAGCGGGCGTAGCGCAACAGTGCGGTAGTCGGTCGTGTTCGCAGAGTCGGCCTGGCCAACGATTTGAGAGTCCAGCTGTTCGGCGACCATCACTCGCGTGGCTTTAGACGGAACGTCGTAACCCAGTTCGGAATATTGATCGACAAGCTCCTCCCACGCACCAGCGACCTGATCGTGAGCAGCAGATGCTTCGCGACGACGTCGGGCACGGCGCGCTTTGATGATTCCGACGATCAACAGCGGCGCGAAGATGATGAAGGCAGGAATTAACAGGCTGAGGCCGAGCACGTAGACCCACCCGGGAATCACGAATGCGAGACCGTCATCATCTTCGTCGCTCTCTTCGAGTTCGACAGGAGTAAGCAAGTCTTCTGGTTCGGCCTCCGCGCGAGGAGGTTGGCGCACTTGTGGCTGAGGTTCACTCTGCGGCTTCGGAGTCTGATCTTGCGGGATGTCTGTCTCATCCGGGGTCGGGTTAAACGCGACCCAGCCCACGTCATCGAAAGCAACCTCAACCCACGCCGTGACGTCATCACCGGTGACATCAACACTCTGGCCGTCAACAATTTCTGGGGCGAACCCCATCACTACCCGCGCTGGGTATCCGAAACTGCGGGCCATCAGAGCGAATGCAGAAGCGTACTGTTCCTGATCACCAATCATCTGATTGCGTTCCAAAAGATCAGTAATGCGATCGGCACCATGACCGGCACGCGAGGGAACAGCATCGGATGCTCGACCGTGACTCAAAAATCCTGTGCTTGTGAGCGCCAGCCGGATTGCTTCCAACTGAGCTGCCGGTGTTGTTGCCAGCTCGGCATACTCCTGAGCCTTCGACGTCACGATATCCGGGCTTGCGGATACGGGCGGCAGCTCAACAGCCGCGACGGGAACCTCGGACAGTTCGGCTATGGTGACGACTTTCTGCACCCTGGCATCCACTGTGTAGGAGTCTCCTTCGTGCAGACGCGTGGTGAGAACTGCTGTGCCCGTCGATGTGTTGTAGCGAAGGCTATCTCTGGCGTCGAGCGCAGTGCCCCCAGTGAACGCGAAATCTGTCGGATAGCCAATGCTCGGGATCCACACATCGGAGTAGGCCCCGATCGTAAACGTGATGTCGGAGCGACTCTCGGGAGTGATGAACGATTGGTGCGGCAGTTCACGACCGACCAAACTGAAAGTTCCTGACCCCGCTGCGCTCGATTCAGAACCAGTGACGTTCCAGAGTTTGCCGGTATACGAGTCGAGTGTGGCAAGCCGAACGGTATCCCCGGCCTTGAGCCCACTCACGGTAAACAAGACGTCATCGGTAACTTGCTTGGTGTAATGACGGAACCCCGCCAAGGGGCTCGGATACTGCAAGGGGTCGAACGGCGGCTCGATCTCGTCTCGCAGCACAAAGCGTTGATCCTGCGCCGGAGCAAACCACCATCCGGCTCCCCCACCCAGCAACACAGCAACCGCCACTACGACCGCTATGCCTGCAAACTTTCGTGTGCGCATTCGGCGCGCCCCAGCTTGGGCGACGTTCACGCCATCGCTTCGGCGCATTCCCAACCAGATCAGCGCCAGGACGCCGAAACTAATGCCACGGACGCCCGCTTGGTAAGGATCATCCGTGCCGATCAGGATGCTCGCGACATAGATAGCCAATGGTCCGAGTAGCACCACGCCGAAACGCCACGCTGCACGAGGCGCGCGACTCAACCAGCGCGTTGCCAACGTTGTCGAGACCAGAGCCACGATCCACGTAGCCACGTACGGAACGACAGTAATGTGCTGAGGAGCCTCGATAGGTGTTTGCAGCGTGACGATGTCTGCCCAGCCGTACACCGTTCCGATCGCGATGGTCGACAACGACTGAAGACTCGGCAGAACGGCAAATATCGCCTGCTGCGGCACGGCAAATGCGGTGCCACACAAGAAGTAAGCAATGACAGCGACCAGAATTGTCGTGACGACATTCAGCCTAAAAACACTGGCAATGATTCCGGTCGCGGCACCAACGACAAGCCCTCCCAGCGCGGGAAGAAGGAAGCTATACCCGCCGAAAGAGGGCTCGAATCCGAGAAGCCCAATCGTCGCCAGCATCACGACAACGCCGACGTCTATCCACGTTCGTGCTGAGAGTTTTCGGCGCCCGGAGGGCTGCTGTGAAGTGCTCATCCGCCCAACCCCCTCACGAGTTTCGACAGATCCTTAAGGTCTCCGATCGTCACGACAGTGAGTCCAGCGACCGCTGAGATGGTGGGTTCAGCACCCTCGACAACATGGAAAGCCACCTGGCTGGTGTCTTGCCCGAACAGCGCCTGCACGCTGCGGAAATCTGCCGTGCTCATGCGTGAGCCGGCCACCATCATGACAACGCTGGGAGCGGGCAAGCGACGGGTGCGCTCGCGAACAAAAGCGCGCACAGAACCAAACTCATTGGTGCTGGGTTCGATCCGGCACGACGCATCCAACATGGATGTCACCGTCTGCGTACGCCACACGCCCTCGTCGCTCACCACATTCATCTGGGTTCCATCCCGGATAACCTGCGCCGCGATCGACGCCGTCACCGAGAGCGCTAGTTCGAATTCCGCTTCCGAAGCGTATAAATCGCTGCGGGATGTGTGGACAATGGTCAATTGCGAACGACGTGTCTCCTGAAATTGCCGCACCATGAGCTGACCGATACGTGCCGATGTGCGCCAGTGCACATAGCGGCGATCATCTCCCGGAACATAAGGCCGAAGCGCGTGAAATGCGATGTCATTGTTGGTGATTTTGTTCGAAATTTGACCTTCGAGGTCACGCACCAAACCGGCAGCAGAAGGAATGAGGCGAACAGTGCGGGGATGCACGAACAGGTCAACGGCATCCGCCCAGGTCAACGCTCGGCGTAGCAACCCAATCTGGTCTCCGCGCACGGACTCTGCCGGACCGGCAACGATGACGGCCCTCTTGGCGGTCGGGACCGCAAACAATTCTTCGTGCTCCGCTTTGGGTTTCATGGCTGGCAGTTGAAACTCGGCTACGCCCTTGCCCACAGGCAATTCCATGCGAGTAGGAGGCAGCGCCTTCGTCCCCGTGTTCGTGACAACCATGCGCCCTAGCGCACGATCGCCAACCACAACCCGACGAGGATTCAATTCGACAACGACACCATACGAGGCGCGGCCAAACAAGAACGCGGTGCTCACGAGCATCGCCGCCAGCAATACTGTGCCTAAGAAAGTGAATTCCTGCCACCCAAAGATCACACTCAGCGCTAGGGCGATAACGGCCAACACCAGCACTAGCCAGCCCATCGGGGTGACAACCTTCACAACAGGGCCCACGGTTGAAGCAACCGCCCGCATAACCGGAGCGACGACGGCAGCACTCCCGCGCATGACACGAGCACCTGACTCCCGGGCGCGCTCGAACGCTCCGCGTGCAGCACCAGCGGCTGGCCCCGTCATTGCTCGGCGGGGCGCTTCAGGTGCCCGAGTTTCAGGCACCACAGAAGAGTCAGTAGTCATAGGAATTCGTTCTTAGGAAGCGCGGTACGCGGGTGGCTCGATGTCGACCAGAATGCGATTGATGACGTCTTCGGCTACTACTCCAGCGAACTCAGATTCAGGGTCGAGAATGACGCGATGAGCGAGCACCGCTACAGCCAAATCCCGCACATCATCGGGAGTCGCATACGTGCGCCCCTGCGTGATTGCCCACGTCTTGATCGCCCGCGCCAATGCCATCGCGCCACGCATGCTCACCCCAAGCACGACGTCGCGGTCCTTGCGGGTAGCTTCCACGATGTGATTGAGATACGTCATTACTGACTCGTCAACGAACACTTCAGCAGCGAGGCCGGCCATTGCCACAATTGACTCTGGCTTGATGATGGGTGACACCAGTGATGCTCTGGCGCGGGTGCCCGAGTCCATGAGCAGCGAGACCGCGGTCTTGCTGTCGGGATAGCCGAGCGTGGTTTTGATGAGAAAGCGATCCAGTTGGGCTTCGGGAAGCTTGTACGTTCCCGCTTGCTCGACCGGGTTTTGAGTTGCGATAACGAGGAATGGTGCGCCGACAGGGTGGCCTTCACCATCGATCGTGACGACGCCCTCCTCCATTACCTCGAGCAGGGCACTCTGAGTCTTGGGGCTGGCCCGGTTGATCTCGTCGGCAAGCACGATCGACGCGAAAATGGGGCCGTAGTGAAACTCAAACTTGCCCTTCGACTGGTCGAAAATCTGTACGCCGGTGACATCGGATGGCAACAGGTCAGGAGTGAACTGGATGCGCGAGGTCGTGCCGTCGAGAGTGTTCGCGAGAGCTTTGGCGAGAACCGTCTTTCCCGTTCCCGGGAAATCCTCCAGCAGCACATGGCCGTCCGAAATCAGTGCGGTCAACACCAGACGAATGACGTGGTCTTTTCCCACGATTGCCTTGTCGACATTCGAAATGAGTTTCTGAAAAGCGTCAGCGAACCAGGTCGCTTGTTCTTGCGTTACGGGCATTCGGAACTGTCCTTTATCTTTGCGGAGAAATTGTGAGAGGCCGCTAGCAGGCCGGGATGCTTTGCACAGTCACTTCGGGGGTGAGAACGCCGTCAAAGACCGCGCGGGTGACGAATTGGCCGTCGGAGTTACCCGCGACACGGTTCCAGCTCTTCCACGCACCGGTCATCAGCGTGTAGTCGGATCCAGAAGCAGAACGTATCCCGCGAACAACGCCTGACGAATCAGTTATTCCTGCGGTATGTTGCCCCGAACTTTGCCCGCTCCACACGACGCCGTATCGGTGCACACCCGGAGACCACCCGTCGAAGACGAAGCAGAGCGACACGGTTGCCGGAGGCGGCGGCGTAACAATCGGCCCAGCCGAGGCGGTTCCCGCGGATCCGGTGCCCGCATTGTTGCTCGCTACGACGCTCACCGAGTATGAGGACGCCGCTGGTAGTCCTGAGCTGACCGCACTCGTAGCAGTGGTCGTATTGCTCACGCCATTTACCGTCCAGGTGTAAATGAGGTTATCGGTGACCGCTGCGCCTCCTGTCGAAGCGTTCCACGACCAGCGGATCGTGCCAGCTGTGGTGCTCTTCGTCACCGTTCCGGAGACTCCAGTAACTTGCCCGGGTACGGTCTGGTTCTGCACCTGGGCAGAGTTCGAAGTGCCGTCAGAGCCACGCTTGCCGCCAGTGTTCTGCGCGTACACGGTAAAGGTGTAATTGCCGGCCGCGAGACTGGCGGAGGTCGTTGCGCTGGTGCCGGTCGTGCTACCAGACTGACCGTTGCTCGAAGTCCAGTAGTAAGTAGTGGTGCCGCCAGTACCGCCAACGGCAGGCCACGATGCAGACACACGGCCGCTCGGAGCCCACGGGCTCTGCACTGATGCGGTCACTGTCGGCGCCGCAGGCGTTCCATACGGAGTGATCTGGTCGCTTGTGGGCGACCACTCCCCTGGCCCATGCTCGTTGATCGCACGCGCCGCGAAGGTGTACGACGTTCCATTCTGAAGCCCCGAGATGGTGCACGGCGCCCCAGCTTGGCAATCAGCCGGAAGGTTGCCGACCGCAGGAGTCGTGCGCACTTCGTACGCTGAAATGGGTTTTCCGTTGGTGGCTGGAGCCACGAAGCGCCACGTCGCAGACTTATCGCCGCCGACCGCAGAGCCCGCATCCCGAGTGGGCTTTTGCACCTGATCCGGGATGTCACTCACGACGAGCGTGACCGTTCCGTTGACGTTTCGGTCGACGTCTTCAGTAGCATCCGAAATCGTATAAACGACTTCGATCTCACCACTTTTAAGAGCAGGATCTGGGCTAATTGTGATCGAATTAGCCGTGAACGTGACATCGGCCGGTTCACCCGTGTTCTGCACTTGGGCGTCAACAACTGTCAAGGCCTCCCCCGTCGACAGATACGGGTTGGAGTCATTCGTCAACGGATTGAGCGTAATAGCTCCATCGCCACGCTGCATCTCCAGCTCGTCGGACACCGCAACAGCAAGCGGTCGCGTTGACCCAACCACCGTCACGTTGATAGTGCCAGGAACCTCGAACTTATCCCACCGCAGCATGACCGCGAGAGTGATCGTGGTGCCCTTCGGCGTAGAGCGCGGAACATTCAGGCTCAGTTCTGAACCACTGAGCTTGGCGTCAAGACCGTTGCTAGCCCCCGTGAGGTTTGAGTACTTGACCTCCCGGAGAATGGCGGGGTTGGGGTGCGCGGTCGAATCACGCAAATCAATCGTGGTGGTTTCTCCCACCTCAACGCTCGGACTCGGCGTTGTGAACTCCGGAGGAGTGTCTTTGAATTCGGGGTCTCCGACGACGATGTTCAGGCGGAGATTTGCCGAGATTCCGGCGGGATCATTCTTCGAAGCGCCATCTGTCACCGTGAAGTTAAGGGCGGCCGGACCGCGATAGTCCTTTGCCGGGGTGAACGTAATGGTCTTGTCGTCGACATAGTTAGACGACCCGTCACCTTGAACAGCGCTCACGGTCTTGTCATTCGGAATCCACACATCGCGCCCCGAAGGAGCCACGACAATATCCGAAAGTTTCCACTCTCGAGTTTCGTTCATGCTCACATATTGCGTGGGCAAATCAGGGTCGATGATGGGTGGCTCATCGAAGTTCTCATCGACCGCGGCCGGCACCAGAATGAATGCACGGGCGCTCAGCCCATCAAGTTCGTTCGTCACGCTATACGTGATTGCTTGCCGATTCGGACCAGGTGTGACCTCAACCTGGCCGTTTATCTCACGGAGCAGACCCGACTCAGCATTGGGTCCCTCCAGCGCAACCACGAGATCTTCCGTGACGCCCGCCGGGTTGAAAGCAAACCCATCGAAGAGGTCAACGGTTATCGACTTCTTCCCGGCGATATCCTTCTTCACAATGGTGAGGTCGTCAGCCACTGGCGGGAAGATCGGAGCATCCGGGGTCACTTTGACCAGCACATAGCTCACCGCAGAACCGCCCCTGTCGTTCGTCAGGCGGTAACGGATCGAAAAAGACTGCTCCGTCTCCGGTGCTTCGATGAGCAGGAACTTCTTGCCAACTACTTCAGCAGAAACGCCATCCGGAACGTCAATGAGCTCAGATTCGACCGCAATAGGTGCACCCTGCGGGTCAGAGTCATTCGCGGAAAGGTCGACCTGAGCCGTGCGGCCTGGCCGAATCTCGACGCTGTCGGGAACCGCGATAGGGTCGCGCAGCTCATCCGGCTCAGGAATGATTGCGATCTTGATCTCAGCGACGCCCGTAGCACCAAACGCGTCGAGCACTTCGTAGCTGAACGAGTCAGTGCCGGCGACTCCCGGAGAAGCCTCGTAATAGAAGTAGTCGGTTCCGAACTCCGTTACCGCCCCGAGGGTCGGGTTAGTGGGGAACCTCAACAGGTCAGTGGAATCACCATCGGGATCAACCGTGTTGAGCGGAATGTCAACCCGAATCTCGCCACCGGCAAGCACTCGCGCCACCAGCGTTAATGGAGTCGGATCCTGGTTAGCCTCGAGATCGAGCGGGGTCACCGTAAAGCTGGCAGTCGCCGCCGCCGTCTCGCCGAAAGGATCAATGACCCGGTAATCGACCGTGTACAGCCCCGGCTTTGTCGGCGCCTGAAAGCGCAAATTGTCTTGGCTAATAAAAGCCACACCCGCCGTTGGTGCTGTCACCAATTCTGCGTCGAGTGCCATGGGGCTGTCATCCGGGTGGAAGTCATTATCGAGAACATCCAGCGTGATGATGTCGCCAGCACGCACGCGGGCGGAGTCATCCACTGCCACCGGCGGCTGGTGCTTAGTGAGAGCCGGCACAGGAACCACCGTGACACCAGCCGTTGCCGTGCCAAGGCCATCCGAAATTGTGTACGTGAAGTTGACCTGTTTGGTGAGGGCTGCCGGAGAAGTCACGCGGATGAGCGTGCTCTCCAAGAGCTCGACGACGAGCCCCTTCGCGGTAAGCGCCGGATCCACATCGATTGACTGCACGGCCAAGATATTGCCGCTCGGACTCACATCGTTCGACAGTACCGACACGGTAGTTGGTTCGTCACCACGCAAATACGCGGTGTCTTTCACCGCAACGGGCGGAAGCTCTGTCGAGCCTGGCGTGGGCATCACATCAATACGAACCAGCCCAACGCTCGTATTGGAGCCAGCGCTCAGCGTGTACGTGAGGTAGAAAATTCCGGCGGATGAGGAGCTAAAAGTAATCTCGCCGCGATCGCTGTTGAACGATGCGACAGCGCCATCGCTTGCCTCATCCATTGCTACCAAGGCAAGGGGCGCTCCCGAAGGAGATAAGTCATTGAGCAACGGCTCGATGACAACGGTCTCAGTTTCGAACGCCGTTGCGAAGTCGGGGGTGCCCACCGGATTGAGCGTTCCCGGCGGTTCGACAGTCACGATCAGTTCGCCCTGAGCAGGCGTCTTGCTGCCATCAGATACTAAGAAAGAAACCTCTTTCTCACCGAGTTCAGACGTCTTGTGGGTGAAGGTGATGAAACCGTCTGGCGTGAACCTCACCAGGTCGCCGGATTTGGGCGACGCCGCAATCAGATACAGATCGTCACCGTCGGGATCTTTCCAATCAGCAAGCACGTTGTAGCTGACGGTCTGATTTGCTTCGACGCTGATTCCCGCTTCGCGAACGCTGTACGGGAGCTCGTTGCGGCCTTCTGGAACAACCGTTGCGGTGACGCGAGCCTGATCCGTGCCGCCTCGGCCATCGTTAATCGTGTAGTTGAAGGCGATTGAGCCCACAAAATCGCTCACGGGCGTGAACTGGAGCGCGCGACCCCCGTCAATCAGGTCGAGTCGCCCGGTCGATTCCGCAACACGGTCGTACGCCGAGACAACGAGTACGTCACCGTCTGCGTCTGTGTCGTTGTCGAGCACGGTGAACACCGTGGTGCGGCTTGGGCGAACACCGTATTCGTCGTCGGACGCGACAGGAAGGCGGTTCGTGTCTGTGCGCTCGGCGAGGGTGTCTTCGAATGACTGAATCGACGACTTCTCGTCGCCTTCCTCTTCAGATTCCACATCTTCGGGCGGAGTGACGTCGTCCCAATTTTCGACGAGCCGCATGTTGTCGTCGAGCAACCACACATTGCCGTTAGTCAGGTTATTGAGAGCGATTACTGACTTGTTTACGCGAAATTCCAGCACGTTGCCCTGAGTCAGCTCACTAATAGCCTGAGTTTGAGGATCGCCGTCCGCGCAAGCGAGTACGTAGCGCTGTGCCGACGCCCACGCGCCGTGCGCACAGCCGTCGAGCGCTACGGGCGCAGAAACGCTGGTGTCATCATCGACCGGATTCTGGATGTCGGCATCCACATCGGCGATTTCTCCGTTGCCCAGATTGATGCGCTGAAGCGAATCGGCGGTGGCAACAACCGCGAAATCTGATTCTGCGCTGGACTGCTGCAAGCGCAGGCCCTGCTTGGTGAGGGGATAAACCTTGCCAGCTTCTGTGACAAGTTCGTTTGTGGACTGGTCGAAGACGACAGCTGAATCACCGGTAGCGGCGATCTGAAACTCTCCCACGGCGGGAAAATCAGCGGCGACTGGCTCGTCGGCGATGGTCGCAACCCGATAAATAGACTTGTGTGCGGGCGACACCGCAATCACCACGCCATCGCGAGTGACTGTTGCTTGGCCACCAGGGCCGAGCTCGAGCAGCGGAGGTGCTGAGATGTAGTTGAACTGCAGATCTCCGACAGCCGGAACGATCCACAGATCGCCATCGGGAGAAACAACAGTGAGATTGGTTCCGCCGAATGACACAGCGGCATCCGGGGGCACATCGATCGCCGAGGTAACTTCCGTCGTAGCCGGGTCTACCGACTCGACACGATGTGACACAGGATCACTCATAAAGAGGGTGTTGCCGTCTTGCAAGACATCGAATTGCGCGCTCGACGCAATCACGGAACCGTTGAGTTCGTCGATCTGACGATTGAGACGGCCGCCAAGAAGTTGCTCACCGTTAGTGACCCACACGTCTGACGCGGTGAGGTCGACATCTGACACGGGATAGCCGGGATGTAGCGCGGCTACCGTCAGCGGAACCCCGACGACAAGCGAGAGCGCGACGACAGACGCGATGGTTTTGCGATTGCGCGCAGTTCCGACAGACAACTTCACGTCGTACTTCTCCCGAACTCCGCACAGCTTGTATGCACACGATCACGCCGACAAATCTCTAACCAAATTCCATGACATATCCTAGCATTTTGCGGAGTCACCCAGCTAGAAAGGGTATGGGTAGTTCTGCCCTAGCGTGCCCCCAATTACGGGGTCCGTTTGTCTTCGTCGTTGCGTTCAAGAAGGTAAAGATCGTCTTTATCGACAAGCCGAGTTGCTACTGCATACTCAACGAGCCGCAATCTGCGATTGGTTGCGAGGTTGTCTTTGCCACCCCGCAGGCCGGCTACGCCGCTCTTGTCTAACTTCTCGCAGACGTTGTCGAGCTTGCGATTGAACGTCGTAATCGACCAGTGAAGTCTCGCGGCAGCTTCGGCCGACGCGGGGATGTCTCCTCGGCCAGGCGACGACTGGCGCAATACATTCTCCGCAAGCGCCACGATCAGCAACCGCTGCGACGACGTGAGGGGAATAGGCCCGATCGTCGTCGAGCCTGAATTGCCAGCGACCGCGGTAGCCGTCGTGAAGTAGTCATCTCCGGCATGAACCGTGAATTCGTAGGTAGTAGATCCTGCACTAAATAGCACCTGCATCTGCGGAAAGACGATCGGCAGTCTGGCCCCCGGAGCAAGCCATGCCTGCACTTGACCCGTGACATCCGTCACCGTCGCTGTAAGCAGGTTGCCTACGTTGCCCAGCCACCACATGCCGAACTCTTCATAAATGCGAAGAAATCGCCGATGAAGATACGGGTTGTCGTCGATGACTAAGTCAGATTCTCGCCCCACATGAAAGTCATTCGGGTGAACGACCTCGTACCACTCGCCACAGAACTCAATTCTTAGGGGATTCATTCGGGAAAGCACGCTTCCAAGGGGTTCGCCGATTCAACGCCCGACCGCACGATACGAACGTCAATGCACAACGTTGTCGATGCGACGTAGCCGTCTACGGTGATGATGCCGTCTTCAGACTGCTTGACTGGCTCACTCGCGCGACCCACTCGTTTCCAGATGATGCGATCGCCCTCCTGCAGCGCGGGCTTATCGATCGAGAAAATCACAGAGCCTTGACTCTCGGATGACGAGAGCAGCACCGGAGTGGGCACACTTTCCACTACGGCAGATGTCGGGGCGCTTGTGGGCGCAGTGACTTCTGGCTCCTCGGTGGAAACCGGGTTCGATACGACGACGGCGATCGTGACTGCTGCCGCAACCGCAACCGCAATGCCACCAATCACCAATCCGAGCACCGGGCGTCGAGGCCGCCGTTCGGTTTCGGACTCTTCGTCAACCAGAGCGGATGTCGCCACAGTGCTCGCAGCGTTGCCTGCGGTTTGCCGAGGTCGCACAACGGTTTCACCCACATCTGGCACGGCTGCAGCGGGCAGCGCCGCCGCTGAACCGGCTGATGCCGGTTGAGCCACTTGCTGCGGAGCACCACGAACTTGGGTTTCATCGGCGCTGTCGGCGCGGGCCGCAGCAGCATCGGGGTTTTTCCGGGCTTGCGGTGCGGCGGGCGCAGGCTGGGCTTGAATCGTGGAGACGCTGCGTGCGCGTGTGGCGTCATCGTCGTCGTCAGGGTTCCCGTGAGCAACCTGATCGACAGCGAGATTCGGCACATCGACCGTTGTCGGGGCATAACCCAGCTCCAGTTCGACTCGCTGCAAGGCTCGAGCAAAATCGAGTGCGCTGGCAAAGCGATCATCCCGGCGCGAGGCCATTCCTTTGCGCAGAACGGCGAGCATGCTCGAGGGCACATCGTCGCGGGTCAGAGGTGTAATCAGCCCTCGCTCGATACGACCGATGAGATCGAGAGCACCGTTGGAGCGACCACGCACCTCGAACGGTGTGTGACCGGCGAGAAGAGTGTAGAGCGTAGCGGCGAGAGAGAAAACATCGGCGCGAACATCCGGATTCGGGTCGTCTTCGAACATTTCCGGCGGCGACCACGGAACGGACATACCAATCGACGCACCCGTCGTTGATCCGCTCTCTTCGACGACGGGGGCACGAGAGCTGGTATGCAGCGGGATCTCGTCGTCGAGCGCAGACGAAATTCCAAAGTCGGTAAGCGCGGGCCACCCGTAGTCGTTGGTGAGCACGTTGGCAGGCTTGATGTCACGGTGCAGAATTCCTGCCGTGTGGGCGGTCGCCACCGCCCCACTGACTCGAATACCCACACGGAGCACATCAGTAACCGGCAGCGGGGCGCTCTTGTAGCGCTCGGCGAGGCTAGGGCCCGAGCAGTATTCCATAACGAAATAGGGGCGGTCATCGGAAGCAACATCCGCGTGAAATATCGAGACGATGTAAGGGTGCGCCGAGAGCTGGGCCATGAGGTTAGCCTCAGCGACGAATGACGCTCTCGTCGCTGGCGCCAAGTCTTCGGTCAACAATACTTTTACAGCCACGCGACGCCGAGGAAGGTGCTGGTCGTAGAGAAAAACGTCGCTGAAGCCGCCCGAGCCGAGCAGCTTAACGAACGTGTAACCGGGCAACTCGGGTGGAGTGGCTGCTGTGCGGCGCATCACGCATCCTCGCCGACAGTGAGCGTGACTTCTCCGCCAAGGTCGATGACGGTGCCCACAATAATGGTCGTCGGTTCGCCGGCACGCAAACGTTGGGACGGTCGACCCGGCAATGCGACGTGTGTTCCGTTTCGGGAATGCAAGTCAGTGACCACCGCTGTTCCCCCTTCGACCACGATTTGCACATGGTTTCGAGAAATGTCTTTATCTCCGGGAATCGTCACGAGTCTCGGCAATGCTCCACTGGACACTTTGCTCACTGTCGGCGCTCTCCCGATCAAGATCGGCTGCGTCAGCGACTCCCGCGCGCCCGTTGACATCTGCAGGTAAAGCTTCTGTTGTTCAGGAGCGGGCGGCGCTTCGGTGCGCTCCTTCGATCGTGCGGCGCGAAGGTCTGCCAAATCACTCGTCATGATCGTCATGCCATCGTGGTCGCCTTCCGGGTCGACGGCAGCAGCTGCATCGGAGGCGGAGGCGGATGTCGGCACCTTACCGATCAGGTCTTCTACCACCGAGGTCGCGTTTTCTTGCCCCGCTAGCGATTCATCATCTCCGACATCCTGCCCCGCAGCGGCCGTGGAAATATCTCGCACGACGGTCTCGCCGAACAAGTAGTCGTACCCGCTGGAGTTGTCCTCCACCTCGATCGATGAGGCGACATCCTGAATCGACTCGTCGTCAATGTCTGCGGGGCGGTCGACGATAGTTACCTCAGAAAACGGTGCCGAGGGCTCGGCAGCTGGCGCAGAAACCGGTACGGGTGCAGGTTCAGGCACAGCAGCCGGTACAGGTGCCGCAGTCGGCGCAGACGCAGACACCGAGGCAACCGCTGCTATCGGTGTGCTCGCCGCCGCAACTTGCGAGCAGCTCAACTGCGCCGCGCGCACCACGCCCTCAACGATGGGAAGCTGGTCTGCCGTAGTGGCGTTGTCGACAATGACGACGCAGTCGACTACGTCGTCGCAGTAACGTTCCGCCCAGGTACTCACCCGAACGCCACTAACAGTTTCCGTGCCAGCCGGAGTGCCCAAGGTGATGCTGACCGGCCCCCGAACAATCACCCGTGCGCCAGGTCGGTTGTCGTCATCCGCTGTCCACTCGACGATGGCAAACGCTGGGGTGGCTGAGAGTCCGCGAGCGCTGAGCGTTTCTACTGCAGCCTGCACGCCGAGAGACCGCTTGGCCCACAATGTGTCGAGCAGGCTCACGTCGAGAGAGTCGACCAGGATAATCTGCTGCTCGCCGACAACAGCAGACCACGCGGTGTCAACGGGCGGGGCATAGAGGTACGTCATGACCACTGCGATCTACTTTCTCGGTCGGGTTTCTTCGAGATGCTGAGGAATTTCGCGCTCAACAGTGTCTTCATTGGCAGAGTCTGAATTTGTCGTGCGGCTAGCTTCAACGACAATCACCGTCACGTTGTCGGAGCCCCCAGCGGCGAGCGCCCCCGCAACCAATCGATCGGCAAAACTTACGCCGTCACTTAGGGCGGCCCGATCGGCAAGGATGCCCGCAATCAGGTCATCATCGAGCTCTTTAGTGAGGCCATCCGAACAAGCCACAAAGGTGTGCCGCGTCCCTACCGGCAGCAGCCAAAAATCTGGATTGACCTCCTCATGAATGCCGAGTGCACGCGTGATGACGTTGCGTTCAGGGTGCGTTGTTGCTTCCAGCGCCGTGATGTGCCCCAGATCAAGAAGTTCTTGCACCGCAGAGTGGTCGACCGTGACCTGCTCTAGCTGACGACCATCCCAGCTATAGACACGGGAGTCCCCCACATTGAAAGCCATCCAGCGTGGTTCAGCATCGACGCCGACCGACACCAGCGCGAGGCCAGACAGGGTGGTACCTGACACGGCTTCGTCATCTTTGTTCAAGTTCATGACCGCAGAGTTTGCTTCGATGATCGCCTGCACGATGTCTGCGGGAGTCAGCAGGTCATGTTGGGCCATAGCGCGCGCAAAACTCTGAACAACACACTGGCTGGCGCGATCACCAAACGAGTGGCCGCCCATACCGTCAGCGACCAGAAAAAGGCGAGGAAGCACGAGGAAACTATCTTCGTTGATGGAACGCACTGAACCGCGATCGGAGGCCGCGGAAACATGCACATTCACTGGCCCGCTGGGCAGCACTAACTCGTACTGATCCGTAATCATTACGCAGCCCCCAAGCATTTGTCAGATCTTAACGTAGCAATGAATTCGCGCGAGCGCCCGGTTGCTTGAACCCCGGCGGTATGCTGACCACAGCGCACCACCCTCGCGCTACCACCACTTGCCAATTTGTTGTTCTGCCCACAAGGCCATCACGCAGGAGAAGTACATGATTATGCAACCGTCAACGACGTTAGAAGCCCCCGTCTCCGCTATCGAAAACGCGGAATTTGTTCACGAGAACGTTCTCGTATCGACAGGCAAGCGCTCCGGCCTCATTATTAGCGTCGCCGTTCACTCCACCGTCCTCGGTCAAGCCCTGGGCGGCGCGCGAATGTGGAACTATCCACACTGGACCGACGCGGTGGCCGACTCCCTCCGTCTCTCTGCCGCAATGACGCTCAAGAATTCTGCCGCCGGCCTCAACCGCGGTGGCGGCAAGTCGGTCATCCACATTCCGATGGGCGTGACGCTCACCGCTGAGCAGAAGCGGAATGCGATGCTCGATCTCGGGGACGCCATCGAGAGTCTCAACGGTGCGTATATGACGGCAGAAGATGTCGGAACAAGCGCTGAACTCATGTCGGTTGTGGCCGAGCGTACTGAGCATGTTTGCGGTCTCCCCGCCGAGCAGGGTGGAGCCGGCGAGCCAGCTGACGCTACTGCCGCTGGTGTGCACGCCAGCATCCTTGCGACCTGTGAAGCACTCTTTGGCACTCGTGAGGTAGCCGGACGACACCTCGTGATCTCCGGACTCGGTCAGGTCGGTGGACGCCTTGCACGCTCGCTGACCGCCGCCGGCGCAGTGCTCACTGTCACCGATGTGAACCTCGACCGCAAACTTCTTGCCGCCGAACTTGATGCCAACTGGGTCGACGCCGACGAAGCTCACAGCGTGATCGCCGACATCTATGTGCCCTGCGGAATGGGTGGTGCTCTCAGCCCCCGCATCATTCGCGAGCTCAACGTCAGCGGCGTGGTCGGCGCGGCCAATAACCAACTCGCGCAACATGACGGTGCCGAGGCACTCACGGAGCGCGGCATCCTCTGGGCCCCAGACTTCGTCGTGAATGGTGGAGGCGTGATCTACCTCGACATGGCTTCTGCACCGGATGCTGACGCAGACGCCATTGCGAAGCGCGTCGAGGCTATCGGCGACACTGTTGCCACAATCTTCCGCGATGCTGCAGCGCAGGGCATCACGACCCTGGATGCTGCAGAGCGACTGGCACAGTCGCGCCTCGTCACGGTCGTCTAGACCATAACTGCCCCCGCGGTGGCCCTCAGCCCTAGGCGAGGGCAGAAACGCGCGGTGCTACGCCCTCGAGCTGCTGCTCTGGGGTGCGGCACCGCGCGTTTTGCTGTGCGACGCGTAGTTACTAGTCGATCGAGAGTTCAGCGAGCTTGCGCTTCTTATCGTGTTGCATCTTCACGAGGCTCGCGATTACGGCAACGGCCATCGAGACAAGAATGACGATCAGTGAGGTCCACGTGCCAATCTCCGGCGCCCAGAGAGCGGGCTCTCCACCGTTGATAAAGGGCAACTCGTTAACGTGCAGGGCGTGAAGGAACAACTTCACGCCGATGAACCCGAGCACGAAGGCGATGCCGTAGTGGAGGTACACCAGTTTGTCGATGAGGTCACCGAGCAAGAAGTACAGCTGGCGGAGCCCCATGAGCGCGAAGATGTTGGCCGTGAACACGATGAACGGGTCGGTCGTGATTCCGAAGATCGCAGGGATTGAGTCAATCGCAAACACGAGGTCGGTGATTCCGAGCGCCACGAACACAACCAAGATCGGCGTGAAGACCTTTTTACCGTCGATCACCGTGCGAACTTTGCCGCCGTCGAATGTCGGAGAGATGTTGATGTGCTTGCGCAGGAAGCGGATGATTCCACTTTCGGTTTCCTCCATGTCGTCGTGGTTTTCGAAGACCTGGCGAATAGCGGTGTAGAGCAGGAACGCACCGAAGATGTAGAAGATGAAGCTGAAGTTTTCGATGAGCTGCGCGCCGAGCAAAATGAAGATTCCGCGCAAAACGAGGGCGATCAGGATGCCGACCATCAGCACCTCTTGTTGGTACTTTCGCGGCACTGAGAAGCGGCCCATGATGATCACGAACACGAACAGATTATCGATTGAGAGGCTGTATTCAGTGACCCAACCGGCGACGAACTGGCCGGCCTGTTCTACGTCGCCCAGCAAGAACATCATGAGCGCAAAGATGAGGGCGAGGCTCACATAGAAGCTGACCCAGAGTGCTGACTCTTTAGTGCTGGGGATGTGCGGCCGTTTGTACGCCATGATCAGGTCCGCTGCGAGAATAATCAGCAAAACAGTCAGTGACGTTACTTCAAACAAGATAGGCAGAGTGGTCAAGAGAGTCCGTTCAGGGGTTTCGAGGTCTAGCAAGTCTCGAAAGTCTCTCCCGCAGCCACGTGATTTCTGGATGCCGTTGCCCCGGAGCCACTACTGAGTGGCTCGTATTGACGAGTACAACGAGGTGGGATACTCCCCTTCGCGAGCACAATGATAGCTGACGCGCGCCCACAAGCGTTGTGCTTTTTCTCAGCTTGCGAAAACCCGATAGGTCAGTACTTGCTGTATAGTCAGCAGATGCTGACTAGTGCTTCTCGTGTTGATGTAATGAACCGCCTCGGCCGCGCGATGGCCGACCCGACCCGAGCCCGCATCTTGCTTTCCTTGCTTGAAAAACCTGGCTACCCAGTGCAGTTGGCGCACGATCTCGAACTCACCAGAAGCAACGTCTCAAACCACCTCACCTGCCTCCGCGGCTGCGGCCTTGTCGTGGCAACACCGGAGGGGCGCTCGACTCGCTACGAGATATCTGATGCTCACCTCACCCGCGCCCTGACAGCCATAGTCAACGTCGTGCTCGCGATTGATGACGGAGCGCCGTGCCTCGACAACGACTGCGATGTTCCGCTGTGCTGCGATCCGAAAGCCACAGCGTGAGTGAAGAATGCTGCGGACCACGTGAGCCAAGCACCGTGCGTGATCTTGATATCCCCCGCGATACCGATACCAGTGCCGTCACGTCGCCGGCAGCTGCCCTTGTCAACACCGACTTAGCCCCCTGGTGGCGAGACCGAGCCTTAGCGCTCCCCGCACTCTCCGGAGTGCTGTTGATCGCTGCACTCATCGCCATTGCCGCTGGAGCAGACGGCTGGCCCGCAACGGCACTTCAGGCTGGCAGCCTGCTCGCCGGTGCCGCCACCTTCGTTCCCGGCGCGCTCCGCAGGCTAGCCAGCGGTTCCCTCGGCGTTGGACTGCTCATGACGATCGCTGCAGTTGGCGCAGTGCTCCTCGGTCACGTCGGTGAAGCCGCCGCTCTCGCCTTCTTGTTCTCCATAGCCGAAGCCCTCGAAGATCGCGCAATGGATCGTGCCCGCCACGGGCTGCGAGCGCTGCTCTCTCTCATTCCCGAAACCGCGCTCGTGGAGCGCGACGGTGCTCCGGTAACGCTCCCCGCCTCGGAAATCGTCGTCGGCGACCTACTTTTCGTGCGCGCCGGCGAACGTGTGGCAACCGATGGCGTTGTCGAAGGTGGTCGAAGCAGCGTTGACACGTCCGCGGTCACGGGAGAGTCAATTCCGGTCGCCGTTGAGGCCGGAGTCACAGTGCTCGCTGGTTCGATTAACGGAACAGGATCGCTGCGCATCCAGGCCACTGCCAGGGGCACAGACAACTCGCTCACCACCATTGTTCGCCTGGTCGAAGAAGCCAACTCGCGCAAGGGCACCCGGGCACGCCTCGCTGACCGAATCGCGCGCCCGCTCGTGCCCATCGTTCTCGTGCTCGCGGCAGCCATCATCGGCTTTGGCTTCCTCATTGTCGACCCCGAACTGTGGACGGAACGTGCCCTGGTCGTACTCGTCGCCGCATCGCCGTGCGCGCTCGCGATCGCTGTACCCGTCACAGTGATTTCAGCTATTGGCTCAGCGAGCAAGCTGGGAATCATCGTGAAGTCTGGTGCAGCGTTTGAACGTCTCGGCAGCATCCGCACTGTCGCGTTAGACAAAACCGGCACCCTCACCCGCAATCAGCCCACGGTTGTCGCGGTCGAAACCGCCACAGACGTGACGCGGGATGCCGTGCTGCAGATCGCTGCTGCCCTCGAAGCTCACAGCACTCATCCCCTCGCGGCCGCTGTGCTTGCCGAGCAGCCCGACCACCCTGACGCGATCGATGTCGTCGAAGACGCCGGACGCGGTGTTTCTGGACTCATCGACGGCACCCCCGCCCGCATCGGCAACACTCGCTGGCTCAACGCGGGGGCGCTCAACGAGACCGCAGCAGCCCTCGCCGACAAGGGAATGACTGTCGTGGTGGTTGAACGTGACGGTCGCGTCATCGGGCTCCTGGGCATCCGCGACGAGCTGCGGCCGGATGCTGCGGAGGCTGTCGCACAATTGCAGGCGTCGGGCATCCGCACCCTCATGCTGACCGGCGACAACGCCCGCACGGCCACCGCGCTTGCCACCCAGGCTGGTATCAGCGACGTGCGCGCCGAACTCTTACCTGCCGACAAGGCTCACGCGATTGAGGCTCTGGCGGCAGAATCTCCCACGGCAATGATCGGCGATGGAATCAACGACGCTCCGGCGTTGGCCGCCGCCGATGTCGGGATCGCCATGGGCGCGACCGGCTCAGCTGTCGCCGTCGAGTCAGCGGATGTTGCCTTCACCGGCAGCGATCTGCGTCTCATTCCGCTTGCTCTGCTTCATGCGCGGCGCGGGCGTCGCATTATGACGGGAAACATTGTGCTGTCGCTCGCGATCATCATCGTGCTGTTCCCGCTCGCGCTTTTCGGGGTGCTCGGCCTCGCCGGTGTCGTGCTGGTGCATGAAGTTGCTGAGCTGGTTGTCATCGTCAATGGGGTGCGAGCAGCACGGTTGCCCCAGCGCTCTCTGTAGCGCTCCCCCGCTGCCCGCAGCAGTGGCCACGAGTGCTCCGAAGCACTTCCCCGAGGTGGCGCGGCGAGAGCGGAATGTCGCCCGAGGGCGTTCCGCTCTCGCGAGCCGGCTTAGGTGTACCAGCTGGGCTCGGGCACTTCATTGAGCAGCACATATTGTCCAACCTCGCGCTTCTTGTATGGTGCGGGGTCGTGCAGGCTGTGGGTGCGCAGGTTGCGCCAGAAAATATCCAACCCAACCGAGTTTGCGGATGCCCTAGCGCCCGTCAACTCGAATACCTTCGTCGCGACCTCGAGGCCGTCTTCGCTAATGCGGAGCTTGCCTGCGGCGATCCGCACCGCAATTTCGCCGCGACGTCGCGCAGTGAGTTCCGTGCGCGGCGCGTGCAGAACGGCACTGATCTCCGCTCCGACCGAGTCGAGTAGGGCCTCATCCGCCCACAGTTTTGATTGCAGCTGCCCGTAGCCTTCGAGGATGTACCACTCCTCGGAAGCATTGGCCTTGTTGTCGCCGCCGTACGGCCAGGCGCGGCTCTTGGTGCGCGTGTAGGCGGACGCATTCTCGATCGCTCCTTGAGCGATTCCGAGGTAAAAATTCGCGAACACGAGTTGAATGGCCGGAACGTTGAGCGTGCCATAGGTGAGCGGCTGGAACTCTCTATTGACGAAGCCCAATGCCGAGGCCCAGCTCGTGCGCACCCCGTTGATCTGCACGGAACCTGACTCGGTGAGACGCTGCCCTAGATTGTCCCAATCACCGTTGAAGACGATCGCAGGCTGTTCCGTCGGAACGACCGCAAAGACGTGAGTGACCGTTCCTTCGAGGATGCCCTCCAGGACAGTCAGATCGGAGACGACTCCACCAGTGGAGAATGATTTGTTGCCCGTGAAGATGATGTCGTCGCCCACATCAGTCACGGTCAAATCAGAATCTCGCGGATTCACGGCACCGCCAAAGAGAAAGTTCTTTTCGGTGTAGAGCTGCTCGATGTCGGCAATCTGCTCGTCAGTGGCAACGAGACGCGTTGCCCATGCCCAGAGGTAGTGGTAGCCAAGCAGTTGCCCGATCGATCCATCGCCGCGGGCAATCGTGCGAATGACTTTGTAGGTGGTCTCCCACGACTGCCCTCCGCCACCGTGCTTGAGCGGGCCGAGCACTGTCACGAGGCCGGAGTCTTTGAGTAGTTTCACTTCGGCGCGTGGCGGCAGGTTCGCGGCGTCTCGTTCGACGGCGTCAGCGGCGAGGATGTCGGAGACTTCTTCTGCGCGCTGCAGCCAGCCTTCGGGGGTTGTCGGTCGAGATACAGATGCCCAGCGATTGTCGATCGCGGGGGCGGTGAAAGTGGTGTCAGACATTGTCGCGCTCCTTGGTTGTAGACCCCCTTTTCTGGGTGGTGTGGGCTACATCCTGTGCCTGATTTCGCGCAACGTCGAGTTTGTGTCGCCTTTGTGTCTCTGCGCTACCGCTTGTTACGAATCGTGTGTATTCGTGACTAGTCGCGCGGGTGTTTTGGGGAACGCAGCCGCCGCCACAGCGACCGCACTCGGCGTCGGGTTCTGGCCCAGAATGCTCGCGATCGAGCGCGGGCGGCGGCATTCCGTTCCGCTTCTCGCTGCCGCTCCTGCATGAACGCCTTCATGCCTTCCTTATTGCGAGTCCGGACCCACTGGCCGTTTCCGCCACCCAT
Source organism: Salinibacterium sp. M195 (assembly GCF_019443965.1). Classification (GTDB taxonomy): domain Bacteria; phylum Actinomycetota; class Actinomycetes; order Actinomycetales; family Microbacteriaceae; genus Rhodoglobus. The sequence continues at coordinate 1,434,446 of NZ_CP040814.1, read as the reverse complement.
GAACATCGTCGTCACGCCCCTTCAGCGTAGGTATTTTGTCCTTTCACTGTAGGCACGTGTCCGCGAGTTGTGCAGGCAAACGACAGACTGTGGAGACGACTCTCGGTTAGCCTTGAGCACAACTCACTGTCAATTTTCAGCCGGAGATTTCATGAAAAAGGCCCTCTTACCCACCTTGGTCGCGCTAGGCGTGCTCGTAATTATCGCGGTTGGTGTATTCATCTACGTATCGGTGAACTCAACAGGCACAAGCCCCACTGCGGACTCGCCAGATGGCAGTGCGACGACAACGTCGTCTGCGGTTGCGAGCGACTCCCGCTACCTCGACGACGTTGGCCCGGATGCGGTGACCGTTGTCGAATTTCTCGACTTTGAGTGCAGCGCCTGTGGCCAGTTTTACCCCTACGTCGAGGGAATCCGCGAGTACTACGACGGCGAAATCAACTATGTTGTGCGCTACTTTCCCCTGCCCAACCATCCGCACTCAATGGAAGCCGCCGTCAGTGCCGAAGCTGCCGGTCAACAGGGCGAGTTCGAGGCGATGTATCACAAGCTTTTCGAGACGCAGGCAGACTGGGGCTTTGCTGACGGCCCTCAAGCTGCCACCTTCCGCGACTACGCCGCCGAGCTAGGTCTCGACCTGGAGCTCTACGATGCCTCGGTCGCGGATCCAGAAACACAAGCCAGAGTCGAGGCAGACTTCGCCGATGGCCAGGAGCTCGGGGTCGAGAGCACCCCATCTTTCTTCGTTAACGACAAGCTCATCGAGATTCAGAGCGTCGAAGATTTGCCCGAAGCGATCAAGGCAGCTCTGGAACAACAGTGACCCAGTTAGACCTGAAACAACCGCACGCATTGCCCCCTGTTTTGGGTGCCCGTTAACGATAAAAGTCCCGGTCTTGTTCACACGAACATGACCGGGACTTTGCTACTGTGACCCCAGCGGGATTCGAACCCGCGTTACCGCCGTGAGAGGGCGGCGTACTAGGCCTCTGTACGATGGGGCCGTCACAACAACTAGAAAAGTATGCCACAAATTCTGGCCATGTTTTTCCACCTCTGCCAATTCCGAACCACAGGATCACTCTTGACTGCTTTTACGCGCGCCACCACCGCCGTTCTCCTTGCCTCCGCTACGGTCTCCGCCCTCGCCGGATGCTCACTCCTCTACCCCGAACTTTCTCGCGACGACAGCGGGCAGGTACTAGAGCCTGCGGTCATCGGCTCGACTGACCTGCTGGTTGGCGACTGCTTCAGCTTCGTCGACGGAAGCGATCTCGCCGAAGCCGAAATTGCGCCATGCACGACCGACCACACGCACATCGTGATCGGTAAAGGCGAGCTGGCAAAGACCGAGATTAGTGAGGCAGGCGGCCTCCAGAACGCGGTCTCCTCATCCTGCTCCGAGACTTTCAGCGAGTTCAAGGAGACCGTGACCGACGGCGTTCGCCCCGATCAAGAATTCATCGTCTCTGAGCGCAGCACCGATGATGGTGTGTTGATTACGGATTACGCGTGCATCGCCACAGACGCCCCCGTGCCGGCCGCCTAGGGCGCCACAAGGCTTCTCGCTCGAAGGCAGAAAGCTAGTCGCGCTGGTCAAGAATATGCAGCACGCCCGGCACGATCGTCACGTCGATCGGCAGCGCTGCAAAGCGCTCACCGTCGGCGTACGCCGTGATCTCTTCGGATTCGATGCGGATGTGCTTTCCGCGGTATACCGTGACGCGCGGGTCGCTGAGATGCGTGCCACTGAACACGCGCGGGAAGACGCGCAAGAACGCCAACCGTGACAGTGCTTCGACGACAAGAACATCGGCAAGGCCGTCATCCACTAAAGCATTCGGCGTTACCTTCATGCCGCCACCGAGCGAGACGTTATTGCCGACACTAATGAGCGCACCCGTCGTTTCGATGACCTTGTCGTCGATCGTGAGCTTGTATTTGATCGCGCGCAACCGCAACAACTCAATAACCAATGCCACTGTGTAACGGCTGGGGCCCTTAGGCCATGACATCAAGTTCGCGCGCTCATTAACGATGGCATCGAATCCGGCTGAAAGCACACAGGCAAACCAACGCGTTGCTGCCGTACCGGTAGCTTCGTCGACATAAGCAACGCTGCCCGCGTCGATCGCGCGAGACGGTCGACTGAGGCCGCGCACAATGCTCGCGATCGCAGCATCGGTGTCGTTGAACGGGATGCCCAAACCGCGAGCCATATCATTGCCCGTGCCTGACGGAATGATTCCCAACGGAACCTTCGTTTTCGCAACAAGGTTTGTGCCGAGATTGACCATGCCATCGCCACCAACGACGAGCAGCGCATCCGGCTTCTTGCTCACCGCCTTGCGGCCGCGTTTCAGCAGCAACGCAAAGTTCGGCTCCTCAAGAGCGGTGACCTCATGACCGAGTGCACGTAGCGCCTCAACAGCCTGAGGGCCAACATGCTTGCCCTTACCAAAAGACGCTGTCGGATTGATCGCGACAACAAGACGCAGGGGTTTGATCGACTCCACCTGATCAGTATGTCGCACTGATTCGAATCGGATGCACCACTGACATCACCGGTCTACGCTCGTGACATGAATCTCACCAAGCATGAGCACGCGTGTCTCGTTCTTGAGCACGAAAACCAACGCCTTGTCATTGACCCTGGCGCGTTCACTGAACCCCTGCCGACGCTCGATAACGTGACCGCCATCGTGATCACCCACCAGCACCCTGATCACTGGACCAACGAGCAGCTTGCGCGCCTTCGTGAGAACAATCCCGACGCGCCCATCTTTGGCCCGGCCGGTGTCGCGGCCGCTGCCAGCGACTGGAACATCACCACCGTCGTCGGCGGTGCGCGCGAAGCCCTTGGCGCCTGGACGCTGGAGTTCTTTGGGGGCGAGCATGCCGTCATCCACAAGTCGATCCCGATTATCGACAACCTCGGCGTACTCGTGAACGGCCAGTTTTGGTACGGCGGAGATTCGTTCACTGTGCCGCCCAAGCCGGTTACGAGCGCCGCGATCCCTGCGGGCGCACCGTGGCTGAAGATCAGTGAAGTCATGGATTACGTGGCTGAGCTGGCACCACAACGTGCGATTCAGACGCACGATGCCGTGCTCTCTGACAAGGGACTCGCGCTTTCTGCAGCAAGAATTTCGGAGGTCATGGCGGGCTATGGCGGCGAGTTCACGGTGTTGCAGCCCGGCGAAACCCTTCGGATCTAGGGTCGACAGGCGCATTGCTTCCGCGGCTCTCGGCACCTTCACAGCTTTTTGCAGTTGTGCAATTTTGCAGTCTCTGCAAATATTGCTGAGTGCTTCATCCCCCTGCCCTCGGTCTCCGTGATCGCAAACGCCTCGAAACGCGCCTGCGCATCGAGACTGCTGCGGTCGAGATCGTGACGGCCGAGGGGCTAGACGGTGCCACTGTCGACATGATTAGCGAGCGCGCCGAGATCTCTCCCCGCACGTTCTTCAACTATTTCGATAGCAAAGAGGATGCCATTCTCGGCACCTTTGAGGTAGGCGAAGTGGAGCGCGCCGTCGCAGCCGGCATCGGTGCATCGGAATCTGATGACCTAGTTTCGGCAATCATCTCAACCATGTTCGAAATCGTCGGCCCTGTAGCCGAGCGAACCCAGCTCAAAACCCAAAGGATGCTGCTCGTCAAAGAGCATCCACGTCTGCTCAGCAGACAGTTCGGCCAATTCACGCAACTCAACAGCACGATGACCGCTGCCGTTGTTGAATTCCTTACCCAGCGAGAAACTACGCTCCCCCGCGACCCTGAATATGTCGCCGAGATTGCCGTAGCCGCTTGCATCGCCTCTGTTCGAATCGCAGTAAAGGAATGGGTCGCCAACGGCGCTACCGCCGAAATCGACTCCATGTATTTGCGCGCGATCGGGCTCACACGAGAAACACTAAACACTCTTCAATGACAACTACCAATCAACCCGAAGTCATGACTCCGAGTGACCCCGCAACCAAGCGCAGCATCCTGCTGTTGTTTGCTGGCCTCATGGTCACCATGTTGCTTTCGGCACTCGACCAGACCATTTTCAGCACCGCGCTACCCACAATCGTTGGCGAGCTCGACGGTGTGAACCACATGCTGTGGGTGACAACGGCGTACATCCTGGCGTCGACCATCATGATGCCGGTGTACGGAAAGCTCGGTGACCTCATCGGCCGCAAGGGCCTGTTCATCGGCGCTATCGCGATCTTCATGGCTGGCTCCGTGATTGGCGGGTTTGCCCCAGACATGACCTGGCTGATCATCGGTCGCGCGGTTCAGGGCCTTGGTGGCGGTGGCCTCATGATCCTGTCGCAGGCAATCATCGCCGACGTGGTTCCCGCTCGCGAGCGTGGCCGTTACATGGGAATCATGGGCGGCGTGTTCGCCCTTGCCAGCGTCGCTGGTCCGCTACTGGGCGGCTGGTTCACCGAGTCCATCGGATGGCGTTGGGCATTCTGGATGAACCTCCCCCTCGGAGCGCTGGCAATCGTCTCTGCCGTGCTCCTGCTGAAACTCCCCAAGAACACCAAGAGCAAGCCCAGCATCGATGTTGCGGGCATGATCTTGCTTGCACTCGCGTCAACCGCAATCGTGTTGGTCACGACCTGGGGCGGCACTCAGTACGACTGGGATTCGCTCATCATCATTGGCCTTATCGCTCTCGCCATTGTTTCCGCCATCTCCTTCGTGATGGTGGAGCGCGCTGCCGATGAGCCGATCATGCCGTTGCACATGTTCAAGGAACGCAACTTCCTCCTCACAACGGGATCCGGCCTCATCACGGGTATCGCCATGTTTGGCGCCCTCGCCTACATGCCCACCTACTTGCAAATGGTGACGGGAGTGAACGCCACTCAGGCAGGGTTCTTAATGATCCCGATGATGGCCGCCCTGTTGGTGAGCTCGGTCGTTGCTGGCCAGTTGGTTAGCCGCACAGGTCGCTACAAGTGGCTGCCGTTGACCGGCTCGATCATTGTGGCAATCGGTCTGGCCCTGCTCTCGACTATGACCCCGACGCTGCCGATCTGGATCCTCTGCTCGTACCTCGCGATCATGGGACTTGGTCTCGGAATGAGTATGCAGATTCTCGTGCTCATCGTGCAGAACACGTTCCCGAACTCGCAAGTGGGTACGGCGACGTCATCCAACAACTACTTCCGTCAGATTGGTGCCTCGATTGGCACTGCTGTTGTCGGCAGCTTGTTTGTTGCGCGCCTTACCGAACTTCTCGGCACGCGTCTTCCGGCTGCTGCCGCGGAGGCGACTGGCGACACGAACTCCCTGACACCGGCAGCCGTGCGTGACCTGCCGGATGCCGTGCGCGAGATCATTGTCGGCGTCTACAACGATGCGCTTGCCCCGGTGTTCCTCTACATGGTGCCGCTCGTGCTGATCTCGGCCGTTCTGCTGGCGTTCGTCAAAGAGGTGCCGCTGGCCACCACGATCGACCGCGGCGAACACACTGAAACGCTCAATGTTGTCAGTGAAGACGACGCTGATCCGGATGCCGAATCGCACGAACTGATGACCGTCAGCGATCAGACTGGCGCAACCTCGATCATCCGCAGCCAACCGTAGGGAACGGTGGCTAGTCGAGCCCGAGGTAAGCCTCGATGACCTTTTCGTCGGCGAGGAGTTCGTGCGCGGGGCCGGAGTGTGAGACTTCGCCGGTCTCCAACACATAACCGTAGTCAGCGGCAGCGAGAGCACGACGGGCGTTCTGTTCCACCAGAACGACCGTGGTGCCCGTCTGCCGAATCTCTTCGATCACGGTAAAGACTTCGTCTACAATTTTCGGCGCGAGACCCATCGAAGGTTCGTCGAGGAGAAGAATCTTGGGTTCGGCAATCAGGGCGCGGGCAATGGCCAGCATCTGTTGCTCTCCCCCGGATAACGCGCCGGCCTGCAGCTTGCGCCGCTCGAACAGCACAGGGAATCGTTCGTAGACTTCGGCAACTTTGGTGTGCATCGCGCTGTTGCGGCGGTGCCAGCCACCGAGGGTGAGATTCTCGGCGACGGTGAGGGTTCCCAAGATCTCGCGACCTTCCGGAACCTGCACAAGCCCGGCCTTCACTAGGCGATGCGCTGGCCACTTCGTGATGTCTGTTCCCTCGAAGGTGATGACGCCCTGGCGGGGGCGCAGCATTCCAGAGACGGCGTTCAGAACGGAGGTCTTGCCAGCACCATTGGCGCCGACGAGAGTGACGAGGGAACCGGTCGGCACATCGAACGAAACATCTCGCACAGCCTCCACTCGCCCATAGTTAACCTGCAGGCCGGTGACGCTCAGGATCGGGTCGCTCATCGGTTCTCCTCCGGGGTAGTGCTGCCGTCAGGAGTGGTGTCAGAAGCGGTGCCGCTGCCGGCGCCGCTGCGATGCTCCTGCTGCTCGGCAGCCGGATCGACGACGACATGGGCGAGGTTCTCTGATGCGAGCACGGATGCGGCCTCAACGTCGTCGTCAGAGCCTGCTGAGCCGAGGTAAGCCTCGAGCACTCGAGGATCGCGAGCGATGTCACTGGGTTTTCCAAAGGCGATAATCTCACCGAAATTCAGCACCATGATGCGATCACAGGTGGCCAGCATCATCCGCACGTTGTGCTCGATCACGAGCACGGCAATTCCGTCGGCTGCGAGGGAACGGATGAGCTCAGACAAGCTCGCTGCCTCGACGTGGTTCATTCCTGCGGCAGGCTCATCGAGAACGAGAAGGGACGGATGCGACGCTAGCGCCCTGGCGATCTCCAGCCGACGTTGGTCTCCGTAGGAAAGATCCCCGGCTGCGTTTGCCGCTTTGTCGCCGAGTCCAACACGAATCAATTGCGCGGAGGCCATCGCGACAGCTTCGCGCTCCAGGCGACGTGCCGACGGCAGGAACAGGAGCCGACGCAGCAGTGTGTCTTGCGTGATGCGGTATCCGCCGACCAACACATTCTCGAGCGCGGAGAGTCGGTTGAAGAGCTTGATCTGCTGGAAAGTACGCGCAACTCCGGCTTGGGCTAAGCGGTGCGCCTTCGTGCTGGCCGAAAGGGGAACGCCAAGTACGTTTCCGGTTCCTGCGGTCGGCGGAGTCAGACCGGTGACCATGTTCACCAGGGTGGTCTTGCCCGCACCGTTGGGACCGATCAGGCCGAGAACTTCTCCCGCATTCACGGTGAGGTCCACTGACTGCACGGCGTGCACTCCGCCGTAGGATTTGCCAAGGCCACTGAGGTTCACGAGCTCAGAGCCTGCGGCAGGCAACGGTGACAGTGTGGGCTGAAGTGACGGATCGTCGATGAGGCTCTTGGCAGATTTTCTGCGCGGGATAAGCCCCGAGAGTCCTCCTGGCAGGAAGAGGATGACGACGAGAAGCAGCACGCCGGAAATAGTGGGACGGATCCACCCAGCGTCAATACCGATCACGCGCTGCACTTCGGGAAGCACGCTGAGGAAGGCGGAGCCAAGAATCGGTCCGACGAACAGGGTGACACCACCAACAACGGCGGTGACTAGCCCATCCACCGCGGCCGTGAACGAGAACTCGTTCGGGTCAGCGAATCGGGAGAAGTGGGCGAGGAGTACGCCATAGAGACCAGCGACGGCTCCCGCGATCACGAACGACGCCATCCGATACCGCGGAACATCGATGCCCATGGTGGTGGCTGCCAATTCGTCTTCACGGATGGCCGCAAAAGCGCGTCCTAGCCGAGATCCCGACAGACGCCAGAACCAGTAAGCAACGAGGGCCAGAGCGATCCAGGCGACACCAGGTCCTACGAGCTTCGAGAAGCTCAGCCCTTGCGCGCCGTTTGTCCAACTCTGGTTAATCAGGAAGATCCGCACCATTTCGCCGAAGGCAAGGGTTGCGATGGCCAAAAAGACCCCTCGCAGCCGGATGACGGGCAGGCCGAGAATGAACGCGGCGATGGCGCCGACGAACATACCAAAAACGATGCCGATAACCAGTGGAGGGATGAAGCCGAACAGCGGTTCCGACGGCACCACGAGCGCAGAGGTGAACGCTGCCAATGAGGCGAGGCCCACCTGAGCAAGACTCAGCTGGCCAGCGATAAGCACCGCATAGAAGCTGAAGGCGAGGATCGCGGTGAGGGCGATCAGGGTTATGAGCGACGAGTATTCCGCGAGCACGATTAGACCTCCCGCGTCTTGCGAGCGCCGAACAGGCCCTGCGGTCGAAGGATCAGGATGAGGAACAGGAGGCCGAACGCCACCATGTCCCGCCACGAACTTCCGATGTAGTTCACGGCGAGCACTTCGGCTAGGCCAAGGATGAGGCCGCCAACGAGGGCTCCCGGCAGGGATCCCATTCCCCCGACGATGATCACGGCGAGAGCTTTGAGCTCGACGGCGTGGCCGATTCCCAAGGAGGCAGCGTTTACGTTGAGGGTGAAGAGCACACCGGCAACCGCACCAAGGGCCGAAGACAGAGCGAAGGTAATGCTGCTGATTCGACCAACGTTAAGACCGAGCACGGCGGCGGCGTGCGGGTTCTCCGCGATGGTGCGCATGCCTCGGCCGAGCTTTGATTTAGCGACGAGCCAGGTCAAGACGACCATGAGCGAAACACTGATGATCAGGATGATGACTTGAAGCAGAGAGACTGTCGCTCCGAAGATTTCTACCCGAGTGCTCGGGAACGCGTCCGCGGGAAAACGCCGGGTGTCCGCGCCATAGAGCGCCTGGAGCAGAGAGAGGATGATCGCGCCGAACGCGATGGACGAGATGAGACCCGCGAAGTGAGCATCGTGGCGACCCGCGAGCGGTCGAAACGCGATGCGTTCGATCAGAATGCCAATCACCGCTCCGATGATGAGCACGATCGGAATCAGGAGCCAGATCGGAACGCTGAATCGCGTCACGATTTCGATTCCGACGAGGGCGCCCGCAGTGAACACCGCCGCATGGGCCAGATTCAGCCGGTCGAGAATGCCAAATACCAGGGTGAACCCGATCGCGAACAACGCGTAGATCGAGCCGAGAAATATCCCGTCCAAGAAGAGTTGCATTGGTGATGTCCCTGTCTGTAGTTGCGTGCCGCCCGAAGGCGGCACGCAACGTGCATATTTTGGCGGTGCGGTGACGCTACTTCAGGATGACGAACTGGCCATCTTCTACGATCTGCACGAGAGCGTCGTGCTCTGCATCGCGATTCTCGTTCAGAGTCACATTGCCGAGAACAGTAGGAACGTCGGTGATGGTGCCGAGGCCAGCCTGGATACCGTCACGCTCACCGGAGCAACCCGAACGAACGGCTTCGTCGATGATCTGCATTCCGGCGTAAGACTGAGCGGCGAACTGGTCGGGAGCCGAGCTGTACGCGGCGGTGAAGTCCTCAATGAACGTCACGTTCTGGTCGTTGTCCGAAGCGGAGTTCCAGGCAGCACCGACAATGACGCCTTCTGCTGCAGCCCCAGCACCGGTGATGAGAGCCGGCGAGTTGAAACCGTTTCCTCCGATGATCGGGGTGTCGATTCCAATTTCGCGAGCCTGGGTGACGAGTGGCACAGCCGCGTCGATGAGTCCAGACACGATGATGGCGTCGGCGTTTGACTGCTTAGCCTTGTTGAGCAGGGCGCGGAAGTCAGTGTCGGCTTTGGAGAACGTGAGGGTCTCGGCGACTTCAACGTTCTGATCTTCGAGAGCAGCAGCGAACGCCTGGTAACCGGACTCAGTGAAGGCATCGTCGTTGGCGTACATGACGACAACCTTCTTCACGTCGAGCTTGTCAACAGCAGCCTTGACGGTCTGCGGGATGACGGCATCCTCAGTGAGGGAATCACGGAAGATGTAATCGCCGATGTCAGTGATTCCGGCTGCAGTGTTAGACACTCCGAGCACAGGAACTCCGGCGTCTTGCGCGATCGGGTCGGTCTGCTTTGCCGTGTTCGACAGCGTCGGGCCGATGATGACACTGGCGCCAGCACTAATGAAGGTGTCGAAGACCTGAATGGCCTGCTTGGGGTCGGTCGCGTCGTCTTCGACGGTGAGCTCGTACGTGACTCCGCCAACCTCGTTGAGGTTCTTGACGGCCAATTCGAGAGCGTTCTTCTGGCCTTCGCCGTACTGGGCTGCAGCGCCGGTGAGGCTGAATGATGCAGCGATAGGAACGGCGGAATCGATGACACATTCTGCGCCAGTTCCTGATCCGGTAAGGCTGCCCCCGGCAGCCGAATCCGTTCCCGTAGAAGTGCTGCACGCCGTGAGAGCAAGCAATAGGGTTGAACCGCAGACAGCGGCAGAAAGCAGTTTTGTCTTCATAAGTGGACCTCCTTGGCCAAGGTGCGCAAGCCGTCTAGTTCCTAGACAAACCTGTCTATGCGAGTGTAGCTTTTCTCGCCCTAACTCCAAGACGCCATCACCGTGATTTTGGGCTGCCAGCTTGTCGATAATTTTGGCTGAAAGGCTAGCCCCATGACCGAACTGCTTATTGTGATGGTGGTCGCCCTCGTCGTGATTGCATCAGCAACACTGCTCGGCCCTCGCTTCGGAGTTGCCTCGCCCCTCGTGCTCGTGGCAATCGGGGTCGTGGCGAGTCTGGTGCCCGCCTTTTCTTCGGTGCAGATTGATCCGGAATTAATTCTTCAGGGCATCCTGCCACCGCTGCTGTATTCGGCTGCGGTTTCGCTGCCGACCATGAATTTCCGCCGCGAGTTCGGCGCCATCGGCGGGCTTTCGGTCGTGCTCGTGGTGGGAACCGCGCTCATCCTTGGTGTGTTCTTCATGCTCGTCATTCCGGGCCTCGGGTTCGCGTGGGGTGTTGCGTTGGGAGCCATTGTGAGCCCGACGGATGCGGTCGCCGTGTCCATCATCAAGAAGACCCCGGTGTCGAAACGGGTGGTGGCAATGCTCGACGGCGAGAGTCTGCTCAACGATGCGACGGCACTCGCGTTGCTGCGGGCGGCAATCGTGGCGACCGCCGCAACGTTCTCCTTTTGGGGCGCTGTCGGGTCGTTCTCCTACTCAGTCCTTATCGCGCTCATCATTGGTGGTGCGGTTGGCTGGCTCAATTTGGTGATTCGCAAGCGGATCACCGACCCCACAGTGAATACGGCGATTTCGTTTACGGTGCCGTTCATTGCTTCTGTGCCCGCCGAGCTTCTCGGAGCTTCAGGTCTGGTCGCTGCGGTTGTTGCTGGCATCGTGACCGGCATCCGGGCAGCTCGAGTTTTGTCGCCTCAAAACAGGCTGTCGGATGCTCAAAACTGGCGCATGATCGAGTTGGTGCTAGAGGGTGCCATCTTCTTGATGATGGGTCTCCAGATCTCCGAGATTCTCACGGATGTCGAGAATGACGATGCCGGTGTCCGCACCGCCGCGCTCATTGCTGCCGGCGCTCTCGTGATCACCGTTCTGGTGCGGGCGGCGTTTGTTGCCCCGCTGCTCGCGATCTTGGGCCGTCGCTCTCGACGGCATGCCGAGCGGAAGCCTCGGATGGAGATTGTGCAGGAACGACTGCAAGCGCCGCGGGAGACCGATGCGGCTGCGGGTCGCAGCAAACACAATCCCGCAAGGTCGGAACGCTATCTTGATCGCGTCGCTGCCCTGGTCACACGTTCACTCGCGGACATCGAGTACTTTCGGCGCGAACCGCTCGGATGGCGCGAGGGTACGACAGTGGTCTGGGCTGGCATGCGCGGAGCGATCACGGTTGCTGCGGCGCAAACACTCCCGGCAGACGCTCCCCTGCGATCGACGCTCGTGCTCATCGCCTTCGTTGTCGCAGCGATGTCGCTGCTGGTGCAGGGTGGCACTATCGGCACCGTCGTTCGTCGGATCTCGCCGAAGGTCGACCAGTCGACCGTTGATAAACATGCGGGCGCTGAACGCACGCGGCTCTTCGCGCTCCTCAAGGCGAGTGCGGGCACCGTGCCGAAACCTGCCGAAGTTGATAGCTATGCCGACGAACGTGACGACGATTATGCGCCGCGCGAGGCAAGTTTCGCTGTCGAGAAGACACACCGTCTCGCCGTGATCGATGCCCAACGCAGCGCCCTCCTCGACGCTCGCGACAACGGCACGTTCGACGCTGACGTATTGGAAAGCGCCTTGGCGAACCTCGATGCGTCTCAGATCGCGCTCGAGATGCGCGGAAAGCCGACCACCTGAGCCGTTCGCTGATGCCGTGCGCGCTGTTGTTGCGCGCGCTGTGTTGCGCGCGCTGTTGTTGCGCGCGCTGTGGTTAGCGAGACGGGTGCGCGAACGCGGTCACGATCTCGACGATGTGCGTGCTGAGACCGCCAAGCGCGTCATCGAGGGTTGGTACCGGATACGACTCGGCCCCATTCCAATCCGATTTGAGAATGCTCTGCCCATCAACCCAGAAGGTATTCGTCACGTGACCCTCTAACAGAAGTGACACTTTCTGCGCCGCGATTGAGTTGCTTCCGACCAAAATCTCTTCTGTCGCGCCGCGAACGAAGCGTGCAGAGACGAGGGTGTCGGGGGTTCCCTCGGCGAACTGCCCGAAGTCTCGGCTCTCTGCACTTGTCTGAAGAAAGGTAGCGAGGAGTACGTGCGCCAGATAGCTGGGGATCACTGCGTCGAGCTCAGCCGTGAGCGTGTTTCCTTGGCTCGCCACCCACATTTCGCGGGTGCTTTCGGTCTCGACTCCGGCGAGGTAATCAGTGAAACGGAATTTGGTCCAGTCCAGCGGAGATGCCGCGGACCACGTCGTTTGCTCAAGCTGGACGAGAGGCCCGTCGGGACTCTGGAATGCCAGCAGCGTAGTGATGTGGTCGGCATTAGTGCGCCTCAGCAAGGCGCCCGACTTCACTCCGCCGACATAAAATGACTCGACTGCAACTGACATGGATGAAACGTAGCATTCTCTGGAATCGTGGCCAGTGGTGTTTCGATGTGGCCGCCGCACCGGAAAACGGGCGGGAGTGCTCCAGCCACCGTGCTAATTTATCGAGTGAATATCACTTCTTTTGAGAGTGATTGTCGCTCTAATTAGGGGATCTTCCATGCAGTGGGAAACCGTCAGTATCGTCCTTTTGCTCGTTCTCGTCGTTGCTCTTGTGATATTTCGCAAAGTTTTCAACAGACGGATGAAAAATGCGGCCGGCGATAAGGGTCGCGAGATGGGCTTGAGCATGGAGGCCCGCATCAAGCTTGCTGATCTCAGCAAATTGTCGCGCGCGCTCGTCATAGCCGATGTCGCTGCGGCTCCCGCGATCATTGACGAAGGTCTCGCGAAGCTTAAGCGAGTGACCCCCGGCGAAGGTGGCCGCTGGAACCTCCGCGTGATCCAGCCCGATGACGTGGTGTTCGAATCCACCAATACTGAGCATGGCGTTCAACTGCGCGTCATCAGCGGGCGAGAAGGATTCGGAAACGTCCAGGGTGGCGGCGACTGGCTGAAGGTGCTCCAGGCTGTGGGCGCTGCCGCAGCCGCTCGGGGCGTGGCGACGACTGAGACGACGATCACTCTTGACCGATCGGCGGCACCTATCGAGGGCGATCACGTCTGGACGCTCGTAGCTTAAGGAGCGTCGATGGGCGAAGATGGCGTCATGGAGCCCACAGCTGCACGACCAGATCGCACCCTGATTGCGATCCTTTCCATTATTGCCGCCATCGTGGTGATTGCCTTGGTGGTCGTCTTCACTCGGGGCGGGGCGACGGAGGTCGATCCCACAACGCCCGAGGGAGTTGTGCAGTCATATTCGCTGGCTGTTGTTGATAGCGACTATTCGGCGGCACGCGATTTTTTGTCGACCGAGTTGCGTGAGAACTGCGACAGCGCCGACCTGAACACGATTCAGGGGCTGCGGATGACCGTCATTTCGTCAACCATCAACGACGACACCGCCGTGGTGCGGGTGTCGATGGAACGCGGCAGCGGTGACTTCGGTGGCTCCGGCTACGTTTCTGAGGAGGTGTTCACTCTCGTTCTCGAGGACAGATTATGGAAGATCGAGTCAACTCCGTGGGATCTGACCCTTTGCTACAACCAAGGAATAGGCGAATGACCTCAATTAGCTCGACTCCCACTCCCCCGCCCAGCGTGATTCCAGCGGTCGGCGGCGTGCAAACGGTGCGCCGAGTCATCACCTACCTTTTGCTGGCGACAACCGTGATCATCGCGGCGAGTGGTGTCAGCGGCCTTCTCGATCGACTGTTTTCGGCGAACCGCCTCGAGGTCAGTTTTGATAACTACGGTTTGGCGACATCGTTAGCTTCTGCCCTGATCGCTGGCCCCCTTGCCGCCGTGCTGTGGTGGTTGACCTGGCGGGACGCAACGATGACCCGCGACCGGGCATCCGTCATCTGGCCTGTTTATCTCACGATCATGTCGACGGTGGCTCTGCTGACGTCGACAATTGCGCTCTTCACGTGGGCTGCAGAAGCCATTGTGAATGGCTGGCAGCCGTACGGGCTCGCGGTGGGGATCGTGTGGGCGCTGGTTTGGGCGTGGCATTACTGGATGTGGCGCCACCCCAGCAAGGCGCCGACCCGACTGCCGGGTGCTGCACCCGCAATCGCTTCTCTTATTGGCCTGACCTACGCTGCCGGTGGTGTGGTGTGGGCGCTTGGTCAGCTCATTGATTCTGCGGTGGATGCTGCGCTCGGCTCAGTCGTGATCAGTGATCCGGTGTGGCAGCTGATGTTGCAGGGACTCGTGTGGGCTGCCGGTGGTGCGCTGTTGTGGTGGTGGCATTGGTTCCGTGTTGGCGTGCGGGAGCAGTCTCACGGTTTTTCGAATGTGCTGCTCGTCTTCATTGCGGGTATCGCGTCCGTTGCGGTGTTTGCGGCTGGCATCATGGTCGCGCTCACCGCCATTCTTGAGCTGATTACGGCGTCGTCGCAGCCTCTCGCTGTCACCCTCGAGCCTCTCGGGATCGCAATAGCTAACGCGGTCGTCGGTGCTCTCGTGTTGGTTTATCACGCTCGTGTTGTCACCGGACGTTCAGTTGGGGTGCGTTCAGCTACGCGGCTGGCGAGTGCCGGCGTTTCGCTGGCGTACGCGGCGTCGGGTGTTGGCGTGATGGTGAATGCGTTGCTCGCGACGTCGAGTAATTCGCTTATTGAGGGCGACATCCGCAGCCTGCTGTTGGGCGGTCTTAGCGCCCTACTCGTGGGTGGTGCGCTGTGGTGGATGTTGTGGAAGCCGCTGCAGGCGTCAATCCCCGAACGCGTGGCGACCCCTGGTCGACGCGTGTATCTGGTGATCATTTTTGGTGTCAGCGCGTTGGTGGCGCTCATCACGTTGCTCGTGATCGGGTTCCAACTGTTCTCGTTCCTGCTTGATGGTGGCAGTGGCGAAAGCTTCGTTGAGCGTTCGCGCCAGGCCCTCGGGTTGCTCACGGCCACGCTTCTTGTTGCTGCCTACCATTTCGCGATTTGGCGAAACGATCGTCACTCTGACGTCCCCGACGAACACGTTCAGCGCATCGGTCGCGTGACTCTTGTCGCTTCTGGCGATAGCGCCGAACTTGTCGAGGCCGTGCGGGCAGCGACCGGCGCTCGGGTTTCGGTTCTCGAGCGCGCCGATGAGGTGCAGCAGGTTCCGGATGCCGCAGCAATCGTCGCTGCCCTTGACGGCGTTGAGGCGGCTCACGTGCTTGTCGTGGCAGGGGTCAAGGGCAAGGTTGCGGTAATCCGCCTCAAGGGCTGAGTGCGCGGCTCGACGGCATGTTGAGCGAGCCCCGTTATGGGGCTGATGAACATCTGTCGCTTCTGGGAAGGTTAGGACGACACCGGAGGATCACATGTCTTGGCTGCGCCTAATTAGCAACAAATCTCCCAAGGCACCGCAGGCGCCAGCGGGCTGGTACGACGACGGTTCGGGCAAGAATCGGTGGTGGGATGGCGCTCAGTGGAGTAACAAATTCGCGCCAAAGACTGCACCTATCGTGCACCGAGCACCTGAGTGGTTCAAACCAACGCTGAGCACTTGGATCGTCGGCGCCGTTCTTGTTCTGTTCGCTTTTATTACGCTCGTCTCCGCCGGGATCGCAGCAGTGCTAGTTCTCGCAGCATTCTTTGGTTTGTTCACGGGAATCTACGTGCTGATTAGTGGCCGTCGCTCATGGGCGTCTGTGCCGTCGCGCAAGGCAGGTGCAATTGTTATCGCCGCGAGCCTGTTCGCCACATTCGTTGGCGGCGCAGTCGGCGCCAGCAGCGCTCCGGTTGAGCAAGTCGCCGATGGTGTGCAGATTTCCGAAACGGCCACTCCATCTTCGTCTCCTACTCCGACAGCAACACGGACGGCCATCGCAGGTGCTGCTTTCAGCGTGGATGCTCCCGCCGACCCTCAAACAGCAACGGCGCCATCATCTCCTGCAACAGTGAGCATCCTCGACACCTCGCTCACAGACACAACTGCCCTCGCACTTTTGGCCACACTCCCGGTGAAGGGGAAAGCCCCTAAGACCGGGTACGCCCGCACGGCAAAATTCGGTGCGGCCTGGTTAGATGTGGATCGCAACGGCTGTGACACCCGCAATGACATTTTGGCCCGAGATCTCACCGCGACCACGAAAAGTGGATCGTGCAAGGTACTCACCGGTCAGCTCGTCTCGCCCTTCACCAATGCGCAGATCGATTTTCTTCGAGGAAATGCGACGTCAGCGTTGGTTCAAATCGATCATGTGGTCTCGCTCTCCAACGCGTGGCAAACTGGCGCGCAGCAATTGACGCAAGAGCAGCGCATCACTCTTGCGAATGACCCCATCAACCTGCTCGCGGTCGACGGAAAGTCGAATGCCCAAAAGGGTGCTGGGGACACAGCAACGTGGTTGCCGTCGAACAAGAGCTTTCGCTGCTCCTACGTTGCCGCTCAGATTTCCGTCAAGGCTACCTACGGACTCTGGGTGACGACGGCTGAGCACGACGCCATGGTGGCGGTGCTCGATTCTTGCCCCGACCAGAGGGCAGTGACTTCCGCATTTACTCCGGCACCGGCCCCCGCCCCGGCTCCCGAGCCTGAACCGGTCGTTGCTGCACCCGCGCCGGCACCGGCACCCGCGCCCGTCGCTGCACCCGCGCCGGCACCGGCTCCCGCCTCTGCGTATTACGCCAACTGCACGGCTGTGCGTGCCGCGGGGGCAGCACCGCTTTATGCAGGCCAGGCCGGATACGAAACACCGCGACTCGACCGTGATGGTGACGGGGTCGCCTGCGAATAGTACGCACGGGCCCGCACTGCCGAACAGTAGGCTCGAACTATGACCCAGGTGATCGTGCTCGACACTGTGTTCGATGCCCCTATCGCTGAGGTGTGCGCGTTGTCGTTGAGCGTGAACCTGCACCTTGATTCGATGACGCACCACCACGAAAAAGTCGTCGCGGGCCGCACCACGGGCCACTTCGCCGAGAGCGACGTCGTCACGTGGTCGGCTCGACACTTCGGTCTTCCGCTGCGGCTGACGATCCGAATTTTTGACGTGGATGCTCCTCACCGGTTTGCGGATGAACAAGTCCGCGGCCCTTTCGCCGTTTACCACCACGAGCACCTCTTCACCGAGATCGACGGCCGCACCCACATGCAGGATCGCCTCACCTTCGCGGCCCCCTTCGGGCCACTCGGGCGCCTCGTGGAGAAGCTGTTCTTGCGGCGCTACATGCAGACGCTGCTCGAGGAGCGCAATGCTGCACTGATTGACGTGCTTCAATACAAGAACCGATGAGTCATCAGTTCTGCCAGTAGTCCCAATTCTGAGTCCAGCTAGGCGATCAGCGACTGTTCGCAGCACTCCACTCGCTAGGCGTAGCAGCGAACTTTAGGTAATCGTAAACAACAACACCCTTGGCGTAGTCCGTTCCCCATCGTTTCGAGTCGACCTTGTCGGCATGGCTCACTAAGAATTCTTTTAGGCCGACCAAATCGTTGGTGAAAGATGGGAGTTCCAAAATATGTGTGAACGCCCATTTCCAGTCATGGTCCTTCAGAAGTGCACTCATGGACTTACGTCGCCTGTCCTGCACCTTGAGCACAATTTTTTCCCTATTGCGGTTTGCGTGCTCGATTACTCGACTCGGAAGCTGCGCATTCGCGACGAGCTCGTTCCCCGTTGATAGCCCGGCCTCGCTCAAATATTTGAAGACCGGGTACCAAACGTTCGCCCCAACTTTTGAGATGTGTAGAGACAAAATCTCCTTTGCCGGGTAGCCTCCTGACGGATTGTCCAAAACATCCGCAAGCACCTGAGATCGGCCTATGCCTGTAATCCCAACCAGCGCGGCCTTAGCTCCGACCCCGAAAACCACGGATATATCTTTTGCAGAGTCCGCGTCGACGTCCGAATACGCAAACAAGCGCCCCTTAGGGTCGTTGTTCAGGACGATTTCGTACACCTGCTCCTTTAGGAGGCGCACCATCTTCGCTGATAGAGCTCGTTGCCGCGCCCCGAGGGCCGCGAATATATCGACAAAGTCAGGAACTTTGATCCTCGTTACAGGAATCGGGGTGCCGTCGACGACAATCACACTGTTCGAGATAGATGGAACTACATCACGCTCCCACTCAACGAAGATCAGTCGGTCTTGGAGTTTCCCGATGTTCTCGTCACGCAGCGCAAAAACAATGTTTCGCAAGATTCCTTGAATGTTTTCGTCGCCCATGCTGTAGCCCATGAACAACACTGGATGTTCTACAAATATTGTGAGAAGTTTCGCCGCCAGGTACGGGTTGTGCAGATCGAAATCTTTGTAGTCGGCCGCAGTAAGCACAAGCGAGGCTGGATCTATCGCCGCGCCGTGGATGTGGTAAATCTCCGCAATCCCTTGCGCCTCTGAGAAAAGTAGTTGTTCTTGGCCGACAAAAACTTCAAAGTCTGGAAAGGCCAGTTGCAGAAGCGAATCATAGTTTGTGGTAATTACGCCGTCTACCGTCGCAGACTGGAGTAGCGCCCATTCCTCACGAAGGTCCTCAGGGATAGTACTCGAGGCCATCTTCATGTTCACGAATCGTGCAATCTCAATTTTTAAGGCTGAGGATCCATCCTTCACATCGCTTGCATGAAGCGCCCTCGATTCTTTGAACTCATCAGTTTTCCACCAGATCTCATAAAAGTCGTCTGCAATCCGCGATGCTGCAGCGGGCAAGTTACCTCCGGCTGCGCCCAGATAGTACTCAAACGGCTGTTCAGTGTAGGCGGCGAACTCCCGCAACAGCCCTTCCCAGTTCGGCAACGTCGCATAGCGTCGCGAGAGGCCTGCGCCTACGAAAAGAAAGGCACCAGCCAGAGGTTTCAAGTGTTCTTCGAGGAATTTTCGCACATCTGACATGGGCAGATACTATCGGCAACAGCAAGAGAATCCACGTTGCTCGAAAGTGATTAACACACAAACGGTCGACTGGGTAAGCCGTCAGCGCCTACCCACGAGCGTTGCTTGTCCAATCCAAAGTGCGCGATCACCGAGAGGCCCGCTGTCTGGTTCTTCCTGATGACCCGGCGCACAGCAGCTCTGGAGCGTGTGGTGGCGCTTAAATCCTCGAGAAGTCGGCAAAGAAAAAGCCCGGCGTAAGCCGGGCTGAGCGGGAGCGACTCCCTAGATGGTTTGCTGGGGTACCTGGACTCGAACCAAGAACAAAAGAATCAGAATCTTCCGTGTTGCCAATTACACCATACCCCACAGGATTCAACCGCAGCCGAACCGATTTACTACTTTAGCGCATCCTGAGCGGGTTGTGGTTCACTCCTTGACGCCATATAGGACTTGTCCTATATTCGGAGCATGTCTCTCCTCCACGCTGTGCTCGGTTTCGTCGCGATTCAGCCCATGACGGGCTACGAACTCGGCAAAGCATTCTCCACAACCGCCGCACACTTCTGGCCAGCCGATCAGTCGCAGCTCTACCGCACCCTCCACCGCGCCGAAGCCGACGGCCTTGTCGAAAGCACCACCGTCGAGCAGGCAACCCGACCCGACCGCCGCTTGTACTCGTTACTCGAGCCGGGTCGAGAAGCATTGGAGGCGTGGCTGGCCTCACCCCTCGAACCAGACAACTCCCGCGAACCTTTTCTGCTGCGGCTATTCTTCGCCGCGTCGCTCGGCACTGCGGGCGTGATCGACCTGCTCGACCAACGCCGCTCCGCTGCCGAGGAACTTCTCACAACCCTCGACGCCCTCGCCTCGAGCGCACCCCACAAACCCTCGAAAACCACTCTCGCCATTCAGCTGCAATACGCAACGCTCGAATCGGGACGAGCCCACGCGCGCGCCGAAATTATCTGGCTCGATGAGCTTCGAGCCCAACTCGCCGACCACAAGGAGCCCGCCCGATGAACGACAACGCCAACCCCATCCACCGCGCTGCGCGCATCGGCGCCACTATCGCTGCCACACTCTTCACCCTCGTCGCGCTCTTCCAGCTCGCGGTCGTTCTCGGAGCACCCATCGGCGAATATACCCAAGGCGGGGCGAACAAAGGAACGCTCCCCGCTCAGGGCCGCATCTTTGCGGGCGTCTCTGCCGCCCTCGTTCTTGTCATGGCGGCAGCAATGCTCGCTCGCACCGAACGCGGCCCCCTGAGATTCGCCCCACGCCGACTCATCGCCGTGCTCGCCTGGATCACCACCGCCTATGCGGGTGTGGGCGTCATCCTGAATCTCATCACGCCGAGCGTCGTCGAGCGAGCAGTCTGGGCCCCGATTACAGCGGTAATGTTCGCGGCGTGCCTCGTCACCATGCTGCGGACACGTGGCCGCGCGGCGAAGTGACTCCTAGAGCAAGTCGCGGTTGATGACCGCGGCAACCTCAGCGCCGTCACCCGCGGCAACGATGAGCTGTTGGGGGCCGGGCGGGGTGGCATCACCGATCGCATAGGCCCCTGCCGTGCTGGTGCGGCCGGCAGCGTCCACGACAATCAGACCCTCCGCGTCGAGTGCGAGTTGCAGGCCCGCCGCATAGTCGAGCGCCGTCTCATAGTCAGGGCGCACAAACGCGGCCTCGCGCGCAATCGTCTCGCCGTCGGCAAGCACAACGCCGTTCAGGCCATCACGGTCGCCCGCGACATCCGCCACTTCACGACGATCTACGCGAACACCACGCTCCGCGAGCATGGCCTCATCAGCGTCACTCACCTGGCCAATGCCCTGCGTGAAAACAATGAGGTCGCGGCTCCACTGCGAGAGCAGCAGCGCGCGCTCGGCCAAGTCATCCGTGTGCCCAATCAAGGCAATCGGCTTATCGGCATACTCGTAACCGTCACACTCCATGCACGAGTGGATGCTCGTGCCATAGAACGCGCGCAGCATCGGAAGCTTCGGCAGAACCTCACGCAACCCCGTCGCGATCAGCACGGTGCGGGTCGTGACCGCTCCCCCGCGATGCGTCACAGTGAAGCCCGCGCCGACGGCCGCAGATGCGCCCTCGTCAGCGCTAACAGCATCCGCAAAATCAGCAGCGACCAGCGGCTCAATACCCTCAACGATCGTGCGCTCGAACGCCACGTTCGGATACTGCTCGAGCTCCTCACGGCCCATCTTGCGAAGCTCGAGAGGAGAAATACCATCGCGGCTCAGAAAGCCGTGCGAGTGGAACGTCGCCGAGTTGCGGGGGCGATTGCTGTCGAGCACCAGAGTGCGACGGCGTGCCCGCGCCAAGTTCAGGGCAGCGCTCAGTCCGGCCGGTCCGCCGCCGACAATGACAACATCCCAGTCGAACTGCTCACTCATAGCTGTGCGCGCAGCGCCTTCAGGCGAACCAACGACGATTCCTTGCCCAACAGTTCCATCGACTCAAACAGTGGCGGGCTGATGCGGCGGCCAGCGACCGCACTACGCAACGGACCAAACGCGAGACGTGGCTTCATTTCCTTCACGTCAATAAGTTCGGCGCGGAGAGCCGCTTCGATTGCATCGTGTGTCCACGAATCGAGATCGGTCAGCACGGCGATAGCGGCATCCAGCACCTCAGGCCCCTCGGCCTTCGGCATTGCATCGGCATCAACCGTGAGTTCAGCATCCGGGGTGAACAAGAACTGCAACAGTGCGGGAGCGTCGCCCAGCAACTGCATGCGCTCCTGCACAAGCGGTGCGGCAGCCGCGAGCATCGTCAGCTCAACCTCAGTGGGCTCAGCCGAAATCACGTCAGCAGCAACGAGGTACGGCACGAGACGTGCCGCAAATTCTTCTGCCGACAAGAGACGGATGTGGTCGCCATTCAGCGACTCCGCCTTCTTCACATCGAAACGGGCCGGGCTCGGCGTCACATTCTCAACGTCGAACGCCGCGATCATCTCTTCGACCGAGAACACGTCGCGGTCGGGAGCAAGCGACCAGCCGAGCAACGACAGGTAGTTGATGAGACCCTCGGGGATGAACCCGCGGTCACGGTGGTGGAACAGGCTCGCCTCAGGGTCACGCTTGGAGAGCTTCTTGTTGCCCTCGCCCATCACGTAAGGAAGGTGACCGAAGCGCGGAATCGCATCCGTCAGCCCGATCTCAATGAGCGCCGTGTAAAGGGCGATCTGGCGAGGAGTGCTCGAGAGCAGGTCTTCACCGCGCAGCACATGCGTGATGCCCATGAGCGCGTCATCCACCGGGTTCACGAACGTGTACAGCGGAGCACCATTCGGGCGCACGACAACGAAGTCAGAGAACGAACCAGCGGGGAACGTGATGTCGCCACGAACCAGGTCGTCAAAGCTGAGGTCAGAGTCAGGCACGCGCAAACGCAGAGCCGGCAGGCGGCCCTCCTCTTTGAATGCCGCGATCTGCTCAGCAGTGAGGTCGCGCTCAAAGTTGTCGTAACCCTGCTTGGGGTCGCGACCGTTAGCCACGTTGCGGGCCTCGATCTCTTCACCCGTCGCAAAAGTCTCGTAGAGGTGACCGGAAGCCTTCAGCTTCTCGATGACCTCAAGGTAGATGTCGGTGCGCTGCGACTGACGGTATGGCTCGTTCGGCCCACCGGTCTCGACGCCTTCGTCCCAGTCCAGCCCCAACCAGCGCATCGCGTCGAGAAGCTGCAGATAGCTCTCTTCGCTGTCGCGAGCGGCATCCGTATCTTCAATACGGAACACCATCTTGCCGCCCATGTGGCGCGCATACGCCCAGTTAAACAGGGCAGTGCGGATCAGCCCAACGTGGGGCGTACCGGTAGGTGACGGACAAAACCGAACGCGAACGTCGGAAGCGGTTGCAGTAGAAAATGGCGCAGACATTGCCACCATTCTATGCGAGACGAGCCTGCGTGGCAGAGGCTGCCGAAAGCAGCCCCTGCACCCAGAATTGTGCGCTCTAGCGCGAAGCCCGGCGCACCGGGTTGCTCAGCGTGCCGATGCCCTCGATCGTGATCTCGACGGTGTCGCCATGCACCAATGGTCCGACGCCCGCGGGGGTTCCCGTAAGAATCACGTCGCCGGGCAACAGCGTGAATGCTGCTGAAGCATAGGCAATCTGCGCCGCTACCGAATGAATCATCTGGTCAACGGTTCCGTCTTGCTTCAGGTCACCATTCACCGTCGTGCGGATGCTCTGCGACGCCACCACGAACTCGGTCTCGATCACGGGCCCCAGTGGGCAGAACGTGTCGAAGCCCTTCGCTCGTGACCACTGGCCGTCCTTCTTCTGAAGGTCGCGGGCGGTCACATCGTTAGCAATCGTGTAGCCAAAAATCACGCTGTCAGCGTCTTCGACCGCGACGTTCTTGGCAATGCTGCCGATGATCACGGCAAGCTCACCCTCAAACGCGATCTCTTCGCTCTGCGGCGGCAACATGATGGCATCGCCGGGGCCGACCACAGACGTGTTCGGCTTGATGAACATCATGGGAGCATCCGGAACTTCGTTGCCGAGCTCCTTGGCGTGCTCGGCATAGTTGCGACCGAATGCCACCACTTTCGAGCGCGGAATCACCGGCGCCAACATCTTGATCTCCGACAGCGGCAAGCGCTCCTCGGTGGGCTCGAAGCCGTTGAACATCGGGTCACCGGTGAGCACGACAATTTCGTCGCCATCGATGATGCCGTAGCGGGCTCCCGTGCCAACGCTGAAACGAGCTACCTTCATGCGTCGAGCCTCATCATCCAGCCGTGCTTATCTTCGCGACGGCCATATTGGATGTCGGTGAGCTCTTCGCGCAGCGACATCGTCAGTTCGCCGGCGGGAGCATCCGCCGACCCAAATTCAACGCCATCACCCTTGAGCAGAGCGATCGGCGTGATAACCGCAGCGGTACCGCACGCAAACATTTCGGTGATGTCGCCAGACTCAACGCCCTCGCGCCATTCTTCGAGTGTGACGCGACGACGCTCAACCTTGTGGCCGCGGTCTTCAGCAAGCTGAAGCACCGAGTCGCGCGTGATGCCCTCAAGAATCGACTCCGAGTGCGGGGTAACGAGAGTTCCGTCTTTCTTGACGAGAACCACGTTCATGCCACCGAGTTCTTCGATGTACTTGCCCTCTTCGGCATCCAAGAACAACACCTGGGCGCAACCATGCTCAGCAGCTTCTTGCTGAGCGATCAGCGACGACGCATAGTTTCCACCGGTCTTTGCTGCTCCCGTTCCACCCTTGCCTGCGCGAGTGAAGTTCGTGGAGATCCAGATCGACACCGGATTCACCCCACCGGGGAAGTAGGCGCCAGCAGGGCTCGCGATCACGTAGTAGTTGACCTTCTTCGCCGCGCGCACGCCAAGGAACGCCTCTTTCGCGAACATGAACGGGCGCAAGTACAAGCTGGTCTCGGGAGCATTCGGCACCCAGTCGCCATCGACAGCAATGATCTGCTTGAGCGAATCGATAAACGCCGCAATCGGCAGCTCCGGCAGCGCCATGCGGCGGGCCGAACGCTGCAGCCGCGCAGCATTAGCTTCGGGGCGGAACGACCAAATCGAACCATCCTCGTGACGGAACGCCTTCAGACCTTCGAAAATCTCTTGGCCGTAGTGCAACACTGCGGCAGCGGGGTCAAGCGCAATGGGTCCATACGGCTGCACGCGCGGACGGTGCCAGCCACCCATCTCTGACCAACAGACGTCGACCATGTGGTCGGTGAAGTTCACCCCAAAGCCCGGGTTAGCCAACACCGCGTCACGCTCTTCGATCGAGCGGGGTTCTTGGTTCTTCTTCACCATGAAAGTGAGGGGGCGATCAGCCAGCAGATTCTTCATCAGATGTCCTTAATGACGTACAGCCATAATGGCGGTGGGTTAATTCTGCGCTACAGCGTCGGCAATTGCACTGCCAATCTCAGACGTGGACCGTGCGGTGTCGCCACGGGCGCTGAGATCGGCTTCAACGGCCGCAGTAACGCGGGCCGCGGCATCCGATTCGCCGAACTGTGACAGCAGCAATGCAATCGACAGGATTGCCGCCGTGGGATCAGCGAGTTGTTTTCCCGCAATGTCGGGCGCTGAACCATGAACCGGCTCAAACATCGAGGGGAATGCCCCGCTCGGGTTGAGATTGCCGGAGGCGGCCAAACCGATGCCGCCGCTGATGGCCGCTGCGAGGTCTGTAAGGATGTCACCAAAGAGGTTGTCGGTGACTATAACGTCAAATCTACTCGGTTTTGTGACCATGAAAATCGTTGCCGCGTCGACATGCATGTAATCGACGTCAACGGCGGGGAATTCTTGCGAAACTCGGTCGACAGTGGTCTGCCACAGGCTGCCCGCGTGAACGAGCACGTTGGTCTTGTGCACGAGTGTGAGCTTCTTGCGCGGACGTGACATGGCCTGCGCGAAAGCGAATCGAACTACACGCTCGACCCCGAAGGCCGTATTGATCGACACCTCAGTGGCAATCTCATGAGGAGTGCCGGTGCGGATGCGCCCACCATTGCCCACGTAGGGGCCCTCGGTGCCCTCCCGCACGACAACAAAGTCGACCTCGCCGGCGTCAGCCAGCGGTGACGTCACGCCGGGGAAAATCTTGGTCGGGCGCAGGTTGACGTGGTGATCAAGCGCAAAACGCAGCTTCAAGAGGAGGCCGCGCTCGATGATGCCACCCGTGAGACGAGGATCGCGAGGGTCTCCCCCGACGGCGCCCAGAAGGATCGCGTCGTGCTTCGCAAGTTCAGCGATGTCGGAGTCTTCGAGAATGGTGCCCGAATCAAGGTAGTGAGCCGCACCGAAAGGGAACTCGGTGGGTGCGACATCCACACCGGTTGCCTTCAGAACTTTGAGGGCCTCGGCCACAACTTCTGGCCCAATACCATCACCGGGAATGACTGCAAGCTTGATCTGAGAAGGCATGTAATTACAGTACCGCTGTGGGCACGGTGCGGGCAGCAGCGTCGAGGCGACTGCGCGCTCTGGGACGCATAAATATGGCATTCCTGAGTGTTTTCTGATTGCGGACTGTACGAGGCGCGCTAAAATTGGGCACATGAGTATCGGAACCGGAATTGTATTAGTAGTTATTGGCGCGATTCTTACCTTCGCGCTCGACCTTCAAGTTGCAGGGGTGAACTTCGACCTCATCGGTTACATCCTGATGATCGCCGGAGCTGTCGTATTCGTCCTCGGCCTCGTGCTGATGATGCGTAAGCGCACCTCGGTAACCACCGTGCACAACAACGACGGAGTCAATAACTCCGTCAGCGAACGTCGCACGACCACAACCCCCGACGAAACCATCTAACGACCACTACGTTCAACACACACGAAAGGCGCGTCCCGATTGCTCGGGGCGCGCCTTTCGTGTTGCTCACGCCACGAGGGCGCGAACGAAATGACTAAGCGTCGACGATGTCGATCGCGTGCACGTAGCGAGCATCAATGCGCTCAGCCACGGTCGCGAGAACATCAGCGGATGCCTGCGAATCGACGGTAAGCACTGACAGCGCGTTGCCGCCGACACTTTCGCGCGCAATCTGCATGCCTGCGATGTTGATGTTGGCGTCGCCGAATTCCTTACCGAACACAGCGACGATTCCGGTGCGGTCTTCGTACATCATCACAATGAGGTGGTCAGCGAGCGGAACCTCGATGTCGTAGCCGTTGATCTCGACGATCTTCTCGAGCTGCTTGTTTCCGACCAGGGTTCCCGAAACGGAAACCTGCGAACCGTCAGCAAGCGAACCACGAATGGTCAGCAGGTTGCGGTATTCGGGGCTCACGGCATCCGTAATCAAACGAACCGTGAGGCCACGCTGCTCGGCGAGAACCGGTGCGTTGACGTAGCTGACCGTCTCCGAAACCACATTCGTGAAGATGCCTTTGAGAGCAGCGAGTTTGAGCACGTTGACATCGAACTCAACGATCTCGCCGCGAACCTCAATGTCAACACTCGTGAGCGGGCTGTCTGAGAGACCAGAGAAGACCTGGCCAAGCTTTTCCATGAGCGGGATGCCGGGGCGCACGCTCTGGTCGATGATGCCACCAGCAACGTTCACTGCGTCAGGCACCAGCTCGCCTCCGAGGGCGAGACGAACCGACTTGGCTACCGAAACGCCAGCCTTTTCTTGCGCTTCAGCGGTCGAAGCGCCGAGGTGCGGGGTGACAATGACGTTGTCGAGGGCCAGCAACGGCGACCCTGTTGGCGGCTCGCTCACGAACACGTCAAGGCCGGCACCAGCAATGCGGTGCGACTTGAGCGCCGTGTAGAGCGCGTCTTCGTCGATGAGGCCACCGCGGGCAACGTTCACGATGTAGGCCGTCGACTTCATGCGAGCAAACTGCTCGGTCGAAATCATGCCCGTTGTCTCGGGGGTCTTGGGCATGTGGATCGTGATGAAGTCTGAACGCTCGAGGAGCTCATCGAGCGAGACGAGCGTGACTCCCATCTGCTGCGCGCGAGTTGCTGTCACGTAGGGGTCATAGGCAATGATGTTCGTGCCGAAGGACTGCATGCGCTCAGTAATGAGACCACCAATACGGCCGAGGCCGATGATGCCGATCGTCTTCTCAAAAAGCTCGGTGCCTGAGTACTGCGAACGCTTCCACTGCCCCTGCGCCAGAGCGCTAGAAGCGGCAGGAATGTGACGCGCCAAGCTCAAAATGTGCCCAACGGTCAGCTCGGCAGCCGAGATGATGTTCGACGTTGGGGCGTTTACCACCATGACACCAGCAGCAGTTGCCGCCTTGATATCCACGTTGTCGAGGCCAACACCGGCGCGCGCAATAACCTTCAGGCTAGGCGCGGCAGCAAGAGCATCGGCATCCATTTGTGTTGCTGAACGGATGAGAACGGCCTGCGCGTCAGAGAGCGCAGACTTCAATGCGTCACGGTCAGTGCCGTCAACATTTCGAATCTCAAAGTCGGGCCCGAGGGCGTCAACTGTTGCGGGGGAAAGTTCTTCGGCGATCACAACGATCGGCTTAGCCACAGATCTGATCCTTCAATTCGCGGGGACTTCGCGCTAACACAACGAAGGCTGCTTGAGTAGACAACTACAACAACTTTAGTGGCGACGGGCAGCCGCCGTTGCCATGTGACGACTCAGTGCGACGATAGACCCATCATGGATGCTGTCGAGATTGCCCAATGGGCGTTGCGTATCGCCCTCGCGCTCGCCTTTATCGGCATGGGCGTCAGCCACTTTGTGGCCGCCCCGGCCCGCACCATGCGGGCAATGATCCCGCCGGCATTGCGCCAGAAGTGGCTGCCCTCCCCCACCGTTCTCGTCACCGTCACTGGACTCTGCGAAGTTGCTGGGGGTCTTGGTCTGCTCTGGGAACCCACCCGCTTCATTACCGGTGTCGCGCTCATCGTGTTCCTGATTGCGGTGTTCCCGGCCAACGTCTATGCGTCCGAGAACCCGAAACGATTCGGCAAGGCGGCAACGCCGTTCTGGCCGCGCTACTTCGGCCAGCTCGCGCTCATCACCCTCTGCCTCCTCGCGGCAATCTAAATGTTTTGCGGATAGCCCAACGAAACTGCGTAGTTCCTCGTCTATGTCTGTAGGAGGAAAAAATGTCCGCACAGATAATTTCGGTGAGATCCGCGCTTCAGAAGGTTGTGCCACTATTCGCCGTCAGCATATTGGCCCTCGGCGCCTGCGCCGGCCCGGCCTCGAATGCCGGGGCAGATGAGCCGCCGTTAGAGGGCGACCCCGGTCTGGGCGTCGAGGAAACACCGGGTGACGCAATTCCCATCGAAGGAATTGACGGCGCCTGGATCTACCTTGACGGCCGTGACGGCACCGGTCCGTTGAATGTCGATGGCACCGACCACGACATCACGCTCGTGATTTCGGGCAACAGCGTTTCGGGCCAATCGGCCTGCAACAACTACAGCACGACGTTCACGGGTGAGCCTGCCGAGCTCTCGCTGGGGGCGATTGCCTCGACACGGCGCGCCTGCGAAGACGCACTCATGGACTTCGATAGCCGCTTTTTCTCTGCTCTCGAACTCGTCACCGCAATCATTCCGACGGGAGGAAGTCTCGTTCTTCAGGGCGAAGGCATAAATCTCGACTTCCTGCCATCGAGCGCGCTGCCCCTCGGCTAGAAAAATCAGCTCGAGAATCGTCTCAGTGCACGCTCCCAGAACCCCCAGTTCACGGGCAGAGCGCTGATCTTTAGTGTTTCTCACCGCAATACTCAGGGTCACGATGGAAGAATAAATTCATGGATCAGCGGTTCAGCCGCCAGCTCGCGCTAACCCACTTTGGCGAGACGGCGCAAGAGAATTTAGCGCGCTCTCGCGTGCTCGTAATCGGCGCGGGTGGCGTCGGCAGTACGGTCATACCGTCGCTCGCCTCGGCAGGCGTCGGAACCGTCGGCGTGATTGACGACGACCGGGTTGAGCTCAGCAATTTGCACCGCCAACACATCCATCGGCTCTTGGATGTTGGCCACAAGAAGGTCGTGTCTGCGGTCGAAAGGGTGGCCGATCTCAGCCCCGCCACCACCGTTGTGGCGATCGACGAGAAACTCACTCCTGAGAACGCCCTGGCTCTCTTTGCCGACTATGACTTGGTTGTGGACGGCAGCGACAACTATCCCACTCACTACCTCGCGGCGGACGCTGCCGAAATCACCGGCATCCCGCTGGTGTGGGGCTGGGCTTGTGAGTTCGGCGCTCAGGCCGGAGTATCGTGGCCGGCTCGCGGTGCGGGCTTCCGTGATCTGTACCCGCTGCCGCCCGAACTTGCGGCCGTAGACATGAATGCGGTGCACGGCATATTCCCGGGTGCTGTCAGCGTGATCGCCTCGATCGTCACTAGCGAAGCCATCAAGATTGCCGCGCAAGTGGGAACGCCATTGATTAACCGCGCGACGAGGTACAACGCCTTCACCGGCGAGTTCACCGAAGAGCATTATGAGCGCTCCGCCGACGCCGTCGCCATTACGGACCTGACTGATTACCGTGCGCTGTGCGGGTATGTGCCCACTGATGCCTGGCCGACCTGCTAGCTCACACCGTTAGTCGCGGCGTGACGCCCACAGCCGATCGGTATTTGCTGAGCGCGCGCGACTAATCGCGATCAGCACGAGAGCGATGCCCACGATGAAGGCAGCGATCCCCACCACGTAAAGTGCGACCCCACCCAATCCGTCCGGCCCGTTTGGTTCCAAGAATGGGTACGGGAACCAGCCGCCAATGACGCCGCGCACAAACGTAAAGACCAACCAGGCAATCGGGTAAATGAGCACGATGCGCACGTCGCGCATCCGGAGCATCGGCCGTCCGGGAGCCAGCAGCCAGTCAAGAAGCAAGAACAGTGGCACCCAGACATGAATTACCTCGTTGGGCCATTGCGAACCGATATAGCCATCGTCGGGTAGTCCCCGTAACAGCACGTTGTAGACGCCAGCGGTGACAACGGCGTAGGAGACGACGGATGCCCGCAGGACTCCCAAGAGGGTTGATTCTTCTCTGAGGCGCAGCGCTACAACCCCGCTCAGCGCGAGAATCACGATGTTGATCAGGCTCGATTGAATCGTGAAGTAGCTGTAGTACTCCGTTGCGACGAAGTCGTTATGGAGCGACTCTTCGATCACTTGGGTAGCGATGCTGGCGAGAACGAGCGCCGCAGCAATAAGCCGAACTGCTCCGAATATCCGGGAAGCCGCTGCCGAATGTGAGCGGGAAGGTGGCGAGATTCGCTGCGAGTTCGTTGTCACTCCGACAGACTAGTCTCCAGAAACAAGATCGTGCTGGCAGACGCACGATCGATCGAGGAGTCGACAATGCCATTCACCGATCGCCACGGAGCCACGCTTTTTGGCCTTCCCCTCATTTACCGTCTTGGCCGGGATTTTCAGGTTGCCGAGGAATTTGGTTGGCGTGATCCGCGCGACAGCGGGCGTGTGCTGACGATTCCGGCCCACGACCTGACCAAGCCACCTGGCGAAGGCAACAGCACCGATTTCGCCTCGGTGCCGCCGTTTCTGTGGGGGCTCATCGCGAGCTTCGGCAAACAAACCCTGCCGGCGGTGTTGCACGACTCACTCACACACAACGCGAGGCAGGCTCCCGCCGATCAGCGGCTAGAACTCAGAAGAACCGCTGACGAAGACTTTCGGATTGCCCTCATCGATAGTGGAGTGCATCAGCTTCGCGCTCGCGTGATGTGGGCATCCGTTGGCATGGAACGCTATGCCCGCCATGCCGGCGCCCTCGGCGTCGCGATTATCACCCAGCTGAGTCTCGGAGTGCTCGCCATTATTGGTGCCGTCGTCCTGGGCATCATCGCAACACCGTTCTGGCTGCTGCTTGCGGCAGCTCCCGCCATTGCCGCGCTGGCGTGGGGTCGCAACCTCAATCTCGTGCTCTCCGCCAGCTATCTGGGCGCGCTATACGCACCACTGGTCGCTGCCGCGTTCATTGGTTCGCGCCTTGAACAACTATTGGCAACTGTCATCTGGGTCGGAACAGGAACCCCCGGCCCGGTACCCGAGGCCGAACCGACCTTGCGTTGGCCCGATCGCGGCACAACACTGCCACCGAAGTAGGCGCGATCGGCCAAATCAGCGCCGACCACGACGTAACGACCAACGGCCGCCCCGCACAAAGCGGAACGGCCGTCGTCGTGACTAGCGAAAGTTAGCGTGCAGCTGAACCGTCGGTGTAGTCGGAGTCTTGCTGCTTCCAAGCGAAGAGAGCGCGAAGCTCCTTGCCGGTTTCTTCGATCGGGTGATTCTGCCCCTTGGCCCGCAAAGCGAGGAACTCGGGGGCGCCGGCATCCTGATCCTTGATGAAACGGTCAGCGAAAGCACCAGACTGGATGTCGGCGAGAACAGCCTTCATGTTGTCCTTAACCGATGCATCGATGACGCGGGGGCCTGAAACGTAGTCGCCATACTCAGCGGTGTCGGAGATGCTCCAACGCTGCTTGGCGATGCCGCCCTCCCACATGAGGTCAACGATGAGCTTGAGCTCGTGAAGAACCTCGAAGTAGGCGATCTGGGGCTGGTAGCCAGCCTCGATGAGAGTTTCGAAGCCGTACTGTACGAGCTGTGACGTTCCACCACAGAGAACAGCCTGCTCACCGAACAGGTCGGTTTCGGTTTCTTCAGTGAACGTGGTCTTGATTCCACCGGCGCGGAGTCCGCCGAGTGCCTTGGAGTACGACCAGGCGAGGTCCCAAGCGGAACCGGTTGCATCATTTTCAACAGCAACGATCACGGGAACGCCGCGGCCTGCTTCGTACTCGCGACGAACGGTGTGGCCCGGTCCCTTGGGCGCAACAAGGATGACGTCGACATCTGCTGGAGCGTCGATGTAGCCGAAACGGATGTTGAAGCCGTGTCCGAAAACGAGAGCGTTTCCTGCATCAAGGTTGTCCTTGATGTCGTCAGCGAAGAGGCCGCGCTGGCTCTGGTCCGGAGCAAGGATGACAACAACGTCAGCCCACTTAGCCGCTTCAGCGCTCGTGAGAACGTCGAAACCGGCGTCGGTTGCCTTGGCGATGCTCTTTGAGCCCTCCTTGAGGCCAACCTTGACCTGAACGCCCGAGTCGCGCAGGTTTTGTGCGTGGGCGTGGCCTTGCGAGCCATAACCAATGACAGCTACTTTTTTGCCCTGGATGAGCGCGAGGTCAGCGTTGTCGTCGTAAAAGATCTCGGTCACAGTAGTGATTCTCCTTAGTTGTTTGTGCTGTTAGTTCTTGAAAACTCGGTCGGTGATGCTCTTGGAACCGCGGCCCATAGCCAACAATCCACTTTGAGCAATTTCTTTGATCCCGTAGGGTTCGAGCACTCGGAGGAATGCTTGAATCTTGCCCGAGTCCCCCGTGGTTTCGATGATGAGCGCATCAGATGCGACATCGACCACGCGGGCACGGAACAGGTTTACCGCTTCGAGAATTTGTGAGCGAGTCGTGTTATCGACCCGCACCTTGATCAGGAGGTGTTCCCGAGTGACCGACTGGTCAGGGTCGAGTTCCACGATCTTGATCACGTTGATGAGCTTGTTGAGCTGCTTCGTGACTTGCTCAAGGGGTAGCTCGTCGACATCCACCACAACGGTGATGCGCGACAGGCCTTCAATTTCGCTCGAACCAACAGCCAGCGACTGGATGTTGAACCCACGCCGGGCAAAGAGTCCGGCGACACGGGTGAGCAGACCTGGTTTGTCTTCGACCAGGAGGGAAAGTACGTGACCCATGGCTCTACTCCTCTTCCCACTCGGGGGCATGGTCGCGGGCATACTGCACGCTTGAATTTCCGACACCCTGCGGCACCATTGGCCACACCATTGAATCGCGACTCACAACGAAGTCGATTACAACGGGGCGATCGTTGGTCTCAAGCGCAAGCTTGATGGCCGGGTCGATCTCTTCCTTCTTGGTGACGCGGATGGCGAGGCAACCGTAGGCCTCGCCCAACTTCACAAAGTCGGGGATCATCACGGTGTCGTGACCGGTGTTGAGATCAGTAAACGAGTGGCGTCCGTCGTAGAACAGTGTCTGCCATTGGCGAACCATGCCGAGGCTTGAGTTGTTGATGATCGCAACCTTGATCGGGATCTTGTTGATCGTGCAGGTTGCAAGCTCCTGGTTGGTCATCTGGAAGCATCCGTCACCATCAATGGCCCAGACGGGGCGATCCGGGTTAGCAACCTTGGCACCCATGGCGGCGGGAAGGCCGTAGCCCATGGTTCCGGCACCACCAGAGTTGAGCCACGAGTTGGGGCGTTCATGCTTGATGAACTGCGCCGACCACATTTGGTGCTGTCCAACACCGGCAGCAAAGATGCCCTCGGGGCCGGTGAGTTCACCAACGCGCTGAATAACGTACTGCGGTGACAGCAGCCCATCGTCGGGTTCGGTGAAGCCAAGCGGGAACTGATTGCGCAGCGAGTTGAGGCGTTCCCACCATGCGGTGTAATCCGGTGTGGTCTGCTTGCTGGCTTCAGCGAACGCCGCCGTGAGGTCGATGATGACGTCTTTCGCGTCGCCAACAATGGGCACCTCTGCGGCACGAATCTTGCCGATTTCGGCAGGGTCGATGTCGACGTGAACGACCTTAGCCAGAGGAGCGAACTCGCTCGGCTTGCCCGTAACCCGGTCGTCGAAGCGAGCTCCGAGCGAGATGAGCAAATCGGACTCTTGGATGGCGAGAACAGCAGGCACAGCGCCATGCATTCCCGGCATCCCGAGGTTCAAGTCGTTGGAGTCCGGGAAGGCTCCGCGAGCCATCAGCGTCGTCACGATGGGCGCGCCCACGAGAGTCGCCAACTCGAGCAGCTCTGCCGAAGCGCCGGAACGCACAACGCCGCCACCAACGTAGAAGACGGGGCGTTCGGCCTCAGCCAACATTTGCGCTGCTGCCTGAACCTGCTTGCCGTGCGCCTTCATGACGGGGCGGTAGCCGGGGAGGTCGACCTTGGGGGGCCAAATGAACGGGGCGGTTCCCTGCTGGCAGTCCTTCGTCACGTCGACGAGCACCGGGCCAGGGCGGCCCGTCGTCGCGATGTGGTACGCCGCTGCCAGAGTCGCCGGGATGTCTTCCGGCTTCGTGACGAGGAACGAATGCTTCGTGATGGGCATCGTGATTCCGGAGATATCTACCTCTTGGAACGCATCGGTTCCCATCGAGGTCGAAAACACCTGACCGGTGATCGCAAGCAGCGGCACGGAGTCCATGTGGGCATCCGCAATGGCCGTAACCAAGTTGGTTGCTCCCGGGCCCGACGTGGCGATGCAGACGCCAAGTTTTCCGGACGACGAGGCATAGCCCTCTGCAGCGTGACCGGCACCCTGCTCGTGGCGAACCAAAATGTGACGGATAGCAGTGGATGCCATCAACTCGTCATAGAAGGGCATGATTGCGCCGCCGGGTAAGCCGAAGACGTCTTTCACGCCCAGCTTTTCCAAACTGCGCAAAATTGCACCTGAGCCGGTCAGAATATCCGGCGTAGTGCTCTTCGGCCGCGGTGCGGGTTCAGAGGACATGTGTGAATCCTTTAAGTCGAATGGTGAGCTGGCGCTAACTGGTGACCGCACCACGAGCGGCGGACTGCACAAGCTTCGAATACTTGGCGAGAACGCCTCGC
Organism: Salinibacterium sp. M195; assembly: GCF_019443965.1. Taxonomy (GTDB): domain Bacteria; phylum Actinomycetota; class Actinomycetes; order Actinomycetales; family Microbacteriaceae; genus Rhodoglobus. The sequence continues at coordinate 1,399,086 of NZ_CP040814.1, read as the reverse complement.
GTGTAACGCGGAGGGAGGGGGGCCCAGCCTTTTCGGCGGGCTTCGAGCTCAGCGGAGTCGACAAGTAAGTCGAGCGAGCGAGCTGCGATATCGACCCGTATCAGATCACCATCGCGCACGAAGGCAATAGGACCTGCGTCTACTGCTTCGGGAGCTATGTGGCCGATACACAGTCCGGTTGTGCCGCCTGAGAATCGTCCGTCCGTTAAGAGTAGTACATCTTTGCCGAGCCCAGCGCCCTTAATGGCCGCGGTGATGGCAAGCATCTCACGCATACCCGGTCCGCCCTTGGGACCTTCATAGCGAATGACGACGACGGAACCCGCCTCGATAGTGCCGGCGGTGAGCGCATCCAGAGCTTCACGCTCGCGCTCAAACACGCGGGCCGGGCCCTCGAACTCCGAAAGATCGAAGCCAGCAGTCTTCACCACGGAACCCTCAGGGGCGAGTGAACCACTCAAAATCGTGAGCCCACCGGTGGGGTGGATGGGGTTGTCAATCGTGCGAAGAACTTCACCATCGAGAGGATCAATATCCATCTCAGCGAAGTTTTCGGCCACAGTCTTGCCCGTCACAGTGAGAGCGTCTCCGTGGATGAGCCCTTCTTCCATGAGTGCCTTCATGAGCACGGGCAATCCACCGTGACGGTCGACATCGTTCATCACGTATTTGCCGAAGGGCTTGAGGTCTCCCAAGTGAGGAACCTTGTCGCCAATGCGGTTGAAGTCATCGAGCGTGATGTCGACTTCAGCTTCGCTGGCGATCGCCAAGATGTGCAGCACAACGTTGGTCGAGCCACCGAGCGCCATCGCGACGGTGATCGCGTTCTCGAACGCTTTCTTTGTCATGATGTCGCGTGATGTGATGCCGAGACGCAACAGGTTGACGACGGCTTCGCCCGAACGGTGCGCAAAGTAGTCGCGACGACGATCAGCGGATGCGGGGCTTGCGGATCCGGGAAGGCTCATTCCCAGCGCTTCCGCAACGCTCGCCATCGTGTTTGCCGTGTACATACCGCCACAGGCACCCTCGCCTGGCGCGAAAGCACACTCGATGCGCTTAGCGTCGGCTTCGGTCATCCGACCAGCCTTCACAGCACCAACAGCCTCGAAGGAGTCAATGATCGTGATGTCTTTTTCAGTGCCATCGCTGAGCTTGACCCAGCCAGGAGCAATAGACCCCGCGTACAGGAACACGGAGGAGAGATTGAGTCGTGCCGCGGCCATGAGCATGCCAGGCAGCGACTTGTCACAGCCCGCGAGAGTGACCGAACCATCGAGGCGCTCGGCCTCCATGACGACCTCAACGGAGTCAGCGATAACTTCGCGGCTCACCAGCGAAAAGTGCATTCCCTCGTGGCCCATCGAGATGCCGTCAGAAACGCTAATCGTGCCGAACTGGAGCGGGTATCCGCCACCAGCGTGCACACCCTCTTTCGCCGCCTGAGCGAGCCGATCAAGGGAAAGGTTGCACGGCGTGATCTCGTTCCAGGAGCTCGCAATACCGATCTGGGGCTTATCCCAGTCAGCGTCTCCCATACCAACAGCGCGAAGCATTCCACGCGACGTAGTGGCTTCAATTCCGTCAGTTACTGTGCGGGAACGAGGCTTGATATCGATCGAATTACTCTCAGACATGCTTCGAGTTTAGGGCTTTGCGAAACCTCAGTTTGTCCGAGCCGCCACTGCAGCCTCACGGCGGTCGGCGAGCATCATGAGAAGCTCAGCGATTTGCCGTGTTCCCGCGACTCGAAGTTGAGCGGCAGAAGGCGCATCCCCCACGCGAACACCGAGATCGTTTGGGCCCAACGCAACGATCGCGTCCTCGTCCGTGGTGTCATCGCCGGCAAAGAAAACCGCATCGGCACCCACATAGTCACGCAACCGCTCGATCGCATCGCCCTTATCGGCAGAGTGGATCGCAAACTCGACAACGTTCTTGCCAATTCGGGTGGTCAGCCCCGGAATCTCTGCCTCCACCCCGGCCAGAGTCTCTGCAACCAACCGCTCAGCATCGTTAGCACTCGACAACCGCACGTGCAAAGCGCGCCCCGCCGGCTTCAACTCAACCCACGCGCCATCGGCACTGTCGGCAAGCTCATGCATGAGCGCGTCAAGCTTCGCGAGCGCCTTCGCATCGTCGTCGCTCATCGGCAACACCGAGTCACCATCGTCGAGCCGATATTCGAGCCCGTGCGATCCGCCGAGAAGCACCCGATCGCCGAGATGCGCGACATGGCTAAGGCTGTCGAGAGCTCGGCCCGAAACCAGAGCTAAGCGAGTGTCGGTGAGTTCGAGCATCCGCAGCAACTGCGCTTGAGCTTCGGGAAGTGCGCGGGCCTCAAGCGGGTCATCAACTTCAGGAGCCAATGTGCCATCGAAGTCGAGAGCAATCAAGAGCTGAGGTACGGAGACGAGGCGGTCAATGGCCGCCTCAATTTCTGCTGCGCTTGAGTAGCTCACGGCTTTCTTACTCGTTTGCGTTCGATCGTCCACTCGACCTCTTCGGCCATTTCGAGCGGCGCAATTCGACGGTGACGGTCAGAGCGAGTGGCGGCCAAGTTCTTGAGGAACGCATTCGACCAGCGCGCAACATCGTGTTCGAGAACACGCTTACGCATTGACCGCATCCGAGTGGCCCGGTCAGCCTTCGGCATGTTGATTGCCTTCATCATGGCTTCCTTCAAACCGTCGATGTCATGGGGGTTCACGAGGAGCGACTTGCGAAGCTCTTCCGAAGCACCAGCAAACTCGCTCAGAATAAGCACACCGTCGTTGTCGAATCGGCTCGCGGCATATTCTTTTGCCACCAGATTCATACCGTCGCGCAACGCCGTAACCAGCAGCACGTCAGCAGCCAAGTACAGCGCAACCATTTCCTCCCTGGGGAACCCCTGGTGCAGGTAACTGATCGGCGAATGACTCAACGTGCTGAATTGGCCATTGATACGGCCAACGGTCAGTTCGATCTCATCGCGCAAGTGCATGTACGCCTCAACGCGTTCACGACTCGGGCTTGCGACCTGAATGAGTGCAACGTCGCCAACTTCGATCGATCCATTACTCAAGAGTTCGCCGTACGCCTTTAAGCGGTGACGGATGCCCTTGGTGTAGTCAAGGCGGTCGACACCAAGCATGATCGTCTTCGGGTTACCAAGTCCCTTGCGAATATCGCGCGCACGCTGTTGGATCGCCGGCTCACGAGCAAGCTCTTCAAAGCTGCGGGAATCAATCGAAATCGGGAACGACTTCGCCACAACGCGACGCGTCGGCTGGCCCTCAATCGTGACCTCGATGGCGGGGTTCTTTGTCGGATAGTTCGTGAGACGTCGAACGGCCGCCGAAAAATTGGATGCATCATCTGACCGTTGGAAGCCAACAACGTCAGCACCGAGCATGCCCTCAATGATCTGTGTGCGCCATGGCAACTGGGCGAAGATTCCATACGGCGGAAAGGGAATGTGATTGAAGAACCCGATCGTCAGATCAGGCCGCATCTCCCGCAACATGCGCGGCACGAGCTGCAGCTGGTAATCCTGCACCCACACAACAGCACCGTCGGCGCTGATCGCCGCCGCGGCATCCGCGAACCGCTGATTGACGACAACATAGTCGTCCCACCACTCACGGTGATAAGCCGGCGGCGCAATCACATCGTGGTAAAGCGGCCAGAGGGTGTCATTGCTGAATCCCTCGTAGTACTCCTCGATGTCTTGAGAGCTGAGAGGAACCGGGATGATCTGGATGCCTTCGTTGTGGAACGGCTCAACCTCGAGATCAGGCCGCCCCGCCCAGCCAACCCAAGCACCGTCGGCAGCCTTCATGACCGGCTCGAGCGCAGTAACAAGTCCGCCTGGCGAACGCCGCCACGTGAGCGATCCATCATCTTCGACGACGCAATCGACCGGAAGCCGGTTGGAAACGACGACGAAATCGTACTCCGAATGGGAAGAATTCTTGTGAGCTTCCATAATCCAGCAACTTTACCAGCGGGTCGCGTATGTCACCCGAGCATTTCGTTTCGGCACCATTACTTTTTTGTGACAGAACTGAGACGCAACTGGGCCAAAGCAGCATCACAGCGCGCTATAAGATCAATTTCGCCCACGCCTTGCGGGTGCGAACGTGCCCATCGGCACGACTCGCGGATAGCCCGAATCGAAAGAGGCCTCAGTGACCTTCTCCCCTGTCCGCGCCACGCCAACCACCGTTCTGGTGGGTGCTGTCACGCTGCTTGCGCTCACCCTGAGCGGTTGCGCTGCTGCCGCCCCCGCTGACGACGGTGTCGACGAGACCGCGATGGCTGAGATCGACCTCGCTGCGGTGAACGATGACACCCTCCACGTGCTCGGAACGTACGACGTCGACGGCAGCGAGCTCCTTGGCGATGCTCCCGAAGATCAGGCTGCAGTCTGGGACCGTTTCAACGAACTGTTTCCCGCCGAGCTCCATCCCGAGATCACCATGTTCGTGGCCATTGACGCCGACAAGTCCGGCGGAACCGATGGCGCGATGCAGCCTAACGGCGTTGCAGAAGGCGAAACCTACCTCGCTCTCGATACCAGCGGCTCGGTTGAACCCGATGTTCTCGACCGCACCATGATTCACGAATTCGCTCACCTTCTTACTCTGCGTGAAGACCAGATCCCCAAGGACGAGTCCACCGTCGACGATTGCCCCGTGTACTCCGAAGCTGATGGATGCCCGTTCGATGACTCGTACCTCTTCGCCTTCTACACCGAATTCTGGCCCGACTTCAGCCTTGCCGAGTTCGACGCCGAAACTGAAGAAGACAAGGAAGCGCGCTACACGCCCGTCGAATTCGTCACCGACTACGCCGCGACGATCCCCAGCGAAGATGCCGCTGAGGTCTTCGCAGAATGGGTACTTGCCGACGAACTCGCTGACGGCGACCGCATCGTCGACCAGAAGCTGCGCTTCTTCGAGGACTACCCCGAACTAGTCGAGTTGCGCGAAACCATCCGTGAAGGTCTCTTCAACTAGTTATCTACTCGACGCACCCTCCCGCTCGGCTTAGAGCGGTCGGGAATCGGCCGCGGCCAGGACTGCTCCTGACGCGGTCGATTTGCGTATCCGCTTCACGGCTAATACCGAGAGCGCAACGCTCACGACCGCAAGGGCGAGCAAGGCGATCGCCGCGGTGATCGCAGGCTGAGCGTTCCCGCCAGACAGAATCACGTACATGCCCTCGACCGCGTACGTCAGCGGCAGGAATGGACTCACCATCTGGAACGGCGCCGCCAGCGTTTCTATCGGATAGATCCCGCCAGTCGAGGTGAGCTGAATCGCCAACAGGAAAAGTGAAATCACTAGTCCCCCTCGCCCAAGCGCCGCCGTCAAGAAGTAATGGAATGCGGCGAACGAGATCGCCGTCAGCAAAGCGAATCCCGCCGTAGCCGGCAATAACGCCCAACTAACCCCAACGCCGGCATGCAGAAGGATGACAAGTAGAACCGCTTGAACTGCGGTCAGCAGCGATGCTCGCACCAGCGTCGATGCAACAATTCGTGCATCCGTCGCCGTGGATGACAACGAGCGGAACGACGGCAGACTCAGAACCAAGAAGACCGCGAGCGCCCCTAGCCAGAGTCCGAGCGGAATAAAGAATGTGGCAATCGCCTGAGCCGGTTCGCTCACTTCGTTATCGGTGCTCACCGACAGCGTCACCGGCTCGGCCACGATGTCGGCGTTAGCGCTGGCACCATCTGCATCGCTCGTCGGCACCAGTGCGGCACCGTCGGTAAGCCCCGTCGCCAACTCAGCGGCACCGGCCGAAATGCCGTTCGCACCAGAGGTGAGAGCGGCCGACCCCGAGGACAGCTGGGAGGCGCCCTGAGCGCTCTGAGAGATTCCGTACTGAATACCGCCAACAGCGTCAGCAGTCTGAGAGGTGAGCGTGCCCCCGCCTGCCGCTGCTTGGCCGAGGCCGTCAACGACGGCTTGGAGGGTGCCCTTGAGTTGCGGGTCTGTTAGCTGCGCCTGAATCGCCGGGTTGATGGCGGCCAGAGTCGACGAAAGCTGCGAGATGCTCGAGGTGTACTCCCCCACCCCGGCAGTGAGCCCCGAAAGGCCTCCGGCGCCGTAGCTGAGCTCGTCGAGCCCAGAGGCGAGCGAATCAACGCCCGCCGTATAGGTCGTGAGACCACCGGAGAAATCTTGGGCACCATCCGACAGTTCCGATGCGCCAGCTGCGGCGTCGGAGAGTGCGCCGCCCAGCTCGCCGAAGCTGGCGTAAATGCCATCAATATATTGCGACGTGATGGCGCGACCAAAGGTGTCCGTCATCGATTGTCCGACTACCTGGGCGACCGAGCCAGTGAGGTAACTGTGTGAGTCATCCGTGCGGATTGAAATCTGTGCCTGTGCTGGGGCGTCGGTGGAGAGCGACAGAATCGACTCTGAGAACTCGTGCGGCACGGTCAGGATCGCATAGACATCTCCCCGGTCGAGTGCCGCTTCGGCATCATCCGAATTGGTGATCGTCCAGTCGAAGCCGTCAGCACCGGTTAGCTCTGTTACCAGTTGGCGGCCGGCAAAGATGATCTGCTCTTCGCCGTCGAGGTCTGTGGTGGTCTGAATTTCATCGTTGTTGACGAGAGCGACCGGGATGTTGTCGATGGCGCTATCGCCAGTCCCCACCGCCGCAACGAACAATCCGGTGAAGGCTAGAGGAATCAGCGCAACAGCGACGAAACCGAGAGTGGTCAGCCACCGCTTCTGAGGCAGGGCCGAAGGGTATGAAGCGCTCATCGAAGAAGTCCTTCCGGGGCGACGAGGTAAAGGTCTACAAGCATCACTGGGCGTTCTCCGCGATCGATCGAACTGGCGACGGTCACGGGCGAACCTGTACCGACGATGATGGTTGTTGTCGCATCCGCAAGTCGACCGACGGCGGTCAGAAAAGCAACCTCGTCTTCTTCAGAAGCGAACTGATCGAAGCGATCGAAAAACACAATCCTGGTGCCTTCGGCGAGCGCGATAGCCGCTAGAGCGACAGCACGTTCCAGTTGAGGCAGCGCACTGATGTTCGTTGTTTCCGTCAGCCGTACCGTGCGGCGCGCTGTTACTTCGGAAAGCACGTGATCTGCCTGGTGAATCCAGTCACGCACTCGTGCCGAAGTGCGCAGACTACTGCGCACCGGTTGCGTCATCTCAAGGCGTTCTCGCAGGATTGCCCCCATGGATGCCGGGCCGTCGCTATATGGCGACCCGCCTATCTCGGCAAGCGCCACCGCCTTATTCACGTGGGCTGCGTGTGAGGGAAGGGGGAACCCGGCAACCTGCACCTTGCCCGAAACCGGTGGCAGCACCCCGATGAGGGTCGCGCCCATTATGCGACGGTCGCGACGCTCGCCAGAAGCGAGCACCAACGCTCCGGAAGGAATCGCGAGGGAAATCGGGGCGAGGGAATACTCCGAATCTCCAACAACCAAGTATTCAGAACTCATTGAGAACTCGGGCTGAGTTTCGGCCCACTCGAGCTCGTGGCGGTGTTCGCGCAACTGCTCGCCCTCGATGTCTACGTTGGGGAGCAGGCGACTCAGCCACGCCGGAAGCCACCATGCTGCATTGCCAAAGAGAGCCATCAGGGCTGGCACTAGCGTCATCCGCACCAAGAATGCGTCAAAAGCGATACCGACTGCGAGGCCAAGGGCGATGGGTTTGATCGTTCCGCTGCCCTCGGGCACGAAGGCGAAAAACACAAAGAACATGATGAGAGCAGCCGCAGTGACGACACGCGCGCTGCTCGCAAAACCGTGACGCACCGAGGAGGCAGCATCACGTGTTTTTACGAATTCTTCGCGCATGCCAGAAACCAAGAAGACTTCGTAGTCCATCGCGAGGCCGAAGAGCACCGCCATCAGCAGAATCGGCATGAAGCTCAGAATCGGGCCCGGATTCTCCACACCAATGATGTCGCCGAACCACCCCCACTGAAACACTGCAACGACCACGCCGAATGACGCCACAACAGAGAGCAAGAAGCCTGCCGCGGCCTTCAGCGGAACAAGAACCGACCGGAAGACCATCATGAGCAACAGAATCGACAGCCCAACAACGATCACGCCGAACGGCACCAGAGCGTTGCTCAGTCGGTTCGAGATATCGATGCCCACCGCCGTAGTTCCGGTGACGAATGCTTGGATGTCGTACTTGCGTTCAATCTCAGGAGCGAGATCACGGATGGTTTGCACCAGCGCTTTGGTGTCTTCGGAGTCTGGTGCACTCGTCGGGGTGACCTGAATGATCGCCGTGTCGAGCCCGTCATCAGGGAACCCTTGTGAAACGAAGTCAACGTCGTCAAGTTCCGCAAGGTCAGCGGCGATCGACTCGAGGTCATCCTGAATGTCGATGGTTTGCGTGATGTCGAGAGCGACGACAAGCGGCCCGTTGTAGCCGGGGCCGAATCCTTTATTGACAAGATCGTAGGCTTCGCGCTGAGTAGAACCAGCGGGCTCAGAACCGCCGTCGGGGAGACTCAACTGAAGGCTCGCTGCGGGAATCGCGAGCGTGCCCAGAACGGCAACGACCGCAATGGTCGCAAGCCAGGGGTGTCTGGTAACTCCCCGTACCCAGCGGGCACCCATCGTCTTGCTCTCATTGCCGTGCACGGTGAAACGACGGTGAGTGCGCGATCCAGGCTTCGGGATCAGTCGCGATCCGGCTAAGCCGAGAAGGGCCGGCAGCAGGGTGGTAGCGACACCCATCGCAATAAAGACCGCGACCGCAGCACCGATACCCATCACGCTCAAGAAAGGAATCCCGACAACGAGCAAGCCGAGCAGCGCAATAATCACAGTGACTCCGGCGAAAACGACGGCACTTCCGGCCGTGCCAACCGCCATCGCCGCTGACTCCTCAGGCTCCTCCCCTTGAGCCAGCTGCGCTCGATGCCTCGACACGATAAACAGCGCGTAGTCGATTCCGACGGCAAGGCCAATCATGAGTGCGAGCAGCGGAGCAGAACTCGAGACCGTCGTAAATGCTGAGAGCGTCGTGATGAGCCCCATTACGATTCCGACGCCCAGCAATGCGCTCAGGAGCGGCATTCCGGCGGCGAGCAACGAACCGAAAGTGATCACGAGCACGAGGGCGGCAAAGACGACGCCGACAACTTCAGTGACGGTGATGCCAAAGGAGGTGTCTTGAAATACTTGGCCACCGAACTCGACCCGCAGGCCCGCATCCTCGCCAATCGCCGCCGTCGCAACGAGGTCTTCGAGAGTCGCCTCGGTGACGTCGGTTCCGACACCATCAAATTGCACACGGATGATCGCCATGCTGTGGTCATCCGAAATCGCTTTGCCCGCGAACTCGCTGAAAGGGCTCACCGCAGAGTCGATGCCGCTGATGCGATCGATGGCCGAGGTGATGCGCTCGATTGTTGCTTCGGAATCTTCGACCCGCGATCCGTCTTCGTCGACGATGACCGCCGTCGCTGCCGCGCCCGCTTCTGAAGGAAAGACTGCTTCGAGTCTGTCAAGCGCAGTTTGCGACTCCGTGCCCGGGATCTCGAACGACTCTTGAGTCTCGCCACCGAGGGCGATGCCGGCTCCGAGCGTTCCGCCAACAAGGAGGATCCAGACGATGAGCACGCGCCATGAATGGCGAAACGAGAATCGTCCGAGCCGATAGAGAAGGATTGCCACGGATGCTCCGGTTCTTGGGGTGTGCGCTGGTGAAGATCGTTTAGCGCGGGAAAGTTAGTCGTTGTTGATGGGAGCGAGAAGCTCGCTCATGATCGTGATGAGGGCGTGTTTGGTGTCGTCGTTGGATTCGAGCGGCAGCGCGAGATTGTCTGAAGTGCACAACATGTATGCCGAACCACCGAGAGCAATTCCGAACCGCATCTTGTCGTGTGGGTGTGCTGTGGCTGAGGAGAAGAATTGCGCAAGGGTGCGCACGATCGTGTTGGCACGTTCGATCACGGTCAGCTCGCGCAATGATGGCCCTTGGTTAATGAACAGGTGCACTTCTTGGCGAAAGTCAAAGATAAAGTCGACGAACTGTTCCAGAAAGATGAAACGGTACTCGGGAGAAAGTCCACGTGCTTCAAGCTCCGCCACGAGCTCCTCTAGGCGCTCAATTGCTGGCATTACAGCGGCTTCAAGCAGTGCCTCTTTTGACGCGAAATGGTAGAGCACGCTTGATTTCGACAGCCCTGCAAGCTCACCAATCCGCTGAATCGAGGTTGCCGTATAGCCGGCGGCGGCGAATTCGACGAGCGCAACTCGCTGGAGTTCTTCATGACTGGACACCACGGGAGTCTAGCTGACCGATCGGTCAGACTGATCATGTGGTCACGCTTCACAGCGCATCTTCAGCACACGCGCTCCTCGCTGGCAGCAATCCGTCTGGCACGCTAGCCTTAACGCACCGATCGCTGCACAACCCACGGAGGCATAATGCGCAAGTACCTGTTCAACGGCAGTCTCCTCAGCGCGATCGCCGGTGGTTGGAGCATCTTTCAAACCACGAAAGAGGGCCCCCGCGACTGGCGTCTCATCCTCATGTGGATCAGCTGGGGACTCACCATCGCTATCGCTGCCGGCACCATCGCCAAACAAGCCCAAGACTCCTACGACCTCGAAGAATAACGGGCCGTCACACGCGCTCGAGGTGAGTTGAACCTGCGGGCTTAGCCGACGAGATCCAAGCGTTTCGCGCGATAGCGAGCGGCAGCCTCGACAACGCCCTCAAAGAGACGAAGGTCCTGCTTGGCGTCCTCTTCGGGGTGCCACTGCACCGCAACCCCAAAGTCGACGCTCGGCAATTCGACGGCCTGAATGACGCCATCGTCTCCGCGACCAGAAACGATGAGACCGTCAGCGAGACGGTCAATCGCCTGATGGTGGTACGACTTCACCGCAATGCTGTCGTCACCACCCAGGAGCGCAGAAAGCGTGGTGTCGCGCTCAACCTCGACTTCGTTGACCAAGAAAGTCCCTCCCCCGGCGCTGTAGCGAGTGGAACCGATCACATCGGGGAGATGCTGAATGATGGTTCCCCCGAGTGTCACGTTGAGCATTTGGGCGCCGCGGCAGATCCCGAGGAAGGGAACGTTCGCCTCGATGGCAGCCTGCAAGAGAGCGTCTTCGAACGCGTCACGATCCTTGCGCGGCACATCAGCTGTCGGATGCGCTTCCTGGCCATATCGCGCCGAGTCAACGTCTTTGCCGCCCGTCAAAATCAACCCGTCAAGACCGTGGACGATCGAGGCAGCGATCTCGGAATCTACCGGCTGCGGCGGCAACAGAACGGCGATGCCACCGGCATCCGTCACTGCTTCAAAATAGATCTTGGGAAGGAATGACGCGGGAAGATCCCAGACGCCGGTTTGGGCCTGCTCGAGATATGACGTGAGCCCGATTACTGGCCGCGAACTGGTGCCCATGCGACTCCTCTCCCTCGAAGAACTAAAACGTTTGTGGCCAAAGGATATCGTCTAACGGCTGGCAAAGTCCGCTTCCTGAGAGTGGTTCTCAGGAATCTGCGTTATTTTTGGTTACTTACTCGCCCGTCTAACCGCATCGAAGCGGTTTCGGCCAGTGTGCTGCGGTTCGCACCAATTCGGCTTCCCCCCGTCGCTCAAACGTATCTGAGCGTGAAGTCTCCCGAGATTGATCGTCGTTTCTCAGCCAATACACCCTGCCCCAAACCAAGGAACGCTGTTGAAACGACTAATTACTATGCTCGCCATCGGGGCGCTCCTCATCGGCGGCACCGTACCCGCAGCAATAATTGCGCCCGCCAACGACTCGGTGCTTGTCGCTGAAGCCGCCCCTCCTGCCGCCAACACGTTAGCGGCCACCGGCGCAGCTCCCGACGACAACGTTCAGACTTTCGCGTCACCCGCAAACGGTGCCGCCGCTCCCATCGTTCGCGACTCCTACGATGTCGAACAGGTACAGCAGCAGGTAACCGTCACGGCCGCCGGCATCAGCGGTCTCCTCGAGCTGTTCCCGGCTGACGGGCCGATCAATGACGGTTTCGGCTACCGCGGTAGCGAGTTCCACGGCGGGATTGACATCATGGCCGCTGAGGGTTCCTCGATCATCGCGGCTTCACCCGGCACCGTTGAGAGCGTTACCGATGGTGGCGGATGGGGCCGTCACGTCATCATCGATCACGGCAATGGCATTAAGACGCTCTACGCCCACATGATCGAAGGCTCGCAGCTCGTCTCCGCCGGACAATGGGTTACCGCAGGCACCCCACTCGGCTCCGTCGGAAGCACGGGTTACTCAACGGTCCCGCACCTCCACTTTGAGGTCTACGTCTTCGAGACGCGCGTCGACCCCATGCCGTGGTTGCCGTAAGCCAGACAGCTTCTGGTCAACCTTCGTGCGCCACAACTCGCCAGTGGCTCGCTGAGCTTTTAGCTCACTTCAGCGTGAGCGCGACGTCGCACAGCGATCGCAGCCGCACCGAGCAGAATCATGCCCGCGGGCAGCAACCACCAGACCGGGGCAACTCCCTCGTCGCCCGTGTACGCGAGCGTCGGCGCTTCGAGAGCAAGTGTTGGCAGGTCGCCGGATGCGGTGGCCAGCCCGTGAGAACCGACCTCGGCGCACTCTCCGTCATCAGGAATCACGAACCCAAATGCGGGCGGATCGACCCACGCGAACTCCAGCCCATTCGGCTGGACAGCCTGAGCTGTCACCGCCACAACGCCGGATGCATCAACCGGGTACGTTCCCGCGAGCACCCCTGAGACGCCGTTCACCGTGAAGGTGATGAGGGCAGGATCGAAACCGGGGGCAACGCCGAGGGAGTAGCTACCCGCGACGCGACAACTGGATTGAGCGAAAGTAACGGCGGGCATCACCAGTTCAGAGGTCTCTGCCTCCCCTGGCACCACGTCGTCATCCACCGTCTCTGCGGGAAAAGCACAGAGAGCCACATCGTCGTCAGCGACGATGAAAGACGGGTGACTGGCATTGAGCTCGCGTGCCGTGGCGAAGTCTGCTGTTCTGCTGACATCCTTACCGAGATCATCGAGGATGAGATTCGCTGGCTGTGGACCGTCATGCAGAACGTATCCGGTTGGCGAATTATCGCGCGAAGTGAACTGGCAAACCCAGACCATTTTCACGACGAAATGGCTGCTGATTTCAGGAGCCCGTGATGAGGCTGCGGCATCGGACGAGTTCTCAGGCACAGCAATTTCGTCAGCAAAGGTGGGAGCAGCTACTCCGAGGAGCGCACCGCTCGTGAGAGCAACACAGGCAATACCTACCAGCAACTTCTTCATCAACACGATGGGCAGCTTTCTTCAGGGACGACACTCGCGGCGCTTCGGGACGCAGCCAGATCGTCGTGACTGGCGTTCGGGCACAGTCGCGGGTACGAGCGCGTGTGTAGTTTCGGGGGGCACGGCGCGCTGCGGGGTGAGATTCGGGGTTCACCTTCTTTAGCACTCTCGGGGTGACCGCCTGCGATGCGGTCTAGTACTGCCCACAAAGTACCATGCCCCCCGTCAAGGGGACAAGAGACGATTCTGGGTCGGTTCATCACCGCGCTTTCCGACGCGCATGGCGCCGCTAGCATTCCCGCCGCTTCGTCGAGTACCGTCACTCGCTAGCATCGGAATGTGCTGCTCACTCGACTCGACGACGTCGGCGTCACCGTTCTGATCGCAAGCTAGTGCCTGTGGACCGAAACAACCGGCGTCAGTACGGTGTCGATACGCTCAACGGCGTGTCATTTTTCCCGAACAATTGGTTACGTTGGATTGACGATTTTTGGTCGTCACCTTTCGCAGATTTCTTGACCACTCCACGCGATGCAATCCCTGCTGCGATCGCGGCAGTAGCGCTCCTCTTCGGCGTTATTGCACTGGTGCGTTCGGTCGCTCTCGCTCCCAAACCTGACATGCGCCTGACGGTGTATTCATTGGTCGATACTAAATCTGGCACGCCAGACGGCGGTGTTCCCCAATATTTGTTGAACGTGAGTGTGCTGAATCGAGGTGAAGGCCTCGCCCTCGATGTGGTGGCGACCGTCAAACCGAGATCGAGAAAACGCTCGACCCACGAGCTGGGATCCATCACCACCGACGAGACCAAACGTCACCAATTTGAGTTCCGCAACACCGACCAGCAACCCACCGGAAAGGTCATTGTTAGGTGGAAAAACGGGAAGCGTCGCGGGCTACGCAGTAGGTACAGCTTCTAGTCTGAAACTAAATTGGCGACGGGCTGCTGGGTTGATTTCGATCGCCGCTCTCATGTTGGTCATCTGCGCCGGCGTGACCGCCGAGTCCGTGATCGAGCCCAATCTATGCGGCCGAGACTGAACAGCTCTGCACAGTTCTGAACAGTGTCCACAGCGACTGCCGAGGATTAGGACACCACGGAAAACAACCTGAACACGAACTTCAGGGGCAATTTGCCGAGGACCTTCGCACCCATGGCACGCAAGAGGGTCACACCGACGCTGAGAAGCCAGCAGCGGACGCAGTAGATGCCATTTGGCGGATTGGCGGCACTGAGGGGGTCGAAGCCCGAGAAGCCCGCAGGAGCGCCGCTGACTACATCGCCGACATCCTGGTCACTGACTTCGAGCTGTTGCTCGCTGACGCAGAAGTTCGCATCGAAGCCGAGCACGATCATCTCGTCCGCCACTGGTGAAACGAAAGATGAGTCTCCCTGCACGGGCAACGAGCCCGGCGCACAGCAGAAAATAAAATGGCCCCGGATTCAGGGAGTACCTGACACGGGGCCATTTCGTTGGTGCACCTCCCCGGACTTGAACCGGGAACCCACTGATTAAGAGTCAGTTGCTCTGCCAATTGAGCTAGAGGTGCTTGGCTTGGTTTTCCCTCTCAGGGCAACCGAGGAACAACGTTACCATGAGTTAAAGCGACTAAGGAGCACAATGACCACGGAATCCACTCGACTTGCCTCAGGCACCCCCGCACCCGGCTTTTCTCTGCCTGATCACGACGGAAATCTGGTGACATTGGGCGATTTTTCTGGCAAGAAAGTGATCCTGTATTTCTACCCAGCAGCGATGACTCCCGGATGCACGACGCAAGCCTGCGACTTCCGCGATCAGCTTGGGTCCCTGCAGTCAGAGGGCTATGTCGTGCTCGGTGTTTCGCGCGATACTCCCGAGAAGCTCACCAAGTTTCGCGAGGAGGAAGCACTCACTTTTCCCCTGCTCAGCGACCCCGACCACACAGTGCACGAAGCGTATGGAGCTTGGGGCGAAAAAAACCTCTACGGTAAGCAGGTTGTTGGCGTCATCCGCTCGACTTTCGTCATCGATGAAACCGGCACGATCACTCTTCCCCTGTACGCCGTCAAAGCCACCGGTCACGTCGCCTCACTGCGCAAAAAACTGGGGCTCGACTAACCTTCGCGTCGCGTGGTTGCGGCCAGTACCGGTTTCGTAAACAACAGGGCGAGCACGACGATCGCCGGGATCAGTAGAAGCCAGCCGATATCGGGGCGCGCAAAAACGCCTTGGAAGCTACCGATCGCCACTGAGATCTGCAGCACCTGCCACACTACGGCTGCCCCACGAATCCACGCCTGACTCCGCAGAACATTGACACCGATCGTGGCTACCCACACGGCCGCGAGCGCCGTCAGAACGCTCAATGCAATCGCGCTGGGATAGGACTGCGGAGTCTCGCTGCTCAATTCGAATATCAGGTAGCCAAGAGCGGCAAAGAGCACGGCGCTTTCGAGAAAAATTATGAGAGCAAGAACAACCAGATTGGGATGCATCTTTCTCGGTTTTTCATCTGGGACAAGTTCGTCTACCATTCGCTCCCCGTTAAATCGCTGAAAAACCATTGCTTTGCATAGGCCGATATGCGATTCTAGTTGAGGTTGATTTCTGGCTCCCAGTGTTGCGAGCGAGGCCCACTTTCTTTCTCAAGCTCGACGCCGATCAGGGCATATTTTTTGTGCGCTCGAGCATCGCAACACACTGTAAGGAGCAACACTATGGACTGGCGCGATAACGCTGCATGCCTCACTGCTGACCCGGAGCTTTTCTTTCCGGTAGGAAACACCGGTCCGGCTGTTGACCAGATTGAAAAAGCAAAAGCCGTCTGCGGCCGCTGCTCAGTAACCGAAATGTGCCTCCAGTACGCACTCGAGACCAACCAGGACTCCGGCGTCTGGGGTGGCCTCAGCGAAGACGAGCGCCGCGCCCTCAAGCGTCGCGCAGCACGTGCACGCCGCGCGTCTTAAGACCGCAAAACTTTAGGCCCCTGACGGAGCTTGGGCTCTGACGGAGCTTTGACTCTGGCTGGGCTTTGACTCTGGCTGGGCTTCGGCGCTGTTTGGGCCTTGCCCTAGTCACGCCGAGCCTCGGCCGCGGCCCAGCCCTAATCAGGCGACAGCCTCGAACGAGCGCTACAGCATAACGACGCGTGAGCTTTCACTAGCTCTGCGTCGTAGCTTTTTGTGCTACTTAGCGCGGGTGAGCCAGGTCAGCGGAATATCGATAGTCACTTCGGTGCCACTGCCCATCAGCGTGTGCCAGTCGATGGTTCCACTCAACTCGCCTTGGATGAGGGTTCGCACGATCTGCGTGCCAAGCCCCTCTCCCACTCGCCCTTCAGCAAGTCCGACACCGTTGTCTCGAACTTGAACGGTCAGCTTCTCCGCGGTGCGTCGAGCATCGATCTCGACCGTTCCATCCGCACGCCCAGCTAGCCCGTGCTCAACCGCGTTTGTCACCAATTCGGTCAGAGCCAGTGCCAGCGGGGTTGCGTATTCGCTCGGAAGTGCGCCGAAACTCCCGACGGATGTCGGGTGCACCGTGGTGTTGTGACTCGATGCGACCTCGGCGATCAGTTTCAGCACACGGTCGAACACCACGTCGAAGTCGACGTTCTGATTGAGGCCCTCCGAGAGGGTGTCGTGTACAACCGCAATTGCGGCCACGCGTCGCATTGCTTGCCCGAGAGCTTCACGTGCGACCTCGCTGTGAGTTCTCCGGGCCTGAATCCTGAGCAGTGACGCAACGGTCTGCAAGTTGTTCTTCACCCGATGGTGAATTTCACGGATGGTTGCATCTTTCGTGATGAGCTCTCGCTCCTGGTGGCGAACCTCAGTGACATCGCGGCACAGCACGATCGCACCGACACGTTCACCGCGGTCGCGAATCGGGATCGCGCGCAACGACACCGTCACCCCGCGCGCTTCAATATCGGTGCGCCACGGCGCCCGACCGGTCACGACTAGCGGAAGCGATTCATCGACTTCTGGCTGGCCGGCAATAAGCGTTGTGGTGACGTCGGCGAGAGATTCCGCCTCCAGCTCCCCCGAGAAGCCAATGCGGTTGAACGCAGACAGCGCATTCGGGCTGGCAAAAGTGACGAGACCATCGACATCCAAGCGAATGAGACCATCGGATGCTCGGGGCGCGCCACGTCGCGGTGCTGCTGGCGCTCCCATGTCAGGAAAATCGCCAACCGCGATCATCGCAAAGAGATCATTAGCGCACCCGTTGAAGGTGAGCTCCTGCCGGGACGGCGTGCGAGCATCACCTAAGTTTGTGTGACGAGTGATCACGGCGATGGGCGTTTCGGTTGTCGCGTTGCCACCACTGCTGAGCCGACGCATCACCGGGACAGCACGCACTCTGGTGGGGGTTTCTTCGTACCACGCCGGTGCCGCAGTATCAACGATGCGCGCTGTCTCGAACGCCTCAGTAACCTGAGCCTGCCACTCGGGTTTGACCTGTTGGCCAACAAAGTCGCGATAGAAGAGCGTCGCGGAGCTGCTGGGGCGCGCGTGGGCAACTGCCACAAAGAGGTTGTCATCGCTTGGCACCCACAACACGATGTCGGCAAAAGCGAGGTCAGCGAGCAGCTGCCAATCTCCAACGAGCATGTGCAGCCATTCGATATCTGCCTCGCTTGAACGGCCCTGCTCTTGAACTAGATCACTGAGTGTCGACACCCCTCCAGATTACCTGCGCGCCAGCATCCTGCCGAACAGAGGGCGGCGAGGCTCGTGTTCAGCAATTTGCGGCGCGAGACGAGAGGTGACCAGGTCGCGCAATGCGACTCGTGCTGGCGAACGAGGTGCCGCGTCGACCAATGTTTTGCCACTCAGCACAGCGCCGTCGAAGCCGACAAGGTCGTGCGGAACGAGAATCGGATGCTCGATTCCTCCGAACCGCGACAGCGTGCGAGTTATTTGGCCGTGGGGGTTCATCCCGCTCGCGGTCGACCGCACTTTATTCATCACTACACTCACGCTGCGGGTGGAAACCGTCTCGAGCAGATCAACGTGAGCCCGCAAGAAACGCGAAAGCCCTACGGGGTCGGCGCCGCCGACGGCGATCACATGGTCGGCAGCACGCACCGCAGTAACAGCAGCGGCGTTGCGGCGCGGTGCAAAGAGATCGCTGGTGATTTCTTCATCATTTTCGAGACTCGAACTGGTATCGAGCACCGTGTAGTCAACCCATTGTCGACACTGCGCGATCGCCGTGCCGACTTTCTCAGCAGACAATTCGGGCCAGCGGCTAGGTCGCCCGATCCCCGTCAGCACCCAGAACCCGCCGACCGGTGATTCATATCGTTGACCGATACGTGTCAGTTCTTCAGTCGTCAGGGTGTCAGTTCCGGCGAGACGGCATGCTGCAGCAAAGCCGGGAGCCTCGTCGAGCATTCCGAGAGTTGGCGCCACCGACGCCCCGTGAGTATCGACGTCGGCAAGGGCGACGCTATGACCGAGCGCTGCCAACTCGGCGGCGATAGCGATAGCGATAGACGTTCGACCAGGTGCGCCGCCCGGGCCCCAAACCGCGATTACTTGGCCGCGGGTGCCGCGCGTTAGAGATTCTGGCTCGGCATTCGTCTGCGAGTGAGCAAGCACGGCATCCACAGCTGACCAGCCACTGGTTGCCTCCACAATGTCATAGAGCCCAAGGTCGCTCGCGTAGCGCTGCTCGCGCTCGCTGCTGGCAACCGCAATGAGTTTCACTCCGGCCTGGTCACAGGCCGCAATGAGACGATCGGTGAGATAGCGCGACTCTGAAGCGACGAGCGCGACATCCGCCTCAGCGCCCGCGATGCGAGACGCAAGCTCTGGCGCACTCACCGCGCGCACGACAATTTCGTGACCGTGCTGCACAGCATCGAAGGCAAACTGGTCTTCAAGATTCACTGGCATGGCCAGCGCGAAGGTGACCATCTCAGCCCTTCGCCGGAAGATTTGCGGGAATCACCGAGAGCACATCGCCATTAGCCATCGCCTCAAGCAATCGGGCAACGCGCGAACGCGGCACGAGCAGTTCGAGAGCGCTCCCCCGCGCCGAAGCGACCAGCGAGTCATCGTCAACAAGGCGCACTACAATCGCTCCCGCAACGATGACGCTCGGGGCTCCGAAGTTGCCATCTTCTGTCTCGGCGCTTGCCCAGACATCCACGGATGCCCCGGAGGCGACCGTTTCGGCGAGACCACCTTGGGGAGAAAGCACAACGGAAGTCAACGAGAGCCCCTCGTGGCTGCCGAGCGACGACACCGGAATGAGCTCTCCTTCTGCAATAGGCCGAGTGGCAATAAAACCGGCGGCAGGCAGGTCTCCGCGGGCAATGTAGAACTCACTCGATTCATTGAGTTTCACGCTGCGCATGACAAGATCGCTGCTCAGTACGCGGTCGCCTGGCGTCAGCGGTGACGCCGCGGCATAGACATCTATCGAGTCGTCTGCTGTAGCCACAAGCGAAACAACACCAACCACCGATGCCACCACGAGCACGACGCCGATGGACAGTCGGGGGTCGAGAGCGAACGCTCGCGCACGGGCTTGGGACTGAGTGCGACCGGAACTACGGTTCACAGCAGGCGTTCCACGGGTCGGGTGAAGTTCATTGCACCATCGTTCGTTACTGCCCTGAAGTGGCGCGAGAGTTATCCACATCAGCCCCATTCTCAGGCGAGCAAGGGGATAATCGAATCATGAACGCGACCAACCCAGCAGACGGCCTTGGGCGATTCCTCACCCTAGCCGACACTGCCGAAGTGCTCAGCGTCTCACCAAACGAAGTCCTCGATTTGGTGCGCTCGGGCGAACTTCCCGCGATCAAAGTCGGAAGTAAAGGCCACTGGCGCATCGAGAATAGTGTGCTCGAGTCATACATCGAAGCATTGTACGAAGAAACCCGTCGCATGAGTCTGTGGAACCAATCTGACATTTCCACCGTCACCGAAGTGAACTTCGGCGGGAAACGCACGCGTTAGAGCCTCCGGCGTCCTAGCCGCACTTTCGGGATCCAGACTCCGCAACGACGTCATCGGGCCGGTTCGCCGAGCTTACGGCCGCACCAACACCAGGCTCGAGAACGGCACCAGCCGGTACTCAGTGACGGCGGACTCACGACGCGCAGCCCCGCGCTCGTGAACAGCGATATCCACGTGATCTCGACCAACGCGGTCAATGGTTCCATGTACGTCGCCGGCCATCAGCAGCAAGGACACGGCTCGTCGACGTCGACACAAATCACGCAAAACGTAACTCAAGCTCAATCGCTGCGACAGGCTCGGATGACCACTCGACGGCACCGTCGCAAGGCTCGGCGTGATGTGCCCTGCCCCCAAGGAGATCCCCGCCAACGCCGCGAAGGGAATGATGCATTGCGCCGGACGACCACTGTCATCGACGAGGTCTGCCGACATCCAGTCTCGGCCGATTATTGCCGGCCTGATGATGACCTTCGTGCCCGTAACCAGCAGAACGGACAGAGTGAGCGGCGACTGTTCTGAACTGCGGGCATGCAGCGCGACGATGCGATCGCGAAGACTCAGTCGGCCAAGTCGAAGACGCTCTTCCTCGGCGTCGACCTCAAGATCATCAGCAGTGATTTCGCTCTCAAGCTGACTCTCAAGGTCGTCAAAGAGTTTGTCCCAGCGCATGGGGCGACGGTACTGGCGAGCTAACAGAGCCCAACAATGTTATCCACAATTGAAAATTAGTCATAGACAATTGGTCTAAGTACTGGTTGAGTGTGGTCTACCCCCGTATGGGGGTATACATCGCCGTCTTGACCTTTTACCCGGGAGATCATGAGTACCGAGCCGCTCCGAAAGCCCCTGCCGACTGCAGAAATTGCCCCGCAGCAGCGACAGCGCACTGGCACACTTCCTTCGAAAATCATCCGCCCGCGCTTCGTCCCCGACGAGTTCTTCGGACATCAGCCAACCCCGAGCGCTGAGCTACCCGATCCCGCACCCCTGGTAGAGAACCTCACCCGCTGCGTAATTGAAGTCCTGGCCGGCGCCCGCGATCTCGAACAAATTGCTCGGTGGGTTACCGACGATGTTTACCGCCACTTGCTCAAGCGCACAGTGTTGTCAGCCCGTGCACGCAGCGCGAAAGGGCAGTCCGTCACACGGCCGAGCTTCACCATGGGTTCGATCCGGTTGTGCGAACCACGGGATGGCGCTGTCGAAGCTGTGGTCATCGTGCGCGGGCGAGCACGAACTCGAGCGGTGGCCCTTCGACTCGAAGGTCTCGACAAACGGTGGCGAGCTACGGCAATCAATGTTCTTTAGGCACCGAATCCAGCGAGGCAACAGTCCTTGTAAGCCGTAGCCCGTCCGCGGCATCATCCCGACACCACCAAGGTGCTTGCGCGACGCTGCCCCGGCTTAACGACGTATGCCCCCATCGACCGAGCGATGGGGGCATACGTCGTTTTCGAGTTCTCGCTACTTCTTGCGCTTCTCCTGCGCGCGACGCTGTGAACGGTTGAGAGGAGCCTCGGGCGCTTCGCCCTCTGCTCGCTGCCCAAATGCTCCGCGCTCGCTCGCCTGAGGCTGCTGAGCTGGTTGCGGCTGCTGCGGCGCAGTCTGCTGAGACTGTCGCTGCTGAGCACGCGCGGTAGCCGCGCGTTCAACCTGACCACGTTCGTTGCGAACCTCAACTTCACCGGCAGCGTCGGCACTTGGCGCCGAATAGCTCAGTGCTGCGGTCGGTGCAGTTCCCGCTTCCAAGCCCCGCGCCTGCACGGTCGTGGCCTCGCCACCACCGCTAACTTCGACATCAAGGTTGAACAGGAAGCCAACGGACTCTTCCCGAATCTGACCCATCATCGTCTGGAAGAGGGCGAAGCCTTCTCGCTGGTACTCGATGAGCGGATCGCGCTGGGCCATTGCCCGCAGGCCGATTCCGTCTTTGAGGTAGTCCATCTCGTAAAGATGGTCCCTCCAACGACGGTCAATAACGCTGAGAACAACGCGGCGCTCGAGCTCACGCATCGCGGTTTCACCTAGCTGCTGCTCGCGACGCTCGTAGGCAATCTCGGCATCAGAACTAATTTCGGCTGCAATGAACGCGCTCGTCAGCTTGCCGCGTGAACCACCCTCAGTGAGCACTTCGTCGACGGAGATCCCGATGGGGTACATCGTTTTGAGTTCGGTCCAGAGAGCGTCGAATTCCCAATCCTCAGAATGACCCTCTGCGGTGTGAACATTGACGACTTCTGTCACGACGTCCTTCAAGAAGTGTTGAACACGATCCTTCAAGTCGTCGCCCTCGAGGATGTGACGGCGGTCGCTGTAGATCGCCTCACGCTGGCGGTTCAAGACGTCGTCGTACTTGAGGACATTCTTGCGAATTTCCGCGTTACGCGACTCCACTTGCGACTGAGCACTGCGGATGGCGCGGCTCACGACCTTGGATTCAATCGCCAAGTCATCGGGAACTGTCGAACGCCCCATTAGGGCTTCGGCTGCACCGCTGTTGAACAGGCGCATCAAGTCATCCTGAAGCGACAGGTAGAAACGACTCTCGCCAGGGTCACCCTGTCGACCGGAACGTCCTCGCAGCTGGTTGTCGATTCGGCGCGATTCGTGACGCTCAGTGCCGAGAACGTAAAGGCCGCCGACGTCGACTACCTTTCTCGCTTCCTTTTCGACCTCAGATTTGACGTTCGCGAAGACGTCATCCCAAGCTGCTTCGTAGTCATCAGGAGTCTCCGTGGGGTTGAGGCCACGAGTGTTCATCTCAGCGACGGCCAAGAATTCGGCGTTTCCGCCGAGCATGACGTCTGTTCCACGGCCAGCCATGTTGGTGGCGACGGTAACGGAACCAAGCCGCCCAGCTTGAGCGACGATTGCCGCTTCGCGAGCGTGGTTCTTAGCATTCAAAACTTCGTGCTTGACGCCCTTCTTGGCAAGCATCCGCGAAAGCAATTCGCTCTTCTCGACGCTTGTTGTTCCCACAAGAACTGGCTGACCTAGCTCGTGCCGCTTAGCGATGTCCGCAACAACCTGTTCGAACTTTGACTGCTCGTTCTTGTAAATAAGGTCAGCCTGGTCGATGCGCTGCATCGGCTTGTTCGTAGGGATAGCCACCACACCGAGTTTGTAGGTGGACATGAACTCGGCAGCCTCGGTTTCAGCCGTACCCGTCATTCCTGAAAGCCTGTTGTAGAGGCGGAAGTAGTTCTGAAGCGTGACGGTGGCGAGAGTCTGGTTCTCCGCCTTGACGGCGACGCCCTCTTTGGCCTCAATCGCTTGGTGAATTCCCTCGTTGTAGCGACGACCTTGAAGGATGCGACCAGTGTGCTCATCGACGATCAGCACCTCGCCGTTCATCACGACGTAATCCTTGTCCTTCTTGAATAGGGCGCGAGCCTTGATCGAGTTGTTCAAGAATGAAATCAACGGCGTGTTCGCCGACTCGTACAGGTTGTCGATGCCGAGGTAGTCCTCAACCTTTTCGATACCAGGCTCAAGCACACCGACGGTGCGCTTCTTCTCGTCAACTTCGAAGTCAACCTCCGGGACGAGCTTCTTGGAAAGATTGGCAAACTCAGTGAACCAACGGTTCGCTTCACCAGACGACGGGCCGGAAATAATCAACGGGGTGCGAGCCTCATCGATCAAGATCGAGTCGACTTCGTCAACCACCGCAAAGTAATGACCGCGCTGCACCATATCGCTGGCCTGCCACGCCATGTTGTCGCGGAGGTAGTCAAAACCGAACTCGTTATTGGTGCCGTACGTGACGTCGGCGGCATACTGTTCGCGGCGCTCGGGCGGAGTCTGACCGGACACGATACATCCGGTGGTCATCCCGAGAGCACGGAAGACGCGCCCCATAAGCTCTGATTGATAACTCGCCAAGTAGTCGTTGACGGTAATAACGTGCACACCTTGAGCGGCAATCGCATTGAGGTAGGCGGGCAACGTGGCGACAAGGGTCTTGCCCTCGCCGGTTTTCATCTCAGCGATATTGCCAAGATGGAGGGCCGCACCGCCCATGACCTGAACGTTGAAGTGGCGCATGCCCAGCGTGCGGCTCGCCGCTTCGCGCACTGCGGCAAATGCCTCTGGGAGCAGATCGTCAAGCGACTCGCCCGCCGCGTAACGTTCACGCAGTTCAGTGGTCTCGTTCTTGAGCTCGTCGTCAGTCAAAGACTTGAAGTCTTCTTCTAGCTGATCGACTGCGTGCGCATAGTTCTTCAGACGTCGAAGAAGTCGCCCCTCGCCCACACGAAGTGCGCGTTCCAAAAGATTCGCCACCGAATACTCCCATTTCTTGTCGGACGGGTCCGACACTGGTCTTGCACGACGAAGCGCGACTAGTGGACGCTACGTCACGGTAACGCGGTGCATGCATTCAGCGCACAGCCGCGTTACCGGTTCGTAATCGTATCAAGTTCAGACCAAAAACTTGGTGTGCTTAGCCGTTGGCGACCTTGCGCTTGCGCGAACGGCCACCATCCGCGGCCTCATCGGCTTCCTCTTCAAGCGCAATAACACCGTAATCCCAGCCTTTGCGGCGGTAAACGACGCTGGGTCGATCGGTCTGACTGTCCACAAAGAGGAAGAAGTCGTGACCTACCAACTCCATGTGATCCAGTGCCTCTTCGACCGTCATGTGGCTCGACGGAAAGACCTTGCGCCGAATTACGACGGGCGAATAGTCCTCGTCGCCTGGTTCAGGCTCGACATTTTGAGCGGGAACCGAACCCGTTGCGACACTTTCAATCACTTCAGGACTAGCCGGGGTGATATCTACAACAGCAAAACCACCAGCACTGGCCTCACGCAATGAGGTCGGGCGGTGATTGCCCCGGTGAACTTTCTTGCGGTCGCGGGATTGGCGAATGCGCTCAATGAGCTTTGACATTGCCAGATCGAATGCAACATATTTATCCGAACCAGCAGATTCCGCTCGTACAAGCGGTCCTGGTCCGATCAACGTCAACTCAACACGATCGTCTCCACTAGACCCTTTGGTTTCGTGGTGGCGGCTTACCTTGATCTCGAAGGCGATTGCCTTGTCGGCCAGGTGAGCGACCTTCTCAGACTTTTCGATCGCATACTCACGGAAACGATCCGTGACTCCTACATTTCGTCCGTTGACGGTGATTTCCACGGCGACCTCCTAGCCATCATGCGCGGCCGCCCCGTGAGGCAGCTTTTATTGTGCGCCCTTTTCCTTACCGTAGCCCTCGCCGCTGGCATTGTCACGAGACGCTCCGGTTCTCGGAGTGAACCCGATGGTTGCAGCCGCAATCACGACCCCTCCGGCCGCGGAAATCGCCCGCAGTGCCTCGTCGATCGTTGCCCCAGTCGTCAACACGTCGTCGACGACAATGAACCTTTCGCCTCCAAGCCTGCGTGTCGCGACGAAGGCGCCCTGCACGTTCGTGGCGCGTTCGAGAGCGCTAAGCGACTTCTGACTCGTGGTTGCCTTCGTCACGCGAAGCACCGGACTGTGTCGGATGCTGGCCGCTCGAAGCACGAGTGACATCGGGTGATAGCCGCGCAACCGAAACGCTCGTTTGCTGCTCGGAACCGCCACGATCTGAACTGTGCTCTGAGCGCTTTCGCCGCCAGCCATCTCCCCGATAGCTCTCAACAATGCGGGCAGGAGCACCTGAGACAATGCCCGAGCCTGATCGGTGCGATGGTTGTTTTTGAAGGCAAGCAATACTCGACGCACCGGGCCTTCGTAGCGGAGGGCGGCATAAACGCGCACGTGCCGCGGAGTGGAATGAACCGTGGGTGCCGCGACAAGATTGCGAGCGCACTCGCCGCACAGCGCTCGATCGAGTGCGTGGCACCCGGCGCACTCAACCGGCATGACCACGGCCAACGCATCACGGATTGCATCACGCACGAGCGCCAGAAACCGCGCGACGCCGCCGTTATTGATAGGGGGAGGAACTGTCATACCGTGAGCGTGCGCTGTCTACCGCCCAGAAATGGGGTGCGACGTTGGTTCGGTGGAAAGGCTTTACTGCTGCACCGCCATGTAGGAGGCGTCGAGGCCCGTGCGCACCCACTCCTGGCTCCCCTGTGGACGCCAGACTTCCCCGTCAGCCACAAGCCTCAGGCCGTCGGTGTTTGCTCCGGTGGTCACGAGCTGGCGTGCATCAGCCACGCCACCAAGACTTTCGGTCGGGCCGCCCAAGCTGAAGGCGGTCACTGCCACAGTGTCGTCATCGGCCGAGAGCGTCGCGATTGTGCCCGATCCGACCCACGTGGCATCGATTGGCGCCCCCGGACGGGCGGGCAAGACAATGGGCTCGACCAACTGGACCGGAACGTTCCCCTGCTGTCGCACGATGCCATAAATGAGCAACTGCGGGCCAGACGGCGTGGAGAGATAGACGAGCAGTCGAGTGCCATCGCGCGAGACATCCAGCGACACAATCTCTGCGTCGGGCAGCAACGCTGACTGCACCGGATGCTCGGTTCCATCGACCGCAAACGCGGACAGCGTCGCTGCATCGCTGCGTTGCGCAGACCACACAAAACGGAACGGATCGAGCGAAGGCGCCACGAGTCCCGCTCGGTCATCGACGATCCGCGGTGCCCCACCAACTGAGGCGAAGTAGGCGGTGCCATCACCCGCGAGATAAGCGACAGACAGCCGATCGGCTGAGAGCGCCGCAGCTGTCGCATTAGAGCCAGCAATAATCGCGCTGAGTTCGTTGATATCGCTCAGCCCGTCGCTCGTATTGAATCCGAATTTGCCGGCCGCGCCGACAACGAGCGGCCCTCCAGAGCCGGGCTCAATTACGGCTGGATTCTGTCCCGAGCTCGAGGTCTGCAACTCACGCCCGTCAACGGTAAGCACAACTATCGGCGTATGGAGCGTTGCCGCAAGCTGCTGTCGCATTCGTTCGCGGTCGACAGAGTCAGCGGAGAGCGCCTCTGAGCTCAGATCGACTACTGCCCTGCCGCTCGTCAGGCTGCTCGTATTTCCTAGCGTGGTGGCAGCCGGGAATGCCGTCAGCACGACTCCCTGCTGCAGCCAGGCTGAGTCGGGGGCGAGCAGGGCCGTGATTGCCCGCGATTGCGATGTTTGACGTACCGGGAACCAGCGAACGTCAGGAATCAAATAGGCAAAACTGGGATCGAAGTAGTAGAGCACTTGTTGCTCAAAACTGACATCGAAGCCGTTATTCGACAGCACAATTCCTGGCGGTGCCGAGGTGATTCTCCACTCACCTTCCTGACGTTCAAATCCGAAGGTCAGAGATTGTGATGCGGGCGAACGTAGCTCCGCGTAGACGCCTCTCTCATCGATTACGGCCTCTGCCGAAAACGAGTACGTGAGCGTGTCGTCCTCGGATGCCGTCGAGATTGTCGGCAGCTTGTCTCGCTCCCGAATCGTGGCACTCGCTGCCGGAGTCCAGGAGTCGCTCATCTCGCGCGTCAAGAATTCACGGGCGACCGAATAATCGCGGGTCGGCGCGCGCACAGCGTTCATGAAGTCGGTGAGAATCTGTTCCTGCGTTGATCCGGCCACGGGACCCTCAGCAACGATCTCGAACTTGGCATCGATTTGTTCATCGATCAACGGGCCGGCCTCGACTTGTCCAGAATCAGGCACGCCGACGCAGCCGCCAAGAGCAGCGATCGTGAGACTGGCGAGTAAGACGTAGGCCAACTTCGACGATTTAGCCATCTGAAGCCTCCAAACTCGGCACGTCATCCGCCGGCGGCAGCTCCAAAGGAGACGATCTCAACTCCGCACCGCGAACGCGCGGCAGGGTCACCCGGAAGCACGAGCCGTTGTCTCCATCCGACCACACTTCAAGCCACCCACCGTGGAGCACCGCATCCTCAAGCGCGATCGCGAGCCCAAGGCCTGTTCCGCCCGTTGTTCGCTGCCGGGAAGGATCCGCCCGCCAGAAGCGATCAAAAACGCGTTCAAGCGCCGCTGGGCTCATTCCCACTCCGTAATCACGCACGGCAATAGCCACGGCATCCTGATCGCTGTCAACCCAAATGACAATCGGCAAACCGTCTCCATGGTCGATCGCGTTGCTCACCAAGTTTTGGAGAATACGACGGATGCGACGTGGATCGACATCCGCCTCAAAATAGCCACCGGGGGCCACCAGTCGCAGTTCGGAGCCTTTGCTTTCGGCCAGAGACGCGTGACTCTCGATGGCCTCTTCGGCCAGGCGAACGAGGTTTGTGGGCTCCGTCTCCATATCGACGGCACCCGCGTCGTAGCGGCTCATTTCGAGAAGATCTGCCAAGAGGAGCTCAAAGCGCTCTACCTGGGTGTGAAGCAACTCCGCAGTTCGCGCGGTCGCTGGAGGAAAACTGTCGCGTTGGTCGTACAGCACGTCGCCAGCAAGGCGAATCGTCGTCAGCGGGGTACGCAACTCGTGCGATACGTCGGAGACGAATCGCTGTTGCACTTGAGACAGCGCTGCTAACCGAGTGATCTGCTGTTGCATGCTTGTCGCCATTCCGTTGAAGGAACGCGCCAAGGTCGCGATCACGTCGTCGCCTTGCACCGGGATACGCACCTCAAGTTCGCCTGCTGCCAAACGTTGACTTGTTTCGGCTGCAAGCCGTACCGGAGCGACCACAAGACGAACAACGAGGTAGGTAACAGCACCAATGAGGGCGAGGAGGGCGAAACCACCAAAACCCAAAGTCCGTTGAACGACAACAAGAGTGTCTTGAGTATCGCTGATGTCGTACACGAGGTAGAGCTCGTACTGTGCGCCTCGGATGTCGAGTGTCGAGCCAACAACGAGTCCCGGATGCACCGAGCCGTCCTCTGACTGTTCAAGCGCGACTGACTGCCAAAAAGTGCGCTTTTCTGTCGAGGCGGCGACAGTCTCCCTGAGCTCTTCAGAAATCAGCACGTCGGTTGCCAAGGCGCGAGTCTGAACGTTGGTTGGCACGCGAGCGCCTTCCTGTCCCGGGCTACGAAGAATGGCGTAGCTCGTGCCGCCCGTGCTCGACGCGACACTCTCGATGACCCTCGCCGCATCGCCCATCATGGCGTCGAGATCCTCAAGCCCCAGTCCCTCGTCTGCGGCATCAAAGACCTGCTGCCCTGCAAGAGTGGCATTCGCCGAAGTGCGGGTGAGCTGATTTCGGCTGGCATCAAAGAGATTGGCGCCAACACTAAGCGACATGTAGCCAGCAATAACGGCGACCGCCACTGAAGACAACAGCACTGTGATGGCCACAGTGCGCAACTGAAGCGACGAGCGCCACAGTGCAGCGACTCGCTGCACTAACTCGCGCCAGCCGAAATAGCGCATTCGAGCTACGCGCTGCTGCCGGCGCGGTAACCAACACCGCGAACCGTCATCACAATCTTCGGGTTGTCAGGGTCTTCCTCAACCTTGGCACGCAGCCGCTGCACATGAACATTCACCAAGCGAGTGTCTGCCTTGTAGTGATAGCCCCACACCTGCTCCAAGAGCATTTCGCGGGTAAAGACCTGCTCAGGCTTCATTGCGAGTGCAAGAAGCAACTCGAATTCGAGCGGCGTGAGGTTGATCTTCGTATCACCACGACGAACCTCGTGGCCCGTGACATCCAGCTCAAGATCACCAACAACTAGCGTGCCGGTCGCGGCATCGCTAGCGGGACGCAAACGCGTACGAACCCGAGCGACAAGCTCTTTGGGGTTGAAGGGCTTAACGACGTAGTCGTCTGCGCCGCTCTCGAGACCCTTCACGACATCCGCCGTGTCGCTCTTGGCCGTCAACATAATGATCGGCACGCCAGACTCTTCACGAATGCGCGCGCAAATTTCGATGCCGTCCATTCCTGGCAGCATCAAATCGAGCAGCACGAGATCAGGCGCTGCTGACTTGAAGGCATCAAGCGCTAGGGCACCGTCTTGACAGAAAAATGGCTCATAGCCTTCAGTGCGTAGAACGATTCCGATCATCTCTGCCAGGGCAGTGTCGTCATCGACTACAAGAATTCGCGGGTTCACGTGTCCTCGATACTTTCTAGCTCTCGGGCTAACTGGGGTGAGAAGCTTTGGCATAAGAGTAGTCGAGTGTGAAAGCATGAGTGCGATTCAATTGGCACAGTTCGACATTCGAGGGTGAGACGTGAGCAATAACAGTCCATGGCAGTCGCCAGATAGCTCCAGCAGCGCGGGCGAGCCACAGCCATATGCATCGCAAGGTTCCCCCCAGTACGCAGCCCCCGCTCCGACGTGGACTCCCCCGCCCAAGCCCGGCCTCATTCCTCTGCGCCCTATGACCCTTGGCGTGATCTTGACGGCATCGCTCATGGTGCTTCGCCGCAACCCGCGACCGATTTTCGGACTCGCGCTGATCATCATGGGCGTCGTGACCGTTTCCTCGCTCATCTTGGTCGGAGTTGTCACCGTGACAGGCGTTGATCGCACTCTCAGCGCGAGCGGTGCAGATGCGGCGACAATCGAAGCCGGCGCAACGGTCAGTGTCGTTCTTGCTGCCCTTTTCGCTGTCGCGCTCTCGCTCATCGGCGGTTCCATCCTTCAAGGAATCGTTTCGCTTGAGGTCGCACGGGGCGCGCTCGGCGAAAAGTTGCGCCTGCGTGGACTCTGGAACGCGGCGAAGGGGCGACTCGGAGCTCTGATCGGCTGGTCAGCACTGGTCTCCGTTGCCACTTTTCTCGGTTTCGTTGTGATCGCCGTTGTTACCGCTCTCTTGTTTGCGATCGGCGGTCCAGCGGGAATCGCTTTGGGCATATTCGCCATCGTCATCGGACTCCTACTTGGCGTTGCTCTCCTCGCAGGCCTCGGCACCTTCCTCGCCCTTGTTCCCAGCGCACTCATGATCGAACGGCTGCCCTTAGGGCGTGCGATTCGCCGCTCTTGGTCGCTCGTATCGGGAAGCTTCTGGCGCACGTTCGGGATTCTCGCCCTGATTCTCGTGATCGTCCAAGTGGTCTCTGGCGTCGTAACCGCCCCGCTGAGCTTTATCGGAACGATCGCTGCTGGGCTGCTTAATCCCACCGGGAACGAAACCGTCGCGATTGCGTCCTTTGTCGGTCTTTACGTCCTGACGATGATCATCTCGGTCGCGATCGGCGCCGTCACGATCGTGATTCAGTCTGCGGCACCCGCCCTTCTTTACATTGACCAGCGAATGCGCAAAGAAGGCTTCGATCTCGAGCTCACCCGGTTTGTTGAGGCTCGCCAGCTCGGCGACAATTCGGTTCCCGACCCCTACATCACACTCGAAAGCAAGAACCCCAGGTCAACCGACCCGTCGCCGTCAACGGTTTCATGAGCGTAGCGACGATTCTCCCTGCCATTTCGGCTGCAGGATCCGGCTGGTTTGCTCGCGCTGTGTCGCGCGACATTCCGGTTGAACCCGACTCAGACGAGGCAACCAGTTGGATCCTCAATGAGTTGTCAAAGGCGCCGTACCAAGCAGCAAAACCCACGCTTTTCGACCGCGTCTCCAAGGCATTTACCGACTGGCTAGATTCGTTGACCATTGGCGACGGCACCGCCCTCCCCGCCTTCGTGCTGGTCTTGCTCATTGCGTTAGCGACAATCGCAATTGTTGCCGCCATCGTTGTTTACGGCATCCCTCGCCTCAATCGCAAAAGCCGTCGCCCCGAGAACATTCTCTTCGGCGAAGCCGACTACCGAACCGCAGCCCAGTTGCGGGAGGCCGCTGAGAAATCAGCCGCCCGAGACGATTTCGCAAGCGCGATTGCTGACATGTTTCGCGCGATTGCTCGCGGTCTCTCAGAGCGCACGCTGGTCACGATGACTCCCGGCACCACCGCGCACGGTTTTGCCGTGCGGGCTGCCCGAGTTCTCCCCGAGTGCGGGGCTGAACTCGCTGAGAGCGCTGACACCTTTGACCTCGTTCGGTACATGCGAAAGCCCGCGACCCGCACGCAGTACGAGCAGCTACGCGCTGTGGAATCCCGCACTCGCGCTGCGAAACCGAACCTTGTCGAGGCTGAAAGGTGAGCGCGCCAACGGTCGTAACGCCGAGCATTCGTCGCGTCGTCGTCCGGTCACTTTTTTGGATTATCGCCGCGCTTTTTCTCTTGGGCATTGCTCTCATCAGTTTGAGCCTTGTTGGCACCGCCGCCGATC
The DNA here is from genome assembly GCF_019443965.1 of Salinibacterium sp. M195. Lineage (GTDB taxonomy): Bacteria > Actinomycetota > Actinomycetes > Actinomycetales > Microbacteriaceae > Rhodoglobus. The sequence goes on along the minus strand of NZ_CP040814.1, from coordinate 1,366,747 downwards.
GCGAGCCCCTCGATCCCGCGAGTCCCAATCAGTCGGGAACGCGTGCGCTGGCTGAGGTGCTGCGGCAACAGGGTGTTGACGTGATCGAGACGACTAGCCTTGACCAGACTCGTGATGCGCTGAGGGGTGTCGACGAGAGCACGCTGTTCTTCGCCGACCTGAACGCGTATTTGCTTGACGACCAAATTGCCGAGGCCGTCGGGCTCGCCAGCACTGTTATCTATGCTGAGCCCAGCATCCAATCGCTGTTGGAGATCGCCCCAGAGGTCTCTCATGCCAACACCCCTTCCGGCACGGTCGCGGCCAATTGTTCTGCCAAGTTCGCCACCAATTCGCCCTCGATTACCGCTGGCCCTCTCAGTCTCGACATCGTCGACGACACAGACGCCACCGTTTGCTACGGAGACGGTGATGCAGAAGACGGCTACGGCTACGGGGTTGTCAGTCTCGATCGCGGCGACACCCGACTAGTGCTGCTCGGCGCGACGACGGCGCTGACCAACGAAAGTATCAGCAGCGCAGATAACGCAGCGTTCGCTTTCAGCCTTCTCGGCCAGAACAGCACTCTGGTCTGGTACACCCCGAGCTTCGCGGACTTTGCCGATGACGGCGGGGTAAAAACACTTGATGAGCTCGCCCCAGACTGGATGTTGCCCGTCGTCTGGCTTGCCGCGGTGACCCTTCTCGTCGCGGCGCTGTGGCGCGGCCGCAGATTTGGGCCGCTTGTGATTGAGAAGCTTCCGGTCATAGTGCGCTCCAGCGAAACGATGCAGGGGCGAGCTCGACTCTATGAGAAGACCGCTGCTCGTCTTCACACGCTCGACTCGCTGCGCATCGGATCACTCCGTAGACTCGCCGCCCTCTGCGGCATGGCGACGGCAGCTTCCGTCGATGACGTCATCAACCGGATCGCTCTCCTGACCGATCAGCCGACCGCGCCACTGCGAAACCTCCTGATCGATTCGGCGCCAATCACCGACAACGATCTCCTTGAACTTTCGGATGCACTGCTCACCCTTGAACAGCGCGTTGAGTCGGCCGTCCGCCCCACCTAAAAACCCAGAACTAATGAGATACATCGAATTGCCAAGCCCCTCAGCACAACTGAGCCAAAGATAGAGAAGAATCGAGATATGACTGACGAGCAACTGCGGCACGCATTCACTCAACTCCGTACCGAAGTAGGCAAAGCGGTTGTCGGCCAAGAGGCTGCCGTGACGGGACTCACGATCGCGCTTCTCACCGGCGGTCATGTGCTGCTCGAGGGTGTTCCCGGAGTCGCCAAAACCTTGCTGGTCCGCACCCTCAGCCGTGCGCTGCAACTCGACACTAAGCGAGTGCAGTTCACTCCAGACCTCATGCCAGGCGATGTCACTGGCTCGCTTGTCTATGACTCCAAGTCTGGCGAGTTTGAGTTTCGCAAAGGGCCGGTGTTCACGAACATTCTGCTGGCGGATGAAATTAACCGCACGCCGCCGAAGACACAGTCATCGTTGCTCGAAGCTATGGAAGAGCGACAAGTTTCTGTCGACGGCCAGTCGTTAAAGCTGCCGGTTCCGTTCATGGTCGCTGCCACGATGAACCCCATTGAGTACGAAGGCACCTACACGTTGCCGGAAGCTCAGCTCGACCGGTTCTTGCTCAAGCTGGTGCTCGATCTGCCGGAACGCGACGTCGAAATCGAGGTGTTGACGCGCCATGCTGCTGGCTTCGATCCCCGCGATCTCGCTGCGGCTGGTGTTACCCCCGTTCTCGACGCCGCCATGCTCGCTGCAGCACAATCCGCAGTTTCCCAGATCGGCGCGAGCCCCGATGTCATTGCGTACGCCGTCGATCTCGCACGGGCCACACGCCAGAGCCCGTCGGTCAAGCTTGGTGTGAGCCCGCGAGGCGCGATCGCTCTCATCTCTGCCGCGAAGGCGTGGGCTTGGCTCACCGGGTCCGAGGCGATCACCCCAGATCACATCCAGAGCATGGTGTTACCGGTGCTTCGCCACCGCCTCCAGCTGCGCCCCGAGGCTGAACTCGAAGGAGTCTCTCCTGACGTCATTCTGCGGTCGATCGTGCAGCAAGTGCAGGTACCGATCTAACGATGGCGCTCTCCGGATGGTTCGTTGCCCTGGTGGCGCTCGGGATTGTTCCGATCGTGCTCACTGGCGAGCCCATAGTGCTGGTCGTGTGGCTGGCTTTTGCGATCGTGCTCGGCGTCGTCGACATGGCGTTCGCCGTGTCGGTTCGTTCGCTGCGCTTCGAACGGACATCGCCCGAGCGTCTGAGACTCGGCGAAACGACGAGTGCGCAGCTGCTCGTGACGAATCCGACGCGCCGTCGCCTGCGGGCGATCGTTCGTGACGGTTGGCAACCTTCGGCTGGCGCACACGTCAACCGGGCGCGACTCGCGGTTCCCGGGCGTGAACGCCGCGAGCTCACCACAGTGCTCACGCCATTGCGACGAGGTACTCGCGAGGCGGCACACGTGACGATTCGTTCCTACGGGCCGCTCCGTCTTATCGCCCGTCAAACAACAGTCTCCGTTCCTGGTTCCTTCACGGTGTTGCCGCCGTTCAACTCCCGCAAGCACTTGCCGTCTCGTTTGGCACGACTGCGGGAGCTCGATGGCGCCACTAGCGTCATGATCCGCGGTCAAGGCACCGAATTCGACAGCCTGCGCGACTACGTTCGTGGCGACGATGTGCGCTCCATCGACTGGCGCGCTACAGCCCGACGTTCAGAGTTGGTTGTTCGAACCTGGCGTCCGGAGCGTGATCGACGCGTAGTTATAGTGGTCGACAGCGGCCGAACTTCTGCTGCGCGCATCGAAGACGAGCCCCGGATCGACACCGCCTTCGAGTCGGCACTACTTCTGGCAGCACTTGCCTCCAGCGCTGGGGACCACGTGGACTTCATCATTTACGATCGTCGAGTTCGCGCCCGTGTTCAGGGAGCCACCGGCCCTGATCTGCTCTCGAAAATGGTCAACGGGATGGCTCCCGTGCAGCCTGAGCTCATCGAAATGGACTGGAGCTCAGTGCCGGCACTCGTGCGCCAAGCCACGTCGCAGCGCGCGCTCGTTGTGCTCGCCACAACCGCAGAATCTCCGGGGGCGAGTCGCGGACTGCTCGCTATGCTCCCCCAGCTCACGACGAAACACACCGTTGTTATCGCCTCCGTGACCGATCCATCGATTGTGGATGCCACCCGCGACCGTTCTGACCGGGACGCCGTGTATCACGCTGGGGCCGCTGAGCGCGCTCTTCTCGATCAGTCGCGAGTCTCCGCAGCGATCAACCAGCTTGGTGCAACCGTTGTTGCACGACGCCCAGGTGAATTGCCCCTGGCGCTGGCCGATCACTACATCGCTCTCAAAGCGGCGGGAAAGCTGTAGCCCTGAGCTGAACAGCCCGCGGTGAAAGCAACGGGCTACGGCACGAGATTCTCACGGAAGAATCGGGTCGTGCAGCGGCAAGTTCGCTCGGTGCGGGGCAGCTAGTTTGCGACGATGTGGGTGGCACCCGCATCGAATTCGCTGAGATCGCCGGTATTTCCCGCACGAACGCTCCGACCTCCGAGAATCCACTGATATGCCAAGAATCCGGCGAGAGCGACTGTGCCGATCCCGATCTTGATGGGCCAGGGCCAGTCTTGCCGGGTCACGTAGCCTTCGATGACACCAGAAACCAGAAGCGCGAGAATGAGTCCGACGACGATGGTAAATAACGCGCGACCATCCTGCGCGAGGGCTTGAGCGCGCGTGCGAGCTCCCGGAGCCACCCACGACCAGAAAATCATCATTCCCGTCGCGCCAGCGACGAAGATCGCGTACAGCTCGAGTTGACCGTGCGGCGCAATGTACAGAAAGAACACGTCGAGTCGATCGAACTCGTTCATGATCGCTGCCGTGAAGCCCAATTGCTGTGCGGTGTTGAATAAAACATACGGAACGAAGAGGCCAATAATTCCGAAGGCAATGCACTGTGCAGCGATCCACGCGTTGTTCGTCCAGACGAAACTGGTAAATGAGCCGCCGGAGAATTCAGAGTAGTAGCCGACGAAATCGTCGCGCGCGATCCCCTCACGCTCTGCCGCGGTGCCAAAGCCAGCCAAAACCTGAGGGTTCGAAATCGCCCACCAAGCAAAAAGGAAGCCGACGAGGAACGTGGCGGCAGCCAATACCAATGACATCCATCGCACACGGTACAACGCGGCCGGCAGCTGAACGACAAAAAATTGGGGCAACTGGCTCAACAGGTTTGCGGAGGCACCGGTGAAGCGCAATCGGGCGCGACTGAGCGTCAAGGACAATCGATCCGCCTGCGCAGACTGCCCAGCGCTGGTCTTCATGACCGAAAGATTGGTGGCCCCTGATTGATAAAGATCAATGAGTTCATCAACTTCTGCACCAGAAAGTCGGTGTTGCGACCCCAATTGGGCAAGGCGATCCCAGTCTTCGCGGTGTGCGGCTGAGTACGAGTCAAGATCCATCTGCTTAAATGATGTCATGCCGAGCCCACAAATGAGCAACTCTCTTCCCTATGAGGATGAACCCGATGTCCTGATGACAGGTGAAGCGGTTGCGCTAGAGCTTCACTCCGCAAGCTTCGTGTTGCGCGCGGCCGGTTCGATCATCGATTTTCTCGTCTACGGTGGCGCGCTGATCGGTCTGCTCATTGGGGCGTTCCAGTTCGCCAACATCGCCGGCTTAGACAGCGCAGTCGGCCAAGCGCTCACCGTAAGCGCCATGGTGATCTGCCTGGTTGTCATTCCCACCGCGGTGGAGACCCTCAGCCACGGAAAATCGCTCGGCAAGCTCGTGATCGGCGCGCGCATAGTTCGCAACGACGGCGGCGCGATCGGATTTCGCCATGCCTTTATCCGTGCACTCCTCGGTGTGCTGGAGATCTTCATGACCGCCGGAGGCCTCGCGGGAGTCGTCGGACTGCTTAATTCACGCGCGCAGCGCCTCGGCGACCTCGTCGCAGGAACCTACAGCCAATACGAGCGCGTCTCCAAGGTCGCTAATCCCGTCATTCAGCTTCCCGGACAATTATCCGAATGGGCGCTCACCGCCGACGTCGCGAAGATGCCGGATGCTCTCGCGCGTCGCATCTCACATTTCTTAGTTGCCGCGCCCGGCTACACCCCAGGAACGCGGCTCCAGCATGCGGCAAATCTCGCTACCGAGGCCTCTGCCTTCGTGTCACCACTGCCCGAAGCCGACGCCGAAGTTTTCCTCTCCGCTGTAAACGCTCTCCGTCGACAGCGCGAAACCTTCGCCCTGCGCGGCGAGAAGAGCCGACTCGAGACGCTGGAGCCAGCGCTCTCAAGCGTCCCCCGAGGATTCCCGGCCAACCGCGGCTAGAACGGGCGGGATCAAGCGCGGCTCAGCAGCCTATTAGGCCCGGATGATCTCCAGCGCGCGGTCGCGAATAGTCTCAAGTTGCGCCGCAGAACTCGCTTCAACGTTCAGCCGCAAAAGCGGTTCCGTGTTTGAGGCACGCACGTTGAACCACCAAAATGACTCGGGATTGTCAATAATTCCGGTGACAGTGAGACCGTCAAGCTCATCGAACTCCGCCTCGGCCGAAAAAGCCTGACGGATTCGCGCTGTCGCCCCCGCCACATCCTCGACGACCGAATTGATCTCCCCGCTCGAGGCATAGGGCGAATAACGCTGAGAGATCACCGAAAGGGGCTCAGGCTGCGAGCCGAACTCGGCCAGCAAATGCATCGCCGCGAGCATCCCGTTATCGGCGCCCCAGAAATCGCGGAAGTAATAGTGCGCAGAATGCTCACCGCCAAAGATCGCCCCGGTCGCCGCCATCTGATCTTTGATCAGTGAGTGACCAACATTCGTGCGCACGGGAATCGCGCCAGCAGCAATAATCGTTTCCGGCACTATGCGAGAGGTAATGAGATTGTGAATAACGCGGATGTCGCCCTCCGGCTGCAGCGCACGAACGCGCTGAATTTCGCGCAGGGCGACCACCGCAGCGACAGCGCTCGGGCTCATCGGGTTACCGAGTTCGTCCACCACGAAACAACGGTCCGCATCACCGTCGAAGGCGAGTCCCGCATCCGCACCGTGTTTGAGCACTGCGTTCTGCAGATCGACGATGTTGGCAGGTTCAAGCGGGTTCGCTTCATGGTTCGGGAACGTGCCATCAAGTTCGAAGTACATCGGGATGATCTCGATCGGCAATTCCGAGAGTCCTGCTGCCGTTGACAGCACCGCCGGCACCGTCATTCCGCCCATGCCGTTACCGGCATCAACAACGACACGGATGGGGCGAATGTCCCGAAGATCAACCAGCTCTCGCAAGTAACCTGCATAGTCGGCAAGAACATCTAACTCCCGCTGGGAACCGGACTGCGCGACCGGCTCAATGCCCGAAGCAAGATACTTTTGGGCGCCATCACGAATCGAGCGCAAGCCAGTCTTGAAGCTAATCCCCTGAGCCCCTGCGCGACTGAACTTAATGCCGTTGTAGGTTGCGGGATTGTGGCTGGCCGTAAACATCGCGGCCGGAGCATTCAATGCCCCGGATGCATAGTAGGTTTCATCGGTCGAGCAGAGCCCGATGAGGACCACGTTGCCTCCGCGAGCACGAGCCCCCGCAGCGAACGCTGCAGCGAAACCCGGCGAGGAATCGCGCATATCGTGACCGACAATGATCTCGCTGCCAGCAGCATCCACTTCATCGACGAAAGCAGCACCGAGAGCTTCGACAACGTCAGCCGTGAGCTGGGAACCGACGAGGCCACGAACGTCGTAAGCCTTGATGAAGGGGGTGAGATCGATGGGGTTAGCTTTGCTCATGCCCCAAAACTACATGGCGAACGACCTGCCAACCCTGAGGCGCCGACAGGCGCTCAGCATGACGAGCACAGAGGTCATAGCTGTGAGGCTCTGAGCTGTAACTCAACGGGCCAAGAACGGCCATCGAATCGGCGTAGACATAGGTGAGAGTCGCCTCTGCTTCTTGATTGCAGGCGACTTTGCTACACGGGCGCTGATTCATTGTGAGCCCTAGCCTACGACTGTGCACCCACACACGGTCAACCACGGCCCGTAGAATGAGGTTGTGGTGAGATCATCGAAGCGAGCGCAGACACGGTCTGTACGAGGCAACTGGCGTGATCGCCATGGCCGGGGCATCCGCTCCGCCGTCACGGGGCCGCACCTTCCCCTCTTGCGCAGCCGCCACGGCAACTTTGAGATGACTGTCGCCTCCGCTGCCCAGTTTCTGAAGGAGATGTGGCCGGAAGAACTCGCCAAAGCTCGCTTCGAGGTTGGCCTTATGCCCGCCAGCAGCCCCGAAGGCTCCCCAGTGCCGCGCTGGAGAATCGTCGCAGCCGAACATCGCATCATTCTTTTTCGGCTGCCCATCGAACGTCTGATGCGATCGCACCGCGATGACGAACTGCATCGTCGCATGCTCATCGAGAGCTGTGTGTTCCGCGCGGTAGCCGAATACCTAGGAAAAGAGCCCTGGGAGCTCGCGCCCGAACGGTTTCGAAACCTCTAGCCCCACGGAAAATAGGCTAACCCACCGAGAAGAAGTCATTCTTAGGGGAAGACTGTAAGCGGCGACGAACCTGGCGTCTGCGGGTCAATAACGTAAGAAGCGATGAACCCACTCCGCGCCTGCGTCACGCTCACGTTGATGCGCGCGCTGTGGCCCAACTCGTAGGTTTCCCCCTGGGCGAGCGGCACCCTGAGGGTTGTCGCCGGCTCGATCGTCGATTCCGCAACAGAACCATCGGCCGAAGTCAACGTCAGCTGCACAGAGACTTCGCCAGGGTTCGCGACATTCAGTACCGCAGGCAGCCCAGGGGCGACCGTGAACTGAGTGTCATCGACCAGCGTCGGGCTAGCAGCGAACCACGCGAAATCTGTGGCCGTGACCACGGCACCGGCCAGAAGCGCCGAGGTCGTCCGCGCAGACGCCACGATCGGTTCATCAGAATCAATCTGCACGGTATATGTCCCAGTGGCCAGTTCTTCGATCGGAATGTCTGTGACCACTCCCGCGCTCACATCGAGAGTGAACGTGATGGGTTCGCGGGCGACATCCGACGGGGTCAGCGTCACCGAAATCGTGGCTGAGTCTTCGCCGGGAGCAAACACCCGGAGAACGGCAACAAGATCATCAGTCTGAGTTACGGCGCCACGAAGCGCCTGAACAGCCTCCAAGCCCGTCACAACCATTCCCGGAATAACCAAGGAACGAGACGGCGGTTGCGTTGCTCCCACAATCTCTACGCCACCAGCATCGAGTCCGCGCACGATCGACTGTTGCAACTCAGCAGTGATCTGCCCCCCGGTACTCGAGACGTGAACCACTGGCGAAGTAGCCCCCGGAGCAAAACCGGCCAACGAGAGCACTCGCTGACCATTCGGCGGCACGACGATTCCGGCAGTACCGGCGGCAGAGACAGCCCCGTCTTCGTCAAAGATGTCCAAACTGACAGTCGACGCCACCTCGGTGGGATTCGTCAGCGAAATCAAAGTCGTACGACCCGTCGTTGTCGCACCACCGACAAGCCAACTGTCGCCACCGACAGCGCGGCAGCCAGCAGAAGCAAAACCGACATAGTCCCCAACATTGACAGTTTGAGACTGGGCCCCGCTGAGCCGAACAGCGCCAGCTGACGATTCCGCGTCAGGAGAAGCGCTGAGCACGAGAGGAGCGGCGACCGCCTCGCCCGTCTCAGCATCCGAAGCCGTAATCCGTGATTGTTCAACGGAACCGGAACTCGACGAGAACCGTGTTGTTGGCTCCCCGAGCGTGAAAACGGATGAGGCTTCAGCGCCAGATTCGCTTGCTAAGCGAAGGAGAGGCCCAGGGCAGGTCAATTGCTGCGCCGTTGGAACGGGAACGATTCGCGCGCTTGGCGGCACCACTGTGGTTGAGGGCAAGTCAAGAAAGCTTGCTCCAAGAATGACCGCGGCAGCAGTACCGATACCGACGACGCCGACAATGAGGCGTGCCCCGACCATTGCCGCAGCTCGAGCTGACACCGGGCGTCGAGTACTCGATTGTGGTTCGGAAGCGCCGGTCAGTTCCGAGTCATCATCGAACTCGGTTCCCGTCGGCTCCTCTGGCAAGGCTGCCGCTTCATCGTGGGTGGGATCTGTGCCGGTCATTCGCTCGCCTCAATCACGGTCACAGCACATTCTGCCTTTGCTGCACGCAGCCGCCGACGACGTGTCGTCGGAATCGCCAACAACAGGGTGAGCCCAAAGATAATCGCTTGACTCGCCACAATCGCCTGGCCCAGTTGCGTTCCGGTGTTACTCGGACCAGCCGCAGCGGTCGCCATATCCAGATCCGGATAATGCCAGAGGTTGCCCTGAGTTGTGTCGCCAATGGGGTTGAGGAGACTGTTTCCATCGAGCGCTTCGATAATTCGTTGACGCGTCTCTGACGTATCTGAACTTGTCGCCGGCGTCAACACGATGAAGGCAATATGAAGATCGTGAAGTTCACTCGCAACGTCGAATCCACTGCGTGAGGCAATGTTCCCTGCGAGCGTTGCGCTGCGTTTCTCCGCACCCGAAAGTTCGTCGCTGGTCGCCGCAATTGTTGACTGCTCGTCAAGACCAGACCCATGACCACGATGGATGTCGACCGCAAGTGTCGAATCAGAGGTGACAGTAATTTCCAGCGTGCCCAACCCATCGTGCTGGGCGGACTCTGCAGAAACGAAGGCGGGAAGTAGCCTGCCATTGCTCGCGACGACTGAAGTGGCCCCCGAAGTCAGCGACCACAACGGCGCTGCCGCCAAGACCACTACCCCGATGAGAGCGACTAACGCCGGAAGAGTCGCATGCCGATCAAGACTTTCTACAGCTACAACAACCGCACCGCACAGTCCAAACCAGTACAAGCTGAGGGCCGCACCCGCCCACAACACCACTGACGTTTCGCCGCTGGCGCTCACGGAAACACGGGTTACTGCTACCGCGGTGATGAACCCTAAGAGTGCGAGTGCAAGAGAGGGAATCGCACGACGTGCCCCCGGAACGAAAAGACTCATCAGGGCGAGTGCGGCAAATGGCGCGAGCACGAGAGCGACCACGAGCGGGCCGTACTGGTCGTTGAGGCCCAACGTCGACAACAACGAGCTCCACCCATTGGCGCCAGGAACGACGCTGCCAAGCGCAAGCTGCCACCCGTTAGAGGCGATGCGTGCGACGGGAAAACCTGGGTCGGCAAATATGGCCAACACCGAACCACGCGCTATCTGCTGCACGACCAGCGGAGCGAATAGCGCTACCGCCGGAATAACAATCCAGAGGATGCGATGAGCCGACTTGGGGTGCACAGCAATCCACGCAACCAAAGCAATCAACAGTGCCGGAATAATGCTTGGTGCTGACGCTGCGACGACGGCAAACAACAGCGCTGCAATTGCCGACATCGCCCAGTTGTGAGCGGCCCGCAGCACTGCGAGCACTAGCCAAGGAAGCAGGATATGAACGAGAACCGCACCCAACTGCCCCTCGCCGAGGGAAATCAAGAAGCTGGGAGCAAGAACCCAGGCCGTTGCGGCAAGGGTGGGAGCCCACTTTCGTTCCGAAATGGATGCCGCACACAGCCACGCAGAAATCGCTGCGAGCGGGAGAGCAAGCAAATACAACAAAACGATACTGAACGACGGGTTCCAGAAGGTGAGAGAGCCCATCACGGCAAGCACGACGGCAAACGGATCCGCCGCGACTACCTGCTGAGCCAGGTCGTTCCATCCGAAGCCCACATGGGTCCACAATTCGGAAACCGTCGACGACAGCGGAAGCAAGCCGCCACCGGAGAGTGCGCGGACGTCCACGAATCGAGAAAAACTGATGATGCCGACGATGGCGGCGAGAAGGGCAACCCACGCGCCCCCGTCGCCAAAGAACCGAGGATGATCGACCTCAAACGCCGCGTCGGGCGCATCGCCGCTTCGTTCGTGTGCTCTCATCTCACGGACTTCAGCCCACGTGACTCGCAGCGGATCGACCGCGCCGAAACCTACCGTCTTGTTGCGTCGAAGATTACGGCGAGCAGCGACGACTCCGCCATCAAATATCGCCGCAAAGGCGGCAGCGAGCTCGCCGGCAACCGCCGTTGGCCGTTTCGCGACCAGATGTCCCAGCGAGCGAATAATCGCCAAAGGGAGCAGCGTGAGCCAGTGCAAAGGAACAGAGAATCCGGGCGCATAAACCAAACGCCGATGCAATTGGGCAAAGCGTTGAAGCCGATTATGTGCCGCTGCGGATACGGTGCGCTTGCCGAAAAGCTCAGGGCCTCCCGCACTGGCAACGCGAGCATCAGCGACCGCGACAACCCGGTGGCCAGCCAGTCGGACTCGAACACAAAAGTCGAGGGCAGCATCCACGGACGTGAGTTTTGGATCGAAGCCGCCGAGCGCGCTCCACACTTGACGACGCACGAGCATTCCTGCGCCGGCCACGCCCAAGGCGTCGGTCTGCACATCGTGCTGCGCCTGGTCGAGCTCATCAGTGACAAGGCCGAGGGAACGTCCGAGTGGGGTGAGTGATTCGCCAAAGTTGGTAATAACGGCGGGATCGTCCCAGCGAACAAGCTTCGGGCCAGCCACCGCTACTGATGGCGCAATCTCGACTGCGCCAAGTAGCGCACGTAACGCATTAGGGTCCGGAGCGCTGTCGTGGGCCAGCAGCCACAGCCACTCGTTTTCGGCCGCCTGAGGAGCTGCGGTGTGCAGCGCTTGAGCGATCGCTCCCCCAAAGGTGCGGTGACCTTGCGCATCAGCAATCTGCGCCGGAGCAGACTCGACCATGAGCGACAGTGATTCGTCGCTAGAGTTCGCGTCGACGGCGATCACCGAATCGGGTCGACGATTCTGCGCCGCGATCGCGGCAAGCGTTCGTGGCAGATACTTGGCGCCATTACGGGCGACGATTACTGCTGTGACTCTCGGCTGCATTTGTTTGAGACTATGCGTGACAGGTGCTCAACAGCACTCGACTCGCTGCGGTCGCGTGAGTCTGGGAGTTGCTGTTAATGACGGGACGAAGTGATTAGCTTGCGCGCTTGCGCAGCTTGCGACGTTCGCGTTCTGAAAGGCCGCCCCAAATGCCGAACCGCTCGTCGTTCTCGAGAGCGTATTCAAGACACTGACTACGCACTTCGCATGACGAGCAGATCTTCTTCGCGTCGCGCGTAGAGCCGCCTTTTTCCGGGAAGAACGCTTCGGGGTCAGTCTGAGCACAGAGCGAGTCTGTTTGCCACGAGAGGGCGTTGCCATCTTCGTCGGCCAGCGGCTGCCGCACACCAGGCACCCCGAGTCGTACGGGGTCGACAAACCAGTCGTCAGGAACTCCTGAGCGGTATCCGCTGTTGTCCATCTGGTCTCTCTCCCCTCCGCTTTCAATGCTTTGCATCGAATCGCGTTACATAATTACACCGGTGTAGTTCCGCTTAGTCAAGTCGCAGATCATAATTGGCTCGACTAGAAGTTAAGGGTTATGGCGCGCCGTGACTTCAATTAACTCAGCAAAGCGAGATCGTGGTCGACCATCGCCGACACGATTTCATCAAACTTCACCGTTGGTGTCCAACCTAGAATCTCTCGAGCCTTGCTCGCATCCCCCAGTTGTAGGGCAGCATCCCCCGTGCGCAGCAGCGTGTCAGAGACCGTTACCCGATCTTGCCAATCGGAAACACCGGCACGAGTAAAAGCCGTTGCGACGAAATCACGAACCGAATGGGAAATCCCCGTCGCAATAACAAAGTCATCTGCATTCGTATTCTGCGCCGCTCTCGCGAGCGCGTCAGCGTAGTCCGGGGCCCAGCCCCAATCGCGCTGTGCCCCGAGATTGCCCAGCTCGAGCGTCTCTTGAAGCCCTAGGGAGATGCGGGCCGCAGCGGCCGTAATCTTGCGGGTGACAAACGTCTCAGGGCGACGCGGCGACTCGTGGTTATACAAGATCACTGACGATGCAGCGACCCCCGCAGTGCGATAAGCCCCCACAAGGCCGTGTGCGTACGCTTTAGCCGCTCCGTAGGGACTTGTCGGGCACACGGCCGTCTGCTCGTTCTGTGGCGACTCAGTGGGCGCACCGAAGATCTCTGCACTCGACGCCTGGATAAAGCGGATGTCGACATCACCACGATCACTGATGACCTTTACCGCCGCCAACATTTCCGCGACCACTGCACCGTTTAGTCGCGCAGTGAGGGCCGGATTCTGCCACGACTGGTAAACCGAACTCAGCGCGGCAAGGTTGTAGATCTCGTGGGGTTCGATGTCAGCAATGAGCTTCGCGATGGCGCTATCAGTGGCCAAGTCCAGCTCGTGAGCGACGACACCGTGAGTTACGTCTTCACCCGCATCGCGAGTGACACCGTGCACCTCATAACCTCGGGCAAGCAAGAGTTCTGCGAGGTATGAGCCGTCTTGGCCCGTAACTCCGGTGATCAGTGCACGTGTCATTTGTTGCCGGAAAGCTCTCTCTGCTCGGCGACGTCAGCTTCGACCATCATGGCGATCAGTTCGGGGAACTTCACCTTCGGCTCCCAGCCCAGCTTCTCTCTCGCTTTTGATGAGTCGCCGACAAGAAGATCGACTTCAGCCGGGCGCATGAAACGCTCGTCGAGTTCAACATAGCCACTCCAGTCGTCTATCCCGACCGCGGCAAACGCGTGATCGAGGAGAACTCGGATGCTCTGTGTCTCGCCAGTAGAGATGACGTAGTCGTCAGCCTCATCCTGTTGCAACATCAGCCACATTGCTTCGACGTAGTCTCCAGCGAAACCCCAGTCGCGTTGAGCGTCTAGGTTGCCAAGCGTGATCTTGTCTTGGAGGCCTAAAGAGATTCGGGCAACGGCACGACTGACTTTGCGTGTCACAAACTCTGGGCCACGGCGCGGTGATTCATGGTTGAACAACACCCCGGATGAGGCGTGCATCCCGTAGGACTCCCGGTAGTTGATGGTCATATAGTGCCCGTAAACCTTCGCCACGCCGTAGGGCGAGCGGGGCCACAGCAGGGTGTCTTCGTCTTGCGGCACCGTCTGAACTTTGCCGAACATTTCGGAACTGGATGCTTGGTAGAACCGCACCTGCTGGCCGGTCGCTGCCATGTGCAGGCGCACCGCTTCGAGAGCGTTGAGCACTCCCATACCGGTAACTTCGCTCGTCAAGTGGGCGTTCTCCCACGAATACGCAACAAACGAGATAGCGCCAAGGTTGTAGAACTCGTCAGGCTTGGCCACGCTCATGGCACGCATGAGGCTCGACAGGTCGGTCAGGTCGCCCGTCAAAATTTCGACGTCCGGAATGAGCTGCTCAAGCAGTTCACGCTTGGGGTTGTTTTGTCCACGCATCAGCCCGAATACTGTGTAGCCCTTTGAGAGCAACAGCTCTGCAAGATAGAGGCCGTCTTGGCCGGTGATCCCGGTGATGAGTGCGCGCTTCATAGTTGTCTTTCTTGCTCGCGGCAGACTCTGCCCCTGTTCTGAACCGATACGTCGGCGAGACCAACGCTACTTGAACTCACGCTATTGCGTTGCCGCGACAAACAGTTGACCGGAGCCCTTAATCGTCAGCCGCCCTTCACTGGCAGTAACAAAAACGGAACTACCGCGAGCGAGAGCTGTCGATGCGTGAGAACCCTCGACGACGAAATCACCAGCGGTGCAGAGCACTATTGCGGCGCTGGCCAACTCGACGGTGCAATCACCGGTGGCTTCGATCAGTTGAAAATCGCGAACGGGCGGGCGGAAAAGTTGAGCGGTGTCGCCGATAACGGTCGGACGCAAGTAGGGCACCGGGCTCGCCGAAAAGTCGAGCACGGTCAGCAGCTCCGGGACATCGACATGTTTAGGCGTTAGGCCGCCGCGCAAGACATTGTCTGACGCTGCCATGAGTTCAATTCCGACTCCTCGCAGATACGCGTGGATGTTGCCGGCTGGCAAGAATAACGCCTCACCCTTCGCGAGCGTCACATGGTTGAGCATGAGCGCGATGAGCACCCCGGGGTCGCCAGCGTAGTGGCCGGCAAGAGTCCGCACGAGCGCAAATTCCGCTGGCGCGACGTCGGCGAGCGCCGTGACCCGCTCAACCAATTCCGGCACCGGGTGCTCCGCAGAAATAAGCCACTCGAACATCGCACGCAGGTCGGAATCACCGCGAGCGAAAGCCAACCACGCCTCGAAAAGATGCGCCTGTGGGGCGTTAGTCGCGGCATCCAATTCAACAAGCCGTTCGATGGATGCTCGGGTCGCTGCCATCGAGCGAAAACCACACAGCGCTTCGAAGGTGTCGCTTAGCGCGAGAATGAGCTCCGGTTTCGCTGACGCGTCCTTGTAGTTGCGATTCGAGGCTGTGAGCTGAACGCCAGACGCGTTCTCTCGCGCAAATCCTTCGGCTGCCTGTTTGGGTGTCGGGTGCGCTTGCAGCGATAGCGGCGCACCGGCCGCGAGAACCTTCAACAAGAAGGGAAGCTGAGTGGTCCCTTCACCAAGAACGTTGGCACCGTCCCGTTGGATCCACTCGTTGAGATCCTGGGCGTCACCGGTCAGAGCGGGCTCGAGAATCACGCTTGGGCTTCCCGGGTGGGCTCCGAGCCACAGCTCTGCTTCCGGTTTGCCTGTCGGCGGCATCCCCAAGAGCGTCGAGATCTCCCCGGCAGACCCCCAAGCGTAATCGCGGGGGGTATTAGTGATGCCTACAAACATTCTGTCCACTCTTCTCGATGCCTTAGACCAAAGTACCAACCGCCTAGAGCCGACGGGCGCTCACGCTTTAGGCTCGCAGTGATTTCACTAAGCAATGGAGCGTAAACAATGACATTTGAGACTCTCAGTAGCGATTTTTACGGTTACGAGAATGCCCTCACCGATCAGGAAAAAGACACCATCCTGAAGCTGCGTGCGTTCCTCGATAAAGAGGTGCGTCCGATCGCGAACGATCTGTGGGCGAAGGCTGAATTCTTTGATCGTGATGTTGTTGTCAAGGGGCTCGCCGACCTCGGGCTCTTCGGACTCCCCTGGGCCGAGACGCAGCAGTTTCCGAACTCCGCGGTATTTCGCGGCTGGGTTGCGCTTGAGCTTGCTCGCGTTGACGCCAGTGCCGCCACGCTCGTGGGAATGCAGAACGGTCTCGTCATGGGCTCAATCGGTGTCGCCGGCTCACAAGAGCAGCGCGAGGAGTGGCTGCCCAAGTTTGCCTCAGGCGAACTGCTCGGCGCATTCGGCTTGACCGAGCCCCTGTCGGGCTCCGACACCGCGCAAGGCCTTCAAACGGTAGCTAAGCGCGACGGAGACAACTGGATCCTCAACGGCGCTAAGCGCTGGATCGGCAACGGTTCCATCAGCGACGTAACGATCATCTGGGCACGCGACGAGGCAGACAACCAGGTCAAGGGCTTCATCGTTCCGACGAGCACTCCCGGCTACTCCGCTACTCGCATCGAGAACAAGCAGGCGCTGCGCATCGTACAGAACGCTGACATCGTGCTCGAGAACGTCGTCGTACCGGAGTCCAACCGCCTGCAGAAGTCCACGTCGTTCCGGGATACCGCGGCCGTGCTGCGCCTCACTCGTGCCGAAGTCGCGTGGGCCGCCGTCGGAAACTCGATTGGTGCCTACGAAGCGGCTGTGAAGTACACCGGCGAGCGTGTGCAGTTCGGCAAGACCATTAGTAGCCACCAGCTCGTTCAGGAACACCTCGCTAAGAGTCTGGGCAACATCACCGCCTCTATCGGAATGGTGACACGAGTTTCCGAAATGCTCGATGAGGGCATCCAGAAAGATGAGCACGCAGCGCTTGCCAAGGAATACACAGCGAGCCGGATGCGCGAGACCGTCGCGTGGTGCCGCGAAGTGCTCGGCGGCAACGGCATCGTGCTTGACTACGGCGTGATGCGCCACTTCGCCGACGCCGAGGCAATCTACTCGTATGAGGGAACCCGCGAAATGAATACCCTCATCGTGGGTCGTGCAATCACAGGCAAGGCGGCATTCGTCTAATCTTGCGTAATGCGACTGATTGAGCACCCCAAGGCGCGAGCCTGGTTTCTCGTTCTCTCGCTCCTTGTTCTCTTTGGGGGCGATGCGTGGCGATACTCGGTCGGCTGGGGCGCCTGGGGCGTTGTTGCGGTAACGATAGTCGCAATCTCGGTGCTGATTCTGGTTCAATCTCGGCATCGCTGGAGCATTGGCGGTCTTCCCTACCCCTTCGTTGTGTTCATGGTTTTGGCCACAGCGTCGCTCGCGTGGTCGCAGTATCCTGCGGCGAGCGCGCTGGGGCTGGCCACGACGTGGATGACGGTGCTCGGCGCGCTCACACTCGCCATCAGCTTCACCTGGCAGGAGCTGCTCGATGGACTTGCCCGCGTCCTCCGCCTCCTCATCGCAGCGTCACTCCTGTTTGAGCTCATCGTCGCCACTATCGTTCGCGGTCCAATCTTGCCGTGGACAGCTCAGCCTGAAGTTGCGGTGCCCGGCTACACCACGATCCCCAAAATGCTCTATTGGTCACGAAATGAGCTGTTCGACACCTTCGATGACGGACGCATTCAAGGCATCGTCGGCAACGCCAATCACTTGGGTTTCCTCGCGCTGCTCGGCCTCATCGCTTTCGCGATTCAGTGGGCGACAGGTTCCGTGACTAAACGATGGTCGATTACGTGGCTCACAGTGGCTGCGCTGACGTTATTTTTCACCCGTTCTGCGACGGTCACCGTGGCGCTCGTCGCCGTCGCCGTGACGGCGGCTGGCTTGCTAATCATCCGCAGCCGCCGCACTGAGACCGCTCGCCGATGGAGCGCGGTGGGGTTCGTCGGGGTCGCTTCGGTGGCCGCTGCAACTGGCTTCGTACTGCGCGACACTATTTTCGAGTTGTTGGGCAAAAGTAGTGACCTGACGGGGCGCGCCGGCATCTGGCAGTTCGTCATAGGCCTGGCCGAGCAGCGCCCGGCTTTCGGGTGGGGCTGGATTGCGTTCTGGATGCCGTGGGCTGAACCCTTCAAGAACGGCATCACTCGCAATGGTGTTGTGCAACTTCAGGCGCACGATACCTGGCTCGATGTCTGGCTGCAGTTGGGCATCGTC
Source organism: Salinibacterium sp. M195 (assembly GCF_019443965.1). Lineage (GTDB taxonomy): Bacteria > Actinomycetota > Actinomycetes > Actinomycetales > Microbacteriaceae > Rhodoglobus. The sequence goes on along the minus strand of NZ_CP040814.1, from coordinate 1,348,661 downwards.
GGAGTCATAGTATTCGCCGCTTTTGTCGCGTCGACGCTGCTGCGAGCGTGGCTTGCCGCCGCAGATCGCCCCCAATCAATGGCGGGTAGGGCAGATGCGTACTCGGCAATCAGCTTTCTGCCAATCTTGGTCATGGTCGCCCTCGTCGTGCAAAGTATCCCCGAGAGCAGGCTTCTCGGCGAGTATGCGCTCGCAATGCTCGTGATTATTGCGGTCAAAACGAAGCGACCCGACTGGATGGTGCGCACACCATGATTCATCCCCCGCCCCGCTACCGCGTAGTCATTGACACCAGCGTTGCGATCCTCGGCTCTCCACGCGTGTCGGCAGCGCTGTCAACAGCAACGATTGCTACGGCCTTGTGCACGTTCGCGCTTCGCCACACGATCGGCACCGCCGGACTGCTCGCTATTTTGGGGTGTCTCGTTGTGCTCGTCGCAGCGTCGCTCGCCGCCCAATGGGGAAACATCGGCTGGCGCGCTCTAGTACCAATCTCCTTAATCGCGTTCACCGCCTGGGCCTGGCTGACCGTCTTTTGGAGCCAGTACCAGTGGGCTTCGCTCGCCTCGTTGACTTACCTATTGGTCTTCACGGTGTTGGGAATCTACATCGCATTGGTTCGGGACACGATCCAGATTGTTCGCGCTTTCGGCGACGTGATGCGTTTCGTCTTAGTCACCTCGATGAGCCTAGAAATCTTGACAGGGTTGATCTTTGACACTTCCCTTAGGGCACTGTCGATTGCCGGGAATCTGGGCACAGTTAATCCCATTCAGGGCATCTTTGGCGCTCGAAACCAACTGGGCATCATCGCCGTTATCGCGCTCATCACTTTCGCCACTGAGCTCCGCACGAAGTCGTTGCAGCGGGGGTACGCAATCGGCTCGATTGTTCTCGCCGCCTTGGTGTTGGTTCTGTCGCAGTCACCTCTGGCGTTCGGAACCGCGCTCATCGTGCTTGCGGCAAGTGCCGCTCTCTATGGACTGCGGCGGGTGCCCTCCGGTCGACGTCGCTACTGGCAGTTCGTCTTGATCGGATTCGTTGCGGCCGTTGCTGTGGTGAGCTGGCTGTCGAGAACGGCCATCGTCGCGTCGTTCGACGCCAGCGGAGACCTCTCCTACCGATTGCGAGTATGGCGACAGCTGTGGTCACTAGGTGAAGTTCACCGGCTAGAAGGGTGGGGGTGGATCGGGCCATGGAAAGCTGATCTAGCGCCATTCACCGCGTTCGGCAACTTTGGTGCCCGCGTACCAGGCTCAGCTCACAACGCCTACCTCGACGTGTGGTTTCAGCTCGGCCTCGTTGGCTTCCTCATTTTCATCGGGTTGCTCGGACTCGCGTTTATGCGCTCGTGGCTGTTGGCGTCACGGCGCCGCAGCGTCGTCTTTGCTTGGCCCGCGCTCGTCTTGCTCGTGCTGATCGTCAGCGCTACCGCTGAGAGCTCGCTGCTCATCGAATTTGGCTGGCTTACGTTCGTCGTGTGCTGCGTGAAGGCCGCTCGGGAGTTGAGCTGGCGCAACGCGCTCGATGCTCATCCATCCTCGGGCATCTAGCGCGCATCCTTCGAGAACCGCAGAACTCCGCTCCCAGACGGCCGGTCTAGCGCAGGGTTAGCGCTTGCCAGAGCTGTTGAGAGAGAATCCGCGAGTACTCAACGGTGATGTGATGAGAATCTCGGTACATCAGAGTTGCTCCCACGATGACGCCGCACCGTTCAGAATCACAGAACGCATCCGTCAAATCGACGAACTGTGCTCCGATCGCTTTACTCGACACGATATTTGCCGCTGCGAAGTCTGCCTTGATGGCGTGCGATCGCGACTCCGAGCATGCCAGCGCATCGTTGAGGTGTTGAGCAAGGCAGAGGGCTGGAGTCTGCGGGAAGGACGGAGTATCACTGATTACCGCGACGTCAATTGTCGGATCAATAGCTTGCCTCAACGCCTCATAGCCCCGAGCCCAAGACTCTGGGGAAATGGCGTCACCATCAACGCCGATGTAGCTCGAGAAGTTGGAGACGATAACCATGCTTGGTCTTAGCTCGTTTATCTGCGCAACAGAGTTATCTCGCCACTCGTCACAGGCACGATATGGCACGTTCTCTAGCTCAATTGCGACAGGGATAGAGGGACACGACGATTTCGTCAAATTGTACAAAGCAGTTCCGTGTGCCGCGGACGATGCTTCTAAGGCCGGGAACCATTGAGCAGCATGGGAGTCGCCAAAAAGCACAACTCGCGACGACGACTCAGTATCCCCGAACACACAATCGGGCGCGACGACCTCGGCTACCCCGAGATGGCAACCGCTGGCGTAGGTTGAAGGCACACTACCGCTGGCCTCAGCCAAGGACGGCAGCATGTTGGAGGGGACGAACTCGCTGAAAACGAGTTCGTCAAGCGGGCCGACGATCGGGGTGGCCGTTCGCCCAGCGTCAGTCGGACGCAGCGCACCTGCAGCCAGCGAACCGAGCGCTACGGCGATGACCGCAGTCGAGGCTACGAGTCCGACAATCAGCACTCGACGCGGAGAGCGGCCCGGCATCGTGGAACTGCGTATAAACGGGAACTCAACGAACCGGAAGAGTAGCCACGCGAGCGGTACAGAGCACAGTGCGGCGGCCACGGAAATGAACGAGATTCGGTCTTCAGCAACCGGGCGGAGATAGGCAAGCAGCACTATCAATGGCCAGTGCACCAAATAGAGCGAGTAGGAGATCGTTCCCATGAATTGCACAACCGGGAAGTGCAAAAGGACCAGCGGACCGCTCATTCGCGCTCTCCCACCGAACCAGATCAGCAGCGCCGCGCCGAGTACTGGCAACAGCGCCGCAGCCCCCGGAAATTGGGTGCTCGAACTGTACGTCGCTGCCGCGAAGAGGATACCGGCGAGACCTAGCCAAGCAAAGCTGGCCGCCAAACGGACACTGGGCAACGGCAGCTTGCCTGCAGCGATTGCGACAAGTGCCCCAACCCCGAGTTCCCACGCTCGCGAGGGCAATGAGAAGTAAGCCCAGGGAGGGCTCACCTCGACCAGCACGACGCTCATAATGAATGACGCTGTGACTGCCGCAACGATCAGTGTGATCCGCACCCAGTCCTTACTTGCCACGCGCCACAGCACGAACAAAAGTAATGGCCAGAGAACGTAGAACTGCTCCTCGACACCGAGAGACCAATAGTGCTGAAAGGGCGAGGCAGCCGTCTCGGCTAAATAATCCGTTCCACGAATGGCGAAAACGAAGTTGGGCACGTAAAGCACTGTCGCAATCGCATCCTTCGCTACCGATTTGAGCAATTCAGCTGGAAGAACGACGAATGAACCGACGATGGTGAGCGCTGCGACCGCCAACGAGGCCGGCAAGATTCGTCGAGCTCGTTTTGAGTAAAATCGCGCGAAGCGAATCGTGGAGCTGCTCGCAAGTTCGCTGAGCAGGTGGTTCGTAATCAAGTAGCCGGAAATAACGAAAAAAACGTCGACGCCGATGTATCCGCCGGGGAGCGGGAGTCCCGCGTGATAAACGAGAACCAGTACAACCGCGACCGCGCGCAACCCATGGATGTCAGCACGGAAGCCTGCTCGCTCGAACGGCTGCACTGCCCGCAACGACACCTGATTAGACGACATTCGCCCTCCGCCCCCTCATCACGTCTCGACGCAGCCGCTGGCGAGCTGCCAGTCCGTCTCCGTGGCAACGAGCCTAATTAACCGATAGCCCGTCAAAGTACTGTCGTGATCTCCAGGCCGATTCCACAATGTCAGAAACTGAGTATCGTGCGCGCCACCCGGTAAGGTCCTGGATGCCGTCTACGACGCCGACAACGGCCGCGGGATCGCCAATACGACGGCCGGCGACTTCGACCGCCAGGTCGCTTCCGCTTACCGCCAGAATCGCCTCGACCATGGTTCGCACAGTCGTGCCGATGCCGGTACCGATATTTAGCACGGTGTTTCCCGGTTGTTCGGGCAGGGCATCGAGCATTGCGAGATGGGCATCAGCGACATCGCTCACGTGCACATAGTCGCGCACGCACGTGCCGTCGGAGGTGTCGTAATCGTCCCCAAACACAATCGGGGCTAGACCCGCTGCTATTTGCTCGAAACAGATCGGGATGAGGTTGAGTGCTTGAGTATCGCCCAATTCGGGCGTGCCAGCCCCACCAACGTTGAAGTACCGCAGGCTAGCGGCCCGCAAGGGCCACGCTGCGGCGCAGGCCGTGATCAGTTGTTCGCCGACGAGCTTTGTCGCCCCGTAGGGATTGATGGGTGAGGTCTGCGCCGCCTCGCTGATCGCGCCGGAGGCATCGCCATACACCGCTGCGGACGACGAGAATACAAGCTTCGTTACTCCGGCCCTCTCCATCGCGAGCAATACCTGAGCCACGCTGCCGACGTTTTGTTCGTAGTACCACGCAGGATTCACAACTGACTCGGCGACTTGTTTTTGACCTGCAAAATGAATGACGGCGTCGATGCGATGCTCGTGCATCAACGTCTCGAGCTGAAGAGCGGATCCATTGGCGAGGTTGCCTTCCACGACAGGGATGCCGGGGATTCGATCGCGAGAACCCGTAACGAGATCGTCGACGACGAGAACGTAGTCGCCACGCGCCTCTAAGAGCCGTGAGGTGTGCGCCCCGATGTAGCCGGCCCCACCAGTAACTAAAACTCTCATGGCGCCAGTCTAAGAACAGTCCTGCCCCTTGCCGGGATGCTGAAACCTAAGAGCTGCAATTCACGAACTTCGCCACGCTCTGGCTCAGCGCGCCAGTACCGCCCAGAATATAAACCTTGGATGCCGCAAGGTCCTTGACATCCTGCAGCACTGGTTTCGGAACGCACGTTGGTTGCACGATATAAAGCGGAGCTGCCGTCGCTCCGGCAATCGCCGCACCGGAGAGCGCGTCTGGGAAGTTTGTCCCTGTGGCGAAGTACACAGAACTTGCCGTCGAGAAGGCAGCGCCGTTAATGGCTTGCGACGTCGCATAGCGATTCGAGCCACCGTAGCGTGTGACGTTCGCTGTGCCAAAGATGCTGTTGAGCTGCGCTTGAATTCCGTTGGACATCACTCCGGTGCCTCCCGCAATGAATACCTTGGTCGTTCCCAACGAGGTCAACAGCGCAAGCGTTTTGGCGTCGAGCGATGAGCTAGTTCCCCGAACCAGCACGAGCGGTCCGCCTAGGCTAGCGGCAGCGGAGCTGGCCGAGAGAGCATCAGGGAAGTCCGTTCCAGTCGCGAGGTAGACCGAGGTGGTCGCTCCCGCCGGGAACGCGCTAGTCGCGATGAGTCGAGAGGTTTCGTAGCGATCGCCACCATAGATGCGCTTCACCGAGGGTGAAAGGCCTTGCAGCTGGGTAGCCACCGCGTTAGAAACCACCGTTGGGCCGCCCAATACGACAATTTCTTGGGGCTTCAATCGCACGAGTTCGGCTTTGACGCTCGTTGGCAGCGAGTTAGCTTCCACAAGAAGCAATGGAGCCTTCTGCACCGCGGCAGCAACAGAAACACTCAGTGCGTCAGCGAATGCGGCGCCGGTGGCAACGTACACACGCTCGACGCCGGGTGTGGGGTAGTTCTTGTTGACGAGCGCTGCAGACACTGCATAGCGGCTTCCGCCACCGATTCGCTCGACAGTGGCTGCCGGCTGAATGCTTGTCGGGTTGCCAAACCAGGAGTAGTAATAGTTCCAGAAGTTACGGTTTCCGTACGAAGAGCAGTCGTCGCCCAACCCTCCGAGATTTGCCAACGCTGCGGCATTCGGCACGTAGGGGGTGTAGTTGTAGAGAGCGGCTGTCGCGTAGTTCACGATGTTGATTGACTTCGCGCCACACGCAGGGTTATTGGGGAAGTACGCGATCGTGTGAACGCCGGGCTGCTTGGCAAAGTTAGCTGCCTTGTAGGCCTTGAACTGCCGGGTCCCCGTATACACCTGGTACCCGAAGCCCTCGTAGGCCTCGCCACAACCCTGCGGAGTGTCCGGGCAACCGTATCCCAGCGCGTAGTTGATGTTGTGGTAGCTGGGGCTAGTGCGCGTGATCAGCCCTTGTTCTTTTTGGAGTGTGGCGAGGATGACCTTCGCGCTAATCCCGCAGGCTACTTGTGCCCGGTAGATCATTGTCGACGCGAGCAGGTTGCTGCCGCCCGGAATCGCTTCACAGATCAGGTTGCCCGTGGTTTGAGAGACTTCTCGAGCGCGAGTGGTGACGCTTTGGCGCAAGGTCTTGAGCACGCCCGTCTTGGCGTTGAGGAAAGCCTGAATCTCGGCTTCTGTCATCGCGCTGCCATTGTAGAACTCATCATCGCTGATGATGTTTCCGGGATTGAATTCGCTGCCGGTGTAGGCCTCAGCGGGGGTCGCTGAACCTTGAACGACAGCCCCGGAGGCAAGCACTGCGATCGCCCCAACGATCGCGGTTACCCGAAACAAACGACTCTTTACAGCCATAAACTTATTCATCAAACATCCCCCCGGCCAAGCTACGTTGTTAAAGGATATGTCTTCTGGGAGAATTGTGAAGTCCCTCTTTGAGTGACACCGCGAGTTGCTCCACGCTCCAAGATGAAACTGCGCTAGTGCAGGAACCCTTCGAGAACCTCGGCCGAGAGCCGACCGTCATGCACAGCACGCACGAATGCTGGGCCTTTTTTAGCCTGCTGGATGAAGTGGTCACGGTCTGCGCATATCGCCAAGAGAACCTCCTCAACGCTGTCGACGGTTGCCTCGATCACCGGGAGTTCTCGATCAACGGCGTCTTCAACGTGCGCGCGCACGTCGTCGAAGACATGAGCGATGACGAGCCGTCCCGCAGCGAGCGCTTCCACCGCGGTGACCGAGTAAGTGCCGATGCGGAACTGTTCTAAGACGATGTCCGCTTCTCGATAGAGCGCCGGCATTTGTGCTCCTGGCACCCCAGAAACTCTCTTGTATTCGATAACTCCGTCATCATGAAGTCGCGTGAGCACTGGCTCGATCAGGTCGGAGCCTTTGATCCACGCATTTGACGGCGCATGAAGTACCCGTGGTCGCGATCGCTCCAGAATCGGCGACTCGTTCTCCCAGCGCTCCGGCTCAACTACCAACGGAATCCACGTTGCCGTTGGCCAGTCCCCTAATAAATCTGGCGTCGTGACAAGAACCGGCGCGTTTAACCGGCCCAGCGCCGCCCGGTTCTTCTCGACAATCGCCTTCACTCGTTCGGCTCGTGGGTTGGTTTCGTGAAAGGGGGACCACTTGTCGCGCTCGCGGTGTAGCGCGGGCGAACGAAGATCAGACCCGTGTGAGAGCATCACGACGTGGATACCGTGAGAACGCAGCTCCGCAACCTCGGCTTCGAGACCACCGTTCACGAGATCGCCGAAGAGGGGCATCTGTGCCTCATAAACAACGTGCGTGAAGTTCGCTAGAACATAGGCACGTTGTCGCTTCTGCCATCGACGGGATGAACGAAAGACATTCGGGGGCACCGAAATATCGGCAGGAAAGCCGAAATTGCCAATTACTCGCTGCATGCTCACGGCACCGATGCCAGGAAGCGCCTCGATTGCGCGCGCATAGCGATCGCCCTGCCCGGCATAGTTTGCGGGACCGATGAAGACTCGAATAGGAGTTGACGGGACCGGACTCATCCGCGGCACATCCGAAGCCCGGTACCGGAATTTTTTCGCCCGTAGTCGCCCGCCGATCCAATCAGGCAGTCGAGACCGAAGTGCTTGAAGAGTGCGGTTCACAAGGGAAGTGTCTCACGGGCGTGTGGCGACCACGGCAACGCAGTGCCGTCCTCATCTCAGACGACAGACCGAGGCCGACGGAATAGGATGGATCCTGACCTGACGCTTTTCCCGCGATCGCTACGGAGCCTGAATGCACGACACGAACGCTCTGCGCCACCCCAGCGCCGATATTGCCGCGACAGCGACGCTCGCAGAGAGCGTCCGCGTCTGGCACTACGCCCAGATTCGAGAAAACGCCAGCGTGGGAGAGAACTGCATCGTCGGTCGCGGCGCCTACATCGGCAGCGGCGTAGAAGTTGGCCCCAACTGCAAAATTCAGAACTACGCCCTTGTGTACGAACCCGCAAAACTTGCCGCTGGCGTCTTCATCGGCCCGGCTGTCGTGCTCACGAACGATCACTTTCCTCGCGCCATCAACGCTGATGGCACACCGAAATCAGCGGATGATTGGCACCCCGTCGGCGTCGATATTCGCGAAGGAGCGTCAATCGGCGCGAACAGCACCTGCATCGCACCCATCGTGATCGGTCGCTGGGCACTCGTCGGGGCGGGCTCAGTTGTCGTCAAAGACGTGCCAGATTTCGCGCTCGTCGTTGGCAGCCCAGCCAAGCGCGTTGGATGGGTTGGCACTGCTGGCCATCCTTTAAAAGAAACATCACCCGGTGAGTGGAGCTGTCCGGTCACCGACGCGAAGTACCGCGAAATAGCGTCCGGTCAACTAATTGAGGTGCAGAGTAAGTGATTCCCGCAGCTAGGCCACAAATCGGCCAAGAAGAACGCGAAGCCGTTGACCGCGTAATGCGTTCCGGAATGCTCGCGCAAGGTCCCGAAGTTGCGGCTTTCGAAACCGAGTTCTCAGCGATCGTCGGCGGAGCACACTCCGTAGCGGTCAACTCAGGAACGTCCGCGCTCCACATGGCGTTTGTCGCTGCTGGCGTCGGCCACGGTGACGAGGTCATTGTGCCATCGTTCAGTTTTGCGGCAACGGCAAACGCTGTAGCGCTCGCGGGGGCCACCCCGGTGTTCGTCGACATCGAAGAGGACTACTTCTCGATCGACCCCGCAGCCGTCGAAGCAGCGATCACCCCCAAGACGCGTGCCATCATGCCAGTGCACCTCTACGGTCACCCCGCACTCATGGTCGAGCTCACAGAAATTGCTCAGAAGCATGACCTTCTCGTCTTCGAGGATGCCGCTCAAGCTCATGCCGCCTCTGTCAATGGGATCCCGGTTGGCAACTGGGGCATTGCCGGGTCGTTCTCGTTCTACCCCACCAAAAACATGACGTCAGGCGAAGGCGGGATGATCACCACTAGCTCCGACGAGCTCGCTCGCATGGCCAGAGTCTTGCGCAACCAGGGAATGGAACGCCGCTACGAGAACGAAGTTGTCGGGTTTAACACTCGCATGACCGACATCCATGCAGCGATCGGTCGTGTTCAACTGGGCAAGTTGGCGGGGTGGACCCAGCAGCGTCAAGACAACGCGCACTTCTTTGACGCGAACCTCTCTGGCGTCATCACTCCCCCCACTGCCGAAGGCTCGGTTCACGTCTACCACCAGTACACGATCCGTGTCGTTGACCAAGACCGGGATGCGTTCGCAGAAGCTCTCGCCGCGCGCGGCGTGGGAACCGGCGTGTACTACCCCACCCCGATCCACCGACTGCCGTCCTTCAGACTCGACTTGGATCTCCCGGTAACCGAAGAAGTCGCCACTCAAGCACTGTCGCTGCCCGTCTATCCCTCGCTGACTGAGCAAGAACGTGACACCATCGTCGAGGCAGTAAATGACGTCGCAAAGGCAGGCAGCTAGATGACATTACGCGCAGGCGTACTCGGGCTCGGAGTGATGGGCCGACACCACAGTCGCGTCCTCAATGAACTCGAAGGCGTTGAATTTCGCGGGGTTTACGATCCCTCACCAACCGTCGCCGACCAGATCGAAGGAAAGCCGGTTGTTCGCGATCTGGAAACCTTCCTCGATATGGGCTTTGACTACTGCGTCGTTGCCGCACCGACCACCTACCATCTCGACATCGGCCGTACACTCGCCGAGCGTGGCATCCACGCCCTCATCGAGAAGCCCGTCGCTTCGACAACCGCAGACGCCATCGAGCTGCGTGATCTTTTCACTACTGCCGGGCTTATTGGCGGCGTCGGCCATATCGAGCGCTACAACCCAGCCCTACAGTCTGCTCGCAAACGCATCGAAGAAGGCCTGCTTGGTGAGATCTACCAAATCTCGACACGGCGACAAGGGCCCTTCCCCGGCCGGATCGCCGATGTGGGCGTCATCAAAGACCTAGCGACTCACGACATTGACCTGACCGCGTGGGTAACTCAGCAGGAGTACGTCTCCATTAACGCGCGAACAACCTTCCGAAGCGGCCGCGAACACGAAGACATGGTCGTCGCAGTCGGAACGCTCAGCAAGGGCACTATCGCCAGCCACACGGTGAACTGGCTCACACCCTTCAAAGAGCGCACCACGATCATTACCGGCGAGAAGGGTGCGCTTGTAGCCGATACCCTGACCGCCGACCTCACCTTCTTCGAAAACGGAGTGGGCCGCCACGAATGGGACGACATTTCACAGTTCCGTGGCGTCACCGAGGGCGACGTCACTCGATTTGCGCTCGACAAGAAAGAGCCACTTCGGGCTGAACACGAAGCGTTCAGAGACGCCGTTCTGTCGCGCGAGACTGGGGGCATCGTGACTCTCGCTCAAGGTGCGTCCGTCGTGGCGATCGCCGAAAAGCTCGTGGCAGACGGGCTCGAACACCGTATCAGCGGACTCTAAGCCGCGAATCACACCCCCAGTACCGCGAGGCGCTTATTCCTCGGGGGCGTGGTGCTGTGCTTGTTCGCGCGTCAGCGCTAACTGCCGAGCCATTTCTGTTAGATCATCCTCAAGACGGCGAAAACGGCGGTACGTCGCGCCGACGAACGCGAGAAACGCGAGCACCGTGATGTAGAGCAAGAGGTCTGTGCCACGGCCAACACCCAAAAGCCGAGCGGCAAAGGTCCACACCTGAGGCGCGATGATCGACGATCCCGCGGCGAGGATGAAGATGAGCATGAAAATACGCTGAACTGCCTGGCGTCGCGCTCCCCCTCCGCGGAGGGTCAGAAGTGCGACTAACACCACTGCTATCAGCGCGAGGATCTGAAAAATTATCGTCATGATGCCCTACTTAAAGATTATTTCCACGAGGATGTTCACGGAGTTCAGCACAGACTGCCCTTTGCTACGGGAATAGTCCGTGTACACGATATGCGTCGGATGCTCGGCCCACGTTGCATGATGAAAACGCACTTGATCAATCAGCTCTGAGGCGTGCGCCATCCGGTTTTGCTTCAATTGCATCTTCATCAAAAGGTCACGGGAAATGACTCGCAGACCGTTGTGAGCATCGGTGAGCGCCATCCCGGTCGTCATTCGCGTGTAGCCCGTTGCGAGCCGCAGCACCGCGCGTTTGAGGCGGCTCATATCGGTGCGGTCATCGAGAAACCGCGAGCCAATCACGATGTCGAGGTGCTCGTCGCGCAATTTCTGCACCATGTCGAGCGCGTCAGCAACCTGATGCTGGCCATCGGCATCGAACGTGACGATCTCGGTCATTTCAGGAATGGTGCGAACGAACTCGAAACCGGTTTGAAGGCTTGCACCTTGGCCAAGGTTGATGGGGTGGCGCACCACGATCGCCCCGGCAGATTCCGCCTGCGCGACAGAATTATCAGTGGAGCAGTCGTCAATGCAGACGACGTGGGGAATCGACTTGCGCAACTCGGTAACAACCGAAGCAATGACGCTTCCTTCATTGAACATCGGGACAACTGCCCAGGTCTGCGCCATCTCACTAGTTTCGCACAGTCCGGCCGCTGGCGACCGACTTGGCAGCGGTTAGGATTGGCTCATTATGGCGCATAGCAATCGACGAGCCCTCATCATTGTGATGTCCCCCACGACGCGAGACCCCCGCGTGCTCCGCAGACCGTTGCATCGCTCACCGTCGAGCACATCGAGCTTATGAAGAAGAATTCAGACCGTGCCGCGCATGAAATCTCAGCAGAAACAGAACGCACGGTATTTTTTGACTCAATCAGGAGAGACGTCAGTTGACTTCACGACGCATATTGCTCATTTCGTACTCGAATCTCAAGGACGACCCTCGAGTCCGTCGCCAGATCGATTGGCTGTCGGCTGACGGCTGGTCGATCGATACTCTCGGGCTTGGCGAGCACCCGGCGAGCGCCGCGGATTCTCACTACGCTTTGCTGCCGCAAGCCCCCTGGGTTCGTGCTCGCTGGGGATCGTTTTTGGTGTACGGAGCGCTGCCATCTCAAGCAAAGTTTCGCTACTTGATGCTGGACCGAATCCCCCAAGAGCTGCTCAGCGCAATCGCGTCAGGTGCCTACGATTGCATCGTCTTCGAAGACTACGACTTTTTGCCCCTTCTGACCCTGCGCAAGGTCTTCACCGGAGCTGCACTCGCCAAGCAAATCCATCTCGATATGCACGAATACCGCGATCCTCAGCTCGAGCTCAACAGCATCCGCCGTATGCTCACCGATCGCTACTACCGTTGGCGGCGCTCGCTCATCGGGCATTCAGCCATCGACACGCGCACAACGGTAGCGAGCCGTATCGCCGAGCTTTACGTCGATGACTTCGGCGTAACGTTGCCCGAGATTGTTCGCAACAGCCCTCCGCGAGAGGATCTGACGCCGTCTGAAGTGTCCGATGACAACATTCAGCTGGTGTTTCATGGCATGGCAAGTTGGGCTAGAGGATTTCAGGAAATCTTTGCCGCGCTTCCCACCATTGACAAACGCTTCTCATTCACCTTCATGCTGACCGGCAACCCCACGCTAATCGCGCAAGTGAAAGAACTTGCACGTCCCTTCGGTGAGCGAGTCAGTTTTGTCGATCCCGTTCCCATGACTGAGGTGCCTTCTCGAATCAACGAGTTCGACCTCGAAGTCATCTTCTATCAACCCACCGCCGTCAACCTCGAGTTCTCGCTCCCGAACAAACTCTTCGAGGCCATTCAGTCGCGTATGGGAGTCGTTATTGGTCAAAGCCCGATGATGGCGCAGATCGTGAATGAGTTCGGAGTCGGCGTAATAGTGCCGGGGTGGAGCGCTGCTGATCTCGCCGCAACGATCAATGGCCTCACCGCCGCAAAAGTTCGTGAACTCAAGAATGCCTCTCATCTCGCCGCCGATGCTCTCAGCGCCGAGACAGAAGGTGCCGCCTTTATCGCCGCGCTCGGTCGGTACCCGGACGCAACCAACAGTTCCCCCGAGCACTCGCGATGACAGCTCAACGGAAACGCGCCATCATCGCGAGCCGGGTGTACGCGCCAGAAGGAACCGCTGCCGCGTATCGCCTGGAACAACTCACGATTGCCCTTGAAGCGCGCGGCTACTCCGTTGCCGTACTCACGACGCGCGCGCCTGGCGGCCCGCACAGCACCGCGCAAATACGGCGTTGGCCGGTACTGCGCGATAGCTCGGGATCGGTTCGTGGCTACCTCCAATATGCGAGCTTCGATATACCTCTCTTTTTCCGACTGCTGTTCGCGCCACGAGCAGCTTTTGTGGTCGTCGAACCACCACCCACCACCGGCCTCGTCTCCCGGATCGCTCTGGCTGTGCGCCGAATGCCCTATTTCTACTACTCCGCCGATGTCACTTCTGCGGCCGTTAAGACAATCAACGCACCCCGGCTAGTCGTCAAACTCGTGACGGCGATGGAGCGGTATGTGCTCAAAGGCGCCCGTGGCGTCCTCGCTGTATCCGAGGGAGTACGTCAAGAACTCGACGAGTTGATGGATGACACCTCGAAGGTCACTGTCGTCGGCACTGGTGTCGACACCTCGATCTATCGTCCGGATGGACCCCACGCACCTGCGGATGCCCCGTACTTCGTTTACGCCGGCACAATGTCTGAGTTTCAGGGGTCGGAAGTCTTCGCTGAAGCATTTCTTCGCGTCGCTCAGCAGCATCCGACTATACGTTTGGACATGTTCGGCGGCGGAGTTGATGTCAAGAAACTCAAGAAGATCCTCGAACCTGCCAGCGATCGCGTCACCTTTCATGGGTTTGTCGAATCAGCGGTCGTCGCGGCCCACCTTCGTGGAGCGCAGGCAGGACTCGCTTCGGTGCGCCCCGGAGTCGGGTACGACTTTGCCATCCCTACCAAAGCCCTTGTTTCGGTAGCGTGCGGAACCCCGTTGGTATTCGCCGGCGTGGGCCCGATTCGAACGTTGGCAGCCGAACACGCACTCGGTTGGGCTGTGGATTGGGACATTGCCGCGGTGGCCGAAGCGATGCTCGACGCGGCCAACTCCAGCGCTACCACTCTGGCCGCGGCCAAGATTGACTGGTTGGGCGCACACTATTCGCTTCAGGCCGCCGCCGAACGTGGCTGCGATGCCATCGAACTCAGCTTGGCCAGCTCAACGCTGAAGTAAAGTCGTGAGCGGGCAATTGCCCCGCGGCACCAAAAATGCTCAGGAGAACTTGTGAAAAAATCGTGGAATCTGTACCGAGAGCTCTTGAGCGTGCTCCCGGCAAAGGCCCAGCGATTCCTCGTTCGCTATTCGATTTCACTCTCGCTGCTCTCTACCCTCGATGCAGCGGCGCTCGGATTGCTCGCCGTGGTCATCGGACCAATCGTCAGCGGCACCGACCCGAGTTTTCCCCTCATCGGAACCGTGAGTACGAATGGGCTTCTCGTTGCGCTCGGACTCATTTGCCTTCTCATCATCATGAAGGGCGTACTCTCGATCGTCGTTATTTGGCGGGCAACTCGCGTCTTCGCTAACTTCGAGCTTGTCATCGGTTCGCGACTCTTCGACAGCTATCTCAAGTCCACCTGGACGGAGCGCCTCAAGCGCAACTCTGCCGACGTCGTGCGCCTCACCGACAGCAGTGTTTCCGCAATGGTCTCAAGCTACCTTCGCCCCATCACCACCCTCCCCGGCGAAGTATTTAGCTTCGTCACCGTTGTCATTGTGCTGGCGTTCGTGCAGCCGCTCGTCGCGCTCACCGCACTCATCTACCTCAGCCTTCTCGGCATGGTCCTCTTCTTCTGGGTGACAAAACGTTCACGGGAAGCCGGCCGGGTGGGGTTGCGTTTCTCGCTTCGCAGTTCTCGCCTCATCACGGAGATGGTTGGTGCGCTCAAAGAAGTGACGCTGCGCAATAAGTCGCAAGAAGCAGCCGAAGTCGTTCGGGCGAACCGACGCCGAACAACTCAGGCACGGTCGAACGCACAATTTCTGGCGCAAGTGCCGCGGTTCATTCTGGAGTCTGGACTCATCGGCGGTTTCGTTGTAGTCGGACTCGTCGGACTCGCAACAGGCGGAGTTGCGGAAGCAACCTCCGCCGTAGCGCTCTTCGGGCTCGCGGGTTTTCGCATGGCCCCCTCCGTGGTCCGATTCCAATCAATCGTCTCGCAAATGGCGACGAGCGAACCACAGGCGCGAGCAGTACTGGCTGAGATCAAGCGGTCCGAATCGAGCACCAACGAGGGCGACGATCTCGGCCTGGAGCCACTTCCCGATAAGCCTAAAAATCTCAGGCTGAGCGATGTCACCTTCGAGTATTCCCCTGGCGCGACGCCCGCTCTCGATGAGGTCACGCTGAATATCCCGTTCGGCTCTACCGTTGCGTTTGTCGGCGCATCAGGCGCCGGGAAATCGACGATCGTCGACATTCTTCTCGGGCTGATGTCCCCGACAGCGGGCACCGTCGATATCGATGGAGTTGCACTAGACCGGATGACGCGGGCCTGGCGCGATCATGTCGCCTACGTGCCCCAAGACGTCGCCCTCTTCGACGCGACGGTCGCCCAGAATGTTGCCCTCACGTGGACCAATGACCTCGACGAAGACAAAGTGCGCGAAGCACTCCGGCAAGCTCAGCTTCTTGACACGATCGAATCTCGAGACGGAGGGATTCAGGCCCGGATCGGCGAACGCGGCCTTTCGCTCTCGGGAGGTCAACGTCAACGTTTGGGCATCGCCCGCGCCCTCTACGCCGAGCCGCTCTTTCTCGTCATGGATGAGGCAACGAGCGCGCTCGATACGACGACAGAAGCTGCTGTCGGCGACGCCATCCGCCGACTTAAAGGCTCGATGACCATCGTCACCGTCGCTCACCGTCTATCGACGGTCAAAGAAGCCGATCAGATTTTCTTCATGCGCGACGGAAAAGTTGTCGAAGGGGGAACGTTCGACGAACTCGTCGCCAAGGTTCCCGACTTTGCTATCCAGGCGAAGCTCGCCGGACTCGGCCCGCGCGAAGACTAGCCTCGCTGATGTGCCAGTAGGGCGTCAACGACAGCATCTGCCGCAGTGCCGCTGCCGTACGGCGCTTCATTGGTATCCGCCGGACGCGCGCGCTCGACACTGGACTTCAGCTTCGTGAGGTCCTCGCTGACGAGCTCGTTCCATCCCAGAGTCACCGTCTCGACCCACTCCGTTTCCGGACGAATCGTGGTGCAGGGAACGCGCAGCAAGAAAGCTTCTTTCTGCAGCCCACCGGAATCGGTTACCACTCCCGCGCTGTTACTGACGGCAGACACGAGTTCGGGATATGCCAACGGGCTGATCACGCGAATCGACCCTTGGTTCAGGTCGAGCTGATGTGTTTCGGCAAGAGCAACAAGTCGGGGGTGGGCCGCGAGAAGCACCGGATGCTTCAAGGACCCAAGCTGAGAAAGGATTTCGGCTAAGCGCTCGGGGTCGTCGGTGTTATCGGGACGGTGAAGAGTGGCCACATAGTATTCTTGCGGCTCAACGCCTTCCGGAAGCGGTACCGGGTTCGCCAGAATACGGTCGCGTACCGAGTAGAGCACATCAGTCATCACGTCACCGACCAGCACCGACTTCTCACCGAGGCCCTCATTGGCGAGGTGATCCATGGCGACTTGGGTGGGGGCGAGGAGAAGATCTGCGGCGTGATCCGTGAGCACACGATTGTGCTCCTCGGGCATCCGTCTATTGAAAGAACGCAACCCGGCCTCAAGATGAGCAACGGGAACGTGGATCTTGATCGCCGCGACTGCCGCGGCCAAGGTCGAGTTCGTGTCTCCGTAGACAAGCACCCAGTCAGGCTGATAGCGCTCGATAACCGGCTCAAGCTGCGCGAGCATGGCCCCGGTTTGTTCGCCGTGCTTGCCGGAGCCAATAGCGAGGTTCACATCGGGGGCGTCGATTCCGAGGTCACGGAAGAACACATCTGACATCAACTCGTCATAGTGCTGGCCAGTGTGAACAACAATGTGTTCTGCTCGCCCCCGCATCGCTTGGGAAATGGGCGCCAACTTAACAAACTGTGGGCGCGCGCCCACGACACTTAGTACTCGCACGCAGTCAGCCTAGCAAGGCCGTGCCGTACCGCCACGAGCTAAACCCAATAAACTAAGGCGCAATGACTTCCGAAGAAAATCGCCAACACCTTCTCTACGTCGCGTGGGCGTTTCCCCCTGCTCGCAACGCCGGAATGTATCGAGCCCTCGCCACGGCAAACGCCTTCGTTCGCGAAGGTTGGAACGTGACGGTGCTCACTGCGACCGAAGACACTTACGAGCGCTTGACCGGCTCTGACCCCGAGACGGTCAACTCAATTGACCCCCGAATTTCGGTTGTTCGAATTCCGTTTGACCCAGAACGGGGCGATACCAACATCGGGTCGTGGTCGCGGCTTCGCGTCTATTCCCCCCTGCTCTGGAATGCGTCGCGCTGGCTCGTATCTTTGGCGCAGTTCCCCGAGCTCGCCTACGGCTCCTGGAGAAAGCCGCTTGAACGTGCGGCGGAAAAGATCCACGAGGCGACGCCGGTCGATCTTGTGCTCGGAACCGCGAACCCCAACGTCGATTTCGCTGCCGCAAACCATCTCAATCGTCGATTCGGCATCCCCTTCGTGATTGATCATCGGGATGCCTGGCACCTCAATGTGTATTCAGGAAAACGCGTAGGTAAACGGTGGCACCGGTCGAATCGTCTTGAGCGATCGCTACTCGCACGGTGCACAGAAGCGTGGTTCGTCAACAAGCCAATCGAGCAGTGGCACTCCACCGAATATCCTCACGCAGCCGATAAATTTCATGTGGTCGCTAACGGCTACGACACCAGCTTTGTTGGAGACACGAGCAGCGCCCGGCCCGAAGGTTCACCACTCGTCTTTGGCTACTTGGGCACGATCTATGGCCCGATTCCCCTGCGCGAGGCGCTCGAAGGATGGGCGCTCGCGCGAGCGCGCGTGCCGCAACTTGAGAATGCGAAACTCGTCATTCGTGGTCGTCTCGGTCACTTCGCAGAAGCCGATCAAGAAGCTGCGAACCTATTGAAGTCGTTCGAAGGCGACAACGTAAGCTATGGCGGTCCCGTCAGCAAGACGCAGGTCTCGGCCACCTATCAAGACTTCGATGCCCTACTGCTCGTCATCAGCAAGAGCCGGTATGTGACGAGCGGCAAAGTGTTCGAATACGCGTCAACGGGGTTGCCGATTGCGGCGCTCCACGACCCCATCACCGCAGCAACCGGAATTCTCGAGGGGTACCCCAGCGTGCACTCCGCCACCGCTGTCGGTGCCGAAGAATTTGCCGCCGCGATTGAGTCAGCGGCAATTGCGGCGACGAACTCTACAGCCGAGACGCGGGCAGCGGCGCGCACGTGGGCCGCTCATCTGGAACGAGATGCACAATTGGCACCCCGAATTTCTGCTCTCCGCGAGACAATCGAAAGCGGTCGACAGTGAAGAAAGTCCTCGTCCTCATCGGTGGCGTCCCTAACTCATCCGCGGGAGCCACTCTCAGCGGTGAAAACTCCTACTTGAAGACTCTGCTCGCGGAGAACAGCGGCGAAATCGACTTGAGCGTCGTTTCCTTCGGTTTTCCTCGCGATGCAGAGGCACTCAATCAGAGCATCGTGCTTGAGAGCGTCAACAAACCTCTGCTTGATCGTCTTCTCAACGCGGTTGGTGCTCGCGCTCTCTATGCGCGACTCGCAACCTTTCCCATCGGGCGACTCATCAACTCCCTCGGTCCCCTAGACCAGGGCCGCGTGTATTGGCGGCACCTTCGCCGAGACCCCGCAGCCCGTGCTGCGCTCAAGGGCTCCGACATCATCGTGGCCGCTGACCTTGCGGCTGTGAAAAGTTCGTGGATCGCGCACAAACGCGGATGGTGCTCGCGCGCAGAGTACGACACCCGGGCATCCGGGCTTGGACTCGCATTTGCCACGCCAAGCACGAACGACCAAGGAAATACCCCGCGATAGTCCGCTAGCGGGAGTACGAGGCGACGAGGAGCTGACTCACCCGCTGCGGAGTGAAGAGGTCTTTTACTGTCTCAGCGATTTCTCCGGCACTGACCGAATCAGTTGACGAGCGCAGGTCAAGAATTGCCTCGGCGTAGGCAATCGGATTCTTGGCATCCTCGACGAAACGCGACACGGCCGCCGTCGAATAGTCAACGGCCCCGGTATCGGCACCGCTGACAATAGGCCGACCATGAGAGAGAGCTTCGGCGACAACGATGCAAAAGTTATCGCCAAGCGTGGGGAGCAGGAAGAGGTCAGACTCGTCGAGTCGCACCCCGACCTCGGTCTCGCTCAGGGCGCCGGTCAGCGTCAATTGATCAGCGAGGTTTAGTTGCTGCGCCCGAGCAACGAGTTCATCGCGCTGCGGGCCTTCGCCGACCCACGTGAGGTGGGCCGTCACGCCGCGACGCTTGAGCTCGGCAACAGTTTCCAGGGCACAGATCGCGCCTTTGCGCTCGATGATTCCCCCGATGCCCACGATCCTCAACACCGCTGGATCGTGCGGTGCAGCGGCTACAGCAGCCGGCGGAACGACGACACACGGAATCGTCACGATGGGCTTGCTGCGTACAGTGCGGATGGTGTTGGCTAGCCGATCACAGGCCACAATTACTTCATCGGGGCGCGCAAGAATCGGCATGAGTGCTCGACGCCCCAATCGCCCGCGAGCAGAAAGTGTCTCTGGCGCCGTCAACCCGGACCAGTGCTCGGTGTGAACCCAACGCGTCGATTTTCCTGGACGCGCGAACGCGAACAAAACGATCCCGGTCAGTGCGTGCGTGTGAACGACATCCGCTTCTGCCGCAGCAGCTCTCACGGCTTTGAGCGCCGAGAACCAGTCACGCAGGCGCCACCGATTAAACGGCACTCGGAGCGTGCGCACTCCGCGAACGTCCGTTTCACCGCTTCGAGATAGCGCTGTTGAGGCGGAGTCGAGGTGGACAACGCTCACGGAATGCTCAGCACTTAGCGCAAGAGCATCGCGCAAGACAAAGATCCCCGACTCAGCAGAGCCAGGGGTCGGAAACCACGGAGTGACCATCAGTACACGCACTGGTTCACGATAGCACCGCGCACCCAGCAGTCCGTCAGCGGGCGAGCATCACGAGTTCGCCCCACACTCGCTCACCGCGCTTAACACGCCACGAACATCTAGACTTGACCAGTTCGCACGCAGATAGCCATGCAGACCTAAAGGACTCTATTTCGTGAAAATTGCAGTTGTCGCTCTCGGTAAGATCGGCCTTCCCTTGGCCGTTCAATTCGCCTCGAAGGGCCACGACGTCGTTGGTGTTGATATCAACGCCGAGTTCGTCGACCTCATCAATAAAGGTATCGAGCCTTTTCCCGGTGAAGCCCACCTGCAAGAACGCTTGAGCGAACTCGTCCCCGCGGGCAAACTTCGTGCCACAACCGACTACGCCGACGCCATCCCCGGCGCCGATGCTGTTGTGCTCGTCGTACCGCTGTTTGTGGACAATGATGCCAAGCCCGATTTCGGGTGGATGGATGTCGCCACTCGGTCACTCGGTGAGCACCTGACCCCCGGCACCCTTGTTTCCTACGAAACGACTCTGCCTGTTGGCACGACCCGCAACCGTTGGAAGCCGCTGCTCGAAGAGGTCTCCGGCCTGACCGAAGGCACAGACTTCCACCTCGTCTTCTCCCCCGAGCGCGTTCTCACTGGCCGTGTCTTCGAGGACCTCCGCAAGTACCCCAAGCTTGTTGGCGGCTTATCTGCTGAAGGCGCCAAGCAAGCTACCGATTTCTACAACGCAGTGCTCGACTTCGACGCGCGCCCCGACCTGGCTCGCGAGAACGGTGTCTGGGATCTCGGTTCGGCTGAAGCATCCGAACTTGCCAAACTGGCGGAAACCACCTATCGCGACGTCAACATCGGGCTTGCCAACCAGTTCGCCCGCTTTGCCGGCGACAATGGCATCGACATTTACGCCGTTATCCAGGCGACGAACTCACAGCCATTCAGCCACATCCACCAGCCTGGAATCGCGGTCGGAGGCCACTGCATCCCCGTCTACCCGCGCCTGTACCTGTGGAACGATCCTGACGCCACCATCGTACGCGCCGCGCGCGAAGCGAACGCCGGAATGCCTGAGTACACGATTGGCCTCCTCGAAGGAGCCCACGGCGAAGTTAGCGGTGCTCGCGTCGTCGTTCTCGGCGCTGCGTATCGCGGTGAGGTCAAGGAGACAGCATTCTCTGGTGTCTTCGCCGCCGTAGAAGCTCTCACCAGCCGTGGCGCGACAGTGCTCGTGCACGACCCGCTCTACACCGACGACGAACTGACCAAACTCGGCTTCACTCCGTACCACTACGGTGAGCCGATCGACGCCGCCGTAGTGCAAGCCGATCACGCGGAGTACCGTACTCTCAGCGCAGAGCAGCTGCCCGGCATCCGCACGTTTGTTGATGGACGCCGTGTGAGCAGCGCCGAACAGTGGCCGGGTGTGACGTACCGCGTTATCGGGAAACCGACTCCGTAGTTTTCTCGTTGTGGTCGATCTCTGCTGCAGCTGCAGCTGAGATCGACATTTCGCGCGCCAGAATCACTACAAGAGCCGCGAACGCTAGCGATCCGACTCCCCAGACGATCATGGGTGCGGGAACTCCGGACCAGAACCATTCCGCTCCCGCGTTGAGGTTCCAACCAGGAGCGTCGTTTCCGGTGATGTAGCGGCGCATCGTCATGTGGAGCGCGACGAGGTAGGCCGCGCTCAGCGAGAGAACTATTGCGATCGTTTGCACGCGACCGAGCGCAAAACGTTTGCGGCCTACCTGCAGCACGAGGAGCCCGCCGAGCAGGACGACCAACGGCAAAATGTAGCGCGGCTGCACTTGCTCGCCCACGCGGTCTCCGCCCTGAGTCAGCACATAGGTAGGTAAGGCCCACAACACGAAACCGACCCCCGCTATTGCCGTCGCCTTACGCCAATCGAGCGTAGACAGCCCGACGAAGCCGATGCCGACGAATGCGGCCAAAGCGAGGAACGTGACTGCTTCAGGAAGCGGTGTATCGAGCCAACCGAGCGGCCAGCTTCCGAACGAACCAACCCACAGCGACGGAACGTTAAGGAAGTTGGACACCAAGAGACCGAAGCCTCCCAAGTTGTCGGCGGCGGCAACGGCTTGCTCCCCCGTCGGACCAGCTTCTTGTCCGCCGAAGCCATTAACACCGGAGGACGTCTGACGAGCGCTCAGGAAGAAGGCGGCGGCGACTACCGCCATAGCGAGAGGCAGAAGAGTCGACAGCCAGAATCGTTTCGTGTTGGCGAAAGCGAGGATTGCGGCGACGCCGAGCGCGCCAGTGACGTAGAGAGCTGCGTCACCGCGAGATCCAGCGGCCATGAGAACTGAAATCACCACGAGAACCGCGGAAGCCCACCGGGAAACAGGAGTACGCGCGTCATAGAAACTGAGGAGGGCGAGCCACGCGGAACCGACGCCGGCGACACCCCAGCCGCTTGGATTGTTCGAGGCCAGCAGGAAAACACCCAGCGGTAGCGTCGTAATTAGCCAGCCCCAGACCAAGGCGGGTCTGCGAGCGCGCGGCAACAGAACATACAGTGCCGTCGTAATCGCGACGAACAAGATCGAATTGAAAAGCCGCATCATCATGACAGAGAAGTGCTCATCCGGAGTCACGAAGACGCTCATCACCGAGTAATACAGCGGAGGGTACGCGCCCACGAAATTTCCGCGCTTCGATTCGACGAGTTCTCCGGCCTCAAAATCGAGGCTGTTCTGACACGCGGCACTGTCGTCGATGTAGAAGGCATAGCATGGCGATTCTAGGATCGCAGGTGGAACGAGCCGAGTGGCATCCGTGGAGCCAGGCTGGCAATACGCCTCGTTGCCCGTCGAACACCAGATGCTCACTAAGTGATAGTCGTCATCGGGCGCTGCTCCCATCGGCGAGGCGAATGCCCAAGCCGAGAGAGCGAGCAGCGCCAATACCGGCGCCAAAGCGATGAGACGAAAACGTCGCCGCAAGCGGGGTTGCCCGGACACGACAATAGGTTCAGAGCGTCCGGTTACCATCCGTACAGGTTATCTCAGAGAATGCGAGCGACGGCGGAACGCCGCCGTCAATCGACCGGTTGCAGAACGTCGCGCACCGCGTCGAGGGGACCACGGGAGTAGCGACCGTAGTGTCCAGACACGAGAGCTCTGGTGACGGGAGGAATGCGGCGCAATCGGCCTGCCGGGAGCGCATTGCGCATCTGTTCGTGCTGAAGCTTGGCGCGCGCGCGGTGCATGGTGTCGTCATCTACGCGCGACCCGAGGCGTTGGAGCCGGTCAACGAGCACCGTCATATTGGTTTCGAGTCGCGCATTGCGGGCACGTCGAGGCTCCATCATGCGCCCGAATTTGCCGGCCAGTGTGAGCTTAGTTGCGCCGATTTGGTTTGCGCCGTGCTGGCGATAGTCAATCGTGGGCTGCTCAATGATGTCGGTCGAGGCCACGGCCGCCGCGATCACCCCCAACCATTCATCGTGCACCCACGATGGGGGAAACGGTGCCGCAAACTCGACAAGGCTTTTTCGCAACACCGAACATGCCCCCGTCACTACGTTGCGGCGGAGCACAACCGAAAAAGCGTCACCCGAATGAATGCTGGCTATTTCGCCCGCTCCCACTTCCAATGCTCCCATCAGTGTCTGACCGACGGTCGCGCCCTCGGCATCGACGAGACGCGCATCACTATGGATGAGCGCAACGTCGGGGTGTGCCGCGAACTCCGTCACGAAAAGAGCAAGTCTGCCCGTGTGCCACACATCATCCTGATCGCTCAGCGCAATGAGATCGCCTGTGCACGCACGAATCGCCTGTTCAAAATTTTTGGTCACGCCGAGAGGGGGAACGTTTTCAAGAACGGTGAGCTTTACCGCGGGATAGCGTGCTGCGACCTCATGGACGATGGCGATCGTGGCGTCACGTGACGCGTCATCCGAGACAACAAGTTGCTGTGGCGCTGGCTGCTGTTCGAGGATGCTCACCAGTTGCTCTTCGATATACAAGGCACCATTGTGAGTGCACAAAGCCACCGAGATAGTGGGGGTCGACTCAAGCGCACTCATGGCTCCAGCTTAAGGCGAAGCACTCGCTTCACCGCGCAACGCCAAGCCAACTATCATTGGGGAGTTATGCCTGCCGATCTCACCCCTGGGGTGCTCCCCCGCGTTGCCGTTCTACTGGCGACCCACAACGGCCGGCGGTGGCTGCCCGAGCAACTCGACAGCGTGCTGAATCAGTCGGGCGTCGACGTAGAAGTCTTCGTTCGTGACGACGCGTCAACGGATGGCACAGCAGAGTGGCTCGCCGAACGCTCCGCAGCCGAACCGCGGTTGACGATCATTGCCAGCGATGGCGCTTCGGGCAGCGCTGCTGCCAACTTCTACCGCCTCGTTCAGCTCGCACCCGCCGACCGTGAGTTTTACGCGTTCTGCGACCAAGATGACATCTGGATCCCCACGAAGCTTTCTTCGCACGTTCGACTGAGCCTCGCCCTTGACGCAGACGGGGTGTCCTCGAACGTCACCTCGTTTACGGCGGACGGCTCTCGCAGCCTCGTCAAGAAAGACTTTCCGCAGCGACGATTCGACTATCTGTTGGAGAGCCCAGGACCGGGCTCAACATTTCTCCTCTCTCGCCGTCTCATCGCTCTCACGCGCGACTTCCTCAACTCCGCCCAGGCCGGGACGGTACCTCAGCATCACGACTGGCTGATCTACGTTCTCGCCCGCGCTCACGGCTGGCTTTGGCACATAGATTCTGTTCCTACCGTTGAGTACCGTCAGCACGATGCGAACGTCATGGGCGCTAACGTCGGCGCTCGCTCGGCGCTCTCGCGGTTGTCTTTAGTGCGCGAACAGTGGCATCGTGGTCAAGCTCAGCTGTTAACTCGCGTTGCCATTAGCGTCGCCAACGACACGTTCACTGCTGAACTGACACTGATGCGCGAGCTCGTAGATAAACGGGACCTGCGGTCTCGATTCGCCCTTGCTCGTCGAGCATCACAACTCAGGCGACGCCCAAGAGATCAGTGGATAATTGGCTTATTGATCGTCGCTGGTGTCTGGTGAATAGCAAGTCTGACGCAAACAGAGAAGGTAGCTCTATGAAAGTTCTCGTCGTCGGAGGTAGTGGCTTTATCGGCAGTCGCCTTCTCGAAGTTTTGCACGAGCAAGGCCACCAGTTCACCAATTTCGACCGTCACCGCTCGACGAAGTTTCCGGAACAATCGATCACTGGCGATGTGCGCTCCGCCGATGAACTAACGGCGGCGAGTGTTGGCCACGACGCGATCATCAACCTTGCCGCGGAACATCGGGATGACGTTTCGCCGCTGAGCCTCTACACCGAGGTCAATGTGGGTGGCGCTCACGCCCTTGTGGCCGCCGCGGAGGCCAACGGCATCCAGCGCATCGTTTTTACGAGCACCGTTGCGATCTACGGCCTCGACAAGAACAATGCTGCCGAAGACTCGGTGCCAGAACCCTTCAACGAATACGGTCGTTCAAAGCTCGTAGCCGAGGGCGTTTTCAGCGAATGGGCGAACGCGGATGCCGCACGCTCGTTAGCGATGGTGCGACCGTCAGTCGTGTTCGGCGAAGGCAACCGCGGCAACGTGTACAACCTGGCAAAGCAGGTCTCCTCTGGCCGCTTCATCATGGTGGGCAAGGGCGAAAACAAGAAGTCGATGGCGTACGTCGGCAACATCGTCGGCTACATCGCAAGCAGACTCGAGGCTCCTGCAGGCATCGAGATCCGCAATTTCGCTGACAAGCCCGATCTGTCGACGAAGGATCTCATCTCGATTTTGCGCGACGAAATGAACATTCACGCTGCCAGTGGATTGCGCCTACCACTCGCGCTGGGGATAGCCGCCGGCTACGTCTTTGACGCTGCCGCTAAGATCACCAGACGAACTTTTCCCATTAGCGCTGTTCGAATTCGCAAGTTCGCCGCCGATACAACGGTGAACACCGATCGGCTGCGCGACTCCGGCTACACCGCCACGTACAGCTTGCAGGAAGCCCTCAAGCGAACCTTGGCCTCAGAATTTCCCACCTCTGGCGCTTCAGCACGCTCCACAGACTCTGCACCCAATTCAGATAGGAACCCCTCATGAAGATCCTCGTGACCGGCGGCGCCGGATTCATCGGCTCGAACTTCGTTCGACGCACACTAGAAGACACCTACCCTGGTCTTGCTGGTGCCGATGTCGTGGTGCTTGATGCCTTGACCTACTCGGGAAACCTCGAAAATCTGGCACCGATCGCCGACTCGCCCCGCTACACATTCGTTGAGGGCGACATCCGCGATGCTGATCTGCTCGACCAGCTTCTGGGTGACGTCGACACGATCGTGCACTTCGCCGCAGAGTCACACGTTGACCGCTCAGTGCGCGATGCCAGCGCTTTTGTCGAGACGAACGTTCTCGGTACGCAACGCCTGCTCGATGCTGCACTTCGCGCCAAGACACCTCGGTTTGTTCACGTCTCAACAGACGAGGTCTACGGCTCGATTGCGGAAGGTTCGTGGGACGAACTTCGCCCGCTCGAGCCCAACTCGCCGTACTCGGCGTCCAAGGCTGGCAGCGACCTGCTCGCGCGCAGCTACTACCGCACCCACGGACTCAACGTGTCAATCACACGCTGTTCTAACAACTACGGTCCGTACCACTTCCCCGAGAAGCTGATTCCCTTGTTCGTCACCAATCTGATCGACGGCAAACACGTTCCCCTCTACGGCGAGGGCAACAACATCCGCGACTGGCTGCACGTTGACGACCACTGCCGCGGCATCGCTCTCGTCGTATCGGGTGGTCGGGCTGGCGAAATCTATAACATCGGCGGCGGCACAGAACTCACCAACAAGGAGCTCACCCAGATGCTCCTCGACCACACCGGCACCGACTGGTCATCAGTCGACCGCGTTGAGGATCGCCTCGGTCACGACCTGCGCTACAGCGTCGACATCTCCAAGATTCAGTCTGAGCTTGGCTATGCACCTCAGGTGCCGTTCGAGCAGGGTCTCGCTGACGTTGTGCAGTGGTACCGCGACAACCGCCAGTGGTGGGAACCGCTCAAGGACAAGGCTGCGCTGTGACGCGAATCGCTGTGGTTGGTGCTGGCGGAATGCTCGGCACCGACCTCATGCACGCCCTCAGCGGCCGTGAAGCCACTGGGTTCACTCGCGCCGAGCTCGACATCACCGACGGTACAGCTACTCTCGCAACGCTGGAGGGTTTCGACGTCATCATCAACACATCGGCGTACACCCGAGTGGATGACGCTGAGACTGACGAAGAGAACGCTCACCTCGTCAACGCGGTTGGGCCACACAACCTGGCTCGTGCCGCAGCAAAACACGGATCTCGGCTCGTGCAGCTTTCGACAGACTACGTATTCGACGGCACGGCCACCGAGCCTTACCTCGAAGATGCTCTCCGGCATCCGGTATCCGCCTACGGCCGCACGAAGGCTGCAGGCGAGTTGCTAGCTCTCGAGCACAATCCCGGTCGCACGGCGATTGTGCGTACCGCTTGGCTTTATGGCAAGAACGGGTCGAATTTTCCCCGCACCATGCTGAAGCTTGCTGCAGACCGCGACACTCTCGAAGTTGTTAACGACCAGAGAGGTCAGCCCACTTGGACGGGTGATCTCGCTGATCAACTTGTTGCCCTCGTTGATGCCGGAACTCCCGCTGGAATTTTCCACGGCACAAATTCGGGACAAGCTACGTGGTTCGATCTTGCTCAAGCCGTTTTCGTCTGCGCCGGACTCGATCCTGATAGGGTCAAGCCGACCGACAGTTCAGCTTTTCAGAGGCCTGCGCCCCGACCAAGCTTTTCTGTACTCGGTCACCATGCGTGGCTCGATGCGGGGATTGAACCAATGCGTGATTGGAAGCAGGCCCTTCAGGCCGCCTTTGAATCAGGAGCGTTGACTGCCGAATGACCAATCTCCGCGTCATCATCGATGAGATGCTCTCGCCGAATCACGGCAGCGTCGCCCGATATTCGGAAGAGTTGACGAGAGGGCTCATCGCGAGCGCGCCGAACAACTGTTATGTGGAAGCATTCGTATCGGCGTCAACCGACGCTGAATACGCGCTTATTGCTGAACGGCTACCGAACCTGGCGAAGCTGCATAAGAGTGCGCTCAGCCGCCGTGAGTTGCGGGCATCCTGGCAGCACGGTTTCACGAAAATTCCGGGCACCGGAATGCTGCACGCTACGAGCCTCCTCGCCCCGCTTCGCCGCCACGACCGCCTCCATCGCGGCGATCAAATCGTGGTGACGGTGCACGAAACCGTCGCTTGGACGCGCCAAGACCAGCTCGGAAGCCGTCAGGCAAGCTGGAGCCGCGCGATGCTTGCCCGTGCTGAGAAGTATGCCGACGCCGTAGTGGTTCCCAGCCACACCGTTGCCCAGCAGCTTGACGAGATTGCCCAGTTCGGCGATCGGGTGCGCGTTATTAGTGGTGCCCCAAGTACGAGTTTGCGCGTGCCCGACAACGGTGAAGAACGAGCAGAAGAGCTCAACCTGCCCGAGCGATTCTTGCTCGCCATCGGTGGCCTTGATCCGAATCGCGCGATCGATCACCTTATCCGTGCCCTCCGCGACGTCGACGATGATGTAGTTCTGCTTTTGGTAGGGCCAGAGCCCGACGATGAAACGATCGCCGCCTTCGTCGCTTCCGAAGGGATCCGTCCTGAGCGTGTTCGTTGCCTCGGCACTCTCAGCAACGAAGACCTGTCGGTGGCTTTCGACCATGCATCGGCATTCGTGTATCCCAACCTAGATGTCGGATTCGGGATGCCTGTGCTTGAGGCTCTCTCGTTTGGTATTCCTGTCGTGCACTCTGATGCGCCCGCACTGGTGGAACTTGCCGCTGATGCCGGAGTCGTTGTCGAACGCGAGCCGTCAGAAGGCTATAGCGAGGCGCTTGCCGAAGGGGTCAATCGGGTGCTGAACGATGCTCCATTCGCTGAGCGGCTCTTCTATGCCGGTCAGGATCGTTCCCGCGCATTCAATTGGCGCATGTCAGCGGAAAAGGTCTGGCAACTGCACGCTGACCTGTAATAGCCGCCACTATTCGGCGCCGGCTATTCGGTGCTGTCGTCTACCACCGTTGGCACTGTAGCTCCGGCCACGAGCTCGCGAACATACTCGAAGTCGGGGTACTCAGGATCGATGTCGTTTGCCGGAACTAACTCGAGCGAACCAATCGGCAGCGCACGGGTTTTCGACGCGAGGTTCACAAAGTAACCCAAGCTTCCTTGAGGAACATCGGTCGTGACCACTTTCGAGCTGGCTGACGCAATCGCTTGAAACTTCGTCAACACGTTTGACGGAGTGAATTGTTCGACAACGGCTTGCTGCAGCTGACGCTGCCGCCCCATTCGGTCGTAGTCAGTGGTGTCGTGGCGTGAACGGGCGAACCAGAGCGCGTGGTAGCCATCCATCACTTGCACGCCGGCGGGAATCCACTCGGCAACAATGGTGAATTCGGGATCGCTATGAATCGGCACTGCTTCTTCAACATTGATCGTGACGCCACCGAGCGAGTCGATGAGGTCAGAGAACCCTTGCATGTCGATAAGGGCGTAGTACTGGATGCTGAGGCCGGTGATTCCTTCGACGGCGTCACGCATTGCTTCGATTCCGGGTGTGCTTCCGTTGGCAACAGCGTCGGGATACAGCTCTGGGGTGTTGAGCTCGACTTCGGTGTAGATGGAATTCAGCAGGCATACGTCAACGTCGCAGCCATAGACGCCATAGCCTTCCGGGTATTTGTCAGCGAGGGGCGAACCGGCAACGAACGGAGTGCGCTCCATGTTTCGGGGTAGCCCAATCAAGACAGCTTCGCCCGTTTCCGCGTCGATGCTGGCCAGAGTGATGCTGTCGGGGCGCAAACCGTCACGGTCTGCGCCAGCGTCTCCTCCCAGCAAGAGGATGTTGTAACGTCCGTTGACGGGTTCCTTGGTGGGGGCGGCGATGAAGACATCGCTCAGGAATGAGTTAGCTGTCGTGGCTACGTAGGCGCCGTACCCGGCAGTGCCGGCAACGGCAACAAGCACGAGGGCACTAAAGGCAGCGACGAGGGTTCGGCCTCCGGTACTGGCTCGGCCGAGATTCGCCAACCGCCAGGCGTTGACGGTCAGCACAAGCCACAGCACTGCATAGAAGGCCAGCATTATGGCGATTGCCCAGAGACCGATCGTGCTGCTGCCGATCGTGAGCAGCACCGCCGGAGCCGCAGTCATCAATATGATCGCGAGCACCACGAGGAGCACGAAGATCAAGCTCGCGACGACCCCAAAACGCCCAAGCTTGCGATTTCCGGCGAGCAACTGGGCCGAGCCGGGAATAAGAATGTTGAGGCCGAGTAGCCACCACGCGCGCTTTGTCATCGTCGCCGCCGAACGGTCGGCTGGCTGACGGAGTGAACTAGATGCGCTCACAGGCTCGCGTTCAGTGCAGCGTTCTTGTCATCCACCATTGCCTCGAGGCTTGCCGCGTAGTCGGCCAGCTTCTGAGTCAATTCGGCATCACCAGAGCCGAGGATGCGCGCGGCGAGGATTCCCGCGTTTCGTGCTCCACCAATCGAGACAGTTGCGACGGGGATGCCCGCGGGCATTTGCACAATCGACAGCAACGAATCCATGCCGTCAAGCTTGGCGAGAGGAACAGGAACGCCGACAACCGGGAGGGTAGTAACTGCGGCGAGCATGCCAGGCAAGTGGGCTGCTCCGCCAGCGCCCGCAATGATCACTCGAATGCCACGACTGGCAGCCTCTTTGCCGAACGCAATCATTTTTTCGGGGCTGCGGTGGGCCGAAACCACGCTGACTTCGTGCACAATTCCAAAGTCTTTGAGCGCGGCAGAAGCGTCGACCATGACCTTCCAGTCAGAGTCTGATCCCATTACGACGGCTACTTGCGGTTGAGTCACGGAACCCATGCTAGATGTCAATCCTTGAGAATCGCCGCTGCGGCACGCGCGCGGTACACGACATCGTCGAGGTCAACACCGCTCACGTTCACGTGTCCGACCTTGCGACCGGGTCGCGGGGCTTTGCCATATTCGTGAAATTTGGCGGTGGGTTGGTTGGCGAGGGCGAGCGGATAACGCTCAGCGATGGTTCCGGATGTTGGTCCCCCGAGAACGTTGATCATGACGGTCCACGGCGAGCGCGCATCTGTCGCGCCGAGAGGCAGATCGAGCACGGCCCGCAAGTGTTGTTCGAATTGGCTGGTGACCGCGCCATCCATGGTCCAGTGCCCGCTGTTGTGGGGGCGCATGGCGAGCTCATTGATCAGCAGTTGCCCATCGGCGGTCTCGAAGAGTTCCACCGCGAGAACACCAGTGACGCCGAGCTTGTCGGCGACGGTGCGAGCGATCTCGGCTGCGGCAGCCGCCGTTGGCGCGGTGAGCGATGGCGCTGGCGCGATGACTTCAGCGCACACCCCGTCTTGTTGGATTGATTCCACGAGAGGCCAGAGGGCTACTTCGCCACTAGGACTACGTGCGGCGAGTTGTGCAAGTTCCCGAGTGAATGACACCAACTCTTCGGCAAGGAGTGGCCCACCCGCTTCGAACCAGTCTGCGACGTCGCTGGACTCTGAGACAACACGAACACCTTTGCCGTCATAGCCTCCGCGAGGAGTTTTGACGATCACCCGACCGCCGTTGGCAGCAAGAAAGTCCTCAAGCTCGGCTGGCGTCGACACGCTCGCCCATTCAGGAACGGGCAGCCCCAGGCGCGTGAGCTCTTGGCGCATCAGAATCTTGTCTTGAGCAACCGCGAGTGGTGCTGCGCCCGGGTGCACGGAGACCCCGGCCTCGGCCAACTGAGCCAGCACATCCTGAGGCACGTGCTCATGGTCGAACGTAATCACGTCAACATCGCGAGCAAACTCAAGAACGGTGGCCGCATCCCGATAGTCGCCGACCGCAGTGGCGGCAATCGCGGCAGACATTCCTTCGGCCTCCGCGAGCACGCGCAACTCGAAACCGAGCTCGATTGCGCGCGGGATCATCATTCTGGCCAGCTGGCCTCCGCCAATTACGCCCACGATTGGTGGCACTAGTGACTCCTGCACTGTCTAGGATGATGCCCAGCTTCGGGCCTAGCTTGGACGGTTAGACTTCCAACCGCCCTGCCCCATTCTTGTCTACCACGGAGATCACATGCGAAAGCTGCTCGGCCAGTTTCTGCGTTTCGGCGTAGTAGGGCTCGGCGGGCTTGTGATCGATGTCGCGGTATTCAATCTGTTGCGGCTCACAATTCTCTCACCGGACGTTCTTCATGAAGGACCGGTGATCGCCAAAATCATCTCGACCACTTTGGCCATCGGCGCCAATTGGATTGGCAATCGTCGCTGGACTTTCGCCACTTCGGCACGCACTCGTGCCACTCGCGAAGGCGTCGAGTTTGCTCTCGTTAGCATCGCCGGAATGGGGATCGGGGTGCTCAGCCTGTGGGTATCCCACTACGTTCTTGGCTATACCTCGCTCCTTGCCGACAACATTGCCACGAACGTTGTGGGCCTCGCGCTGGGGGCGTTCTTCCGTTTTGCTCTCTACCGCTGGTGGGTTTTCAGCCCCCACCGCGAAGTAGTCACTGCTAATTCGGGCCTAGGGGCGACCGAGAGCGCGGTACGTCCAGCCGGCCTCGCGCCACTGCACCGGGTCCAAACAGTTTCTACCGTCGAGGATCGCGCGCACCGAAACGACTGAGCCGAGCGCGACGGGATCGATGTTTCGATATTCGCGCCACTCGGTCAGCACAAGTACGACATCAGCATCGCGGGCGGCCTCTTCCGCAGTAGCCACATAGTCGAGCTCAGGGCGCAAGCGGCGCGAGGTTTCGACTGCTTGGGGGTCGGTCGCCCGAACGTTCCCACCCAACTCAGCAAGGCGAGCGGCAACGTCGAGCGCGGGAGAATCCCGCACATCGTCAGAATCTGGCTTGAAAGCGAGGCCAAGAACCGCAATCTTTGCGCCCTCGATGTTTCCGCCGAGAACCTCGCGACACAGGTCAACCATGCGCTCACGGCGGCGAAGGTTGATCGCATCAACCTCACCGAGGAAGTTCAGCGCGTCGCCGGCTCCTAGCTCTGACGCGCGCGCCATAAAGCCTCGGATGTCCTTCGGGAGACAGCCACCGCCGAATCCGAGACCGGCATTGAGAAAGCGGCGGCCGATGCGCTGGTCATAACCGATGGCATCCGCAAGCTGGGTGACATCAGCACCGGTGACCTCAGCAACCTCGGCCATGGCGTTGATGAACGAAATTTTTGTCGCAAGGAACGCGTTAGCGGCAACTTTGACGAGTTCCGAGGTGGCAAAGTCCGTGACTACTCGAGGAATCTCTTGAGCGAGCGCTGAGGCGTACACCTCATCGAGCACGGCGACAGAGTGGTCATCGCCCGGCCGCACACCATAGACGAGGCGATCGGGGCTGATGGTGTCTTTTACCGCATAGCCTTCGCGCAAGAATTCTGGATTCCACACGAGGTGCGCCCCGGCTGCTTCAACGAGCTCGGCAAGCCGCTGAGCGGTTCCCACCGGCACCGTTGATTTTCCGACGACGACGTCGCCAGGCGAGACCTGGAGAACGATCGCCTCGAATGCCGACTCAACGGCGCGCAAATCGACCGCATTCGAGTCTTCCTGCTGCGGAGTGCCCACGGCAACAAAATGCACCGCTGCCCCTCGCGCGAGACGCATGTCGGTCGAGAAAGTGAGAGCCCCCGTCGCGAGCGTCTCGCTTAAGAGTTCGGGAAGCCCTGGCTCATAGAAGGGCGCCTTAGCGGAGGACAGCAGGTCAATTTTCGCCTGATCGATGTCGATACCGACAACAACATGGCCGAGTTTTGCGAGCGAGGACGCATGAACAGCACCCAGGTAGCCGCATCCAATAACTGAGATCTTCACGTTGCGCACCCTATCTGATCAGGGTTGACAGAACATAACGTGCAGCGCTGAATCTAGCGAGTTCCCCAGACTGTCGTTTCGTCCGAGGGCTGCGATTCTTCACGTTGGCGTCTCATCGAAACAACATTCTGGTTGTTTTCCATGAGGTCGTGAAGAGCTGCTTGAGTGAGAGAGACCGACGGGATGTCCCGCAACACGACCGGGTAGTCGTGACCGGCGTTAATGAGCAAATCGCCGCTGCCGAACATCCGCTGCACCCAGGTTTGACGCACGGTCACGTCATAGCCGCGGCTGTGCAAAAGCTCTTGCCGAACGCGGATAAAGACACCGCTCGAGAGCACGACGCGGCGTGTGGTGATGGTGTAGTTTCTGGCAAGCCAGCTGAAGTAGGGCAAGAACCAGGCGAAAACGATAAGAACGAGTCCCGCGGTCAGCAGCGCAAGATTCTGCCAGTCTTCGGCGAAGCTGCCGAAGTAAAAGCCCACAGCCGCTGCCACAGCAACGAGAACGATGCCGGGAAAGACCAAAGCACGCGCGTGTGAGCGAACGCGGGCAACTATTGCCTCGCGTTGAACACTCACTGTCTCATTTGGCATAGCTCATTCATACCGCAGGTGGGTGACGTCGCCAGCCGCGACGTGCTGCAAGCCGTTGTTCGCGTCATCCCGCACTACCAGCTGCCCGTGATCATCGATGGTTTCGGCCGTGCCGAATAGTCGACCGCCACCGGGAAGCTCTACCCGCACGCGTCGGCCGATTGTTCCACACTCGGCTCGCACGGCATCCGCGAGCCCGCTGCGCACCGGGTCGAGTCCGCCGACAACAAACTGTTCATAAAGACCCACGAGTTCCGTCAAATAGCGACTGAGTGCGAGATCGACGCCAGGATCGACTCCTTCCAGCAGCAAAGACGTTGAGACGGATGTCGGCAGCTCATCGCGCTCGATTGTGAGGTTCAGCCCGGCGCCGACGACGACTCCCGTGCCGTCCGAAACCAGCTCTGAGAGTAAACCGGAAACTTTCATGCCCTCGATCTGCACGTCATTTGGCCACTTCAGGGTCACCTCGCGATCGGTGACCAGGGTGCGCACGGCGCGAGCCATTGCCAGACCGCCGATCAACGGCATCCAGGCCAAAGATTCGATAGTGGCGTCGCTCGGCGCCAGCAGCACCGAGACAGCCAGTGTTCTGCCAGGCGGCGCGATCCACTCCCGACCGAGCCTGCCGCGTCCTGCCGTCTGATCTGTGGTGATCATCGCAGCAAGGTGCTGCGCGTCGCCGCGCGCGGCTTGCGCCATCAGTTCGTGGTTGGTTGAACCGACCTGCTCACGGTACTGAAGGTCGGCGAGAACCGCGGTGCTCAAAGGGAGTTGCATCGCTTCAGCGTAGAGGCACTCATCTGTCTCTAGTGTTTCCTCAATGAAAGCGGCCTGAAACTTGTGGGTTCCGCCAACCACATAAGCGGGGCAGGGGTGGGTAAAGTGACACAGTGACCGAAGACAATACGACTCCAGACATGTTCACGACCGCCGGCCGGATCGCCGATCTCAAGAACCGTTATCACGAAGCCGTGACTGCCAGTGGTGACGCGGCGATTGAGAAGCAGCACGCCAAGGGCAAGATGACCGCCCGCGAGCGCATCGAACAACTGCTCGATCATGGCTCCTTCGTCGAGCTTGACGAGTTCGTTCGTCATCGCACCCACGCCTTTGGCATGGAAAAGAAGCGGCCCTATGGTGACGCTGTTGTGACGGGCGTTGGCACGATCCACGGCCGTCAGGTTGCCGTTTATGCTCAGGACTTCACTATCTTCGGCGGCTCTCTCGGTGAAGTTGCCGGCGAAAAGATCATCAAGGTCATGGACCACGCGATGAAGACGGGCGTTCCGATCATCGGAATGCTTGACTCAGGGGGCGCCCGCATTCAGGAGGGCGTCGTTGCTCTCGGCAAGTACGGCGAGATTTTTCGCCGCAACACGCAAGCTTCGGGTGTTATCCCGCAGATCTCCATCATCATGGGCCCGGCCGCCGGTGGCGCCGTGTACTCCCCCGCCCTCACCGACTTCGTCATCATGGTCGACAAGACCAGCCAGATGTTCGTGACAGGCCCCGACGTCATCAAGACGGTCACCGGTGAAGATGTCGGCATGGAAGAGCTGGGCGGCGCGCTCACTCACAACAAGGTTTCTGGCGTAGCCCACTACCTTGCAAGCGACGAGGCGGATGCCCTCGACTACGCCCGCACCCTCGTCGGCTTTTTGCCAGACAACAACATGTCGGATGCTCCCATTTACGAGAGCGAAGTTGAGTTGGAGATCACGGACGAGGATCGCAAACTCAACACGATCATCCCGGACAGCCCCAACCAGCCCTATGACGTGAAGACGATCATCGAGCACATTGTCGACAACGGTGACTTCCTCGAGACCCAGCCGCTCTTCGCCCCCAACATCGTCGTCGGTTTTGGCCGCGTTGAAGGTCGCTCCGTGGGTATTGTTGCCAACCAGCCGCAGGCGATGGCGGGAACCCTCAACATCGAAGCTGGCGAGAAGGCTTCGCGCTTCGTGCGCTTCTGCGACGCTTTCAGCATCCCGATCTTGACTCTCGTGGATGTTCCCGGCTACCTTCCCGGCACCGACCAGGAATGGACAGGCGTTATCCGTCGTGGCGCGAAACTGCTCTACGCCTACGCCGAAGCGACGGTGCCACTGGTTACCGTCATCACGCGTAAGGCCTATGGCGGGGCATACATCGTCATGGGATCCAAGCAGCTGGGTGCAGACCTCAACTACGCCTGGCCGACCGCGGAGATTGCCGTCATGGGCGGCCAGGGTGCCGTCAATATTTTGTACCGCGGTGAGATCAAGGCCGCTGAGGCCGCTGGTGAGGATGTCGCTGCCGTGCGCACGCGACTGGCCAACGAATACACCTACAACGTTGCAAGCCCGTTCTTGGCTGCTGAGCGTGGTGAGCTTGATGGAGTTATTGAGCCTGCCGCCACTCGCGTGCAGATCGTGAAGGCGCTCCGCGCCCTCCGCACGAAGCGCTCGAGCATGCCGCCCAAGAAGCACGGAAACATTCCGCTGTGATCGGCAAACACGTGCGAGAGGAGCCGGTCGACATTCGCATCGTCTCCACAATCGTCACTCCAGAGGAGGTTGCGGCGGTTACCGCTGTCGTGCGCGCCGCCCTCGCGGAGTCGGCGGAAATCGCGGGTGCCGATGATGCGGCTCCGGTGTCGGCGTGGGCACGCAGCCAGCGCCCCATACGCACACCGATTCACACGGGCCCGGGAGCTTGGAAGGCAAGCGCCCGCCGTTAACAGCTTCGCCCCAGCCGATGCCCCAGCGTCTCGCTCGTACCCCAATTGCGGGGCATGGAATTCGTTGAATTCCACAAAAATACGGGGTATTCCGCAGTTATCCGCGAATATTGTCCCCCGGGAGTCCCCCTAAAAACCGACTTTGCGGCGTACGTTCTTGATGCAGAATATTAAGTGCTAGGTGTCTCTCCTCAGGAGTTACACCGCCAAAGGTTGGCCGACTAGGGTAAGCGGGCCAATTCTTTGGGGGCGGGTCAGGACGGTATTCGGGTTATCGTCCTGACCCGGGTTTTAGCGAAGAGTCGGAGAAGTGCTTCTTATAGCCACTCCGGCTCTTCTGCCGTTAACGGAACAGTTGGAGCTCCGAAGCCCGCGCAACGGCCTAGACGGCAGTGACGTCGACGCGAGGAATCTCCAGCCAGATGTCGACAACGTCTTCCTCGAGCGAGTCCTGACCGAGTGCGCTAGATTCGCCGTCGTCGACGCTGTGGAGGCCGACAACGGTGACGGCAACATCCGAGCCTTCCGGAACCGTACGGGCGATGACCTTGTCAGCACTCGTCGATTGAATCGCCAAGGCCAAGCGGTTGAGCACACGGTCGAGATCGGCGTCAGAGAGGTCGTCAATGCCGCCCTCATCGAGGAGAGTTACTGTGGCGCCACGGCGGCGCGCAATCATGACCTGATCGCGCACAGCGTCGTTGAGGAGCTTTCGTCCCCGAATCTCGTCGCGGATCGCCCCCTCAAGGTTGAGACACTCGCGGCGGTCCTCCTCGGAGAGGGCGCCGTTCGTCTCCTGGATACGTTCAAGCATCGACAGAGCCATCGTGCCGGTCTGCTCTAGGCGAAACTGTCGCTCATGCACGTGAGCGTCTTGGGCGGCCTGCCAATCGGTCGCCTCTTTCTCAGCCATGATGAACCGCTGAGCATCTTTGGATGCCTTAGCGAGACCGCTTGAGAGAACATGCGACACCGCAACCCATGATGCACTACCCACGATGCCGAGGCTAAAGAGTCCTGCAGGACCCACAGGGCCAAGGCTGAAAGTGTGCGCGACAAGGAATCCGATGCCCAGCCACGCGAAAGTGTGTCGTCCGCGCGTCGACGTAATGGTGAGTAGCGTTCCACTTGCAGCGACGTACCAGGTGGCGTAGCCGGTGCCACCTTCACGGGCGAAGTCGAGTTCGTTGGCCACGAGGAGGGTGATCGCTACGACGATGGCAAAGTTGAACGTGGCCATCCAAATCGGCATGCGCACTGTTCCGAACGGCAGAAGACTGATTATCGTCGCAACACCATAGAGTGCCATGGCCACAAAGATGGGCCCCGGGTGCTCCGGGATATCGATCGTGTAGAGCGCCAACAGTATGTGGTACGCCGAGAACAGCGCCGCCATGCCGACGATGAGATAGCGAGGGACACCAATGTTCACAGGACATCCTCGTCGTTCTCGTCAGCGCCCAATACTTCATCGTTGATGTTTCCGTGAGGCCATTGGATGCAAATCTCGGTGCCTTCGCCAGGAACAGATGCGATCGCGGTACGACCGCCAGCATTCGCTACGCGCTCCACGATCGAGACGCGCACCCCTAAACGCTCCTGAGGCACCCGATCCATGTCGAACCCTCGCCCGGAGTCGGCAACGATGACCTGAATCCCATTTCCCTCAAGTCCTTGGACTTCAACTCTTCGAGCGAGGTTCGCACCGCCCGCATGTTGCAGGCTGTTGACCATTGCCTGAACGGCAGCCGAATGTACTGCCTCCGCTGCTGCAGCGGGAAGCGACCGCGCGCCAACACCACGAATCGAGAACGTGAAATTCGACGCCAAGAGCTCCGCCGAAGTCACCACCCGCTGGGCAAGCTCGGTGGCCTGCACCGTGGAAATGTCATCAGGGGAGGTTGCGGCGGCCTCCGTCAGATGGCCGATCGCGTTTCCGGCCATGACCGCCCCTAGCCGTTGCGCTTCTGGGGTGTACGCGCGGGCGGCGGAGATAAGCGTAGTGAGAACGCTGTCGTGAACGATCGAATCCACCTGAACGCGCTCGACTTCCGTCGCATGCTGGCGCACGGCGTTTCCGTAACGCAGCAGCGCTGTGGCTTGCGCATTATCCACCGATGATGCCGCTTGGCGAAGCATCGTCACAATAATCATGATCGCGCTGCCCAGGATAAGCGCATAGAACGCTTCGAGAGTGGCAAGTTGCCACGGCGCATCGCCGCCGACGGGCAAGATTCGCACCACGAGGTACACCAGCGGCGCTGCGAAAAGATAAATCGTTGCGAGCGTTCGAGTGAACGCAATCGCTGCCATCGCCGTGGCGACGGTCAGGAGATAGTTCAGCCAATGGATGCCCGCAAAGACCTCGACATTAGGCAGCACTGTAAACGGCCAGCTCAGTAGTGCCAAAAAATAGACAACGGCGAACGTGCCGTGCACGCTGCGAACCCAATGGTTCGCGAACGACAGTACGACAACCAGCACGAGCAGACCGAAGAGTGCGGGGATAAACGCCCACAGCCACCATTCCCGCGCCTCGTGCATCTGGCTTAACAGCCACGGGATGGTCTGGGCACCGAAAACTAGTCCGATCACCGCGACCGAACGCGAAATAACCCGTTCAACCTGTTTGAGGCTGATCGGGTTTCTCGGCTGCTTTGCCGATGGCGCCTGACGCGCGGTGGCCAAACTAGCGGCCATCGCCACCTTCCGAATCCAGTCCAGGAAGAATTCCGTCTTCAACAGCACGACGCAACAGGTCGACCTTGGTTGGCGCTGGGCGACCCACTTCGACGTACTTGACGCGGATGCGGTCAAGATATTCCCGTGCAGTGGAGTAACCGATTCCCAGTTGCTGTGCCGCAAGCTTCAATGGCAATCCCGAAGCGTAGAGGTGAAGAATTTCTCGCTCGCGGCGACCCAATTGTGCCTTCGAGAAATCGCGGTCGGCATCGATCGCGGTCGCCCATTCAAGGTTGTTGAGGACGTCACCGCGGGCAACAGTTGCTGCGGCGGCAAGCACCGTCTTGGTGGCTGACGACTTGGGGATTACTCCCGCAGCTCCAGCGGCAAGGGCTTCACGAACGCTCGCGACGCGGTCAGCGATGGAGTGCACAAGCACTGCTGACCCTGTGGCCTGCACGTTCTTGACATTGTCGGTAACAGTCGAGCCATCGCCGAGCGAAAGGTCAAGCACGACGACGTCTACTTCGCGGCCATTCAGACCGTCAACAAGTTCTCTGACTGTCGCTGCTGCAATCACAAAGTCGTAGCCGTCATCGATGAACGCGGCTTTGAGCCCGAGTCGAACGGATTCGTGGTCATCGACCACGGCGACGGTAATTTTGCGTTGAGCGCTTTCACTGGGCGCTGCTGTCCCGGATGGTTCTGTCTGGGCCATGGGGCGTCCTCCTGAGTTTCTGTCCCCCATCGTAGTGGCGATGGAGCGCGATCACGCAGGTTAGTTTGCGCAACACGCTCACTCAGTTGCGCGTGAACGTTCCCACAGCCTCGACGTGGTGCGTGTGGGGGAACAGATCGAAGGCACGGACCTGAGAGAGCTGGTAGCCATGCTCGGCGAAGAATGCGACATCCCGAGCAAAAGCCACCGGATCACACGCGACGTAAACAACCTGGGCGGGGTTTGCCTTCGCAATGAGATCAACAACTTCTCGACCTGCCCCTGATCGTGGCGGGTCGAGAATGATCGTTGCCCGCTCAAGCCGTGCACGTTCCGTTCCGCTAATCTCTTTGATCAATTGGCGGAGCCAGCGGTCTACACGACCCGTTTCTGCGTGAGCGCCCAACCATTCCGAAAGATTTTTGGCGGCGTGATCAGTGGCGGATGATTCTGCTTCCACCGTCGTGATCTTGGTTGCAGGGCCAAATTTGTCGCCAACCGCAGCAGCGAAGAGGCCGACGCCCCCATAGAGATCTAGATTGGACGCTGCGGGATCAAACAACTCGGGATCGATCGCGTCTTGCACTGCGGCAGTCAGCACCTCGGCGGCACCGTGGTGCACCTGCCAGAAGCCGGAGTCGAGCAGCGTGAACTCGCGCTCGCCTACCGTCTCAGTAATAACTTGGGGTTTTTGCTTGCCCATGATCAGACGAACGCCACCTGAGCTGGGATTGAGCACATCGACGCGATCAAATCCGCTGAAGTTCTGGCTGAGCGGGGCTCCCGCTGAGAGCTCAGGAGTGGCGAGAGGCAGGTCGGCGACCGAGACTACCCGGTGTGAGCGGGCCGCGAACGGGCCGACGTTGCCGTGTTCGTCGACGTGCAAGCTGACGCGGGTGCGCCATCCAAGTCCACCTCGTTCGTCGTCGCCTGGAACGGCTTCGACGACAGGAGCGAGGGTGACCTTCGCCATGCGCTCGAGGGATTCGGCAAGGATCTGCGCCTTGAGAGCCCGCTGATGGCTCAGTTCGATGTGCCCAAATTCGGCACCACCGGCCCGGTTGTCTGGGTCACGGTCGACGCTGGCCGCTGACCAGACGTGGTCTTGGCGATGCTCGCTTGGCGTGACAACCTTGACTGTTTCCGCGCGCCAGAACGACTTCTTTTTGTCGTCTGTGATGCGTGCTTGCACGCGTTCACCCGGGATCGCGTCGGAAACAAAAACGACACGACCATCGTGACGCGCCACACTGACACCCCCGTGCGCAATGTTGGTAACGTCTACTTCGATCATTCGGCCTAGCAATTCACCCATCCCTAGAGCATAGGAGCCTTGTGCGCCTTTATCTTGCGTCCACCTCCCCTGCACGGCTCGCAACGCTGCGCGCCGCCGGTGTTGATCCCGTGCTTTTGGCGTCGGGCGTAGACGAAGATGCGGTTGCTGCAGCGGCGACCGGCCCTCTTGATGGGCCCGCACTTGTTGAGCTGTTGGCCCGCGCCAAGGCTGAGGCGGTCACCGATTCCCTCGTCAATGGCGAGCCCATTGACGGCTTTATTCTGGGCGGCGATTCTGCTTTTGAATTGGCGGGCGAATTATTCGGAAAGCCTCACGAACCCGACGTCGCTCGACAGCGATGGCACGCCCAGCGCGGCCGCACTGGTGTACTGCACTCGGGTCATTGGATCATCGACCACCGCGGCGGACAGGTTCGAGGAGCGACCGGCGCCGTCTCAAGCGCGAGTGTCACGTTCGCTTCCAACATCAGCGATGCTGAGATTGATGCCTACGTTGCGACGGGTGAGCCTTTGAAAGTCGCCGGCTCTTTCACGATCGATAGCCTAGGTGCGGCATTTATCGAACGGATCGAGGGTGATCCTCACGCGGTCGTTGGTCTCTCTGTCTCGCTCGTTCGCCAACTTCTGCGCGAGTTCGATGTGGAATGGACCGACCTCTGGAATCTGGAGCGTCCCGGTCTGTAGGCATCCACAGTGCCTGTCCCTTATTTTTGTGCGCAATACATCAAGGCTTCGGCCCCAAGACCCTTAAGCTAGGTAACTATGGCTCGAATTACGAAGGTTCTCATCGCCAACCGCGGGGAGATCGCCGTTCGCGTTATCCGCGCAGCTAAAGACAGCGGCATCGGCTCGGTTGCGGTCTATGCAGACCAAGACAGAGATGCCCGTCACGTTAAGCTCGCGGATGAGGCGTACGCACTCAATGGCGCGACGAGCGCCGAGACGTATCTCGTCATCGACAAGATTTTGTCGATAGCTCGTCGTTCTGGTGCCGACGCAATCCACCCCGGTTATGGCTTTTTGGCCGAGAACGCCGAGTTCGCTCGCGCCGTCATCGACGCCGGCATCATCTGGATTGGCCCATCACCTGAGGCCATTGAGAAGCTGGGTGACAAGGTCTCTGCCCGTCACATCGCCGAGAAGGTGGGCGCGCCGCTTGCTCCCGGAACACTCAACCCCGTCTCGGGCGCCGCTGAGGTGCTCGACTTTGTCGACATCCATGGTCTTCCGGTTGCCATCAAGGCAGCGTTCGGCGGCGGCGGCCGTGGCCTGAAGGTCGCCCGCACTCGCGAAGAGATCCCCGAGCTGTTCGATTCTGCCACTCGCGAAGCTGTTGCCGCGTTCGGTCGCGGTGAGTGCTTCGTGGAGAAGTATCTTGACCAGCCACGCCACGTTGAAACTCAATGCCTCGCGGATGCCCATGGCAACGTTGTCGTGATTTCGACCCGCGACTGCTCGCTGCAGCGTCGCCACCAGAAGCTTGTTGAAGAAGCTCCGGCACCATTCCTCAGCGATGAGCAGAACAAGGCGCTCTACGAGTCGTCCAAGGCCATCCTGCGCGAGGTGGGATACCTCGGTGCTGGCACGTGCGAGTTCTTGGTTGCCAAGGACGGCACGATCTCGTTCCTCGAAGTGAACACCCGCCTGCAGGTTGAGCACCCCGTGTCTGAAGAAGTCACCGGCATCGACCTCGTTCGCGAGCAGTTCCGAATCGCTGAGGGTGGAGTACTCGACTACGACGACCCCATCCCGCGCGGTCACTCCTTCGAATTCCGCATCAATGGTGAGGATGCTGGCCTCAACTTCATGCCGTCGCCCGGCCCCGTGCACGTTCTTCGCATGCCTGGCGGCCCCGGCATCCGCGTGGATAGCGGTGTCACCACTGGTGACGAAATCAGCGGTGCTTTCGATTCGCTGCTCGCCAAGCTCATCGTTACCGGTTCGAGTCGCGAGGATGCTCTTGAGCGTTCACGTCGTGCCCTCGACGAGTTCGAAGTCGCCGGTCTTCCCACTGTGCTGCCGTTCCACCGCAAGATCGTTCGCGATCCTGCCTTCACGAGCGAACCATTCACCATTTACACTCGTTGGATCGAAACGGACTTCGACAACGACATCGAGCCCTGGACCGGATCGCTGGCTGACGAGACGCCCGCCGTCGCCCGCCACAACGTTGTCGTCGAGGTTGGCGGCAAGCGAGTCGAAGTGAACCTGCCGTCAAAGCTCGTGCCGAGCACATCCACCGGCGCAGCGTTGTCAGCCGCTCCGAAGCGACGCGCGGCATCCAGCGTCAACACCATCACCGGCGACTCCGTGAAGGCTCCGATGCAGGCGACGATCGTGAAGGTTGCGGTTGCCGAGGGCGACAAGGTCGTCAAGGGCGACCTCATCCTCGTGCTTGAGGCCATGAAAATGGAGCAGCCACTCGTCGCCCACAAAGACGGCATTGTTGCGTCAATGAGTGCCGTGGTCGGCTTGACGGTCTCGTC
Source organism: Salinibacterium sp. M195 (assembly GCF_019443965.1). Taxonomy (GTDB): domain Bacteria; phylum Actinomycetota; class Actinomycetes; order Actinomycetales; family Microbacteriaceae; genus Rhodoglobus. The sequence continues at coordinate 1,304,116 of NZ_CP040814.1, read as the reverse complement.
TGGCCACTTACTTCTCAATATCGCCGACTAGCGAAGAAGCGGCCGAGAAACACGATTTCACCCGGCTGCTCACCCTCCGGGGTGCCGTGTCGCGCTGGCTTCGTCGTACGCGCGAAGCCACAATGGCACTGTGGGTGCGCTCTCAGCGTTCCTAGGATCGGATTAACGTGGTTTCAGTTGCACGAGAGTCCCCCGCTGTCCGCGCCGGCGACAGCGGAGTACCTCTGATCCCCCATGGATTCGTTGCGCGTTCGCGGTTGAGTTCCCGGCTCGACGCGACCCATGATGTGCCTCTAGTCGTCGTGCGAGGAGCGGGCGGCTCAGGAAAATCCGGACTCATCGCGTCGTGGTTGCGAGAACGTGCCGCACACGCCGACGTTCCTCACCACGACCTTTGGGTTTCGCTTGATGACGGCACACGGTCTCGTGCTAGTTTTTGGCGTCGCATCGTCGGCGCACTTCAAGCGATCGGTACGGTCACCCCCGAAAGCCCCCTCTCGGGGTTTATTTTGGGCTACGCCGACCTTGATGACGTGCCAGGATTGGTATTAGCTCAGCTTGAACATGACCGCGTTCCCACGCGCCTCATTCTCGACGACTTCCACCTCGTGGACGACTCAAACGCCAACGATGTTGTGTGGCTCCTCAAACAAAGTCGCTGGCTCACGGTCATCGTTACCACCCGTCGCACAGGCAGCTTCGAGTCAGCGGATGTTGGTGCCCGCGTCAACTCGCTTGTCATTACCGAAAACGACTTGGCGTTCACCGAACGGGAAACTCGCGAGTTGCTTGCCTCGACAACGAGATTCTCGACTGAACATGCCGCAGTTGTCTTCGCGGCGACCAACGGTCATCCACTGGCCACCCGCATCGCCGTTACGCTCCTCACTCAGCGCCCACACACCGTCTCAGCGTCTGTCGCTCAAGCTCAGGACCTCAGCCGACAGCTGGCTGACCATATTGCCCACACGCTACTGCCCGCTTTCGCTGACGACAACGATCTTTTGTTTGCTGCCATTGTCGCCCTCCCGCCAGAGTCGACCGTCGCGTTAGCCCACTCTCTCAGCGGACGGGGCCACGACGATGTCCAGCTGCTCCTGACCAGTTTCGCTAACGAGGGCTTGGGCGAGTTTCGCCTGACCGAGACCGAACTAGCGTTCCGGTTTCATCCGCTTGTCGCCGAAGCACTTCGGCGGCATGCTGAGCGGACTCTCAGCGCCCATGATGTTCAGCGAGCGCGCCTGACAAGCGCTGACGCTCTCAGCGGGGCGGGAAACGGACTCGAAGCGCTGAAGCTGTACATCGGTGCGGGCGAACACGAACGGATCTGGCCGACAGTCGCCCAACATTTTTCTGAACTTATTAACTATCAGCAAGACGAGCTGCATGCGCTGCTCAGCTCGCTTCCGATCGACATTCTCAAACGACACGGTACTGCGGCGATTTCTCTCGCGATCGTGATGAGTGAACGCGAGCGGATGCCCTCTGCCCGGCTCAGACAACTGGTCACGCTCGGAATTGACGACATTGATTCGCGCGCCATTCCGCCGAACTCCACGCAGGTTCTCCTTCTTTCACTTGCACGTTTTGCCGGATTTCGTGCAGCTCGTCGCTATGAGGAAGCTGCCGACGAAGGCGACACTTTCGTTTCTCACGTCGAGGCGGTTATGTCTGGCGGTTTTGCGCGAACGAATCACGCGATCGGCGCTGGCCTGATTCAGATCGTGATCACCAACGTCCTTCTTGGTCGCTGGCACCGCGCGACAGCCGTCGCGCACCTCATGTCCTCGGATGATCATGAAGGCCGGTCACAGCACCGTGAGAGCCTTCTCGCGTATATCGCAGCCTTTACGGGACACATGGTTGAGGCCGAAAGCCATCTCGGAGAGATAACTCACGTTGATCGACTGGGATGGCGCACCAGCGTGCCCGCCACTGGCTGGCATATTGCGACAGCTCTCGGCGCGCTTGAGTCTGGCAATCACGATGAGGCGCTTTCCACGATCTCGGTCCTCAGCCTTCGACTAAACCGCCTTGAGCATTGGGCGTTCGTTGTGTGGACTCGAGCACAGATTCGGCTCGCTACCGGTGAAGCACAAATTGCGCTCGATGAACTTGATTCCTCGGTAAAGCAGCACAAGTTTCGCCCCTTGAGCGATGCGGCCCGAGCCCTCCTGCAGTCGATGAAAAGTGATCTGCACCTCGCAATCGGGCAGCGCGAGCGTGCTCTCAGCGAACTAGCGAATATGCCCGCTAGCGCAACGCTCGCGGTGTCGATGCTTTCGCGCGCGCGAGCGTTGCTCGCCAACAACGACCTTGCTGCGGCATCCGGTCTTCTGGATATCGACCGCGTGCGCGACACCGGCACAGTGCGCGAGTTCGCGCAGGCTTTGTTGCTTCGAGCCGTTATTGAGGCGCGCCTAGGTTATGAAAGTCGGAGCCTCACCACCATGCGTCGGGCCGCAAATGTGATGAGCAATCACGGGCTCACCACGCCAGCCATTATGGTTCCTCAGGCTGAGCTTCGAGATATTGCCGCACGCCACGCTCCCGAGCTCCTGACGCTCTTTACCCGGCACGCCGATCCGTTCACTGCAGTTTCTCTCACCAACCCGCTAACGCCGCGCGAACGAGAAGTACTTGCGACGCTTGCCAGATCAACCAGCCTTGACGACGTAGCAACGGCGCTCTTCGTTTCTGTTAACACCATCAAGTCGCAACTGCGTTCCGCTTACCGAAAACTCGGCGTCGCCTCGGGTTCCGACGCGATCCGCCTCGCTACCGACAAGGGATTTCTCGAAAGCCGTTAATGAATAGCGCCGCACAAATGCGACGTGCGCGCTCGCTGCAAGTGAATCTCGCTAATGGTGGACCCTAGGAGATTTGAACTCCTGACCTCCTCGATGCGAACGAGGCGCGCTACCAACTGCGCCAAGGGCCCGTACTACGTCAGTAACATTATCACTCAGTGCTCGCCGTGCGGAACGACCTCACGACATCACGACATCACGGATCAGAGCGCCGGCACCGCGGCTCTACTCCCTCGCGGTCGCAGCCGTTAGCTGGCGCGACGACGAGCGAGCGCGGCATCCAGATCGGGCGCACCACCCTGAACGTCGACGATACCCATTCCCGCAAAGCGACTTGGCGCCGCCGCTGCGGGGACAGCAACAGGCTTTGCTGGAGCACGCTTGGCTTCGCGGGCTAGTTCAGCATCGCGCAAGGCTGCGGCGGTTGCGACCGAGCTTGCCCGCAATGCCTGTTCCGCAGCTTCTGCAGCAGCACGCAATTCGGTGTCAATCTCACCGGCGTGACGTGCTGCGGCCACGGCCGCTGCCGGAGCATTGCTCCGGGTCAAGTACATCGGCTTCGGAACTGGCACGGGAGTCCAGCTGACTTTCGCCGTGACGTTTTCGATAGGAGCATCAGCAGAGAGCACCACTCGGCGACGCGGAGCCGCCGTGCGTACGGTGGGTGTCGTCTCCGCCCGGGTCGCGCGCGAGCGTTCGGCAAGACGAGAAAGCATGGCGCCGGCGCTAATCCCGGCCATCGTTGCCGTTGCGAGAACCAACCAGGTTCCGGAAACGAGAGCGGCGCCCGAAGTGACGATGAGAGAAATCTGAACGCCCATCACAATGACACTGGCGAGGAGCACCAGAGCGGTAAGAGCGCGGGTACGGCGAAGGCGTCGTGCAGACAACGCGAGTGCTTGCTCACGGGTGGGGGGAACAACAGCACGACCCACAGCGACAGGACCGTGAAGTGCTCTGACTTTCGCCAACTCAGCTGCCGAGCGTGCAACAGCTTCAGCACGAACCTCTTCAGGCATTTCAGACGTCTGCGCGAGAACACGAATCGTCTGCTGAAGCCGAACCGCGTTGCGTTCCGTTGCGAGGTACTCCCGGTTCTTAAACCAGTTAGGGACGAGGTACACCAGCCAGAGCCCCGCCGCGAGCGCGATCATCACGCCGCCGCCGATACTGGTGAATTCCATGGCTATACGGTACGAGCATCCGAGCAAGACTCGCTGTCGGCACGCGGCAGTAAAACCAAAAGATACTGAGAATCGCCCGGATGCTCGAACGAACGTTGTTAGCGGCGCGGCAGGTTAAGCGGGTTGGCAGCGTTTGTGCGATCGATCGTCGGAATGTGAGCGTCGCCTTCTGGAGCATCGCCTGCCTTCCAACGACGCAAGACGCCCTGAGGAAGTTCTTCAACGGTGAGAGCGAAACAGAAGTGGTCGCGCCAATCACCATCGATGTGGATGAAGCGACGCCTCAGCCCCTCGTAGCGAAACCCGAGCTTCTCGACGACCCGCAAACTGGGCGCATTTTCCGGACGGATGCAGATCTCCATCCGGTGCAGTCCGAGTTGAAAAAAACAGTAGTCCGTCGCTAGCGCGACCGCGGTTGGAGTGAGCCCTTTACCGGCGAATCGTTCCGAGACCCAATAGCCAATCGTGGCGGAAGCAAGCGACCCATACGTGATCGATGAGACGTTGAGTTGCCCAGCGATCTCACCGGCGTATTCAATAACGAAAGGGAGACCGGCGCCAACGCGAGACTGCTGCAATAGCCCGCGGATGCTCGACTTTACGTCGAACGACGACGGCCCGACGGGGCTCGTTGCCTCCCATTGGCGAAGCCACCCGCGGTTATCACGAAGCTCTTGCTCTAGCGCTCGTGCGTCACGAACCCGGATCGGGCGAATGCTGATGTCTCCGTCGCTCAGCGTCGGAATGCCATACGCCACGTACTAGTCCAGCGTTGAACTGAACTGCTTGAGCCACGGCCGTAAGTCGGGGCCAAGATCGTCACGTTCGACAGCCAACTGCACGATCGCCTTGATGTAGTCGAGACGGTCGCCTGTGTCGTAACGACGACCGCGGAACACGACACCATAAACGCCGCCGGCAATGTCGTTCTCTGCCATTTCTTGCAGGGCATCTGTGAGCTGAATTTCGCCGCCCTTGCCCGGATCCGTCCGCTCAAGAACATCAAAGATCTCGGGGCGGAGAACGTAGCGGCCGATGATGGCGAGGTTGGAGAGCGCTGTGCCTTGAACAGGTTTTTCGACGAGCCCCGTGATGCGCACAACGTCGCTGTCGTCAGTCGGCTCGACCGTGGCGATGCCGTACATGTGGCTCTGGGCGGGGTCAACCTCCATGAGAGCGATGACCGTGGCGTTGCGGCCGGCCTGCTCCTCGAGCATGCGAGAGAGGAGAACATCACGGTCATCGATGAGGTCGTCACCGAGGAGCACCGCGAATGGCTCGTTACCAACGTGCATTCTTGCCCGCAGGATGGCGTGGCCGAGACCGCGAGGGTCTCCCTGGCGCACGTAGTGCATGTCAGCAAGGTCGTTAGAGAACTCGACTTTGTGCAGGCGATCGGTGTCACCCTTCAGCTGAAGAGTTGTTTCCAACTCGGTCATGCGGTCGAAGTGATTTTCCAGGGCGTTCTTATTTCGCCCGGTGATCATGAGGACATCAGTGAGGCCAGCAGCAACCGCTTCCTCTACGACATATTGGATGGCCGGTTTGTCGACAACCGGCAACATCTCCTTGGGCATAGCTTTCGTTGCCGGGAGAAATCGTGTGCCCAGACCTGCAGCAGGAATAACCGCTTTAGTAATCTTCGTAGCCATAGGTACAGCGTAGTCGGCCAGTCTCGTAGAATGGATTGTATGACCGACGACGTCAGTCACGATAAACGTGCACTCCGGGCCGAATTACGCGAACGCCGACGCATTTGTACCGCCAAAGAGCGGGAAGAATTTAATACAGGGATAACAGAGCACCTCATCGAGCTCACTCAGAAACTTGGGTCAACTTCGATCGCCGCGTACCTTTCTACGTCGGACGAACCCGAAACGCGCGGATTCTTGCGCTGGGCCTGCGAACACTACATCACCGTGTTGCTCCCCATCTCGCGTGCCGACGGCCTGCTCGACTGGGCACCCTACGATGGTGCAGAAGAAGACCAAGACCTCATCGGAATGCCAGCGCCCACCAGTGAGGTCCTCGGCCCTATCGCTATCAACGACGTCGATTTGATCATCGTGCCTGCAGCATCCGTGGATCGCACAGGGATGCGCATGGGATGGGGTCGCGGCTACTTTGATAAAACTCTCGGCTCGATGGAGACAAAGCCTCCCGTCTACGCTGTGATCTTTGACAACGAATATGTGGATGCTGTTCCGACAGAGATTCATGACCAACCAGTAAATGGCATCGTTACTCCCTCGGGAATTGTGACCATTACCGAGCACAACTAAGGAACAAGTGCCTACTTACTCTTACCGCTGCACCGAATGCGACAATGCTTTCGATATTCAGCAGTCGTTCACCGATGACTCGCTCACGGTGTGCCCCACCTGTCAGGGAAAACTCCGCAAGGTGTTCTCGGCGGTCGGCGTGACTTTTAACGGCTCCGGTTTCTATCGCAACGATTCCCGCGCCACCACGAGTTCAAGCGAATCAGGCTCAAGCACGTCCGGCTCCTCCGGCAGCTCTTCGAGCTCATCATCGGAGTCCAAGAAGTCAGACTCCACGCCCGCTGCGGCCTCGACAACGGGCTCGTCGACTTCAGGATCCTCGAGCTCCTCGACTTCGTCATCCGCTTCTCCGTCGGCGGCAAAAGCGTCATAGTTGACGTATCCCCCACAAGAAGGAGCAACAATGTTAAGCGGATTTAAGACCTTTATTTTGCGCGGCAACGTCATTGACCTTGCCGTCGCCGTTGTTATTGGCGCTGCGTTCACCGCAGTCGTCAATACAATTGTCGAGGCAGTCTTCAACCCCCTCATTGGGGCACTGTTCAATGCCGAAAACCTTGCCAAAGCGCTGCCAGTGGCCATCCCCAACGCTGGCGGTGAGGATGCCGTCATCTACTTCGGCGCCGTAATCGCGGCCGTCATCCAGTTTTTGCTCATCGCCGTCGTCGTGTACTTCGCAATCGTCGCGCCAATGAACTACGCCAATAAGCTCGCCAACGCTCGCAAGCCCAAGGTTGTCGAGCCCGAAGCTGGGCCGACCGAAGCCGAGCTGCTACTTCAGATTCGCGACCTGCTCGCTAAGCAAAACAACTAGCGCGAGGCAGCGCTCAGCTACCCTCGTAGCTCACGAAGTATCGGCGAGCGGCCAAGGCACTTATCCCCAATGCGGAGGTTTGTCGCCCTTGAGCCGCTCGTCATTTTCGTTAACCGGATGCCGTTCCGGTTCGCCGGTGGGATGAGGGTCAGATCCTTCGGGTGGCGCTGTCGTCACTCGCCGACGCTTCCGACCCTGGGTTCGATCGCGAGACGAGTCGTGCTCGTCGTGTTGCTCGCCCGAACGCGACTCATCAGTGCCCGTCACGGGTTACTGCTCGGGACGGGTGGCGCGAATGATCGCAATCGGCTCGGTGTCGGGAGCTGGTTCAGCTCCGAGCATCCGTGCAACCTTGTCGGCCACTTGATCGGGGTCGCTGAACAGTTCAAAGGCATGCACGCGCAAGTAGTGCCAACCCAGTCGACGTAGCAACTCTGGGCGCAAACGCAGCGACTCTCGCAAACTAGACCCGTGCACCATGGCATCAGTTTCGATCGTTCCGCACCGCCCACCGCGTGACGCGACAAGGCCGAGCTTGGCACGGTGGCCGAGAGCAACGCGCAGTCCGCGAAGTTCCAGACGACGAGCCAGATCGACGAGCATGGGATCACTGTCGTCGGGCACGGGGATTTCGGCGTAGCGAGCATCCACTTCATCGAGCACCTCGGCAAGGGCAACAGCACCGTGCTTCATACGCCCGTCGTCGAGGTCTTCTGAGCGGAAGGAAGTGACAATCTCGAGTGAGCGACGGGCCCGCGTCATAGCGACCGCGAGCAGGCGCTCTCCCCCAGGCTCGCCAAGCGAACCGAAGTCGGAAAGCACGCGACCGTGTGGTGTGCGGCCGTATCCGATGGAGAAAATGACGCGGTCGCGGCTTTGGGCCACAGCCTGATCAATCGTGGTGACCGTAAACGGTTCAGCACGATCGCCGATGATGACATCGAGCAATTCTGGACGGCGGCGGCTGACAGCATCCAAAACTGACTGCATGACGCGCACCGAGTGCAGCGGGCTGGCGGTGATCACCATGAGCGACTCTTGCGGTCGCTTAGTGGCGTGGTCGAGCACGAGCTCGACGACGCGCGAGACTTCGGCGTCTGGGCTCTCTACTGCGCCAGAATCGGGGTCGGGCATGCCGATGCCGTCCTTGACGTAGCTGACGGCGAGACTGCCGTGACCCAAGAAGCTTCCGGCCCAGGGCAGGGATTCGATCTGGCCGTCGTAGAAGCGACGGTTCACGAGCTCGGCGAGTTCTTCACCGCCAGGGCGGTAGCTGCGGGTCAAGGTCAGCGTCGGTAGCACGCTACTGAGTCGCGCAAACGCTGAATCTTCGACGAGTGCTTCGCGAACTGCGTCATCGATGGGCGGTGGCGCATCCGCCGTGGCATCCCGTACCGCAATCTCGAACGGGGTCGGCGACTGGATGACGGGGTCGCCAACAACGACAACCTGCTTGGAGCGGCGGATCGCTCCGGCCGCTTCGGCGACGGTCATCGCGCCGGCATCGACGAGGAAAACTGTGTCGAACGGCATCGTGTCGACAACAGAGTCGATCTCGTAAGGCGACGCGAGCCAGACGGGCGCGATTGTCCGTGAGAGGTGCGGCGCCGACGTCTGCACGTCAAATGAGGTGAGGCGCTCTTTGGAGAGCGCACGCTTGAGCGCATTCGCCTCATCGGGCCAATCGACAAGGCCGATCTTCCAGTTCTCCGCGATTTGCCACGAGAGTTGCTTGGCGTTCGCGGAAGCGTGCGCCTCGTCAACGAGACGGAAATCAGCTTCAAGACGGTCAACGACCGAGGTGTTGGCGTTGAGCAGCGCACGGTCCATTTCGAGCATGGAATCGAGTGCCGATTTCCACCACGAGAGTTCGAGTTCGGCGGCAACCTGATCTTCGGGCACATGGCGCTTAGCCAAGTCGTCGATCAAAGGGTTCAGCTTGAGGTCACGCAGGCTGCCCATGAGGGCGGTGCGCTCCTGCAAGTTGTTGAGCACATCAGACTCTGCAGCGAGCGCCGCAACCTTGTCGATCAAGAACGGAATCGGCAAACTCGAGAGGTTCACGTGGGAGTCAGCGATGCCCAGAGGAACGTCGAGGGTCGCGAGATCTTCTGAGACCTGCTGGTAGGAGCGCTGAACCTCGCCAATACCAACCGGAACGGCAGGGCTCGCACCCTCCGCGACGAAACGGTGCCAGAGCACCCGCTGCTTCTGAATGCGGATAAGGGCAGCGTGCATGTCGCTGACGCGCACGCCGGGGCGCACGTATTCGAGGGCCAGCTTCTTGAGACGGCGACGGTTGGCGCTCGTCATGTCTGGGAAGTCCCGACGCGGTGCTGTTGCCGCAATAAGCTCAGTGATCGCACGATCGAAAACCGTCGGCACGAAACGGTCAAGCGTTTCCCGTAGGTCAACGAGAAGACGAAGGTAAGTGCCGAGCTCTTCTACGCTTTGGAACGGTCGCATCCGAGTGTTGGAGACGAGACGGTTAGCCACATCGAGAAGATCTGACAGCTGGATGTTGGCGCGCTTGGCAACCTCGTGGGCTTTGAGCGCTTCACCACCATTGGCAAACTGTGCTCCGTACCAGGGCGAGTCGCCTGGGCCGTACTTGAACTCGCCGAGCTTGGCCGCTGCGATGATCACGCCGGTAGCGGAGCTGCGATCCTTGGCAAGCTTCTCGACCGCTTCGCGTGACAGGCGAGCCGTCGTCGACGGCGGGGTGGGGAGCAGTGCGAGGCGGCTGAGCTCTGAAACGCAATCGAGAACGGAGACGCCGAGCACATCGTCGGCCACCGACATTGAGCCGCGGTAGTCGAGCATGATTTTGCGAAGGCGAAGCAGAGCCTCATCCACGTCTTCGATTTGGGGATGAGCCGCTTTTTCGCTGCGCGAAATAGAGCGGATGATGTCACGACGCAGCGTGCGCGGGGCAACGGCAAGGCCAGGCAGTCCGATATCGCCAAAGCGGTCAGCAATGGAATGCAGTGAGGCACGACGCGGAGTCACCACCAGCACGCGCTTATTTTGAGCGACGAGGGCACCAACAGCGTTGACGATCGTCTGAGTTCCGCCAGTGCCTGGCAGCGTACGAACCACCAACGAGTTGCCGGCTTCGATCTGAGCGATCACATTCTCTTGCTCAGCATCGGCGTCGAGAAGCAGATTATCCGTTTGCGGCGAACGCTCATCGGCCGATAGCGCCGGAACCGGAGAGTAACCCTCCTTGATGGTCCACGCCGCAGCGGTGTTTCCCGCGAGCGCATCGAGAATCGGATGCTGCAGCGTTGCGGCATCATCGGCAAGACCGGGAGCAACATCCGCAAAGGACGATACGACCAATCGCGGACTCACCGCAAAATTAGTGAGGTGCGAGGTGAGACCACGCAGCCGGTCGATTACCGGATTCGGCTTGAAAGTGCCATCGGCATCGGTGAGAGCGACGAAGGATTCCGCATCGAGGCGCAGCTTAAACTGCTCATCAAGCGCTCGAGCAAATTCTGGGTTGAGGTAGGCCGCGCCACGCAACTTCAGCTCAAAGTCGCGACCATGGCGACGAATCGCCAGTGGGCGCAACAACACCGGCGCGCAATACTCAACGTCGTCGTGATTCCACCGCGCAATGCCGATACCCAAATGCACTGAGTCGATACCGCGAGCTGTCGCCAGCTCAAGGCCCTTGGCCGCGACAGCGCCAGCAGCAGTCTTCGCAGAACGCAGTGCAACATCGTCGCGGATCAAACTCGACAAAAGTGTGCGCTTGCCGGTGATGAACTGGGCGAGGCCACCGGGGTGAGTCGTCGACAGCTCAACGCGCGTGCGCGGCGAATCCACAAAGTGCAGGAGTGGTGATTGACCACCCAACTCTGACAGTTGCGAACGCCAGAGCGTCCACGCGGGCTCTGCAACGTTTCCGGCCATAATGTTCGGCTCACCAAAACTCAGCGTATGAGGCGCTGTTACCTGAATGTGGGGATGTGAGCGCTCGTTTTCGGCGTCACCAACGTTCTCGTCAACCGAATCTGGGTCAACCGAGTAATCATCTGAAACTTTATCTGCACGCCACACACCGCCACCTTAAGCGTGTAACCACAAGAAACGGTGCAACAGGCACGAGTTTCGCAAGACTCACCCGCTAGTCTCACCCCCAGTTCTCGCGCCAGTCGACCGTAGAATACGAGACATGGTGCCCGATGCTCTCCTCCTGCTGGCCGCCACCGATGCCGTCGAGCTGGTTCGCGGCACCACGATTGCGGTCGTCACTCTCGTCGTCGTCGTGCTTGCGGTGGGAGTCGGAGCTTTCATTCTGTTGTTTCGTCGCGGGGGCGATCGCGGCATCCGTGGTTCGTCTTCGCAGACCGAGCTCGACGCTCATGCCGCGGCACTGCTGGTCAGTCTGGATGACCGCGTGCGCGATTCCGAAAATGAGGTCGGATTCGCCATTGCCCAATTCGGGGCTGCGAGCGTGCAAGAATTCACTCGCGCGCTCACGCAAGCTCGTCAAGAACTGACAGAGGCCTTTCGCTTAGGCCAGCAACGGGACATTGCGGTGAACGAGGCCGATCGATCTCGTCGCCGAACGACACTACAGATGATCGCTTTGTGCGAGAAAGCGCTCCTGCTGCTGGAACGTTTCGACAGCGATTTCACCGAACGCCGACGAACTGAAGCCGCCGCCGGCGGGACTGTCATCGAGCTCACTCAGCAGCTAAGTTCCTTGCGCGAGCATCTCGTGCGGCTTCAACAGCAGCAGGATGAGGCAGCAGAACGCTATCTTGAGTCGGTATTGGCCGTCGCGATTCGACAGCGCGAGAACGCTCGACAACTTCTCGACAACGCCACGCAACATCTCGATGTAGCGTCGCCCGAGATTAGCGAGACAGGAGTCAACGCTGTCGCAGAGCTACTGCACCTCGCTGCCTCTGATCTGCACCGGGCAGCCCAACAACTCTCGGCCTCAGAACTCACTCTGGCAGAGGCGAGCGACGCCGAAGTCGCTGTCACACGGATGCGCGACACGAGCATGAGTGACCTTCGCGAAGCGCGGGTGGCGTTAGACCGGGCCCAAGACCCTGACACCGCGTCTGGCATCATCACCGCGATCGCTGCGGTTGACAATGCACTAACGGGGACCGCAGTGCGGGCTGGTGGCCGACACGATCCGTTTCGTCAACTCATTGTTCTGACGCACGCCAGCGCTGAGCTTGACAACGCATTAGCGACAGCACGCAATCAACAACAACGGTTCGAACACGCTCGTGCGGCGTACCGCGGAACGGTGCTTGCCGCCCGAAGTCAGATAAATATCGTGAAAGAAATGGTGGGGCGAGGAGGAGTGAGCGCGAATGCGCGCACTCGCCTAGCGGAGGCGGAGCGCCAGCTAATGATCGCTGAAGCCGAGACAGACCCGGTGGAGGCGTTAGACGCCATCCGCCGATCGGTAACTCATGCTCGAGATGCTGACGCTCTCGCCCGCTACTAGCTAAGCCTCGTCTGGCGTTGCCTGAGCGTTGTCGAGAATCGCGAAGTTGACCGCGCCATTCTCGCCAACCTCGGCGTCGAGCGTCTTGTCGCTGAGGGCGATGGCGGCGTTCTCTTCGAGAAACACCTTTGCGCCTTCGGCTTCAACAACAGAGTCGCCGGCCTCGGGAGCTGCAACTACAGCAACAGTGAGGTTGGGGGCGCCGGGCTCTCCATTAATGCGGAGGCCAGAAGCTTCGGTGTTGGCATCTTGTTCAACAATCGTCTTGACGACTGTGGTGGCTGTTTCGGTGAGGGTGAGCATATGTTCGTCCTTCCAGGTTCAGCGAATTGAACGTCCCACGATCCCCTACTCAGTGGCACACAGCAACCGTGAGTGCCGATTGTGAGGCAACTCTCATACGCCGTGGAGCGCGGAGTCAGGAAGAGTGGTGCGCCGCATTCCTGTTCGCTCCGTGCGCCGCCGCCAACCGCGTGTACCTGTAGCCGCGACAACCGGTAGAATTGTCACCGGAGTGCCGGGAAGTCTGGTCGGCGATTGTGTCGGCGACCCCGCTGACGAACCTCAACGTCTGGAATTTTGTGACCACATCCACTAAGAAGCTGAGCCCACGCAAGCGAGTACGCCGCTGGGTCACCATGGAGACAACCAGCGGCATCCTGCTCATGGTTGCCGCTGCAATCGCCCTGATCTGGGCGAACTCCCCGTGGCGCGAAGGGTATGCAGCCCTTGCCGAGACCACGATCGGCCCGGAGTCACTCCACCTGAACCTCACTCTCGCCACCTGGGCTGCCGACGGTCTGCTCGCGATCTTCTTCTTCGTCGTTGGCGTCGAACTCAAGCAAGAGCTCGTGGCCGGCAGCCTGCGCAAACCGCGTGAAGCCGCCGTTCCCGTGTTCGCGGCAATCGGCGGGATGCTCTTTCCCGCGCTGCTCTTCACGCTCGTCGTTCTCACCATGGGTGACTCCTCCGCGCTCGGCGGCTGGGCGATCCCTACCGCCACAGATATTGCTTTCGCCCTCGCGATTCTCGCTATCTTCGGCCGCGGGCTGCCCCGTGCACTTCGTACCTTCCTCCTCACCATGGCTGTTGTCGACGACCTGCTTGCGATCGTCATCATTGCCCTCTTCTACACCGAGAGCATCGACTTGCTGTCGCTCCTGTTCTCGCTCATCGCGATCGTGCTCTTCGGTCTCGTCGTTCGTTCCCGCAAGCCGCGTTGGTGGCTGCTGATTCCGCTGGCTCTGCTTGCCTGGGCCTTCATGCACGATTCCGGAGTGCACGCCACAATTGCCGGCGTCGTGCTCGGATTCACCGTTCCCGCCAAGCTCGTTCACGGGGAAAAAGACACCAGAACTCATGCCTTCGATGATGCGGTTCGCCCGACGTCATCAGGAATCGCCTTACCGATCTTCGCGTTCTTCGCCGCCGGGGTTTCGTTGGGCGGCGAGGAGAAGGTCAGCGACGTTCTCGTGCAGCCCGTTGTTCCCGCCATCATCATCGGATTGGTGGTCGGAAAGATTATCGGAGTGCTCGGCACAACCGCGCTCATCACCAAGGTGACGAAGTTCCGTCTCGCAGATTCGATCGGCTTGCGGGACCTGCTGCCTATCGGGTTTCTCACCGGCATCGGGTTCACCGTGTCACTACTCATCTCTGAACTGTCGTTCCCCGACAGCGAGCACACCACCGGCGCCAAACTTGCCATCCTCATCGCCACCGCACTCGCCGCGATCCTCGCCGCAATCAGCCTCCGCTGGGATTCCCGTCTCGCCCGCAAGCGCGACATGAACGAAGATGGAATCCCCGACAAAAACAAAGCGCTCATCGAAGACGATTACTAACCAGCGGGCTGCTGCACGCTGTCGAAAGGATGCACCGTGTCCGACCCCTTGAGCCAACACACCGACTACGGCCAGCTGCCGCTCAATGATTCGGACGTGCTCGCCGACCCCGTCGAACAGTTTCGGTTGTGGCTCGCGAATGCCAGCGACGCAGACGTCTATGAACCCAATGCGATGGTGCTGTCGACCGTGGATGCCGATAGCTCTCCTTGCAGCCGCACCGTGCTGCTGCGGGCCATCGACAATTCCGGATTCGAATTTTTCACGAACTACAGCTCCAACAAAGGGCGCGAACTTATCGCGAATCCTGCCGCTGCCCTTGTGTTTCCCTGGTACTCAATCCACCGGCAAGTACTGGTGCAAGGAGTTGCCCGCCCCGTCGCCGCACTCCTTTCTGACGCCTACTTTGCGTCGCGACCCCGAGGCAGCCAAATTGCGGCGCACGCCAGCGAACAATCGCAACCCATCGCATCCCGAACGCTGCTCGAAGGCCGCGTGGCGGAGCTTGAGGCCGAGTTCGAGGGCCGCGATGTGCCTCGACCGGATGACTGGGGTGGCTTCGTTGTTGAGCCAACCATGATCGAGTTCTGGCAAGGTCGCAGCTCACGCCTGCACGACCGCGTGCGCTTCGTGCGTGCCGCGTCAGGAAAATGGGACCGGATGCGGCTGCAGCCGTAACCCGTGACCGTGCCTTCCCTCGCGCGCAACGAAACCCCGCTCCGACAGCCTGACCATCGGGTTCGGGGTTCTTCGCTTAACGCCAAAAGAGGGACACAACTGCGATAACAGTCGTGCCCCTCCCGAGGTTGTGGGCTCTACTTTGCCGAGACAGTTTCCCGTGTCGACAGCGCATATCCCGACTCGCCGTGGACGGCGAGGTCGATGCCCGCGATTTCTTCTTCTGAAGTAACGCGGAATCCGATGGTCTTCTGAATCGCTGTTCCGATCAACCAAGACATAACGAACGAGAAGATTGCTACAGCGAGAACGCTGATGGTCTGAACAACGAGCTGTCCAGCATCTCCTCCGGTGAAGAGGCCGGTGCCGGTGGCGAAGAAGCCGAGGTAGATGGTTCCGATTATTCCGGCGACGAGGTGGAGCCCAACTACGTCAAGCGAGTCATCGAAGCCGAGGTTGTACTTGAGCTCGATTGCCAGAGCCGAGACAGCACCGGCGATAGCACCGAGCACCAAAGTCCAGCCGGGCGTCAGGTTGGCACACGCTGGCGTGATCGCGACGAGGCCAGCAACAACACCAGATACGGCACCAACTGCGGTGGCCTTGCCTGTGCGCAACTTCTCAACGACAATCCAGCCGAGAATACCGGCAGCAGGAGCAGCGAGCGTGTTGAACACGATCAGGCCAGCTTCATCGGCGTCGCTAGCGGCACCCGCGTTGAAGCCGAACCAGCCGAACCAGAGCAGAGCTGCACCAATAAGAACGAGAGGAACATTGTGAGGCTGCGTGATTTCCTTGTTAAACCCGACGCGCTTGCCAAGAACCAGGGCGAGACCGAGAGCTGCGGCACCAGCGTTGATGTGAACAGCAGTACCGCCGGCGTAGTCAATTACTGCCGGGAGGCCGCCGAGGCTATCTCCGAGGTTCTGGATCCAGCCACCGCCCCATACCCACGCCGCAACAGGGAAGTAAACGAGCGTTGCCCAGACACCGGTGTAGATCATCCATGGTCCGAAACGAGCACGGTCGGCGATGGCACCCGAGATCAGTGCGGTGGTGATGATGGCGAAGGTTCCGCCGAAGGCGACGACGAGGAGATCGCTGCCAGCAACGCCTTCCTGACCGAAGTTGCTGAACGGGTTACCCGAGAATGACCAGATCGAACCATCGATCGAGCTCATGTTCGCGCCGATGAGGATCCAGAGAACGGCAACAAGGCCGAGCGATCCGAAGCTCATCATCATCATGCTGACTACTGACTTCTCTTTGACGAGTCCACCGTAAAAGAATGCCAAACCGGGGGTCATAAGCAGCACTAATGCAGTGCTAATGAGTACCCATACAACTGTATCCATCTCAACCTCTTTCGCTTTGTGCGCCTGGTGCACACTTAACTCTTTGGCAGATTTCAGTGAGTGTCGGGTTCTTCCACTCCCACTGACCCGCACGACACAGCATCCCGTCCTACCGTTTCGTAACGCCCACGGTCATGTTTCGGGCACGTAAAACTAGACGTCGTGGTGTTACAGGCTGGTTTCGAGATACCGAGGATGTCCTTGACGATGAGTCGGCAAGTGGACGCGACTGTCGTTCTTCAAGCAAAACTGTGCGATCCTCTCGGCAAGCATCAGGAGAACATAGAGTTGACGCATGGCTGAGAACACACCCGCACAAACGTCAGGCGAGAACGCTCCCCCGGCGAAGACGTCCGTGGTGAAGAACCGCATCCGGCAATTGACTACTCCGTGGTGGAGACTCGTCTGGCTTATCGGTGGGGTCGTCTGGGCCGTAGTTTTCAATGTTCTCTACGTCACCGGCGACGGCACCCAAGAATGGCTCGGAGTCGTGTCGGTTATCCCGATCGCAGCCCTACTTCTCGACCTGCTACGTATCGAACGGATGGACCGCGCAGCCGCACAGAAGAAACGTCAGGACGCGCTGAAGAAGTAGCGCTGGCGTAAGAGGCGGTTATTAGTTGGCACCGGGAGCAAGCAAACCGCTCTCGTAGGCAAGAATCACCAGCTGCGCACGATCGTGAGCGTTGAGCTTCGTCATTATCCGATTCACGTGGGTCTTGGCGGTGTGAGGTGAAATGAATAATTCACCGGCGATGTCTTGATTGGACCTACCGCGGGCGACAAGAAGCAGCACTTCTCGTTCTCGCTCCGTCAGTTGGAGAAGCTCAAGCGGAATTCGAGCTGGCACCCTGCCCGCGGCCCGCGCTGCTAAGGCCGACCCTGTGGAGTCTTTGCGCTACGAGTAAGCAGCGCCACCGCGAGGCCGCCGATTAGCGCGAAGCCCTGAGCGATGACTGCTATCACCTTGTCTTGATACCAGACAGGTTCGTAGATGACGGGAAACCCAATTGCGCTCAAGTCCAGTGGAACATAAACCGATACCACTAAGAGTGCGAGGCCGCCCGCTGCGATCACTGCCACGACCAGCCCGGTCCACCAGCGGTACACCGCCAGGATCAGGACGGCCGCGAGGATATTCACCACGCCCTGGATGCGGAACAACGCACCCTGGCTGACGAGCGAGCCGACGACGGCATCGAAGGGAGTTGCGAGAACAAAGTGCACGTAGGCGTTAACCAGCAACGCGAGTGCAATCCAGATCCGTGCCGCAATAATGAAAATCTTCATGTCCTTGCCCTTTCTCTCAACAACTTCCCGGAAACGCTGAAACCGGCGGGGAGCGATTCGTTCGCTCCCCGCCGGTTCATTCGTGCTGTGGTTTTACTGAATACCCTTGTTGGCTGCAATTCCGCCAGCGAGAGCTGTTGCCGTCATCGGCATGTGTCCAGCAGCTTCCTTCAGCAGCGCGAAGTAGGCAGGGTCACCGGCGATGTTGGCGTCAATTGCCGCGACGAGCGACGTGGCGTGCATCTCGAGCTCAGCCTGTACTGCCTCAGCCGGCAGTTCAGGAACAACAGAGTTGATCAGCTGGCCGAACGACACTGCATAGCCACCCAAGTCTGACATTGCCTGTTCGATGCCAGCCTCGTCACCGGTTGCCTTCGCTACTGCGTAGTTCACGAAGAACGGGATGTGTGAACGCCATGAGTCAAGGAAAGGCTGCTCAGCGTCTGGGTAGGCCGAGCCCACGAGGGCTGCGATCTCGACCGAGTTGGTGTCGAGCGTTTCGACTGCTCCGGCAACATCGGCCGTCGTAAGGTCGCCACCATCGGCGAGCGCCTGGTCGATGGCTGCACCGGCGAGGTAGACGTGGTCAGCGAGCAGGGCCGTTAGCGATGCACGCAGTGCGGCGCCGTCGCTGTTTACTGTGTCGACGACCATCGAAGAGTTGCTCTCATCAGTGGAGGCCGGAGCCTCTGTAGCTGCTGAGCAGCCCGTGAGGGTGAGTGCCGCTGCGAGTCCGAGACCGGTGATTGCTGTGAGTTTACGCATTGTTTCTTCTCCTTATTGATGTTTTTTGTTGGTGGTGCGTTGTGTCGTGCGGGTTCTTACGGTTCGACCGTGACGGTTGCGTTCATGGTCAAGTGCGGTTGGCAGTAGTACGAGTACTCGCCGGGTTCGTCGAAGGTGTAGGAGAACGTGTCGCCCTCCTGGCCCTTCGGAGCAAGGTCGTGGTCGAAGAGGCCGTCTGCTGTTTGCGTGCCACGGAGACCAGTTGACTCGTTGACGTCGCCCCAGGCTCCGGAGGTCACGGTGTGGCCTATCGTCTCGCCGTTTTGCCACGTAACCGTCGTGCCGACCTTGACGGTGAGGTCCTTCGGCATGAACTTCAGGCCGATAGTCGTAACAACGTTTTCGTCAGTTTCGGCAGGCTGTTCGGTCCCGCTCGTCTCAGACGGCGTCGTTGCGGACGGTTGAGAACCTGCGCATCCCGAAAGCGCGATGAGAAGTGCTGGCAAGATGAGCGCACCTGCGAGGGTGGCTTTCGGTGCCCGAAGTGTTCTGGTGAGTGACATGTAGATGATTCGGCACCCAAGGCAAATTGGTTTGGTATCAATTTTTCCGGCGCAGGAAAAGCTTGGCAGGAAGCGGAATCGGAGCTCTGAACAGCCCTCAGGCGAGCGACTCCTAGAAGGCGGTTAGCGAAGCCGCTGTGCCTGCTGTCGGGTATTCACTCAGACTCCCGAAGGTAGCTCTTCGGTTGAACAACAGAGGTTGGCGCGACGAGATAACCAAGACGAGCATCGTGCTCGGGTTAGCTGCGTTTGCAACGCATCGCCCAGCGAGCGGCAAGCTTGGGAATCGCGCTAGTGAAGCCCAGAGGAATAGGCAGTGGAAAAATGTTCGGACTCTCCGGAGCAGCACTCGCTAACCTCCCCGGACTTACCCCTGCCCGCCGCGCGTGCAGCTATAGCCGACCCGGTGGAGCCGCTGCGGTACGCAGCAGAAGCTTCACCAAACGCTGCGTTCGCACACAGGCGTGGAGTCCGGCCCAGTCAGAAAGCAGATCAGCTCTCCGACTCGGCCGCACTGCACTGTTCGCAGCCGGCGGCGTCACCACCGTCAGTGAGAGCAAGTGCCGCGTACGCCGATAGCGGCACCGGCTTAACGGGAACGTGAGCGGAAAAACGTCCGACCTGGTCAATCGGCCGGCTGCGCTGTTCTGAGACGAGGCCAGCAACTGTCATCTCGCAGTAGCGCCCCTGGCACGGGCCCATGCCACTGCGACATTCCAATTTAGTGGCGCTGACGGTGTCGATGAACGCGTTCTGTTCGAGCACCGAATCGATATCGCCACGAGTGACGAGCTCACAACGACAAACCGTGGTGCCTGCATCCGCCAGCGCTGTGAGTCCGCGCCGATTCGGCATGAAGATCCGCTCCACAACCCGAGAGAAGCGTCGAGTACTGCGGATGCTTGTGACTGCAGCATCCATCTTTTTGTTGTCAATGCTGCTCGGCTTGAGATCGGCGGCGATGCAGAGCCCCGCTAAAGTGCCCTCGGCGCGTGATTGTTCTGCTCCGGCAACACCTGTCGGCTCGCCGGCAACGTAAATACCGCGCGACGTTGTGGCCATGCGGTCATCGTGCCGCACGACCCAGCCTCCCTTAGGCGATGACCAATCGAGTTTGCAGCCCAGCTGGCGGGCAAGTTCTGTCGAGGGCTGAAAGCCGTATCCCAGAACCAAAGCTTCGGTCTCAACTCGGCGCGAAGGACCGATCACTCGCCAATCGCGGTCTACCGGCGCCAACTCAACTGCCGAAACGCGATCAATCCCAGCCCCACTCCCTGATGACGCCGCAGACGTCACGATCGTTTTCGTTGAGATCCGCACCCCGGCACGTTTGAGCCGCACGACAGCAGCGGCTGACTCGGCCAGTAGGCCGAGGTGACCCGGTACAGCGCCGAGGGAACCCCACGCCTCCGAAACAGTCGGAAGGCCCCTCGCGAACGCGACTTCAGCAACATCAGCTCCCGCTGCAAGAAGCTGATCGGCGACGACAAGTAATAGCGGATGTGATCCGGCGAGCACCAAACGTTCCGCGACAAGAAAACGTTGGCTCTTGATGAAGCCCTGAACGGCTCCTGCCATCATCACTCCGGGAAGAGTCCAGCCCGGAAAAGCGACGGGAAGGTCGTATGCGCCCGTCGCCACCAGAACCCGTCGAGCCGGAAGCTGCCGCGAGGTGCCGGCAACGCTCACCGCTACCGAGAGTGGTTCTGCGGTTTCATCTCGAAGCACTCCGAATGCTGTCGCACCGGTAATCCAGTGAATGCCCGGATGGGATTCGGCATCCTCGATGAGCTGTCTTGCCCATGGATAGCCCGCCGCGAAAGGCCGGCGTGGTTCGGAAAATTCGCTTGGTGGTTGTCGAAAAATTTGCCCTCCGGCACGTTGTTGCTCATCGACAATCACGACGTCAAGACCGTTGTCCGCCGCCGCGATCGCTGCCGCAAGACCTGCCGGACCGGCACCGATGATCGCAAGATCATGCATCCGATTCTCCTAACGTTGTCTCAATTCGCATGCCGTCAGCCACCGGAGTGAGACACGCTCGCGTGAGTGGCGCGCCATTGATAGTGAGTGCGCAGTCGAAGCACGTGCCCATATTGCAGAGCGGTTCGCGACGCTGCCCTTCTCTTTCAGTAAAGCCCTCTACACCATCCGCGAGCAGCGCTGTGGCAACCATCTCGCCGGCGAAACAGGACACAGGGCGGCCATCGACATCCAGCGTCACAGACTCTCCTCGTTGCTCGGTGAGTCGACGGTTATGCGACATTGTTATTGCCTCCAAATCGCAGGGGTTGGTAGGGCGCCATATCGATGCTGGCGCCCCGCCCGTGAGCGAGATCCGTCAGCGCTCGCGCAAAACTTGGCCCGAGAGTGAATGCTGATCCGCCGGTCGCGACAAAAATTCCCGGCAATCCGGGTACTTCACCGGCCAGGGGAAGCTGATCGGGGGTCACTGTGGTCGTCCCCACCCAGGTGCGCAACACCGGCAAAGGGGCAAGTGCCGGCACAACGCCAATCGCTGCAGCAGCATTACCAATCACCGATTCTGTGATGAGCTCTGGCCGGGCAGCGAGGTCTGGCTCCATTGACTCGTTCAGAGGTAACCGGGCTGGCCAACCGCCTCCGATGAGTACGTTTCCGTCGCTGGATTGTTTGAGCGAGAGCCGAGTACCGGCGTGCTGCACCAGGTGCGGGATGAACTTGGGCGTTTTCGCAGTTACCGACATAGTGAGCGCCAACGGGATCGTTGCGAGGCTCACGCCCAGCATTGAGCCCAGCTGTGACGTCCAAACTCCTCCTGCCAACATGACAGTGGATGCCCGGAATTCTTCCCTACGGACGCGTCCGTCCGCGCCCGCAGATTCGGTCTGCACTCGCCAGAATGCCCCATCCCGACGAATAGCGGTGACTTCAGTGCGTGTGCGAACCTGCGCGCCATGACGGATAGCGCCGCGGGCGAGCGCGGGGCCGGCTCTACGAGTATCTGCTTTACCTTCGATGGGGCAATACGCTGCCGCAACGACCGAGTCGGAAAGGTACGGCGCGAGCATACGAACCTCATCGCCGTCGAGAAGCTCAACATCGAGGCCCCAGGAGCGCTCTAGCTCAGCTTTACGCTCAAGTACAGCTGCTTGTTCCGCCGTCTCTGCAAGCATGAGCCCACCATTTTGCTCGACGCCCACGGACTCACCGAGTTCGGCACCCAGCTGTTCCCAGAGTGCGGCAGCTTCGAGGTGCAGCGGCATGGCCTCTGCAGCCTGTCGAGCTGCTTCAAGTCCGTGCTCGACCATCCGGTATTCCAACTGAAAGTGCAAGCTTCCGGCATTCTGCCCTGACGCATGCTGATTGAGCTGATCACGTTCGAGGAGCACAACTGACGCGCCGTCCTTGGCAAGCATCCACGCTAACGCTGATCCGAGGAGGCCTCCCCCGACCACAATAGAATCGAAGATCTGGCTCACGAGAGGGAGACAGTCTCGATGCCGAGCCCCTCCAGCGTCGAGCGAACGATGTCCACATCTTCGTCGGTGAGTTCGAGTAGTGGCCGGCGCACATAACCTGCAGGAACACCTTGCAACCGCAAGGCGGTCTTCATTATTGCCTGCGCATTGCCGAACTGTGCACCGTAGTCACGGGTAAACCAGCGCTCCATGACGACCCGATCACGAGCTCCCAGCTCAAGCGCCCGATCACGGTCACCCTCCGTTAGAGCGCGCCAGAAATCTGAGTGCGAGGCACCGAGCGGTGCACCTGATCCCATTAGTCCGTCGCCACGGCCGAGGCTGATCATGTCCGCGCCAAAGGCGTTTGTCGGAACCCCAAAATATCGAACCCGGTCGCTCAGTTCATAGAGACCGTTCACAAAGCGAGACATGTCACCCGTGGAGTTCTTGATCGCAACGACGTTGTCAATCTCCGCGAGTTCAGCGAGCAGGTCAATATCAAGGTCGACGACACAACCGCGCGGCCAGTTGTAGATGCACATCGGCATGCTGGTGGCATCCGATACTTCTTGATAGAACGCCACGATTTCGGCCCGAGTCGGCACGATGTAGGGCGGTGGGGTGAGCAGGATGCCGTCAAGACCAGCGCGCTCAGCCGCCTTCGCATGTCGAATTGCTTCGGCAGCGGTCAGCGCGTTGCAACCTCCAAGCACGATCATGCCCTCTGGCGCGTTCTTGGATCCTTGAGAGAAGAGCTCTGCTCTCTCCCCCTCCGAGAGGCTGAACCATTCGCCGGTCGTGCCGGCAAGGATCACGCCTTGCATTCGCTCGCGAGCTAGCCACCCCATTTGCTTCTCGAAGCCATCGAAGTCGAGTGCGCCGTCACGAGTGAAAGGAGTGGTGATCGCCGGAATGTAGCCATACCAATCAACGCTGTCGCGGTTCACTTGCCTGCCTCCGCACTGTCTTCCGGGCCCAAGTCTTGGGCGTGGTGGTGAACAATTTTCCAGCCAGCATCAGATTTTCTCAGAACATCTGTGACACGCACTCGGTCGATCAGCGGTTCAGCTATGCTCGGGCGCACCTCGAGTACGTAGCGAATCAGCCCCGTCTCGCCCCAGTTCTCAGCCACGATATCTACGGGTACTACCGAGGGAAGCGGAGTTTCCCGATCGTTTTCCGCGGCCGCTGGTCCGCGCAATTCGTCGAGTTGATCAATGCCACGAAGCAGCCGTGGGTCTGCACTCTCCCAGACAGTGACGACCGGATGCAGCCGCTCATCGAACGCGGCCCGATCGCCGAGGCCCTCGTAGAGAGCGACAACGAAGTCGTGCAGTTCAGCTGAGGAATGAGTCTCGTGAGTCACAGGGACTCCTTTCATAGTCATGAGTTCGCCAGCAGGAGCGAACGAAGTGGTCCTAGCCCCATCGGTCCGAGACCGAGAGCCTCTCGGTGGAATGTCTTGAGGTCAAAGTTGTCGCCGGCCTTCATCGCAGCCTGCGATCGCGCGTCGCCCCACAGCTTTGCGCCGACTTTAAACGCGAGTGCCTGCCCCGGCCACCCGAAATACCTGTCAACTTCGAACTTCGCGGTGTGCGCATCCGTGCGAGCAAGATCACGCAAAAATGACCGGCCAAGTTCTGGGGTCCATTCCGTGGCTGTGGTGAAGCTGTTGTGCGGGATCGGCCGACGCGTGTGCAGCCCGAGATCCACCACAATCCGCACTGATCGCCAGATTTGTCCGAGCACCATGCTGAGCTGTTCCGCCGGACTCTCCAGCAGACCAAGCTCGTCAGCGAGGCCCTCAGAGTAGTGCGCCCACCCTTCGGCGTAGCCATGGATTTCGCAGAGATAGCGCTGCCAAGGGTGAAGCGTGGAGTTTGCACGATTGATCGAGTGTTCGAGGTGGTGCCCCGGAACTCCCTCATGGTGCACGCTTGTGACCTCGTGCCAGGCCGAAATACCCGTCTTTCCGCGAGGGATTGTCCAGACAATCTTGCTCGCGCTCGACCCATCCGGAGCCCCGGGGAGGTAGTAAACGACACCCGACGCTGCTTCTGTGACCACACATTCGACATCGCGGATGTCAGCGGGCAGGTCGAAAGCAGCGCCGTCAAGTTTTGTTATCGTCGCGTCAACGCGCGAGCGAAGCCACTCTCGAATCGCCACCGTATCGCCCAGTTGCGATGCCGGGTCTGCGTCGAGAGCTGCGGCCGCTCGGTCAACGACGTCGGCATCCGCTGGCGTCTTGGTGATGAGGGCGGAAATCTCCCGGGCTTGCGCCACCAGGCGTTCGAGTTCACTCCACCCGAAGGCATAGATCTCGTCGAGATCAAGATCACTTCCGAGGAACGCGCGCGAGGTTGCCTGATAGACGGTTTCGCCAACCGCGTCCTGTTCGCTTCCGGTCGGCAAAAGATCGGTGCGGAGAAAGCTCTCCAGGTCAGCAAACGCACGAGTGGCGTCCGCTGCTGCTTTTTCTAGACGCTGCTGGCGAGCGCCGTCGAGGTTCGCGGTCGCGAGATTATCGAAGTAGGCCATTCCCGCCGGATCGATCCACGAGGCGATTTGATTCGCAGCAAGGCCGATCTGCATGCGCGTTGCCACTCCGCCACCAGAAAAGCGTCCTGCTGCGCCTTCTGCTCGTGCCCACTCGTAGCGCCCGCGCAGGTCAGCGAGCGCGCTCGGCACGCTCGCCAACCGTTCGAGGATCGCGTCGCCCGCGTCATCCGGGGTGATCAGCGTGTCATCAAAAGCTTCACGCACTTCGTGCACCGGGGTGGCTAACGGCGCCAAGAGTCGCGGGGTGAAGCCTGTGTCGAAGAGGGCGATGTCGCTCCCAAGACGCTCGCTCAGGGCTGCGTGCAGTGCTCGGTCGCCGGTCGCGATGGTCGCGGCGTCGAGCGCGGAAAGCTTCGCTGCCGTTGCCTCGTCGAGCGCACGTCGACCATCCGCCCAGCTCGCGCTGAAATCTGGAAGACGTTCGGATGCTGCGAGACCGAGCGCTTGAGCTGATGCTGGTTCGTGGGCGGCTCGCGCCTCGACATACTCGTCGGCGATTGCCCGAACTTCAGAAGATGTGGCCACTAGATGTTCCGCTCGTCACGGTAGACGCGCCCACTTCTCATTACCCAGTTGATTCCGCGCAATTGAGCGATGTCAGCTGTGGGGTCGCCCTCCATCGCCACGAAGTCAGCTTGTGCGCCGACGCGAATCGTGCCGACCGAGTCATCGCCGACGAGCTCTGCCGCTGAGGAAGTCGCCGACCGCATGACCTCAAGTGACGACATTCCTGCGTCGACCATAAATTCCATCTCGCGAACAGTCGCTGTGGTTCCCTCAAAGTGAGCTGCCGGCGGCATGTCTGTGCCCATCGCGATCTTGACGCCGCTTCCGATTGCATTCTGGAGGCTCTCCCAGTGACGCGGTCCGGCGCCCAGAGCTCGCTCCTTCATCCACGCCGGCACCCCCTGCTCATCGAAGAACTCTTCGCAGCGGCTGACGGTAATCGTGGGCACATACCAAACACCGTGCTCTGCCATGAGCTCAGTGGTCTCTTTCGTGAGTTCGTATCCGTGTTCGACACAGTCAAGGCCAAGGCGGATGGCGCGATCCAGAGTCGACGACGGCCCCACGTGCGCGGTCACTTTGCGGCCCCAGTCGTGGGCTACTTGGATGACGGCTTCCATTTCGTCATCGAAGAGTTGCGGGGTGTCGATTCTTTCGTGTTCTCCAGCGATGCCGCCAGAGATGCATACTTTGATGACGTCGGCGCCTTCCCGAATCTGAAGCCGGGTGAGGCGTCGGAAGTCATCAGGACCGTCGCCCTCAAGAGCATCCGAGTCCCAGCCGTGCCCACCAGTGCAGCACAACGCGTGACCAGCAGTGAAGATGCGCGGCCCGTCGATTGCACCCGCGGTTATCCCTCGTCGTAGAGCGAAATCAAGGTATTTACTTTCTCCGACCAAGCGCACTGTCGTGACGCCAGACAGGAGCGTTCGGCGAGCCGAATCTGCCATAACCATCAGCAAGTCGGCATCGGTCCCGCTGGCGACCAGATCCCCAGCAGCGCCGGGCAGCGCCAGCCCGAAGTGCACATGCATGTTGATCAGGCCAGGCGTAAGAACGCTTCCGGCTAAGTCGATGCGTCGCGCGCCGGCAGAGGCCGATGCCTCAATCTCCGCGACCGGGCCGATCGCTGTGATGATGCCGTCGGCGTCTACTGAAATGGCGTGGCCCACGCTGAGTTCCCCGTTGATGCCATCGAAGATTCGCATTCCGCTGAGAATCGTTGCGGCGGGGGCGTTGGTCACGGTGTCAACCGGCATGAGGTGTCCTTTTCTTGCGTTGGTTCGGCCCTATGACGGGGATCGCCGAAATGAGAGTTTTTGTGTAGTCGTGCTGGGGATCGTTCCAGAGCGTTTCGGACGGGCCACGTTCCACAATCTCGCCCGCATACATCACCGCTGTTTCGTCGGCGATAGCGCGCACTAGAGAGAGATCGTGAGAAATGAAGAGCATCCCCATGTCTAATTCACGAACCAATCCTGTGAGGAGCTTCACGATCTGAGCCGAGGAGAAAGCGTCGAGCGCGGTAACTGGTTCGTCGGCGATCATGAGCGTTGGCCGAGCCGCGAGAGCGCGCGCAATAGCCAAACGTTGACGTTGTCCACCCGAAAACTGGTTAGGGTAGCGACGACGACTGTCAGGATCGAGACCCACCAATTCCAGCAAGCGAATTGCTTCCGCTTCGCCCTCTCCGCGGCTCATCGGCGCGCGCAAGCCATCAAGCACTTGACTACCAATCGTGCGCCGAGGACTGAGTGATGCGTACGGGTTTTGGAACACCATCTGGAGGCCAAGTGCACTCTTCGCACGCGCCGTTAGCCGAGATGGCACGAGCGGCGAGCCTTCGAACCGAACCGTTCCGCTTGTGGGCGCGTCTAGCCCGACGGCAACCCGCGCAAGCGACGATTTGCCGCAGCCCGACTCTCCCACAAGCCCAACGACTTGACCTGGCGCCACCGAGAGGCTGACGCCACGCACCGCGCGAACATCTGATTGACCACGACGATGGTGGGTGACGTGCACATCGTCTATTTCGAGAACCTTCACTTTTGTTCCCCCTCTTGCCCGTCAGCGCCCACACGTTCTTGAGCGAGCGACTGCGCCCGAGACGCGATCAATGCCTGGGTGTACTCATGAGTCGGGCGCAAAAGCACGTCGTCAGTATCGCCAGACTCGACGACGGCACCGTCTCTGAACACATAGGTGCGATCGGCGATAGTCGACAGCACTCCCAGATCGTGAGTGATGAACAGCACAGCAACCCCGGTCTCATCGCAGAGTCGATTGAATAGTTGCAGGATGCCGTCTTGCACTGTGACATCGAGGGCTGTCGTCGGTTCGTCAGCGATAAGCATCCGTGGCTCGCACGCCAAGGCAATCGCAATGGCAGCGCGCTGTCTCATGCCGCCAGAGAATTGGTGCGGATACGACCGGAGCGCCTTTCTCGGTTCGGCGATCTGAACTTGATCAAGGAGCTTCACCGCACGCTCAGTGGCCTCACGCTTGCTGATCTTGAGGTGATGGCGCATGTGCTCTGTGATTTGAGTGCCGATGGTGAGCAACGGATGAAGCGCAGCAGAAGGATCCTGAAAGATCATGCTGATGCGATTTCCCCGAATTCGCGACAGTTCAGAGCTGGACAGGCCGAGAAGGTCTGTTCCTTCGAAGGTGATCGTTCCCGAGGTCCTTGCCCCTTTCGGAAGAATCCCCAGGATCGCCGAAGACGTCATCGTCTTGCCTGAACCGCTCTCCCCGGCGAGACCGACAATCTCGCCCTCGTTCACGGTGAGCGTTGCTGACTTGACCACATCAGCGAATCCCTCAACATTGGGTAGAGAGACCCTGAGCGCGTCGATTTCAAGAATCGGTTTCATCGGAGCTTTCCTCCTCGGGAGCGCGGATCGAGGTAATCCTGAATGCTGTCCCCCAGCATGTTGAACGCCATCACGATCGTCAGAATCGCGAGCCCGGGGAACAAGCTGATCCACCAGTTAGAGAGGTTTTGCGAGCCAAGCGCGATCATGGCACCCCACTCGGCTGCTGGCGGGCGTGGACCGAGCCCCAGATAGGAGAGTGCGGCGAGCATAAGAATGGCATTTCCCAGCTCGATCGTCGACATCACTAGGGCCGGACCAGCGCTGTTCGGGATCACATCCTTGACCAAGCTTTTGAACATCCCAGAGCCTAAAAGATGCCCGGACACGACGTATTCCTGTTCACGGACACTCAGAACTGAGCTTCTAATGATGCGTGCATAGAGTGGCCACGAGACGATCACCAGAGCGAGCACAGCGTTTCCGGTGCTCGGACCAAACGCCGCTGTGACGGCCATCGCCAGAATGATCTGCGGGAAGGCGAGAACCAGATCCGCGAGACGCATCGCGATGCCGTCTACGGTGCGACCGAGGTAACCCGCCAACAATCCGACAATCCCGCCAACCAGCAGCGAGAACACGACGATTATTACCGCAAGGGGAAGCGACAGCTGCGAACCGGAAATCACACGACTCAGAACGTCACGACCTAGCTCGTCGGTGCCGAACCAGTGAGTGGACGATGGTGCCTGAAGATTCTCTCCGACCGGCTTCAACGGGTCAAACGGAACAATCCACGGGGCGGTGATAGCCAGAAACGTCCATATAGCTATCACGGCGAGCGAAATCACAGTCCACGGACGCGTCCATACTGAGCCGAACTGACTCCGCAACATCCGTGAAGTCTTGAGATCGGATCGTTTCGCTTTCGCCGCGTCGAGCACGGGAGGTAGGGAGGTCATTTTGCTCCGATCCGTGGGTCAATGACGGTGTAGAGCACATCGACGATGAGGTTGATTCCGGTGTAGACGATGGCCACGAACAATGTCACGCCCAAGATCGCTTGGAGGTCGAGGCCAAGCGCGCTCTTGTAGGCGTACTGGCCGAGACCCGGCCAGCTCAGAACTTGCTCAACGAGCACCGCGCCACCCATCAACGACGCCATTGTCAGCGCTGAGACAGTGAGCACGGGGAGAAGCCCTGCTTTGAAGACGTGTCGCCAGGTGACGATTCGGCGAGGCAAGCCCTTTGCTATTGCCGCGCGGATGTAATCAGAGTCGAGCACCTCCAGCATCGAGGAGCGCACGAAGCGCAAGAGGCCTGAAATGGTGAGAACAGCCAGAATGCCAACAGGGAGGGCGAGGTGCCACACCGCGTCCCAAAAGACGGTGATCTGGCCGGCGGCGAGAGCATCAATCGTGTACATCCCCGTAATCGTGGGCGGAGGGTCGTACATGTTGCTGAGACGACCGCCGTTGGGCACCCAACCGAAGATGTAAAAAAAGACGTAGAGCGCCACAAGCGCGAGCCAGAACGGTGGTGTGGACAAGCCTGTCAACGAGAGGACTCGGATGCCATTGTCGAGCGCTGACCCTTTACGCATTGCCGACAGAATTCCGAGGGCGACGGCAACGATGATGGCGATCACCATGGCAGGGATTGCAATCTCGATCGTGGCGGGGATATAACGCGAAAGGTCTTCAAGAACCGGCCGGTTGGTCTGCTGCGATACGCCCAGATCTCCGTGAAGAATATTCCAGAGGTACTGTCCATATTGAACGATGAGGGGCTGGTCTAGTCCCCACTTTTGCCGAAAGGCTTCGCGAATTTCGGGGTCATCGTAGGCCTGCTGTGAAAGGTTCGCCGCGGCGGGATCACCAGGAACGACACTCACAAGAAGGAAAGTGACAACCGTCACTCCCCAGAGCAGCGCGACAGTTGTGAGTAACCGTTTCGCGATTGTTTTCAGCAAGAGAGGCATGTGTGGCTTTCGCTGGTTCGTGCCGCGGATTGCGCCAGAGGCGTCTACGGCAGGGGCGGAAAGGTGCGACGCCGGTGAGCGTTCTGGAGCGCTCACCGGCATCACAGATGTCGACTACTTGCTGGAGATGTCAGCCAAGTCGATAGTCCAACCTGCGGGTGAATAGACAGCACCATCGAGGTTTTCGGTGGCAACAACGATTCCAGAGTTATTCGCCATAGGAATGAATGGCGACACCTCGTTCATCACTCGCTGCCACTCTTGCATCGCTGAAACTCGTTCCTCTGGCGTCGTCGCGGCGATCACCGCTTCGCTAGCGTCGATTGCCGAAGCGTCCGCCCGCTCTAAGGTCCAACCGTTGCGAAGCGAGGTGCTTGCTCCAGGGGCCATGTTGTTGACGAGTGATGCTGCAACGGGATAGTTCAGGCTATTCGGCGAGAATCCGATTTCGTTCTGGCCAGCAGCCTGACCGTCAAGGAATACGTTGATGGGCTGCGGGGTCAGCTCAATCGCGATTCCCGCTTCCTTAGCATCGGCCTGAACCTTGGTGACGATCGTTCCGAGGTCCACACCGCGGTACGTGATTGCTGGATAAACGAGCGAAGCGCTCGGGTTCGAGATACCCGCATCAGCGAGCAACTTCTTCGCAGCCTCGATGTCTTGTTTCGGAGCATCAGAGGGATCAAGCGCGCCAGAGAATGCGGGCGGAACTACTCCGCTAGCTGCTGTTGCATCCGGCCCGAAGAGCTTCGCAATTCCTGCGTTATCAATCGACGCGCGCAATGCATTGACGAAGGCGCGGTTTGAGGTGAGCTCCGATACCGCAGGGTCCTGGTTGAGGCTCAGGAAGTATGACGTGTCAGGCACTCCAGAAATTTGCACGGTGTCAGGCAGATCGGCGGAAAGCGCACCGGAGAGGTCGAGGGCAACTTCGTCGCCGGACGACTTGGCGATCGTCAGCTTCTGGTTCTGCACATCGACATTCTGGAGAACAACACGGTCGTAACCCGGTGCTTCTCCCCAGTAGTCAGGGTTTGCCGTGAGAACAACTTTAGAACTGGGGTCGTAGCTGCTGATTGTGTAGGGACCTGATCCGAGTGAGTTGGTGTCGAGGTACGTTCCGATGGAATCAGCAGTCGCGGCGTCTTCTGCGTCTGTTGCGCCGTTCTCTGCCGCTACTTCAGAATTCAGGATGCCCGTTGAAGGCTGAGCGAGGATTGTCGGGACGTCGGGGTTAGTAACGTCCGATGTCACCACGACGGTGTCTTCGTCGGACGCACTGAAGCTCATGCCCGAGACGATCTGGGACGCGCTTCCTTTGAGATTCTTGAGACGGTTCAGGCTGAACACGACGTCTTCCGAATCCAGTGCGCTGCCGTCAGCAAACGTGACGTCATCGCGCAGAGTGAACGTGAATTCTTTAGCATCGTCCGAGGCTTCGAAGGATTCGGCCAGCGACGGCTTCACTTCGGAGACATCCGAGCCATCGAAAGTGACGAGCGTGTCGTAAAGCACGTGGACGATGGTCGCGCCCGTCTGCTCATACACAAAGCCTGGGTCTAGAGTCTTGAGTACGAATGAGTTGTCGACCGTGAGAGTTTGCGATCCTCCGCCGTTGCTGGTGTCGGGGCTCGCGGCGCAGGCGCTGAGAACTAGCGGAACAATCGCTAGACTCGCCACTACGGCTAGTTTGCTGTGATTGGCTTTTTTCATTCTCTGTCTTTACTTCCTTGTGTTTAGGAGAATGCCCGAACGCATAGAGTGTTTGGACAACTCGACTACGGTGCAGCAGGACAATTTCCGCAAGCCTAGTTCAATGTCACTAAACTTTGTTAATCTAGAGTAAACAAATTTATGGGAGAAGTGCACACAACGTGCTCGGAGACAGACTCAAAGCGTTACGACTCGAACGCGGATTAACGCTGCGCCAACTCGCCGACCTCTCGGGCCTCTCGGCCGGAATGCTCAGTCAGATCGAAAATGGCGCAGCCGATCCAAGCCTCGGGTCCTTAAGAAAGCTCGCTGGGGTGTTCGAGGCCGCAGTCGCTTCGCTCTTTACTGACCCTGACGCGCCTCTCGTGCACGTAACCTCCCCGGGCGATCGCCCCACCATGGGTACGACCAACAGCGGATTCGTCTACGAACGACTTTCTCCGGGTCGTGGTGACCTTGAGGTATTAACAGCCACGATTCCGCCAGGAGAGTCGAGCTCCGCCCACAAATGGGGCCACAAATCGACAGAGTGTGCCTTCGTAATTTCAGGCACGCTCTCTGTACACATTGGCGAGACCACCCACACACTCGATGCTGGCCAGTCGATCACGTTTGATTCTGAGCAGCCACACCGGTACTTGAACCTTTCGGATGCCGACACAACAATCGTCGTCGCCATCACTCCCCCGATGCCGTAGCATCGCGCGCTCATACTGAACGCCTCGCCATCTTCGCTTTGGCGGCGACAAGATCCCCGGACTCGTCGCCCTCGAAACCGGCTTCAGTCGAGCAACACGTCGGGTGCTGCTGGAGCGCACGATTCACCTATTCACAGCCGATGCCATCCCTGTCTCTATCCAAATGGGTGCCATAGCCGGCATCACCCTGATACAGAGGAGTGACGCCTGCATTCCGCGCAGCAGTGCAATTCTTGTAGTAAGCACGGGGCGCATAAACGGGCTGTGGCTGCTTGGCTTCGAACCACACGCTCTGCGTCGACGAAGCGATTGAGCCTGCGATTAGTGATTGCGAAACGACCACGCCAGATCCCGAGCCGAACCCTTCAATGCCAGCATTGGCAAGCACCGCGTTCGCTGTCGTTTCGTCCAGCCCGACAATGCTGGGCACGACAAGCTCTGCGACGCACGTCACCATGGCCCCTCTTGGCATCGATACGCCAGCGTCGGGGACTTGGCTCGTGACTGTCCCGCGCCCGCTACAGTTCGATTTCAGGCGCGCCTTTTCGAGAGCAGCAGTCGCCGGGGTCGCAGCCCCAGTCCCAGCCTCAACCCCGGTCGACGTCGACGGTTCTTCTGGCACGTGATGCAGGCCGATAAGTTTCGGCATCGCTGCACTCGGCCATTCCACCCCTACAGCCACCGTTGAACCACAGAGTGCGGGGCGCCCGACAGCCGGCTGGAGGCCCAGCACCTGCCAGGCGTCGGTCTCCGCAGACGCAGGCAAAGCCTTACCTTGAATCTTTGTGGGGTCCGGCGTGAACGTTGCGGTGACACGGTAGTCGAGCGCGCAGCCGTCGGCGGTCTCTTGCAGTGCGATCTGAGCTTGGCTAAGTTCGCTTCCAGCCGGCGCTGGAACCGTTGTGAGCGGGACTGTAATTGCCAGACCAACCTTGGACGACGACGCCTTCATGGTCGATGCTGCTTGAGCCTGATCACAGACCATCCAATCGTCGTCTGGTTTCAGTTGCGCATCGATGAGGAGGTTAGCGGCCACGTCGTAGGTGAACCCAGTTTCGGCCTCGAATTCCTCCGAGGTAAGCACTTCCTCACCGCCGGAGAAGCCTTCGGGAACACACCACGTCGGCAATATTTCATCGTGGAAGCAACCATCCTCAAGCACATCTCGGGCCTCGGCAACCGATAAACCGACCACATCGGGGACAGGCCGGTTGTCAGCCTCGACTGTCAAACCGATGACAGTATCCTCAGGAACGACGCGGGTCCCTGCTGGAATGCCTTGCGCGGACACTACATAACAGCGCTTAGCGATCGTTGCGTCAGAACCTTCACCCTCATCAACGCCAAGCCCTAGACTCGCGAGAGCCGCAATACCCCCGGGCCACGGTGCTCCAACCACATCCGGGAGATCGACCCGCGTCACATCCCACGCTGCATAACCACCCAAAGCCCCTGAAAGCGCGAGTACAGGCACTGTCGCGACCACAGGGATGAATAGTCTCCAGCGGCGGAAGCGCGATGCATAAAGAGTTGCCGCAGATAGCAGCACTTTCAGCCTTGCTTTGTTGAAGTTTCCCAACGGCATTCTCGAAGTATGCCCTACTCGAGATCGCTTCACAGGAGGCTGATAGAAAGCGAAAGTTTAGCCACCTGCAAAGCTTTGAATAAAACGTCGGCGTCACCCCCGTACTGGGGTAACCGCAGCCGATGCCGATATGGACGCTTCGGTTCAAATCTCCCAAGAAAAAGCTAACCGTTAAACGCTCCAAGAGAGTTAAACAACGCGCGGAACGCGAATCCGTTTCACGCTTCAGATCAGGGAAGTTGAGATGCAAAGATTCGGCGGCAAGTGCAAAAAAATTGGGCGTATATATCAGTGCCCCTGGAGGGATTCGAACCCCCAACCTGCTCCTTAGGACGGAGTTGCTCTTCCGTTGAGCTACAGAGGCTGACGTTGCAAGTCTAGTGGGGCCGCGACTACTGCCCTGGTGGGTAGAGGAACGCTTCCACCTCGCTGGGTGCGAGCGTACGCTGACCGTAGGAGAGCGCGATGTAGTTGTATTCCTCAAGAAGTACGGTGCCGTCTTCATTGACCTGCTTCACGTAGGCCACGTGGTTATTCCAGCCGAACCAGGCAACAGAGCCGACAACCGGAGTAGCGCTGACAGTCCAGCCGTTGGATTCCCAAGCGGACTTCCACTGTGCAGCGTCGCCGCCGTTCGGGGTGAGATCAGCCCACGCCCAACGGAACGGTGCCGAATAAGAACCGACATCACGGTTCAGGCGCCACGCAACGAAGTCGGTGCACTGACGGAAGTAGTAATTGAGCGGCGACAGCGTGTTGCCAGCGGTCGGCCACGGGTAATCGTCCCCCAAGTCACGAGCGCCCGACGCCGCATACAGAGCATTCGCTGATGCAACTGCTGCCTGCTGGCGAATCAGCTCGAGATCCTGCGGCGAGGTTGCCGCAAACTGGTCACGCTCAAGTTCTGGCAGAGCGAGATCGTCACTCACGGTGAGCGATTGTGCGCTCACCGCAGCAGCGATGGATGACTCCGCCGCAGCGACCGTCGAAACCTGATCTGACACAAGAGTGCTCTGGCCATAGGCGGGCAGTCCTGCAACGGCAAAGAGACCGCCGATGACAAGCATCGACCCCACAGCGCGGAGCGGATGACGACGCACTCGCTTCGGTAGAACAAGGGCCCGCGGTGCTGCGGTAGCAGCACTTGCCGGCAGCGCAACTGAACGTGCGATGTATGCGCTCGGGGCCGACGTTGCCGCTGACGCAACAGGGATCTCGGGCACAACGTCGGCGCCTGCAACCGCTAGCGAGCTCGCCTCGGCTGCTTCGCGGGCAGCACGCGCTTCGCGACGCGAAAGAAAGACTGGTTCATCACCGTGGGATTCGCTTGCGGGTACGCCAAAAGCAGCAGTGCTATCGGAGGGCAAGCGGGGCAAACGAGAACCTAACAGTGGAGGACATTCGAGACAGATCTAGGGCGAATCTCGAATGACGGGAATAATCACAACAGCATAACAGTTATGCGGCGGGAGCCAAATATTCTTCCCAATCTGGGAGTGCCCTTTCAATTCCCCTTACGAGCCAGGCGGTCGTGTGCGGCGGACGAGGCTTGATCCGCAGTCGCCAATTCATCTCCGCTGGCGTGCGATTGCTCTTGACGTTGTTGCAACGCAAACAGCAGGCAACCAAGTTCTCCCACGATGCCTCGCCGCCACGCGAACGCGGCAGCACGTGATCAATGGTGTTTGCAGCCGCGCCGCAATAGCCACAACGGTGCCCATCACGCCGCAGTACTCCTCTACGGGAGACCGGCAACCGGCGGGTAGAGGGAATCCGCACGTAATTGCGCAGAATGATCACTGAGGGCCTCTCGCAGGATCCGCTAGAACCCCACACCGGATGCTCCGAGTCGGCAGCAATAATCGTCGCCTTCTGATTCAGCACGAGCACGATCGCTCGCTTGAAAGACACGACCGCGAGCGGCTCATAGCCAGCGTTCAGTACCAAAGTGCGCATTGTCATCCTCTCGAAAGAGCCTGCACGGCTTGCAGGCAATCGACTTCCCTGAGGCTCAGCGAATAGGAGGCAGAAAACAAAAAGGCACCGTCGAAAGACGATGCCTAATGATTCAGTGCGCGAAAACTGCCGCGCACAAGACTGCTGTGTCGTATGTACAAGTGGGCACGCGCATCCACGGTTTGGATGCTGCACCTACTCAACATGCGATTCTCCGGTTCATTCGTGAACTCCAAGAGGTCTAGGCTAACCCAGTTTTTGGGGCCAAACGCGCGCGGGCGCGCCGAAAACGGTGACGAGACGGTTACGTCTCGGTGAACACCGAATTACGGAAATTAGGCGACAGGCTTCTCAACGAAAATGTGAACGGCAACCTCATTAGGCAGCTCGAGCCCTTCGCCGAAACCTTCGACTGTGACCGCAACATACGAGTCAGCCGCGGAGAATGTGGCCGTCTTGCCCGGCATCACTCCTGCGTCAAACAGTTGCTGCAACAGCTCAGGTTCGAACTGTACGGGTTCACCTAGTCGACGGATGAGGCCAGCGACGGGTGCCTGGTTTTCGGATACCAGCTCGACAATGTTGACCATTCCTGCGCTGAATGAGGGGGCTGCTGTGCCGCCCAACTCTTCCAAACCAGGAATCGGGTTTCCGTAGGGAGACTCGGTGGGGTGATCGAGCATTTCGATGAGCTTGCGCTCGACCTGCTCGCTCATGACGTGCTCCCAGCGGCACGCTTCGTCGTGAACGAGAGCCCAATCGAGACCAATTACGTCAGCGAGCAGTCGCTCAGCGAGGCGATGCTTGCGCATCACATGGGTGGCACGGCGGCGACCCTCCTCGGTAAATTCAAGGTGGCGGTCGCCTTCGACGACGACAAGGCCGTCACGTTCCATGCGGCCGATAGTTTGCGAAACGGTCGGGCCAGAGTGGCCGAGCCGTTCAGAGATGCGTGCCCGCAACGGAACGATATTCTCTTCTTCAAGGTCAAGAATCGTGCGCAGGTACATCTCGGTGGTGTCAACGAGATCGGTCATGAAATAAGACTAGCCCGGATGGGCCAATAGAATCGGACGTATGGCAAGCCTGACGATTCCCACTGACCTCCTTCCCTCCGACGGACGATTCGGAGCCGGCCCGTCCAAAGTGCGACCGGAGCAGATCGAACACCTCGTTTCTGCCTCCCGCACGATCCTCGGCACCTCCCACCGTCAAGCCCCTGTTCGCGACCTCGTAGGCCGCGTACGTTCGGGCCTCGGAGAGCTTTTCCAGATCCCAGAAGGCTACGAAGTCGTGCTCGGCAACGGCGGCTCGACGGCCTTTTGGGATGCAGCTGCCTTCGCCCTCATCGAACGTCGCAGTGCCCACCTCGCCTTCGGAGAGTTCGGTTCCAAGTTCGCAAAAGCTGCTGCGGCACCCCATCTCGAATCTCCTCATGTTGTGACCGCCCCGGGCGGGTCGCTTGCCGAGCTTGACGACATCAACGGTGCAGATGTCTTCGCGTACCCGCAAAACGAGACCTCCACCGGAGTAATGACGTCGGTGCGTCGCTTCGACGACAAGAGCGTTCTCACCGTTGTTGACGCCACGAGTGCTGCCGGCGGCGTTCAGTTCGACGCCAACCAAGCCGATGTGTACTACTTCGCCCCTCAGAAGAACTTTGCCTCGGATGGCGGTCTGTGGATCGCCCTCTTCTCCCCCGCCGCGATCGAGCGCGTGGAACGCATCGCCGCGAGTGGCCGTTACATCCCCGAGTTCTTGTCGCTCAAGAACGCGATCGACAACTCGCGCCTCAACCAGACCCTCAACACTCCCGCGCTGAGCACGTTGCTGCTGCTCGAGAACCAAATCGACTGGATCAATGGCAACGGTGGACTTGCCTGGGCGGATGCTCGCACTCGCGAATCTTCGTCAGTGCTCTACGACTGGGCAGCCGCCAGCGACATCGCAACGCCATTCGTCACGAATCCGGAACACCGCTCGCAGGTCATTGCCACGATCGACTTCGATGACGCCATCGACGCCGCTGCGATCTCTCAGACGCTCCGCGCTAACGGAATCGTCGATACTGACCCGTACCGCAAGCTCGGCCGCAATCAGCTTCGCGTTGCGACCTTCGTGGCAATTGATCCTGATGACGTGCGCAAATTGGTCGCATCGATCGACTACGTGATCGCGAACAGCAACTAGCCTGCGACCGTGCGTATCTGGTTGAAAGACTCAGAACGACGGCCCGACCCTCAACCGGTCGAGACCGACGATCGCAAGGCGATGCTCGTCGGCATCGCCTTGTGGGCGGTTGGGCTTGTCATCTTGTTGTTCTTTATCGAGCCACTTACTGCGGCAGGCAACCAATGGTGGTTGTGGGCGGCGGCAGCTGGACTCGTTCTCGGCGCTATTGGGCTGATCTACACGCACAGGCGACACGGAAAGCGCTCACGCTAGTCGTCTGAATCGTCCTCGTCGGATTCATCATCGGACTCGTCGTCATCATCCGACTCTTCGTCGTCGTCTTCGTCGTCGTCATCGTCGGATTCGTCGAGGTCATCGATGTCGACACCGTCGAGGTCGCCGCCATGCAGCACGCCTGAATCAAAGGCGCTCTCATCGTCGTCATCATCATCGTCGTCATCGTCGTCATCGTCGTCGTCTGCGCTCGATGCCTCGTCTGACAGAACCTTTTCGGCATCCGCTGCCTCGGTCGCGGCCTGGGCAGCTTTGTAGTCAGCGAGTCGTTCAGACCACGGCACCCAGTCCGGCGAGAGCAGTGCGCCTTCGGCTGGCATAAGTTCCGCTTCAAGCACTGTCGGCTCGGCACCCTCAACGTGGGCGATGCTGACAGTCCAGTTCCAGCCCGGGTAGCCGCGCATGGCCGAAGCAAAGATCACCGAGACGGTGCCGTCGCTTTCGACCTGCTCACCAACGAGCGCACCAATCGACGCGTCTTCAGTGATCTCGAGGAGTGCACCCCGAGCGAGCTTTTCGTACTGGCTATTAGGCATCTAGTTCGTCCGCTACCTTTCGCAGCATTGAGGCAATTTTGGCGCCGTGCGCCTTGTCAGGGTAACGCCCCCGCTTAAGGCCAGAGCCGATGCCATCCATGAGCTTGACCAGATCTTCAATAATCACTGCCATGTCATCGGCTGGCTTGCGGTTGAGCTTGCTCATGCTTGCCGGAGCATCCATGACGCGCACTGAGAGCGCTTGAGCGCCCTTCTTGCCGTCAGCAATGCCGAACTCTAGGCGAGTACCCGCCTTTACCCCCGTGGTGCCCGCAGGCAGCGCCGAGGCATGCAAAAAGACCTCTTGGCCTTCATCACTCATGATGAAGCCAAAACCCTTCTCGTCATCGTAAAATTTAACCTTGCCGGTGGGCATGGGCATGCTCCTTCGTATCGTGACTCAAGCTTAGAACGTTTGTGGGCGCGTATCCTTGTCAACGTGACAAATCATTCAACTGAACGTGACCTTCGTATCGAGCGTGTGCTCGCCTACCTCGTCGCCATCTCGATCGCACTCGCCGTGATTAGCTTTGTCGCCGTAGTTGTTGCCACCGCAGCTGGTCTCAGCAATTTCGACACAGGTGCGTGGCCCGCAGTCATCACTATGCCCTACTTTGCTCTCCCGTTGGGTGTTGTTTTCATCATCACCCTTTTGGTGCTGAACGGGCGCCGCCGCCAACGTGAATACAGGAATGGCCACAATTAGTGACGCTGCTCTTTTGCTCGCCGCTCAACTGCGCGCACTAGACGATAGTCAACTCCTTCTTTTGCTGCGTTCGCGGGTCATCCGCAGCAATTCTGTTAGCGACTTCTTTGATCTTGCGGATGCTCTGCAGCAGACAACGTCGCTTGAGCGTGTTCTTCGCACCCTTGACCGCCCCACTTTGGCGACTCTGGCGGTTATTGCTGACACGACGTCGCTCTCGAGCTCCGAAGTCGCTGACGCGCTCGGCCGCTTTGGCACTGATCCTGCAGCGGTGCAGTCGCGACTTGATCGTCTAGTCGAGGTCGCATTACTGATATTCCGCGGTGGCCGCTATAGCGCCCCGGATGGCGTTACCGATCATCTCGCGGGATGGCCGTTCGATGATCTCCCCACCACGGGAGAGTTGCTCAACACTGCACCGCCGTCGACCCTCACGTCTGTCGAACCCTCTGAACGCCCGGCTCGCGACCGGATCGCCGCCGAAAATGCGTTCGCCACCACCAATGAAGTCACTGAACTTCTCAACCAGCTTCGCACCACCCCGGTGCGTGATCTTGCCCGCGGCGGGGTCTCGCTTCCCGACTCAAAACGCCTGGCGATAGCGATGGCTGTGCCTCTCGATAAAGTTTCTGGGCTCGTCGACATTGCTGAACGGGCCGGGCTTGTTGCCACGACCAATTCCCAATGGATGCCCACCGCCGATGCCACAGCGTGGATCTCGCGGTCCGCAGACGAACGCTGGTTGCACCTCGCTGAAGCCTGGCACCAAGGGGTGCCCAACGACATCCGCACCATCTTGGCTGATCGCACCCACAGTTTCTGGGGCGATGGCGTCGAGGCCTATGTTCGCTGGCTATTCCCGGCTGGCATTGAGTGGATGCTGGAGAAAGTACGGCGTTACAACCGTGACGCGCAGTTGCTGGGCGTCACGTCAGAACAACTCCCCAGCACCGCAGGAATTGCCCTCCTCACTCGAACCCCGGCCGATGCCGCGGCCGCGATGGCTGAGTTGTTCCCCAAGGAAGTGCAGCACGTTTATGTGCAACCCGACTTGACCGTAATTTCTCCCGGACCGCTAGCGCCGCAGCTGGATGCTCGCCTGCGCACAATCGCTGATGTCGAGACACGCGCTCTGGCATCCACTTATCGGATCTCGCCGTCAAGCCTGCATCATGCGATGACCCTGGGGGAAACGCTTGAGGGTATGCGCGAGTTCTTGGCCGAAATCTCGCTGACGGGCGTTCCGCAACCGGTGGAGTACCTCCTCGCCGAAGCCGCGTCCCGTCATGGGCTCGTGCGGGTTGGTCTTCATGGCACTTCCGGCAGCTACATCAATTCTCCCGATTCCTTGCTGCTCCAGTCGATCGCTGTTGACCCCACCTTTGGTCCGTTCGGGCTGCGCCTCGAAACCGATCGTCTTGTGTCGCGTTTCGGCGTTGAACAACTGTTTTGGGCTCTCAGCGATGCGCGCTACCCGGTGGCGGCCGAAGACCGCGATGGCAAAATTCTGTCGTTGCGTCGGGACCAGGTCAGCGACGCCATCTCCGCCCAGCCACACGATGCCCAACCGGAGCAATTGTTGGCAAAACTTCGTGATGGTCAAGGCGGCGCGACCGGTGACGAGGATCAGGCCTGGCTCTCGCGCCAGATCGAGGTCGCTATTCGCAACAAACTTATCTTGCGGGTGACGGTCAAGATGCCTGATGGCCGCGAGGTGCTCTACACGCTTGCACCGTCGAGTGTGGCGGCGGGCCGGATGCGCGGACTCGACCGAGCTGCCGACATCGAACGCACTCTGCCCCTGTCGAACATTGTCGGGGTCGAGGCCACCACTGAACGCTAAGCATCCGGGCGTAGGCTAGGTCGGATGAACGCTGCTCCCGACGGACCTCTGATCGTGCAATCTGACCGCACGGTTTTACTTGAGGTCGCACACCCCCTTGCCGAAGACGCACGCCATGATTTGGCTGTGTTCGCCGAGCTCGAACGTGCCCCTGAACACATCCACACGTATCGGATTACCCGCTTGGGGCTCTGGAATGCTCGCGCAGCAGGGCATGATGCCCCGGCGATGTTGGAGACGCTCGAGAAGTATTCGAAGTTTCCGATTCCGCAGAGCGTCAGCGTCGATATCGCAGAAACTGTCGGCCGCTATGGTCGTCTCGTTATCAATCGTGATGAGGATGGCGCGCTCACTCTCACCGCAACCGACCCGGCAGTCTTGCGCGAGATTACACGCGGCAAGAAGGTCGCGAGCTTGCTCTTCGAGCGTCGTGGCGAGAACACTTTTGTGGTGCAGGCGTGGGCTCGTGGGCAGCTCAAGCAAGAGCTGCTGAAGCTGGGTTGGCCGGCTGAAGATAACGCTGGCTATACCCCGGGCACGCCTCATGAGATGGAGTTGGATGCTTCGGGCTGGGGTCTTCGTGAGTACCAGCAGCACGCCATCGACAATTTTTTCCACCATGGTTCGGGCGTTGTTGTGCTCCCCTGTGGTGCCGGCAAGACGCTCGTCGGTTTGGGCGCAATGGCTCAAAGCAAGACCACAACCCTGATTTTGGTGACAAATACGGTCTCTGCCCGCCAGTGGCGTGCCGAGATTTTGAAGCGCACCACTCTGACCGAAGAAGAAGTCGGCGAATATTCGGGGCAGACGAAAGAGATCCTGCCGGTCACGATTGCGACCTACCAAATTCTTACTGCCAAGCGAAAAGGCGAATACGCCCACCTGTCGCTTTTGGATGCTCTCGACTGGGGCCTTGTCATTTATGACGAAGTGCACTTGCTGCCGGCTCCTGTGTTCAAACTCACCGCCGATCTGCAAGCACGCCGTCGCCTCGGGCTCACGGCAACACTCGTTCGTGAAGACGGACGCGAGGGCGATGTGTTTTCTCTCATCGGCCCCAAACGTTTCGATGCGCCGTGGAAAGAAATTGAGGCCCAAGGGTTCATCTCCCCCGCCAGTTGTTACGAGGTTCGCGTCGATCTGCCCGAAAACCAACGTCTCGAATATGCGGCGTCTGCCGACGACGAACGGTATCGGCTCGCTGCGACAGCACCGGCAAAAATAGAGATTGTGCGTGCGCTCGTGAAAAAGCACGAGGGCGAACGCATTCTTGTTATCGGGCAATATCTTGACCAGATCGACGACCTTGCCGAGAAGCTGGATGCTCCGAAGCTGACCGGCGCGACGCCGGTCGCTGAGCGTGAGCGGCTGTATCAAGAGTTCCGCGAGGGGATTACCAAAATATTGGTGGTCTCCAAGGTCGCCAACTTCTCCGTCGACCTGCCTGAGGCGACGGTTGCCATCCAAGTCAGTGGATCGTTTGGCTCTCGGCAAGAAGAAGCTCAGCGTTTGGGCCGCCTTCTGCGCCCGAAAGAGAGCGGACTGCCAGCAAACTTCTACACCCTGGTTGCCCGCGACACGGTCGACCAAGACTTCGCACAGAATCGCCAGCGATTCCTTGCCGAGCAGGGCTACAGCTACACGATTCTGGATGCCGCAGATCTGATCTAGCCAGAGTCGCGGCTACCCGGCGCCGATCGTTAACGCAAGAGGCGCTCTAAGCCGATCTCGTCGACGACCGGGATGCCGTAG
This sequence comes from Salinibacterium sp. M195, assembly GCF_019443965.1. GTDB lineage: Bacteria > Actinomycetota > Actinomycetes > Actinomycetales > Microbacteriaceae > Rhodoglobus. The sequence continues at coordinate 1,260,527 of NZ_CP040814.1, read as the reverse complement.
TCGCGGGCTTTGCGTGCCTTTCCTGACAGCGAGTCGGGGTCGGCAGCGACCAGCAGCCGAACCTTTTTCGTCACCGCATCCCGCGGAGTGAAGCCACGGCCAACGAGCACAGCCGCGATTTCACTTCGTGGCCGACTCATCTCACCCGTGAGCACGATGAGATCGCCTGGCTTCAGCGTGAACCCGTCACTCGACTCGGAACCGCTCGCCGGTGAATTCGCCTCTGGCAGCGCAGTGACCGCAACCGAGGCTGCGCTCTCGAGCGCTGCGGTGATTGTGGCGGTAGAGATATCGAGAAGGTCGCCAACGTGCACTAAGTCGGCCGTCTCTTCGTCCGTCAAAATTCCGTCATCCCACGCGGTTCTCGTGAGCTGGTTGAAGTATTCGAGATGCAACAGTTCGCAGGTGGTTCGGCTGATTCCGAGGCCTTCGGCGAGCGCCACGAGTTCGCGCGATTCGTGAATCGAAAAGTGACGATCGAGGAGGCAGAGGTCCAGAAGCGCAAGGTAGTCGAGACACTCGGCTGGCCCCGCATACTCCGGCATTTTTTGGGTGATCCGCTGCAGGAACGACGCAGCGGTGACCTCCGTATACGGCGGCCGCGGCATCCACTCATGAACTCCGCGGTCGAGGACGGGCCACGAGTGGTCACGTGCTGAGTCAAGGTGAGTTTGCCATGGCTCGTGCTGGTCTTCAGCCTGGAGATAAGCGGCAAGGAGTTGCGCTGTGGCGAAGGCGTCAGCGGACGCACGATGGGCGTCATCAAGCTGAATGTCGAGAGCCGCACAACAATCCGCTAGGGCACGGCCTGCGCCGGGCAGGTAGTCACGCGCGAGCTGCATAGTGCAGAGACTCACGAAGTCCGTCGAAAACCACGACGTTGTTCGCTCAAGCTCGGCAACAAGAAACTTCAGGTCAAAGCTCGCGTTGTGGGCGACAATCACGCGCCCCATCAGTAGCTCGACGAGTTGGGCAGCGATCTGGCTGAAACTGGGAGCGTCGACGACATCAGAGGCGCGGATCTGGTGGATGCGCTGTGGTCCGAGATCACGCCCCGGATTCACCAGCGTCTCCCACCGCCCCTCGACTTCACCGCTAGCGTCAAGATGGACAACGGCAATTTCGATGACACGGTCATGGCCACCGGCGAAGAGCCCTGTCGTCTCGAAATCAATTACTGCAAAGCCCGGTCCGGCCATGTGAGTCCCCTATCAATCCGTTGCCACTGTATCGAAGAGACGCGACGGACCATCGACCTCTCGACGGCGACGTCTAGCTCTCTCGAGACTACGTGCCCTGCCCCGAGAATTTGAGCGTGAATCACGTTACCGCCTGGTGGCTGCAGAATTTCCCGGGGAGGGCCGCGTCCGCACTAATCGTGATTCTCGCCGCCGACCTCAGCACCGCAGCGCCAACAGTCCGCTGGCAATGCGCCCTCGACCAAAGCTCCACACTCGGTGCAGACCCGCGGTAGCCAGCACACGCCGTCGCCCTGGGCTTCCTCGCTGATGCGGCGCGGAGCTCGACCGCCTGCGCCGTCGTTGCCGCTAACGCCTGCTGCGCCACTCTGTGCATCGTCCACCTCTCTAGTGTGCGCCGTGCGCGCCGCACAGTCGCGGTTTTCGCTTCGGCTTTCGCTACGTCGGTGATGCCATAACGGTGCCAGTCGCGAAGGATTGATAGCGTTGGGCTCCCCCGATCCTCACCTGGCAGAGAGGCCTCCTCCATGACATCGAACGCTGCAACAGAAAAACGCAAGCCGAGTGCACCCTCGTGGAATACGTACAAGGAGTCGATCGGAGACCGTTCCGGGCTCTTCCAAGGGCTTGTAGCGATCTGGCCAGTGACGTCAGCGCTCAATGTCGGCAGCTACCTTGATCTGTCACCTTCGACAGGAATTCCCGCTGTCACCTACGTCGACACGGATCGGCGGGCGGCTCGGTTCTTCGCCAATCATGAACTTGTCGCGTCTGAACTAAAAGATCTAGCGCTTCCGGGGGCGGCAGCAGAAATCGCTTTCCTCCCCGCCGACTTCACCGCACCGCTCGAACTCTCCGACAATTCGTTCGACCTGCTCATCGCGCTCTACACCGGGCCAGCGTGGGATCACTGCGCGCGCTACCTAAAACCGGGCGGCTTGTTCCTCGCCAACAGCAGCCATGGCGATGCGAGCCTCGCGGCGCTAGACCCGCGCGCGACGTTGGTAGGAGCGATCCACCAGCGCGATGGACGCTACCGAATCGACCGCGACAACCTCGCGGACTATCTCATCCCGAAGAAACCGGAAGCCGCAGACGCCGAATTGATCCGTAGCTCTGGTCGAGGCGTGGCGTACACAAAGCCGGCGTTCGCGTATGTATTTCAGCTCCAACGCTGAGCTGAACACTCAGACGGACCAATCTGCTACTCCCCAGTCTGCGTTTCCCATTTCAGACGAGCACCACGAATCAGGTCGATAATTGCCAGCACGATCAGAAATGATGTGCTGAGAGCCATGAGGAGCATCGAGCTGTAACCGACAGTCAGCGGCCACATGGGAGTCACTCCGTTGACACTCCACCAGTTGATGTCGCTGAATCGCGCGACGTTCGAGAACACCGCGATGGCTCCAAACACCAGCGCTCCGGCCCCAAATGCGATTACTGATCCCACGATTAGACGCTTCATTCTGTGTCTCCCCTCACCAGGAATGTCTCCGTGTCCCACCCTATGCCTAAAAGTAAAGAATACTCAATGAAATAGTGGGTGAACAACTAACCGACACGCCCGTCACTATCAGCGCGCGTTCAGGAAACACGCAGATACTGGGGTCATGGCTGACGGACCGAAGATTCTCATTGTTGACGACGAACCGAACATTCGCGACCTGCTCACCACGAGCCTGCGCTTCGCGGGATTTGCTGTGCGCGCAGTGGGAAGTGGGGCACAAACGATCTCGGCGGTTCTTGAAGAAGAACCCGACCTCATCATTCTCGACGTGATGCTGCCCGACATGAACGGGTTCGGAGTAACCAAGCGGCTGCGAGCCTCTGGTTACACCTCCCCCATCCTTTTCCTTACGGCAAAAGACGACACCGAAGATAAGATCATGGGGCTCACGGTCGGTGGCGACGACTACGTGACGAAGCCATTCAGCCTCGACGAAATCGTGGCTCGTATCAAAGCCATTCTGCGCCGCACAATGGCCGATGACGAAGAGACGATCATCCGCGCTGGCGATCTCACGATGGACCAAGACACCCACGAGGTGAGCATTGGCAACGAACAGATCGAACTCAGCCCTACAGAGTTCAAACTGCTGCGTTACCTCATGCTCAACCCCAACCGCGTACTCTCGAAGGCTCAGATCCTCGATCACGTGTGGGAATACGACTTCAACGGCGATGCCGGCATCGTAGAAAGCTACATTTCTTACCTGCGCCGCAAGCTCGATCAGCACACCGAAGAACCGCTCATCCAGACGAAGCGTGGATTCGGTTACATGCTGAAAGCAGCAAAGCCGTAACAACCTTGATGGCCAGTTGAACGCCGAATACCGCGTGTTCAGCTGGCCATACTTGTTCCTTTTTCCCAGCCACGCAAGGTACCGTTCACTATCATGCAGGAGAAGATCCCCGACGCCTGGAGCCGTATCTCCCTGCGCACAAAAGTCACCGGCGTAACGGTACTTCTGCTCACCATGGGGCTCCTCGTTGCCGGTGTTGGCACCGCCGCGGTACTGCGGGACTATCTACTTCAACAGACCGACGAAAAGATCACCGCCGCCGCTGACGGACTAGACGGCCGCATCCAATACACCGGCACCGCTCGTGATCCCCAATGCAGCGTTTCTCGCCTGCCCAACGACCTCTACTTCGCGGTTCTCAATCACGACGGCACCATGCGGTGCAATAGCCGCGAAGAGGATGCCGCCCGCCCCATCCTCGACGGTCTTACGCTCAAGATCGCCAGCGAACAAAGCGGTGCGTTCACACTCCCGAGCACTTCTCTCGGAGGCCAGTGGCGAGTCATCGCCTACCCCGCATCCAGCACCATCGGCATCGACTTTGTGACAATCGTCATCGCTCGAGATCTGGTCGACTCCAACAGCATCGTTTCTCGCTACGCCGCCATCTTCTTATTCTTCGGCTTGACGGTGGTCATCGTCGGGGGCGCCCTCACGCGGCTGTTGGTGACCTCCACCTTCTCCCCGCTGCGAGAAGTTGAGGCGACGGCCGCACGTTTCGCCGACGGTGATTTCGACCAGAGACTCTCGGGGGCAACCCCCAACACCGAAGTGGGGCGACTCAATCGCTCACTCAACTCGATGCTGGGCCGAATCGATCGTGCGTTCGCCGACCGCGCCCGAACTATCGACCAGATGAGACGTTTTGTTGGTGACGCCAGCCACGAACTGCGCACCCCTCTCGTGACAGTGCGCGGCTATGCCGAGCTGTACCGTATGGGCGCGATCACGAAGCCTGACGATATTGCCCAGGCGATGGAACGCATTGAGAAAGAGGCCATCCGCATGGGCGGCCTTGTCGAAGATCTGCTCGAGCTAGCGCGCATCGACGAGACCAAGCCGCTGCAGCTCACAGAAGTCGATCTCCTGCCGCTGGCAAATGATGCTGCGATGGATGCTCGCGCGTCAGCAGGCCGCATTGTGAACGTCATCAATACTCACCCCACTATCGACGCCCATCCCACAGTCGCCCCTGAGCACAGCACTGACACGATGGCGATCACGCTCCCCGAGAGTTCGGACCCGGAACCAAGCACACCGTCTCGTGGCGTTGCTGCCATTGCTACCGGCCCCATCGCCGCTGCTGGCGCGCGCCTCTCCCGTCTTGCATCGCGCAAGAAGTCGGCAGCAGTCGCTAAAGCTGCAGCGCGGATCACCCAGATCGTCGCACCGGTCCCCCAAGACCTCAACGCAGTGGTGATGGCCGAAGAGAATAAGATCCGCCAGGTGCTCACCAACCTCGTGACCAACGCCCTGCGTTTCGCTACTGAAGACACCCCGGTGGAGATCGGCGTCGGAGTAGATCGCGAACGCCAGATGGCCGTACTGTCGGTTATCGACCACGGCGAAGGAATCCCGCAGCAAATCCGCGACAAGGTTTTCGAGCGGTTCTGGCGCGCGGACAGCTCACGAAACCGTGACACCGGCGGCAGTGGCCTCGGCCTCGCGATCGTTGCGGCAATCGTGCACGCGCACAAGGGAACCGTTCAGGCGTTAGAAACCCCCGGCGGCGGTGCAACGTTCCGCGTTGAGCTTCCGCTCCTCCCCAGCCAGCCACACGAGCCGGAGAACACCGAAGCCGACTAACTGGCGAAGCACAGAAGAGCCGCGATCTACCGTCGAGATATGACTCGATACCAAGTAGATAGCGATGCCGTCCTCAGCGCGACTGGTGCGGTACAGAACTCAATAAGTCGGATTCAAGCAGAGGTCTCTGGTTTACACGGCCAACTCACGAACCTTCAGGGCTCGTGGACGGGGCAGGCAGCAACAGCCTTCTCCTCGGTCGTCACCGACTGGAAGGTTACCCAGCAGCGGGTGGAAGAGAATCTGGCCGCCATCAATCACGCCCTCACCCAGGCGGGCCAACAGTATGCAGAGATCGAGGCGGCGAATGCTCGCCTCTTCGTTCGCTAGACCGACCGCTGACACCGCCGTGGTCAACTACTGCGGCGTCCGCAATCTCCACAATCTCCGTAGCTGACGCAGCCGCTCAGGCTCGCACAGCCCGTTAACGCCAGAATGGGCGCCTCCCCAAGGAGACGCCCATTCTGTGTACTGCGGTGAGACTCTGTGAAGCGAGAGGACTTAGAAGTCCATGCCGCCTGACGGGTCGCCCATCGGAGCAGCGTTCTTCTCAGGCTTGTCAGCAACAACGGCTTCGGTCGTGAGGAAGAGTCCCGCGATCGACGATGCGTTAAGCAGCGCTGAGCGGGTTACCTTTACCGGGTCGTTGATGCCAGCAGCGAGCATGTCGACGTATTCGCCGGTTGCCGCGTTGAGGCCGTGACCAATGGGGAGGTTGCGGACCTTGTCAGCAACAACACCAGGCTCCATGCCAGCGTTGAGCGCGATCTGCTTGAGCGGTGCATCGATAGCAACGCGAACGATGTTCGCTCCGGTTGCTTCGTCGCCGGTCAAGTCAGCCATTGCCTGGCTGTCGAACGCGATCTTGCCAGCCTGAATCAAGGCAACGCCACCACCGGCGACGATTCCCTCTTCAACAGCGGCCTTGGCGTTGCGGACTGCGTCCTCAATGCGGTGCTTGCGCTCCTTGAGTTCAACCTCAGTTGCGGCACCTGCCTTGATTACTGCAACGCCACCGGCGAGCTTAGCGAGACGCTCCTGGAGCTTCTCACGGTCGTAGTCACTGTCAGTGTTGTCGATCTCGGCGCGGATCTGCTTGACGCGACCTGCGATCGCCTCTTCTTCACCAGCACCTTCGATGATCGTGGTCTCGTCCTTGGTGATAACGACCTTGCGGGCGCGACCGAGGAGTTCGAGAGTTGCGTTCTCCAGCTTGAGGCCGACCTCTTCTGAGATGACCTGTCCACCAGTGAGGATCGCGATGTCAGCGAGCTGAGCCTTGCGACGGTCTCCGAAGCCAGGAGCCTTGACGGCAACCGACTTGAAGATTCCACGGATCTTGTTCACAACGAGAGTTGCGAGTGCTTCTCCGTCAACGTCTTCAGCAATGATGAGCAGCTGCTTGCCGCTCTGGATTACCTTGTCGACGATGGGGAGAAGATCCTTGATGTTCGAGATCTTGCCATTGACGATAAGAACGTAGGGGTCTTCGAAGACCGCTTCCTGACGCTCCTGGTCGGTGACGAAGTATGCCGACAGGAATCCCTTGTCGAAGCGCATGCCCTCGGTGAGCTCGAGCTCGGTGCCGAACGTGTTCGACTCCTCAACGGTGACAACACCTTCCTTGCCGACCTTGTCGATCGCCTCAGCGATAAGTGCACCGATCTCGGGGTCACCAGCAGAAATTGATGCGGTAGCCGCGATCTCTTCCTTGGTCTCGATCTCCTTGGAGCTCGCAATGAGCGCCTCAATGACCGAGTTGGTGGCCTTTTCGATTCCGCGCTTAAGGCTGATGGGGTCTGCACCCGCAGCAACGTTACGGAGGCCCTCGCGAACGAGTGCCTGAGCGAGAACAACAGAAGTCGTCGTACCGTCTCCGGCTACGTCATCCGTCTTCTTTGCTACCTCTTTGACGAGCTCAGCACCGATCTTTTCGAACGGGTCGTCGAGCTCAATCTCCTTGGCGATGGATACACCGTCGTTCGTGATGGTGGGAGCGCCCCACTTCTTCTCGAGAACAACGTTGCGACCGCGTGGGCCGAGCGTGACCTTTACGGCGTCAGCGAGAATGTTCAGGCCGCGCTCAAGGCCGCGACGGGCCTCTTCGTTAAAAGCAATGATCTTTGCCATGTGTGTTTCTCGTCCCTCCCGGACGTCGTACAAGCGAATAAGTTGGCACTCTAACTACGCGAGTGCCAAGGTCAAAATTAGCACTCGACAGGGGTGAGTGCAAGACAGCCCTGCGCACTCGACAGGGCTGAGTGCACAACAGCCCTGCGCACTCGACAGGGGTGAGTGCACAACAGCCCCGCACACTCGACAGAGGTGAGCGCACAGCAGCCCCGCACACTCGATAGGGGTGAGTGCGCGAGTGGCCGGTGTGGGTCGGTGTCGTCCCGGTTCTGCTTATTGGCCGCTTGTGAGGTAGTCGCTTCCGAGCACGATGGTGAGCGCGGCGGCGGGGAATATCTCGGGTTCGACGAGGCGGATTTCCCCGATCCCTAGGGCGCTCACGAGTCCGGAGGCTACGTCTTCGTCTGCGGCGTTGCTGTAGTAGATGAAGGTCTCTTCGATGCTGCGGTCTGAGGCGGGTGCTGCGCTTCCCATGGGCCAACCAGCGGCGCTGAGTTCGTCGAATGCGCTGGTTTGCGCGGACGTTTCGGAGCTTCCGTTGAGCACGTCGATGGTGATGGCTCTGGCGGGGTCGATGGCTGCGGGGTCAGTGACGGGCGCGACGGTTTCGACGGGGTCGGGGGCGTCTACCGGTTCTTCGGGGGTGGCGAAGATGGGGATGCCGAGGTCGTCACCGAGGTATTGGCTAAGCGCGTAGAGTCCGCCGAAGACGAGGATTCCGGTGGCGAGTAGTGCCCAGGCGAATCCGATCCAGCCGCGACCGCGTCGTCGGGGGCCGCGGTGTGCACCGATGCGTTCGACGTCGTCGGGCTGTTCATCGAATCGGTCTTTCGGGTAGCTCGCCATTGTTTAGTTTGTCAATTCTTCGTTGTGGTGGTTGGCCGCGTTTGTGCTGTTTTTGCGCATCCGGTTGTCTCGGTTGCGGCGCAGTCGTGAGACCAGCATGGGGTCGTATTTTACGGCTGCTGGGGTATCGATCACGGCGTTGAGCATTTGATAGTAGCGCGCGCTGGAGATGTGAAACTGGGAGCTGATGGCTTCTTCTTTGGCACCGACGTGTCGGGTCCATTCGCGCTCGAAGTTGAGGATCTGCACGGAGCGTTCGGGCAGCGCTGTCGAGGCATGCGACGCGGTTTCGTTTTCAGACACGGCAAGACCTCCAATATTGTGGCAATTCTAGGGCTCGGTTCCTATGCGAATGCCGAACGACTCGGCTTGAGGCCCAATTCGCGGCCGTAAAGGTTAGGATTGCCTTAGTTCCCGCTTCCCTGATTGGCCTTCATGCGCACACGATTTTTCGCCACTGTTGTGGTGTTGTCTAGCGTGCTGCTTGCGGCGAGTGGATGCGCGTCCGCTGCCTCGCCAGAGAGCGCAGCGGTTACCGTCACGGCCGATCCGGGCGCTCCCCTTGCCTCGTTGAAGACGTTGAGCGATGCGAAGGATTACAGCGGACTTGTTCGCGCTGCCCTTCCGTCCTCTGGTATTTCCGCTCCGGCGGTTGCACCGGCGCAGGCGTTGCCGACGACGGTGCTGTCGCATGATCTCAGCGGCGATACTCCGGTGACGGTCACGTCAACGGACCGCGTGATTGCGATGGATATTTCTGGTTCGATCGCGGCGACGATCGCGGGTCTGGGTTTGCTCGATTCTTTGGTTGCACGCGACATTTCAACCACCTTTGATGAGGCTGCCGCGTTGCCGGTGATTACGTCGAGTGCTCATACCGTCAACAGCGAGGCGGTTTTGGCGATGCGGCCAGATCTGATCCTGACGGATGGGTCGATTGGTCCGATTGATGTGGTGTTGCAGTTGCGTGATGCAGGCATCCCGGTGGTCTTTGTTGAGACGGACGCGTCTGTAGAGGGCGTCGCTGAGTTGGCGCGCCAGACTGCTGCGGCGCTGGGTGCTCCGGCGGCTGGCGTTGTTCTCGGAGAGCAGCTGAAGACTGAGATTGATGCGAAGGTAGCGGAGATCGCCGACTTTGTGCCTCGCGGTGACCGCTTGCGCATGATGTTCCTTTACTTGCGGGGCACGTCGGGTGTCTATTACTTGTTCGGCCAGGAATCTGGCTCTGATGTTCTGATCGATGCCCTTGGTGGTGTGGATGTCGCGGCTGAAATTGGCCTCAGGGGCATGCGCCCGATGACGGATGAGGCGATGGTTGCCGCGAATCCTGATCTGATTTTAGTGATGACGAGTGGCCTGGATAGCGTCGGAGGCGTGAGCGGTTTGCTTGAGGCTCGCCCGGCGGTCGCACTCACTGAGGCAGGCAAGAATCAACGATTCGTTGAGATGGATGACGGTGAGATTTTGAGCTTCGGTCCACGCACGGTGTTGGTGCTCGATGCTCTCGCGAGGGCGATCTACGCGCCTAGTTCGGGCTCGTAAGGAAACGCCGCGCGTTCGCGCCTGTCGAGTCTTCTACTTTGTGGTTGGTTCGCGTTTCGTTCCGCGCCGACGTGCGACATAGAACACAAGGCCACCTGCCGCGACAACGACACCGACCGTGACGATGACAGCGGTATTCCGCGCCAGCGCTGTTACAGCCTCTTTGGGGGCGGGCATGCAGCTTTCAGTTGCGCTGAAGTTGACGGTGATCGGGTCGAGAGCCTCCCCCGCCGGGTAGGTGCCGAAGGCGGCCGACCCAGTTTCGGTCAGGACTACGGGAGCGTCATTCAGCGTTGCTCTCCCATCGGTTACCGCAATCCCTGCGATGTTGATGTCGGCGAATTCGACACCCGTTTCGTCAACGGGGTTTCCGTCTTGCGTCGTTCCTGAGACGTCAAAGATGAGGTGCGCGGTTGTGCTGCCGTCGAAAGATAACTCAAGACTGCTGAGTGTGGTGTCGAGAATGCCATCGTGCCCGGTGAAGCGGAGCGCGCCGTCAAACGCGATTACTCCCTCACCGGCATCCAATACGCCAGAGCCTGTTGACCATCCGAAGTTGGGGGTTTCGTAGGTGGCACCGTCGCTGACAGCCCATTCTCCGTTGGCGATGGTGCCACTGATGTAGGACCGCAGCGACTCTTTGATTCCCCAGGTGATAGCGGCATCCGAAATCTCGCAGGTAGCGTCATCGGCGCTAGCGCTGGTGCTGGATTCGAGTGCGGGCAGCCGCGACCCCGCCACCGGTTCGGCGGCATTGCTGGTCATGGGCGTAAGTGCGATCGCGATGGCGGTAATGATGAGGGCTGCTGGCCCCAGCACACAGACGTTGAGCCTTCGCATTACTGTGCCGCCCGATACATGGATTGGTGCATGATGGCGGCTTCTTCATAGAGCTCACCGAATGATTCGAAGCCGAATTTTGCATAGAGCGGCACAATGTACTCCTGCGCGTGCAGCAGCATTGCTTCGTCGGAGAAGTCATCGACGATGCGCTTCATGATGATCTGGGCGAGCCCTTCACCACGGCGGTCTCCGCGGACAACAACTCGTCCGATCACGCGGTGGCCGTCCAAGTATTCGGCGGTGTCGTTATAGAGAACGCGGATATAGGCCGCGACACCGCGGTCGTCGACGATCCAGTAATGCCCGGTGGTGTCTTCCTGGTCGCGGTTGTCGAGTTCTTCTTCGTCGACTTTTTGCTCAACAAAAAACACGTCTGTGCGCAGTTTCATGATCGAGTAGAGCTCGGTTGTTGTTAATTCGCCCCAAGACTTGGCGATCACGGAATCATTCAGCACAAGTACGAGTTTAATGTACTGGCAGCGCAAGCTGACGAACAAAGGAGACCACTATGACGTACAAGGTGAATAAGACAGAAGAGCAGTGGCGCGAAGAACTTGGACTCAAGTATTCGGTTCTGCGCGAAGCTGGCACTGATCGCCCCTGGTCTGGCGCACTTCTCGACGAAAAGCGTGAGGGAACGTACCGCTGTGGCGCTTGTCAGGCCGAGCTGTTCAAGAGCGGCACCAAATTTGATTCTGGTTCGGGATGGCCAAGCTTCTACGAAGCGATCAACCCGGATGCTGTGGAGCTTCGCGAAGACCGCTCACTCGGCATGTTGCGCACCGAAGTTCTGTGCGCAACCTGTGGTTCGCACTTGGGTCACCTCTTTGACGATGCCAACCAGACTCCGACCGGTGACCGCTTCTGCCTGAACTCAAGCTCGCTGGAGTTCGACGAGAAGGACTAGTTCGAGTACATACACAATGCCTCGAGGAGCGGCTAGTTCGAGAGCAAAGTCTTAGGCGGTCGCTTGCCTGAGAGCGAGGCGATCACGACGGCGACGAGGGTGAGCACCACACCGATTACGGTGGTCGGTGCCACCCCTTCGTTGTCTAGGGGTAAGAACACTTCGAGCGCGAGCGCGCCGAGAAGTTGGCCGGCAATGGTGCCCAGTGCGAAAAACAACACCCCGGTAATCGGCACCAATATTGCGGCGACGAGGATGAAGATCACACCGATTGCTCCGCCGACATACAGGATGGGATCGGTCGGGAACTGATGTTGCCAGCCACCGACGAATCCATACGAGATTGCGGCAACGGCGAGAGCTGTGGTTCCCACGACAAAGTTGACGTAGGTAGCGGTAAGCGGCGATCGGGTCACATGGCGCACGTGACCGTTTATGGCTTGCTGCCATCCGATGCCGAATCCGGCCGAGAGCGGCAGCAATACGAGCAAAAACGGGCCATCGAGGTGAAAATCAGAAAGCCCCGAATAAAGCACCGCGCCAATGGCGAGCACTGATGCGGAAACTCGGAGGATTGTTACGGGGCGCTTAGGCAGGCTTCCGATTCCGACTCGATCGATTATCGCAGAACTGATTGTTTGACTCGCAACAGCGGCGACAGTGAATAGCGCGACGCCAAGCGCTGTGGCGGCGAGCCCCTGGCTGAGCACAAAAAATGCGCCGAATGCCCCTCCGCTGAGGTACCACCAGGGAAGTTTTTTGCTCACAACTTGGGTGCGGAGGGTACGAAAACCGGCGCGAGCCGATGGCACAAACGGCACTATCAGCGTGAGAATCACGAGGCCCAGGCTGAACGAAATGAAGGCGGCGAGCGTTGAGTCTTGCAGCTCTACGGCCAGCTGACCATTGATGCGACTTTGGGTCGCCGTCAGGGCCCCTGCGACGACTGCAGCGAAGATTCCCGCCACGGCGCGATGACGTTTTTGCGGGTTGGTAGGAAGCATGGGTGGATTCATGTCTAAAATAGGACGTTGGTCCAAGCCTCCTTAGCTCAGCTGGCTAGAGCACCGCTCTTGTAAAGCGGGGGTCGTCGGTTCGAATCCGACAGGAGGCCCAGCAAAGAATGTCGAAGGCCGTCGGGGTTGTTTTAACCCTAGCGGCCTTCGACATTGCTGTTTAACCAGCGCCTGTCGGCAGGATGCGGTGCACGCTGCTACGTCGGGTCGACCATCACCTTGAGAGCCGTGCGCTCATCCATGGCGGTGTAGCCATCGGGGGTCTGTTCGAGCTTGACGGTCTGGTCGAAGACGAGGCCGGGGTTCACAGTTCCGTCGAGCACGCCGGGCAGCAGCTGCTCGATGTAGGCGCGAGCGGGGGCCACACCACCAGTGAGGGTGACGTTCTTGCCGAAGAGGCTTCGGCGGCCAACGGGGGCCTCCTCATACTGCGGAACGCCTACGCGACTGATCACTCCACCGGCGCGAACGACGCCGAGGGCCTGCTCGTAGGCGGGCATGAATCCGACAGCTTCGAGAACCGCGTGGCTTCCCGTGCCGCCGGTGAGCTCGCGCACTTGGGCGATTCCCTCTTCGCCTCGCTCGGCCACGACATCCGTGGCTCCGAACGTGATGCCGAGGTCGGTGCGCGCCTTGTGGCGGCCCATGAGGATGATGCGCTCGGCGCCCATCTGCTTGGCCGAGAGCACGGCGAGGAGGCCGACAGCGCCGTCGCCGATCACTGTGACGGTCTGGCCAGGAGCGACGCGCGCCTTGTGGGCGGCATGCCACCCGGTGGCGTAGACGTCGGAGAGCGACAAAAGGCCGGCATACTGCGACTCATCGACCGTGCCAGGAACCTTTACGAGAGTGCCGTCAGCGTAAGGAACACGCACGGCTTCCGCCTGGCCGCCAGTGATTCCCCCGTTGCCCCAGTAACCGCCGTGGACGCACGACGTCTGAAGGCCCTGGAGGCAGAACTCGCAGGTTCCATCGGAATAGGCGAACGGGGCGATGACGAAATCGCCGACCGAGAGAGTCGAGACGTCCTTGCCGAGCTCTTCGACCACGCCAATGAATTCGTGACCGATGGGGCGAGCATCCGCATCCGCTGGCATTGAATGGAAGGGGTGCAGGTCGCTGCCGCAGACGCATGCGCGCGTGATGCGCACCACGGCGTCGGTGCTCTCGATGAGCTTGGGGTCAGGGGCAGTGATCACGCGGACATCGCCCGCGCCGTAAATGTAAGTAGCTCGCATACCCCTATTCAACGCCTGTTTGGCGTCCAGCAACGAATCAGTGTTTGCTCAGGCGGCAGGGGTACCGGCCGAGCGTCAGTGGCCCTCAGTAGCATGAGGTCATGGTCAGCTTCGCCGACAAACCCATCCTCGACGTAACGATCGCCGAGTGGACGACCTACCTCGAAAACTCGCCCTCGCCCGACGGCGTGCGCCTCAAACTGCGCAAGAAGCTCTCCAAGGCCGTCGGCATGACCTGGTCAGAAGCACTCGACGTTGCGCTGTGCTTCGGATGGATCGATGGCCAAACCTCACGCCTCGATGATGACTACACCCTGCAATCATTCACCCCGCGCCGCAAGAACAGCCCGTGGTCTCAGATCAACCGCGACCATGTTGCGCGGCTCATTGAGGAGAGCCAAATGCGTCCAGGAGGTCTCGCCGAAGTCGAGCGCGCTAAAGCGGATGGCCGCTGGGACGCTGCGTACAGCATGAAGAACCTGACGACTCCCCCAGACCTGCAGACTGCCCTCGACGCCAACCCCGCCTCGGCAGAGTTCCACGCCGGCCTCACCAAGAGCGTGCGCTTTCAGATTTATGCCCGCGTGACCGGCATCAAGACACCCTCAGTTCGCGCAGCTCGCATCCGGGACATCGTGGAGAAAGGCGCGATCGGTGAGCACCACCATGCGCAGCCCAAGCCCCGACCTTAGCTGGAGGCGCACGCCGTCTGAGCGGCGTCGCGACCGCAGGCGTCAGAGCAACAGCGACAGCGCGTTACTCCGGTGCCACCCAGGCTGCGGCATCCACTGGCAGCACGCCGTCCACGACTGGCTCTGAGCTAATCAGCACCGCGCCGGCAGGTAGCGTCACCGCGGTTTCGCCCATTGCCACTACAACTCGAACGCCGTCGCGGCGCCGCACCATAAGTCGCCCATCAGCATCGAGGGTCCACTCGAGGGCGAACGCGTTGACGGATGTTGTCGGCTGTGGCTGTGGCTGCGGCATCCGCGCCCGCAATGCAGAAGCCGCGCGGAAGAGCGTCAGCATCGACGCATCCGAGGCTTCTTGAGCATCAACGGAGTATTCGCCCCACCCCTCGGGAGCCGGTAGCCACGAATCAACACCGTCCTTCGAAGAGAAACCGTAGGTTCCCGAAGCCTGCGTCGTCCAGGGCAGTGGAACGCGGGCACCATCCCGACTCACTCCGCCGTTGAACCACATGGGGTCAGCACGCTGGGCCACCGGAACGTCTACTTCCGGCAGCCCAAGTTCTTGCCCCTGATAGACGTAGATGGTGCCGGGGAGGCCAAGCAGCGCAACGAGTGCAGCCCGGGCACGCTGACGACCACGACTGCCAGCACCAAACCGTGTTGCGGTGCGAACAATGTCGTGATTTTCGAGGGCCCAACTCGGTGCCGAGCCAACGGTGCGCCGAACGGTCTCCAACTGTTGCCCCACTGCCGACCATTCCGCTGCATCCCAGCCGAGCTTGGCGAACGAGAAAGCGAACGTTTGGTGCAGTTCATCAGGCCGCGTGTAGCGCGCCGAACGTTCTGGTTCGAGGTTGACCTCCCCGACCAGAAGCCGTGGCGGGTCATACTCATCTGCGATGCGACGCCACTCTCGATAGACGGCGTGCACCGGTTCTTGGTCCATCGCCGAGGGGTTCGAACGCAGCCCGTCGATCACCACCGGCACCGTTGGGGAGTCGGGCAAGCCTGCCGCCTTGAACAAGCCGTGCGCTACATCGACGCGGATGCCGTCAACACCCCGGTCGAACCAGAAACGGATGACGCCGTGGAAGTATTCGGCCACGGCGGGATTGTGCCAATTCCAGTCGGGTTGTGCCGCCGAGAAGAGGTGCAGGAACCACTGCGTATCGTCAGCAGATTCAGGCAGCGCTCGATGCCAGGCCGGGCCACCGAACACACTGATCCAGTTGTTCGGCGGTAGCTCTGCGTTGTCGCCTCGACCTTCGCGAAACATGAACATGTCCCGCTCCGGCGACCCGGGGCCGGCGGCGAGTGCCGCTTCGAAGAGAGGATTCTCAATCGACGTGTGGTTCGGCACAATATCGACAAGGATGCGCATCCCCTTCTCGTGCGCCGCAGCGAGCAACTCGTCGAAATCGGTCAGGGTCCCAAAGAGCGGGTCGACATCGCAGTAGTCGCTGATGTCATAGCCCTGATCGATTTGGGGTGACCGTTGAAAAGGTGTCAACCATAGCCCCTCAACGCCAAGCGATGCCAGGTAAGGAAGCCGATCGATGATCCCTCGAAGATCCCCGATACCGTCACCGTCGGCATCCGCAAACGAGCGCGGATAGACCTCGTAGATGACGGCGTTGTCCCACCAGCCGCTCACTTGGTCGCGCCCGAGGTGAGGCCTTCAACGATGCGGCGCTGAAAGAGAAGAACCACAATCATGAGGGGGATGGTGACGATTACGCCTGCCGCCATCTGCGCGCCAAACGGTGCCTGAAAGTCACTCGCTCCGGTGAACTTGGAGATGGCTACTGTTGCCGTCTGAATAGCCGGGTCATTAGCCATCGAGAGCGCGATGATGAACTCATTCCAGCTGTGGATGAACGTGAGAATGGCTGTTGTGAAGACACCGGGCGCGGCGAGCGGTAGCAAGATTTTCGTGAATGCTTGCCACTTGGTGCAGCCGTCGATCATTGCGGCCTGCTCAAGATCATTGGGAAGCTGCTTCATGAACGTGGTGAGGTTCCACACGGCGAGCGGAATTGCGAATGACAGGCTCGGCACAATCATCGCCTGGTAGGTGTTGATCCAGCCGATGTCCGTGAAGAGCCGCAGCAGCGGAACAACAACGGCGATGCCCGGGAACATCGACGTTGCAATGATGACCGCAAGGATGCCCGACTTGAAGCGAAACTTGAGCCGCGCAATCGCATAGGCCGCGAAGATGCCCAAGATAAGCGCGAGCACTGTCGTGATCCCCGCGACGATGAGGCTGTTCAGGAGTGAACGCCCGAAGTCATTCGACGAATCGAACACTTGCGCATAGCTCTCCAGCGACCACGTGGTCGGCAACAGGGAGGTGTCAAAAATGTCGTTGGTGGTGCGGAAACTCGAGACGAGC
The DNA here is from genome assembly GCF_019443965.1 of Salinibacterium sp. M195. GTDB lineage: Bacteria > Actinomycetota > Actinomycetes > Actinomycetales > Microbacteriaceae > Rhodoglobus. The sequence goes on along the minus strand of NZ_CP040814.1, from coordinate 1,243,604 downwards.
ATCCAATAGAACGGGGCAAGACAGTACACCGCGACGATCGCGATTCCCACCCAGCGGGTAATCATGCCGGCAACGCCGGTGGCCCGCTTGCGCCCACTGCCGGGCCGGGCACGTGCACCGCTAGCGGCAATTACTTCTCGTTCAAATACGGTAGTCACTATCTCGCCTCCTTCTGTGCTTGAGAGATTTTTCTGCGGGACAGCTTCGTGGCTTTGGCATCAGCATCGCCAGCAACATCTGCGCCAAGCAGGCGAATGAAGACGAAAGCGATGACGGCGACGTAGAGCAGAAGAATGATGGCGAACGCAGATGCTGTGCCGTACTGCAATTGATTGGATTGGTCCCACGCCAAAATAGACAGCGTCTCGACCGAACTCTTTCTTGGCCCGATGAGCACGAAGGGGAGGTCAAACATTCTCAGGGAATCGAGCAACCGAAAGAGCACCGCAACGAGGAGTGCCGGGCGAACAAGGGGAAGCGTTATCGAGACGAACTGCTTCCACGCGTTAGCACCATCCAACTTCGATGCCTCATATACCTCTTCCGGAATGAGCTGCATTCCGGCGAGCACGAGGAGGCCGATGAAGGGTGCGGTCTTCCACACTTCGGCGATCATCACGGCGGCCTGGGCGGCGAAGCCTTCCGCTGTCCATAAGATTTGAGTGTTGAGCAGGTCGTTGGCGATTCCGTTTGATTGGAAGATCCAGCGCCACAACAGTCCGGAGACTGCGGTGGGGATAGCCCAGGGGATGAGGATGGCGGCGCGGAGGAACGCGCGACCCTTGAAGGCTCGGTTCATGGCAACGGCGAAACCAACGCCGATCACGGTTTCCAGCGAAACAGTGACGAACGTGAAAAAGGTGGTGTTCCACAGGGCGTTATAGAAACGTCCGGATTCCGCCCCCGCGAAGATTTCGGCGTAGTTGCCTAAGCCCACGAAGGTTTCGCCCTCGACCACGAACCCGTTGGCATCGAGGCCAGAGTTGGCGCTGAAGAGCGACTGATAGACGGCGGAGAGCAGCGGATACATGATCACGAGAACCAGCACAATAAACGTTGGCGAGAGCAGCAGCGATGCCATTCTGCCCTCGCGCTGAACGCTGTCGTTGCTGCGTCGCGCAAACACCTTGCGGCTGCCAGTCGACGGGAGAGTCGTCGATGAGGTCATAGCGAAACTTTCTGTGGAGTGCGGTTCAGGGCGGCCGGCGCTAGCGCGACCGCCCTGATCGTGCGAGCTAGCCCGCGGTTATTGCGGTGAGTTTTTCTTGCAGGTCGGCCAGCGCGGTTTCGGCGGTCTTGTCACCATTCAGCGCAGCGTAGATTTCGTCTTGGATTGCGGCCGTGGTGGCGCCATACTGAACAACCTTGGGCCGTGGCTGCGCGTTATCGAGCGAGGCGAGCAGCGTTGGCAGGTACGGGTACTGCCCCGTAATCGCCTCATCTTCGAAGAATTCGGCGAACACGGGGGCACGCGAGCTGAGGTCGAGACGGGCTTCTTGCTGTACACGCGAGGTGAAGAACTCGATGAAGTCCAGAGACGTTGCCTTGTTCTCGGCAAAGCTAGAGATCGCGATGTTGCGACCGCCGAGGGTCGAAACGCCGAGGCCGTTTTCGCCAGGAATTGCACTGATCTCAAACTTACCGTTGACGTTCGATGAGCCGTCGGTCGCCGAGAGTGACTTGTAGATATACGGCCAGTTGCGAAGGAATACGAGGTTGCCCTCCTGGAAAGCTTGACGCCCTTGCTCTTCTTGATAGGTGATTGCTTCGCGGGGAATCATTCCCGAATCGAAACCGTCGACCAAGAAGTTGAGTGCGGTTAGAGCTTCTGGGGTGTCGACTGTCGGGTTGCCATCGGCGTCAGACATCGATCCGCCTGCGGAGTTGACTGCCTCGCTGAAGTTCACCGTGAGGCCTTCGTTCTTATCGAACTGGCCTGCATAGCAGGACATGTCGGCCGCTTCAGGAAGAGCAAGAACGGCGTCACACGCGTCTTGCATCTCTGCCCAGGTCTGCGGCGCCGCATCGATGCCAGCCGCGGTCAAAAGATCACTTCGCGAGTAGAGCAGTGCGCCATCGGTGTAATAAGGCGCGGCGTACACGATTCCGCGATAGCTTGCGGCTTCAACAGTTGCGGGAATCTCCTCGTCGAAGGGGATGGCGTCTTCCGGAAGAGCGGTAATCCACCGATTGGCGGCAAACTCACTCGTCCACACAACATCGAGGTTCAGCACCGAATAGCTGTCGCCCTCGACTTGCGCATTCTGAACCATTTGCTGGCGCTGCTGGTCGGCATCCAACGGAAGCTCAACCCAAGTGACCTGTTCGTCTGGGTGTTCAGCATTCCACGCATCGATGGTCGTTTGGGCAGCACCAGAGGCGTCAGGGCTGCTGACGTACTGGATGGGCCCGCGGCCTTCGAGTTCTTCGTCTGTAGCCGGGGCGCTGCCTGTCGAGGTGCCGGTGCAGGCAGTGAGGGCGATCGCTGCGGTAGCGGCGATCGCTAAGCCGACGAGGACTCGTCGATCACGGCGTCGTTGCATCATGATTTACTCCTTTTTCTTGGTGGTGGGGTCGTGCACTGTTATCCGGTAAAAGTTGAGGTGCTTCCGCGCTCGATCAGGCGATGGGGCAAGATTCGGGGAGTCGGGCCGTCGGAAAGGTCTTGGGTGGCGAGCAGGCGTTCAACGGCCAGCTCCCCCATCCGCTCGAGCGGTTGCGCAATGGTGCTGAGGGCCGGATGCACGTGCTGCGAGGTGCGCGTGTTGTCGAAGCCCAACACCGAAATATCGTCGGGAACCCGCCGCCCCATCCGCTGCAGTTCATTGACGACCGCTGCCGCCATCTCGTCGCTGAGAGCGAAGACCGCGGTGAGGCCAGCGTCCTGATTCAACAACCGGGCTAACGCCGGGGGTGCCGAGTCATAGAGCGAATTGCCCGACTCAAGCACGGGGGTCAATTTCGCTTCTGTCATCGCTCTCAAATAGCCACGAATCCGCAGCTTGTTGACGAGAACGGATGACGGATCGCCGGCCAGTAAGCCGATGCGCCGATGGCCGAGCCCGATCAAAAAACGGGTGCCATCGTAGGCCGCAACTTCGTCATCGATCGCGAGACTCGGAAAACGTTGACCATCGCGAATGGCCACCGACATGAGCGGAACGCTCGAGCCCAGAACGCGCCGCATCTCTGGGGTCACCGCGGCAGAAATCAGGATCACGCCAGCAGCGCGGTAGGTGCGCAACGTACGGAGGTAGCTCGCCGCGTAGGTCGAGCTTGGCCCGGTGCGACCCAGCATCACCGAATAGCCACGCAAACGTGCCGCCGCTTCGACACCGCTCATGATTTCCGATGCGAGCGCATCCGATACCACCGGCGCCAGAACTCCGATCACTGATGTCTGCTTCGTCTTGAGACCACGTGCGAGAGTATCGGGTTCGTAGTTGAGCTCAGCGATCGCTTCTTCGACTCGCTGTTGGGTCTCCGTCGAATAGCCGACGAGACCATTGACGACACGCGAAACGGTGGCTGGCGATACTCCTGCGACTCGAGCGACGTCTCTAATGGTCGTCATATGCCCCTCCTTTGGGTGCGTGCTCAGCGGAGTACGTAATCGTTTGCGTTGCCTACGCTGAAGAGATTAGGGAAGGAGTTCTACGTTACGCAAACGTTTACTAAACAGCACTTTGCGGGAGATGTACGACGGTGGTGGCGCTATGCGGTCGCGTTGTTCCGAACGGCTGTGAATCCGGAGCCATCGTCGGGAAGCTAGCCGCGCAGCTCGGCAATCCGCCGATCGAGGTGATGTTGCTCGGCTGTGTTCGTGGCAAGCTCGCGCGCTCGGGCGAAGGCGATAGCCGCGGCATCCGCGTCACCGGCACGCACGAGCAGTTCGGCGCGCGCGGCCCAATACAGATGATAGTTATCGAGCCCGGTGACCTCATCGAGCAGACGCAGACCGGCATCTGGCCCATCAGCCATCGACACCGCGACGGCACGGTTGAGGGCGACGACCGGAGAGCCACCCGTCATCGCCAGCAGCACCGAATAGGCGGATGCAATGGCCGGCCAGTCGGTGTCGGCGGCGGTGCGCGCGGTGGCATGGTGGCGCGCGATCACCGCTTGGGTTTGGAACGGTCCCGGCTGCAGCCGACTGAGGGCGCCGCGGAGCAGCCCGTTGGCTTGCTCGATGAGCTCGCCGTCCCAGCGGGTGCGATCTTGTTGCTCGAGGAGAATAAGCTCATCGCCTCGAAAGCGAGTGTCGTGGCGGGCGCGAGCATAGAGCTCGAGCGACAGCAGCCCTTCGACTTCGGCGTTGCCCGGGAGCAGTTCGCGTGCGGTGATAGTGAGGCGGATTGCTTCTTCCACGAGATCGATGCGGGCACCGGCCCCGCTCCCCCGCGAGAGATAGCCCTCGTTGAAAATCAGGTACACGACGGTAAGCAGGGCATCGACTCTCGATGTGAGGTCTTCGGGGATGCTGAGCGGGATGCCGGCGTCACGAATCTTGCGCTTTGCCCGCACGATCCGCTGAGCGAGGGTCTGCTCGGGCAGCAAGAACGCTGCGGCGATCTCGGCTGTCGTGAGCCCGCCGACGAGCCGCAGGGTCAGCGCCACTTGGGTGTCTCGACCCAGCGCCGGGTGACAACAGAGCAGCAGCAACCGCAGGTGTTCGTCGCCCGAATAGTGAGCATCGTCAATCATCTCGGGCGCCTCCTCATCGTTGCCGCTGTGCGCGCCGCTGCCGCTGTTGCGCTCTGCGGCCAGCACGAGATCAGGCGCTGCCCGCGCCAATCGTCGAGCAGCGGAGGCGTCTCGCCGTACGCGGTCGACGGCACGATTGCGCGCGACCGTGTAGAGCCACGCAGCAGGGTTGTCGGGAACGCTGCTCCAATTAAGGGCTTCGACAAGCGCATCCTGCACGGCATCATCGGCAATGTCGAGCCCAAAGCGGTGCGCGAGAAGAGCGAGCACATGTGCGCTCTCCTCACGCGCCAGGCGGGTGACCGCCTCTGAGTTGTCGGGCACGCTACGAGGGCACCACCGGGCGAACCTCGAGCGAGCCGGCCGGAATCGGAACCTCAGCAGCAAGCGCAAGCGCCTCATCGAGATCCTTGGCTTCCACAATGTAGAAGCCACCGAGGTGTTCCTTGGTCTCAGCAAACGGGCCATCAACGATGGTGTCGCCTGCCCCATATGCCCGACGGATCGTGGTCGCGGTTTCGATGCCCTGGAGCTGGTCGGCGGCAACATAGTGACCGCCATCAATCAGCTTCTGGTTGTACGCCATCCACGGCGCCATCGTGTCTTCGAATCCGGGCTCTCCCGGGTTCGGGCCATCCATGGGTTCAGAATGAATCAGGATCATATACTGCATGTTTTTCTCCCTAGCCGATCTGTGAAGTGTGGCCGAAGAGGCCGACAACGACGGACATGACGATGAGAACTGCGTGCAGCCAACACTAATCATGTCGTTTCGGGGCCGGGGATTTCCCTGCCCTCACTGACATGACGCAGGGCACGTGCCGAATCGACACGTGCCCTGCAAAAAACTTCAGAAAAGTTATTAGACGCCAACCGGCTTCGGCTGGCTGGGGTGCGGCTCGTCTTCGAACGATGCCTGCGCCTTCCACATTTTGACCTTCATATCTGCTTCGACTTCGGCGTATTCGGCCGTTCCGTAGACGTTGTTGAGTTCGTCGGGATCGGTTTCGAGGTCGTACATTTCCCACTCGGAAGGGTACGAGAACGGCCCGGTTCCAGGCACTCCGAGCCCGTCGTTGTAGAAGAAGATCAGCTTGTAGCGGTCGGTGCGGTAGCCGTAGTGGGCGGGCGCGCGGTGGAAGACATCGTCGTTCTCCCAGTAGCGGTAGTACATGCCCTCGGCGGGTTCGACATCCGGAACTTCGATGAGGTCTGGCCACAGGCTGCGGCCCTGCATCCGTGGGTGGTGTTCCACACCGGCCGCATCGAGGATGGTCTGCGCGAGGTCTACGTTGGTCACGATGCCCTCGTACGACTTGCCCGCTGCAAGTTGCGCGGGGTAGCTGAGAACGAACGGCATCCGCAGCGATTCTTCGTACATGAAGCGCTTATCGAACCAGCCGTGGTCGCCCAAGAAGAAGCCCTGATCTGAGCTGTACATGAGCAGGGTGTCGTCGAAGTCGCCGCGCTCCTTGAGCCAGTCGGTGACACGGCCAACGTTGTCGTCGACCGAGGCAACGCACGCGAGGTAGTCCTCCATGAAGCGCTGGTACTTCCACAGGGCGAGCTCGTCGTAGGTGAGCCCCTCGGGTGGCGTCTGCTTGAGGTCGTCTTCGTTGAGGTTTTCGGCGATGCGCATCGCGGCCCGGCGAGCGGATGACGTGCGCGTCTCATAATCGTCGGTAAAGGTGGCAGGAACCGGGATGGGGTCGGAGTACATACCGGCGTGCTTCTCATCGGGCTCCCACGGGCGGTGCGGTGCCTTGTGATAGATCAGAACGCACCACGGGTCGTCACCCTCGAGCTCGTCAACCCACTTGAGTGACAGGTCGGTGATCACGTCGGTGGCATAGCCGGGAACCGTGCGCAGCCCATCCGGGTTCAAGAATTTCGGATCGTGGTACTCGCCCTGCTCAATGAGCACATCCCAGTAATCAAAGTTCTGGGGGTCAGCTTCTCCGCCATCCCCCATGTGCCACTTGCCGACTATGGCCGTGCGGTAGCCCGCCTCTTTCAGCTGGGAGATGAAGGTCGGCTGGCTGGCGTCGATCGGGGTGACGAGCGTGCTGACACCGTTGATGTGGCTATATGTCCCCGTGAGAATGGATGCCCGGCTCGGCGAACACAGCGAGTTGGTCGCGAAACAGTTGTCGAGTTTCCATCCCAGCTGGGCGATCTCGTCGATGCGCGGAGTCTGGTTGACGACCGACCCGTAGGCGCCGATCGCATGCGAGGCGTGATCGTCGGTGAGGATCATCACGATGTTGGGGCGGCGCGTTGCTTTGTCAGTCATAGGTGTTCTTTCGTCGTTCAGCGTGGCGCGTCTTAGAGCGCAGACATGTCGATCGGAACCCAGGTTCCGACCTCCATGGAGCGGTACGCGGCATCAATGATTGCGTTGTCGATGTAGCCATCGGCAAAGGTTTGGCGCGGCTCGACGCCGGCGCGGTAGCACTCCACGAAGTGGGTGAGTTCTCCGTGGTAGCCGTAGACCCACGGCTCGTCTGGCACCGGGGTGATCCAACCGGTGGCGGCTCCCGCTTTTTCGACGACGTAGTCGGCGGGCTTTCCCGCGAAGGCACGGATTCCCGTATTGCCGGTTTCGTCGGTGCCGATCCAGCCCGCGGTTCCGTGAATCTCGTTGCGCACATCCAGTCCGGCGATGTGGCCCCAGCTCACTTCGACCTGAGCCATGCGGTCATCCTCAAAGCGGATGAGCGCTACAGCGGTGTCTTCAGTCTCAACGTCGTCGCGCGAGAGTCGTGCACCCCACGCGAAGACTTCCTTGGGAGCGGTGTCGTAGCCGATGAACCAGCGCCCGATGGCGACACAGTGGCAGCCGAGAGCGCGCAGTGGTCCGCCGCCAGAACGCGATGCGTCGCGAGCGTGCTTGTGCGGATGCCCGTGGGATTCCCGCGCTCGAACCGAAGTCACTCGGCCAACGGCGCCGGCATCCACGAGTTCTTTCGCTTTCACGAGGCCCGGAGCAAACACTTCCGTTTCGGCATAAGCGTGCCAGACGCCTGCCTCACGAACGAGTCGCAAGCACTCCGCGGCTTCGGCAGAGTTACGGCCAAGCGGCTTGGTGCAAATGATGCCCTTGCCCGCTGCCGCCGCAGCGGCAACGACTGCAACGTGTTGGTCTTGAGGGAGCGCGACGATGACGATATCGACATCGTCGCGCTCCACGAGTTCAGCGACAGTGGAGACGACAACCGGAATGCCGAAGCGTTCCGCGAATGCTGCCCCCGACTCCGCCGAGCGTGCCGCAACAACCGTTACGTCATGCCCGCGGATGCTGCCGAATGCTCGAAGGTAGAAGTCGGCTACGAAGCCGGCGCCCACGATCCCTATTCGGACCGGAGCACCGGTCCCTAGCCGACCGGTCACTTGAGGTTGTCTTTTGCTGTGGCGAAGAGGTCGACGTTGATGAAGTCCTCTGGGGCTGCAGCTTCATCGGTGGTCAGGCGACCGACCTCGACGAAGAGCTGCGTGAAGGCACCGAAACGCTCAAACGTTGATCCGTCGGCGTTGTCGGCCAGAATCTGGTCAGACGTCCACCATTCGAGGCCATCTGCCTGGCTCTGGAGCTGGTCAGCGGGGGCACCCGAGAGCGCAGCTGACAAAGCAACAGTGTCTTCGGTGTCAGAGATGCGGTAGTCGTTGGCCTGGATGAAGACCTCGAGGAAACGCGTGAGAGCTTCGCTCTTGTCCGCAATTGCATCGTTCGACGCAACCCAGGCACCCAAGAATTCAGTTTCGGGGAAGTCAACGTTGTTAGCGATGATTTTCGCGTCGGGAACCGACTCGAAGATTTGATCGCTTAGCGGCGAGAAAATTGCGGCTACGTCGATCTGGCCGGCAACGAATGCCGAAACAACGCTCGGCGGGTCCAGCGGGATGCGCTCAATGTCAGCTTCGGTCAGTCCGGCTTCTTCGAGCGCAAGCGCGAGAATCATTTCTCCGGAGCCACCGTCAGGAACTCCCACTTTCAAGCCCTTGAGGTCCTTCATCGAAGTCGCTCCCGATGCGGGAGAAGCGATGAGGTAGTCGCCAAAGGTGCTCTCGTTCGGGGTGATTACGGTGCCTTGACCTGAGGCGGGCATCCACATGGCGCCGCCACCGATGTAGCCGACGTCGAGCGATCCGCTGGCCATAGCCTGAATCTGGGTCGGGCCGTTGGTGAAGGGAATGAGGTTGACGTCGAGACCAGCCTTGGTCCAGAGATCTTGGTCGTCTGCAACGGCGATGATGCCAACGCCGTTGATGCTGGTGTCGATGTAACCGACGTTGATGGAGACTGCGTCATCGCCGGCTTCCGTGCTGCCGGAGTCCGTTGCGCAACCGGTCAACGCGAGAGCAAATGTTGCGGCGACTGCTGCCGCACCGAGCATTTTCTTCTTCATGGGGCGTCCTTGCCTGTGATTGGTGATTGGTGATTGGTGATGAGTGATTGGTAATGAGTGGTTGGGTCATTCGTGGTGGTGCACTCCGCGCCAGACTCTGGCGCGAATTTCGGCAAACTCGGGAGAGAGCCGAATCTCCTCCCCGCGGGGATACGCGAGGGGAACGTCGATAATTTCGCTGATGCGACCGGGGCGGGGGCTCATGACAACCACGCGGCTAGCGAGGTACACGGCTTCGTCAACGTCGTGCGTGATGAACACGACGGTGCGCTTCTCTTTCTGCCAGGTCTCGAGCAGGTCATCCTGCATCTGCACCCGGGTGAGGGCGTCAAGCGCACCGAATGGCTCGTCCATGAGCAGCACCGATGGATGCACGGCATAGGCCCGCGCGATAGCCGCACGTTGCTTCATTCCGCCCGAGAGTTCCTTGGGCAACGCGTTGGCGAAGTCCTGAAGGCCGACGAGGCTCAAGTAGTGCATGGCTCGCTCGGCCCGCTCCTTCTTGGGAACCTTCTGGAGGCGAAGCCCAAACTCAACGTTCTCTTGAGCGGTGAGCCACGGAAACAAGGCGTACTGCTGAAAGATCACTCCGCGGTCGGGGCCGGGGCCTTTGACGGGTTCGTCGTTGACGAGCACTTGGCCCGAGGTGGGCATGAGCAGTCCGCCGACGAGGTTGAGCATCGTGGACTTGCCGCAGCCACTTGGCCCAACGAGGGTGATGAATTCGCCCTGTTCGACGTCAAGGCTGACGTTGTCGAGGCTGACAGTGCGGCCTCGCTCGGTGTTGTAAATCTTGGTGACGTCTTTGATCGAGATGAGAGGCATCAGCGAGTCTCCTGCCAGCGGGTAAGTCGCCGTTCGGCGAGGAGAAGTAAACGGTCCATGATGAAGCCGAGGGCACCGATCATGATGATTCCGACGACGATGCGATCGGTTTGAAGGAATTGCGCAGCCTGTTGCATCATCCGGCCGAGGCCAGTGGGCGCTGCAATCAATTCCGACGCGACGAGCGTCGCCCAGGAGGCACCGAGTGCAACGCGCATTCCGACGAAAATGAACGGGGTGGATGCCGGAATCACCACGCGGGTGAAGATCGTGAAGTCTTTGGCACCCAGCACTCGCGCGGCGTTGATGAGCGTGACATCCACGTTTCTCACGCCCTGGAAGGTTGCGAGCACGCACGAGAGGAAGGCGGCGAGGAAGATGACGAAGACCTTGGCAGGCTCGCCAATTCCGAGGATCACGATGACGAGCGGGATGAGCGCGAGCGGCGGGATGGTGCGGAAGAACTGAATCCACGGTTCGAGCATTCCGCGAGCAAGCCAGTACCAGCCCATCAGGAATCCGGCCGGAATTGCTAGCGCAACGCCAAGAAGAAAGCCGGTGGTGACGCGACTGAGACTCGTTATGGTGTGGCCCCAGAGGGTTCCGTTGCCGATGAGTTCAGCGAAGCTGGCAACCACGTCAACCGGGGTCGGGATGAGGTCATTGCGCGAAAGTACCGCGCTCAACGTCCAGATCCCGATCCCTACGAAGAACGTGAGAACGTACAGTCCTTTGAGAGAACGCTCGCCCTTTTCGGTGTCCTCTGCAACGACTGTGGGTGTTGTCATTGTTAGGGCCTCTGGCTCGGCCTTGTGTGCACTCATGTCGCGATCCTGTTCGACGTCATTGTCCGGTCCTCTTCAGTTGGTAGGGAAGTTATGGGTTAGATGTAGAAGTAGCGTTCCAACGCAGCGGTTCCGCCACCAAGCACTCCCGCGTACATGCCGAGCGATGATGGCTCGATACGAACGAGGGGGCGGATGAGCGGAAAGACCTGTTGGCGGGTCTGCTCGGTAAGGCGCTCGAAGAATGCCTGCGGCACCTCGGCGAGCGCACCTCCGAGCAAGATCACGTCGGGGTTGAGCAGGTTCACGATGGCCGACATCGCTGTGGCCAGTTGCGTGATGATCGTGTCGATGGATGCTCGGGCGATGTCGTTCGTGTCGGCGGCGGCGTAAAGCGCGGTGAGGGCTCCCCCGCCGTTTGCTGAGATTCCGGCTGCGATGAGCTGGCGCTGTAGGGCACCTTCGCTCACGATAGTTTCGAGGCATCCGTTTCCCCCACAGACGCAGGCAATCCCGTTGTCGATCACGTGCAGGTGGCCCAGCTCGATGGCGCCGCGAACTCCGCCAGCGAAGGGTTGCCCTTCAACGACGAGGCCGGCTCCGAGGCCAGTTCGCAGGTAGATTAACGCAACGCTGCCGAGGTCTTTGGCGACCCCAAAGCGGGCTTCGGCGAGCGCCATCGATCGTACGTTGTGCTCAACGGTGACGGGAAGTCCCGTCAGGGGCTCCAGAATGTCGGCGACGGGAACGTCACGCCAGTCGAGGTTGATGGGGAGCAGGATGCTCCGGCCGGCGATGTCGACGGGGCCAGGCACTGCGACGCCGACTCCGATGACCATCGACGGGTCATATTCCGATGACGCAATAAGTTGGTTGATCGCAGCGGCAGCTTCGACCATTACGTCGGCGGCTGGAGTCTCGATCTCGTAGTTGAGCGAGCTGGATGCCATGGTGCCGCCCAGGAGGTCAATGAGACCGAGTTGAACGAAGCCGACTCCGACTTGAACGCCGACGACGACGAATGCATCGCGAACGATGGATATCTCGGTGGCCGGGCGACCGAGCTTAGTCGGCGAGATGGAGTTGCCTTCGACAATCACGCCTTCGTCGACTAGTTGGCTGACGGCACGCGTGATGGTTGTCGGGCTGAGGTGAGCTCGACGAGCGAGTTCGATTCGCGGCAATGGCCCGTTGTCGCGCAGCATCGTCAGGACTTGGGCACGTACAGACGTTGCCTCGTCGAATCTACTTCCGGCTTCATTGCTCACTTAGAGAAAATAACTCTGCCAGAGGAGGAAAGTCAAGCCGCGAGGTAACGAAAGCGCATCGCTGAGGGCTATCTCGCGGCCTGCGGAAACCCCACACGAATGCACAATAGCCCCCGGGTTTCCGGGCATCCGAACACAAAAAATGGGGACCTGCGCTAGGCGCGGATCCCCGTGAATCTTGCTACGAAATTATGCAACAGGAGGCGTAAGAACACGATCGATGAGGTACACGCTGGCGTTGAAACGTAGTCGTCCACCTTCGGCTCGTCAGCACTCCTCTGCACAACGAAACGGGCCCCCGATCCAGCTGGATCGGGGGCCCGTTTCGTGCGCGAGAGTTACCTACGGGGTGGGGGTGGGCTCGGGCGTTGGAGTGGAGCTTTCGATGAAGTCGTCGTTGGCAGCCTGAGCGACGAACGCTTGGAAACTGACGAGGTCGTTTACTGCACCCTCGTACTTAATTCCGTTGACGAGAACCGTGGGGGTTCCGGTCACTTGAGCTACATCAGAGTTGGGGATGGGGCCCGCAAGTGCACGGGCCGTTGAGTTTGCGACCCACGACTTGAACGTCTCGTCATTGATGCATTCTGTGACGGCAGCGACATCGTCAACACCAGCGGTGCCGAGCAGCGTGACGAAGTCATCATCACTCAAGCCTGTGGTATTTTCCGCCGGCTGGATGTCTTCTGACAGCAACAGCTTGTGGAACGCGTAGAACTCGTTGGGCGAGGAGTCTGCAACACACGCGACAGCATTTACTGCCCGCGAGGAGTAGCGCTCACCGAGCGAGAAGCGGTCAAGAATGGTGATGGGGTGGACTTCGAGGGTTGCCGCGCCATTGTCTACGAGGCTCTCGATGTACTCGCCGTTCGCCGCTTCAAAGTCTCCACAGATGGGGCAGAGGTAGTCGACATACATCTGAATGTCGAGAACTCCGGACTCTTCGTCACGATCGTTCGCGATGGGCTCAGCATCTGCCGCGAGTGCCGCGGTAGGCGTCGCGATGAAGCCCTGACTCAACTGGACGCCATCGCTGGCAAAGTTCTCGGGGCCTGGGCCTGCAGGCTGGTTCGAGTTGACGAGCACGAGGGCAATGACGGCAACAATCGCAACGAGGGCGAGTCCGACTCCACCCTGAAGGTACAGCTTGGTGCGGCGATCTTTCTTCTTTTGTTCGTCACGCTGGATGCGGGCTTTCTCACGAGCCGCTTCTCGTCGCTCATTCTTGCTGAGTCGGCTGTCGCCGGAATTGCCGTTGCTCAATCGAACCTCATCTGCCGTATTTATCGCTGTGTCGGGCACCAGAAAAGACGGCGCACTTGTCGAATTCTAGGAGCAATCTCTGGGAATTGCCCAACTGAATCCTGAGACGAGCGGTTCCGGCTGCGATAGCAGCCGGTTAGCTGACCCCCAAAAGAGTGCAATAATGACCCAACGCGGTTTCGACCGCTGTCCATCACTCGGATCGTCCGGCACGTACCTGCCGGTGAAGGAGAATAATAGAACAATGGCGTCTGTAACTTTTGACAATGCAACACGTCTCTACCCGGGATCAACGATCCCCGCTGTAGACAAGCTGAATCTTCACGTAGAAGACGGCGAATTCCTCGTACTGGTCGGCCCCTCGGGTTGCGGCAAGTCAACTAGCCTTCGCATGCTTGCTGGCCTCGAAGAGGTCAACGATGGCAGCATCCTTATCGGCGACCGCGACGTCACTGACGTTCCGCCGAAGGACCGCGACATCGCCATGGTCTTCCAGAACTACGCTCTCTACCCCCACATGACGGTTGCAGAAAACATGGGCTTCGCGCTCAAGATCGCCGGTATCAACAAGGAAGAGCGCGCAGCTCGCGTACTTGAAGCAGCGAAGCTTCTCGACCTCGAGCCTTACCTCAGCCGCAAGCCCAAGGCCCTCTCGGGTGGTCAGCGTCAGCGTGTTGCCATGGGTCGCGCTATCGTTCGCCAGCCTCAGGTGTTCCTCATGGACGAGCCGCTGTCGAACCTTGATGCCAAGCTGCGCGTTCAGACGCGTACGCAGATCGCGAGCCTTCAGCGTCGCCTCGGAGTCACCACGGTTTATGTGACTCACGATCAGACCGAAGCGCTCACCATGGGTGACCGCATTGCAGTTCTCAAGGATGGCCTCCTCCAGCAGGTTGGTACTCCTCGCGACCTGTACGAAGCACCGCAGAACATTTTCGTTGCTGGCTTCATTGGCAGCCCAGCCATGAACCTGTTCAGTGTCGACATCGTCGACGGTGGCCTTCAGTTCGGCGACACTGTTGTGCACGTTGACAGCGAGACCCTTGGCGAGACTGACGCGAAGACCGTCACTATCGGTATTCGCCCCGAGGACGTGATCATCTCGACCTCTGGTGACGGACTTCGGGTTGAAGTCGACCTCGTCGAAGAGCTCGGCGCTGACGGCTACCTCTTTGGTCACGCTCAAATCAAGGGCGAGCGTGTTGATATCGTCGTTCGCGTCGATGGCCGCTCACACCCGAACGCCGGCGATGAGGTCTTCCTGACCCCTGAGCCTCACCACGTTCACGTCTTCGACACCGAGACTGGCCTCCGCCTGACCAAGAAGCCTGTCGTCGCGAGCTAGTTCCCGCTTTACAATCGAGCCCGTCAACGTCGAACAATGTTCGGATGCGTTGGCGGGCTCGTTTCAGCTTAAGGAAACGTGAATGTCTGGTTCAGTCAACATCACCGCGGCCATAGTCGATCCCGCGCTCTTGGATCTTCCGTGGGAATTGCCGCTCGAGCTCTGGCCCGATGATGCGATCGCGACCCTCCCTAAGGGAATTTCGCGTCACCTGGTTCGCTTCGCGAATCTCAGCGGCTACATTGTGGCCATCAAAGAGACCTCAAGTGAACTCGCGAAGCGCGAGTACGAAATGCTGCGCACTCTGCAAAAGCTTGATGTCCCGTGCGTGGATCCTCTCGCGATCATCACGAACCGCACGGCGGCCGATGGCGAAGAACTCAAGTCAGTGCTCGTTACCCGGCACTTGCGGTTCTCCCTTCCCTATCGCGCCGTGTACTCCCAAAGCTTGCGCCCCGAAACTGCTCGCCGCCTCGTAGACGCTCTCGCAGTGCTGCTGGTTCGCCTCCACATTGTTGGTTTCTTCTGGGGCGATGTATCACTCTCGAATACCCTGTTCCGTCGAGACGCCGGCGCTTTCGCCGCCTACTTAGTGGATGCCGAGACGGGCCAACTGTATGACCGGCTGTCAAACGGTCAGCGCGAAAACGACCTTGAGATCGGTCGCGTCAACATTGCCGGCGAGCTACTTGATCTGCAGGCCGGCGGTCGCCTGTCGCAAGATATCGACCCTGTTGAAATCAGCAACGGTATCCTCGCGCAGTACCGCACTCTCTGGCAAGAGCTCACGGGCTCTGAGCGCTTCGACCACTCCGAGCGTTGGCGTATCAACCAGCGAGTTGAACGTCTCAATGCCCTCGGTTTCGATATCGAAGAGCTCGCGATCAAAACTGAAGACTCTGGCACGCGCGTGCGCATCCAACCCAAAGTTGTGGATGCCGGACACCACTCACGGCGACTACTGCGCCTTACCGGTCTCGACGCTCAGGAGAATCAGGCCCGCCGCCTGCTCAACGACATGGATTCGTACCGTGCCGCTTTCGACAAGCAAGATATGGACGAAGAGATGTTGGCCCATGAGTGGGCTGCTCGCGTCTTTGAGCCCGTGATTCGCGCCATTCCGAAGGGACTGCGCGGAAAGCTTGAACCGGCCGAGATCTTCCACCAGCTGCTCGACCACCGCCGCCAGCTCGCTCAAGATTCGGGCCGCGACATTCCTTTAGCCGAAGCTGTCGGTAGCTACGTCGAGAACGTGCTGCAGTTCCGCCGCGACGAGGCCACCATGATCAATCCGCCAACGGGTGCCTTTACTTCGCCGATCACTATCCCCGGCAGCGAGCTCGACGACAATGAAGATGACGATTCAGCCGACGGCAACGACTGGCGCCTCACCGTTTAGGACAACAGCTGCTCGAGACCGCGACCGGTCACATGCTCGAACACGAGGTTCGTTTCCGTGTGGGAAACAGCGGGGTGACTCGCCAAATACGTCAGCATGAAGTCGCGCAGCTCTGCCGCGCTATGAGCGGCAACATGCAGCAGGTAGTCGTCGGCACCGCCGGTGTGGAAGAACGCCAGCACGCCAGGCCAGTGCGGAGCAGCGCTGCGGAAGGCATCCACATCTTCGCGCACATGTTTCACGAGCTTGATAGAGATGAGTGCTTGCACGCTCATACCGAGCTTGGCGACATCGATGTCAGCGTGAAAGCCACGAACATAACCTTCGTCGTGCAGGCGGCGAAGTCGCTGGGAAACTGTCGACTCTGCCACTCCCGCGGCTGACGCGAGCGCTGAACCCGACATTCGGGCATTCGTCGCAAGGCTGGCAAGGATCGCCCGGTCAATCGAGTCGATGGGCAGGGTTCTGGGTGCGGTCACGGTGGCCTCCTTGCCCGCAGTTTATGCGGAATACGTCATGTTTGGTGAAGATGTTGCATCAGAGTTGATTTCTGGCGAAGTTTCTGCTGATATCAAGACATGCTGCCACACGATATCCACCTCGAAACTCTTGCTGTTCACGCAGGAATGGAGGGCGTTCAGGAATCTGGCCAACACGTTCCCTCTATCGACCTGTCGACAACCAACCCCCTTCCCAATGTCGAGGAAGGCGGAGACTCTTACGAGAACCTCGCCGGAGGAAACCCCATCATCGATGGCCACTCCGCCGTTTACCAGCGCCTGTGGCAGCCTGGTGTTGCGCGCTTCGAAGATAGCCTCGCTGCGTTAGAAGGCGCTGAAGCCGCCGTCGCGTACGCCAGCGGCATGGCGGCTCTCGCCGCAGTGCTCATCTCCATCGCCTCCGCCGGTCGACCTCACGTTGTTGGCGTTCGCCCACTGTATGGCGGAAGCGACCACGTGCTCGACAACGGATTGCTCGGCACGACCGTCACGTGGGCCGACGCCGACTCTGTTGCGGAGGCGATTCAGGCTGATACCGGACTCGTTGTTATCGAGTCCCCCGCCAACCCCACGCTTGAGCTCGTCGACATCAAGAAGATCATCGCAGCGGCAGGCAACGTTCCTGTTCTCGTTGACAACACCTTCGCGACTCCCGTGTTGCAACGCCCTATCGAACTCGGTGCCGCCATGGTGCTGCACAGTGCGACCAAGTACCTCGGCGGCCACGGAGACGTCATGGGCGGCGTCATCGCTACCAGTGAAGCTCACGCCAAGAGCCTTCGCAACGTTCGCGCCCTCACCGGTGGCGTTTTGCACCCCTTTGCCGCGTACCTGCTGCACCGCGGATTACGCACTCTGCCCCTGCGAGTGCGCGCCCAACAAGAAACCGCGGGAGAACTTGCTCGCCGTCTCGACGGGCATCCCGCGCTCGCTCGCGTGCTCTACCCCGGCCTGCCGGGTCAGGACCCTGCCGGCCTTATCGGCACACAGTCAGCGGGAGCCGGTTCGCTGATCGCTCTGGATTTGGCCGGCGGCTACGACGCTGCAGCCAAGTTCACCGAGTCGGTGAAACTCATCACCCATGCGGTCTCGCTCGGCGGAATCGACACTCTGGTGCAGCACCCAGCATCGCTCACTCATCGTCCGGTCGCCTCGGAGGCAAAGCCGGGAGCCGGTATCGTGCGCATCTCGATCGGTCTTGAGCACGTCGAAGACCTCATGAACGACATCACCGCCGCACTGGATGCCGTGAGCGGCACGTAGCCACACTCGCGCTATCTCAGCCAAAGCAAAGAGCCGCTGTTCCCGAAGGAACAGCGGCTCTTTGTCGCTCTAAATGAACTACTTCTTCTTCTTGCGAGCTGCTTGACGCAGCTTCGAGATCTCGTACAGCGTGACACTGGCAGCAATTCCCGCGTTGAGCGACTCAGTCGCTGCACTGATCGGGATTGAGACAATTGCGTCACAGTTCTCGGTGACAAGACGCGACAGCCCTTTGCCTTCGCTACCGACAACGATCAACACGGGTTCTTTTGCCAAGGGAAGCGAAGGAAGCGATACATCCCCATCGCCGTCAAGACCAAGCACGAAGACTCCGCGCTTCTTGTACTCCTTGATCATCTGCGTGAGGTTGTTCGCCATAGCAACAGGGGTGCGAGCGGCAGCGCCGGCAGAGGTCTTCCACGCGGATGCCGTCATGCCGACCGAGCGACGCTGCGGAACAATAACGCCCTGGCCACCAAACGCGGCAACCGAGCGCACGATAGCGCCGAGGTTCCGAGGATCAGTGATGCCGTCGAGGGCGACGAGCAGCGGAACTTGGCCGCGAGCCTCCACCTTGTCGAGCAGCTCCATTGGATGCGCATACTCATACGGCGGCACCTTGAGGGCGAAGCCCTGGTGCACAGAATCGAAACCGGCAAGGCGGTCGAGTTCTGGACGCATTACCTCGAGCACCGCAAGGTTGCGAGCAGTAGCGAGTTTCAGGATCTCTTTGACACGGTCGTCATATTCGATCCGCGCGGCCATGTACAGAGTGTGAGCGGGAATTTTAGCGCGCAACGCCTCAAGTACTGAGTTGCGACCGGTGACCATCTCCGACTCATCGGCAGACTTTGCTACGCGCGACCGGCTGGGCTGGCTCGGACGCTGGCCGCCCTCGGAGGGCTTGCCGCTGTTACGGCGGGTTCCTCCGGCCGCTTCATAGCGCTCGGCAGCAGCTTTGCGCTTGCCCGCGGGGTGATACGGACGGTCTTCTGCTTTGGGGGTGGGCTTACGACCTTCGAGAGCTTGACGTCCCTGGCCTCCCGAGCCGACCTGGGGGCCCTTGCGGCCCTTGCGGACCGCTCCTGCGCGGGGTGTGTTAGCTGGGTTTTTCACGAGTGTTGCTCCTGTCGGAAGCGCCGATTATTCACGGCAAGCTCCAATGCGATCCGGTCGAGTCATCCTCTACAGTGATGCCCGCCGCTGATAGTTCATCACGGATTCGGTCCGCAACAGCAAAATCCTTTGCTGAGCGGGCCGTATTGCGATCCTCAATGAGTTTCTCAACCAGTGCTGACAGTGCAGCAACGGCCGGTTCTGAACGATCAGAACCCCATCGTGGATCTAGTGGGTTGATACCCAAGACCTGTGCCATCGCGACCACTTGTGATCGCGCGGTGGCGACTGCCGCGAGATCTCCATCGTCGAGCGCGGCATTGCCTGAACGAATTGTATCGTGAACTACGGCAAGTGCCTGCGGCACCGCAAGATCGTCATCCATTGCTTCGGCAAAGTCATCCGGAACCTCGTTGAGGTTGGCGACATCGAAGCGGGTATCGCGCAGTCGACGGGTCGCGCGCTCAATGAACACTTCAAGGCGTTCGAATGCAGCCTCAGCTTCATCGAGCGAACCATCGGTGTAGTCGATTGTTGAACGATAGTGGGCCGCCCCCAGCAGGTAGCGAACAACGATGGGACGGGCGGCATCCAGCAGATCACGGGCAAAAACCGAGTTGCCAAGCGACTTCGACATCTTCTGGCCATTCACATTGACCATGCCGTTGTGCACCCAGTGTCTCGCGAAATCATCGCCAGCTGCCGTTGACTGTGCGAGTTCGTTCTCGTGATGCGGGAATCGCAGATCGAGGCCACCACCGTGGATATCGAACGCACCGCCCAAATACCGGCGAGACATGGCAGAGCATTCAATATGCCATCCCGGACGCCCGTCACCCCAGGGCGACGACCAGGATGCTGACTCCGGTTCGGCGGGCTTGCTTCCCTTCCACAGCGCAAAATCAGGGGCGTTGCGTTTGGAACGCGGATCGGCATCTGTGGCAGCAACCATGTCGTCAGGGCTCTGGCGAGTGAGCTCACCATAGGTAGGCCACGACTGGGTATCAAAGTAGACATCGCCGGAGTCATCTGCGGCTGCATAGGCGTGGCCACGCTCGATGAGTTTCGCGATCAAGTCGCGCATCTCAGAGATATTCGCGGTAGCGCGCGGTTCGTAGGTCGGCGGCAGAATGCCGAGTTCGTTGTACCCAGCGGTAAATTCGAGTTCAGTTCGGTAGGCAAGCGCCCACCACTCTTCAGTCGAGCCGCCAGCCGCGGCATCCACTGCCTTGCTCAAAATCTTGTCGTCGATGTCAGTGACATTGCGCACCAGAGTGACGTCGAGGCCACGGTACATTAGCCAGCGGCGCCAAATGTCGTAGACGAGCGCCGAGCGAAGATGTCCAATATGAGGTGCGGACTGCACCGTGGGGCCGCACACGTAGATACCTACTTTGCCCGGCTCACGGGGTTCGAGGTCGACGAGGCTGGCACTCCGAGTGTCATACAGGCGAATAGTCACTGAGCAAGTTTAGCGACCGTCGCTGGGTATTGCGTGGCCTGAAAGAGAGCACGGGGAAGGTTGACTCCCCCGCACTTCACCCCATCAATTTGTGTAGGTGTAGAAACCTCGTCCTGAGGCAACACCCAAGTAACCCTTGTCGATGTATTCCGCCTTCATCCACTCGGCAAAACGCTTCGTATTCTCGTCGCCGTTGGACATGATGTTGTACGGAGTCGTCAGCCCGATCACGTCGAAGATCTGGAACGGGCCCATAGGGGCTCCGGTAGCAATGCGCCACGTGTTGTCGACATCCGCGGGCTCCGCGTAGCCGTCAGCAGCGAGTTCAGCGGCAGCATTGAGGAAGGGGACCAGCAAAGAGTTGAGTACGTAGCCAGCCTTTTCCTTGTGGATCGGAATCGGAACCATTCCGATTTCTGACGCGAATTCAACCACCGCGTCGAAGACGGCAGGATCAGTGTCGCTCGTGCCCATGACCTCGGCAGTGTTGAACTTCCAGATCTGGTTGGCGAAGTGCAGCGCCAAGAATTTGTCGGCGCGACCGGTGGAATCCTTGATATCGCTGGGGAGCAACGTTGAGGAGTTCGTTGCGAAAATTGTGTGCTCTGGGGCAAGTTTTCCCAGCTCGGCGTAGGTGGACTTCTTGAGGTCCAAAATTTCGGGGATCGCTTCGATAACGAGATCGGCGTCTTTGACGGCGTCGGCGAGATCGTGGGAGTACCGCACTCGTGTGAGCGCGTCTTGAGCCTTGCCGTCTGCTGCGCCGTCTACACCGTCAGCCACATACGTGCTCACCAAGCCGTCGAAACGTGCGCGTGCCTTCTCGAGCGCGTCTTCGTTAATGTCATAGGCCACTACCTCGAAGCCGCTGAACGCGGTCTGGAATGCGATTTGTGATCCGAGTACGCCAGTTCCCAAGACTGTTACCTGGTGAATGTCTGTCATCGTGTCCTCTTCCCTTCAGTGCTTCGGTCCGGCCCGCTTGGGCCGGTACCAGCATCTGACTCTGACACTACGCCTCGGCAGTCAGCGCTCGCTTAGTGCGGGCTGAACGTGGGCTGACTGCACTCCGAGTGCTCGCGGGGAAACTGTTATTCGGCCGAGGAGAGTAGCGAGACGAGTTCGTCAAGTACAGCATCGGCCCCGTCGTCGTCTGACGCGAGGGTGACTGTCTCACCCTGAGCGACACCGAGCGAAAGCACCATGAGAATACTCGCCGCATTCACGACAGTGTCACCCTTCGCGACGGTGATCTTTAGGCCGCTCTTGCCCGCGGCCTCCGCAAAGAGGGCGGCTGGGCGTGCATGCAGCCCGGCGGGGGAAGCGACTATGGCGGTGCGTTCTGACATTCTGGGCCCTTTCGAATTGCGTGTTTACGACCGTGCGCGCACGAGAGCGGTAGCGATGGCTGCCATACCTTCTCCGCGACCGGTGAACCCTAAAGCGTCAGTGGTCGTGCCGGCAACGCTGACTGGCGCTCCGAGGATGCCCGTCAGGAGAGTTTCGGCTTCGACCCGGCGACGGGAAATAATCGGGTGGTTACCCACTATTTGCACGGCAACGTTAGCGACTTCGAATCCAGCTTCCTGAAGTAATCGAAGCGTTTCGCTCAAAAAGACGTCGCCATGCGCTGCAGCGAACCTCGGGTCGCTGGTGCCGAAGACGCTGCCGAGGTCCCCAAGACCCGCTGCGGCGAGCAGAGCGTCGCAGATGGCGTGTGAGACTACATCTCCGTCGCTGTGACCTCGGAGACCGACCTCGTCTGGCCAGTGCAGCCCCGCGAGCCACAGTGGCTTGGTGTCGTCGTAAGCATGCACATCGGTGCCGGTTCCGACGCGAACGTCCGTAGCCGTGGGCGTCATGAACAACTGCTCGGCTCGGCGCAGCTCCCACGCGGTGGTGATCTTGAACGACAAATGATCTCCAGCAATGATTGATACCGGATGCCCGGCTGCCGCCACAACGGCGGCGTCGTCAGTGAACTCTTCTTGAGCGGCCTCGTGTGCGGCCACCAGCAATGCGCGAGGGAACCCCTGCGGAGTTTGGACTGCGGTCAGCGTTGAACGATCAACGGTCTCGATGATCTGGCCATTGCCATCAGTGCGCTTGATGGTGTCGGTGACGGGAAGCCCCGGAACAACACCGGCGCCAGATTTGCGCACTTCGACCACTACCGAATCGAAAACGGCGCTCGGAGTGAGCGGGCGAGCTGCGTCGTGCACAAGCACTATCTCGACTGTCGACTGCAGCAGCTTCAGGGCAGCGACAACGGAGTCTTGACGCGTTGAACCGCCAACAATGACGCTGACGGTACGACCATCGTGTGCCGGAACATCTCGAATCAGTTGCTCGGCAACATCAACGAACGATCGCGGCACCGTGACAATAATTTGCGCTGGTTCCGCCATCCCAAAAACGCCGTCGAGTGCTCGACTGAGATTGGGGCGCCCCGCAAGCGGGACGAACGCTTTTGGCTCTTTATGCCCGAGACGCGTGCCGCTGCCAGCGCCCACGACGATGACCGCAACGCGGGGTTCGATAGTTGTGCTCATGCGCGAGACAGCGAGTACCGGAGAAGTTAGGAAGCAAGCACTTCGTCAAGAACGAGCGATGCCTTGTCTTCGTCAGTCTTCTCGGCGAGAGCAAGCTCAGAAATAAGAATCTGGCGGGCCTTAGCGAGCATCCGCTTTTCTCCAGCAGAGAGGCCACGGTCTTGGTCTCGACGCCACAAGTCGCGAACTACTTCAGAAACCTTGATTACATCGCCAGAAGCGAGCTTCTCTAGGTTGGCCTTGTACCGGCGCGACCAGTTGGTCGGCTCTTCGGTGAACGGCGCGCGAAGCACCTCGAACACTGCATCCAGGCCTTCGCGACCGATTACGTCGCGCACACCAACGAGATCAACATTCTCGGCAGGAACCTCGATCGTAAGATCGCCCTGCGTTACGTTGAGCTTGAGATAAACCTTCTCTTCGCCCTTGATGGTGCGCTTCTTCACCTCAGTGATAGTTGCAGCACCGTGATGGGGATAAACGACAGTCTCGCCGACCTCAAACAACATGAATAGTGGTCCTCTCGAAGAAAACCCAGTTTACCACAGTAAAGGCATGGTAAGGGTTGCCTAACTAAGCGCTCCAACGCGGCTGTCGATAGTATGGCTGTGTGACAGTACGCACTCGCGCGACACGCGCCGCAACCTCCGCCCTCATTGCCGGCGCTCTCCTTGTGGGCACCGCCGGTTGTTCGTTCCTGACGCCGACCGCAACGCTCAACAAGTACGACCCGAGCGACGGCATTAGCTCCACCGTTGGCGACGTTGAACTCCTCAACGTTCTCGCCATCAGTAGCGACGATGACTCAAGCCTTAGCTTGATGATCACGATCGTCAATACAAGCTCCGCGAGCGGCAGCCTGACGATGCAATATGAGTCGAGCGAGGGTGAACGAGTCGACATCTCGAAGCCAGTGCCGAGCAGTGAAGTCAAGAGCTACGGCACCGAGGTCGACGGCAACACCATCCTGATCAGCGATGCTGGTGTCAGCGCCGGGCAACTGCTCCCGATCTACTTCCAGTACGGCAATGACAGCGGCAAAGAGTTACTCGTGCCCGTCATTTCCGGTGAGAACGTAATCTACGCCGACCTCGCTCCCGCTAACGCTCTCAGCGAATAGCCTCGACAAAGCGCGTCGGCGAGGGCCGCGGCTGCGCTAGAGATCTTCGAAGCGGTAACCGAGCCCACGCACGGTAACCAGCATCGTGGGCTGTGATGGAGTCTTTTCGATTTTCGAGCGGATGCGCTTGATGTGCACATCGAGAGTCTTTGTGTCACCAAAGTAGTCGGCACCCCACACCCGATCGATGAGCTGGCCGCGAGTAAGCACACGCCCACCGTTACGCAACAGCAGTTCAAGGAGCTCGAACTCTTTCAGCGGCATGCTCACGTTCGCGCCATCAACCGTCACCGTGTGACGTTCGACGTCCATACGCACTCCACCGGCTTCGAGTACCGAGTCGGGCTCGTCGATATCGTCAGCCCGACGGCGCAAGACCGCGCGGATGCGGGCCAAGAGCTCGCGAGTGGAATACGGCTTCGTTACGTAGTCATCCGCACCAAGCTCAAGGCCGACGACGATGTCCACTTCGCTGTCTTTTGCCGTGAGCATAATGATCGGAACGTTCGAGCGTGTGCGAATCTCCCGGCACACTTCAGTGCCCGATAGACCGGGCAACATCAGGTCGAGCAGCAGTACATCAGCACCGTTGCGATCGAACTCGGCAAGGCCAGCAAGGCCGTCTTCCATAATTGTCGTCTCGTAGCCTTCACGCTCCAATAAAAACGCCAAGGGCTCGCTGAGCGATGACTCATCTTCGACAATCAGGATTCGGGTCATGATTTTTCTCCAGTTGACTTTGCTACGTCGTGGTCGATTTCGGGCAATCTGATCGTGAACGTTGAGCCTTGGCCCACCTGCGACCACACACGGATGTCGCCACCGTGGTTCTGGACAACGTGTTTGGCAATGCTGAGGCCGAGTCCGCTGCCTCCCGTGTGCCGACTGCGCGCGGGGTCACTGCGGTAGAAGCGCTCAAAGACACGGTCGAGTTCGTCTTCGGGAATTCCCAGCCCCTGATCGGTAACGGCAATCTCGACGGCACCCGCCTTGCGGCGAACCCCAATGCCCACCCGGGTGTTCTCTGGCGAATACTGCACCGCGTTCGAGATGAGGTTGTCGAGGGCAAGCACCAGGAGCGTTTCGTCTCCGAAAACTTCGAGGTCAGTCTCTCCCCCACGCACGAGGGTTACGCGGTTGAAATCGGCAACAGCGCGGTTTTGGTCGATCGCGACGGCAAGCACAGTGTCGATATCTACAGAAGCAGCCTCAGCGAGGCCGTCAGCCGACTGTAGCCGTGAGAGTTCGATGATCTCTTGGGTGATGCGGGCAAGCCGGTGAGATTCCTTGGTGAGCCGCTTAGCGAAGCGAGTGACTTGTTCTGGCTCGTCTGAGGCGCTGACAAGTGCCTCAGCAAGCAGCCCAACGGCACCAATCGGCGTTTTGAGTTCGTGACTGATATTCGCCACGAAGTCGCGCCGCACGCTTTCGAGTCGATATGACTCAGTGCGGTCTTCGGCCAACAGCAGAACGTAGCGCGTGCCCAAGCGTGCCACCCGAACGAAAAGATAAATATTTGCGTCACCGAACGGACCGCGAGAGAGGTGCACTTCTTGGGCGATCGGTTCGCCAGTACGCCGCACTTGGTCGACGAACTCGACGAGTTCTGGATGCACGAGCGCGTGATTCCACACCAGACCGTAGGTGAGCGCAGCCTGCGATGCCTTCATGATGTTGTTCGAAGGATCAAGCACGATTCCCGCGGATTCCAATGCATCGATGACTTGATCAACGCCGTCCGGTACCGCAGACGAGACAACGTGAGCTGCGCGCTGGCCACGCTTAGCCGCTGCATAAATGATGATGGACATACCACCGCCAAGAAATACCCCGAAAGCGAGGGCGGCCGGCATAAGCCACGCAGAGTCCATAACGACTAGGTTAGTTACATCTGGAGCATCCACTTGCCGCAAGTTCGCGACGAGTGCTCACTTCAGCTAAAGTTCAGGCCGCCAACACCTGCTGTTAACCTGACGCAGGCAGGGTGGCCTAAGCCGTGCGGGCTTCGTCATGCCCGTATCGAAGGGACGTAGATAGCGTGCGCGAAGTATTCCAACAAGAACTACGCGAGGTACAAGACCGCCTCGTCGAAATTGCCAGCCTGGTGGCGGTCTCAATTGAGAACGCCACAAAAGCATTCAACGACTCAGACGTGTCGCTCGCCGAAACGGTGATCGCAGATGACGATGAAATTGATGTTGCGGCTGCAGAGCTCGACGAATTGGCGATCAACATCCTCGCTCGTCAACAACCAGTAGCTCGAGACTTGCGAATTGTAGTGAGCGCTCTGCGCATCAGTGCATCTCTCGAGCGCATGGGCGATATGGCTGAGCACATCGCTCAGCTTGCTCGTTACCGGTTCCCCGACAAGGTGGTGCCGAAGTCACTGCGCGGCACGTTCGCCGAACTCGGGGCACTCGACGTAGCAGTCGCTAAAAAGCTCGTAGAGCTGCTCAAGCACGAAGATGTACGCATTGCCGAAGAAATTCGCAATGACGACGACAGGATCGACGCGCTGCACTTGAGCGTGTTCGACAAGGTGCTCGGCGAGACCTGGAAGGGTGCAGCGGTCGATACCGTTGATGCCACTCTGGCGTCGCGTTACCACGAACGTTTCGCAGACCATGCGGTCTCGATCGCCAAGAAGGTGCAGTACCTGGCGACTGGTGACTGGGTTCCGACAGACGACTAACGCGATCTCACGCTGTGAGTGATTGCGACTCGAGAGAGTTGCCATCACGCGAAGAAGCCCCGCCGAGATTTCTCTCCGCGGGGCTTCTTGCGTGTCAACTAACGATCGAGCGCTAGGGCGCTACAGCGATACAGCGCTACTTCTTGCCCTGAGACGCTACTGCGGCAGCTCCTGCTGCCGCTGCCTCTGGATCGAGGTAGTAGGCCGGCTTGATCGGCATGAAGTTGTCGTCGAGCTCGTAGACCAACGGAATTCCGGTCGGAATGTTGAGGCTGGCGATCGCGTCATCCGAGATGCCATCAAGGTGCTTCACGAGCGCACGCAGCGAGTTGCCATGGGCCGTGACCAACACTGTCTTGCCAGCGGCGAGATCTTTCGTGATGTCAGATTCCCAGTAGGGAAGCATGCGGTCGATGACGAGTTTGAGACTTTCGGTGCGCGGAATTTCGCCGTCGATACCAACATAGCGGCGGTCGTGAACCTGGCTGTATTCAGCGTCGTCGCCCAATACGGGCGGCGGCACATCGAAGCTACGACGCCAGGTCATGAACTTCTCTTCGCCGAACTCCTCAAGAGTCTGGGCCTTGTCTTTGCCCTGCAGCGCGCCGTAGTGGCGCTCGTTGAGGCGCCAAGAACGCTTGACGGGTAGCCAGTCGAGGTCTGCGCCGGCGAGAGCGATGTTTGCGGTGTGGATTGCGCGCTTGAGCAGCGAGGTGTACTGAACATCAGGCTGCTTGTCGAAAGCGGCAATCATTTCGCCAGCGCGTGCGGCTTCGGCGCGGCCTTGATCGGTGAGCCCAACATCCACCCAGCCGGTGAAGAGGTTTTTCTGGTTCCATTCGGAGTTGCCGTGGCGCAACAAAATCAGGGTGTGAGTCATGTCTCAAGCGTACCGAGAACGGGCGGCAACCGCGTGCGCGTGACGTGCTCGTCGGCGAAAGCAGTCGGCGATCGGGGTACAGGCGCTAGCGCTTGACGGCGCCAAGTCGCGGCAGGCGCGGCACGTTCGCTTCGGCTCCAGCATCGGTGGGCACGATCACTTCTTGGGCTGCAGCAATTTCGCCGATGTCCGAAGCAACAGACAATGTTTCAGCGGCATCTACGCCGCGCTTGATTACGGCGAGCGCGATGGGGCCGAGTTCGAAGTGACGTGCCGAGGCAGTGACGGAACCAACAACTTTCTCGCCGAGGCTAACGTCTGCGCCAGGTTCGGGGAGCGCGCCTTCTGAACCGTCGAGGTGCAGCATGACGAGACGACGAGGCGGATGCCCGAGGTTGTGCACCTTGGCGACCGTCTCCTGGCCGCGGTAGCAGCCCTTGTTGAGGTGCACTGCGGAGCGCATCCAATCAAGTTCGTGCGGAAGACTCCGGTCATCGACTTCGGTACTGAAGCGCGGTCGCCACGCAGCGATGCGCAGAGCTTCGAACGCCAACGATCCAGAGGCCGCATAGTCGCTGAGGTCAGCGTCGATGGACACAAGTGTTTCTTGATAGCGCCAATTGGCGCCTGGATGCTGTTCGGCTCGCGAATATTGGTGACCACCACGGGCGATGCTTGCCCAGGAGTCGCTCCACACCAGCGGAACATCGTTCGAGACGGCCGCTGGAAGACTGACATCGCCGAAGCTGCCGAGTGTCAAAAAATCGTCGCTGCGATCGGCGATCTCAACCCGAAGCATGAAGCGCATGCGGTCGAGCCACTTGGCAAGGGCTTCGCGCTCGGAACCATCAACGAGTAGCCACGTCGCCTCAGAATCATCCATGACCCGCATCGCATGTTCGATTCGGCCGTTGGGGTTCAGCAGCAACGTCTCCGCGCTCTCGCCCGGCTTCAGGCCTGCGAGGGATTGTGTCGTGAGCGAGTCAAGCCATGTCAGCCTGTCGGGGCCAGTGATCGTAATAACGGCGCGATCGGCCAGCTCAACGATCGACTCCCCCGCAGCCAACGTGCGTTGCTCGCCGAATGGGTTGCCGTAGTGTTCCGGCGGGCTGCCGACAGCGCCGGGCCGAGAAGTAAAGGTGCTATTCGACACGAGCAAGCCGTCCTGACGCGTGAGTACGAAGGTCTTGGCCGAGGGCGGCGATATCCCACGCCCACAGCAGATGGGCATCCACTAATCCGTAGAGTCTTGTTGCTGCCGTGTAATCCTTGGCGCTCTCAGTGCGCATCACCGCGTCGGTAGCCAGATCGATGCGTGGCCCCTTCACCTCGCCGATGTAGAGCTCGCTGATTCCGCTGGGATGCACGATCGACACTTCGATTTCGAATCCGCCGTCAGCAGTGCGTAACTTTTCGACCTCGTCTGCCGTGCCGTACGGACGCTCACCGAAGGCGGGCAACAGGCCGGGACCGGGATCACCCTCGGATGCCGGGCGTCGAAGACGCCAATATCCGGTCTCGGTAACGTGCGGCGTCTTGCTGTCATCGAGCAACCACGTGTACGAGTTGTAGTTAAGGTGCGGCAGGCCATCGTGAGTGAAGCTGACGCGTTGACCGAACTCGACGCTGCGAGTCTCATCGCCAATCGTGTAATCGACGATGCCAGTGCCCTCCCACAAGCCGATCAGCCACGAAAGTGGCGCGAGTTCGGAGGGGCCGGAGGTGTCTAGCTCGATCACAGTTCGGCGCGGTTAGCGCTGGCCGCGAAACAGGTTGTAGACCACGACAACCGACACGTAGCCGATTGACAGCGTCGCGAGACCGAGAAGGCCGACGAAGAAGAGCTCAAGTGCGAGAAGCATGGTCTAATCCTAGCTGAGTACGAAGGCGCGAACTAAATGATGGCGAAAACTGCTGTTGCTACCGCAACGACGGCAAGAGCGCCAACAATGCTTGCTGTCGCGCGGGCCACGAATCGTTCTTTACGTTGGATAGCAATCTGAATCACGAAAGTTAACACAACGGCGCCGGCCAGAGTAATAGCCAACCAGGTAACACGCATGTCAGCGGATGCCGCTGCCCCGATGATGATTACGCCAACAAGGCTCAGGAACCACACGGGAACAACGCTCCACTTTTGCCAAGTCATATCCCTATCGTAGCGAAATCACATCGAATGGCGGCTGTGCACCGCGGCTCTGCGCGGCGGGTAGAATACCTTTCACGCAGTGGGGAGGCCAAACATGGCACACATCTTGATGCTTAGCTCTGCGCCCGATGCTGAACCACTACCCGCCCTGGGTTTGCTCAGTCATACGGTCGAAGTAGTCGTTGCAGCGCCTGCAACCCTTGTTGTCGCACCGACCACTGACCTCATCATCGTCGACGCGACCACTAATCTTGCCGCAGCCAAAGGCTTGTGCAACGTACTCCACACTGGCGGGCTATCGTGCCCGCTGTTCGTCGTTGTGACCGACGGGGGCATCGCCGCGGTCAACAGTCAGTGGCATCTCGATGACCTGTTGGTTGTCGGAGCCGGCCCCGCAGAAGTGGATGCCCGCATCCGCCTAGCGATGGCACGTCGCGAAGGTGAGAGTTCGGCATCCAAGATTCGGGCATCCGGAATCGTTATTGACGAAGCCAGCTACTCGGCTAAGGCCAAGGACCGTTCGCTCGACCTGACCTTCAAAGAGTTCGAACTGTTGCGCTTTCTGGCATCACACCCGTCTCATGTCTTCACTCGCGAACAACTGCTCAGTGAGGTGTGGGGTTACGACTACTTTGGCGGCACCCGCACGGTAGATGTGCACGTGCGCCGGCTGCGATCTAAACTCGGCGACCTCGAGTCCCTCATCGGCACGGTGCGCAACGTCGGGTATTGCTTCAACGTCGCCGAGGAACCAGACAAATCTGGTGTGATGACTACTCCGAGCCCGGCAGCCGACGCGATCGCCGCACCGCCAGTCGGCGGCGGTTCTGCCACGAGCTCCAGCACCGCTAGCGCCACCGCCACCGCCGACGCCATCCCCGTCACCGTCACGGTCGGTGAGGCCGCGGAATCGCGCCAAGTCGCCGTTTAGAGCTCCGTAGCCACGCCACATCTCCCCGCCGGGATGTGCGCGAGTTAATCAGTTGTTCATCGCGCAGTGGCAGGATGATCTAATGGAAAACGAAAG
The DNA here is from genome assembly GCF_019443965.1 of Salinibacterium sp. M195. Taxonomy (GTDB): domain Bacteria; phylum Actinomycetota; class Actinomycetes; order Actinomycetales; family Microbacteriaceae; genus Rhodoglobus. Next base: position 1,212,848 of record NZ_CP040814.1, on the reverse strand, counting down.
CGCGCTTGCCGATCCGAGCTCCGCGACTGATTCGCTCGACGAATACGACATCGACGAATCATCGAGCGTTGACGACGGCACCCTCATCTATGACCGCTACCTTGACCGCGAGCTGAGCTGGCTTGCCTTCAACCAGCGGGTACTTGAGCTAGCAGAAGACACGACTCTTCCCCTGCTCGAGCGCGCAAACTTCTTGGCCATTTTCGCCAGTAACCTCGATGAGTTCTTCATGGTGCGCGTTGCCGGCCTCAAACGCCGCATCGACACTGGCCTTGCCGTTCCCACCAACACTGGTCGCGCGCCCGTCGACGTGCTTGAAGAATTGAGCGCCGCCGCCCACGCCCTTCAGGAGCGTCACGCGGCCGAATTCCGCGACAGCGTGAAGCCAGCACTAGATGCCGAGGGCATCCACATCGAAACCTGGGCCGATCTCGGCCCGGAGGACCGCGAGCGCGTCCACGAGATCTTCTCCAACCAGATTTTCCCCGTGCTCATGCCACTGGCCGTCGACCCCGCGCATCCGTTCCCCTACATCTCAGGGCTCTCGCTCAACCTGTCGATTCGCGTGCGCAACCCCAAAACCAAAAAAGAAGAGTTCGCGCGACTGAAAGTGCCGAGCGTTCTGCCGCGCTTCATTCAGTTGCCAGATGACGGCAGCGACCAGCTGCGCTACATTCCGCTCGAGGATCTCATTTCGAACCACCTCGGGGCGCTGTTCCCCGGCATGGAAATTCTGGCGCACCACGAGTTCCGCGTCACCCGAAATGAAGACGTGAATGTTGACGAAGATGAGTCAGAAAACCTGATCAAGTCACTCGAAAAGCAGATTCTGAACCGCCGCTTCGGCCCGCCCATCCGGCTGGAGATCACGGACGATATGGATGACGTCACCCTCGGTCTTCTTGTGCGCGAGCTCAAGATCACCGAGCAAGAGGTCTACCGGCTGCCGGCACCGCTCAACCTGAGCGGACTCTTTCAGCTCACGAACATCGCTCGGCCGGCTCTCAAGTACCCGCGCCACGTTCCGATCACGAGCCCGAGTCTTATGCCGTCTGAGGGCAACGAGCGCGCTGACATTTTCCGAGCCATTGCGCGCAAGGACATTCTCTTGCACCACCCCTACGAGTCGTTTTCGACGAGCGTTCAATCGTTCCTCGAGCAGGCCGCGGCCGACCCTGATGTGCTGGCAATCAAGCAAACCCTGTACCGCACGAGCGGCGATAGCCCCATTGTCGAAGCGCTCATCGATGCCGCCGAAGCCGGCAAGGCTGTGCTCGCTCTTGTCGAAATTAAGGCACGTTTTGACGAAACAGCGAATATCTCGTGGGCGCGCAAGCTGGAGAAAGCTGGCGTGCACGTCGTCTATGGACTCGTCGGCCTCAAAACGCATTGCAAACTCGCACTCGTCGTACGTCAAGAAGAAGGCAAGCTTCGCCACTACGCCCATATCGGCACCGGAAACTACAATCCCAAGACCAGCCGCCTCTATGAAGACCTCGGCTTGCTCACGGCAGACGACCAAGTCGGAAAAGACCTCACTCGGCTCTTCAATGAGCTTTCGGGTTACGCGATCGAGAAGAAGTTCAAGCGACTGCTTGTTGCTCCGCGCCACTTGCGTAAGGGCCTGATCAAGCAAATCGAGAATGAAACCTCCAACGCCCGCGCTGGCCTCCCCTCTGGCATCCGGATCAAACTGAATTCGATGGTGGATGAGGCGATTATCGATGCCCTCTACCGCGCGAGCAATGAGGGAGTTCCTGTCGACATCGTCGTTCGCGGAATCTGCTCATTGCGCGCGGGAGTTCCTGGCCTCAGCGAGAACATTCGCGTGCGCTCGGTACTCGGCCGCTACCTCGAACACTCCCGTGTGTTCTCGTTTCACAACAATGGAGACCCACAAGTCTTCATTGGCAGCTCAGACATGATGCACCGCAATCTCGACCGCCGGGTCGAAGCACTCGTGCGCATTGTTGAACCGGAACACATCGCAGAACTCGACTACATCTTCGATCTCGCAGTCGATGAGACCACGGCATCTTGGTGGCTGAATCCTGACGGCGAATGGGTGCGTCACGGCCTGTCCGAGTCCGGCGAACCGCTCAACGACATGCAGAATGTTCTTATGAAGCGAATTACGCAGCGCAAACGAGGCGGAGCTCGCCGGTGACGTCAGCGAATACCCCAGTACTCGCCGCCGGCATTGTGTGCTGGCGAGTGGTCGATGGCAAGCCACGAGTGCTGCTGGTGCATCGCACCGTGCACAAAGATGTCTCATTGCCGAAAGGCAAAGTAGACCCGGGAGAGACATTGCCCGAGACGGCGGTTCGCGAAATTTGCGAAGAGACTGGCCTTCGTGTTGATCTCGGGGTGCCCCTCGGAAAAGTCCACTACACGCTGGCAAACGGCCGAGACAAGTACGTGCACTACTGGTCGGCCGAAGTAAACGACCACGACCTCGAGCGCGCCAAATTCACTCCCAACGATGAAATTTCGTCGCTGGAATGGTTGTCACTGTCGAAAGCACGCAAGAAGGTCAGCTACGACCACGACAGGGACGTGCTCGACCGCTTCGCCGCCCTGTATGACGCCGGCAATGCCCGTACGTTTGCGATTATCGCCGTACGCCACGGCAAAGCCGTTCCTGGCGAGACGTGGGACGGCCCCGATGCCACGCGTCCACTCATGCATCGCGGAAGTGAACAGGCCGCCATCATCGCCGGCGGCATTGCGGCCTACGCGCCCGAGCGCATCCTGAGCAGCACCGCCGCTCGCTGCCTTGCAACGATTGCCCCTCTTGCGGAACGAACTGAGCTCGATATCAAAGCAACAGATGACCTCAGCCAAGATGCCTATGTCGGAAACGGCAAAGCCGTGATGGCAATCGTGGCAAAACGGATCAAGAAGCAACAAACCACGGTGATGTGCAGCCACGGGCCCGTATTGCCGCAGATCATCAGTGCGCTCGCGGAAGCGTCGGCAACGAAGCCGGATGCTCAACTCCGCGCCGCCGCCATGCTCAGCACCGGCGACTTTTCGGTACTTCACTTTGCTCGAGACACCAAGAAAATTCGACTCGTCGCCGTCGAAACACACCAGCCCTAGACTTTAACGGGCAATGCTGAGGTTGCCGGGCGGTTAACTTCTGCCCAATTCGCGAGAGAATGGCGTGCACGTCAGTTTCTCGAAGGGACAGCAGTGAAGTTCACCCGCCTCGGCACCGTCAGCATCATCGCGATGACTACCGCTCTCACGCTCTCCGGATGCGTAACAGCACCCGTTGGCGACGGGACTGGACTCTCTGGCACCATTATTGGTGCTGGTGCGTCATCGCAGCAGTCTGCGCAAGAGTCGTGGGTTCGAGGCTTCCAGCTCGCTAACGTGCGGGCCACGGTTGAATATGATCCGATCGGCTCCGGCGGCGGTCGAGACACCTTCGTGGGTGGCGGCGCGGTGTTCGCAGCCTCAGACCGCGCGTTCACGGTCGATGAAATTGCGGAAAGCGACTTTGTGTCGTGCGTGCCTGGCACCGGCATCCTCGAAATTCCGGCCTATATCTCTCCCATCGCCATAATTTTCAGTCTCGAGGGAATCGATTCACTCAACCTCGATGCCGACACCATCGCGGCAATCTTTATGGGTGAAGTAAACCGCTGGGATGACGAGGCGATCGTCGAACAGAACCCGGGCGTCGAACTTCCTGATCAGCGAATCACCGCAGTGCATCGCGCAGACGACTCCGGCACGACAGCAAATTTCACGAGCTACCTGGCCGAAGCAGCACCCGGCACGTGGGATCTGGGCGACATCGAGAAGTGGCCGATTGAGCTCGGCGGAGAAGCCGCACCCCAAACATCCGGTGTTGTCGATGCGGTAACTAACGGAACTGGCACGATCGGTTACGCCGATGCCTCGCGCGCTGGCGACCTCGGCACAGTGGCAGTAAAAGTCGGCGAAGAGTACGTCTCCTACTCGCCAGAAGCTGCCGCCGCGATTGTCGATGTCTCGCCGTTCGGCGAAGGCCGTGGTGCAACAGACTTTGCCGTCGAGATCGACCGGGCTTCCACAGCATCCGGTGTCTACCCGGTCGTGCTGATCAGTTACCTCATCGCCTGCAACGAATATGTTTCGGCAGAGGACGTGGATGTTATCCGGGGCTACCTGGACTACGTGATCAGCCCAGAGGGCCAGCAGGCGGCCGCAGCCGGCGCCGGGTCTGCCCCAATCTCAGCAACTCTCTTTGACAAGGCGAACGCCGCAGTAGCGGCAATCAAGTAACCCGAGCGCGAGCTCGTCATCCCGCACAACCGGGGCTCTTCCGCATCATGTTGATGCGGCGTTTACCTGCCGTTTACCTAACAAGGTAATGGTGGTCACTAACGCTGCTTAGGTTTTCTATTTGGGTCGCACCGGCCCACAACCTGAAATCAACATTCCGAAGGGAAAACTGTGAACTTCAAGCGTCTTGGCACCATCGGTGCCATTGCTATCGCAGGCACCATCCTCCTCTCCTCGTGCGCAGCAGCAAGCGGCACCGAAGGCGAAGCAACTGGCTCCGACCTCACCGGAACTCTCGTCGGCGCAGGCGCGTCGTCACAGCAGTCAGCCCAAGAGGCCTGGGTTGCTGGATTCCAGACAGCCAACGAGAACGTCACCGTTGAGTACGACCCCATCGGCTCCGGCGGTGGACGCGACACGTTCATCGGTGGCGGAAGCCAATTCGCTGGCTCTGACCGTGCTTTCAAGAGCGAAGAGATTGACGAAGACAACTTCGCTTCGTGCGTTCCCGGCACTGGCATCCTCGAGATCCCTGCCTACATCTCGCCGATCGCGATCATTTTCAAGCTCGACGGTGTTGACTCGCTCAACCTTGACGCTGACACGATCGCCGGAATCTTCAACGGCACGATCACCAAGTGGAACGATGCAGCAATCGTTTCGCAGAACGACGGCGTAGAGCTTCCCGATCTCGGAATCACCCCCGTTCACCGTGCGGATGACTCGGGAACGACCGCGAACTTCACCGACTACCTGTCGGCTGCAGCTCCCTCGGTCTGGACCGTCGGCTCGATCGAAACTTGGCCGACCGAGTTCGGTGGCGAAGGTGCACCTCAGACCTCTGGTCTCGTTGACGCCGTCACTAACGGAACCGGAACCATTGGATACGCCGACGCGTCACGCGCCGGAGACCTCGGAACCGTCGCCGTCAAGGTCGGCGACGAATACGTTCCTTACTCCCCCGAAGCTGCAGCAGCAATCGTCGATGTCTCGCCGTTCGCTGAAGGCCGTGGCGAGACCGACTTCGCTGTCGAGCTCGACCGCGCATCCGACGAGTCAGGTGTCTACCCGGTCGTCCTGATCAGCTACCTCATCGCCTGCAACGAGTACGTCTCCAGCGAGAACGTTGACCTCGTCAAGGGCTACCTGAGCTACATCATCAGCGACGAAGGACAGAACACCGCGGCAGAATCTGCTGGTTCAGCTCCGATCTCCTCGACCCTGTTCGACAAGGCGCAGGCTGCCGTAGACGCCATCAAGTAACATCCTCAGTCTGCTTCGACCCCGTTGCCACAGGCAGCGGGGTCGGGCAGACTTTGCACTGCAAGAACCAGCACCATCCAGTCACCACGCACTAAACCAAGCCAGGGATAAGGGATACTCGACACATGACCTCGACTGCGGCTGCCCGTGTCCGCGCGAAGCAGCGCCCCGGAGACCGCCTCTTCTCCGGGACCGCCCTCACCGCTGGCGCGCTCATCCTCGCGATCCTCGCAGCAGTCGCTGCCTTCCTCGTTATTCAAGGCGTACCGGGAATCACCGCGGATCCCGAAAAAACTACCCTCCTCGAGGGCACAAACTTCTGGGCCTACGTTGGCCCGCTTGTCTTCGGAACACTGTGGTCTGCAGCGCTCGCCCTCATGATGGCCGTTCCAATTGCTATCGGCATCGCGCTTTTTATCTCGCACTACGCTCCCCGCCCACTCGCGGCAACGCTCGGCTACATCATCGACCTACTCGCCGCTGTTCCCTCGGTAGTGTTCGGCCTCTGGGGCGGCAACGTGCTCGCCGTGGGAGTTCAGCCGTTCTATTCCTGGCTCGTCGAGAACTTCAGCTGGATCCCGTTCTTCGCCGGTCCAGCATCCGGCACCGGCCGCACGGTCCTCACCGCATCCATCGTGCTCGCCGTTATGGTGTTGCCCATCATTACGGCCATCTGCCGTGAAGTCTTCCTGCAGACCCCCGTGCTTCACGAAGAAGCCGCACTCGCCCTCGGCGCTACACGCTGGGAAATGATCAAGATAGCGGTGCTGCCCTTCGGACGTGCCGGTATCGTCTCTGGCGCGATGCTCGGCTTGGGTCGTGCCCTGGGAGAAACAATGGCCGTTGCCATGGTGCTCTCCGCGTCAAATGTCATCACCTTCAACGTGGTCAGTTCAACTAACCCGTCGACGATCGCGGCAAACATTGCGCTGAGTTTCCCTGAGGCTTACGGACTCAACGTCAATGTGCTCATCGCAACCGGCCTCATCCTCTTTGCCATCACCCTGATCGTCAACACGATCGCGCGCTACATCGTCAACCGCCGCAAGGAATTTTCGGGAGCGAACTGATGACCACCACCACACCAGCACGCGCTATCGAGAACGCCTACGTCGCCGGGCAGCTACCCCGTTGGGCACCCGTCGTGATGCTCATCAGCAGTCTCGCGACCGCTGTCATCATCTTCCTGTTCATTCGGGCCGCCCAAACCGAAGGCGAATTCAACATCGTCGGCGCAGTCCTCTCCGGCGTTGTGCTCTACGCCGTAGTGCTCACCACCGTCTCACGGCTCGTCGAAGGCCACCGTCGCGCCACAGACCGGCTCGTAACTACCCTGGTGACGCTCGCCTTCGTTATCGCGCTGCTGCCTCTCATCTCGCTGCTCTACACGGTTGCCGTCAATGGTGCAGCTCGCTTTGACCTCGACTTCTTCACGCTGTCACTTCGCAACGTCGTCGGAGAAGGTGGAGGCGCCGCGCACGCCATCATCGGCACCCTCGAGATGACCCTGGCGGCATCCATCATCTCGGTGCCCATCGGTCTCATGACCTCCATCTACCTCGTCGAGTACGGTCGCGGGCGTCTCGCCCAAGCCATTACCTTCTTCGTGGATGTCATGACCGGCATCCCGTCGATCGTCGCCGGACTCTTCGCTTACTCCCTCATCGTGCTGATCTTCGGGCCCGGCGTGCGCATCGGAATTGCCGGCGCCCTCGCGCTCTCCGTGCTCATGATTCCCGTGGTCGTGCGCTCAAGCGAAGAAATGCTGCGGCTCGTTCCCAACGAACTGCGTGAGGCCGCATTTGCGCTCGGCGTGCCCAAATGGCTGACCGTCATGAAAGTTGTGCTGCCGACATCCATCGCCGGAATCACTACTGGGGTGATGCTCTCCATCGCCCGCGTAATCGGTGAAACCGCGCCGCTTCTTGTTGCAGCAGGCTTCACTAACAACTTCAACTACTCCCTGTTCAGTGACCGCATGCAGAGCTTGCCCGTCTTCGTGTACAGCTCGTACATCTCACAGGGCACCGACGCCCAGGCCTACATCGATCGGGCGTGGGCTGGAGCACTCACCCTCATCCTGATCGTGATGGCACTCAATCTCCTGGCACGCATCATCGCCAAGATCTTCGCCCCCAAGACCGGTCGATAACCGAAGGAACCCTATTCGTGTCTAAGCGCATCGAAGTCAATGATCTCAACGTCTACTACAGCAAGTTTCGCGCTGTAGAAGGTGTAACTCTCACGATTGAGCCCCGCACCGTTACCGCCTTTATTGGCCCGTCTGGTTGCGGTAAATCAACATTCCTGCGCACCCTGAACCGGATGCACGAAGTGATCCCCGGAGCGTACGTTGAGGGCGAAGTGCTCATCGACGGCAACAACCTTTACGCTCCCGGCGTTGACCCCGTGAGCGTGCGACGTCAAGTAGGTATGGTCTTTCAACGACCCAACCCGTTCCCCACAATGTCGATCCGCGACAACGTGATTGCTGGTGTGAAGCTCAACAACTCACGCATGAGCAAGAGCGACGCCGACGACCTCGTCGAACAATCCCTCATCGGCGCGAACCTCTGGCAAGAAGTCAAAGAACGCCTCGACAAGCCCGGATCTGGCCTCTCTGGCGGACAGCAGCAACGGCTCTGCATCGCACGTGCCATCGCTGTGAAGCCCGACGTTGTACTGATGGACGAGCCGTGTTCGGCCCTCGACCCCATCTCGACACTCGCCATTGAAGACCTCATCGAGGAACTCAAGCAGGACTACACAATCGTGATCGTGACGCACAACATGCAGCAGGCCGCACGCGTGTCTGACCGCACCGCGTTCTTCAACATCGCGGGAACCGGCCATCCAGGCAAGCTCATCGAATACGACGACACCAACACCATGTTCTCGAACCCCAGCGTTCAGGCGACCGAAGACTACGTCTCCGGCAAATTCGGCTAACGAGCCTTCTCGATTACAGAGAAAAGCCCCCGCGCCTATTGGCCGGGGGCTTTTCTATTGGTGCCTAAATCATGTTCGTTGCGCGAACTCTGTTTGGTGCGCGATCTGCTCGGGCGTTGACTGCTACGCGGTTTCGAAGACGACGATGGGCTCCGTCGTTGGCGCGTCAGATCCACCCTTGGGCTCGATCGTCACACCGACCACATCGCCGGAAGCCATATCGCCGTCCAAGACGCGCCACGTGGGGCCATCTTCAGCGGCATGCATGAGGCCGGCCGGGCGTGCACCAGACTCGTCGATGTACCAGAGTTCGTAAACCTGATCGGCGGAAAGAGCCTCAAGGCCATCGACGATGACGACGGATGACGCGAGCTCTTCCGACCACACGAAAGTGGCTGTAGCCCCACCAGCCACCGTCGAGACCAGACGCTGCGAATCACTTGCCGCGTTGATAGCGGCAAGCTGGTCAGCCTGCTGCGAAGCGAAGCTTGTTTGCTCGAGGGAGGCACGACCGATCGAATCGGCTACAACACCACCGGCAACGATGAGTGCAACTGCTGCCGCGACGGCAGCAAGAGCAGTAGCGGGGCGAGTGAACCAGCGCGCCTGAGCTTTAGCCTCAGCACGAGACGCGGGGGTCGCCGACGCCGGCTGCGCGGTGTTCGACTGCTCAGTACTTGACTGCTCAGCAGAATCTTCACCAGCGAACGAAACCGATGCTGCCAGCGGCGTTACCGCTGCGATCGGGGCGGCTGCGACATCCACACTGGGTGCTTCGTCTGCCTCCGGCTGCGTGTCGACCTCACGAGGCAACTGCGGTGTCTGCGCAATCATCGCCATGAGGTTGGCCTTGAGCGCTGGTGGCGGCGTGACCGGATCAATGGCCATACCAAGCACTACTGCGGTGTCAGAAAGTTCGGTGGTTTCGGTGCGGGTTTCGTCGGAAGCAGCGAGGTGCTTTTCGAAGGCTTCGCGCTCTTCTGGGGTCAACGCGTTGAGAGCGTAGGCGCCAGACTGGGCGGCGAGATCGTCGTTGCGGTCGTTCATGATGCCACCCCCATTTCGTCGCGCAAGCGAATCATTCCATCACGTAGTCGGGTTTTGACAGTGCCGACAGGAACCTTAAGCATGGTCGCCACCTCACTGTGGCTATAGCCGCCGTAGTACGCAAGGGAGACAGCTTGGCGCTGGAATTCAGTCAGTCGGGACATGGCCTTCTCTACCCTTTCGTGTTCGAGTCGGACTTCAATGGTTTCTGAGACGTGATCGTAGTCCGGGTTGTGATCACGGATGCCGATACGAACGTCGCGGTCGCGGGACGACTGCGATGCACGTACACGGTCAACAGTTCGGCGGTGAGCCATGGTGAGAATCCAGCTGACCGCGGCGCCCTTATTCGAATCGAATCGGGTTGCGGTTTGCCAGATCTCTAAGAAGATTTCTTGCGTCACTTCTTCGGACTGCGAATGGTCGCGCAGGAGCCTCTTGACGAGTCCAAAAACTCGAGGGGCTAGCTGGTCGTATAGCTCGCTAAATGCGGCCTGGTCACCAGTGGCGACACGCTCAAGCAGGTCTTGCGGGCTCGTGGCAGGCACACCCGGTTCTTCAGGCGTAGCGCCGACATCAGCTTCACGAGACATAAGGACTAGCATGACAGGTTCCTGTGCTCCTTCATCGCAGTTCGTGTGGTTCAGCAGCGAATCTTCAGTCAGTGGATGCTGGGCCGACGATGGTTGTCGTCAGTTACTTTCACTGGTGAGTAATTCGGTGCCCTCAACCAACTGGATTGGTTAGTGCAGAAATCGGGCAAGCGCGGGCCGGGCGGAAACACTCAGAATGTCTCCTGGGCGCGAAAAAGCCGAGCCACAGAGAACGCCTCACGACGCAGGGCCGCTCTAAGCGGCTAATTTTGGAGCCCGGGGTTACTGTGGCCCGGCAACGAAAAGCTTAGCAAAAGGCTGGCTGTGTGACACCTTGGAGCCTCCAATTGGGGACAGTGTTCGCGGGCAGCGGAGGCCGGCTCTTACTCCGTCCGTAGGGCTGCGGGCTGCATAGGAACGGTTGCTAGTCGAGAGACCCAGCCCGGAAGAGTTTGGCGCAGGCGGTGAACTCTTGCCCCATTAACGAGAACCGAGCGGCTCGGGTCGTCAGTTCGCTCGCCCGCTCGGGGTTTAACAATTCTTGATCGTCAGCGACACTGCCGGCCCCCGACGCCAGGATGCGACTAAAGGAACCTGCTCGATCAAGTGCGACACCGAAGTCACCCTGAAAAAGACCACGGAGAATCTGGTCAGCAAGATCCTTGATCTCATTAGGTCCGGTCGGGTTCACCGCACCCGTCACAGCCGCATCAATAGTGGGAAGCGTGTCAATGCCACGCTGAAAGAGAAGGCTCGTGCCCACAGCATCCTGTTGAATAACGGCCCTCAACAAATAGATGCGCCAGAGTGCGCCGGGGAGACTGCCGGGGCTTGAGCGTGACCACAACTCCGCGAGCGCATCGATGCCGTGCTTGTCGGTATAGGCGACGATTCGATCGAGCACGGCAGGGTCATCCGTGTCGCGTGCACCATCAAGCAGCGCGTGGGCTGTATCGTGGGCTGCGCGCATTATTTGGGCGGGATCTTGTCCCCCCTCATATGTGTCAAACTTATCTGTCGAGTACTGCGTGGGCTTATGGAAATTTTCGGCCATAAGATCACGGTACGCTTAACATGTAGGGCCTGTAGCTCAGTTGGTAGAGCATCGGACTTTTAATCCGCGGGTCCCGGGTTCGAGTCCCGGCGGGCCCACATTTTTCTTCGCGTTCGAGGTAGCTTGTTGCGATTCTTCTCCGCTTTGCGGAGCGTGCCGCGGTTAGGCTCCTGACCATGGAGTTATGGGATCTCGAGGGAACGAACTATCTCAGTATCGAGCCTATGGCTTACCAGTTTGAGGATGTACGCGTCGATCCCTACGACGCCAACTGGCTTTTGATTGACGGGCGCGCGCGGTGCGGCACCGAAGAATGGAACTTCCTCGAGCCCTGCTTGCTGGTGGATGAGGCACACAGCCTGGGCACGTGGTTGACGCGTGCCGCCCACGGGCTTATTGAGCCGATGGAGTTGAGCGGTGCAGGTGCGCAGGAGCCCACCATTTCTCACGTCGAACCGAACCTTGGATTTGGCCTCGTGAGCTTTGCTCCCGCTGCCGTCGTGATCCGCGCGTTCCTCTGGTTAGAGTCACAACCGCCGAGCGTGACGAGCGACAGGGAGTTCTTCATGGATCTCACAATCGCGCCGGGTGACATCAAGCACGCAGTCGCGGCGTGGGAGACGGAACTCGCCGAGTTCCCTGCACGCTCCTAGTCTCCGCAAGACAGGCTCGCTGGAGTTAGCATGGCTCGCGGCGGTTCCACGTTACTCACTCGTGCCGCAGCAAAGGAGCCCACTATGTCATCCACTCCCCTTCGCATCGCCGTCACCGGAGGAAACGGCAAGCTCGGGCGGGCGACCGTTGCCGGCTTGCGTGCTGCCGGCCACACCGTGATCGTGCTCGACATGGCTGGCCCCGACCGTAGCCAGTTCACCTACGTCGACCTCACCAATTACGGCCAGGTCGTGGATGCTCTCGCTGGCGTCAACGACCGCCATGAGGGTCTGGATGCTGTCGCCCACCTCGGTGCGATCCCCGCGCCGGGTCTGTGGTCGGATGCCGCCACATTCCACAACAACATGAATGCCACCTTCAACGTGTTTCAAGCGTGCAAGCGGCTGGGCATCAAGACAATCGCGTACGCCTCAAGCGAGACCGTGCTCGGGCTGCCGTTCGAGACTCCCCCGCCCTACATTCCGCTCGACGAAGAGTACGAGACACGGCCAGAGTCGACGTACTCGATGGTGAAACACCTTGAAGAAGAGATGGCGCGAAAGTTCGTGCGCTGGGACCCACCCCTCAGCATCAGCGCGCTGCGTTTCTCGAACGTGATGGACCCGGCTGACTACGCCGAATTCCCCAGCTTCGACGCGGATGCCCGGCAGCGCTCCTGGAACCTGTGGGGCTACATCGACGCCCGCGACGGCGCCAACGCCATCCGCTTGGCACTGGAAACCTCCCGCCCCGGCTATGACGTCTTCAACATCTTCGCCGCCGACACCGTCATGTCACGGCCGAATGCTGAACTAGTGGCCGAGGTGTTCCCTGATGTCGAGATTCGCGGCGAGCTGGGCGTCAACACGTCGCTGACCTCAATTGCCAAAGCTGAGCGGTTGCTCGGCTGGGTGCCGCAGCACAGCTGGCGCGACTAGCAGCGGTAAAGGTCGCTTCGTTGAGTCTCTAGCCAATCCCGCTGATGGCCGCCACGATTAGAGAGGTCACGGCCG